>CAWAUB010000001.1:0-248482 GCA_963785155.1 uncultured Thermoleophilia bacterium
AGTCGTGGGTGTAGGAGACCGAGGTCGACGAGCACCCCGAGGTCCCCCAGCCGGCGGCGTTCGTCGCCTGGGCGTAGATGGTGCTTCGTCGTGTTTAGAGGGCACGTTTGCGGTGATCCCGGTGGACTCGAAGGCGTCCTCGGACCCGCTTCCCACTTGCGAGCCCGAATCGCAGTTCGACGTCGTGTAGAGCCTGATCGTCTCGTTGTCGCCGGCGGTGCCGGTCACCTCCGGTGAGCTGTCGTTGGAGGGAGAGGCGGGCGAGGTGGCACTCACGGTCGGCGCGTCGACGGTGGTCGTGTTCGGGAAGGAGCTGATCAGGAAGCCGGGGGATCCGGCCGCGTTGCCGATCAGGTCCGGCCTGCCGTCCTGGTTGGTGTCGCCGACGACGAGGTCGGTTGCCTCTGGCGGAGACAGGGGGTCGAATTCCGGATAGCCGAGCCTCATCGTCGTCTCGAACCCACCGTCGCCGACACCGCGCAGGACCGACAGGCTGGAGTTGAAGCGATTGACCGTTGCCAGGTCGAGGTGGCCGTCGCCGTCGAAGTCCACGGTCCGGATCGCGAACGGGCTCGACTGGCTCGGCCCCGAGGTGAACGGCGAGCCCGTGGCAGCCGTGAAGTTCCCGCTGCCGTCGTTCAGGAGGACGGTGGTCTTGTTGTTCCGGTTCGCGGGAATTGGCCGGGACGCCGTCGCCGGAGTCAGCGGTGGCGATGTCGAGGCTGCCGTTCTCGTCGAAGTCGCCGAGGACGACCTTGCGCGGCCCGTTGGTCGTGTCGTAGCTCGTCGGCGAGAGCGCGAACGCGCCGTTGCCGTCGCCGACGAGGATCACGACCTTGTTCGTATTGAGGTTGACGGCGACGATGTCCCTCTTCCCGTCCCCGGTCACGTCGCCGATCGCGAGCTCCCCTGGTGATCGCGGCGTTCCCGCCGGTGGCGTAGTCGCCCACCGACGTGAACGTCCCGTCGCCGTTGCCGAGGTAGACCGAGACGGAGGGAGGCGAGGTCGGGACCGTATTTGCCTGGTTGGCGGTGACCAGGTCGAGGTCCGTCATCGCCGTCCACGTCGGCCGGTCGCGACATCGAACGGGCCGCATCCGGTTGGATAGGACGCGGTCGCGGTCACGCCGCCGGTGCCGTCGCCCAGAAACACGTCCAGGGTTTGTCGACCGATATCCCGACGAACGCGGCGTCGAGATCCCCGTTGGCGTCGAAGTCGCCGGCGACGACACTTGCCCCTGACCCGGAGATGGCCTTGGGCCAGCCTCCTGCCTGGAAGAACCAGTCGTCGGTGCGGTTGACCATGAGGTTCGCGGTGTTGTTGCTTATTCGCCGTGATTACATCGGGATAGGCGTCGCCGGTGAAGTTGCCGAGTGCCATCCCGATCTCCCGGTTACCGGAGTCGACGAGCTAGCCGTTGTTGAAGCTCATCCCCGCCGATGCGGGCGCGGCCAGGGCAAGGCAGGCGAATGCGGTTCCGGCCGCAGCCATCTGATGCACGAGGTCCGTCTCGTACCCGACACGTAAGCGATGTTACGCACGCCGCATGCGTCCAACATCCGCTGTTTGCCGCAGACATCCCCACCCCACGCCATAGATTCCGCCCGTCGCCGGGCAACCCGACACCACCCAACTCCCCGAAACCCGCCTCCGACGGCTCCTGGTCGGCCGCCCGATCCCGCTCCGTGAGCTGAGCGGGACGCTGCTCTCGAAGCGCCTCGCGCTGCCGATCTTCGCCTCCGACGCGCTCTCGTCGGTCGCCTACGCGACCGAGTCGGCGCTCGTCGTCCTGATCGCCGCTTCGCTCACCGCGCGGCCGGAGGTCTTCCCGATCGCGATCGCGGTGGCGGCGCTGCTCGTCATCGTCGCCGCCTCCTACGCGCAGATCGTCCATGCCTACTCGACGAGCGGCGGGTCGTTCATCGTCGCGAAGGAGAACCTGGGCGACTTCGCGGGGGTGCTGACGGCCTCGGCGCTCTTGATCGACTACGTGCTGACGGTGGCGGTCTCGGTGTCGGCCGGCGTGCTCGCGATCACCTCGGCGGCGGAGGGCCTGCAGGGGGCGACGGTCGAGATCGCGGTCGGGTTCGTCGTCCTGATCGCGCTGCTCAACCTGCGCGGCGCGCAGGAGTCGGGGAAGGTCTTCGCGATCCCCGCCTACGGGTTCATCTTCCTGATGGGGGCGATGATCCTGTCGGGGATCGGCGAGTGCGCGATCTCCGGGTGCCCGCAGGCGGCGACTCCCGATCCGATCCCGCCGGGGACCGAGGCGCTGACGGTCTTCCTGATCCTCAAGGCGTTCTCCTCGGGCGCGAGCGCGCTGACCGGGATCGAGGCGATCGCGAACGGGGTCGGCGCGTTCAAGAAGCCGCAGGCGAAGAACGCGGCGCAGACGCTCGGCATCCTGGCGGCGATCGCGGTCTTCCTCTTCCTCGGCGTCTCCTGGCTCGCGGTCCACCTGGAGGCGGCGCCGAGCGGGTCGGCCTCGGTGCTCTCGCAGATCGCCCGAACGGTCTTCCCCGACGACAGCTGGAGCGGGTTCATCTATTACCTGGTGCAGGGGGTGACGTTCGCGATCCTCGTGCTCGCGGCGAACACCTCGTTCCAGGGCTTCCCGCGGCTGCTCGCGACGCTCGCCGACAACGGCTTCGCCGCCCGCCAGTTCCGCCACCTCGGCAACCGGCTCGCCTACTCGAACGGGATCCTCGTGCTCGCGGTGCTGGCGATCGCGCTGCTGATCGGCTTCAAGGCGAACACGAACGAGCTCGTCCACCTGTACGTGCTCGGGGTCTTCGTCGCGTTCACCCTGGCCCAGATCGGGATGATCCGCCACTGGCTGCGCCACCGGGAGGGCCGCTGGCGGCACCGGATGGCGATCAACGCGGTGGGCGCGACGCTCACCGGGCTGGTGACGGTGATCGTGGTGGTCACGAAGTTCACCTCGGGCGCCTGGGCGGTGGTGGTGCTGATCCCGATCCTGATGGCGTGGCTCTTCTGGATCCGCCGGCACTACCTGGTCGCGCGGGAGCGGCTCGAGGCCGGGCTGGAGGCGGAGCTGGCGGCCGACCCGCCGGCGAACCGGATCGCGGTCTACGAGTCCGGGTCGGAGGAGGCCCGCCGCTACGCGGAGTGGTACGCGGAGCGGATCGGGGGGACCGAGAGCGCGGCGAGAGATCGCCGAGGCTCACAAGAGCGGGATCTTCGATCAGGTGCGCCAGATCCCGCGTGGCGCCGGCACAGAGCTCGCGACCATCGTCATCCCGGAGACGATCGACCAGCGGTCGGTCCGCTCGGAGTTCGGGACGAAGTTGCGGCTGAAGCACCGCTTGCTGGACGAGCCCGGCATCGCGATCGCCGACGCCCCCTGGCTCGAGCCCGAGGACTGCGAGCCGGAGCCGCTGCCGAAGCGCCTCGTCTGCCGCGTCCTCGTCTCCGACGTCCACGCCGCCAGCATGCGCGCGCTCCGATACGCCCGCGCGCTGGGGATCGAGGACACCCGCGCCCTCTACGTCGCCTTCGACAACGAGCACGTCGAAGGGATCCAGGAGAAGTGGAGCGACAACGGAATCCCCGAGGAGCTCGAGTTCCTCGAATCCCCCGACCGCGAGCTCGGCGACGCCCTCCGCGCCCACTTCGCCGAGCTGACCGCCGACGGCGAGACCGCGGTCGCCGTCGTCATGCACCAGCTCCGCGTCCACGGCCCGGCGCGCCTGCTCCACAACCAGTCCGCGCTCTACGTCAAGCGCGTGCTGCTGTTCGAGCGCCACCTGATCGTGACGACGGTGCCGTACAGGCTGGACTAAGCAGTTAGCTCGCTACCTAGGGCCGCGAGTCCACGCCTGCGTGCCTCAAAGTCGTGCTCCCAAATCTGTTCGCGGCAGGCAAAGCTGAGATCGTGCTGGGCGCCGAGCCGTTGCCGAAGCGCCTCATCGGACGATGTCGCGGACCGCGCTGAGCGCGGGAGCGCTCTGGGGGTTGGCGCAGCGGGCCTGGATGCGGGTTTTGAGTGAGTCGAGCCCCTTCTGGATGGCGTTCCGCACGCGGGCTGCGTGGGGCAGAACACCGGCGGGAACGCCGCCTCGTACGCCGCAATCAGGTCGACCACACGCTCGATCACGTCCTCTCGCATCGGCTGCTCTACCAGCAGCGGCCGCCCCGGTGCTGAAGTGCTCGATCCGCAGCACGCGCCTGGCTTAGGTCCTTCAGCATCGAGATGTCGAGCGCCTGGTCGGCGACGATCCGCTTGCAGGCCTGGGGGATCGTCAGCCCCTGGGCCTAAAGCTTCTCGTGCTGGCGGAGCATGCCGACTATCTGCTCGGGCGTGTAGCGCTTACCCGTGTTTCTTGCCATCAGGTCCCTCCATTCGGACTCTCACTTAGTTGGACTACGACAGATGAAGTGGACCGAATAGAGGGGCCGGACAGTTGTGTTCTCTGGCTCCCCGACAAAGTGCGTGAGTGCGGGTAACTACGGACCGCTGACCAACCTCCGGAACCACCTCTCGGCCGATCTACGGCCCGCCCCCACAGGCGGATAGTGGAACCGACGCCGAATCGGCGCCAGCAGGACCAACGGGGTAGACGAGGACTCCGAGAAAAGGGGGGCCAGGATGCGGGGACTAGCAACACGCGTTGCCGTGATCGGTGCGATCGTTGGAGGGGCCGGAGTCGCGACCGATCAGGCGGCCGCAGAGCCGAGGGCGGCCGCAGAGCCGAGCGCGGCCGCCGTCCAGAACGGCCTGCGCGTCGAGCTGGACCAACGGACGCCCGAAGCGACGCCGCAGGCTAAGTGCCGGCGCACACGCCGGTCCTGGACCTGCGGCTGGACGCAAGAGAAGACCAGCCACGGGTGGAGCTACAGCTGCTCCGGGGACGCCCGCCTCACACGCGGCAATTGGCGGATCGACCCGTGCGAGCTCGCGGCCGAGACCGCGCAGCTCGGCGAGCCGCACGACGTCATCTTCGGATTCAACGACGATTGGGCCGAGCGCAGCACAGATGTCGACTTCGCGAGCGACGCCGGAGCCGAGGCCATCCGCTTTCCGCTCGGGTGGAACGTCGTTCAGCCGACGTTCAAGCCGTCCAATCTGCTCGAGGCCCTTCTCAATCCGGGTGGATCGTGGGACTGGTCGTATTACGACCGCCTCTACAAGGCGGCGCAGGCGCAGGGGGTGGACATCTTCCTGAGCCTCCAGGACGCGCCGTGCTGGAGCTACCAGGCGCAGGTGAACTGCACGGAGGACGCCGGCGGGTCGGCCCCGGACGCGGCGCACCTGGACGAGATGGCGATCTTTCTGAGGGAGGCGATCCGGCGCTATCCGGGTGCGGTCGCGGTGGAGATCTACAACGAACCGAACCTGATCCCGTTTTGGAGGGGTACGCCGGACCCGGAGTACTACGCCGAGCTGTTGAAGGTCGGCTATGAAGCGACGAAGAGCGTCCGGCCAGACATGCCTGTCCTCTTCGCGGGGCTTGCGCCCGTGAAGGACACCGACGAGAAGCAGATGAACTTCTCCGAGTTCTTCACGCGAGCGCTCGACGCCGGCGCGGTCGGCCATTTCGACGCGCTGTCCGCGCATCCGTACTTCCGGCCGTTCCTGCGCCGTGACTACATCGGACGAGTCGGGGATCACCTGGCGGAGCTCAAGACGACCGCGTTCAAGCACGGCTTTGAGGAGATGCCGATCTGGATCACCGAGATGGGGGTCTCGACCGCCGGCAACGGTGCGATCTCCGAAGCAGAGCAGGCCGAGCGGACGGAGGCGCTCTATTCGGCGACGCGTCGGATGCCTCAGGTCGAGGCCGTGATCGTCCACCGCCTCTTCGACACCGAGGGAACCGGAACGAGCGAAGACGGCTGGGGCCTGGTGCGAAGCGACCGTCGCGTGAAGCCGGCCTACTGCGCGGTGGCGGGGCTCAACGAGCGCGCCCGGATCAATGCGGATGATCCCCTCCTCGATCCGTGGGCGTTGGCGAGCGCCGATCGCGCCGCTCGCCGCCGGCCTCGTGCTCGTATTCTGCGCGCCGGCGAGCGGTCACGAGCGAGTCCGCTTGGATGATGAGCTCCTCTCGATCCTTGGGCAGCAGGTCGAGCGCACTCCGGAGGGCCTGTTCCGAGTCGACGTCGGCGGCAAAACGCTCGTTACCCATGGACCCGACCGCGCCCCAGCGGAGGCCCGGCGACCGCGGGAAGGCTCACCGTTTGCACCGGGAGGCCCCGAGCGGCGCCCTGCCTGCGCGACCGACTACTACCAGCACGTGCTCGTCGGTCACCTGATCGGTGAGCCAAACCGGGTCGCAACCGTCGCTCCGGCCATCCGCTCGTCGCTCGCGCGAATCAACCACGTGCTGAACGCGCAGGCGGTCGCGAGCGGCGGCCTCACCGCCGACTACAAGTTCCTGTGCGGGCCCGGGGGCGAGATCCGCGTCGATTCGTTCGAGAGCCCGGGCGAGAGCTTCGCCGACGTCGTCGAGTCGGCACGGGAGGCCGGGTTCGACAGCCCCAACGTCGACTACACGATCTTCTTCGACTCGGATGCGGCAGCGCGGTTCTGCGGGATCGGGAGCTACGTCGACGACGAGCGCCTCACGCCCGCGAACCTGAGCAACTCCGGCGGCGGCTACGCCGTCGCCTACGAGCCCTGCTGGGCGGGGAGCATCCCGATGCACGAGAACGCGCACAACCAGGGTGCCGTTCCGTACGGGTCGCCGAACTCCACCGGCACCGGCGCCCATTGCAATCAGGCCGCGGACATTCTCTGTTACACGCCCGACGGCGGCGATCGAAACCAGGGACCGATGACTCGCGCATGTCCATCGGTTGAGTTCGACTGCAACGCCGACGACTATTTCGACGCCATGCCGGAGCCGGGGGAATATCTCGCGACCCACTGGAACCTCGGCTCGCCGTTCAACCGCTTCGTCCAGTTCGGGCTCGCGCCAGTCCCGTCGGAAAGCGCAGCCGACACCTATCTGCCCGAGGAGTGTCACGGGCGCGGCTGCGCCACGCGGCTGCGCCTGGGGATCCCCGTTGGCGGCGAGATCGCATCCGGGAACGCGTCGCTCTACCGTCTCGCGTTGCACCGACCCCTACACGAGCTCCGCATCTCCGTGCGCGCCGATGTGCCAATGTCGGTCGCGATCAGAAGGGACGGGCTTCCCGCCGGGCGCTCGGACCTGTGCTCCCGACGACGGCCGGGGGACGGCCGGAACGAAATCTGCAGGGTCCGCTCACCCGGTCGCGGCCGGTGGTTCATCGAGCTCAGCGCGCTCGACTCGGGCGCCACCGACTTCATCCTCGTGGCCACAAGGGCAACAGCACGTCCGCAAACGTCCGGAAAACTGAAGAGGGCGGTAGGCGCGAAGATGGTTAACAGCGCGGGAACTCGCCAGGAACCGGAATCTGCCGCAATCCCTCGAATCGCCTTGCCATGCAAACAACACGATTTGGACGTAGCAGGCTGGCCGCTCCCTTCGCGTGGAAGCAGGAGTCAATCGGGCTGCGAACCGGTCCACGAATTCGACTGAAGAGGCTCAGAGCCGGCATGCACTAGGGCGCTCGTTCCGCGGGAGGTTCGGTGCGGTTCAGAAACTCGCCTAAGCCGGCGATTCAGCCTCGCGCTCATCCGCCGGAACCTCGCGCCGAATCAGGGCGAGGGCGGCGACGATGCCGACGATCGCGACGAAGGCACCTAGGCGGAGGCCGTCGCCGAGGCCGATGACGAAGGCCTCGTGGACCGCGTCGGTGATCGTCTTCTGCGCCTCGGCGCCGAACTTGGCGAGCGCGGTCATCGCGTCGCCTGCCCCGGAGAGCAGGCCGTCGAGGTCCTCGGCCTGGGCGTCGGAGAGCTTCACGCCCTTCTCGCCCGCGATCGAGACGGTCTCGGATAGCTGCGCGCTGTTGTAGACGGCGCCGCAGATCGCGACACCAAGCGCGATGCCGAGGCCGGAGAGCGTGGTGAAGACGCCGCCGGCCTGGCCCGACATGCGCGTCGGGATCGAGTTCATCGCCGCGAGGTTCATCGGCGTCAGCGACATGCCGACGCCGAGGCCGAGGATCAGGAGCGGCCACCAGAGGTCCGCGTAGGTCGTCGAGAGGTCGACGCCGGACATCACGAAGAGCGAGAAGGCGATCATCACCCCGCCGGTGACGAGCGGCGGCAGCGGCCCGAGCCGCTCGGCCAGGGGGCCGCCGATCGGCGAGCCGACCGACATCCCGATGATCAGCGGCATCAGCTGGAGCCCCGACTCGGTCGCCGAGTCGCCGAGCTGCTCCTGGAGGAAGAGGGGGACCAGGAACAGGGCGGCGATCAGGGCGAAGTTGATGATGAAGAGGACGACCGCCGCGCCGCTGAAGTTCCGGTGGCCGAAGAGCGAGAGGTCGACGAGCGGGTTCTTGGTGCGGCGCTCGACCAGGACGAAGGCGACGGAGAGGACGACGGCCGCGGCGAGGAGCACCAGCGTCGGCGCTGAGGCGAGGCCCCAGGTGGGCGCCTGGATCACGGCAAGGGTCAGCGTCGTCAGCGCACCGACGGCGATCGCGAGCCCGGTGACGTCGATCCGGCGCTCCGCCTCCTCGTCGCGGGACTCCGCCGCGAACGCCACCGCCGCGACCCCGGTGACGCCGGCGACCGCGGCCTGGAACCAGAAGATCCACTCCCAGCCGAGCTCGCCGGTCAGCACGCCGCCGATCAGCGGCGCCAGGCCCTGCCCGAGGGCGGAGGCGGCTCCCCAGATGCCGAGCGGCAGGCCCCGCTCCGAGGGCGCGTAGGTGGACAGAACGATCGCGAGCGACGACGGGACCAGCGCTGCTCCGCCGAGCCCGGCTACCACCAGGCCGGCGACCAGGACTCCCCCGCTCGGTGCGAGCGCCGCGATGACGGAGCCGGCGGCGAACAGGGCCGCGCCGGCGAGGAGGACGGCCCGGCGCCCGTAGATGTCGGCGAGGCGACCGCCGACGATCAGGAACACCGAGAGCGCGAGCGTGTAGCCGGTGACGGTCCACTGGAGCGCTGCCGTGGAGGCGTTGAGCTGGTCGTGGAGCTCCGGCAGCGCGACGACGATCGCGGCGGTCGGGAAGTTCGCCAGCCCCACCGCCAGCGCCATCGTCACCAGGACGAGGCCGCGGTGGCGTCCCTCGGAATGGGGGATGTGGAGATGGTGCGCGCGGTGGAGCGCGTTGCCGAGAAGCGCCATTGCGAAAGAATCCCTCCGATGGCGGACGAGATGAAGGAACGGGTCGGCGAACTGATGCCCCAGGCGCGAGCCGACCTGGAGCGCATGGTCGCGATCCCGAGCGTCGCCGACCCCGACCAGTACCCGCCGGAACGCTGCCTGGAGGCGGCCGAGCTCGTCCGCGACGCGGCCGCCGACGCCGGCATCGAGGATGCCCGGCTCCTCGACATGCCCGACGGCCATCCGTCGGTCTTCGGCCACGCGCCCGGGCCCGAGGGCGCGCCGACCGTCCTCCTCTACTGCCACTACGACGTCCAGCCACCGCTCGGCGAGGACGAATGGGAGAGCCCGCCGTTCGAACTGGTCGAGCGCGACGGCCGCTGGTATGGCCGCGGCACCGCCGACTGCAAGGGGAACGTCGTCGCCCACCTGACCGCGCTGCGCGCGCTCGGGGAAGAGCGCGGCTGCGGGGTCAAATTCATCGCCGAGGGCTCGGAGGAGCAGGCCACGGGCGGGCTCGAGAAGTTCGTCCCGACGGCGGCGGAGCTGCTCGCGGCCGACGCGATCGTGATCGGGGACACCGGCAACATCGCGGTCGGCGTGCCGACGCTGACGACCACGCTGCGTGGGGTCGTGATCCTCGACGTGACCGTCTCCACGCTCGAGGGCGCGGTCCACTCCGGGATGTTCGGCGGCCCGGCTCCCGACGCGCTCGTCGCGCTGACCCAGATGCTGGCGAGCCTCCACGATGAGCGCGGCAACGTGACGATCGACGGGCTTCGCTCCGACCAGTCCTGGGACGGCGTCGAGTACCCGGCCGACCGGTTCCGCTCCGACGCCGGGCTGCTGGACGGCGTCGAGCTCGCCGGCGACGGGTCGGTCGCCGACATGGTCTGGGCGCGGCCGTCGGTGACCGTGCTCGGGATCGACTGCCCGCCGGTCGTCGGCTCCACGCCGTCGCTCCAGCCGAGCGCGCGGGCGCGGGTCAGCATCCGGGTCCCGGCGGGCACCGACCCGGTCGAGGCACAGGAGGCGCTCGCCGCCCAGCTCGAGGCCGCGGCGCCGCTCGGCGCACGGGTCGCGATCGAGCGCCAGGGGACCGGGGCTCCGTTCGCCGCGAAGACCGGCGGTCCCGCCTACCGGGCGATCGAGGAGGCGATGCGGACCGCGTTCGACGCCGAGCCGACGACCGCCGGCGAGGGCGGCTCGATCCCCCTCTGCAACGTGCTCGCCGAGACGTTCCCGGAGGCGGAGATCATCCTGCTCGGCGTCGAGGAGCCGCTCTGCCAGATCCACGCTCCGAACGAATCGGTCGACCCCGCCGAGATCGAGCGCATCGCGCTGGCCGAAGCGCTCTTCCTGCGCGACTACGCGCGCTAGGCAGCGCCGCCCAGCTCGACGACGATCTCCGAGGCTCCCTGGCCGGCGGGCCTGATCTCGTGTGAGTCGGCGACCTTCTCGACGAGGCTGAAGATCGCGTGGTTCTCGGCGAGGACGAGGCCGGTGAAGCGGGCGATGCCGGCCTCGCGGGCACGCTGGGCGAGCGCGGTGAGGAGGGCGGAACCGAGGCCGATCTTCATCCAGCGGTCGCCGACGCCGATCGCGAACTCCGCGGTCTCGGGATCCTCGTCGCTGCGGATGTAGCGGGCGGTGCCGAAGCTCTGGCCGGTCTCCGGGTCGACCGCGATCAGGGCCTCGTGGTGGTCGTGGTCGATCGCGGTCAGGTAGTCGAGCTGGCTGCTCGAGAGCCGCGTCACCGGGGAGTGGAAGCGCAGCAGGATCGACTCGGCGCTCGCCCCCTCGAACCCCTCCCGCAGGCGATCGCGGTCGTCCGGGCCGATCGGCCGGATCAGGGCGACCGTCCCGTCTCGCAGCTCGACTGTCCGTGGCGATGAACAGGGTTCAACGATATGGGTCGCCCCTACGAGCTCTTCGTCCGGTACAGCCGGTTCGTGATCGGCGCGAAGATCGCGGTGACGATCGCCGCCGCGACGAACACGTAGAGGATGTCGCCGCCGGTCGCGTCGCCGGCCATCAGCGCGCGCGAGGTGTCGGCCAGGTGGGAGACCGGGTTGACGTCGACGAACCACTCGAGGCCGGCGGGCAGCGTGCTCGGCTCCACGAAGACGTTCGAGAGGAACGTCAGCGGGAAGATCGTCATGAAGCCCGCGTTCATCACCGCGTTCGGCGAGCGCAGGAGCAGGCCGAGCGTCATGAACGCCCAGGAGAGGGCGAACGCGAAGAACACGGTGAGCGCCAGGGCCGCGAGGATCCCGCCGATCCCGCCCTCCGCGTCGAACCCCAGGATGAGGCCGAGGACGATGATCACGACGCCACCCGCCAGATAGCGGACGGTGTCGCCGAGGAGCGAGCCGACCAGCGGTGCGGGCCGCCAGATCGGCAGCGAGCGGAAGCGGTCGACGACGCCCTTCGTGAGGTCGGTGTTGAGCGCGACGCCGGAGTAGACGGTGTTGAACAGGACCTGCATCACGAGGATCCCCGGGAGCAGGTACTGGAGGTACTCGCCGGTCGACCCCGCCACCGCCCCGCCGAACAGGAAGGTGAACATGAGCACGAACATCACCGGCGAGATCGTCGCGTCGAGGAGCTGCTCGGGGACATGCTTGACCTTCAGCATCCCCCGCCAGCCGAAGGTGAGCGCCTGCGAGACGGCGCTCGGGCGCGCCGGTCGTGGGGCCGAGGAGAGCGCGGCCCGGACGGTCTCCGCGTCGGCGCTGAAGTCGGCTCGGGCTGTGGTCGGTGTCGCACTCATGCTGCGAGCTCCTCCTGGTGGGTGTCGGATTCGTCAGATGTCTGGTCCTCCGCCCGGTGGCCGGTGAGGGCGAGGAAGACCTCGTCGAGACTCGGCTGGCCGAGCGAGAAGTCGGCGATGCCGATCTCGCGACGGGAGAGCTCCGCGACGGCCTCGGCGCCGCGGTCGCCCTCGGCGCAGGCGGCCGATAGCGCCGCCGGGTCGGACTCCAGGTGGACCGCGCCGAGTCGCTCGGCGAGGACGCGCTCCGCATCGGGGCGCTGCGCCGGGTCGAGCAGGCGCACGTGCAGCGCGCCGGAGCCGACCGAGGCCTTGAGCTGGCCCGGCGTGCCCTCCGCGATCACCTTGCCGCGGTCGATCACCGCGATCCCGTCGGCGAGCTGGTCGGCCTCGTCGAGGTATTGGGTGCAGAGCAGGATCGTCGTGCCCTCGGCGACGAACGAGCGGATGATGTCCCAGACCTGATTGCGCGAGCGAGGGTCGAGGCCGGTCGTCGGCTCGTCGAGGAACATGAGCTGCGGCGTGACCACGATCGTGGCCGCGATGTCGAGCCGCCGCCGCATGCCGCCCGAGTAGTTCTTGACCAGGCGGCCGGACGCGTCCTCGAGCCCGAACGCCTCGAGCAGGGTGTCCGCCCGCGCCTTCGCGTCGGCGCGCTTGAGGCCGAGCAGGCGCGCGATCAGGATCAGGTTCTCGCGGCCGGTCAGGTCCTCGTCGACCGAGGCGAGCTGGCCGGTGAGGCTGACGGCGGCGCGAACGGCGTCGCCCTCGGTGACGACGTCGTGGCCGAGCACCCGCGCCGTCCCGGAGTCGGGACGGAGCAGCGTCGCCAGCATCCGGATCGTCGTCGTCTTGCCGGCGCCGTTCGGGCCGAGCACGCCGTAGACCGAGCCGGTGCTGACCGATAGGTCCACACCGTCGACGGCGCACACGTCACCGAAGCTCTTCGTGAGCGCGGTGGCCTCGATTGCGAGCGGAGTGGCTGCTCATTGGTTCTCGGGGACGAACTTGCTGGCGACGAAGGTCGCGCCCTGCGGGTCGGCGATCACGGTCATCCGGACCCACGGCATGTCGGTCGGCGGCATCAGCACGGTGCCGCCGAGCTCGGCCGCCTTCTCGGCGATCGGGTCGGCCTCGTCGACCGCGAATGTGATCCCCCAGTGCGCGGGCGTGTCCGGCTGGTCGTCGGGGATCGGCGCGAGCGAGGCGACGACGTCGACGAAGCCTTCCGGCGCGCTCAGCTCGGCGTTGCGCTCCTTGGTGCCCGGGTTGATCTCCTCGAGGAAGTCGCCGTAGCCGGGGAGCGTCCACATCTGAAAGCCGCCCTCCATCGCGAGCGCCTGCCAGCCGAAGACCGCGCCGTAGAAGGCCTTTGCCGCCTCGGGGTCGCGGGTGTTCAGGTCGTTGAAGTTGACGCCGCCGTGCTCGTTCACGACCTCGGCGCCGCGGTGCTCGTTCGCCTGCCAGACGCCGAAGACGGCGCCCTCCGGGTCGGCGAAGACCGCCATCCGGCCGGCGTCCATGACGTCCATCGGCTCGGAGACGACGCTGCCGCCGGCATCGCGGACCTTCGCGGCGGTCTCGTCGGCGCTCTCGACCCAGACGTAGGTGTTCCAGGTCGCCTGCGGCGGGGAGCCCTCGGGCTGCGAGCTGATCGCCGCGGCCTTCTTACCGCCGATCGTCGCCTCGAGGTAGCTGGCGCCGACGCCCTCGGGCATCTTCTGTTCGAACTCCCAGCCGAAGAGGCCGCCGTAGAACTCCGCCGCCTTGTCCGGGTCGGGCTGGGTGGTGTCCGCCCAGCAGGGGACCCCGGGGATGTATCGGTCTCGTTCGGCCATGTCGCATTCCCTCCGTCGGTTGGTTGCTCCGGTGCCTGGTACCTGAGGTGCCAGGCACCCTACGGGTGGTTTAGGTCAGGATCTGTCCTCAATATCGGAGGATCCTGTGAAAGTTCTGTGACCGAGACCTCCAGCCGACTACTCGAGCTGCTCGCGATGCTTCAGGCCCGGTCGGGCTGGCGCGGCGAGGAGCTCGCCGACCGGCTCGACGTTTCCCGCCGGACGGTGCGCCGCGACGTCGAGCGGTTGCGCCAGCTCGGCTATCCGGTCGAGTCGCTGACCGGGCCGGCGGGCGGGTACCGGCTGCGCGCCGGGACCGCGATGCCGCCGCTGCTCCTCGACGACGAGGAGGCGGTGGCGATCGCCGTCGGCCTGCGCACGGCGGCCCGCACGTCGGTGGAGGGAATCGAGGAGACGTCCCTCCGGGCGCTCGTGAAGCTGGAACAGGTCCTGCCGGCGCGCCTGCGGCGGCGGGTGTCGGCGATCGGGAGGGTGACGATCATGGCGCCCGCCGAGGGCCCGACCGTCGACCCGCAGCACCTGACCGTGATCGCCGCGGCCTGCCGCGACGCGGAGTGCCTGCGCTTCGCATACCGGAGCCGCGACGGGAGCGACACCCGGCGAGAGGTGGAGCCGCCCACGTCGTGGACCTGGGCCGCCGCTGGTACCTGGTCGCCTGGGCCGCGGGCGGGAGGACTGACGGACGTTCGGCGTCGACGGATCCAGGGCGAGGGCGGCGACGATGCCGACGATCGCGACGAAGGCACCTAGGCGGAGGCCGTCGCCGAGGCCGATGACGAAGGCCTCGTGGACCGCGTCGGTGATCGTCTTCTGCGCCTCGGCGCCGAACTTGGCGAGCGCGGTCATCGCGTCGCCTGCCCCGGAGAGCAGGCCGTCGAGGTCCTCGGCCTGGGCGTCGGAGAGCTTCACGCCCTTCTCGCCCGCGATCGAGACGGTCTCGGATAGCTGCGCGCTGTTGTAGACGGCGCCGCAGATCGCGACACCAAGCGCGATGCCGAGGCCGGAGAGCGTGGTGAAGACGCCACCGGCCTGGCCCGACATGCGCGTCGGGATCGAGTTCATCGCCGCGAGGTTCATCGGCGTCAGCGACATGCCTACGCCTAGGCCGAGGATCAGGAGCGGCCACCAAAGGTCGGCGTAGGTCGTCGAGAGGTCGACGCCGGACATCACGAAGAGCGAGAAGGCGATCATCACCCCGCCGGTGACGAGCGGCGGCAACGGCCCGAGCCGCTCGGCCAGGGGGCCGCCGATCGGCGAGCCGACCGACATCCCGATGATCAGCGGCATCAGCTGGAGCCCCGACTCGGTCGCCGAGTCGCCGAGCTGCTCCTGGAGGAAGAGGGGGACCAGGAACAGGGCGGCGATCAGCGCGAAGTTGATGATGAAGAGGACGACCGCCGCGCCGCTGAAGTTCCGGTGGCCGAAGAGCGAGAGGTCGACCAGCGGGTTCTTGGTGCGGCGCTCGACCAGGACGAAGGCGACGGAGAGGACGACCGCCGCGGCTAGGAGCACCAGCGTCGGCGCTGAGGCGAGGCCCCAGGTGGGCGCCTGGATCACGGCAAGGGTCAGCGTCGTCAGCGCACCGACGGCGATCGCGAGGCCGGTGACGTCGATCCGGCGCTCCGCCTCCTCGTCGCGGGACTCCGCCGCGAACGCCACCGCCGCGACCCCGGTGACGCCGGCGACCGCGGCCTGGAACCAGAAGATCCACTCCCAGCCGAGCTCGCCGGTCAGCACGCCGCCGATCAACGGCGCCAGGCCCTGCCCGAGGGCGGAGGCGGCTCCCCAGATGCCGAGCGGCAGGCCCCGCTCCGAGGGCGCGTAGGTGGACAGAACGATCGCGAGCGACGACGGGACCAGCGCTGCTCCGCCGAGCCCGGCTACCACCAGGCCGGCGACCAGGACTCCCCCGCTCGGTGCGAGCGCCGCGATGACGGAGCCGGCGGCGAACAGGGCCGCGCCGGCGAGGAGGACGGCCCGGCGCCCGTAGATGTCGGCGAGGCGACCGCCGACGATCAGGAACACCGAGAGCGCGAGCGTGTAGCCGGTGACCGTCCACTGGAGCGCTGCCGTGGAGGCGTTGAGCTGGTCGTGGAGCTCCGGCAGCGCGACGACGATCGCGGCGGTCGGGAAGTTCGCCAGCCCCACCGCCAGCGCCATCGTCACCAGGACGAGGCCGCGGTGCCGTCCTTCGGTATGGGGGATGTGGAGGTGGTGCGCGCGGTGGAGCGCGTTGCCGAGAAGCGCCATTGCGAAAGAATCCCTCCGATGGCGGACGAGATGAAGGAACGGGTCGGCGAGCTGATGCCCCAGGCGCGAGCCGACCTGGAGCGCATGGTCGCGATCCCGAGCGTCGCCGACCCCGACCAGTACCCGCCGGAACGCTGCCTGGAGGCGGCCGAGCTCGTCCGCGACGCGGCCGCCGACGCCGGCATCGAGGATGCCCGGCTCCTCGACATGCCCGACGGCCATCCGTCGGTCTTCGGCCACGCGCCCGGGCCCGAGGGCGCGCCGACCGTCCTCCTTTACTGCCACTACGACGTCCAGCCACCGCTCGGCGAGGACGAATGGGAGAGCCCGCCATTCGAACTGGTCGAGCGCGACGGCCGCTGGTATGGCCGCGGCACCGCCGACTGCAAGGGGAACGTCGTCGCCCACCTGACCGCGCTGCGCGCGCTCGGGGAAGAGCGCGGCTGCGGGGTCAAATTCATCGCCGAGGGCTCGGAGGAGCAGGCCACGGGCGGGCTCGAGAAGTTCGTCCCGACGGCGGCGGAGCTGCTCGCGGCCGACGCGATCGTGATCGGGGACACCGGCAACATCGCGGTCGGCGTGCCGACGCTGACGACCACGCTGCGTGGGGTCGTGATCCTCGACGTGACCGTCTCCACGCTCGAGGGCGCGGTCCACTCCGGGATGTTCGGCGGCCCGGCTCCCGACGCGCTCGTCGCGCTGACCCAGATGCTGGCGAGCCTCCACGATGAGCGCGGCAACGTGACGATCGACGGGCTTCGCTCCGACCAGTCCTGGGACGGCGTCGAGTACCCGGCCGACCGGTTCCGCTCCGACGCCGGGCTGCTGGAAGGCGTCGAGCTCGCCGGCGACGGGTCGGTCGCCGACATGGTCTGGGCGCGGCCGTCGGTGACCGTGCTCGGGATCGACTGCCCGCCGGTCGTCGGCTCCACGCCGTCGCTCCAGCCGAGCGCGCGGGCGCGGGTCTCGATCCGGGTCCCGGCGGGCACCGACCCGGTCGAGGCACAGGAGGCGCTCGCCGCCCAGCTCGAGGCCGCGGCGCCGCTCGGCGCACGGGTCGCGATCGAGCGCCAGGGGACCGGGGCTCCGTTCGCCGCGAAGACCGGCGGTCCCGCCTACCGGGCGATCGAGGAGGCGATGCGGACCGCGTTCGACGCCGAGCCGACGACCGCCGGCGAGGGCGGCTCGATCCCCCTCTGCAACGTGCTCGCCGAGACGTTCCCGGAGGCGGAGATCATCCTGCTCGGCGTCGAGGAGCCGCTCTGCCAGATCCACGCTCCGAACGAATCGGTCGACCCCGCCGAGATCGAGCGCATCGCGCTGGCCGAAGCGCTCTTCCTGCGCGACTACGCGCGCTAGGCAGCGCCGCCCAGCTCGACGACGATCTCCGAGGCGCCCGGCCCGGCCGGCCTGATCTCGTGCGAATCCGCGACCTTCTCGACGAGGCTGATAGATCGCGTGGTTCTCGGAGAGGACGAGGCCGGTGAAGCTAACGATGCCGGCCTCGCGAGCGCGCTGGGCGAGCGCGGTGAGGAGAGCGGAACCGAGGCCGATCTTCATCCAGCGGTCGCCGACGCCGATCGCGAACTCCGCTGTCTCGGGGTCCTCGTCGCTGCGGATGTAGCGGGCGGTGCCGAAGCTCTGCCCGGTCTCCGGGTCGACCGCGATCAGGGCCTCGTGGTGGTCGTGGTCGATCGCGGTGAGGTAGTCGAGCTGGCGGTTCGAGAGCCGCGTCACCGGGGAGTGGAAGCGCAGCAGGATCGACTCGGCGCTCGCCCCCTCGAACCCCTCCCGCAGGCGATCGCGGTCATCCGGGCCGATCGGCCGGATCAGGGCGACCGTCCCGTCTCGCAGCTCAACTTTCTGTGCGATGAACAGGGTTCAACGATATGGGTCGCCCCTACGAGCTCTTCGTCCGGTACAGGCGGTTCGTGATCGGCGCGAAGATCGCGGTGACGATCGCCGCCGCGACGAACACGTAGAGGATGTCGCCGCCGGTCGCGTCGCCGGCCATCAGCGCGCGCGAGGTGTCGGCCAGGTGCGAGACCGGGTTGACGTCGACGAACCACTCGAGGCCGGCGGGCAGCGTGCTCGGCTCCACGAAGACGTTCGAGAGGAACGTCAGCGGGAAGATCGTCATGAAGCCCGCGTTCATCACCGCGTTCGGCGAGCGCAGGAGCAGGCCGAGCGTCATGAACGCCCAGGAGAGGGCGAACGCGAAGAACACGGTGAGCGCCAGGGCCGCGAGGATTCCGCCGATCCCGCCCTCCGCGTCGAACCCCAGGATGAGGCCGAGGACGATGATCACGACGCCACCCGCCAGATAGCGGACGGTGTCGCCGAGGAGCGAGCCGACCAGCGGTGCCGGCCGCCAGATCGGCAGCGAGCGGAAGCGGTCGACGACGCCCTTCGTGAGGTCGGTGTTGAGCGCGACGCCGGAGTAGACGGTGTTGAACAGGACCTGCATCACGAGGATCCCCGGGAGCAGGTACTGGAGGTACTCGCCGGTCGACCCCGCCACCGCCCCGCCGAACAGGAAGGTGAACATGAGCACGAACATCACCGGCGAGATCGTCGCGTCGAGGAGCTGCTCGGGGACGTGCTTGACCTTCAGCATCCCCCGCCAGCCGAAGGTGAGCGCCTGCGAGACGGCGCTCGGGCGCGCCGGTCGTGGGGCCGAGGAGAGCGCGGCCCGGACGGTCTCCGCGTCGGTGCTGAATTCGGCTCGGGCTGTCGTCGGTGTCGCACTCATGCTGCGAGCTCCTCCTGGTGGGTGTCGGATTCGTCAGATGTCTGGTCCTCCGCCCGGTGGCCGGTGAGGGCGAGGAAGACCTCGTCGAGACTCGGCTGGCCAAGCGAGAAGTCGGCGATGCCGATCTCGCGGCGGGAGAGCTCCGCGACTGCCTCGGCGCCGCGGTCGCCCTCGGCGCAGGCGGCCGATAGCGCCGCCGGGTCGGACTCCAGGTGGACCGCGCCGAGTCGCTCGGCGAGGACGCGCTCCGCGTCGGGACGCTGCGCCGGGTCGAGCAGGCGCACATGTAGCGCGCCGGAGCCGACCGAGGCCTTGAGCTGGCCCGGCGTGCCCTCCGCGATCACCTTGCCGCGGTCGATCACCGCGATCCCGTCGGCGAGCTGGTCGGCCTCGTCGAGGTATTGGGTGCAGAGCAGGATCGTCGTGCCCTCGGCGACGAACGAGCGGATGATGTCCCAGACCTGATTGCGCGAGCGCGGGTCGAGGCCGGTCGTCGGCTCGTCGAGGAACATCAGCTGCGGCGTGACCACGATGCTGGCCGCGATGTCGAGCCGCCGCCGCATGCCACCCGAGTAGTTCTTGACCAGGCGGCCGGACGCGTCCTCGAGCCCGAACGCCTCGAGCAGGGTGTCTGCCCGCGCCTTCGCGTCGGCGCGCTTGAGGCCGAGCAGGCGCGCGATCAGGATCAGGTTCTCGCGGCCGGTCAGGTCCTCGTCGACCGAGGCGAGCTGACCGGTGAGGCTGACGGCGGCGCGAACGGCGTCGCCCTCGGTGACGACGTCGTGGCCGAGCACCCGCGCCGTGCCGGAGTCGGGGCGGAGCAGCGTCGCCAGCATCCGGATCGTCGTCGTCTTGCCGGCGCCGTTCGGGCCGAGCACGCCGTAGACCGAGCCGGTGCTGACCGATAGGTCCACACCGTCGACGGCGCACACGTCACCGAAGCTCTTCGTGAGCGCGGTGGCCTCGATTGCGAGGGAGTGGCTGCTCATTGGTTCTCGGGGACGAACTTGCTCGCGACGAACGTCGCGCCCTGCGGGTCGGCGATCACGGTCATCCGGACCCACGGCATGTCGGTCGGCGGCATCAGCACGGTGCCGCCGAGCTCGGCCGCCTTCTCGGCGATCGGGTCGGCCTCGTCGACCGCGAATGTGATCCCCCAGTGCGCGGGCGTGTCCGGCTGGTCGTCGGGGATCGGCGCGAGCGAGGCGACGACGTCGACGAAGCCCTCCGGCGCGCTCAGCTCGGCGTTGCGCTCCTTGGTGCCCGGGTTGATCTCCTCGAGGAAGTCGCCGTAGCCGGGGAGCGTCCACATCTGAAAGCCGCCCTCCATCGCGAGCGCCTGCCAGCCGAAGACCGCGCCGTAGAAGGCCTTCGCCGCCTCCGGGTCGCGGGTGTTCAGGTCGTTGAAGTTGACGCCGCCGTGCTCGTTCACGACCTCGGCGCCGCGGTGCTCGTTCGCCTGCCAGACGCCGAAGACGGCGCCCTCGGGGTCGGCGAAGACCGCCATCCGGCCGGCGTCCATGACGTCCATCGGCTCGGAGACGACGCTGCCGCCGGCGTCGCGGACCTTCGCGGCCGTCTCGTCGGCGCTCTCGACCCAGACGTAGGTGTTCCAGGTCGCCTGCGGCGGGGAGCCCTCGTGCTGCGAGCTGATCGCCGCGGCCTTCTTGCCGCCGATCGTCGCCTCGAGGTAGCTGGCGCCGACGCCCTCGGGCATCTTCTGTTCGAACTCCCAGCCGAAGAGGCCGCCGTAGAACTCCGCCGCCTTGTCCGGGTCGGGCTGGGTGGTGTCCGCCCAGCAGGGGACCCCGGGGATGTATCGGTCTCGTTCGGCCATGTCGCATTCCCTCCGTCGGTTGGTTGCTCCGGTGCCTGGTACCTAAGGTGCCAGGCACCCTACGGGTGGTTTAGGTCAGGATCTGTCCTCAATATGGAGGATCCTGTGAAAGTTCCGTGACCGAGACCTCCAGCCGACTACTCGAGCTGCTCGCCCTGCTCCAGGCGCGGGCCGCCTGGCGCGGCGACGAGCTCGCCGATCGGCTCGACGTCTCCCGCCGGACGGTGCGCCGCGACGTCGAGCGGCTGCGCCAGCTCGGCTATCCGGTCGAATCGCTGACCGGGCCGGCGGGCGGGTACCGGCTGCGCGCCGGGACCGCGATGCCGCCGCTGCTCCTCGACGACGAGGAGGCGGTGGCGATCGCCGTCGGCCTGCGCACCGCGGCCCGCACGTCGGTGGAGGGAATCGAGGAGACGTCGCTCCGGGCGCTCGTGAAGCTGGAACAGGTCCTGCCGGCGCGCCTGCGGCGGCGGGTGTCGGCGATCGGGAGGGTGACGATCATGGCGCCCGCCGAGGGCCCGACGGTCGACCCGCAGCACCTGACCGTGATCGCCGCGGCCTGCCGCGACGCGGAGTGCCTGCGCTTCGCATACCGGAGCCGCGACGGGAGCCGACACCCGGCGGGAGGTGGAGCCGCACCACGTCGTGAACCTGGGCCGCCGCTGGTACCTGGTCGCCTGGGACCGCGGGCGGGAGGACTGGCGGACGTTCCGCGTCGATCGGATCGCCCGGCCGGCGTCGAACGGCGTTGGCTTCGCGCTGCGGCCGCTGCCCCTGAAGGACCCTGCGGCGTTCGTCCAGCGGAGCATCAAGTCGGCGCCGAGCCGCTTCGAGGCCCGGGTCACCCTCCACGCCCCCGCGGAGGAGATCAAGACGGTCCTCCCCACCTCCTGGGGCTCGGTCGAGCCGATCGATGACGGCAGCTGCGATTTCCGCACCGGCGACGACGACCTCAGCTGGCTCGCGGTGCGGATCGCGATGCTCGGCGTCGACTTCGAGGTTCGGGAGCCGCCGGAGTTGATCGACTACCTGCGGGCCCTGTCCGGGATCCTCGGGCGCGCCGCCGATCGCGGGGTCCGCTAGAACGCAGTTCCGACCAGAGGAGGGATCACCAGATGGAAGCGGCGGATGTGACCAGGCGGCTCGAGGCACTGCATCGGCGAGTGGAGCATGGAGATGGTCGCGCCATGGGCCGAGGGGATGGGGGACGTCGGAGCGCGGGTGAAGTTCGAGTGGCTCGACGGCGAGACGTTCCTGATCGAGCGGTGGACGGTGCCCGTCCCCGAGGCGCCGGACGGGATCGCGCTGATCGGCTGGGACGAGGGACGGGGCTCGCTCCTCCAGCATTACTTCGACTCGCGCGGCGTCGCCCGCGTTTACACGATGACCCTGGCCGACGGGGTGTGGACGCTGGAGCGGACGGAGGAGGACTTCTCGCCGCTCGAGTTCAAGCAGCGGTTCTCGGGCAAGTTCATCGACGACGGCAAGACGATCGAGGGCGCCTGGGAGATCTGCCACGACGGCACCACCTGGGAGCACGACTTCGGCCTGATCTACCGGCGGGTCTGATTTGACGGTTGGGGACGGAGGGGTCGTCCGACCCCTCCGTCCCCGCACGTCAACCTCGCGCTAGCTCTGCAGGCAGAGCGAGTACACCACGGCGTTGAAGTCCGCCGCCGTGTTGTTGCGGACGATCGCCGACCAGCCGTTTGCCCCGTTGGGGAACGAGGACTGGAGGAACGATCCGTTGATCCCGGGTGCGATCGCGCCGCCCGAGATCCGGGTCTCCCCGGACTGGCAGCTGACGAACCCGCCGGCGCTTGTGCCAGCGGCCACCGAGAACGAGTCACTGCGGTGGACCAGCGGGCCGAGGTCCGGCGAGCGAACCTGGCCGTTGGTGATCTCCGCGGTGCCGACCGAGTTCGGAGCGATCTCGCTCGTCCCGACGGCGTTGTCGGTGATCTCGGGCGAGTTGACCGCGTTGTCGGCGATCTCGGACGGGCCGGCTGCGTTGGGCGCCAGCTCGTTCGCGCCGACCGAGTCGGTGGCGAGGTCCTCGGCGAGGAGGCTGTCAGGGGCCACATCGACTCCCTCCAGCGACTCGTCGACGACGTCCGTCCCCGTGACGGCCTTGCCGTCCTTGAGGTCGACGCTCTTGATGCTGTTGTCCTTGATCACCTTGCCGGTGAACTGCTCCTGAGCGGCAAACGCCGCGCCGGACAGCGCCGCGAACAGGGCGATCATGCTGATCACGAGCGCTGCCCGTGGTGTGCGATTGCTGCGTTTGACTTCGTCATGGGATTCTCCTTTTGGTCGTTTATCGATCCCTATGACGAGTGTCGATTCGGGAGCGCGTTTCGACCAGAGACCCAGAGGCTTGACCTCGGCCGTCCGCGGTGTCGGCTGTTTGGGACCTAGGTGGCCCTAAGACAGCACGGATTCGCAGTGGAACCGCCCGCTATTAAGCGGGCTTCAGCTTGACGGCCTGCGTCGCGCTCGATCCGTTGCCGGTCGTATCGGTCGCCGCGATGTTCGTGCGTGAGCCGACCTTGCCGCCGTTCTCGAGCGCCTTGGTCGCAGCCTTTCGAGCCTTGCGCGAGAGCGCGAGCTTGAGCACCACCGTCGCGCCTGCAGCGACCTGGGCCGTGGCCGGCTTCAGCTTGAACGCCTTTCGCACCGCCGGTCCGTTGCGGTTCGACGTCTTGACGTTCAGCGTGCCGTCACCAGTGGCGGTGCAGTCCTCGGTACAGGTCGCCTTGACCTCGATCGCCTCGTCGAGCTTCTGCTTCTTCTTCCCGCCCAGGGTGAGGCCGGGAGCCTCCGTGTCCTTGGGGGGATCCTCCGCCGGCGGCGGGGTCTCCTCGGGCGGGGTCGTCGGCGGCGTCTCCGTGGCCGGGGGCGTCGGCACCGGGATCGGGGGCGAAAGTGACTGCCAGTCGGGGAAAATGTTGAGGATCGGGGAGGCGGTCACCGTCAGCGCGGTCTGAGCTCCTCCGCCGGCGGGCATCACGTAGAGCTCCTCGTGCGTCGCGCCCTCGCGACGGGTGTGGAAGACGATCTGGGTGCCGTCGGGGGAATAGACCGGCGCCGCGTCCTCGGCCGGATCGGTGGTCAGCTGGGTCTGCGCACTGCCGTCGGAGTTCATCACCCAGAGGTCGGCGTCCGGATCGGAGCGCTTGCTGTTGAAGGCGATCTTGGTCCCGTCGGGGGAGTAGCTGGGAAGGCTGTCCTCGGTTGGATCCGTCGTGAGCTGAACCGGATCTGAGCCGTCGGGGTTCATGGTGAAGATCTCCTGATCGCCGTCACGGCTGGAGGCGAAGGCAATCCGCGACCCGTTGGGCGCGTAGTCCGCGTTAGCGCTCGTGCCGGCGGCGTTGGTGAGCTGAGTCTGGCTCGAGCCATCTACGTTCATCGCCCAGATCTCGTCGTCGCCGCCGCGGTTGGATGTGAACAAGATCCGATTGCCGAAGGGCGAGAATGTCGGCCGCGTGTCGTTGCTCGCCGCGGTTGTCAGCTGGGTCGGATTGGTGCCGTCCGGGTTCATGCTCCAGATGTCGTTGTTTCCGCTTCGGGTGCTCGAGAAGACGATCTTGGCGCCGCCGGGGGCATAGACAGGTCGTTCGTCCCCTGCGGCGTTGTGGGTGAGCTGAGCGAGGCTGGGTTCGCCGACGGCCGGGTCGATCGTGAAGATCTCGAAATCGCCGTCCCGGTTGGCTGAAAACGCGATCCGGCCGGACTGGCTCGGGAAGGTGGCCTCGCTGAGGGCGGGGAAACCGGTGGCGGCAAGCAGGACGAGCAGCGCTGCGGCCCCCGTAAGGAGTCCGTGCTTCCGTCCCATCCCAGCTCGAGGCCCCCCGAGCGTCCCCCGCTTCATGAGCGCGATCCTACTCCTGAACCGCCTGCACCTCAAGTCCGTTCATGGGAGGACCAGTTGGGCATCGCCGAACTCGTGCCAGAGGTAGCCGTGGCCTGGGCCTCGGCGTAGGAGCGCCTCGCAGGTCCTCCCCCAGCGCCGCGTCGAGCAGGCGGAGGTGGGAGGCCTGCGGCTCGTGCCAGCCGGTGATCAGGCCGTCCGTGACCCGCAGGCCGCGGTCGGGGGTGATGATCTCGTTGGTCCAGCCGTGGCCGGGGGCGACTGTGCCGTCGGGTCGCGCGACGGTCTCCAGGGCGCGGACGACGGTCGTACCGACGGCGATCACGCGGTCGGCGGCGTTGACCAGGCGGGCGGTCGGCTCAGGGACGTCGAAGCGCTCGGGGATCGGCGGCTCGTGGTGCTCGGGGGAGGAGACGCCGGCGTGCAGGGTGATCGGGGCTACCTGGATCCCGCGGCTGACGAGGGCGGTGACAAGCTCGGGCGTAAACGGGCGGGCGGCGCTCGGCATCTCGGCGCTGCCGGGCTCGATCGCGAAGGCGGTCTGGTAATCGCGGAGCGGGTGCTCGCCGGGGACGTAGCCATAGCGGATCGCGTGGCCATAGCGGAGGAGGTAGTCCTCGACCGGCTCATCGACTTCGATGCGAGCGAGCCACAGGCGGGCACTGCCGGCATAGGACGCGACGATCGCGGCGACGGCGCCGCCGGGGAGCTCGACGCGCTCGCGGGCGCCGTCGAGGCTCCGCACCATCGGGGCTACGCAGCTCGACAACCCATCTCGGCGCCGCCGCGGTCGCGCGAACGTCCCAAACCCACTCGGTATCCGGGGGTTCGCGACGTTCGCGGGGCCGGGGTGGCGAAGCGCAGCTCGATTGGCTCGCCGTCTCGCAGGCGCGCCGGGACCGCGGCCGGCAGCGTCGCCGAGTTGTTGACCACCAGCAGGTCGCCCGGGTCGAGGAAGTCGCGGCAGGTCGCGGAAGCAGGCGTGGACGATCTCGCCGCTCGACCGGCTGACACCATCAGCCGGACCTCGTCGCGGGCGAGGCCCCGAGCCTCTGGCGGCTCGGAGGCCTCGAGCTCCGGCGGCAGCGTGAACGCCGCCGGGCTCACGCGAGCGCCGGCACCAGGTCGGCCGCGCGGTAGCGGCCGCTCGGCTGCTCGCCCTCGATCAGCTCGAGCAGGCCGGGGACGCTCTCCGACGGCGGCGGGCGGTCGGTGATGTCCTCGCCGGGGAACGCCTCCTGGTGCATCCGCGTGCGCATGTCGCCCGGGTCGACGGCGTAGATCCGCAGTCGCGGGTTCTCGGCGGCGAGGATCGCGCTCAGCTGCTCGAGCGCTGCCTTCGACGAGCCGTAGCCGCCCCAGCCCTCATACGCCTCGGCGCCGGCGTCGGAGGTGACGTTGAGGATCGCCGCGCCGTCGCCCATCCGCGGCAGCGCGAGCTGCGCGAGGGCGAGCGGGGCGTGCACGTTGACCGCGTAGACATGCTCGAGCTCGGCGAGCGGGTAGTCGGCGAGCGCCGGCTGCGGGCTCGGGCCGAGGACGCTGGCGTTGTTCACCAGGAGGTCGATGCGATCGCCGGCGGCCTCGACCAACTCGCGGCGGTGGAGATCGTCGGCGACGTCTCCGGGGAACGCGACGAGCTCGCCCGCGACGGGACCGGCCGCGTCGCGGATCAGGCTCGCCGCGCGCTCGAGGTCACGCGCTCCGCGAGCGTCGACGACCACACGCCAGCCCCAGCCGACCAGGGCTCGCGAGAGCTCCCAGCCGAGGCCGCGGGAGGCGCCGGTGACGATCGCGGTTCGCGGCGGCCATCACGCCGCCTCCGGCACGCCGTGCCTGTCGACGACGCGGTCGTAGTTGATCCGCAGAATCGCGATCACGTCCTGGACGTCGTCCTCGGTCTCGATCTGCCGCGCGCCGAATCCCGGCTTGCCCGGGAAGACCGGGTGGTAGTCGATCCGCTCCTGCGCGTAGAGCTCGTTCCACAGGTCCTTCGGGAAGCCGAAGTGGGCTGCGTGGTCGCCGTGGAGGTGGCCGATCTCACGCCTGCCGACCGTGAATCCCCATTCGCCGCGCTTGCCGACGCCGGCCTCGACGCCCGGCCAGGAGGTGACCTCCTCGGTGATCCGGTCGTTGGCTCCTTCTACTTCGCTCATGTTCGTCTCCATCGGTTGCTTCAGAGTTCGCAATCCAAGATACAAGTTCAAGTGAACTTGAAGTCAAGGCCAATCTGTGATTTCCTCTGAGGCATGGCCGAACTGCTCACGATCGGCGAGGTGGCGCGGCGCTCCGGCGTCGCCTCCTCCGCCCTGCGCTTCTACGAGGAAAAGGGCCTGATCACCTCAGAGCGGGCCGGCTCGGGACACCGGCGCTTCCCGCGCTCGGTGCTGCGCCGGATCGCCTTCATCGTCTTCGCGCAGAAGGTCGGCCTGACCCTCGAGGAGATCCGCGAAGAGCTGGAGAAGCTGCCGCCCGACCGCGCCCCCACCCGCCGCGACTGGTCGCGCCTCTCCTCGAAGTGGACCTCCCGGATCGACGAGCGGATCGCCGAACTCGAGCGCCTGCGCTCCGGCCTGACCGAGTGCATCGGCTGCGGCTGCCTCTCCCTCGAGCGCTGCCAGTGGTCCAACCCCGGCGACCGAGCCGCCGCCCGAGGGCCAGGGCCGCGCTACTGGATCGGCGACCGCCCGGCGCGCGCCTAGATCTCGGTCGCCGAGCTCCAGCATCACGGGTAGTGTTGGCAAGATGCTGGATCGGTTCATCGCCTACCTCCGGGTCCATCATTGGGGCATCGCCGCAACCGCCCTTGTGATCGCCGGCGGGGGAGCCTTCGCCGCCGGCGCCATCCCGAACGCCGACGATGAGATCGTCGCCTGCTACGAGAAGAAAGGTCCTGCCAAGGGCGACGTGCGCCTGCTCGTCAAAGGGAAGTGCGTGAGGGGCGAGCGCAAGATCGCTTGGAATCAGGAGGGCCTGGCGGGCAACCCCGGCCCGCAGGGGCCAGTCGGGCCGCAAGGGGACGCTGGTCAACAGGGACAAGCCGGGCCGGTGGGGCCGGCGGGTAGCGCCGTTGGCTACGCGCATATCTCGGCCGCGGGCGCGTTCGACCCGAACAGGTCGAAGGGGATCGCCGCATCGCTCGTCACCGCGACCAACATCTACTGCCTCCGGTTCGCGGAGCCACCGAAGAACGTCGTCGCAACGCTCGCCGCCGGGGCCGGGTTTGCGACCGCCACGACCGATCCCGCCGCGATCAACACAATGCTCCCCGGCGCGCCCCGGGCGTTCTTGGGCGTCGCAGGTCACGCGCCTAGATCTCCAGGCGCGATTCCTCGAGGTCGAGCTCGCGCTCGACTCGGCGCATCACCTCGCTCGAGATCTCGCGCTCGTTTCGCAGCCGCACGATCGCGTCGCGCTGCGCGACGATCACCTCGCGCGTCAGGCGCTGGTAGGACTCGGAGCGTTCGACGATGCCGTCCTCGTCCTCGCGGCCGCCGCGGATCGTCTCCGAGCGGCGGACCCGGAAGTCGTGGAGCCGGCGCATCCGGTCGATCGTGTCGTCGTAGGTCCAGTCCTCGTCCGCGAGCTCGTCAAGTCGCTCCAGCGCCGCCACGGCCGCCGCCACCCGCGCAGCGTGTTCCTCGGCCTCCTCCTCGGAGCCGTCCTCGCGGACGCCGAGCGCCCGGATCACGGCGGGCAGGGTCAGGCCCTGGACGACGACGGTGAAGACGACGACGCAGTAGGCGAGGAAGACGATCAGGTCGCGCTCGGGGAACGGCGCGCCCGAGTCGGTGGTGAGCGGGATGGCGAGCGCCGCGGCCAGGGTCACCGCGCCACGCATCCCCGACCAGGCGACCACGATCCTGGGCCCCGGACCGACCCGGCGGGCGACCTGGCTTTCGCGGCGGTCGAGCAACCGGAAGATGTACGGCGTCGTAAAGACCCAGAGGAACCGAGCTCCCACGACAACGGCGATCGTCGCCAGCGCGTACCCGATCAGGGTTCCGACGGAGATCCCCGAGACGGCGTCGATGATGCTCGGCAGCTGGAGGCCGATCAACACGAAGAGGACGGCGTTGATCAGGAAGGTGACGAACTCCCACACCGCGTAGCCCTGCATTCGCATGTCGGCGCTCGAGACCTGCGGGGCCATCCAGCCGAGGAAGATCCCGGTCGTCACGGCCGCGAGGACGCCCGAGCCGCCGAGCTGCTCGGCCGGCAGGTAAGCCGCGTATCCGGAGAAGAGGGAGATCGTGATCTCAACCGGGACGTCGTTGAGCCGGCGCCGGATCTCGGTGATCACCTTGCCGACGATGAGGCCGATCGCGAGACCGACCACGACCGCGACGAGGAAGTCGACCGTGGCGTCGAAGAGCGAGAAGGCGCCGCCGATCGCCGCCGCCACCGCGACCCGGTAGGCGATCAGCGCGGCGGCGTCGTTGATCAGGCTCTCGCCCTCGACGATCGCGACCAGGCGGCGCGGCGCGCCGAGGCGGCGGATGATCGAGGTGGCGGCGACCGGGTCGGTCGGCGAGACGACGGCACCGAGCGCGAAGGCAGCCGCCCAGGGCACGTCGATCAGGGCGTGGGCGAGGAGAGCGACCGCACAGGTGGTGAAGAGGACGAGCCCGATCGAGGTGAAGGAGATCGCGCGGGCGTCGGTGCGCAGCGCCCGCAGATCGGTGAAGTACGCCGCGACGTAGAGGAGCGGCGGCAGGAAGATGACGAGGACGAGGTCCGGGTCGAGCACGACGTCGGGGACACCCGGGACGTAGCCAATGAATAGCGCGCCGACTACGAGCGCGATCGGATACGGGATGCCGATCACCCCGGCGAGGACGCTGAGCGCAGGGATCGCGATCAGCAGACCGAGGATGAGGATCTCGGTCTCGTGCACCTCAGAGTCAGGAACCATGAAGGGGGTCTGACCCCCTTTAGGTTTCAGCTCGCTTCGATCGCTTCTTTGATCCGGCCCGCGAAAGCGTCGGCGTCCTTGCGCGCGCCGCGCAGTGCGAGGCCCTCGAGCAGCTTGCCGAAGCCGTGGCCCTCGAGGATGTTGTGGACCTTCAGGTGGGTCTTGCCCTCGCCGGCCGGGGAGAGGTCGTAGCCGCCCTCCTTCGCCGTCACCAGGTTCTTCGACTCCTCCGCCCAGTGGATCTTCACCGGCTCCTCGAACTGGGTGATGACGAAGCGCCGGTCGGTCTTCATCCCCGCGTCCTTGACCTTCGACTCGTAGATCGTGCCGAGGCCGTTCGGGCCGTCGGTGACCTTGTTGATCTCCAGCACCCGCGGGCTGAACTTCGGGTCGTTGGTGCCGTCGGCGAGGAAGGCGAAGACCTCCTCGATCGGACGGTCGATCTCCGCCGATCCCTCGAACTTGCCGGCCATGGGGCTCCCTTCGGTTGGCTGCGCGGAGAGGAACCCTAGGCGTCGCCGCGGGTGAGGACCACCTTGCGCCTGGCAACCGTCCGGCCGCCGCTCGCGTCGGTGACGACCACGGTGAGCGTCGCCTTGGCGCGCTCGCGCTCGGCGAGGAGGGCCTCGGCGTCGTCGGTCGCGGTGACGCGGATCGCCGCCCTGCCCTGCACGGCGACGGTGGTCGCGCCCCGGCCGATCGTCACGGAGCGCCGCCTTCCCCCGCCCGCGACCTTCAGCGTGGCCCTCACCCCGACCAGCTCGTCGACCTCGATCTTGACCGGCAGTCCGTTGCTCAGGAAGCGGTTGATCAGCCTGCGCTTGCGGGCCTTCAGCTTCAACGCTGACCCGCCGCTGCCGGAACCGCCGGAGCCACCCGCGCCGCCGCCTCCTCCGCCTCCGCCCGAACCGCCGCCGCCTCCGCCGGAACCGCCCCCTCCCCCGCTCGACCCACCGCCCTTCGGCTCGCGGAACGGGCCCGTGATCTCGTAGACGACGCCGGCAGGCAGCTGGTTTATCCCGGCGACGGCGAAGCTCCGCTGGGCGCCGAAGTACATCCGTTCTCCGTCCGGGGAGAAGACGACCCCGACCGTCTCGTTTCCGGAGAGCGGGTTCGGGGTCGGCGGGCCGGCGTGCATCACCGGGTCGAGCTGGAGGAAGCGGGCGACCTCGAAGTCCGGAGTGATCATGCAGATGTCGTGGTCCCGCCCGTCCTCGCAGACGTAGATGTCCCCGCTGCGGGAGACCGTGATGTTGTCGACACCAGAGAGCGGCGCGTTCGGCAGGTCGTCGTCGTAGAGGATCTCGAGGATCTGCGAGCCGGTGTCGTATGACCAGACGCGGCCGTCGCCCTTGGTAGTGAAGTAGACGATCCCGTTGTCGAACCAGGTGCCCTCGCCGCCGTCGAAGTGAGTCGCCTGCGCGACCTGGCCGCGGGTTGGCTCGGTCGCACCGCCGGCGGGATTCGGGACCTCGATCCAGCTCACCTTGCCGTTCACGGCAACGCTCGCGCACTCGAGCAGGCCGGCGGTGAGGTCCGGGTACTCCGCCGGTGTGAAGCGGTACCAGCAGCCGTCGCCCTTGTCCTCGGTCAGGTAGAGGCGCTCCTCCCCAGGGTCGACGCAGACCGCTTCGTGGGCGAAAACGCCGAGCGCAGGCCGCGCCTCCGCCAGTGCTCCGCCGGTCGGATCGCATTCCCAGACGCGCCCGTCGTCGTGCTCCTCACACGAGAGCCAGGCGCCCCATGGCGCCGGCCCGCCGGCGCAGTTCTGCTGCGTGCCGACGAGGATCCGGTAGGCGCGCTCGACCTCCCCGTCGGCATCGAACTCGACCGCCGAGCTGCCGCCGGCCCGGACTAGCGGCATTTCAGAGTTCGCGACCAGGATCCAGCCACCATCGGGCCCGCCGCCGGTGCCCAGGGTCGCGAACGTCGCCTGGCCGTCGGTCGCCGGGTGCCAGACATACGGCGGCACCGAGCCCGCCACCGGCACCTCGCCGCGGGCGATCTCCCGCGAGGTGAAGCCGGCCGGAAGGGCGATCCCGTTCGCGTCGAACGCGCCGAGCGGCCCGTATGGCCCGTCGCCGACCGTGATCGGGCCGGTGGCGAAGGCGCGCTTCAGGTGCGCGGGGCTCAGCAGCAACGCGCCCGCGGCGAGCGCACTCCCCTGAAGGAAGCGACGGCGATCCAGATGGAAGCTCGTGTGACCCATTCCCCTCGGGGGACAGGAAATCAGCTTCGCGTCAAACGGGCGTCAATAGAACGTTGCCGCGTTCAACGCTCAACGTCCCATCGCGCCTTGGCCGGGGTCGGGTCCACGTTGCCCGCGGTGTCCACCGCTCGCACTCGGAAGAGGTGTTTGCCCAGGTCGAGCCCGCGTAGCCGCCGCGGCGACTCGCACTCCCGGTAGCGGCCGTCGTCGAGCTTGCACTCGAAGCTCGCGCCCTCCTCGTCTGCGCGGAAGCCGAACCGCGCCCGCCGGCTCTCCGTGGCCCCCTTCGGCTGCTTGGTGAGCTCGGTTTCCGGCGGGTCCGTGTCGGCCGCGGTTCCGCCGCCGCCTTCGCCACCGCTCTCGCCGCCGCCGACGTCACCGCCGCTCGGATCGGGTGCGGGCGGGAAGGAGACGCTCTCGCAGTCACCGCCGACCAGATCCGCGTTATCCGCGAAGACCGCGTCCGCTCCGCCGCCACAGCCGGCGTCGTCGACCTCACCGTCGATCGCGCGCAGCTCATCGGCCGCGGGGCCGCCGCGCAGCGTGTCACCGCCTGCCGAGCCGACCAAGACGCCGCCCGCCGCACCGGCGAAGACAGAGTCGCCGCCGGCGCCGCCGTCGAGGACACCGGGCAGGGCTCCCCCGCGCAGCACGTCCGCGGCCGAGCCGCCGGTAGCGCTCTCGAGGCCCGACAGGCCCACCGGACCGACGCCGGTCGCGACGCCTGTCGTGAGGTTCGCGTCGACGGCGGTCGAGCGCGCCGAATAGTCGATCGTGTCGGTACCCGCGTTGCCGGTCAGGGACCTGGCCTGTGCACCGGCCGGAAGCACGAACGCGTCGTCTCCTTGGGACCCGGTGAACTCTCCCCCGGCGCTCAGGTCGCCGCTCACGACGAACCGGTCCGCGCCCATCCCGCCGGACGCGCCCAGGTCGGCGCTCGCCTCGATTGTGTCGTTGCCAGAGCCGGCGTTCAGGCGCGGGTCCTCGATTCCGGTGAAGCTCACGACGGGCGAGCCGACGCGCTCAACCTCCCCCGCGCGAAGCAGGTAGCGGTTCGAGTCGGTGTCACTCGAGTCGTCGACGTCGAGCAGGTCGAAATCGTCACCTCCCGCGACGTTGACCGGCGCGCCGAGCCGGTCGAGCGTCGACGGTTCGCAGCAGGAGCTGCCGGGCTGAATTACGTCGTCGCCGTCGTTCGTCGAAATCGTGACCAGCGGCCCCGGCGGGGTGCCTTCGATGTGGACGGTGTCGGCCTGGTCGGTCGTCCCGAAGAGGACGGCCTCGACCGCGTCGTAGGACGCCGTGAACGGCCCGGCTTCCTGGCCCAGGCCGTCCTGGGAGACGGTGAACAGGCCGTCCGCCGGGTCGGCGCTCGCGAGGCTGAGCGCGAGTGTGTCGGAGCCGGTGCCGCCGGTGTAACTCACGTGGGCGCCCGGCCCCGCCGTGATCGACTGCGAGCCGGCGGTCACGGTGTCGAAGTCGAACTCGTTTTGATAGCCGGCGTCCCCGGCCGTGAAACGGTTGTGGCGGACGAGCCCGCCCGACACGTCGAGCAGGACGAGGTCCGAGTCGGAGTTCCCGGTCATCGTCGCGGTCGTTCCCGCTCGCGACGAGGTCACATCGGCCATCGCGCTCGCCGGCAGGACCGCCGCGATCGCCATCCCCGCCAGTACGCAAACACCGAACTTCGCAGAACAAACCCTCATCTCAACCCCTCCAGGTCTCGTGATCGGACAGGGGGTAGTCGCGCGAGGATTCGATCCGTTACACGGGGTGCGAGGATCGGGTCATGAAGACGATCGAGATCGACACCCCCAACGGCCCCGCTGCCGCCGAGCTCCACCCGGCGAAGAAGCCGCGGGCCGCACTGCTGCTCGGCCACGGCGCCGGCGGCGGGATCGAGGCGCCGGACCTGCTCGCCGCCCGTGACGTCGCGCTCGAGGCGGACGTGAGCGTCGCGCTCGTCCTGCAGCCCTACCGGGTGGCGGGCAAGAAGTCGACGCCGCGGCCGCCGGTCCTCGACGCGGCCTGGACCGCGATCGTCGAGCACCTGCGCGGCGGCGAGCTGGCCGGGCTGCCGCTGATCTCGGGCGGGCGCTCGGCGGGGGCCCGGGTCGCCTGCCGGACGGCCACGGAGACGGATGCCGCCGCCGTCCTCTGCCTCGCCTTCCCGCTGCAGCCGCCGGCGCGAAAGAGCGGCAAGCAGTCGCCCGACCGCTTGGACGAGCTCGACGGCGTCACGGTGCCGATGCTGGTCGTCCAGGGCGAGCGCGACCGGTTCGGGATGCCGCCCGAGGGACGGAACCGCATGGTGACGGTCGTCCCCGGCGACCACGGGCTGAAGAAGGACCTGCCCGCGGTCGCCGAGGCCGTGCGGGCCTGGCTGCCCGGCGTGCTCTAGGCGGCGACTCCCTCGGCCGCCTGGCGCAGGGCCGCGATGTCGAGCTTCTGCATCTTCAGCATCGCCGCCGTCGCGCGCTCGATCTTCTCCGTGTCGCCCTCGGTGAGCAGCTCGGTGAGACCCTCGGGGACGACCTGCCAGGAGACGCCGAACTTGTCGCGACACCAACCGCAGGCGCTCTCGGCGCCCCCGTCGGCCGTCAGCTTCTCCCAGAAGTAGTCGACCTCGTCCTGGTCCTCGCAGCGGATCTCGAAGGAGACCGCCTCGTTGAACTTGAACTGCGGGCCGCCGTTGATGCCGGTGAACTGCGTGTCGCCGATCCGCCAGGAGACGGTCATGACGGAACCGGGCTCCTTCTGACTGACCTCCTTGGTCGCCTCGCCGTAGCGCATGACGTCGCCGACCTCGGCGTCGTCGAAAAGCTCGCAGTAGAAGTTGGCGGCCTCTTCGGCCTGGTCGTCGAACCAAAGGTTCGGGGTGATTCCGCGCATCGGGCCCTCCTTGTCGGTTGCTTTCCCCTTGAGACCGCCGCCGCGGCGGAAACTCATCGCTCCGGGGAGCGGTCATAGAGTCGCGCATCGTGAGCACTGCCCTCAAGCTCGCGGTGAAACTGGCCGTCGTCACGACCAGCCTTTTCGCCTTCGGCGATCTGATCGGGAACTCGCAGATCGCCCTCTTCGGGGCCTTCGGCTCGATCGCGCTCCTCTCCTTCGTGGAGTTCGGCGGGCCGCCGGGGACGAAGCTGCGCGCCTACGTCGTGCTCGCCGCCGCCGGCTTCGTGATGGTCACGCTCGGCACGCTTGCCTCGCACGATGCCTGGATCGCGGGCGGATCGATGGCCGCGATCGCCTTCGTCGTGCTCTTCGCCGGGATCCTGAACGGCTACATCGCCGCCGGGGCGAACGCGGCCCTGCTCGCCTTCGTCATCTCGGTGATGATCGAGGCGCCCGCGTCCCAGATCCCGGACCGCCTCGCCGGCTGGGCGCTCGCCTCGGTGTTCGCGATCGGCGCGGCGATGCTCGTCTGGCCGAGCCGGCCGCACGGCGAGGTGCGCGACGACCTGGCGGCGGGACTGCGGGCGGTCGCCGCCATGGTCACAGCGCTCAGAGAGCGCGGGTCCGACAGGCTCGCGGAGGCCGATGAGGTAGCCACCGGGGCGCTCGCAAAGTTGCGGCGCACCTTCACCTCGGAGCCCTATCGGCCGACAGGGGCGACCGGCCCGACCGCCGCGCTCTCCCGCCTGGTCGCGGACGTCAACTGGCTGCGGCCGCTCGTTCGCTCGCTGCCGGCGGCGCGCTCGGCGGGCGGGGAGTTCGCCGCCGAGGCCGACCGGCTCGAGGACGCCACGGCGGAGATCCTGCGCGCGAGCGCATCGACGCTCGAGCGCGGTGCCGAGCGGCCGGACGTGGAGGGGATCGAGCGCCTGCGCGACGAGACGGGCGAGACCTTCGCGGCGGAGGTGTCGGCCTCGATCGTGGATGGCGACGACGAGGCGCTCGCGGCCAAGCTCGAGGAGGCGTTCCGCCTGCGGATCCTCACCTACGGAGCGGGCCAGATCGGGATCGACACGCTGCTCGCGGCGGGTGAGCCGGCGCCGGAGCCCGACGCGCCGACGGTGGCGGCCGCTGCGCATGGAGGCGGCCGGCGTGCCTGGTCGCTGGCCTCGGGGCGACTGCTCCTGAGCGGCCACATGAGCACCGAATCGGTGTGGTTCCGCAACAGCCTGCGGGGCGCAATCGGGCTCGGGCTCGCGGTTCTGATCGGCGAGCTGGCCGAGCTTCAGCACGGCTTCTGGGTCGTGCTCGGGACCCTGTCGGTTCTGCGCTCGAACGCGCTCGCCACCGGCTCGACGATCCTGCGTGCGCTCGCCGGGACGGCAATCGGGATCCTGGTCGGCGGCGCCCTGGTCGCACTGCTCGGCAGCGACGAGACCCTGCTCTGGGTGCTCCTCCCGTTCGGCTTTCTGCTCGCGGGCTACGCGCCGCGGGCGATCTCCTTCGCCGCCGGGCAGGCCGCGTTCACGACGGTGATCCTGATCCTGTTCGACCTGATCACGCCGATCGGCTGGTCGACCGGGCTGGTGCGGATCGAGGACATCGCGATCGGCTGCGGGATCAGCCTTGGCGTCGGCCTGCTGTTCTGGCCGCGCGGCGCGGCGGCCGTCGTCCGCCAGAACATCGCCACGGCGTACGAGCGCTGCGCCGAGTACGTCTCGGTGACCATCGGCGTCACGCTCGACGGCGGCGACCCCGAGCTGGTGGAGGACGCTGCCCGCGAGGCGCTGTCGGCTCGGCTGCGGCTCGACGACGCGCTGCACCAGTACCTCGGGGAGCAGTCGGCCGCGCGGTTGCGCCTCGACAGCCTCGGCCTGCTGTCCGCCGGCGCGACCCGGCTGCGCAGAGTGGGCGACCAGCTGCGCTCGAACCACGCCCTGTTCCGGCTGATCCCGATCGCGGACCCCTCGCCGGCGCTGGCCGATTCGCGGCGCGCGCTCGAGGCGGAGGTCCGGGCGTCGAAAGCCTGGTTCGGCGAACTGGCCAACTCCGTCCTCGACGGAACCTCGCCGCCGGAGCCGGCGGAGCGCTCCTCAGGCCGCAGCCGCATCCTCGATTGGGTCCGCGACCCGTCGGCGCGGAGCGATCCCGGCCAGCTGCCACCAGGGCTGGCGATCGCCTGGGCGGGCGAGATGCTGGACGCGCTGCGCGCGCTCGAGCCGCCGCTCGCCGAGGCGGCCGAGGCGCTGACGAAGTCAGTCGATCCGGTCGGGTAGCCCGAAGCTCCCGAAGGTGGCGAAGAGCATGTCGGGATCGGCGGGCTGGTCGGGCCAGCGCTCCCAGTCGGCGTCCGAGTTCTGGACCGAGCGGGCGACGAAGGCGGTGACGTCGGAGATCCGCTCGCCGTCCAGGGTGAGGACGTTGAGCGCGAAGGGCAGGTGCGTCTTCGCCTCCGGGTCCCAGATATAGAAGGCGATCGCGGGCTGGCCGTTGGCGTGGGTGATCTGCGTCCGCCACTGCCAGGTGCCCGAGAGCGGGTAGCCGGCGAGGAACTCGCCGATCTCCTTGCGGCCGCCCTCCGGCCCGCCGAACCAGCTGGCGAGCGGCGGCATCGCGAAGCTCGCCTCCTCGGTGAGCATCTCGACGATGGTGTCGACGTCGGCGCGGTCCCATGCATCGAGGTACTTCTGAACCAGCTCGCGGACCTTCTCGTCGCCGAGCGTGCGGATCGTCTCCTGCTGGGAGCGCTCCGGGGTGCGCTCGTCGACCGCCGCGCGGGCGCGCTGCATCGCGCTGTTGACGGAGGCGACCGAGGTGTCGAGCGTCTCCGCGACCTCCTTCGCCGAGAAGCCGAGCACAGCACGGAGGATCAGGACCGCGCGCTGGTTCGCCGGCAGGTGCTGGAGCGCGGCGACGAAGGCGAGTTCAACCGACTCGCGGCGCTCGTAGTCGGCGCCGGGCGTGAGCGGTCCGTCCTCTGACCCGAGCTCCTCGTCCGGGTAGGGCTCGATCCAGATCGACTCGACGACCGGCTCGCCGGGCCCACCGTGCGGGTCGGAGGGCGGCCCGTAATCGATCGGCAGCACTCGCTTCGGCCGCTTATCGATCGTGTCGAGGCAGGTGTTGGTCGCGATCCGGTAGAGCCAGGAGCGCAGCGAGCTGCGCTTCTCGAACTTCGACATGTGCCGCCAGGAGCGGAGGAGCGCCTCCTGGAGCGCGTCCTCGGCGTCGTGGACGGAGCCGAGCATCCGGTAGCAGTGCGCGTGGAGCTCACCGCGGTGGGGCTCGACGAGGGCCTGGTATGCGCCCTCGTCGCCATCCTTGGCCTGCTCCAGCAGCGCGGTCTCCTGTGCCGTCGGTGTCGGCGCGGAGGCCATCGGTTTTCAGGGTAGTACGCGCTACTGCTTGCGTGACTGGAGGTACCTGAGGGCCTCGCGGCCGAGCTCGGGATCGACGCCGAATCGCTTGGCGTAGATCTCGTGCTTGTGCGGCCAGGTCTCCATCGAGGCGTCCTCGTCGATCGGCTCGCCCTCGAGCAGCGCGGAGAGGCGGACGAAGGTGCTCTCCCAGCCGGCGGCGTTGCGCGCGGCCGTCTCGCGGCCGACGAAGCGGTGGGTGAAGACGAGCAGCGTGCCGTCCTCCCCGTCGTCGGAGAGCTCGAAGCGCAGCTCGCCGTCGTCGCCCCAGGGAGCGATCAGCAGGTTCGGCTCGTCGGTGTGAGACGGCACGAACGGCCCGTACTGCGGCCACCACTTCAGGCGCTCGTCGCCGTCGGTGATCGCGCGCCAGACGCGTTCGACCGGATGGCCGAGGCGGCGCTCGAAGCGGAGGGTCGGGCCGTCGTCGTCGAGCGTCGCGGGTGGCGGGCTGACGCGGGCGATCATCCGCCGGCCCGGGGTCGGGTCGAGGTCGAACCGCTCGGCGTAGGCGTCGTGGATCTCGAGCATCCTCTCGGGGTCGTGGGCGTCCTCGGGTGACAGGGAGCCGCCGGCGAGGTGGGTGTCGAGGCGGTCGAAGTGGATCTCCCAGCCGGACCCGTGCTGGGCGCCGAGCGAGCGGTCCTCGAAGACATGGGTGAAGACGAGGATCGTGCCGTCGCCGTCGGGCCGGAGCTCGAAGCTGTAGTTCTCGTCTCCCCAGTTCCACGCGAGCGTCTTCGGCGGGTCGACCTCGGTCACCTCGACGGACTGGCCGAACGCCTCGATCTTCTCCCCCACCTCCGGCACCCATTCGACGGTGGCGACGAACCAGTTGTCCAGTTCGGCCGGCTCGGAGACGGCGCGCCAGACGCGGTCGATCGGAGTGGGCCAAGCGGCGTTCGAAGCGCAGAGCGGGCCGGCCGTCGATCGTCTCCAGGGTTCCGGTGAGTTCGAGCGTGTCGTTCATTCGGGGTTCTCCTCCAGATGTCGTTCGAGCGCGTCGAGGCGCTCGTTCCAGTACTCGCGATAGGGCTCGAGCCATTCGTCGACCTCCGCCAGCGGCTGCGCGCGGAGGCCGTACCAGCGCTCCCGCCCCTCCGGCCGGACCTCGACGAGGCCGGCCTCACGCAGCACCCGCAGGTGCTTGGAGACGCCCGGCTGGCTCAGGCCGAGGCGCCCGACGAGGTCATTGACCGACCGCTCCCCATCCCGCAACAGATCAAGGATCCGGCGGCGAGGAGGGGCGGCAAGTGCGGCATAGGCGGTCACGAGGAAACATATTACCAAACGGTTATATAAGGTGCCTGGTACCTCAGGTGCCAGGCACCTTTGTGTGAGCAACCTGCAAAGGGGTCTGACCCCTTAATGGGCGAAGTCGGCGCCTGCGGCTTCGAGGTCGGCGAGGGTCTTGGCCGATGAGGATTTGGCGGAGTGGGAGGTTTGGGTGGTTGCCCAGGTCGTTGATCGCGACGATTGCGTCGCATGGGGTGTTCGCCGCCTCGGCGCGGCGGGCGATCGCCGCTACCGCCTTCCCCTCCAGCGTCTGGATGTCCAGGCGGCCTTCGCCGGTGACGATCGAGTCGGCTTCCGCCGCCGCCTCGTCGAAGCCGATCGCGTCGAGGACGTAGTCGGCTCCCGGCACGAGCTCCGCGTCGAACCAGGCCCAGAGGGCTCCGGAGAGGCCACCGGCGCAGCCGGTGGCCTCGACGCCGCGTGGGTCGCGGGGGGCTTCGGTGGCCAGCTCGTTCATCCGGGCCGCGAGCCGTTCGACCATCGCCGGGTCGGCGCCCTTCTGCGGGCCGTAGACCTCGGCGGCCTGTTCCCATGGAGTCCGCGCGTCGCAGGCGACCACCAAGCGCGGCAGGTCGCCGGCGGAGCGCAGGACCTCCACGGCGCCAGCCCCGCCGTCGACCGTCGCGGTACCGCCGGCGCCAACGATCACCGACTTCGCGCCTGCCGCGGCCGCGGCCAGGATCAGCTCGCCCGTGCCGGAACTCGAAGCGCTCCACGGGTCGCGCTCGCCCCTCTCCAGCAGCGCCAGCCCGCTCGCGGAAGCCGCGTCGACTGCGGCCGCGCCATCGCCCAGCAGCGCAAGCTCGGCCTCGATCGGGCGTCCGAGCGGGTCATGGACCCATGCCAGGCGCAGCTCCCCGCCGCGCGCCTCCGCCAGCACGCCGGCCGTCCCCTCTCCCCCATCCGCCACCGGCAACTCGCGCGCCTCGCCGCCTGCCGAGCGGACGCCTGCAGCGATCGCCGCCGCCACCTCGACCGCCGAGAACGTCCCCTTGAACTTGTCGGGCGCGACCAGGATCACATGCCGAGAATGCAGCAATACTGCGATCGATGGAATCCGAGGCGATCGACGTCGTCCGCGCCCAGTACGAGGCGGCGAACCGGCGGGACTTCGAGCGCGTGATGGAGCTCTACGACGAGGACGTCGTGCTCGTCGTGCATGGCGACCTCCGCAAGGGCGTTTTCGAGGGCCGCGAGGCGACCGGCCGCTGGTTCGGCGAGTGGCTCAGCACCTTCGACGACGACGCCCGCTTCGACGTGACCGAGATGACCGAGCTCGCCGACGGCACGATCCTCCTCGTCGCCGATCACCGCGCCCGCGGCCGGGCGAGCGGCGTCGAGGTCACCGACCAGGTGGTCTGGCGATACACCGTCAGCGACGGCAAGATCACGCGTGTCGAGGGCTTCGAGACCCGCGAAGAAGCCGTCGCGAACGTCTAGGTCTGGATGGAAGTCCAGCCCGAGCATCGCGAGTTCGCCGCCGAGGCCGAGCGGGCGCTCGCGGTCGACCCGATGCCGACCTTCGAGAACCTCTCGAAGGCGACCGGGGTGCCGGTCGACACCCTCGTCCACCTCGCGCTCGTGCGCTGGGTTTCCGCGGGCTCCGAGGCGCTGATGGCGATCGATCCGCAGGCCCTCCGCGACCTGATCGCAGCCCGCGAGGCGGAGGACTGGGAGAAGGTCGCGGGCCTGGTCGACTGGATCGCCGCCGGGCGCTGAGCAACCGCGGGTCAGCCGGAGAGCCGCTCGTGCATCCGGTCGAAGAACCCGCCCCAGCCGGCCTTGGCCCCCTCGTAGCCGCCGGGCGTCAGGCCGCCGCCGGTCTGGGTCATGCGCATCTCGGTGCGGCCGTCGCCGAGGTCGGTGAGGATCACCGTGACGGTGTCGCGCTCGGGGTTGCCGGGCTCGTCGGTCACGGTGAGGACGAGCCGCTCTGGCTCCACGACCTCCAAGTACTCGCCTTCCCAGTCGATCCGGCGCCGGTTCGGCGGAGCGAACATGACCGCGCTCCAGGTGCCGCCCGGCCGGACGTCCATCGAGACCGTGTCGAGCGGCACGTCGCAGGTCGGCCCGCCGTACCAGTCGGCGAAGCGCTCGGGCTCCGTCCACTCGCGCCAGACCTCCTCGATCGGAGCGTCGAAGACGCGGACGATCTCGAGCCCGGGCTCGCCGGTGGATGTCGTGCCCTCAGCCATCAGGGGCATTCCTATCAGCCGCAAGCCGTGCCTCCATGCGGTCGAAGCCGCTCTCCCAGAAGTCGCGGTATCGCTCGAGCCAAGCCGTCGCTTCGCCGAGCGGCTCCGCCCGTAGGCGGGAGGGCCGCCGCTGAGCGCTGCGGCCGCGTGAGATCAGGCCCGCGTCCTCGAGGACACGAAGGTGCTTCGAAACCGCCTGAACCGTGATCGGGAAGGGCTCGGCGATTTCGTTTACCGTCGCCTCACCCCCCGCGAGCCGGGCAAGGATCTCGCGCCGGGTGGGGTCGGCGAGTGCGGCGAAGGTGTCGTCGAGCGTATTCAACTGATAGGTTGAATACTACCTGTAGATGACGACGGAGGAGGAAGTCATGGGCCAAATCGTGATCACGGAGTTCATCTCGCTCGACGGGGTGGTCGAGGACCCGGGCGGCTCGGAGGACTTCGAGCACGGCGGATGGAGCTTCAAGATCGACCGCGGCGACGAGGGCAACAAGTTCAAGCTCGACGAGACGATGGCCTCCGAGGCGCTCCTCCTCGGCCGCGTCACCTACGAGGGCTTTGCCGAGGCCTGGCCCAACCGCAAGGACGACGCCGGCTACGCCGACAAGTTCAACTCGATGCCGAAGTACGTCGTCACGTCCACGATCACTGACCCCGAGTGGAACAACTCGCACGTGGTCGATCCCGGCGACCTCGCCGGCGCCGTGGCGAAGATCAAGGACGAGCACGACGGCGACATCGTCGTCCACGGCAGCGTCCAGCTCTCCCAGGCGCTGATCGACCAGGGCCTCGTCGACAGGTTCAACCTGATGGTCTTCCCGGTCGTGCTCGGCTCCGGCAAGCGCCTGTTCGGCGACAGCGGCAAGGTGCCGCTGAAGCTCGCGGACTCGCAGACGGTCGGCGACGGCGTCTCGATCCTGGTCTACGAACCGGCTTAGTGAGCGCGTAGACCACCCGGGACGCGGGATACTCCCCCTGACCATGGGGGATCAGGCCGAGTTCGCGCGACGCCTTGCGGAGGCGTTCAACACCGACCTGAACGCGTACATCGCCATGCACGCCGAGGACGTCGAGCACGTCACCGCACCCGAGTGGCCTGAGCGCGGCACCTACCGGGGACGTGACGAGGTGCGCCGGCTCTGGGAATCGATCCTGGCCGACTACGGGCGGCAGGAGATCGAGGTCGTCGAGGTCGTCGAAATCGGCGAGGATCGGGCGCTGTCGAAGATGCTCTGGCACGCGCAGGGTGCCGCAAGCGGCGTGCCCACGTCTACGCCCGTCTACAGCTTCGGCACGATGCGCGACGGCCTGCTGGCCCGCATCGAGTACTTCCTCGACGAGGACGTTGCCCGCGCCGCGGCCGGCCTCGACGCCTAGGCGCTCGGGTCGACGCGCTCGCCGGTGGTCGGGTCGACCGGGGCGTCGCCCTCCCAGCCCATCCGCTCCGGGAAGCGGGGCAGGCCATCGTCGGCGGGCGGCGCCCACTCGGCTGCGTAGTCGACGAACTGATGGACGCCGGGCCGGATGCCCGGGTCCTGGTCGAGCGCGCCCATGCGGACCGCGATCAGGTCCGGGTTGTCGGGGTTCGTCGTGTAGACCTGGCCGCCGCAGCGCGAGCAGAAGGATTTGTTCCAGCCGCCGTCGCCGGGCTCGTAGTTGCTGACGGCGTCCTCGCCTTCGGTCAGGCGGAACGAGCCGACCGCCGTGAGCGCGGTGACCGAGAACGCGGTCCCCGTCCGTCGCTGGCAACGCTTGCAGTAGCAGTAGGCCGCGCCGAGCAGGGGCTCGGAGACCTCGAAGGCGACCGCGCCGCACATGCAGCGGCCGGTGAGGGGCGCGACGGGTTCGAGCTCTTCGGACATCGCGAACCTCGTTCTACAGGATCAGCCGCTTCTCCATGTAGTGGATCGCGAGCCGCCAGCCGATCAGGGCGAAGACGATGAGGAAGGCCAGATGGCCGACGTCGGCCCAGCCCCAGGTCTCGAACACCGCGTCGCGGACGAGCTGGACCGTGTGGTAGAGCGGGTTGAAGTTGGCCAGCACCTGTGCCCACTGGGGCAGGTCATCGATCGGGAAGAAGGTGCCGGCGACCAGGAAGAGCGGGGTCAGCAGGCCCGACTGCCAATAGGAGAAGCTCTCGATCGTCTGGGCCTTGGCCGCGATGAAGATCCCGGTGCAGGCCCAGCCGAATCCCGAGAGCGCGGCGATGAAGGGGACGAGGAGCATTCCCCAACTTGGGTCGAGGCCGAAGATCATCGCGACGAGCATCGGGACGGTGCCGTAGACGCCGACCCGCGCGGCGATCCACAGCGCCTCGCCGGTGACGAGCTCCTCGACGTCGACCGGGGCAGCCAGGATCGCGTCGTAGGTGTGCTGGAACTCGTACTTGACGAAGGTCGAGTACATCGCCGGGAAGGCGCCGGCGAAGAGCACGGTCGTGGCGACGATCCCAGTGCCGACGAAGTCGATGTAGGGGACGCCGGCGACGGTCGCGACGAGCGAGCCGAAGCCGAACCCGAACGCGAGCATGTAGATCGTCGGGTCGACGGTGGAGGAGAAGGTCGAAGCTCGCCAAAACGACGAGAAGTTGACGATCTCGCGGACCATCACGCCGAACAGGGCGGCGGGCTCCAGACGGCCGAGGCGGCGCTGGAGCCGGGTGGGGACGGTCGTCATGAGATCTCCTCTCCGGTGAGCAGGACGAAGACGTCTTCGAGGTTGGTGCCGCGGCGCTCGCCGTCGTGCTCCCAGTCCCCGTTCGAGTGCAAGATCGAGATCGAGGTGCCGGTGCGGCGGGTGAGCCAACCGCGGTCGGCGGCCATCTCCTCGACCTCGGAGAGGCGCGCCGGCGAGCCGTAGACCTCGACGGCCTCCGTGCCAGCGTGCTCGGCGATCAGCTGAGAGGGCTCGCCGACGGCGACGGCCTTGCCGTGAGACATGATCGACACCTGGTCGCAGAGGCGCTCGGCCTCCTCGATGTAGTGGGTCGACATCAGGATCGAGACGCCCTCGGAGCGCAGCTTGTCGATCAGCGCCCAGATCCCCTGGCGGACCTGCGGGTCGAGGCCCACGGTCGGCTCGTCGAGCAGGAGCAGGCGCGGACGGTGCAGCAGCCCGCGCGCGATCAGGAGGCGCCGCCTCATACCGCCGGAGAGCTCGTCGACCTTCGACTCGCGGCGTTCGGTCAGCAGGGCGAGCTCGAGTGCGTGCTCCACCGCCTCCTTGCGGTCGTTCTTCGGGACGCGGTAGAGGTGGGCGAAGACCAGCAGGTTCTGCTCGACGGTGAGCGCGGTGTCGAGGTTGTCGAGCTGTGGCACCACGCCCATCTCGGCGCGCGCCTGCTTCGAGTCCTCGGGCAACTTGTGCCCGAGCACCTCGAGCTCGCCCTCGTCGGCGATCACCTGTGCCGTGAGCGCCTTCATCGTCGTCGACTTGCCGGCCCCGTTCGGGCCGAGCAGGCCGATGCACGTGCCGAACGGCACGTCCAGGTCGAGCCCATCGACGGCGGTGATCTCGCCGAAGCGCTTGACGAATCCGCGCAGGCGGATCGCCGAGCCGGTGGTTGTTTCGGTGTCGGACATCTCCCTCTCTGTTTAGCGGGTCTGGAATTGAGACCGCGAGAGGGGCGTCAATTCATCGGTTCGCGTTCGCCTTCCATTCGCGGTAGCGCTCCGGCATGCAGCGGGCGCACGGGCGGTAACCGGCGGCGATCGCGGTCTCCTCGTCGGCGAAGAAGACGCGGTGCTTGACGTAGTGGCCCTTGGCGATCCAGCGCTGCGCGCCGGCGCAGTCGAGCCGCCCGTAGACCTTGTTGCGCCTGTGGCCGCCGAGGGTGCCCGCCCTCGCCGACTCGTACGGCTTCCCGTCCGCGCCGACGAGCGTGTAGGTGCTCAAACGAGCCGCGCGGTGCCCTGCTCGAGGTCGAGCAGGAACTGCTTGCGCTCGAGCCCGCCGCCGTATCCCGTGAGCGAGCCGTCGGCGCCGATCACCCGGTGGCACGGGACGATGATCGAGATCGGGTTGCGCCCGTTCGCCGAGCCGACAGCGCGCGCCCGGTCGGGGCGGCCGATCCGCTTCGCGATCTCGCCGTAGCTGGCGGTCTCGCCGTAGGGGATGCGCTCGAGCTCGGCCCAGACGGTCTGCTCGAAGTCGGAGCCGCTCGAGCGGAGGGGCAGGTCGAACTCGGTGCGCTCGCCGGCGAAGTACTGGTTCAGCTGCTCGGTTGCGGTCGATGAAGGGCTCGGTCGCCGCCTGCCAGGTGCTCGGGATGCGGAACGGGCGTGGGCCGCCCTGCATGTAGAGGCCTGTGATGGCGTCCTCGCGGCCCGAGAGGAGGAGTGGGCCGATTGGGCTGGGGATGGTGGTGTGGAGGGTTTGTGGTGTTCGTAAGGGTTTTCATACCTGAACAACGGCGGCAAGCAGGGAAACGTGAGGTCGCGCGAACCACGCGAACGTCCGCAAACACCCGCAGAAAGCGTGGGGTTTGCGGACGTTCGCGCGGTCAGCCGATGCCGATCTGCGGCGAGGGGGTGGCCCAACGGGTCGCCGTCGACGAGTGCGTCCAGGGTCACCTCGTCGTCCGCTCGGAGGATTGATCGCTCGCCGTCGCTCGTCAGGGCGCTGACGACCGCTCCGTCCGGCTTGCCCTCGCGGCCGTAGCCCACCGTGTAGGCCTCGATCGTCGCGTCCGAGCCCGGGTCGTCGAGGGCGACCTCTCGCGCCGGCGGCAGCTCCGGCTCGACCTGGAAGCGGCGGAAGGTGTTCTCGGGCGGACTGCCTGAATAGACGCCGACCGCGTGCTTGGTCATGTACCAGCCGACGGCGGTGGTCAGGGCGACGGCCTCGGGCTCGTCGCGAAGGCGCGCGACCGCGGTCGCGATCGAGTGCATCGAGTAGTCGTTGCCGGGGCCGCCGGCGAAGGTGAGCCCGCCGGTGAGGGTGAGCGGGCGGGCGGGGTCGTCGAGCGGGAGCCCGAGCTCGGCGGCGGCGATCTGGACCGCGATCGGGAAGCAGGAGTAGAGGTCGACCAGGCCGACGTCGTCGATCCCGACCCCTGCGTGCTCGAGCGCTGCACGCCCGGCGGCGCCGAGTGCGGGCGCGGCGGCCAGGTCGGCGCGCTCGGAGACGAACCAGCGCTCGTGGACCTCGGCGCCGGCCCAGGGGAAGACCCAGCGCTCGCGCGGCACGCCCGCCGCCTCGGCCGCCTCCGCGCTCGTGACGATCAGCGCGGCCGCCTGGTCGACGCCGATGTTGGCGGTGAGGAGCTTCGTGTACGGGGTCGAGACGATCCGGTTCGCCGGCGACGGCGTCGCGATCTCGGCGGCGTCGTGGGCCTGCGGCAGCCAGGCGTGCGGATTCCGCGCCGCGACCTCCGAGAACCGCGACCACAGCGCCGCGATCCGGTCGAGGTGCTCTTCGCGGCCGGTGCCCTCCCGGGCACGGAGCGCCGTCTCGAACAGCGCGTAGACGTTGACCGGCGCGACCAGTCCCGGCCGCGGCCTCGGCGTCGGTGACCGGGACCTTGTCGGTTCCGATCACCCGCGTCGGCGCCTCGCCGGTCCCCTGCTCGGGCCAATCCGGCGGCTCGCCCGCGGCGTGCGCCGCACGCAAGGTCGCGAACGCCTCGGCGCCGGCGAGCAGCGCGACATCCACCTCCCCGGCCGCGATCCCCTCGGCCGTGTCGTTCAGGAGCATCTGCGGCCCGTCGCCCCCGAAGACGGCCGTCTGCACGGTCTCGCGCGGCTCGGCACCGACCTCGGCGGCCAGCAGCGAGCCCAGACCGGTCACCTGGGCACAGGTCGGAGCGACCGACCGGACCGAGTCGGCGCGACTGAGGAGCCCCTCCCCCACCCCGCTGTCCTCGGCCGCGAGCCGCACCACCTCGGTCGCAAGCGAGAGCGGCCCCCGCATCTCCCCGCCCGGCTCATGCCGGTGGGTCAGCTGCGCGGCACCGACGATGACGGGAGTACGCGGGTCGATCGGCGCTCATGGTTGCTCGGCTCGGTCGCATCGTCTCGTTAAGCGGGCGAAACCGCTATGGCCTACGTCGTCTCCAGCAGATCGACTCCGCGAGCTTCGCACGGACAGCGTCCAGGTCAGACCTCTCGCGCGCGCTCGCCTGTTCGAGGTCGTCACCCCAGTCCCGCCCTGCGATTGAACATCGCCTTGAACACCACTAGCTCCACAGGGCGAGGACGGGAAGTTCGGCAGGTGCCCCGACGATGGCGCCGACGCGAGCATGGCGTTCCGCGACGACTTGGATCGTGTCGGTTGAACGAGAGGGGCGAGATCCCGATGGTGTTGCAAGGGTGCTGCGCTCACTTCTCGGCGGCAACGCGGAGGTATCGGATGCTGAGCGCGAAGCCGCCGAGTGGATCGGCGTCCCGACGGCACGGCGAGGTGAAGCGCTGCGAGACCTGCTCGGGCTCACGGACCGCCTGCCGCCTCCGAAGCATCGGTCGTCGCGGCGGTTCCCGCGACTGGAGCCGATCGCCCAATGAACACCCTGTCGCTTTCGGAAAAAGTCGTCGCCATCGATCGCGCCCTCGGGAGCGCGCGGATACCGCACGCTTTCGCGGCGCCCTCGCGCTGGCCTACTACGCCGTACCGCGCGCGACCTACGACGTCGAGCGTCAACCTGTTCGTTGATTCGACCGACTGGATGCAGTGGCGCGCACTCTGCAGCCGCTTGGAATCTCGGCAGAAAAGGAGATGCCCCGCTTCGACGAGGAAGGTCAGTGTCGTTGGTGGTGGGACCGAACGCCGGTCGATCTCTTCTTCGCATATGACCCGCTCCATGAGGCGATGGCGAAATCGATACGGCGGGTCGAGCTCGGTGAGGATCGGATTCCAAGCTCGAGTCCCGAGCACCTGGCCGCAGCAAGGCGATGTTCGACCGGGCCAAGGACTGGATGCTTCCGGCCGCTCGTCGTGTCGAATCCGCGATCTGGACTTCGCCGAGATCAGGGAATGGCTGGATCGCTCGTGGGTGAAACGGACTGGCGCCAGCGGACGATCGAGGAGATCCGCTTCCAGCAAGGATTGACCGGTCGGGCTAGAGGTCAGCGACCGCCGGCCCGCTCGAACACCCAGCCCCGCTCCTCGATCACGACCTGCTCGCGGGTCGCCTGCACCGTGACCTTCTCGAACTCGCCCGGCGGGCCCTCGATCGCGCCGTATTGGGTGCGCGGGGTGTCGTCCAGGCCGCGGCCGCGGACCTGCTGGCGCAGGCCGTCGACGTGGTGGAGGCGGAGCTCCTCGACGCCTTCCGCCGTGCGCACGCGCAGCCGCGCCGGCGAGCAGTAGACGTTGAAGTTGGTGAGGTCGGCGCGGGCCTCCGGCGTTCGCATCCGGAAGTGGGTGTTCTCGCTTCGGCCCAGGCGCAGCTTCGATGTGTCGGCGCGCGGATTCTTCAGCCGCTTGCCGGCCAGCGGCCCGCCCATCGGCGTGAAGCTCCAACCCTCCGCCGCGGGCGCGGCGACGTCGCGCTCCCAGTAGCCGGTCTCGCCCCCGCGACGTCCCTCGACCCGGAGGATCCGGTGGAGCGAGTCCACGCCGGTCTTGTGGATCGAGATCGACGAGGTGATCTCGCCGGGGATCTTCGGCTGCTCGGTCCACGGCTCGGCGGGCAGCTGGATCGGCGAGCCGTCGCCGTTGCCGGTCTGGTCCTCGTAGGAGTAGGTGAAGAAGACCGGGTCGTGCCCGGAGATGTCGAAGTCGTAGAAGCGGGTGAACAGGTCGCCGTGGCGGCCGACGATGAAGACGTAGGAGCCCGACGCGCTCAGGTTGACGGCGCGGAAGCGGCCGCGGTGTGGCCCACACATCTCATAGCTCTCGTCGAGCGGCAGCCACGGGTCCCAGAAGGTGAGCCGCCGCCCGCCCGAGCGCAGGCCCCAGATGTGGGAGACCTTGCCGGCGCCGATCGCGGTCTTGTTCCCCGCCGGATCGGTCCACGTCTTGTCCTCCAGCGGTGAGACGACCGACCACGACCACGCCTTCAGGCTGCCCGGCAGCGCGTAGCCGGGTCCGGTCCAGACCGGCGTCCCCCAGCGCGACGTCCAGTTGAACAGTGAGGCGTCCTTGAGGACGTTGTCCATCGTGAAGATGCGCCGCGCAGTGTCGAGCGCGACCAGCTCGTCGTCGTCGAGCGAGATCGAATCGACGTGGCCGGCGAAACAGGCGGGCAGCGGCAGCTCGCGCCATGCCTCCTCCCCATCGCGCGTTCGGCCGTAGATCGTGCCGCCGCGAGTGGCGAACTCATACAGGCGGTTGAACGTCTCCGTCTCCGTGCGCAGGAAGACCCGTTCGGGCAGTAGTCCGGCGGGTGCCTCCGGCCAGCTCGCCGGCAGCGGGCCCCCGCTCTCGGCCGGGACCTGGTCGGGGATGCCGGCGGTGCCTCCGGTGAGCGTTCGGCAGCTCTGCTCGATCGCCCCCTCCTCGACCGGCTGCGTCGGGTCCTGGGCCACGGCGGCCGGGGCGAGCGCAAGTACGAGGGCGGCGGCGAGACCGCCGGCGAATGCGCGCATCTCATGCAGATGAGATCGAGCCGAACCGGACGCGAAGCGGAGGATTCGGCGTTGTCATTCCAGGAGAATAAGGTCGGACCGATGAGTCCGCGCCGGGTACCGGGTCTATACACACGAACCCGAAAGAGGAGGGAACGATGATCGACAGCGACAAGGCCTACAGCGGCTTCGCCGTCCCTGATCTCGATGAGGCGACGAAGTTCTACGGGGAGACGCTCGGGCTGAACGTCTCGACCCTGATGGAGGGCAACCTGATCGAGCTCGGCCTCGCCGGCGGCGACCGGCCGACGCTCGTCTACCGCAAGGACGACCACCAGCCGGCGAACTACACGATCCTCAACTTCCCGGTCGACGACGTCGATGCGGCGGTCGACGAGCTCATCGAACGAGGCGTCGAACTCGAAAAGTACGACGGCTTCAACCAGGATGAGAAGGGGATCGCACGCCCGGACGAGGAGAACCCGGGTCCGACGATCGCCTGGTTCAAGGACCCGGCCGGAAACATCCTGTCGATCCACTCCGAGGAGTAGCTCACGGCGCATAGGCTGCGCCGATCACCGATGAGCTCGACATCGCGCGCATCGTCCTGCTCTGGCTGTGGGCGTTCGGGCTCGGCTGCATCGAGATCGAGATCGAGGGCGGCCACGGCTGGGCCGAGCGGCTGCCGACCTGGTATCTGAAGAAGGGCAAGGTCGGCGCCGTCTACGGGCTGGCGATGGGCCACCGACCGCTCACCGGCTACCACGTCTTCGCCTTCACGATCCCGCTGGTGATCGTCCACCTGCCGTTCGGCTTCGGCCTCGACTGGAGCGTCGAGGCCGAGCTCGGCCAGCTCGCGATCTTCTTCGCGCTGGCGGTGATCTGGGACTACTGCTGGTTCGTGATGAATCCCGCCTACACGGTCAGGCGGTTCAAGCGCGAGAACGTCTGGTGGTTCCAGGTGCCGTGGATCTGGCGCTTCCCGCTCGACTACTACGTCGGGATCGGGCTCTCGATCGTGCTCGCCGGCCTCGCGGCCCTTGTCGCCTCCGACAGCGCCCCGCTCGAGGCGCACCTGTGGTTACTCGCCGGCCTGATCGTCCTCACCGGGCTCGCCGTCCTGGCGGCACCCCTTTACCACCGCTGGTACCGCCACATGCGCCGCGCCGGCGCGGACGACCGCGACGCGACGCCGAGCTTCGGCCCGCCCGCCCCCGAGGAGGTCTGGACGGGCGGAACACCCGACCTGCACCCGCTCGACGAGCCACGGGATCGTGAGCAAACCGTGAAGGGGTCTGACCCCTCCTAGGCCGCGTACGCGTAGTCGGAGAGCGGGAAGCCCTTGCTGGCCTTCCGCGCCGCCGCCGAGGATGTCGGCCGCAGATACGGGGCGTCGCCGTGGTGGTCGTAGTAGTAGCTGTTCGACCGCGTGCAGTCGGCGTTGAACCAGAGGGAGTCCGGCATGCGCCGTTCGACCATCGCGTGGAAGCGATCGGTCGCCTCCGGGGTGATCTCCACCCGCGTGGCACCCCGGCGGCGGCATTCGCTGATCACCCGGACGATGTGCCGCGACGTGATCTCGACCAGCGTGAACCACGAGCCGCCGGTGAATCCGTAGGGCCCGAAGATGATGAAGTGGTTCGGCAGGCCGGGCATGCTGATCGACTCGTACGCCTTCAGCCGGTTGCGCTCGTAGTGGGTCGCGAGGTCGAAGCCGTTGGTGCCGCGGACCGGTGAGCGCCGGTAGTTCTCGGGGTCGGAGGCGAGCCTGAAACCGGTCGCGAGGATGAGCACGTCGACCTCCCGCTCGCGCCCGTCAGCGGTCTCGATCCCGGCCGCCGTCACCCGCGCGATCGGGTCGGTGACCAGGTCGACGTTCTCGCGGTTGAAGGTGCGCAGGTACTTGTTCGAGACGCTCGGTCGTTTGCAGCCAAAGCTGTAGTCGGGCGTCAGCTTCCTGCGTAGCTCGGGATCGCGGACCTGGCTGGCGATGAACCGCTTGTTGTGGGCCTCGACCAGGCGGACGAGGAAAGGCGCGCGGCGGTAGTGGATGACGACCGTGACGAGGAAGAAGTCGACGACCTCGTTCGCGATCCGGTGCGCCAGCCGCTGGACGAACGGGACGCGGGCGAAGAGCCGCTTCACAACGCCCGGGATCGGCGGGTTGAACTTCGGCGAGACCCAGATCGGCGTGCGCTGGTAGACGTCAAGTCGCGCCACCTCCGGGGCGATCGAAGGGATGATCTGGACCGCGCTCGCCCCCGTGCCGACGATCGCGACCCGCTTGCCGGTCAGGTCGTAGTCGTGGTCCCAGCGAGCCGAGTGGATCAGCTTGCCGTTGAAGTCCTCCAGCCCGTCGATTCCGGACGGCTTCGGGTCGACGAAGGCACCGATCGCGCTGATGACGAAGCGGGCCGTCAGCTCACGGTCGCCGTTCACCTCCAGCCGCCAGAGGCAAGCTTCCTCGTCCCACTCCCGCTTGGTCACATCGCTCTCGAGGCGGACCTTCCCCCGCAGCCCGTTGCGGTCCGCGTAGGAATCGGCGTATGCCTTGACCTCCGCACCCGGGGCGAAGAACTGGGACCAGCCCGGGTTCAGGTCGTAGGAGAACTGGTAGGAGAGGCTCGGGATGTCGACCGCGATCCCCGGGTAGGTGTTGTCGCGCCAGGTGCCGCCGATGTCCGCGGCGCGCTCGAGGAGGACGAAGTCCTCGATCCCTTTCTGGCGCAGCGCCGAGGCGACGCCCAGGCCACTGAAGCCGGCGCCGATGATCGCGACCTCGTGATCGGGAGTTGTGACGATCGAGCTCATCCAGCGGGAGCGGCGGCCGCCCCCGCGCCGGCGACCATCGCGGTCAGCCAGACAATCACATCCGGGCCGAGCGCTCGCAGGTTCGGCCGGTCCTCGTCCTCGAGGCGCTCGTGGACCAGCTCGCGAACACCGAGGACGAGCCCGAGCCAGACCCGCTCGGAGAGCTCACCGAGGCTCGGGTCGTGCTCGCGGATCGTCAGGTGTCGCTGATGGATCACCGCCGCGAAGCCGTGCATCGCCTGGCGCCGGCGCTCGCGGGCGCCGTTCCCCGCAGCGTCCATCTCGACGATGAACGCGCGTGCGGCGGCCGGGTCGTCCTCCAGCTGACCGAGGTATCCGTCGAGCGCCGCGGCCACGAACTCGTCCCAGTCGGTCCGCTCGTCGATCCCTGCGCCGATCGCCTGGAGCAGTCCGTCGGCGAAGTCGTCGTACGCGGCGATCAGGCATTCCTGCTTGCCGTCGAAGTGCTCGTAGAAGGTCGCGCGCGAGACGCCGGCCCGCTTTGCCAGCTCGCCGATCGTCACCTTCGAGTAGCCGCCCTCGGCGAGCAGCTCGGTCAGCGCCCGCTTCAGCCGCTCCCGCTGCGACTCCGCGACCTGCTCGCGCGAGAGCGCGTGCGGGCCCTTGGGAAGCGGCTTGGAATCGGTCTCGACGGAACTGGCCATGAGTTGTGAAACGTATGGTACATTACTCGACGAGGGTGATGGAGAGCCGCGCGAAGAGGGGACTGAGGGGGACGATCCATGCGATCGCCGCCCTCCTCGCGCTGCTCTCCATCGTCCTCGGCGCCAGCCCGGCGATGGCCGCTGAGGAAGAGGCCTCGCCGCCCGGCGCCAACGACTTCGAGTGCGAGCCGACCGCGGCGCACCCGCGGCCGGTCGTCCTTCTGCACGGTCTCGGCGCCAACATGAGCGCCAACTGGTCCTACAACTCTCCGCGGCTCGCCGACGCCGGCTACTGCGTCTTCGCGCTCAGCTACGGCCACGACGAGCGCACGATGGGCTGGCCCTACCGTCCCGCCGGCCTGAAGCGGATGGAGGAGAGCTCCAAGGAGCTGAAGGCGTTCGTCCGCAAGGTCCTCGCCGCGACCGGTGCCCGCCGAGTCGACCTGATCGGCCACTCCGAGGGGACGGTGATGCCGCGCTGGTATCTGGAGCGCCGCGGCGGAACGAAGTTCGTCCGCCGCTTCATCGCGCTGACGCCGCTCTGGCGCGGCACCGAGGTCGGCGGCGCGGCCTACCTGCGCGACATCGGCGCTCAGCTCGGTTTCTCACAGGCGATGATCGACACCGTCTCGAGCGTCTGCGCCTCGTGCCCGCAATTCCTGCGCGGGTCCGACTACATGAACGAGCTGAACGCCGACGGCGAGGCGATCCCCGGGATCAAGCACACGAACATCGTCACCACCTACGACGAGCTGGTGATCCCGTACACGAGCGGGCTGATGGCGGACGGCGGCGAGAACATCGTCGTCCAGGACGTCTGCCCCGCGGACGTCTCGGAGCACGCCGCGGTCGCCTTCGACCCGGTCGTCACCCAGCTGTTCCTGAACGCGCTCGACCCGCGTAAAGCCAAGCCCGTCACGTGCTGACGCTCGCCCGGCGGGCGGCGCTCGCGCTGACCGCCGCGGCCTGCCTCCTCCCCGCCTCCGCAGCCGCGCAGGAGCCACCCATCGATCCCGACGCCGACCCGTTCTACGCGGCGCCGAAGGACCTCGCGAAGAAGAAGCCCGGGACTGTGCTCGGCGCGCGCGAGACCGTCTTCACCGCGAGCGGCCAGCCGCAGCCGAACGACGCCTGGCAGCTGCTCTACCGCACGACCGACGCGAAGGGCCGGCCGGAGGCGACGGTGACGACGATCATCCTGCCGATGGCTCCCGCTCCGGTCGGCGGCCGGCTGCCGCTCGTCTCCTACCAGACCGCCGAGGACTCGCTCGGCACCCAGTGCGCGCCCTCGTACACGCTGCGCACCGGCTCCGAGCGCGAGATCCCGCTGATCCAGCAGGCGCTCGCCCGCGGCTGGGCGGTCGTCGCGCCCGACTACCAGGGCCCTGAGTCCCAGTACGGCGCGGGCCGCCAGGCGGGCCACGCGGTGCTCGACTCGATCCGTGCAGCACAGCGCTTCGCACCCGCCGGCCTCGGCAAGCAGCAGACGCGGGTTGGGATCTGGGGCTACTCGGGCGGCGGCCTCGCTACCGCCTGGGCGACGGAGCTCGCACCCGCCTACGCGCCGAAGCTCCACATCGACGGTGTCGCCGCCGGCGGCGTACCGCCCGACATCGAGGCGGTCGCGCGCCAGATCGACGGCGGCCCGTTCGCCGGCATCCTCTTCGGCGCCGCACAGGGGATCGAGCGCGCCTACCCGGGGATGCGGGTCCGTGAGTTCCTGAACGAGGAGGGGAAGGCCCTCTACGACCGGATCTCGGACATGTGCGTCAGCGAAATGTCGAGCGAGGGACAATTCACGCGGATCGCCGACGTCTCCATCGTTCCCGACCCCCTTTCTCTCCCGCGGATCAAGCGCGTGCTTGCGAAGAACCACCTGGGCCAGGCGACCCCGACCGCCCCGCTCTACATCTACCACGCGATCTTCGACGAGCTGATCCCGATCAAGGCCGTCGACGAGCTCGTCGCGAAGTACTGCGCCGAGGGCGTCTCCGTCCAGTTCGTCCGCGACCCCGCCTCGGAGCACGTGTCGCTCGTCGCGAGCGGCGCGACCCAGGCGCTCCTCTACCTCGCCGACCGCTTTGCCGGCAACCCCGCCCCGACTTCATGTTGAGGCGGATCTCGTTGCTGGCGGCGCTCGTCGCGCTCGCCCTCCCCGCCGCTGCGTCGGCGCAGACGCCGGCGAGCGTGCTCGGCGTGCCCTGCTCAGCGGGCGACGGCGGCATCACTGTTTGCACCGGGACGCAGCTCGCCCGCGTGCCCAGCTGGGACGGCCTGCCGCTCGACGTCGACATCTACCTGCCGCCCGACGACGGCAAGCCGGATCCGCTGATCATCGGCCTGCATGGCTTCGGGGTGACGAAGCTCGGCACCTTCCCGGGAGGGGAGTACCCGACCGCGCGGGCCAAGCAGGGCTATGCGGTGATCGCCTACTCGGCTCGCGGCCAGGGCTTCTCCTGCGGCGTCGTCGCCTCGCGGACCGCGGGTTGCGAAGAGGGCTGGATCCACCTCGCCGATGCGCGCTACGAGGTTCGCGACAGCCAGTACCTGGCGGGATTGCTGGTCGACGAGGGCCTCGTTGCGCCGAAGCGGATCGGGGCCACGGGCTCGTCCTACGGCGGCGGCCAGTCGCTGATGCTGGCGACCCTGCGGAACCGGATGATGATGCCCGACGGCGACCTCGTCCCGTTCGAGAGCCCCGCCGGGACGCCGATGCGGATCGCCGCGGCGGCACCGCAGATCGGCTGGTCCGACCTGGCCTACGCGCTCGCGCCCACCGGCCGCAAGCTCGACTATCTGCCGAACAACCCGTACGGCACCGAGCCGGGGATCACCAAGTACTCCTACCTCCAGGGCCTCTTCGCAGTCGGCCTGCCCGGCTACTACGCGCCGCCTGGCGCCGACCCGAGCGCCGACATTCAGACCTGGAAGACCGAGCTCGACGCCGGGCCGCCCTACGACCCCGCCATCTCCGAGCGGATCCTGACCGAGATGCGCCGCTACCGCTCTTCCTATTCGGTCCAGGACCATCTGCCGCGCTCCGAGCGCGTGAAGCCGGCGCCGCTCGTCATCTACAACGGCTTCATCGACGACATCATGCCGCCGGACCAGGCGCTCGCCTATTACGCGCGGGCGAAGAACCGCTTTCCGAAGTCGAAGATCGGGCTCGTCTTCGGTGCCGGCTTCGCTCATCCGCGCGGCTCGCTGGTCGGGGAGTCCACGATCGCCGACGAGGCACGCGACCGGCTCTTCGACCGCTACCTGATGGGTGACAAGACCGTCGACCCGCCCGATGACGAGGTCGTGACAACGACGCAGGGGTGCAACGGCGCGCCGGTGCTCGGCCCGTTCGAGACAAAGACTTGGAAGGCGCAGCATCCGGGCGAGGTGCGGGTGAAGGGCGCCGAGCCGCAGGCCTTCGGGGCCGCGGGAGGCAGCACCGAGAACGGCCTGCTCACCGATCCGTTCGCCGGCGGGGCCTGCCCGACCACCGGTGGCGGCGACGATCCGGGCGCCGCCACGTACCGCGGCGCTCCGGCCGAGGGTGAGGGTTACACGCTCGTCGGCTCGCCGACGATCACGGCGCGGATGGACGTGACCGGCGAGTTCCCTCACGTCTCTGCTCGCCTGTGGGACGTCGGGCCCGACGGCAGTCAGACGATGGTCCAGCACTCGATCTACAGGCCGCGACCGAGCGGTCGCCAGACCTTCCAGCTCCACCCGCAGGGCTGGCACTTCGCCGCGGGCCACGTGCCGAAGCTCGAGCTGCTCGGCCGCGACACCCCCTACATGCAGGCGCCGAACAGCGAGTTCGAGATCGCGGTTCGCAAGCTGGTTCTCGAGCTGCCGGTCCACGAGCGGCCCGGCGGCCAGGTGAAGCGCTTCAAGCCGCCGAAGCCCACCGGCGCGAAGTAGTCCTCCATGCGCAGGAGCCTCCTCCCCATCGCTGCGGCGATCGCGCTTGCACTCCCCGGCTCCGCGGCCGCAGCCGACAGCTGGTTCGTCCGGGCGGGTACTGACGCCGGTGGCGACGGGTCGCGGCCCTCGCCCTTCGCCTCGCTAGCCGATGCCGAGGCGGCCTCTGGCCCCGGCGACAGGGTCGTCGTCCTGCGCTCGGCCGAGACGCTCGATGGCGGCATCGGGCTCGCCGCCGGCCAGCGGCTGATCGGTGCGGGCCCGCCGGTGCGCTCGAAGCTCGGCGCGAAGCGCGCCCCGCGCCTCACCAACACGGCCGCCGAGCGGCTGGAGGGTGATGCCGTGCGCCTCGCCGATGGCGCGACCGTCCGCAACCTGGTGATCGAGGGCGCTAGCCGCGGCGGCATCTACGGCCTCAACGTCGACCGCGTTCGGATCCGCGGCAACGTGATCAGCGGCCACAACGCCTCCTGCACCCCCGGCTTCCACATCCCGCCGTTCCAGGTGCCGACCACGGCGCCGGGCGCGGGCATCCCGATCTCCGAGGGTCTCCACAACGGCTGGGCGGCGATCATGGTCGACGCTGACAGCGGGAAGGGACGCGTCGCGATCGCCGGCAACCGTGTCGGCGGAGCCGAGTGCGGCGACGGGATCGACCTGCGGATGAGCGGCAGCGGCGACTACCGCGCCACCGTCCGTCGCAACGCGGTCGCCGACCTGCGCCAGGGCCCGGACCTGGAGTCGGTGCTCGCGTTCGGGATGCAGACGCGCGACGACTCGAGCTTGAAGGCGCGGCTGGACCGCAACACGCAGACCAACCTGGGCAACGAGGAGGACCTCGCGGGGCCGGAGGGCGCGGACAGCGAGGGAGTGTTCGTGAACCCGGTCGACACCTCGGCGATGACGGTACGGGTCACTCGCAACACCTACACCAACCCGAACGGCCTCGGCGGCTTCTCGGGCAACGGCCTGGAGTACGTGACCATGGGCGACGGCTCGGATTCGCGGGTGGTCGTCGAGGACTCGAGCTTCGACCGGGCGACCGGCGACGGGATCGAGCAGCTTGCCCTCGGCACGAACTCGACGATGCGGCTTCGGCTCGTCGACGTCCGCGCCACCGACACGCTCGGCTTCGCCGGCTCGGGCATCGGCAACACGGTGGTCATTCCCGGCAACAACGCGGACTGCGTGATCGCGGCCAGCGGCGGCGCCGGCAACGTGATCGAGACCGACATCACGGGCGGCGAGTTCACCGGCTGCGCCAACAACGGCATCACCTTCGGCTCGGCGGTCGCGAACGGCTCGGGCTCGACCCGCCTCTTGGACCTCGAGGTCTCCGGCGCGAAGTTCACCGGCAACCAGGGAGCGAACCTGCGGGTCGGCAACGAGACCGCGCTCGACCGGCTCTCGGTCAAGGTCGAGAACTCGGACCTCGGCGGCGCGACCGGAGTCGGATCTGGCCTGGCGAACGTCACCTTCGAAGAACTCGGCACAACCACGGAGACCGCCATCGACCTCGGCGGCGGCCCGCTCGGCAGCACCGGCGGCAACTGCCTGGGAGGCGCCGCCCGCTCAGCCCTCGTCCTCGGCTACGCCGTCAGCGCCGAGCGGAACTGGTGGGGCCAGCCGGGCGGCCCGGCGCCGGGCTCGGCGCTGGTGACGACCGGCTCGCTGGACGCGGGCGACGCGTTGGGTTCGGCTCCGGCGGCCTGCCCGGCGCCGAGCTCAGCTCGCGACGGCCGTCTCAGGCGGCGTCGGCCTACCGGCGCGCGCTCGTTCGCGGACGGCGGAGAAGCGGACGAGTGACTCCGACTCCTCGTCCCAGAGCTTCAGGCGGAAGCACTCGAGGCTGCTGCGGATCGTGATCACCGGGGTGTCCCGGAAGATCGGCTGCTCCTCGTGCGCGGCACGCAGGTGGTAGTTCGGGATCTTCGCGCTGAGGTGGTGGACGTGGTGGAAGTTGGCGTTGCCGACGATCCAGGCGAACGGGCGCGGCAGGTGCAGGTAGGAGCTCCCCTGCAGCGCGGCGAGCTCGAACTGCCACTCGCCCGGCGCCTGGTAGTAGGTGTCCTCGTACTGGTGCTGGACGTAGAGCATCCAGGCCCCGACCACGCCGGCGGCGACCAGCGTCGTGGCGGTGATGATCACGAAGGTCTGCCAGCCGACGAGCGCGCTCAGGCCGATCGCCCAGCCGACGAGCGCGACGTTCGTCACCACCACGCTCAGAAGGATCCGCTTCGTCATTCCCCGCTGCGGGAAGCGGCGGTCGAAGAGGAAGACGAGGGCCGGGCCGACGAGCAGCATCAGGACGGGGTTGCGGTAGGCGCGGTAGCCGAGCCGGCGCAGCCACGACGCGCGCTCGTACTCGGCGACGGTCATCGTGTTGATCTCGCCGATCCCCCGGTGCTCGAGGTCGCCCGTGTGTGCGTGGTGGAGGCTGTGCTGGCGCTGCCACCAGCGATACGGGGTGAAGATCAGGAAGCCGAGGACGTAGCCCCAGCGGAGGTTCGCCTTCCGCGACTCGAAGAACGAGTTGTGGGTGAGGTCGTGGAAGATCGAGTACATCCGCATCAGGAAGACGGTCGCCAGCAGGCCGATCCCCACCGCGAGCAACGGGCCCGGCTGGATGATCACGACGAGGACCCAGATCGCCAGATACGGGATGACGACTCCCGCGATCTGGGTCAGGCTGCGCCGCGGTCGACCGCCAGATAGGGGCGGAGGTCCTGCGTCCAGTTCTTGCGGTCGGGGATGTCTCGGGGTTCCATCACGGAGTTCTGCGTTTCAGCGGCCGAGTTGGATCACCTGACGTGGCGGCGATTGAACTGGCGCCGATCCTAAGCGCTCCGCGTACCCTTTTGCGACCGTTCCTAGGGCCCCGGGGGGACCATTGCTTCGCACCAGCCTCGTTGCCGCAACCGCCCTGCTCGCGCTGGCCGTCCCGGCCGCCGCGCCCGCCGCCTCGCCGTGGAGCGGCGAGTTCACGGCGACCGAGAACTCCTTCACCTTCGAGCAGGCCCCCGACTGGATGCCCGACGGGCGCGTGGTCAGCCACGCGGACCCCGGCGACGGCACCAAGAACCAGATCTACACGGCCAACCTCGACGGCTCCGACCAGGTCTGCCTGACCTGCGGCATGCAGGGGCCGAACATGGTCCCGGTCGCCCAGCCGCACGGGAAGTGGGTCCTCTTCCACTCCTGGAACGGGCACAACCTGACCGTCGGCGCGCCCGGCTTCGGCGGCATGGGCTCCGACCTGTGGGCCGTGCGCAGCGACGGCAGCGGCGAGCCGGTCCGGCTCACGACCTCCGAGGAGGGCCACGACAACTTCCACGCCTACTGGTCGCCCGACGGCAAACGGATCGTCTGGACCGCGCTCAACTGGAACCGCGTCACCGAGGAGGGCGACGGCAAGTCGGACATCCGCGTCGCCCGCTTCCGCACGAACGGCCCCGAGGGCCCGCGCCTCACCAGCGAGCAGGTCGTCCGCCCGACGAACGGCCACTGGTACGAGACGCAGTGGTGGGCGCCCGACGGCTCCGGCTTCCTCTACACCGAGTCGAACGGGACCTCGATGAACAACGAGCTCTTCTTCTGCGACCTGCCGAAGGGCGCGAAGGAGTGCGACCCCGTCCAGCTCACCGAGGACCCGGCATGGGATGAGCAGGCGATCTTCACCCCCGACATGAAGCGGATCATCTTCATGTCGACCCGCGACCATCCCGGCGCGTTCAACGACTACTCGCAGGTCGCGACGCTGCTCGGCCTCCCCGCCGACGCCGACTACGCGCTCGTCCTGCCGGTCTTCTACTTCGGCTTCCTCCAGCCGGTCTTCCAGCAGGCCAACGACCTCTACGACTTCCGCGTCCTCCGCGACCGCAGCGGGGAGATCACCGGCCCCGGCAAGGTCCGCCGGCTGACCGACAACGGCACCGAGGGCTGGGTGAAGCCCGAGTTCGCCTACTCACATTGTGAGGACGACCGGTCACCTTCGGTGACCTCCTGCGGGACCGACCTCCTCTACACGCAGGTCCGGATCAACGACGGCGTCCGGATCGACCAGCGCCTCGACCTCGTCGCCGAGCTCCAACAGGCGGCCGCCTTCCTCCAGGACCCCGACACCTCGAGCCAATTCCAGGTCGGCGTCCCCACCGAGAAGCAGACGATGATCGGGCGCTACGAACCTCGTCAAGCCTCCCAATAGCTGGAAAACAGCCGAGCGCGTTCCGTAGTCCGCGGCAGCCCGAATCCGTAGTTTGCCCCGATGCGCCCGTCGGCCAATCGGACGATGCTTCGGAGGCAGGTGCCGGCCTCAGGATGGGGCGGGTGCGGTAATAGGCGGCGAGGAGGAGTTTTCATGACGGACGGTGCATGGGCGCAGCGGGGTCGGTTCGCACGGCTTCTGGTCGGGCCAGTCCTCGCCGTCGTGGCGCTTTTCGCCATGCCTGCGCTCGCCTCCGCGGCTCCCGAGCAGCAGGTGTTCGAGAGCAACGCCGCGATCACGATCCCGGCCCAGGGCGCGGCCACCCCTTACCCCGCCGATCTCAGCGTCACCGGCATGAACGGGACGATCACGAACGTGAGCGTCGGCCTGCGCGGCTTCACCCACGGCACACCTGACGACGTCGGCGTCGTCGTCCAGGGTCCGGGTGGAACGGCGAGCGACAGGCTGATGCTCCTCTCACGCGCGGGGATCGGGTCCACTGCCACCAGTTTTGACGTCTTCTTCGATGACGCGGCGGGCACCTACGCCCCGACATTCGGCACGCTCGGCAACGGCAACACCTACAAGCCGACCTCGAATGAGACGGTACAACCGAACTTCCAGACCATCGGGCAGAACTACGGCGATCCCGGCGACTCGAGCACGAGCGGAAGGCCGACGCTCGGATCCACCTTCGACGGGTTGCAGCCGAACGGCACTTGGAGCCTGTACGTGCAGGACTTTTTCGCAGGCGCGGGCGGGTCTCTGGACGAGTGGCAGGTCATCATCACGACCACCGGTCCGGCCTGCGACGACGGCGTCGACAACGACAACGACGGGACCACCGACTTCCCGGCCGATCCCGGCTGCTCCAGCGCGACGGACAACACCGAGCGCGGCCCCGTGAACGGCGACGCCTGCGACAACGGGCTCGACGACGACAACGACGGGACCACTGACCACATCGTGGGCCCGACCGGGGACCAGGGCTGCACCGCTCCCGACGACTTCGACGAGCGCGAGCCCGGGGGCACGGATTGCGACGACTCCCTCGACAACGACAGCGACGGCAAGTCGGACTACGAGGCCACAGGCACCAATGGCGACCCTGGCTGCACGGGACCGGAGGACAGCTCCGAGCTTGGCACGATCGCTTGCGACGACGGCCTCGACAACGACAATGACGGCGAGATCGACCACATCGGCGTCGGCCTCGGCGGCGGCGACCCTGGTTGCACGGGACCGTCCGACACCTCGGAGACGGGCACCGACGCGTGTGACGACGACACTGACAACGACTCCGACGGCGCCAACGACTTCCCGGCGGATACCGGGTGCACCGGACCCGCCGACTCCTCGGAGCGCGGCACGATCGCGTGCGACGACACCACCGACAACGACGACGACGGCCGCGACAACTTCGGAGCCATCCCCGGGGTCTCCGACCCCGGCTGCACCAGCATCACCGACACCTCGGAGCGGGACGCGGCCGCCGACGAGTGCGATGACGACGTGGACAACGACCTCGACGGGCCCAAGGACTTCCGACTGAGCGCAGGCGGCGATCCGGGCTGCTCCGGCCCGACCGACGACAGCGAGCTGAACGCGGCGATCGCCTGCGACAACGGCGTCGACGACGACAACGACGGAAGGATCGACTTCGGCGGCGGGCCGAGTAACGACCCCGGCTGCGCGAACGCCACCGACAACAACGAGCGCGGCACCGACGTCTGTGACGACGGCAACGACAACGACAACGACGGGCTCAACGACTTCAGGCCCGGTCCAGGCGGCGATCCCGGCTGCGCCTCGGTGACGGATGCCAACGAGCGCGGCACCGACGTCTGTGACGACGGCAACGACAACGACAACGACGGGTTCAACGACTTCAGGCCGGTGCCGGGTGGGGACCCGGGCTGCGCGTCACCCAGCGATGCCAACGAGCGCGGCACCGACGTCTGTGACGACGGGAACGACAACGACAACGACGGTACGCCCGACTTCCAGCAGGGCGGCGCCGGGGACGACGGCTGCACCTCGCCGACCGATACCGGTGAGCGCCAGGCCGGCGGCGACGCATGCGACGACGGCACCGACAACGACAACGACGGTCCCAGCGACTACACGCTGAACGGCGGTGGCGGCGACCTCGGATGTGTCTCGGCCAATGACGCCTCGGAGCGCGACGCGCTTCGTCCAGCCTGCGACGACGGCGTCGACAACGACAACGACGGGACGTCAGGACTTCCGCAACGTCGCCGGCGGCGACGGCGGGTGCGCAAATGGCGACGACGGCTCTGAGCGCCAGGCCGGCGGCACCGACTGCGACGACGGCAACGACGACGACAACGACGGGACCACCGACTTCGTTTCGGGCCCCGGCGGCGACCCGGGCTGCTCGGGTCCGACCGACGCGAGCGAGAAGGGCACCGATGCCTGCGACAACGGCACGGACAACGACGGCGACGGTCTGATCGACTTCGTGAGCGGACCGGGCGGCGACCCCGGCTGCTCGGGCCCCGGCGACACGAATGAGCGGAACGCGACCGGTCCGGCCTGCGACGACGGCGTCGACAACGACAACGACGGCAATGCGGACTTCGTGGTCGGCGGCGGCGACACGGGCTGCGCGTCGGTCTCCGACGACAACGAGCGGAACGCCGGCGGAGCCGCGTGCGACGACGGCGTCGACAACGACAACGACGGGACTTCGGACTTCGTCCAGGGCGCCGGCGGCGACCCGGGCTGCGCCTCGCCGTCCGACAACAACGAGCGGAACGCGAGCGGTCCCGCCTGTGACGATGGCATCGACAACGACGGCGACAATGCCATCGACTACCGCGCCGGCCCCGGAGGCGACTCCGGCTGTGCCTCGGTTACCGACACCAGCGAGCGGAACTCGACCGGTCCCGCCTGCGACGACAACATCGACAACGACGGCGACGGGCGGACCGACTTCGGCGCCGGCCCGAACGCGGATCCCGGCTGCGCATCGCCCAACGACCCGGAGGAGCGGACCAGCGCAACGGCCTGCGACGACGGCGTCGACAACGACAACGATGGCGCGGCGGACTTCGCGCCCTCCGGAAGCGGTGATGCCGGGTGCACCTCGGTGACCGACTCGTCCGAGCGGAATGCCAACGGGCCCGCGTGCGACGACGGCGCAGACAACGACGGCGACGGCGCCAGCGACTTCCCGAACGACCGCGACTGCACCGGCGCGGCGGATAGCCAGGAGGAAGGCGCATCGAACAATGCTCCGGCCGGCCCGACCGAGCTCCGCGACGACCTCTGCGGGACCGACGGCGACGACATCATCAACTCGCTGGGCGGCGACGACATCCTCTGCGGCGGCGACGGCGACGATCAGCTGAACGGCGGCGACGGCGCAGACGAGGTGAGCGGCGACGCCGGCGACGACAAGGTCGGAGGCAACAACGGCGCCGACACGGTCTTCGGCGGCGACGGCGCCGACACGGTCCTGGGCGGAACGGGCGTGGACATCCTCGACGGCGAGGGCGGCAAGGACGACATCTCCGGCGGCTTCGGCCAGGATTCGATCGAAGCCGAAGACGGCAAGAAGGACACGATCAGCTGCGGCCCGCAGGTCGACACCGTCAAGGCCGATCGCCGCGACAAGGTGAGCGGGGACTGCGAGAAGGTGAGCTGAGCACGGCTCGGCTGCCTTCTCCGTCCGGCAGGATTTCCCCAACCCACCGCTGAACTCAACACTGATGAGGGCGAAGCTCGCAATCGCACTGGTTGCGCTCGCCGTCGCGGTGGTCGCCGGAAGGATCGCGGGCGGCGAGCACGCGCACGCCCAGGACCCCGAGCGGCCGCCGAACATCCTGATCATCGTCACCGACGACCAGCGCGTCTCGACGATGGACGTGATGGACGAGACCGAGCGGGCGTTCTCCCACGAGGGCGTCTCCTTCACGAGCGCGTACGTGACGACGCCGCTGTGCTGCCCCTCGCGCGCATCGATCATGAGCGGGCTCTACGCGCACAACCACGGCGTCATCCGCAACTCCTCGAGAGATCCGCTCGACTACTCGCGCACCGTCCCCGCCGTGCTCGAGGGACTGGGCTACCGGACGGGGATGATCGGCAAGCTCTCGAACGCCTGGCAGGCGGGCGAGGTTCCCCCGAACTTCGACCAGGTCACGATGAAGTGGGAGCACGCGCGAACCGCCGAAGACGATCTCGCCTCCGAGACGGTCGACTTCATCGACGAGTCCGAGGCAGCCGACGACGAGCCCTGGATGCTCTGGCTCGGCACGCGCGCGCCCCACACCCCACTCCTCACCGATCCCGAGCTCGAGAACGCGCCCGTGCCCGCGCCGATCACGCCGGGCCAGATCGAACGGGACATCTCCGACAAGCCGCGCTTCGTCCGCGAGGTGGTGAAGAGGAAGCCCCGGACGACGGCCGGCGGGTTCGACTTCCGCCGATACCGCGACCAGATCTCGTTCGAGCGCGAGTCCCGGCGCGAGATGCTCGCGGTCGACGAGATGGTCGGTCAGATCTTCGCCGCCCTCGAGGCGACGGACGAGGACCAGGAGACCCTCGCCTTCTTCCTCTCCGACAACGGCTACATGGCGGGCGAGCACGGCGGCCTCGCGCGCAAGCACATGCCGTATCGCGAGGCGATCCAGATCCCGATGCTGATGCGCTGGCCGGGCCACGTCACCGCGGGGGTGGACGCCGACGAGATCGTGGCGAACATCGACATCGCTCCGACGATCTACGAGGCCGTCGGAGTCGACCCCGGCTATCAGGTCGACGGCCGCTCGCTCCTCTCCGGAGAAGAGCGCCCGTACCTCTATACCGAACGCCTCGCCGGCCGGGAATGGCCGCGCTTCGAGGGCGTCATCACCAACCACCTCCACTACATCCGGAGCTTCCGGGGCGAGTCCTACAACAAGCTCTCGGAGGAGCTCTACCGCCTGGACCGCGACCCCTTCGAGCTGCGAAACGCCTTCGCCGCGAAGGGCAACCCGCCGTCGTCCGTCGACCAGCTCCGCCGCCTCGCCGCGGACGCCAGGGATTGCGCGGGATCGGAATGCCCGTGAGGGCGAGGAGAGGTTGGCTCCTGCCGGCCGCGATCGCCGCGGCGGCGCTTGCCTGGCCCACGGCGTCGCCCGCCGCGGGGCCGACCGCGGTCGCCACCGACAGCGACGGCATCGTCTACGCCGGGTTCGCAAGCGGGGCGGTCAGCCGCTACCGCGCGGTTGACGGAGCGCCACTTGCCGGCTGGCAGACCCAGGTCGAGGACGTGATCGGCTCAATGGGCCCGATCGTCGCAATGGACGTCGCACCGGCGGCCGGGGTCTCCAACGGCGGCCAGGTCTGGGTGCTCGACGCGAACCGGCGCGTGCAGGAGTTCAGCCGCGCCGGAGAGTTCATCCGCGGCTTCCGGCTGGGTCCCTGCGAGGACGCGGAGGATCCCGCCCCGGCGGCGAAGGGCGGGATCGACGTGACCGACCGCGCGGTCTACGTGGCGCACCCCTGCGCCCACAGGATCGAGCGCGTCGCGCTTTCGGATCTGCCGCCCGCCGGCGCCGGCACGCCTCCCTCCGAGTCGGCGGACGTCTACTGGCCACACGGCATCGCCGCGCCCTCCTTGCAGGCGGGCGCCAGCCGGCTCACAGGCCCTGTACGTGACCCAACCGCGCAGCCAGGCGATCAGGCTGTTCGACCTGACGACGCTCCGGCAGATCGGGGACGCCGCCCCGATCACCCACACGGGCAGCCCCGATGACGTGCACCTGAGCGGCAGCGCCGGCGAGAGTCGCATCCTCGTCTCCGAGACCGCGAACCCGGATCCCGGCTACGCGAACCGGATCTACGCCTTCGGCTCGCCGGCGCCGGATTCCTTCGCGGAGCTCTTCGCGTTCGGCGGGACCGGCTCGCCCCCCGGGCGCTTTGACCGGGCGGTCGCCCTCGACTCGGTCGAGGAGGTGAACGGAACCACGACCTCCGTCGTCGTCGCCGATCGCGGGAACGAGCGGGTCCAGCGCGTCACCGCCACCCCCGAGAACAATGGGCTCGTGGTCTGGGTCTCGGCGGCTCAGGATCCCGGCCCGCCGCCCCGGGGCGGCGGCAACAGCCCTCCGCTCTCCAACGAGCCGACCGGGGGCCCAGGGGTCAGGATCAACGGCGGCGCCCGCTACACACGCTCCCCGGAGGTCATCCTTTCGGTCGACGAGCCCGCGGGCACTACCGAGGTCGAGATCGCGAACAACGCCGGCTTCGTGGCGTCCCAGCGGTTCCGCTCAGGCCTGAAGCAGCTCGACTGGCGCCTCGATGCGCGCGATCCCGACCGCGTGCGTCGCCGCGTTTTCGTGAGGTTCCCCGGCTCGGACCATGGAGTCGAGAGCGACGAGATCCGGCTCGACCGCGGCCGCCCGAAGGTCAGCTCGGCACGGATCGCCCGCGGGAAGAGCGATTGGATCCTCCGCGTCGTCGCAGCGGACGACGGCTCCGGCCTCTCCGAGCTGCTGGTTGGCCCAGAGCGCGACGGCCCCTTCCGGGAGATCTCGTTCGAGCCGCGCACCACGGTCGCGAGCAAGAAGGTCGCCCGCTGGGTCGTCGTCTCCGATTTGGTCGGCAATGTCTCACCGCCCAAGCGGTCGGGCCGGCGCGGCCGCTGAGGGAAGCGCCACATTTCCTACCGAGTAGTAGTATTCTGCGGGACATGCCGTTCGAACCCCACGAGGACCACGGCTTCTTCGGTCCCGACTCGGTCACCTGGCGGGTCTGGACCTACCCGACCTCGCTCACCGTCGGCTTCCAGCGCGCCGTCGTCGTGGAGGAGCTCGACCCCGCGCTGATCGCCGCCGTCGATGCGACCGAGGCCGTCCGCTACCGGCCCAGGACCCGGTACGACAGAACCCTTCGCTACTTCGCCCTGGTCTCGCTCGGCGACACCCGCTCGGCGATGACGGCGTCCAATGTCCTGGTCAAGGTCCACGCGAAGGCGGTCGGCACCGAGCCGCTCAGCGGCAACCCCTACGACGCCAACGACGGGCACTCCCAGCTGTGGATCCACCTGACCGCCTGGCACTCCATCCTCTACGCCTACGAGCGCTACGGGCCGGGCCGCCTCTCCGAGGAGGACGAGAACCGCTACTGGGAGGAATGCGCGGTCGCCGCCGAGCTGCAGACCTGCGACTCCGCCGACGTGCCCCGCACCCGTGAAGGGATCCGCCGCTACTTCGCGGAGATGCGGCCGAAGCTCGCCGGCTCCGAGGCCGCGCAATCGATGATGGAGCACCTGCTGAACGCCGACGTGATGCTGCCCCCCGTCCCCCGGATTCTCAAGCCGGCAACGTGGGTGATCAGCCGGGTCCTGCGAGCGGCGACGATCGCGACGATGCCGCGCTGGATGCGGAAGATGGGCGGCCTGCGACAGAGCCGGATCATCGACGTGGCGGTGACGCCGGTCATGAAGCTGAACTTCCGGATCGCGCGGCTGAGCCCCAAACTCCAGGTCATGGCGCTTCGCCTCCTCTCCCCCTCCACCGTCTCCGTCGCCGCCCCGGTCCTGCTCGGCATCCCGCCGAAGCGGGCAGAGACTCTGACCCCCGCGGAGGCTCGCGAGCGCTACGGGGTGCTGCCGCCGGCCGAGGAATACCAGCGGTTCCGCGAGGAGATCGCGGACCGGATGGACCTCCGCGAGCGGGCATTCGGCGAATCCGAGCCGGTGCTCGGGCCCGTCGGCTAGCGCAACTGCAGGCCGCCGCACGGGTTAAGTTCTTTCCATGCCCGCCTTCAGGATCGCCTGCCTTCTCGTCGCCCTCGCTGCGCTGACCTTCGCCCCCGCCGCCGGCGCCAAGGGCCTCAAGGGCGACGAGCCGACCCCCGTGATCTTCGTGCACGGCAACTCTGGCTCGGCGCAGCAGTTCGAGACGAACGCGATGCGGCTGACCAGCAACGGCTTCCCGCAGAACCGGATCTTCGCCTACGAGTACAACACCGGCGGTTCGACGAACGACGTCGCGATCGCCGACCTCGACGGCTTCATCGCGAACGTCAAGGCGCAGACCGGTGCCGACCAGGTCGACGTCCTCGCCCACTCGCGCGGAACCACGGTCATGCACAGCTACCTCGCCACCCCCGAGCGCGCCGCCTCGGTGCGCAGCTACGTCAACTTCGACGGCCGCACGAGCGACGCCCAGCCGGGCGGCGTACGGACGCTGGCGGTCTGGGGCGAGGGCGACCAGACCCGCACGATCGTCGGCGCCGAGAACGTCTACTTCGCCAACAAGGCCCACACCGAGGTGACCACCTCGGCGGAGGCGTTCGCAGGAGGTCTACGAGTTCCTCCTCGGCGACGAGCCGGAGACGACCGACGTCATCCCGGAGAAGCCCGACAAGGTGACGGTCAAGGGCCGCGCCCTGGTCTTCCCCGACAACATCGGCATCGACGGCGGCACGCTGCGCGTCTTCGAGCTCGACTCGAAGACCGGTCAGCGGGCCAAGAACAAGGCGGTCTACTCCACGCCGATCGACGCCGCCGGCAACTTCGGCCCGATCAAGGTGAACGGCAAGACCCACTACGAGTTCGAGATCTCCCGGGCCGGCGAGTCGACGATCCACAACTACCCCGAGCCCTTCGAGCGCGACGACCACTTCTACCGGGTGCTGACGGCGCCGCTGCTGAACCCGTTCATCGAGCGCAGCCCGGGCTCCGTTTCGATCGCCGTCACGCGGATGCGGGAGTTCTGGGGCGACCAGACGAGCCCTGACGCCAACGACAAGCTCCAGTTCGACGGCTTCAACGTGATCAACAGCGCGATCGCCCCGCGGGCACGCCGCGTCCTCGCGGTCTTCAACTTCGACAAGAACTCCGACGGCGCCTCGGACACGAGCGCGTCGCTGGCCCCGTTCAACGCGATCGGCTTCCTCACCGGCGTCGACAACTTCATGCCGTCGAGCCCGGACGCGAGCGGGTCGATCGCCGTCAAGTCCACGATGCGCAAGCCGCATCCGCAGACCCAGACCACGAACGTGCCGGACTGGCCGTCCGACCTGCACACGGTCTCGGTCTACTTCAAGGACTACGACGCGAAGGCGTTCAAGAAGAAAAAGAAGAAGTAGCGCGCTCGCGCCGGTGCGCGAAGCCGAGTCGCGCGCGGACCTGAACAGCCGCTCGACGCATGTCCCGTAGGTAGGTCCGCATGACCTCACGGCGGTCGGCGCCTGGGTCGCGCAGTGCGTTGAACAGCCACACGAGCCCCTTTCGCGTCGAGAAGACGCCCTGCCAGCTGCGCTGCCGCGAGAAGGCCTCGAGGATCTGCCTGGTGCGGTCCTCGCTCGCGGAGAACCACCGGTAGGCGGCCGCCTCCAGCGGCGAGACGTCGTCGCCCCGACCGAGGTTGTTCCCCCACAGGTAGGAGTCGAGGCACTCGGCGTCGCGCTCGCGCTCCCACCGGGCGAGCGCATGGTCCAGCCCGCGGGATCGTCGAGGGCGGGCGCGGCCGCCTCGCCCAGGGTCCGGCCGAAGCGCATCGCGTCGCGGATCCCCTGGGCGATCACCGGGTCCTTGAAGTGGCCGGCGTCGCCAACGAGGGCCCAGCCCGGACCGGAGGAGGTGCGGAAGAACGGCGCGTGGTCGTAGGAGGTGCGGATCTTCGTGACGCGGGTGCACGGGGCGAGCCGCTCCGCCATCAGGGGGATCGACGCGACCGTCGACTCGAACGCGCCGAGGGGGTCGGCGCGGAATTCCGCCGTCCTCTCGACGGGCGGCATCAGGAGCGCGACCAGCTGCCCGCCGTCGCAGGGGAAGATCGTCCCCAGCTCCCGCCCCTCCCGCCACTGGTTGGCGATGCCGCGGCGATCGGCGACCGGGTCCTCGAAGTAGGCGAAGGCCATCATCCGCCCGTTCGGCCAGAGGTGGTGGGTGCGGGCCGCAAGCTTCTCGGCCATCGAGGAGCGCCGGCCGTCGGCTCCGATTACCAGCCGAGCGCGGATCTCGCCCGTGTTCCCGTCGCGGTCCTTCCAGCGCACGCCGGCGACGCGGCCCGACGCGTCGCGGACGACGTCGGTGACCGTGACCCGTTCGCGGACCTCGGCCCCCGCCTCGCGAGCGGTCTCGACCAGCGCCAGGTCGAGGCCGGGCCGCCGCACACACGATCCGTATCCGATCCCGTCCTGCTCGGTGTAGTGCGCCTGAACCCGGACCCCCTTCGCCTCCAGCCCGCCCTGGTGGTGCCGGGGTGGGCCGAGCTCCTCGACCCGCTCGAGCGCCCCAAGGCGCTCGATCTCGGCGAAGTGGCTGGGGAAGAAGAGATGGGTCGAGAGGGTGTCGGAGGGAAAGGCGCTCCGGTCAAGCGCGACGACGCGCCGCCCCTGCCGGGCGAGCGCGATCGCCGCCGCCGACCCGGCGCAGCGGGCGCCGACGATCGCGACGTCGAAGTTCTCGGAGCCCATGACCCGAACGTCACTCTGCCAGCCGTGGTCATCTTGCGCGACACACGCGCGACCGCCGCGTTCCTTCCGGCGCCGCTGTCGCGGGCCTCGACGGAGAGCTTCAGCTTGGTCGAGTCCTCGCCCAGGGCGGCGAAAAAGTCCTTCGAGACCTTGACCGGCACCTTGCCCGTGCGGCCCCACGGGATCGAAATCTCCGTCCTGCCGACGCGATCGCCCCTGTCAAACCCCTTCCTCCCCTTGCCGATGTCCTTGGTCGCGGTGAGCTCGGCGGTCCCCTCGCACTCCTCCGCGCGATAGACGCAGGTGATCCGGACCTGGGCACGGCGCTTGCGATCGACGATCAGCGTGTCCCCGAAGATCCGCACGTCCGGGGCCGTCGCACCGCCGTCGCCTCCGCCGGGCTCGCCTCCGCCGGCGTCGTTGCCCGTCGGCGGGGTCCCCGGTGGCGGTGGAGGCGAAGTGACCGGCTGGGGCTGCTGGGGTGCGTTGGGATCGGGTGCGCCGCCGACGACGACAGGGGGCGCAAGGCCGTCTGTCGCGGGGCCAGTGACGCCCGCGGCGCCACGCTCGACCGTCTCGCAGTCGAAGCTGACGGGATCACCCGGGTCGGCGACGGCGCGATCGGCGGAGCCGCCACCGCAGAAGGAGCTGAAGTCGGTCACCCCGTCGCGCAAGAGCAGCGTGTCGTCCCCGTCTGGTGGCTGGCCCCCGAAGAACCCAGCGGGGATCGAGCCTTCCCCGAGGACCGAGTCGGCACCGCCGGCGCCCTCGAGCAGATCCTCGCCCGCCAGTCCGACGATCGTGCCGCTGCTCGAATTTCCGATGATCGAATCGTCGCCGTTCGTGCCGAGGAGCGACTCGACATCGCCCAGTACCTCGTCGCGCTCGACGGCGTTCCCATTGCCGCACGTGCTGGTCACGTCCCTGGACACCGGGGCTCGATTGCCGACCGCGTCGTCCTCGGCGCTCCCGTCGTTGCAGATCCCGTCGCCGACGTGGACCGTGATCCCGAGGTCCCGCCCAGTGTCCGTCCCTTCCAGATAGGTGACCTGGTCGACCCCGGTACCGCCGCTCATCACGTCACCGCCAACATCGCCGTTGATGCTGTCGTCGCCGCCCTTACCGACGAGGACGTCGTCACCATCGCGTCCGTCGAAAAAATCCGGGCCCGTTGAGCCGATGATGAGGTCGTCGCCCTCTTCCCCCAGGATCCCGGTCGCGAAGGCGAACACGTCGGTATTGACGGTCGCCTGGTCCACCCTGATCTCGTCGTCGCCCGTTCCGGCGAAGACCACCACCGGCTGCGGAGCGGAGTCGATGATGACCCTGTCGTTCCCTGCGAATACGTCCACCTGGACCACGGCCCCGGCATCGCAAGTCACGCTCCGGCCCGACGGTGTGCACCCGCTGCCGGCGATCGCCGCATCCCTCCCGGTGATCTTGACCTCGTTCCCGCCCACGTCCTCGGCCTCGAAGGAGTCCGCGGTCACCGTCGCAGTCGACGTGAACACGTGCAGGAACTTGATCCCGCTGACCGGGTTGGTCTCGACCCGGGCGGTGTAGGCGGAGGCGGTCCCGGGCATGCTGACGAGGGCCGCCACGAATGCTCCGACGATGACCGCCGGCAGGCGTCTGGTGGGCATGGCCCCAACAATGGTGGCATCCGAAGCGTTTGTCGTCAGGGATCCCACCCTGAACTTTGAAGTAGCGGGATCCCGTCCGCCTAGCTCCCTACTTTGCGCCTGGATGATGCGTGGGCGCCACCGACGCGGTAGCCAGGAAGGCGACGCCGACGAATCGCCTCGGATCGACGCTCGCGACCTGAGCGGGATCTTCGTCGTCCCGAACTGGCTGCGCGACGTCGGGCTCACCGCCTGGCTGCTGGTCGGCGTGGCGATCTTCCTCGTCGGTGCGGTGTGGCTCCTCTCGCTCACGAACGTGATCGTGCTCCCGGTGATCACCGCCGGGATCATCGCCGCCGTCGCCTCGCCGCTTGTGGCCTGGATGCGAAGGCACGGGGTCCCGCGCGGGATCGGGGCGGCACTCGTGATGTTGCTGATCGTCCTGCTCGGAGTCGGGGTGTTCCTCGTGATCGTCGGCGGGATCACCGGCGAGATCTCCGACATCAACGCTCAGCTCGCCGATGCCAAGGACTCGATCGCCGGCTGGCTCAACGACCTCGGCGTCGATCCGAGCAGGACCGAGGACGCCAAGCAGAACGCGAGCGCGGCGGTCAGCGACAGCGCCTCCGCGCTTCTGCACGGTGTCGCCGGCGGCCTGGCCCAGCTTTCCTCCCTCGTCTTCTTCCTTGCGATGACCGCGCTCAGCCTCTTCTTCCTGCTCAAGGACGGGCCCACGATCCGCGGTTGGGCCGAGAAGCACCTCGGCGTACCGACGCCCGTCGCGCGAACGATCACCCAGCGGGTGATCGAGTCGCTGCGCGGCTACTTCCTCGGGGTCACGATCGTGGCGGCCTTCAACGCGGTCGTCGTCGCGATCGGGGTGCTGGTGCTCGACATACCGCTGCTGGGGACGATCGTGGCTGTCACCTTCCTCGGCGCCTATATCCCGTATCTCGGCGCGTGGGCGGCGGGAGCGTTCGCCGTCCTGATCGCACTCGGCGGCGCGGGCCCCGACGCCGCGCTGGGGATGCTCGTCGTCCAGCTGTTCGCCAACAGCATCCTCCAGCAGATGGTCCAGCCGCTGGCGATGGGCGCCGCGCTCGGGATCCACCCGCTCGCCGTGCTGGTCGTGACGATCGCGGGCGGCGCCCTCTTCGGCGCGATCGGGCTGATCCTCGCGGCGCCGATGACCGCGGCCGTCACCAAGATCAGCACCGATCTCGCCCGGGCTCGCGCGGAGTCGGAACCGGAGCCTCCGCCGGGCGAGCCAGGCCCAGAAGTCCCCGCCCCGGCGACCTGAGGTCCATGCTTAGGACGAAAAGCGACTGTCCGTTCCTATATTCGCGATAGTCACTCACGCAGCGACTACAGCCCCGACGGGAAGAGGATCCTGTTTTGGGAGTACGCGCGAAAGGCCCGAGGTGTTTGGATGATGCGCTCCGACGGCACCCATTTGCGGATGATCGCCACCAATCTCAGGTCAACGGCTTGGGCGCCGAGCGGTGATCTGATCATTGGCACGCGCTACCGCGGCCTCGGGTCGTATCGCGCCTGCCGTGACCTATCCTGATCGATGGGAAGGGCACGGACCTCGGTCCGGTCAGTACCAACTGCGAGCAGTTGGCGCCTACGGAAGAAAACGATGTTGAAAGCCCGAGCTGGCAGCCGGTTCCGTGACCGCCTGGCCGATGTCGAGATAGCCGCTTTTCGTCCAGTGCGAGAGCACGCGGCGGGGCGCTTTATGCCCGGATACGGGGGAAAACGCGCCCCGGACGGCTTCCGGCGGCACTTCTGCTTTCCATGCAAAGCACAGGTCTGAGAGCGGAAGAACTTGCGGTCGGGGGACCCAAGATCCAGTTCGACCGCCGTCATGACGTCAACCCATGACGAACAAATGGGACGACATTGGGACGACGGTCGATTCTTAGGTCAGCCCTGAAAAGCAAGAAACCCCCTGCGTTCCAGGGGGTTTCTGCGATAGCGGGGGTGGGATTTGAACCCACGACCTCCGGGTTATGAGCCCGGCGAGCTACCTGACTGCTCCACCCCGCGGCGTGCCCGAAGGTTAGCGCGGTGTGGAGCAAGATCAACCTCCGATACCGTGGGTCCGTGGAGTCGGACGGCCGAGCCACGGACGGGGCCACCGGTAGTCCGGCGGGTGATGGATCCCGCATAGCGGTCATCGACCTGGGAAGCAACTCGACTCGCCTGCTCGTTGCCGACGTCACTCCGGAGGGGCGGGTTCAGGAGATCAGGCGCGAGACGGTTGTGACCCGCCTCGGTCGCGGGGTCGACCTCAGCGGAAAGCTCTCCGATGATGGGATCGAGGCCGTCTGCGCGGCGGTCGCCGATTTCGTGGCGGCGATCGGCCCGCTCGGGGCCAACGAGACCGTGGCGATCGCGACCAGCGCTGTTCGTGACGCTTCGAACGGGGAGGCCTTTATCGCCGAGCTGCGCGAGCGCTTTTCGCTTTCCCCGCGGATCATCGACGGTGGCACCGAGGCACGCCTCACCTTCGCCGGGGCAACGGCCGGCCGGCCCGATCGCGACTCATGCGTCCTGGTCGTCGACATCGGCGGCGGCTCGACGGAGCTCATCGCGGGCTGCGCTGGCGAGATCGAGTTCTCCACGTCGATGCAGGCCGGCGTCGTCCGGCAGACCGAGCGCCATGTCTCCAACGACCCGCCGGACCACGCCGAGCTCGAGGAGCTCGCCGACGAGGTCCGATCGCTGGTCATCGAGGAGATCTCGAAGAACTCTCCTCCGAACCCCGATGCCGGGATCGCGGTGGCGGGCACCCCGACGTCGCTCGCCGCGATCGAGCTCGAGCTGGATCCATATGACAGCTCGCTGGTGCATGGCCACCGCCTGACGATCGATGGCGTCCAGCAGGCCCTTTCGACGCTCGCCGCGATCCCCACCGCCGAGCGGCGGCAGATCACGGGCATCCAGCCCGAGCGTGCGCCCACGATCGTCGCCGGCGTGGTGATCCTGATGGAGGTGATGCGCGCCTTCGGGCTGAGCGAGGTCGAGGTCTCCGAGCACGACATCCTCCACGGCGCCGCACTCGAGGCGGCGGCAGGCCTCGTGCCGGGAGCCGCCGGGCCCTGAGCGCCGCAACCGCACTGCGGCTGAGCGTCGACTTCGAATCGAAGCGGCGCGACAACCGCCGGATCGGCGCACTGTTCGCGATCGGCTCGGCCCTCTTCGCGATCGCGTCACTACCGGGTGCCTCCTCGCTGTCGGAGACGGTTGACTCGATCATCTACTTCGCCGGCTCGATCTTCTTCACCACCGCCGCGCTGGATCAGCTTCGGCTGTCGAAGTCCGACCCGACGGAACGGACGAGCGTCGTCGCCCAGTTCGCCGGCACGCTCGCCTTCAACGTCTCGACGTTCGTCGCGATCCGCCACGGTGTGGAGAACCTCGTCGTCTGGGCCCCCGACGCGATCGGCTCCATCCTGTTCCTCGTCTCGAGCGGGCTCGCGGCCCGCGCCATCCGCCACGACCGGGACCTCGCCCGCCGCGAGGCGCGGATCAACCTCCTCGGGTCGGTCTTCTTCGGCCTCTCGGCGATCGGGGCATATGTCGTCCCGAATACCCAGGACCTCCTGAATGCCGCGGTCGCAACTCTGGGGACCCTGCTCGGCGCGATCTGCTTCCTGATCGCCGCCCTGCAGTTGCGCCGTGGCAGGCCGTTCCTGCGGCACTCCGGGCTCGACGCCCCGGATCCCGCCTAGTCACTGAACCTTTTACGTATCCGTGAGGTTGCTTGGCAACTCTCCACCCCTACACGACGCATCCCTCCACCCTGCCCACGGCGCCCGCGGTCCCATCGGCCGCGGGCGTCGTTATTTGTTTGGGCGCCCCCACGCCGGGTATCCGTTCGCCTCACGCAGGGGGAAATTGGCCGTCACGGCCAGAGGCAGGAGCGCGATCGATGGCTCGCACGTCCCAGGCGGGAGCGGGAAATATCGAGTGGCGCCGGCCCCGGAGGCCGGCCGATGTCGCGCGCGAGCGCTGGTCGGGGCCATCCGAGAAGCCGACCTTCATGCAGTTGTTCGTGCCGCTCGTCTCACTGGCAGTCGGCTCGATCTTCGTGATCGGCCTGGTGCTCGCCGTGCTCGTTGGTCTGCTGACGCTGTTCGTCTGATCAGCAGCTGCGCGGCCTGGGGTCCTTGCGATCCACCCTTGCAGCCTCGTGCTTGTCACTCCCGTGCCAGCAGCTCACCTCACGGTCGCGCTGGCCGTCGCGTGCAAGCAGGAGGTCGTCGCCGACCCCGCCCAGCAACCGGTCGTGGCCGCTGCCCCCGGAGATCCGATCGCTGCCGTAGGAGCCCTTGAGCTTGTCCTCGCCGGCGCCGCCGCGAACCCGATCGTCGCCGCGCTCGCCGTCGAGATGGTCGTCGCCACCACGGCCGACGAGGCGGTCATTGCCCGAGTCGCCCAGCATCCCGTCCTCCTGCGGGCCGCCGCGCAGGACGTCGTCGCCACCGAAACCGGCGAATAGGCCGACGACGCCGCTGCCCGATCTGAACTCGTCGCGACCGCTGCCTCCGTACGCGCTCAGGGTGCCGTTGTAGGGGCGGGGGAGGCTGCCGACGCCGCCGCCGTCGATCACGTTGTGGCCGTCACCGGCGAGGACGAGGATCGAGATCGGCGAGTCGAGGGCCAGGTCGATATCCGCGTTGCCGCCCGCCTCGGCGCCCCCGTTCAGGTTGCCCCCGGATTCCTTGTTCGCCGGGTTCCAGCCGAACGCCATCTCGGTCGCGCCGTCGGGCGGCTGGAGGCTGACCGCGGGGGCATCGAGCTCAATCTCGATCTCGTCGGCGCCCTGCTCGGCGCTGCGCCCCGGACCGAATTCGCCGACCACGACCACGGTCGCGGCGCTCGTCACCGAGATCGACTCGACCGTGGCCGCGGTGGGTGCCGCGGCGCCGCCGTCGGCGTCCGGACAGGGAATCGGCTCGATCACCGCGTTGCCGGGCGGCGGGAAGGTGTGCTCGCCGGCTGTGATCTGGCCCGAGTCGCTGTGTGCGAGAAAGAGGTTGGCCTGCGAGTTCCGGCTCACGACGTCGAGCGCACCGTTGGACGAGTGGAAGGTGCAACTCGGCGAGTCGGCGGCACCCGCGCCGGAGCGATCCGCCGGAATGACGAAGGATCCCACCACGACCGCCAGGGCGAAGCCTTTGCTCAAGCGCCTAACCCCGCTCATCTCGTGGCGAGCCTACCGCGACCCTGGGCGACGTCACTTGGCCACTCAGCCATGTTTTGTTGCAAAGACGAGTTCGGCCGCGATACAACGTGCGTGATGGGGGGTCGGTTTCAGCAACGGGGATAAGGCTGAGATCGCGCGCCGTGCGTACTCGGCGTTTAACCGCGGCGGGGTAGAGGCGATTCTCGAGTTCCTCGATCCCGAGATCGAGTGGCGGATGTGGGAGCGCTTCACGCGCCGTTCGCGCGTCTACCACGGGCACGACGGTGTCCGTCAGGTGCTTGCGATGTTCGACGAGAACCTCGATGAGTTCCGGGCCGACCCGCACGACTACATCGTCGCCGGCGAGCGGATCGTCGTACCGGTCCGGCTGCACGGCCGCACCAAGGGGAGCGGCGAGGAGCAGAGCTTCGAGCTCGTTCAGGTCTGGACGACCCCTGACGACCACACCGCCAGCCGGCTCGACGTCTACTCGGATCTGGAAGAGGCCCTGGAGGCCGTGGGCGCACCGAATCCCGCCAGCCCCGAAGGGGCGGCGGGAGCCCCGTAGAACAGCCCCTGGGCGAGCCGGCAACCGAGCTCGGCGAGGAGGTCGCGTTGCTCGGGCTCCTCAACGCCTTCGGCGATCACCTCGAGTCCGAGGGCCTGCCCCATCTTCACGATCGCCGCCACGATCGCGGCGTCGCCACGGTCCTCCCCGATCCGGCGAGACGAAGAGCCGGTCGATCTTGATCGCGTCGAGCGGGAAATCGGTTCAGGTGGCTGAGCGAGGAGTAGCCGGTGCCGAAGTCGTCGAGCACGGTCGCGACGCCGAGCTCGCGAACTTCTGCAAGGACACTGGCCGGCCCGTTCGCCATCGCGCAAGCAGGGCGTGCTCGGTGACCTCGATGGCGAGATCCGCCGGCCGCGCGCCGGAGCTCTCGATCGCGCCGCCGAGCGAGTCGACGAAGTCGGCCTGTGCAAGTTGCCGCGGAGACACGTTCACGTGCAGCGGCAGATGAGCCTCGTCGCCGAGTCGCGCTCGCATCGCCGCCGCCATCCGCGCGGCTTCGTCGACCACCCAGGCGCCGACGCCGATGATCGCGCCGGTCTCCTCGGCCACCGGGAGGAATTCACCAGGTGCGATCTCGCCCCGCTCCGGATGCTGCCAGCGAAGCAGGCACTCACAGGCCTCCGGGCTGCCGTCGCCGAGCGCGACGATCGGTTGGACCGCGAAGCCAGAGCTCGCCGCGGTCCGGGGCTTCCGAGACGGCCTGTCCCAGCGAGACCCTGTGCTGGAGTCGCCGCTCGAGGCCATCGTCGAACAGCTCGAACGCCGCCGCCCCCGCGCTCGCGGCACTTGTAGAGCGCCGCATCAGCGCGGGTGACGACGTCTTTCGGCCCCGTTGTCCGGTCGCTTGTCGCCACCCCCATGCACGCACGCACGCGGATGTGCTCGCCGCCGATGTCGAAGGGCTCGACCACCGCTGCAGCAAGGTTCTGTGCGACCTCGACAGCGGCGCGATCCGCGTCGAGGTCCTCGCAGAGCACGGCGAACTCCGGGCCGCCCATCCGCGCGACTGTGTCGGCGAGGTAGAGCGGCTTGCGCAATCTCGAAGCGAAGGCGCGCAGCAGGGAATCTCCGAAAAGATCGCCGTAGGAGTCGTTGATGATCTTGAAGTCGTCGATCTCGACGATGAACACGGCAAGGGTCGTCTTGGTCCGGTCCGCGCGCAGCACCGCCTCGCCCAGGCGGTCCATGAACAGGATCCGGTTCGGGCGATCGGTGACCGGGTCGTAGATCACCTTCCGGCGAGACTCCTCCTCGATGTCGTGCCGCCGGGCGGCCTCGGCCAGCACGTTCGAGACGGCCTGGACGAAGCGCGCGTCGTCGGCGGAGAAGCCCGCCGAATCCGTGCCGCACGCGAGGACGACGCCGAGGATGTCCTCCGGCCCGCGGATCGCGCTGGCGATTCCCGTGTGGGCGGCGCCGGACGGCGGCGGCTCGGCGGCGAGCCCGGCGAGGGGCGACACGTCGCCGTTGTAGACGATCGGGCCATCGGCGAGCAGCGCCGGCCCGGCGAGCGGGTCGTCCAGCGGGATCACGGCACTGCGCGCCGCGTCCTGCTCCCAGCCGTAGCCGGCCCGGTACATCAGGCTCTTGCCGTCGGGGAGGCCGAGCACCGCGGCCCGCTCGGCGCCCAGCACGCGGGCGAGCTCGGCGGCGGTCCATTCGAACAACTCGAGCAGGTCGGCGGTTGCGAGCGCTCGGCGCCCGATCCTCGCGATCGACTCCTGCTGGGAGACCCGCCTGGTCAGGGTGTCGACCGCGCCGAAGAGCCGCTGGCGCAGGACGGCGGTGAGGATCCCGGCCACCGCCACCGCCGCGATCGTCATCACCCAGCGCACAGCCGCGAAGTCGGCGTCGAGCCACTCGAGTGCCCCGGCAAACGCGACCGCGACGAGTGCCACGTTCGCGATTCCGGCACGCAGGCTCAGAAAGGAGAAGGCCGCGAAGACGCTCCAGAAGTAGAAGAAGGCGTAGACCGTGGCTACGTCCGGTCCGCCTCCGATGACGACCACGGTCGCCATGACCGTGCCGATCGGTGGCAGCGCTCGGAAAAACCACTCGGGCAGGCGATCGAATCCGACCAGGCAGGTCGCCGCCGCGATGTAGGCGGCCGTTGCGGCGGACGCGATCGCCACATCGGATCGGTCCGCGTCGCCGGGAAGCAACAGGGTGGCGAGGGCCACCGTGGCACCGATCCCGAACAGGTATGTGTAGGTCCGCGCCATGAGCGCGCGGTCCTCGCCGGAACCGACAGCGGCATCGCCGCTGTCCCAGCGGAGCCGTCCAATCAACGTCAGCGTCAACCCCTCTTTCCCCCGCGTCTACTTCACGTCTACCCACCAAGCCCATCGGCAAAGGGGGCCGGAATCTTGAATCGCAACGAATTTTCCCAGCCGATGCCCTCGGAGGAGTACCATTTCTACAAGTTCCACAATCGCACCGGGGGGTGACGCGGGTTGGTGCATGAGGTGTTCGACGATGTGGACGGGGGCCCGGCGCCCGCAGCCGCTTCGGTGCCTGCCGGATCAAGCTGGGAGCACGCCTTTGCCGCGGCGCTTGACCCGATGGTGATCGTGGACGACGAGCGGCGCGTGATCGACGCCAACCCGGCCGCGGGCGAACTGCTCGGCTACGCGCCCGAGGAGCTGATCGGAAACACCATCACCAGCGTCATCGCGCCTCGCCACCGCGAGCGGGTCACCCGAGCCTGGACCAGGTTCATCCTCGCCGGGAGCGGGCGGGGCGAATGGCTGCTGGTGACCCGGGGCGGCGAGCTCCTGGAGATCGAGGCGAGCGCTGCCGCCAACTTCGCCCCCGGAAGCCACCTGATGGTGCTCCGCGACATCACGGCGCGAAAGCGGGCCGAGGCGGAGACGCAGCGGCGCGCCGAGCAGCACGCTGCGGTTGCCGAGATCGGCCGAGTGGCGCTCTCGAGCACCAGCGCAACGGACCTGATGCAGAACGCAGCCGAGGAGATCGCGCGCGTGCTGGAGGTCGACTTCGTGAAGGTCCTTCAGCTACACGCACGAGGCCGCGACCTGATCCTCCGCGCCGGAGTCGGCTGGGCCACCGGCACGGTGGGCGACGAAACGGTCACCGGCACGGCCTCGAAGGGAGAATTCGTGATCTCCGCGCGTGAGCCGGTCGTCTCCGAGGACCTGCGCGAGGAGACCCGCTTCGAGGTCCCGCCCCTGCTCCGCGAGCACGGGGTGATCAGTGGCGTGAGCGTGGTGATCGAGGGGGGCGAGCGCCCCTTCGGCGTCCTCGGGGTCCACTCCCGCACGGCGCGCAAATGGAGCGCCGACGACATCTACTTCCTGCGGAGCGTCGCGAACCTCCTCGGCGCCGCCCTGGCCCGCGAACGCCTCGCGAGGCTCGAGACGAAACTCGAGCAGGCGCACCGGCTCGAGTCGGTCGGCCAGCTGGCCGGGGGAATCGCCCACGACTTCAACAATCTCCTGGGGGTGATCCAGAGCTACTCGTCCTTCGCGCTCCAGGGGCTCCATCCGGACGACCAGGCATATCGCGATATCAGCGAGGTCGCGGCTGCCGCAACGCACGGAGCGGACCTCGCCAAGCAGCTCCTTCAGTTCTCCAGCCGCCAGGTCGTGCAGACGCGGGTTGTCGACCCGAACAATGTGGTGGCCACCACGGCGGCGATGCTCGAGCGGACCATCGGCGCCCACATCGAACTTCGCATCGACTGCGAACCCGGGGTCGCTGCCGTCAGGATCGGGCACGGACAGCTGGAGCAGGTGGTGATGAACCTGTCGATGAACGCGCGCGACGCCATGAAGGACGGTGGCCTCCTGCAGATCGCGACCGAGATGGTCGAACTCGAGCAGGGCGACGAGATCGTCGGTGCCGGCCTCGCCGCGGGCCGCTACGTCCTGGTGAGTGTCAGCGACACCGGCACCGGCATGAGCCCGGAGGTGGCCGACCAGGCGCTCGAGCCCTTCTTTACGACGAAGGAGCGTGGCAAGGGAACCGGGCTCGGGCTGGCAACGATCTACGGGATCGCGCAGGCCGCCGATGGACGGGTCCTGATCGACTCGGAGCCGGGCCAGGGAACCACGGTCGGCGTCTACCTGCCGGCGAGCGAGGCTGCCGCCGTCGCTGAGCTCGATGCGAACCCCTCTGAGCTTCAGGGGTTCGGCGAGGTGGTCCTCCTGGTCGAGGACGATCACTCCGGCCGCCGCGCGACCGAGCGGATACTGCGAGAAAATGGCTATTTCGTGATCGCGCTCGGGAGCCCGGAGGCCGCGCTTCAGGTCGCCGAACGCGCCGATCGAATCGACGTCCTGCTCACGGACTTGATGATGCCCAGGCTCTCGGGTGTGGAACTTGCCCGGCGGATCCGCGAGCTGAACCGGGGGATCGGGGTCGCGTTTATCTCAGGGTATGTCGCGGGTGCGCTTCCCGACGGGGTCAGTGTCGACGCCGAGGACCCGCTGATCGAGAAGCCCTTCACCGCCTCCAGTCTCCTGGCCGGGGTCCGAATTGCGCTCGGTACGTCGGCTCAAGACGACGCGATCAGCGCCGCCTGACAATCGGCGCTAGGCCAGGACCGCCTTGCGCGGGTAGACGACGCTCGGGTCGGTGAGCACGTTGACGAGCGCGGGCTTACCGGAGGCGAAGGCGCGCTCGAGCGCGGGCCGCAGTTCGGCCGGGTTGTGGACCAGCTCGCCGTGCCCGCCGAGGGCGGAGACGACCTCGTCATAGCGGGTCGCGGGGCGCAGCTCCGCGGCGATCGAGTAGCCGTAGAGGAACTCCATCGGGTGCTTCTCGAGCGCCCAGATCCCGTTGTTGCCCATCACGCCGACGACAGGCAGGTTGTGGCGGACCATCGTGTCGAACTCGAGCCCGGAGAAACCGAACGCGCCGTCGCCGAGCAGGCAGACGACCTGGCGGTCGGGCCGGGCGATCTTCGCGCCGATCGCCTGGCCGGGCCCGGCGCCGAGGCAGCCATAGGGACCGGGGTCCATCCAGCAGCCGGGCTCATAGGTCTCGACGACGCGGCCCGCGTAGGAGACGAAGTCGCCGCCGTCCCCGATCACGATCGCGTTGCGGTCGAGCACGTCGGCGAGCTCCTTGTAGACGCGCATCGGGTGCAGGGGAGCACGGTCGTCCTCGAGGTCGGCCTCCTCCCCCGCGCGCTTCTCCTTCTCTGTTTCGCGCAGCTCGGAGACCCAGCGGGCGGTGCGGTCGGGTCCGGCGTCCCCGGCTGCTTCGCGGATCGCGTCGAGAGTTGCGGCGATGTCGCCGACGAGCTCGGGATCGGCGGAGCGGGTCGACTTGAGCCGCGAGGGCTCTGAGTCGACGGAGGCGATCCGCGTCTCCTCGCCGAAGGAGCCGCCGAAGCCAAGGCGGAAGTCGAGCGGGACGCCGATCACGAGCGCAAGGTCGGCGCCCTTGAGGCCGGCACCGCGGGCGCGGGAGAAGAAGAGCTCGTGGTCCGCGGGCAGGCAGCCGCGGCCCATGCCGTTCAGGAAGACCGGGATCCCGAGCGCCTCGGCGAGCGCGCGCAGCTCGTTCTCGGCCCTGGCCCAGTACAGGCCGGTGCCGGCCATGATCACCGGGCGCTCGGCCGCGGCGAGCAGCTCGCCGAGCTCGTCGGCGCCGGGCGCCGCCGTGGGGGCCCTCGGGTCCGGAGGCGCCGGCGTCTCGGCCTCGGCCTCCATGAAGACGACGTCGAGCGGGTAGTCGACGAAGGTCGGGCCGGTGGGCAGCGCCGCGGCCTCGTCGATCGCCTTCACCGTGGCTGCCGGTATCGCGGCGGCCTCCTTGACGGTCTCGGCCGACTTGACGAGGGGCGAGACGAAGGGAACGTGGTCGATCTCCTGAAGCGAGCCGGCGCCCCACCGCATCTCCGGAGCGCGGCCGCCGAGGACGACCAGCGGCGATCCGTTGAAGCGGGCGCCGGCGAGGGCGCTCATGCCGTTGGTGATGCCTGGGCCGGCGGTCAGCGCGGCGACGCCGGGCTCGCGGGTGGCCTTCGCCCAGCCCTCCGCCGCCCAGGCGGCGGCCTGCTCGTGGCGGGTGTCGACGACGTCGATGCCCTCCTCCTTACAGCCGTCGTATAGCGAGAAGAGGTGGCCGCCGGAGAGCGTGAAGAGCTTCGTGACGCCGCGTGACTTCAGGGCGCGGGCGGCGAGGTGGCCGCCATGGACCGCGCCGCCGGTCTCCTCGGCCTCGGCGGTCTTCTCCTCGGTTGCCACGGGTCCGAGACTATCTCGCGATGGACCTGAGGGCCGCCAATACGTTGAGGCGCCGGCCCGAGGACGTGGTTCCCTGCAGCGCGGGGATCTGATCGCCGGTCTGGGTGAGCGCTGCCTTCAGGTTGGCCGTCGGGATGCCCGGGGCGACCGCGAGGATCAGCGCCGCCGCGCCGGTCACGTGCGGCGCCGCCATCGAGGTGCCGCTGTCGAAGCGATTGAGCGCGCCGGTCGAGGCGAACCGGTTGGAGGCGCTGAAGATGTCCTTGCCCGGCGCCCCCATGTCGACCGACTGGGCGCCGTAGTTGGAGAAGTCGGCGAGCGTGTCGACGTTCGTCGTCGCGGCGACCGAAATCACGTTCGGACTCTGGTAGCTCGCCGGCCATGATCCCTGCCGGTCGTTGTCCTTCCCCTGGTTCCCGGCCGCGGCGATGATCAGGAGATTGGGGACGCGGTCGATCGCGTCCTTCTGCGCCTGGGTCGGGGCCGGGAAGGTGTAGCTGGCGTTCAGAACCCGGATTCCCAGGCGCGCCGTGTAGAAGTAGGCGCGGATCACCTCGTCGGTGGTGAACCTGGTCCGGAGCGGAAGGATCGAGACCACCGGGGCAACGCCGACGCCGCCGATGCCGTTGTTGCCGCGGGCGCCGATCGTGCCGGCCACGTGCGTTCCATGCCCGTTCGAGTCGCTGACGCCCGGGCGGCCGTTCTCGAAATCCCAGCCTTGGACGTCGTCGACGAAGCCGTTGTTGTCGTCATCGACTCCGGGCTGCCCCTGGGCCTCGGGGAAGTTCGCCGCGAGATTCGGGTTGATGTCCGGGTGATCGCGGGCGACGCCCGTGTCGAGCACCGCGACCACGGTCGAGCCCGAGCCGATCGTCAGGTCCCAGGCCGCCGTCGCGCTGATGTCTGCGCCCGGCGAACCGGCAACGCCGCCGATCGTCTGCCCCTGATTGGAGAGCCCCCACTCCGCGCCGAACTCGGGGTCGTTCGGGACGGCCTGTGACTCGCCCTGAAGGTTGGGCTCGACGTACTCGACCGGGTTCTTCTTGCCCCGTTCGAGCTCCCGCTCGGCCTGCTCGAGGCTCTCGCCCTTGTCGATCTCGGCGGTCACGAGGCCGGGGACGAGGTCGGTCAGGTCCTCCTCGACCTTGGCGTCGACATCGTCCAGCTCCGACTTGATCTTCTTGTCGCCGGTCTTGGGCTTGAAGCTGACGATCAGCTCGCGGCGAACGTAGTCCTCGCCCGGCTCGAGGTCGTCGAAGGAGGCGTCGCCGCCATCCCCGCCATCCCCGCCGTCGCCGTCACCACCGTCCCGCCGTCACCATCGCCACCGTCGCCACCCCGCCGTCGCCGCCTCCGCCGTCGCCGCCTCCGTCACCTCCGGAACCGTCGCCGCCTCCATCTCCGCCGTCGCCATCACCGCCATCCCCACCGTCGCCACTCTCCGCCATCGCCGCCGTCCAGGCCGGCGCGAGGCTGGTCGTCTGCAAGCGCCACCGCGGTGGCGGACATCGCGAAGAGGGCGAGTAGCGCAAAGAGGATCGCGAAGTGGATTTGCCGTCCCTGGCTCATTTGTCTCTCCCTGTTGTCCCTAGCTGCGCGAGCGAACGATGGCGTCCTCTGACCCAACCAGGGTACCTGGGACCGGCGAGGGCGGCGGGCGCCCATCGCCCGCCGCGATCGGTAGCGGCGCGTAAAGCCGGACCGGCTCGTCGAGGCCCTTGAGGTCGAAGCGGCCGCGCTCGGCGAGTTCGGCGTCGCGCTTCAGCGCGTCCTTCGTCGCCTGGGTGATCAGGACGTCGTCCTTCGTCTCCCGGGTCACCGCCTCCACCCGGGCCGCGACGTTGACCGGATCGCCGATGACGCTGAAGTTGAGCCGGCCGCCGCCGCCGATCGCGCCGGCGACCACCTCGCCGGTGTTGACCCCGACGCCGATCTGGAAGTCGATCTCACCGTTCCGCCCGCCGGCGCCGTTGCCGGTGATCCCGGCTTCGCCATTCACCCGGCGGGTTATCTCGAGCGCTGCACGCAGTGCCCGGTCGGCGTGATCGGCCATCCGCTCCGGAGCGCCGAAGACAGCGAGCAGCCCGTCGCCCTCGAACTTGTCGACGTGGCCGCCGTGGCGGGAGATCACGGGAACCACGATCTCGAAGAGCTCGTTGAGACAGGCGACGACCTCCCGCGCGTCCGCCTTCGCCGCGAAGCTCGTGAAGTCGACGACGTCGACGAAGATCACCGACACCTCGACCCCCATCCCCTCCTCGTCGAAACCCTCGGAGAGGATGTACTCGGCGACCTCGCTGTCGAGGTAGGTACCGAAGGCGTCGCGGATCTTCTCGCGCTCGGCGAGGCCCGAGGCCATCTCGTTGAACGAGGCGGCGAGCTCGCCCAGCTCGTCGCCGGTGGTCACCGGGACGGAGGCGTCGTAGTTCCCTTCCGCGATCCGCTGGGTGGCCTTCTGGAGGTCGCCGATCGGGCGCAGGATCGACTTCGAGAGCATGATCGAGAGCTCCAGCGAGATCGCGGTGGCGACGGCGACGGCGATCATGAAGTCCACCTCGGGTGACGGCGTGTTCTTGTCGGTCGAGAGCGCCTGGACGACGAAGGCCGTGATCACGTTGATCAGCGGCAGGGTCGCCAGCAGCTTCCAGCGCAGTGGGATCGCCGCCGCATCGGCGTGCTGGCGGGGAGCCAGCGAGTGGTTGAGGTCGACGAGGATCGGGCGCATCCCGGTCTCGAGCATCAGGTAGTGGAGGATGCCGCCGTAGAGCACGGCGATCATCGCGCCGGTGAAGATCGGGAAGAACGCGAGCCATGAGAGCCCGGTGAGGAGGATGGCCGCGATCGTCGTCGGGATCACCACGACGAAGACCGGGATCCACATATCGCGCTTGATCAGGCCCAGCGGCAGGCTGATCGCCGCGGACCACGCCCGGGCCGACGCCTCCTGGTCGCGCTCGCCCTTGATCCAGCGGGTGATCGGCTTCAGGAGCGGGAAGGTCCGCCACAGATTGAGGAAGACGGCGAGGGCAGTGGTCGCGATCGCGATCGCGCCGATCGGCAGGTACTCCTCGGCGAGCGCGTCGTAGTAGATCGAGAGGAGCGCGATCGTGCCGACCGTGACGAAGAAGGCGCTCTGCAGCTCCAGCGTCAGATAGGTCGCCGGGTAGTAGCGACCGAGCTTGCTGTAGAACCAGGTCAGCGCGGTTAGGGCCATGGTCGGTGTCGGTCGAAGGTACCCCGGCAGGAATTGTCCCACGCCGGTCGCATCGCAAGCGTGACCGCGCTCACGTGACTATCTTCGCCCCGTGAGGCCCTTCTCGGAACGAATGGTGGGTTTCCGGAGCCGGTAGAGGGTGAGCCGGTGCTGGTCGTGCGTGCTGCCCATGAGGCCTGTGGTGGGGAGACTCGGATTCGGCTTCCTGGTTATCTGCCTTCGAGGGCCGTGCGGCGGGTGGTCTGTGATCGGTGCTCCCAGTCGTATTCGTGCGCGGGGCTGGTTGAGGAGGTTGATGGGGTGGCTGGAGGGGAGATCCGACCGACGGGGGCTCCCCAGGCCCCCCTGCTTCGCGAGGGCGGAATTCCTGGGGAACCCCCATCGGTCGCACCTCCTCAGCGCCGACGTCTCCGTCTCCCTTCCCCACGTGCGCTGTTTTCTCGGTTGCCGGACGCTTCCAGTCCTTTGTGGCGGTGGGTTGGGATTCCGGTTGCTGCGCTGCTGGTGGTCGGGGCGCTCCTTCTGCTTGCAGGGGGGAGACGATCCGTCGCCGACGGTGACCGTTGGGGCTGGGGCGCCTGCAGGGGAAGGTGGCGGTGGTGGGGCCGGTGTCTCGAGTGAGGCGCAGTTTGTTACGCAGCCCGGCTATTCCTTGGCGTTGCCGCCCGGGTGGGAGCAGACTCCGCCCGAGGGTGGTGCGGCTTTTACCGCGGCCGCCGTCGATGGGACGGCCGATGCGACGCTCTGGATCGAGCGCGCGCCCGATTTGACCTTTGCCGACTTCGAGGCGCGGTCGCTCGAGCAGCTTCGTTCGCTGACCGGCAACGCCGAGGTGATCGAGCGGATCCCGGCGCCGACCGACGAGGGCACCGTCGTCAAGCTCCGGGCCGATACGCCCGAGGGCAGCGGTGTGTCTGCGCCGTATGACGTGACCCTGCGAGCGGCCGGGCCGTATCGCTACTACCTGGCGACGACCGTGCAGCCGGGCGCATCGCCGCAGGCGAGCGACGGCGCCGACCTGATCCACGGCTCGTTCGTGCCCGAGCCCGACGGCGCCGGCGAGATCGCGACCGGCGCTCCGCCGGGGAGCGGAGAGCAAGAATGAAAACCGCCGAATCCTCCCAACGAGGGGGACGCGCCCGAGTTCGGCTCGATCTCATCTGCATGAGATGAGCCTCGTCAAGCGGATCGTCCTCGTCGCCGCGATCGCGGCACTCGCCGTGGTGCCGCTGCGCGCGTTCGGCGTGGTGGGCGGCGACCCCTCGGGCCTTGCGGTCAGCGCCTCCCTCGGCGGCTGCAGCGTCGCCGGCAACGGGATCGTCTGCGAGATCCAGGCGAGCTTCGGCGGCGTCGAGGACGCCGACTACTACACGGCGAGCGTCACCCGCGCCGACGGCAGCGTCCAGGACGTGGGCCAGGTCGGCAGCGGCGAGGGCGGCGGCAGCGCCTCGATCCTCGTCCCCTACGTCGGCGCCGGCAACTACTCGGTCACGGTCACGGCCTACGGCACGCCCGGACGACGAGGACGAGAAGCCCGAGGTCCTCGAGCGCGACCGCGCGGACGCCGACCGGGAGGCGCGACACGAGGGCGAGGTCACGGCCGAGCCGGCCGACGAGGAAACCACTGATCCCGCCGCAGGCGATGCGCAGGGGGACGATGCTCCAGCCGACCCGGGAGCCACCAACGTCACCCCGGTCGAGCCCGCGCCGGAGCCTCCGCCCGAATGCACGGCCGAAGCCGAGGTCCCCGCGGAGGCGCCGGTGGACAGGCGAGACGGAGCCGGAGGCGCCCCCGCCGCCGGCCGGGGCAAGCCCGTGCTCGTCGCAGGGCTACTCGCCTGCGGGCTGAACGACCTGGCCGCCCGAGATCGCCTGGATCGTCTTGCCGTCTAGGGCGAAGGTGAGGGCCGGCGATTCGGTCGTGCCCGGCTTCACGGACGAGAGGACCAGGGCGTTGATCCCAAGTGGGCTCCCGGTGAGGGCGTCGCCGTAGCGCTTCTCGAGTTGCGAGAGGGGATCGCCGACCCTGATCCCGTCGTCGGTGACCAACTCGGTCGTGTAGGCGTCGTAGGCGGCGAACTCGTCGGTCTTCGTGTCGAACTTGATCGTCACGTCGCCGTCGGAGAAGCGGTAGACCCAGTTCACCTGCGGCGCCTCGCCACTCGCGCTGAAGTCGACCTCCTCCTTCATGATCGGCTCGCCGAAGGCCGAGGTCACCTCGTCCTCGCTCGCTCCGATCGGCACGAGGCCGATCCCGTCCGCATCGAGCGTTCCGGTTGGGCCGCCCTCCGCCCCCTCCCCCGGATCGTGCGCCGTCGAGCTCGTCGATGGGGTCGAGCTCGTGGTGGAGACGGCCGTGGTCGGTCTCGTCGTCGCCGCCGCATCCGGCAGGCCGCGACGGTGATCGCCAGGATCGCGAAGAGGGCTGGGAACGGCCGCACGGGCCAGATACTAAGCTGGCTCAGGATGGCCACGCCGACCGCCGAATCGCTCTCCCCCGCCGCCCGCGAGTTCCTCGACCGGGGCCCGGCGCGCCACCACATCGGCGGCGAGCCCAGCGAGTCGGCCGGCGGCGCAAGCTTCGAGACGCTCGACCCGGCAACCGGGGACGTCATCGTCGAGGTCCACCACGGCGGGCCGGAGGACGTCGACCGCGCGGTCGCCGCGGCGCGGGCGGCCTTCGAGGGCAAGTGGTCGACCCTCAACGCAGCGAAGCGCTCCGGCCTGATCTACGGCCTCGCCGACCTGCTCAAGGCGAACCTCGCCGAGCTGGCGGAGCTGGAGTCGCTCGACAACGGCAAGCCGCTCAAGATGGCCCAGGGTGACGTCGCCGCGGCGGTCAACCACCTCCGCTACTACGCGGGTTGGCCGACGAAGATCGAGGGCGAGACGATCCCGGTGTCCGCCCGCGACGTGCTCTGTTACACCCGCAAGGAGCCGGTCGGCGTCTGCGGCCAGATCATCCCCTGGAACTTCCCGCTGCTGATGGCGATCTGGAAGCTGGCGCCCGTGCTGGCAACCGGATGCACCACGGTGCTGAAGCCCGCCGAGCAGACGCCGCTTACCGCCCTTCGCCTTGGCGAGCTGGCGCTCGAGGCCGGCTTCCCCGAGGGCGTCGTCAACGTCGTCGCCGGCGACGGGACGACCGGCGCCGCGCTCGTCGAGCACCCCGACGTCGACAAGATCGCCTTCACCGGCTCGACCGCCGTGGGCCGCGAGATCGGCGCCAAGTGCGGCGAGTCGCTGAAGCGGCTGACGCTGGAGCTCGGCGGCAAGAGCCCGAACGTGATCCTTCCCGACGCCGACCTCGAGGCCGCGATCAAGGGCGCCTACCAGGCGATCTACTTCAACTCGGGCCAGGTCTGCAACGCCGGCTCGCGCCTGTTCGTCCACTCATCCCAATTCGACGAGGTGATGAGCGGGCTGGCCGAAGCGGCCGGCGAGGCGAAGCTCGGGCCGGGACTCGACCCGGAGACCGAGCTGGGCCCGGTCGTCTCGGAGGAGCAGCTCGACCGCGTGCTCGGCTACATCGACGCCGGCCGGGAGGCGGGCGCCGAGGTGCTCGCCGGCGGCGGTCGGGCCGAGAACGGCGGCGATGGCTACTTCGTCGAGCCGACGCTGTTCTCCGGGGTCGAGGACGAGATGTCCATCGCCCGCGAGGAGATCTTCGGCCCCGTCCTGGTCGCGATGCCCTACGACGAGCTCGACGAGGTCGCCGCGCGCGCGAACGCGACCGAGTACGGACTGGCGGCCGGAGTCTGGACCCGGGACATCTCGAAGGCGCACAAGCTGGCCGCGAAGCTCCGCGCCGGCAACGTCTACATCAATACCTGGGGCGGCGGCGATCCGGCTGCCCCGTTCGGCGGCTACAAGTCGTCGGGCATCGGGCGCGAGAAGGGCCACGCCAACCTCGACGCCTATCTCGAGATCAAGACGGTCTGGACCCAGCTCTAGTCGTGGCCCGCTACGGCGTCCTCGGCACCGGGACCGTCGGCCAGACGATCGCCACAAAGCTGGTTGAGCTCGGCCACGAGGTGATGCTGGGCTCGCGCGCGGCGGGCGGCGAGAAGGCATCCGCGTGGGCCGCCGAGGCCGGCGGGTCCGCCTCCGAGGGGGCGTTCGCCGACGCCGCCGAGTTCGGCGAGACGGTCGTGAACGCCACCGCCGGAACAGCTTCCCTGGCCGCGCTCGAACTGGCCGGCGCGGCCAACCTCGCCGGGAAGGTCCTGATCGACGTCGCGAACCCGCTCGATTTCTCGCAGGGGATGCCGCCCACTCTGACCTTCGTCAACGACACCAGCCTGGGCGAGGAGATCCAGACGGCCGTTCCGGAGGCGCGCGTCGTGAAGACGCTCAACACGGTGAACGCCGCGGTCATGGTCTCGCCGGGCGACCTCGCCGAGCCGACCGACATCTTCGTCGCCGGCAATGACGAGGCGGCGAAGGCCGAGGTGGCCGAGCTACTTGCGAGCTTCGGCTGGGAGCCGGGCCGAATCCGCGACCTCGGCGAGATCTCCGCCGCCCGCGGGATGGAGATGTACCTGCCCCTCTGGGTCCGGCTGATGGGCCCACTCGGCGGGCCAGGCTTCAACGCCCGCATCGTCGGAATGTGAGCTTCCCGTGAGGGGCCTGGCCCCTTAATAATCGTGGCCACCGCCGACCTCACCGTGATCGGGCTCGGGCGCAACGATGCGAGCGCAGGCGAGTACATCGCCGAGATCCAGCGGCGCCTGGCGAAGCAGGACCGGGTCGGCTATCGACTGCACGCGATGGGCACCTCGCTCGAGGGATCGGTCGAGGACATCCTCGCGATCGTCGGCGAGCTGCATTCGGTGCCGCTCGAGATGGGGCTGCCGCGCGCCTACTCGGTGCTGAAGCTCGACGAGCGCCGCGACCGGCCCGAGCAGACGCTCGACGACAAGGTGCGCTCGGTCGAGGAGCGGCTCTGAAGCGCATCAGCTTCCGGGAGTTCGCCTGGGCGCTGACCGTCGGGGTCGTACTCGCCGACTCGTCGATCGTCACGCTGGCCCTGCCGGAGATCCTCGTCGACTTCGACGCGACGGTCTTCGGCGTCTCCTTCGTTCTCACCGCGTTCAACTTCGTCTTCGCGCTCGCCCTGCTCCCGGCGGCGCTGCTGGCACGGCGGGTGCCGGGTCCGACCTGGGCGACCGGGGTCGTCGTCTTCGCGCTCGCTTCGGCCGCCTGCGCCGTGGCGGAGACCGGCGCCTTCCTCATCGGGGCACGCTGCATTCAGGCGCTCGGCGGCGCGGCCGCGGTCGCGGCGGCGATCGAGCTGCTCGCGCGCTCTCGCGGGAGCCACCAGGCCGCGTCCCCCCTCTGGGGCACCGCGGGGCTCGCCGGACTCGCCCTCGGGCCCGCGATCGGCGGCGTGCTGACGGAGCTCATCTCCTGGGAATCGATCTTCTACGTGCAGATCCCGCTGATCGCTCTCGTCCCGTTCGCGCTTCGCTCCAAGGGGGAGGCGGAGCAAGGCGCCGGAGGACGGATCGCTCCGCAGCCGGAAATGGCCCTCGCGCTGCTGTCGGCAGGGCTCACCGGAGCGATCTTCCTGCTCGTCGTGATGCTCACCGAGGGCTGGCGCTACTCGCCACTCGAGGCCGCCGCTGTGGTCACGGCGATGCCATTGGCGACGGTGATCGTCGGTCGCTTCGTGACCCGGCTCGGGTCCGGGCGGACGATCCTCGCCGCCGGTGCGATCGCGATGGCCGCCGGCCTCGCTGCGCTCGGCCTCCTCCCTGGGGCGGAATGGTGGTGGGTTCTCCCGCCTCAGATCCTCGTCGGTGCCGGGATCGCGCTCTCGCTGCCGGGCCTCACGGACCGCGCCCTCGGTGGCCGCGATCCGGTCGGCCGGCGCGCCTCCGGGACGATCGCGGCCCGGCACGCCGGCGTGGTCGCGGGGATCGTGCTGCTCACCCCGGTCTTCACGGCGCAGCTCAACGTCGAGTACGAGGATGTCCAGCGCTCGGGGACGGCCCTCCTGCTCGACGCGCCGCTCTCGACATCGACCAAGGTCGCGCTGGGCGAGGAGATCGCAGCCGACGTCGCCGCCGCTGACGGCGACCTGCCGAGCCTCGCGCCGGCGTTCGCAGCGATCACCCCCGCCGATCCGGCCGAGGACGCCACGCTCGCCGAGCTCGAGCTGGACCTCGAGGACGAGATCGACGCCGCCGCGACGCACGCATTCAGCCCGGCGTTCCTCGTCGCGGGCCTGATCGCCCTGATGTCGCTGATCCCGATCGCGTTCGCGGGAGGCCGGCGGTGAGAGTCCTCGTCGCCAGCATCGCCGCGTCGCTTGCCGTCCTCGGCATCTACCTCGCACTGGGCGGCGCCTCCTACAAGCCCGCCGAGGTGGCGGACCCCTGCGAACCACGCCCGCTCGTCGCGCCCGAAGGCCTCGACGCCACCCTCCAGCAGATCGCCCTGTCGGCGCTCGACGGAGCCGCCTGCGAGCTCCAGGTCACCCGCGAGGACCTGCTTGCCGCCCTCGCCGACCCGGCCACTCGGATCACCTTCCTCGACGAGCGCGAGATCTCCGACGAGACGCTCGAGGCCGCGGTCCGCTCCGGCCTCCAGCGGGCCTACGACGACGCGGTGATGACCGGCACGATCGACGGGCTCGAGGCGTTCCTTCTCGGCGAAGCGATCGAGCTCGCCCCGATCGACCTGGTGGTCGACGTCGCCCAGTCCGAGACCGGCCAGGAAGCGGCTGCGGCGCTCGAGGACCTCGTCGGCGGCGAGGGCATCGGCGAGACGATCGACGACCTTCAGGGCCTGCTGGACTAGGGACTCAGGGACGTGGCCCGCGCGCCTTCGGCCCGGCGCCGAGATCGTGGCGGATCAGCTCGTGGGCCCGCTCCGACCAATCGCAGAGAAGGGCACGGGTGTCTCGCGGGTCGATGATCTCCTCGACGGAAAAGCGCTCCGCGGTGCGGAACGGCGAGCGGACTGCGTTCAGGCGCGCCTCGATCTCGGCGCGCAGCGCCACCGGGTCGTCGGCCGCCTCGAGCTCGCGCCGGTATGCCGCCTCGAGGCCGCCCGCGATGGGCAGCGAGCCCCAGTCGCCGGAGGGCCAGGCGTAACGAAGGTTGAGCCGCGAGCCGTCACCGTGCCCGGCCCCGGCGACGCCGAAGACCTTGCGGACGAGGATCGAGCACCACGGGACCGAGGCCTGATGCACGGCATAGAGGGCGCGGGTGCCGCGGCGGATGGTGCCGGCGCGCTCCGCGTCGGTGCCGATCACGAAACCGGGCTGGTCGACGAAGTTCGCCACCGGCAGGTGGAACTGGTCGCACATGTCGACGAAGCGGCCCAGCTTCTCCGAGGCGTCCGCGGTCAGCCCGCCCCCGTAGTGCTTCGGGTCGGAGGCGAGCACGCCGACCGGCCGGCCGTCGAGCCGCGCGAGCGCGGTGATCAGCGAGCGGCCAAATCGGTTGCCGATCTCGAAGACCGATCCGTCATCGAGCACCAACTCAAGAATCCGCCGCATCTCATACGGCTGCCGCGGATCCCGCGGGACGATGTCGATCAGCTCATTGGCGTTTGATGAGGGGCCAGACCCCTTAAGGTGCCATCGATCGGCGGGGCTTCCCAGACGTTCTGCGGCAGGTAGGAGAGGAAGCGGCGGATCTGGGCGAGGGCGTCGTCCTCGTCGGTCGCGATGTTGTCGACGGCGCCGGCGCTTGCCTGAGCGCGGGCGCCGCCCAGGGCCTCCTTGTCCGGGGTTTCACCCATCGCCGCGGCGACTACCGGCGGGCCCGCGACGAAGAGCTGGGCGGTGTCGCGGACGATGACCGAGAAGTGGGAGGCGACGACGCGGGCCGCCCCGAGCCCTGCGACCGGGCCGAGGGCTGCGGCGACGACGGGAACGGTCTCGTGATTGCGGACGACGATGTCGAAGCCGGGAAGCGGCGGCACGTAGGTGAAGCCCATCGTCTCCAGCGTCTTGACGCTGCCGCCGCCACCGGTGCCGTCGACCAGGCGGACGAGCGGCAGGCGCAACTCGTTCGCCATCCGCTCGGCGTAGCCGAACTTCTCCCAGATCGCAGCGTCCGCGGCGCCCCCGCGGACGGTGAAGTCGTCGCCCTGAACGATCGCCCGCCGGCCCTCGATCCGCCCCTGGCCGATGACCACGTTCGCGGGCAGGAAGTCGACCAGCTCGCCGTCCTCGTCATACGTGCCCTTCCCGGCCAGCGCGCCGGTCTCGTGGAAGGTGCCGTCGTCGAAGAGCCGATCGATCCGCTCGCGGACGGTCAGCCGGCCCGAAGCGCGCTGCCGCTCGACCCGCTCCTCCCCGCCCATCCGCTTCGCGAGCTCCTCGCGGCGCCGCAGCTCCTCGAGCTCCGGCTCCCAGCCGCGGGGTTCGGATTCGTCTTCCATCGCGGCGGCGACCATAATTGACGGGCCCGGGTAGGCAAACTGGTAAAGCCCGAGGTCTTAAAAACCTCTGCTCCCTCGGGGGCGTTGCGGGTTCGAGTCCCGCCCCGGGTACTGGCCGTCTAAAGAGGCGCTGAAAAAAGGCCGTCCAGGCACCGATCCACTGGTACCTTGGACTGTGTTCTAAGGCTTGAGGGCTCAGGCAATCGTGCCTGGTGCGCTCGCCGGAGGAGACGCATCCCAACCGTGGAGGCATCCACACTCACCCATGCCGGCCGTCGCGGCCTTTTGGTCCGCAGGTCGCCCCTCGTCCGCCTTCAGGGCGACGAGAAGCTGATCGCGATGATTCGCGACGGTCAGCCGTGGGCGTTCGAGGCCCTCTGGGATCGCTACCAGACGCGCCTGCTGGCCTTCTGCCGGCACATGCTTCCCTCCGAGCAGGACGCGGAGGATGTGCTCCAGGACGTCTTCGTCTCCGCCCACAAGGCGATCCTCAAGGACAACCGCCACATCAAGGTGAAGCCGTGGCTCTACCGGATCGCCCGCAACCGCTGCCTGAACCATCTGCGCCGGCCGGTGCCCGAAGGCTCCGACGAGATGATGGACGAGCACCCCCACAACGGCGGCACGACAACCGCCGACACCGTCCAGACCCGCGAGGACCTGCGCGAGGTCCTCGCCGACGTCAAGCACTTGCCAGAGACCCAGCGGACCGCGCTCCTCCTGCGCGAGGTCGACGCGCTCTCCTACTCCGAGATCGCCGACGGCGATGGACACCACCGTCCCGGCGGTCAAGTCGCTTCTCGTCCGCGCCCGGATCACCCTCGCCGAGTCGAGCCAGGCCCGCCTGCTCACCTGCGGCGAGGTCCAGCTCGAGCTCGCCGAGGCGGCCGAGGGCCTCGACCAAGGCCGGCGGCCCGGTCCGCCAGCACGTCAAGTCGTGCGAGCCGTGCAAGGACTTCCGCGACCAGCTTCGCTCGAACTCGAAGGCGCTCGCCGCGCTCTTCCCCCTCGGGCCGATCGCCCTCTTCAAGGACGCGATCCTCGCCAAGCTCGGCGGCGGCGCCGCATCCGGCGCCGGAGCGGGCAGCGGCGCAGGCGGCGCGGCCACCGGCGGCGCGGCAGCCGCGGGTGGCGCGGCCAGCGCCGGCGGCGCGGGCGCGGCCGGCGGTGCGATCGGCGGTGCCGCAGCTGCTGGCGGCGGCAGCGAGTGGACTTACCGGCGGCATCGGCGCTCTCGGCGGCATCGTCGGGACGAAGGCCGTCGCCGGAGTCGCAACCGCGGCCGTCGCCGTCGCCGGCGCGGTCGAGGTCAAGCGTTACGTCGTCGAGGAGCCGGTGACCGAGCGGGCCACCGCGATCGCCCAGGCTCCCGTCAAGGCCGAGCCGCAGGAGACGCGCGCCGAGGCAGCCCCGGCCGTCCTGCCGACGAGCGAGCCGACTGTCCCGGCCGCTGACACCGGCGCCGGCGAGAACCTGCCAGCCGCCGACGCAGCCGAGGAGCCGGCACCCGCCGCCGATGCGGCCGTCCCGGCCGAGGATCCTGCACCGCCGATGGAGCCCGTCGGCGGCGACGCTGCCGACGCCGTGGCCGACGGCCCGGTGATCGGGAGCGCGACCGCCCACGAGCGGCCCGCGGATCCCGATAGCGGAGTCGTCAGCTCGACGCCGACCCATGAGGGCCCGGTCACGACCACCCCCGCGCCGAGCGGCAGCGACCCGTCGCTCGCCCCCGCCCTGCCCGGCGCCGAGCCCGGCGTGCCCGGCGGCGATCGCGCCCCGGTGGCCCCGGTCGAGCCGGCCTCCCCGCCGCCTCCCGCCGAGTAGCGACCCTCTCGCTCAGCCGAAGCTGAAGCTGCGCAGCGGCTCCTCGAACACGTCCGAGGTCCGAACCGAAGCGGCGTCCTCCAGGAGGAGCTGAATCGGCCAGCTGCCGAAGAAGCCGGCCGGCGCGCTCCTCGGCCTTCTCGATAACCCGCGGGTTCGCGGTGCGCTCGATGATCTCGATCTCGACGCCCTCCCCGGGCCGGTCAGGATCGGGGACCAGAAACCGCTTGCCGATCACGACCCCCTCATCGCCCTCCGGAGCCACGAACGCGAGCTGGTAGGCATCGGGTCCGCGATCGACCGCGAGCTCGGTCCGTCCCTCGCGCACGACCCGCGCGCCCGGATGCTCCCGCTCGATCTCCGACCGCTGCTCCTCGGCGGCGACCGCAAGCTCCGGCAGCGAGCCAGCGGACTCGAGCGGGCCGACTGACAGCGACTCGCTCTCGCCCTCGAGGAGCAGGAGGTCCGCCGCCCCTGCGTCGGCCTTCGTCAGCTCCGAGCCCCATGACAGCGAGAACGGCGGCGCCTCTTCGCCCTCGTAGGAGAACGACTCCCCCCGCCCCAGCACGAAGGAGCGCGACCACCGCGATCGCGACGATGGCGAGAGCGATCCCAAGCGCCCGGCCGTACCGGCTCGAGCGCAGCAGCTCGGGAAGGGTCGGCTCGGCCAACTAGATGATCATCTAGCCGAGCCCGATCACCTTCAGGCGGCGGGTCAGGCACTGCGCGGCGAACGCTTGGGTCTCGTCGCGGCTCTGGCCGAACGCGATCAGGTCCTCCTCGGGCGGCCACGGCGGCTTCAGGACCCCGTCGGCGACCGGCAGCGCCTCCTCCAGCATGCGCTGGACCGCGGCGCGATAGCGATCGTCCGCCGCGACCATGTCGGTGAGGAAGCGGACGCCGAAGGCGATGTGGCGGTGCTCGTCGCGAGCGACGTTGGAGAAGCCCTCGACGAAGCCGGGAAGCGTGCCGACCTGAGTGTTGTACTCGATGATGAAGTGCTGGCCGGTGAGCGCCAGGACCCCCTCGATGATCATGTGGTAGAGCGTGATCGTCTCGACGAGGGTCTCCAGGTCCTCGGGCTCGGCGGCGAGGCGGTCGACCCGGGTCTTGAGCAGGCCGTCGAAGAGGTTCGCGAACGACTCGTTGGTGTGCTCGGTCGTTTTCTGGAGCCGGCCGGCGAGGTCCTCGGTCCCCTCGAGCACGCCGACCTCGCTGTAGAAGCGCTCGAAGAATCGGACGTGGCGGGCCTCGTCGACGATCTGGGTCGCGAGGAAGATCCGCATCTCCTCGGTCGGGGCGGCGCGCATGATCGGGCCGAGCTCGTCGGCGACCTTCTGCTCGCCCAGGAAGAAGGCGGAGAGCCCGTACATGCGGCGGTAGCGCTCGTCGTCGGGGATCCGCTCATGCCAGTCGATGCGGTCCTGCGAGAAGTCGAGGTCCTGGGTCAGCCACTGCTGGCGCTCCCAGAGCTCATAGAGCTCCGTGTAGCCGAGCAGGTTCGCCTTGCCGCGATCCGCCGAGCTCTGCAGCGCCGGGTCGCTCGTCTCCTTGAAGTCGTCGCGCTCGGTCCGCTTCAGCTCCGGCACGTCCGCCAGCGAGAACTCCTTGGCCTCCATTGGCCGAACGCTACAGACCCTCGCCGCAGGAGTGTTGGCGAAGCTCAAGAAATCGCCCTGTGCAGCCGATATTCGGTCCATGATGAGCGAGCTGACCAGGTCATATGCGCACGGGCTCGTGCGATACGACCCGAAGCTCAGGCGCATGTGGATTCGCGACCAGCGGCTCCACCACGGCGCCACCGGAGTGATGCTCCTGGCGCTCGGGACGATCCTCGTCGCGCACGACTGGCGCGACCGCACCCGCTGGTTCGAACGCGGCGCGCAGAGCTAGCCGCGCTCAGCCGTCCTTCGACAGGTGCTTCTTGAAGAACCCGACGGTGCGGTCCCAGGCGTTCTTCGCGTGCTCCGGGTGATGGGTCCCGATGCGGTCCTCAGCGTTGAAGAACGCGTGGCCGGCGTCCTCGTAGTAGTGGAACTCGACGTCGTTGCCGGCGTCGCGGATTTCCGCCTCGAGCGCCTCCGCGTCCTCGGTCGGGATGAAGTCGTCGCTGGTCCCGAAGTGGCCCTGGACCGGCCCGTTGATCTGCGAGAAGTCCGGCTTGCCGTGCGGCATCACGTAGTAGTAGGTGACCGCCGCGCCGATCTGCGGATTGGTGGCTGCCGCCCAAATCGAGAGGCCGCCGCCCATGCAGAAGCCGACCGCGCCGATCTCGCCGTTCGTCTTCTCGTTTTCGAGCAGGAACTGCACGGCACCGCGCATGTCCTTCTCGGCCTCGTCCATGTTCAGGGCCATCAGCTTCTGCTGCGCCTCGTCGGGCTGGTCGGTGGTGTCGCCGTGGTAGAGGTCGGGAGCAAGGGCGACGAAGCCCTCCTCGGCGAAGCGGTCGCAGACGCCCTCGATCTCGGGCACGAGGCCCCACCACTCCTGCAGCACGACGATGCCGGGCCCCTCGCCCTCGGGCTCCGCGAGGTAACCCTCCGCGGTCCCGCCATTCGCCGCGAACTCGACGCGTTGTCCCATCAGCCCTTCTCCTTCTCGTTCAGCTCTTCAGCGAGCGCCCACCCTACTGCGACACCGACGAGCATCCCCATCCTCGCCTCCTCGGCGAGCAGGGTCCGCACGGCCGCCAGCCGCTCTTCCTCATCAGGCGTCGTCGCCGCCTTCAGAACCTCCGCCTCGTGCGTCTCGCCGAACCAACCGCCCTGCTCGAGCGCCTGGGCGAGCACGAGCTGCAGCTTTGGCGCCGCCGCGGCGACCAGCGCCTCCGCCTCACGGAAGCGCTCGGGCTGCCCGAGCCGCTCGATCGCGCTCTCGAGCTCGGCGTCGGAGTGGCGGCGCGGTGTCGTCACCGGTCGAGGATATGTGGCGTAGACCGCCCGCGAGGCTGCGATCATTCCCGTTCGCCTGATGGGGGAACGGGTCCACAAAGCATTCCCATGCCGAGCGACAGCGTGCGTAGCGCTGCTCGCCGCGCTCTGCCTGCTCGCGGCCGGGGTCGATTCGGGCACCGAGCCGGCGGCGGCCGCGAAGCCGAAGGGGCCGCAGGGCATCTACTTCGGCTACAACGAGGACTGGGTCGCGCACAGCGAGCGGCTTCGCTTCGTCGCCCGGGGCGGCGCCGACACCACCCGCGCGGTCATCTCCTGGAGCCAGGTCGAGAAGACCGAGGGCGTCTACCACTGGCACCGTTACGACCGTATGTACGCGCGGATGCTGCGGACGGGGACCCGGCCGCTCTGGGTCCTCGGCGACGCGCCGTGCTGGGCCCAGGCGCCACGCGCGGACTGCGGCGGGCGGTCGTTCGCGCACCCGCCGGCACCGGCCCACGACCCCGCCTTCGCCATCTTCGCCGCGCACGTCGCCTACCGCTACCCGCAGGCGGTCGCGATCGAGACCTGGAACGAACCGAACCTGTGGTCATTCTGGCGACCCGAGCCTGACCCCGAGCGGGCAGCCGTGGTCAGCGCCTGGGCCGGATACGGAGTCAAGTACGTGAACCCGCAGATGCCCGTTCTGTTCGGCGGGCTCGCGCCGTCGCTCGAAAACGTCCCCCACGAGCAGGTCAAATACAAGAGCTTCCTCCGCCGCGTGTACGCCGAGGTCGGGCCGGGCTATTGGGACGCGGTCGCGATGCACCCGTTTCCGAGCTTTCAGAAGTCGACGCACTACCTGCGCGAGATCGTCGCCCACCTCGATCGCGTCCGGAACGCGCTGCGTGAGGCCGGCGCCGGCGGCACCCCGATCTGGGTCACCGAGATCGGCCTTTCGACCGAGGGACTGCGTCCTTACTCCCAGGCGGAGCAGGCGAAGGGTCTGGTCCGCATCTACCGCGGGCTTGCGCGGATGGCAGACGTTCCGGCGGTGATCGTCCATCGCCTTATCGATCAGCCGCGAGGCCTGAAGACGGCCGAGTCCGGGTGGGGGGTCGTGCGCCGCGGCGGCGGCTCGAAGCCTGCCTACTGCGCGCTCGCCGAGGCCCGCGGGGAGCGCTGCGAAGACCGGTGAGGCGGCGAATCGCGGCGGGATTCGTGACGGCGCTGGCGCTATCGGCGCTCGGCGCGAGCGGCGCATGGGCGCAGAGCGCTGTTCCTCAGCCGCCTCACTTCGGATTCAACGACGAGTGGGCGACGCACGCGGACAAGCTCTCGCTCGCGGCGCAGGGTGGCGCCGACGTGACCCGCGCGGTGATCTCCTGGCGCGAGGTCGAGCCGCACCAGGGCCAGTACAACTTCGCCCGCTACGACGAACTCGTCCAGCGCTTCCGCGCCGCGGGCACCCGGCCGCTCTGGGTCCTGGCCGACGCTCCCTGCTGGGCATGGACGAAGAAGCCCAAGCGTTGCCTCAAGCACGGTCTTGAGCCGCGGCCGCCGAAGAAGAGCCACTTCGACGAATGGGCGCTCTTCGCCGCCATCGTCGCCTACCGCTATCCGGACACGGCGGCGATCGAGGCATGGAACGAGGCGAACCTCGGCAACTTCTTCAAGCCGCGCCCGGACCCGGCGCTGGCGGCGGTGCTGACCGCCTGGGCGAATGTGGGCGTCGACTACGCGAATTCCTACGCGAAAACCGAGATCCCGACGCTCTTCGGCGGCTCGGCGCCGCTCTACGAGACGATCCCCGAGAAGAAGGAGATCGCCTACGACGAGTTCCTTCGCGACGCCTACAAGGCGGTCCCGGGCGGCTACTGGGACGGCGTCGCGATCCACCCGTTCCCGAGGTTCAAGGCCCGCGAGGGCTACATGGAGGACATCGAGGAGCATCTCGATGCGATCCGGGCGGCGCTCGCCGACTCGAGCGTCAGCGGCACGCCGATCTGGGTGACCGAGGTCGGCCTCTCGACGGCCGGGCCGTTCCCGTACTCGTACGAGGACCAGGCGGCCGGGCTGCAGACGATCTACCGCGAGCTCGACGCGATGCCCGACGTCGCCTCGATCGTCATCCACCGCCTGATCGACGGCCCGAAGGCGCTGCGGACGGCCGAGTCGGGCTGGGGCGTGGTGCGCAGGAACCTGACGCCGAAGCCGGCGCTCTGCATGCTCGCCGCCGAACGCGGCGAGCCGTGCGCCGAGCGGCCCCTAGGCGGTTTCGCGCAGCCCGGCCATGCCCTGCTCGCGGTCGATGATCGGCGCGTAGCCCAGTTCCGCGCGCGCCTTCGAGATGTCGATCGTGCACTCCATCGCCGATAGCCAGTAGGCGAGGCGGGTGACCGGCGGCTCGCCGCCGAGCGGCAGGAGCCTCCACGCGCCCTCCCCGGCCGCGGCGGCCGCCGCGCCGAGCCAGCCCGGAATCGAGCGGGTGGGCGCCTCGACGCCCTGCGTCTCGAGCAGCTCGGAGACGAAGGCCCGAAACTCGGCCGGCTCGCCGTCGGTGACGAAGTAGACCTCGCCCGGCCGGCCCTTCGCGGCGGCGAGAAGGAGCCCCTCGACCACGTTGTCGACGTGGGTCGTCGAGGTGAGATGACGGCCACCGCCGATCCAGACGAGCTTGCCGGACTCCGCGGCCGCGACCATCTCGGGCAGGAGGGTCGTATCGCCCGCGCCCCAGACGAGGCGAGGCCGCAGCACAACCGTCTCCAGCCCGTCCCCGTTCGCGTCGCGCACCACCTGCTCGGCCTGCGCCTTCGTCGCGGAGTAGTGGACCTTCGAGTCGGGCCGCAGCGGCACCGTCTCATCGGCGTTGACGAGCGGCTCACCGGCCAGGATGCCCGCCTCGGTGCCGCAATGGACGAAGCGCCGCACGCCGGCGCGGCGACAGGCCTCGATCGCGTTCTCGGTCCCCGTGACGTTGCCGCGGACGAACTCCTCGCGCGCTCCCCACTGGCTCAGGTGGGCCGCCAGATGAAAGGCGGTGTCGCAGCCGTCCGCTCCGGTCGCCATCGATGCCGGGTCGTCGAGGTCCCCGCGCACGGCTTTGGCACCGAGGCCTTCGACCTTGGCGGCGGAGGCGTCGGAGCGAGCGAGGGCGCGGACGGTGGTACCGCCCTCAACAAGGCGGCGGACGAGGGCACCGCCGATGAAGCCGGAGCCGCCGGTGATGAACGCTGACTGGGGGGTTGGGGTGGTCTCCGAGTCGGGCATGCTTGGGTTCAAAGCGTCTACGACCGCATTAAGGCGATTTTTTCCTAGGGGCGGAAACAAGTCGCCAACCCCGTCCGAATGTCCTCCCTACAAGCCCGCTGTTTTTCATCCCTTCGCTCACGCCTTCCTCCGCTCCCACATCTGCAGGGCGCCCAGGTCGCGGAACCCGATCCTCTCGTAGATCCCCTTCCCCATCTTCGTCGCCTGCAGGGTCGAGGTCCGCCGGCCGCGCTCGCGGGCGTCCCAGAGCGACTGGCGCATCAGCGCGGTGGCGAGGCCTCTCCCCCGCGCCGCCTCGCTCGTGGCGACCCAGGCGATCTCGGTGTCGTCGCCCACGTCGATGGTCATCATCACGGCCGCGGGCTCGCCGTCGACGTCCGCTCCGTAGGTGTGGACCCGCTCGAAGGGAATCGCCGCGATGACGACGCCCATCGCGCCGTCCGGGTAGCCGTACGCGGCGTCGTTCAGGCGGCCGACGGTGGCCAGGTCGCAGTCGCGGTACCAGTTGAGTTCCCCCATGTCGGGTTCCTCGACGTCGTCGAGCTCGGCGCCCATCGCGCGAGGTTCGGCATCGAGGACGTGGCCGGCGTCCTCGAGGGCGCGGGCAGCCTCGGCGTCGTCCTCCGGAACCCACACCGTCCAGGCCCGGATGCCGGCCTCCTCGTAGGTGCGAGCGAGCTCGCCGAGCGATCCGAGCAGCGCCTCGCGATCGGAGTAGATGCACCGAGTTCATCACCGAGCGGTCGGGCGAGACCGGAACGACCGCAGCGAAGAGCCCGTCACGCTCGAACGCCTGGGCGCCCTCGCTGGACTCGGTGATGAGCCTCCACGTCCCGACCATGCTCTCGCGGACCGCGTCGAGCCAGGCCGCGCGGTCCATGACTCAGCGCTTCCTCGCGATCGTGATCCCGTCCGCGATCCCGACCATCGCCAGGTCCACTCGCTCGTCGGCGGCGAGTCGCTCGTTCAGGTCGGCCATCGCGGCCGCCGACTCGTCGTCCTCCGGCGGGTCGAGGACGCGGCCGGAGAGGAGGACGTTGTCGAGCAGGATCAGGCCACCGGAGCGCAGGCGGGCGAGGCACTCCTCGAAGTAGGCCGGGTAGCCGGGCTTGTCGGCGTCGATGAAGGCGATGTCGAAGTCCTCGCCGGGCGGCAGCTCCGCCAGCGTCTCCGCCGCGGGCCCGACTCGGACCTCGACGCGCTCCGAGAGCCCGGCCTCCTCGATCCAGCGGCGGGCGACCTCCGCGCGGTCGGCGTCGAGCTCGAAGCAGATCAGCTCGCCGTCCTCGGGCAGACCGCGGGCGATACAGATCGCCGAGTAGCCCGTGAACGTCCCCACCTCGATCGCCCGCCGGGCGCCGATCGCGCGCGTGAGCAGAGTCATGAACGCACCCTGGTCGGGGGCGATCTGCATCACCGCCATCTCCCCCTCCTCCCGCTCGGTCTCCTCCTGGAGGCGGGCGAGGACGTCGTCCTGGCGCGCCCCGCGCTCGACCATGTAGGCGTGGATCTCGTCGTTCAGGGGCGTGAACTTCGACACGCGCTGAAAACTACTTGCGTCGGAACGTCGTCGCCAGCAGGCCGGCGAGGGCGCCGACGATGCCCCCGGCGAGCCCGGCAGGGAAATTGGCGAGCGAGTCGACGATCGGGAGCAGGAGGAGGGCGCCGGCGGCAACCGCCACACCGATCCAATCGAGCGTGTCGTCGGCCATCGTCTCCGCCTCGTCGCGGCGGATCACGTACCAGGCGCAGAGCGCGCCCAGGGCGACCCCGTTGCCACCGGCGGCGACGATGACGCCGCCGTCGATCGTCGAGTCGATGCCGACGGCGGCGAGCATCCCCAGCGAGCCGGCGGCGATCAGCAGGAGCCCGGTCGCGATGGCGCCGAGGCGGCGCTCGAGCCCGGGGGCGAAGATCGCGAGGGCGACAGCGACGACGAACAGGTAGCCCGCATCGTCATAGACCCACGGCGCCGCCAGGTAGCGCCACCACTCCGAGCCGACGTCGCCCACGATCGCGCCGGTCTCCTCGACCGTCAGGTCGGCCGCCGTGCGGACGATCAGCAGGATCGCCGGGATCAGGACCGCGGCGATCGTGACGTACGGGCGGGCGCCGGTGAGCGCTCGCGACGCGCGCTCCGATGCGGCCTCCTGACGGCGGCGGGTGCGCTTGTCGCGCTTCGACTCCTTCGGGGCCAGCTCGTCGCCCACCCGCTCCAGCTTCGGCGCCCGCTTGCGCAGCCGCGTCCCGCAGTAGGGGCATTCGGTGACGTAGGGGCTGACCTCCGACCCGCAGCTCTTGCAGACGACGCTCAGCTCAGGCGAGCTCACGTACCGAGAATACCCGGGGGCTGGAGGGGGCCGTGCCGGTCCCGCCCCCGGCATGACTACACGCGGCTCTTCTCGACGATTTCCTTTGTCACGGCACGAGGATCGGCGCCTTTGTCCGCCATGTCCAGCTGGCGGCGGGCGCCCGTGCCGCGGGTAATGAGGGTCTCCACGCTTGCAAGTTCGTCAACACAGCCGAGCTCCTCGGCGTCTTCCTGGAGCAGCTCGGCCAGGTGGCGGATCATCTCCGGCGCGGGAACCGAGCGCCGCCGCGGGAAGTCGACGAGCTCGCGCTCGATGCCGCCGCATGCCGCCCTGACCTTGTTGTCGTCGACGAGCTCGGTCGGCACCTCCACCAGCACCTCGCCGTCGTCGAAGAGGGTCGAGAGGCGGTGGGCCAGCGAGTGCACCATCGCCGCCAGCGCCGCCGTGTCCTCGAGCCTCGTCTGCTGGTCGAAGACGCGCGTCTCGACCGTGCCGAGATTCGGGTGCGGGCGCACGTCCCACCAGAGGAACGTGTAGTCCTCGATCGCGCCCGCCTCCATCATCAGCTCGACCCGGCGCGAGAAGATCTCCCACGTGCCGTAGTGGGGAGGCACGCCCTCACGCGGGAAGGACCGGAAGATCGCCGCCCGCGTGGACATCATCCCGGTCCGCTCGCCGCGCCAGAAGGGCGAGTTCGACGAGAGCGCCAACAGCAGCGGCAGGTAGCGGCGGATCCCGTCCGCGACGTAGATCGCCTTGTCCGCGCCGTCGATCGCGACGTGGACATGGGTGCCGAAGATCAGCTCCTGGCGTGCGATCCAGCCGAGCTGCTCGATCAGCTCGTGGTAGCGCGGCCGGTCGACGATCGGCTGAGCGAGCGGCTCGGCGAAGGGATGCGTCCCCGCAGCGCCCACCAGCATGCCGTTCCGCTCCGCCACCTCGCTCACGGCGCGGCGCAGGCCCGCCAGCTGCGTGGTTGCCTCGGCGACGTTCGCGCAGGGCGTGGTCGCAACCTCGAGCACCGCCTGGAAGAGCTCGGGCTTCACCTGCGCGGCGATCCCGTCGGCCACCCCGTCGACGATCGCCGCGATCCCCGGCGAGAGGTCATACGTCTCGGCGTCGACGAGCATCAGCTCCTCCTCGACTCCGATCGTGAACGGCGGCCCGGCGAAGCTGTGCTCGAGCATCGGTCGTGAGCCTATATCCACGATTAGACTGCTTTGAACACGACCCAAGGAGGAACCGAACAGTGGAAGTCAAGGCCGCAACCGAACAGAAGTCCCTTCTAAGCGTCCTGGCGCCCGGCAAGCGCGCCCGGCTCCGCCGCCTGCTGTTCGAGTTCGGCCCCGGCCAGGGGACCCTGATGCTGCTGCCGATCGACCAGGGGATCGAGCACGGCCCACGCGACTTCTTCCCGAACCCGGCCTCCAAGGACCCCGAGTACCAGTTCCGGCTGGCGGCCGAGGCCGGCTACTCCGCGCTCGCCTGCCAGATCGGGATGGCGGAGAAGTACTACCCCGACTACGCGGGCCAGGTGCCGCTGATCCTCAAGGTGAACGGCAAGACCGACGTCCCCCCCTCCGGCGATGCCTTCTCGACGACGAACGCCTCGGTCGAGGACGCGGTTCGCCTCGGCGCTGACGCGGTCGGCTACACCCTCTACGTCGGCTCGCCCCGCCAGGACGCTGATCTGCTCCAGCTCAAGGGCGTGCGCGAGGACTGCGACCGCTTCGGCATGCCGCTCGTGATCTGGGCCTACCCCCGCGGCTCGGCGATCGACAAGAAGGGCGGCCAGCTGTCGCCCTACGCGGTCGACTACGCGGCGCGCATGGCGATGGAGATGGGCGCCGACGTGGTCAAGCTCAACATGCCGAAGCCCGACCCGGAGAAGGACAAGGACTCGCCGGCGCCCTACAACGAGCTTCAGTGGTCCCAGGACGAGGCGATCCAGCACTGCGTCCAATCCGCGGGCCGCGCGCTCGTCGTCCTCTCCGGCGGCTCCAAGGTCGACGACGACATCGTGCTCGGCCACACCCGCTCGGTCATGGAGGCCGGTGGCTCCGGCGTGATCTTCGGCCGCAACGTGTGGCAGCGCGAGTGGTCCGAGGCGCTGGAGATCGTCGCCCAGATCAAGGAGACGCTGGTCTCACACGTGAGCCGCATCCCGTAGAGACCGGGCGCCCCCTTGCAGGGGGGCGGGACCGACCGCCGCGGGCTTCAGTCTTGCGGCGATGCGATTCGGGCGGACAGGACCCAGCCTGGGCGCGATCCTCGTGCTCGCGTTCGCCGTCGCCGCTCTGCTCGGCGCGGACTGCTCCGGGAGCGGCGATGACGACGAGCGCTCGACCCCGCGGGGCGACCGCGTCCGCGCAGAGGTGGAGCGGGTCGTCGACGGCGACACGATTGAGGTCGACCTCGGCGGCGCGGAGGAGGACGTGCGCTACATCGGCATCGACACGCCGGAGTCGGTGGCCCCGGGAGAGCCGGTCGAGTGCTTCGGGAAGGCGGCGAGCGCGGAGAACGAACGGCTGGTCGGCGGAGAGACCGTGACGCTTGTCTTCGACGCCGAACGCCGTGACCACTACGGACGCCTCCTCGCCTATGTCTTCGTCGGCGAGACCTTCGTCAACGCGGAGCTCGTCGAGGCCGGCTACGCGCGAACGCTCGAGATCGAGCCGAACACCTCGCGCGCCGGGCAGTTGGGAAGGCTCGAGGCAGAAGCCGGCCGCGAGGGCCTCGGCCTCTGGGGCACCTGCGATTAGCCATGTGCGTACCGTTACGAGCGTGTAAGGAACCGCTATAACCGGTGTACCCTTCTGGTAGCTTCCCGGGCCTCGCCTCCGGGGGGATGACGATGGAATCAAGCACGGCCACAGCCACCGCCACACGCGTCGAACGAGACCTCGACCAGTTCGAGGTCGCCTTCGAGCAGGAAGCCGCGCTCGAACGCAGGCGCCGCAAGCAGCTTCGTCAGCGCGCCGCCAACCGCTCGCGCGCCCGCCATATCGCCCGCACGGAGACGCGCGGGAAGATCCGGTTCAGCGTTCTCTTCGCCGCACTCGCGGCGACCGTGATCACCGTCGTGATCGTGATGTTCGAGATCCTGGCGTGGGTCATCACGAGCTCCTAGCGAGCTCGCTCGCAGACCCAGACTTCAGGTAGGCGGGCTACTCGCCCGACGAGAGATCGTCGAGGGCCTTGTTGACCCTCTCCCCGCTCCCGGCCGGAACATTGGCGTTCTCGGCCTGAATGCTGAGGTAGACCTCCTTGCGGAACACCGGCACGTCGCGCGGCGCGGTGATCCCGATTCGGACCTTGTCGCCGGCAACCGCGAGCACGGAGATCTCGACGTCGTCCCCGATCATGATGCTCTGGTTGGTCTTGCGTGTTAGGACCAGCACAATCGCCCCTCGCTTCCTTACGAGTTTGGCGAACCCCCTAGGGCACACCCCATCGCCAGAAAGCGTACCCGAACGGGCCCTGCCATAGCGACACTTGTAGTGTGCGGCCCGCAAATGGCCAAGAAATCGCTACGAGCACAACTGAATCAGATCCGCGCCTGGGTCCGCCAGGGCCGCACCGACGCCTGGATCGCCCACCAGCTCGAGGTTCCCGCCTCCGAGCTCCGCGAGTTCCGCCGCCGCCACGAGCTCACCGCCGACGGCGACGACGATGCCGAACTTGACCTCCGCGACGAGATCGAAGCCGAGATCGAAGCCGCCACGCTCTCCGACGACGAGGAGGACGAGGAGGAAGAGGAGAGACGAGGAGGCCGACGACGAGCCGACGAAGCTGCCGACGACGGGGACGAGGACGACGAGCTGACCCGGCGGAGGCCGACGAGGACGCCGGAGCCGAGGGCGCCGATGGGGCGCCGAAGCGCCGGCGCCGGCGCCGCGGTCGTCGCGGTCGCGGCGGGGCGAAGAAGCTAGAGGGGACGTTCGACCACGGCAAGGAGGGGTACGGCCTGTGGCTGGACCCCGCCGTCGCGGACAACCCCGTCTACTCGGAGCACTGGGCGGACCACCGCGCGGTCGAGGTCCAGGTCGAGCCCGACCGGATCACGATCCGCCGGGTCGAAACCGAGGACTAGCAATCCGTCAGGGGGTCAGACCCTCGATTCTAGGTTGCTCCGCGCCTTCCAGGCCTTGCTCGGGGCGTTCTCGAGCTCGGTCAGGACCGCCTCGAGCGCCATCAGCTCGTCGGTGCGAACCCCTTCGGAGAGCAGCGTCCGCATCTTTGCGTCGCGCTGAGCGACGGTGCCCTCCGGGAACAGGTAGCCCGCGATGTTCGCGTCGCGCTCCTCGGGCGAGCCCCAGCGACGGGCGGCCTTCTTTCCCTCCTGGATCGGGGTGCCGCCGTTGGCGGCCGCGCGGCGCAGCGCGGTGACAACCAGGGCGCCACCGTCCTCCTGCGCGCCGGCCCCGTTCTCGGTCAGGCCGCGGCTGGCGAGTCGCTCGGGGATCTGCCCCACCGGCTTGCCCTTGACGATCGCGATCCTCAGGGCCACGCGATCGGCGTCCTCGAGCCCGCCAATCGCCTTCGCCGGGTCGAACCGCCCGCCGCGACCCTTCTTCCCGAACTGCGAGCGGACGATCTGCAGCAGGGCGCCCCAGTGGTGGCGGGGGACGATCCCGCTCGCCGGCAGGAACGCCATGTAGGCGGCGAAGAACCCGATCCCGAGGACGAGCTGGAGGAAGCCGTTGTCCGGGACGACGAGCGCGTAGATGGCGGCCAGGGCCGCGGCGACGAGCGTGGCGCCGACGATCTTCAGCCAGGGCAGCTCGACCGGTTCGTCACCAAACTGCGAGCGGGTGAGCATGAAGACGCTGGGGATGAGGAAGCCGATCATCATCGCGATCGGTGCGCCCTCGACCCCGATCTCGGGGACGAGGATGAGCGCCGAGACGACCATTGCCGTCGCTGCGACGACGGCGCCGATGATGAAGGTGATCCGCTTGTTCGGGATCGAGACCGCCTGGGAGATCGAGCGCATCACGCTCGGGCCCATCAGCGCCACGGCGACGAGGGGGACGAGCGGCGCGGCGTCGGCGTAGCCGCTCGGCGCGAGGTGGGCGAGAACCTCGGCGGCAAGCGTCGCGGCGAAGACGGCGATGATGCAGAGCAGGAAGAAGTAGGTGAGCTGCTGGCCGCGCGCCGTCGCCCTGCCGTATTCGTTCTGGACCGCCTGGAAGCTGAGCGACTTGCGCAGTGGGCGCATCGCGATGCGGAACCCACCTGGCAGCAACGCGACGACGACGGCCGTGCGGGCGGCGAGCTGGTAGACGCCGACGTCGGCGTCGGAGACGAACCGGGAGAGGATGAAGATGTCGGCGCTCATCAGCGTGAACATCGAGAGCACGACCGGGATCCGGGGCGCCCCGCGGCGGAAGATCTCGCGGGCCTCCGCGAGGCTCGGGTGCAGGTCGTAGCTGCCCCGCAGGAGGATGAGCGCGAAGGCGACGGCTGCCACGGTGCCGATGGCGGTCCCGGCGATCGCTCCCTCGAGTCCCGCGCCCGAGGCAACGAGGGCGACGACCGCGACCAGGATCAGGAGCGGGCGGGCGACCTCGGCGGCCACATGCGCGCCGGGCCGGCGCTCGAGCCAGAGCACGAGCGAAGAGAGGCGGAAGATCGCGCTCAGGCCGCCGGTGATCGCCGCGAAGGCGACGAGCTCGCGGTCCGAGTCGCCGCCGAGCAGGAGGTCGGCGATCGGCTCGGCGAGGGCGACGACGATGACGGTGCCGACGATCGAGACGATCACCGTCAGCCAGAGTCCGGTGCCGAGGCTGCGCTGGTCGCCGCCCGCGTCGGCGGCGCGATCCTCGTCGTCCTCGTCATCGTCGTCCTCGTCGTCCATGCCGAAGACGCGCTTGAAGGTGCCCTGCTTGGTCGCCAGGTTGAAGAGCATCGTGAGCAGGCCGGCGAGGAAGAGCAGGAGGCCGAAGCGGCCGAAGTCCGCCGGGCCGAGGAAGAACGCGACGACGATGACGCTGGCGAACGTGAGCAGGTTGCTGGTGATCAGCAGCCCGGCCTGGATCCCGGAATAGCGGAGGACCTTCGAGCCGAGGACTGCCCCGCTCGATGGCTGCTTGGGACTCAAGTCCAGATCGACCAGTTGGCGAAATCGCGGCCGGTGAACTCGCTGAGCTTCGTCGCGTCGTCGCGAAGCACCTCGAGCACATCGTCCGGCAACTGGTCGCGCAGGTTCGGCCGCTCGATCGGCCGCGAAAGGCGCAGGCCGCCCTCGGCGTAGTTCCAGAAGACCTTCGGGATCTTCTTGCCGAAGTCGCTCCGGCTCCACTCCTGGACCTTCATCCCGGCCTTCGACGCCCGCCGCTTCTTCGCGGTCCGGTGCCGGACCGTGTCGAAGGCCTTGTGCTTGAAGTCGGGGTCGATGTCGAGGAACTCGAAGACCTCGCGCAGCTGGGCGTCGCGGCGGTCACGAAGGTCGGACTGCTGGAAGACGAGGATCTGCGAGCGGTCGTAGAACTTGAGGAAGCGCTCGAGCTGCATGAAGTAGCGGCTGCGCAGCACGTAGGTCGTGTTGGGATGGGTGATCGTCTCGATCACCGTGCCGCGCTCGCGCCGCTTCGCGTAGTTGTGGACCCAGTGGGCCTCGATCCGCGCGACGGGGTCGCGGACCATGAAGATCAGCTTCGCGTCGGGGACGACCTCGGCCATCCGCTCCGGGATCCCCTCGTGGTGGGGCCAGGTCGTGTAGTTGGGCGAGGACTCCAGCCGGACCGCCTTGTCCGGATCGAAGTGGCCGCGATACCAGTCAAGGCCCTGGCCCCAGTTGTTCGCCTCGATGAAGAAGTTGAGCTCCTTCGGGTCCGAGACCGAGACCTCGGGGTGGTGGCCGAGGTAGAAGTGCAGCGTGCTCGTGCCGCATTTCTGGGCGCCGATCACGATCGTGTTGGGCAGCGCGCCGCCCCCGCTCCCGGCAGGCGTCCGTTGTGGGGTCTCGAGAGAGGCCTCCATGGCTCCTTATGGTGCCGAAATAGTCATCCAGCGTGCGGTTCGGCGCCCGGCGAGGATGGCGCGAATACGTCGCTCGGCGAACCGAGGATAGGGCTCGGCGGAGATCCGGGCAGCACGTTCAGGCGACGGCACGTACTCGAAGGCGAAGCCCGCGCGGCGGAGTGCGGTGAACTCCAGGGAGTCCGTGATCGCGAGGAGGCGGTGAGGTTCGATTCCCTCGGCGGGGCGACGTCACGCAGGCGGGGGATGAGCTCGTTTTCTGGTAGTCCAATTACGACCACCGCGAGGCGGGCGGGCGGGGGCGGTGGATCGGTGACGTGCGTTGAGGGCTCGGCGGAGGGCAATAAGGGGGAGGCGCGGACCGACGCGCTTGACGAGCTCGGCGGAGACCGAAAGCGCCGGACTCGCTGCTCCCCGATGCCTTTTCCACACCATCGTGTGGAGAACCCATCGCAGGCTGCGAATTCCCCCCGTCACCCTCCCCTACAAGCCCCGTCAACCACGCGGCGGCATCCCTCGCCCCGTCGGCCGGCGGCAGGGTCCCGAGGCTCGCCCGCACGGCCTGCCTCACACCCGGATCGAGGAGCTCGCCGAGCCGCACCTCCAACGCCGGATCCTCCGGCCCCTCCATCCCCCTCCCCAAGCCCGCGTCCTGCACCCACCTCGCCCGCGCGGCCTGGTCGTCGATCTGCCGCGGCATCGGAACGAACAGGCTCGGCACACCGTGCGCCAGCAGTTCGTGGAAGGCGTTGTAGCCCGCAGCGGCGACGGCCAGGTCGAACGCGTTGTAGAAGCGGCTCATCGGATAGGTCCCGCGCAGGAGGACGACGCCGTCGGGAACGCTCAGCTCGGGCGAGAGGCTGGACTCGAGGGCGGCGACCTGCAGGTCCGGGTCGCGGCCAGCACCTCGAGGCTGCGGGCGACGGCGGAGTCGAGCTCCGGCCCCTGGCCGAGGGCGACAAGGGCGTGCGGCCGCTCGGGGTCGAGGCCCAGCTCATCGCACGCCTGCTCGCGGCTGAGCAGCTCATCGGGTGCGAGGAAGACGATCGGGGCGACCCGCTCGGCCTCGTCGCGGCGGGCGACGGTGAGGCCGCGGTCCTCGGCCTCGGCGTACTCGCCCGGCTCGAGCACGCCGTCGAACTCCCCGGCCCAGTAGATCGCCTCGGCGCCGGACCCCTCCCGCCACATCGCCCGCCGGCACCAGACGGTCTTCATCGCGCTGCCGCGGTGCGCTCGCAGGACGGCGACGAGCGCGTCGTAGGGGTGGGCGCCGTCGAAGACGAGCAGGTCCGGCTCGAGCTCGTCGATCAGCAGCTCCAGGCGGGCGCGCAGGCGACGGTCCCAGCGCCGCGGCGACTCGGCGGCCGCCGCGGTATGCGAGGGGAAGTACTCGACCGGGAAGCCCATCTGGTCGACCACCGGTGCGGCGGCCGAAAGGGTCAGGAACGTCGGCTCGATCTCCTCGCCCATACGCCGCACGATCGCCATGCCGCGCGTCAGGTGGCCGAGGCCGGTGCCGTTCGAGGTGACGAAGAGGAGCCGGCTCACCGGCTTCGGCCGTGGGCCGGGTTCGCCTCGGCGAGGCCGGTCTGCTGGTCCCCCACCTGCTCGCCCTCGAAGCGGTAGATCTCGCGGAGCAGCGGCGCCGAGGCGAGCCCGTCGCGCTCGAGGCGCTCCAGGGAGGCCTCGTACTCGGCGCGAACCTTGTCCTGAGCCCTCTCGGAGAGGTCACGCTGCCAGCGGCCGACGTTTGCCCGCTCGGGGTTCACCTTGCGCTTGAAGAGGGTGTCGGCGGTCTTCTGTTTGTCCACGCCGATGAAGCGGCGCAGGAGGCGGTAGCCGCGGCGGTTCGGCGGCAGCTGCACGAGCCAGTCGAGGCTGAGAGTGAGCACGCGCTCGCTGGGAAGCTCGGCGAGCGCCGCCTCGATCCCGCGCACCCGGCCCTCCCACCACCGCACGCCCTGGACCCGCGTGCGCGGATAGAGCAGGCCGCGGCCCTGGCGCACGCGCGATGCCGACGCGTCGCGCCCGTCGCGGACGACGTGGACGAAAAGCGCGTCGGGGAAGACTCGGGCGAGCGCCGGCGCCGCCAGGGTCGTGGCGCAGCTCATCTCGACGAGCCCGGGCTTGTCCTCCTCCTCGGCGAGCGGCCGAAGGAGGGTCTCGAAGAGCTCGCGGCAGGCGGCCTCCGGCTCGTCGTCGAAGCGCTCGGAGAAGCGCGCCGTCGCGGCCTCGAAGTGCTCCTCTGAGACGAACTTGTGCAGGCCGCGCGGCTCGCGGCCGAACGCGAACCAGGGCAGGATGTCCGGCGGGCGGCCGCCGCTGCGGTAGCGCTTCCACCAGAAGCCGCGAAGGCGGCGCAGGAACTTCTCCTTGGAGACCTTCCCGGCGAGCAGGTCGGGGAAGCCGCCGCGGTCGGCGTGGAAGCGGACCTCGATCGGCACGTTGGAGAATTCGGCGTGACGGCCGATTAGCTTCGCAACGAGGTGGGTGCCGCTGCGCCCGGTACCACCGACGAACACGAGGTCGCGTGCGCGGGACTAGCCGTGTCGCTCATAGACCCTCCTCAGCAGCGGCGCCGACAGGTAGCCCTCGGACTCCACCGTTTCGAGCGCCTCCTCGTAGGCGTCGACCACCTCGCGCTGCTCGGGCTCGGATAGGCCCTCTCGCCAGCGGTCGCGGTGGGCGTTCTCGGAAGTCATCTCGGTCTCGAAGAATTCGCGCATCGCCGGCTCATCTTCCAACTCGAGGAACTCGAGCAGACGCGCGTAGGACTCCTCACCCTCATCGCCGACGAGCTCGTCGAGGCTGATCGTGAGCAGCCGGTCGGCCGGCACGGCGCGCGCGCCCGCCTCCGCCTCCGCGAGCCGGCCCCTCCACCACGCGACCCCCTCGCGGGCGTCGCGCGGGTGCTCGCGCTTCTGGCGCTTGGAGACCTTCGACGAGCCGGCGTCGCGGCCGTCGCGAACGGTGTGGACGATCTTCGCGTGCGGGAAGAGGCGCGCGAGGGTCGGCGCCTGCGCAACCGTGAAGCACGACATCTCGACCAGGCCGGGCTTGCCGGCGCGGTCGGCGAGCGGCATCAGCATCTCCTCGAAGAGATCGCTGCAGGCCGCCTCGGGCGCCTCGTCATAGGCGCCCTCGAAGCCGAGGACGGCGGCGTCGAAGTCCTCCCGCGGCACGACCTTGTGGAGCCCGCGGGTCTGGCGGCCGAGCGGCAGCTTCGGCAGGATTGCGGCGAGCGGCTCGCCCGCGCGGATCCGGTACCACCAGAAGCGCTTCAGCTTGCGCAGGAACGCATCCTTGGTCGCCCGGCCCTCGAGCAGGTCCGGGAAGCCCTGCGGGTTGACGTGGAACCGGCACTCGATCGGCACTGAGTGGAAGCGCGAGTGGCGGTCGAGCAGGTCCGCGAGCACGTGCGTGCCGCTGCGGCCCGTGCCGCCCACGAAAACCAGGGGACGCTCCGCGGTCATTTCTCGGCCGGGATGTACCAGTCGACGTAGCGTCCGCAGCCCGCCGAGATGGGTGCCGTGCCGACTCGCCCGCCGGGGCCGGGGGGGTCGGGCACGCCCTCGTCGTCGACCTTGACGAGGGCGAGGTCGCCGAGCCAGGCGCGGCGCTCGGCCTTCACCAGCCGGCTCAAGGCCGGGGCCTCGTCGGCGGTCACCTCGAACTCGACCGTGCCGCCCTCGGTGACGAGCTCTCCGGCGGGCCAGAAGGGTCCCTTGCCGGGACCGTTCGAATAGAAGCCGTCGAGGGCGGCCGGGAGCTCGCGGGTCGAGGTCCCCGGCCTTGAGCTCGAGCGGCACCTCGCTGTTGTATTGCAGCGATACCTGCCAGGTGCCCGCAGGAAGCAGGAGATCGAGGTGCGCGCTCTCGCCCGCCTTGATCGCGCCGGTCGGCCGCCAGGGGTCGTTGTCGGCGACAACCGGGTCGGTCAGCCAGAAGCCGACCGTGCCCCCCTTGGTTCCGGCGGCATCGCAGATCGCGCTCTCGGTGCCCGCAACCGCGCCCGGGGCGGGATCCTCGGCGAGGACCTCGCGCGCCGGCGCCTTGCCGTTCCGCTTCCACAGGACGAAGTTCTCGGTCCGCGCAACGGGCTTCCAGTTCTCAGGGGCCGAGCTGCCGTAGGCAGCGCCGGTGGTGACCGCGTAGCCGAAGCGGTCGAGGACGTCGGAGTCGAGCGAATCGAAGTCGATCGGCTCGCTCTGGCCCCACTCCTTGTTCTCGCGCGGCCGCAGCGCGTTCGGGACGTAGCCGCCAGGGCTCTGCACGCGCTCGGCCCCGCTCAGGCGGTAGGGGGCGAAGCGGTCGAGGCTGAGGAAGGCGACCTCCTTGCCGGCGACCTCGTCCTGGAGCTCGGCGAGCTCGTCGACGTGCGCGGGCGTCCCGACCGGGGTGGCGCGAAGCGCGAGCAGGGTCGAGATCACAGCGAGGCCGGTGAAGAGCGCGCCGAGCGCGATCCGCCACGCGGAAGGTCCCTTCGCCTCACCGTCCAGCAGGCCGCGGACGATGAAGAGCATCACCAGCGGCGCGGCCACGATCAGCGCCTTGGCCTCGACGTGAATGCCCGAGGTGACCCTGGCGACGATGAAGATCACGAAGGCGGCGGCGAGCACGGCGGGGACCGCGAGCTGGCGGCGGCGCAGCCACCAGATGGCGGCGACCGCGCCGCAGAGGAGGCTGAAGGCGATCGCGATGAAGGCGCCGTCGACGCCGCTGGTCGCGACCCGGAAGTCGCCGCGGGGCCAGACCCCGAGCACCTCCCACGGAGGCAGGCGGCCCGACAGGCGGCCCTGGGATTCCTGCACCTCGCGGATACGGTCGGCGAAACGGGAGATCGTTCCCGCCTCGACGACGACGAGGACGACGATGACGACGCCCGCGACCGCGAGCAGCGGCCACGCCCTACGCAGCCCGGCGCCGAGCGCGGCGAAGGAGAACGGCAGCCGGCCGGCGATCAGCTCGACGACGAGCCAGACGGCGCCGCCGAGGCCGAACCAGGCAAGGCCCGGGCACGGAGAAGGTGAGCACCGAGGCGACCGCGAGCAGGCCGATACCGGCGACGACCGCGCGGTCCGGGTGTTCGCCCTTGGCCGTCGGGGCCCTCGCGGGAAAGCGCGGCGAGGGAGAGGGCGAAGCCGAGCACGAAAAGGGCGAGCGCGGTCTCCTTGAACGAGCTCTGGGCGAAGAAGGAGGCAGCGAGGAAGGGCATGCCGACCAGCGACGCCGCGACGACGCGGCGCAGCGGCGGCAGGCCGCCGAGCGCGGCGAGCGCGGTCAGCGCGGTCAGTGCCGGGATCGCGAGCAGGAGGCCGTTGAAGACGTCCTCGATCGAGATCCCGGTCGCCTCGGCGAGCGTGGCGACCATCGCGTGCGGGCCGACGGGGTAGCCCCAGCCGATGCCCTTGGGCTTCTCGCCGATCTCGTTCTGAAGCCAGTCGGCCCAGTAGAGGTGGACGGCGTGGTCGTTGGAGTAGATGCCCTCGCCGAGGACTCCGGTGCGGGCGTTGAGCGCGAAGGGGATCGCTGCGAGGAGGAGGACGATTGCGCGCGACGATCAGGCCGATTGCCCAGGTGGGAGGTGGCCGCCGACGGGGGTGCCCTGAACCGCCCTGCTTCGCTGGGCCGGACTTTTCAGGGCACCCCCATCGACGTCCGCCTCCTCCCTGCGAGCGCGGACTACCAGCGCTGCTCCCAGGAGGAAGAGGGTGAGGAGTACGACTGCGACGAGTCGCGCCGCCTGGTAGGGAGATGGCTATGTGGCAGAAGGTGATCAGGGTTGCCAGGCCCACGGCCGGTTCCAGCCAGCTCCAGTCGGTGCGGCCGAGCAGCAGGAAGAGGGCCCGGCCCACGAGGAGGGAGCCCAGGCAGAGGAGGACGGCCGTTACGAAGATGCCGATCACGGGCGGATCAGGGTAGTTACGGGGCTCAGTCGGTTCGCTCGGCGACGCCCGTGGGACGCTCGGCCGCCGCCGCCTCGCGGGCGCCGCAGCCAGCAGGATCGAGATCGCCGGTCAGCTCGTAGACCGCGACGGGATCGTCGGCGAGCACCTCCCTCGCCGCCGGGTCGTCCTCGATCCAGATTCGCTCGCGGGAGGTCTCATCACCCTCGGGGAAGCGGCGGTCGTAGGTGGTGACGACGTACTCGTAGCCGCCCTGGTTGACGGCCTCGCGCCACTCCTCGCAGGTCTCGAGCGGCAGCCAGGCGCCCTTCGGCCCCGGCTGCCCGAGCCACTGGACCTCGTTTTCGAGCCGGTCGCCGTAGAAGCCGTACTGCCAGAAGACGCCGCCGCGGCCAGCGGTCGCGATACGGGCGCCCGAAAGGGGCTTCGCCCAGGCGATGGCGCGGTTCAGGTGGAAGCCCTCGAGGGCGTTTGCGTAGCGCTTCTCGATGTAGCGGTCCTGTTCGACGTAGCCGGCGGCGATCGCGACGGCTGCGATGGCAGCGGCCCCGGCCACGAGGGCCGCGCGCGGCGGTCGCGCCTCGGGCGGACGGGTCGTGAGCCACCAGCCGGCGGCGAAGAGAACCAGCGCCAGCGCTGCCGACGCGATCGCCCAGGCGCTGTGTCCCGAGTCCCAGACCTGAAGTGCGGCGACCTGGATCGCGAGGACGGCGAAGAGGGCGACGGTGATCGCGAGGCTCGTGCGCGGGCCTCTGAGGGGCGGCAGCAGGGGCAGGAGGATCAGGCCCGAGGGCCAGGGCCGGCGCGATGTAGCGGAGGTTCCAGACGAAGCCTTCGGGGGCTCCTTCGGGGCCTGAGGCGGTTAGGGGGGTGAAGAGGTAGGCGAGGAGGGTGAAGAGGGTGATTGCTCCGAGTACCGGGACCAGGCGCCGGCGAGCGGGTCCTGTCGGCCGCGCCACCCGCTCGAAGGGCCGCTCCGATAGCGAACAGCCCTGTTCCCAGGGTGAGGATTAGTACGAGGGGCCAGAGGGGGCCTATGGCGTCGGTCAGGCCCGGGAAGAACCAGTCTTTCCAGACGGTGGTGTCCGTTGCGTAGTGGGCTACGGAGAAAGGTGGGCGGAGTTCGAGGGCGACGTCTGGGGCCGGGAGGGAGATTGGACCCAGGGAGTCGATCCAGGGGAGTGGATTGCCCGAGTGGATCAGGTTGCGGGCGTACCAGAAGCCGCCGCCCGCGATCACCGCGGCGAGGAAGACGGCTCCGGAGCGGAGCCGCTCACCCGCCCGAGCGAGCACCGCCACGCCGACGACGAGGGCGGCGACGGGCGCGAGCAGCGTCAGCTTCGTCCCGAGCGCCAACCCGGCGGCAAGCCCGGCGAAGACGAGGACCGGTGCATGGAGCGCCTCTCTGACCCTAAGGGGCCGGACCTCAGGATCGTTAACAATGCGACTGCCGCCAGGAAGAAGGCCAGGCCGATCGCGTCGTTGCGGGCCTCGCCCGGCTGGAAGTCGATCGTCATCTCGGCGCCGAAAACGATCGCCGCGGCGATCAGCGTGGCGGGGCCGAGACCCCAGGGGCGGCCGATGCACCAGGCGGCGAGCAGGCCGAGGGCGAGGAAGGCGTGATTGAGGAGCGGCGAGAGCCAGTCGCGGTCGAAGGTGAGCATCGGGACCGCGTGCAGCAGCTCCGAGTGGGCCGGGTAGTACCAGTTGAGGAAGTAGGGGTCCGTGAAGTGGAGGTCGGTGACGTTGCCTGTCTGGGCGAAGACCGCTGACTGGGGGAGGTGGTACCAGAGGGAGTCGACTCCGTCGATGCCTCCGGTGTAGCTCTGGGCCAGGGGGATTGCCCAGGCTGGCGCGACGGCGGCTGTGGCTATGGCCGCGAGGACGATTCCGGTGGTTGACGGCCGAGGGACGGAGCGCGTCGGCCTGCGGGTCCTGTCGGCCGGACCCCGTCGATGTCTCCTCGCCCTGCGGGCTGCGGGGATCATCGTCGGGGCCCCCCCGGCCGCCACCCGCGGGGTCAGCGCGCCTGGCCAGCGCCCATGCTCCGGCGCCCACTGCCAGTGACGTGATGATCAGTGGGATGGGTTTGAAGAGGCCGAGGGTTCCGGTGAGCTCGGCCGACCAGAGGAGGAGGGCTGTGGCGGTGATTGCTTCTGTGAGGCGGGCTGGGGCGCCGGTCCAGGACGGGAGGAGGAGGCGGCGGGCGATTACGGCCGCGTAGATGAGCGGGAGGACGATCGCGGCGAGCTCGAGGGTGCCGAGCAGGTAGGCGCCGAGGTCCAGGGAGGCGTTCATTTGGTCTTTGCCAGGTCGCTTGTGCAGCCGGCGGGGTCGAGGGGGCCCGGTCAGCTCGAAGACGGCGGCCGGGCCGTCGCGGAGGATCGGCTCCGCGCTCTCGGAGCTTGCCGTCCAGGCGAACTCCGGTGGGCGGGCGGGGCCGTCCTCCTCGATTCGATCGAGTGCGGTGACGACGTAGTCGTAGTTGCCCGCGTTGATGCCCTCGCGCCACTCCTCGCAGGTCGTCGCGGCGGTGAAGCCGCCGTTCGGCTGCTCGATCCCGGCGAACTGGACGTGGTTGGTCAGGTCGGTTCCGTAGAGCGGGTACTGGCGGGTGGTCGTCGTGGCGATCCGCTGGCCGCTCGCCTCGCGCGACCAGAGGAAGACCGAGTCGAGGCCGGGGTTGGTGAGCACGGCGGCCGGGTCGGCGTAGCGGTCCTCCAGGTAGCGGCGCTGCTCGAAGTAGCCGAAGGCCACCGCGATCAGGGCGAGCACGGAGAGGCCGATCGCGACGACCGGGCCGGCGCCACGACGGCGGCCGTCCTCCGTCCCCTCGCGGCGGCGGGCGGCGAGGGCGACGCCGCCGAGGACGAGCGCGACGACCGCGCCGAGGACGAGCGCAGCTGCGAGGTGTCCCCCCTCCCATCGTTCCGGCTCGATAGCGACGGCTATCGCGGCGGCCATGAGCCCCGCTGCCCCCGCGACCTGGACGCGCGTGCCGTAGCGGGTGAGCGCGACCGGAAGCAACCCGAGCGCGAGCGCGAGGCCCGGCGCGAGGTAGCGCAGGTTCGGCCCGAAGCCGACCGGCTCCCCCTCGGGACCCGACGCGGTGACCGGGGTGACGAGATAGACGAGCGCGGTGACGATCGCAACCGCCCCCAGCATCCGGATCGCCTTCGAGGGCCCGCGAGCCAGCGCGAGCACGGCGCCGGCGGCGGCCAGCGCGAGTACGAGCGGCCAGAGCAACCCGAACCCGTCGTCCAGGCCCGGCCCGAACCAATCCGCCCAGACGCCGAAATCGGTCAGGTAGTGCGCGACCGAGAACGACGGCCGGCCGCCGAGGACCTGCTCGGGCCCGGGCAGGTCGATCGGCCCGAAGCTCATCACCTGCGGCAACGGGCTCCCGGTCGCAACCAGGTTGCGCAAATACCAGAGCCCGCCGGTGAGCAGCAAAGGCACGAACCAAACGGCGGCTGTCCGAAGGCGCGTGCCCGACCGAGCAATCGCAACCACCCCCACGCTCAGCGCCGCCACGGGCCCCAGACTGGTCAGCCGCGTCCCAAGCGACATCCCGGCCGCCAAAGCGGCGCTCGCAACCGCAGCGGGCCGCTGAGCGATCAACGCCGCCGCCGAGAGAATCAGCGCCAGCGCCATCACATCGTTCCGCGCGTCCCCCGCCTGGTCGGCAAACACCCCGGCATCGAGAACGACGAACGCCCCAAGCACCGACGAGACCACCCACACCCCAAGGCCGCCCGAGGCACCAAGAAGCAAGCAGGGCCAAGCGCCAACCACCCGAGATTCAGCAGCGGCGACAGCACATCCCGCCCGGTGATCACCATCCCCGCCGCATGCAACAGCTCCGAATTCGCCGGGTAGAACCAACTCAGCAGAACGGGAGTCGTGTAGTGGAAGTCCCAGATACTCCCCGTCTCGGCGAACCGAGCCGCAAACGGCAGGTGGTACCACTGGCTATCGAAGCCGTAGATGCCCTCACCCAACGCCTCAAGGGTGGGCATAGCCCAATGAGTGAAGACCACGGCGGTGGCAGCGATCGCGATTGTGAGCTGAAGGGGTCTTCCGCCGAGGGACGGAGGGTTCTGGCCGCGGGTCCTGTCGGGAGGGGACCCCCTCCCGCGCCACCCGCGAGAGGCAGGCGCTCCGCCAGCGGTCCCGCCGCCAGGCCAAACACGAAGCGATGCAATGAGCAACGGGAGCTGCTCGAACAATCCAACCAGCCCAAGCACCTCACAGATCAAAAGGAATGCGGATAGCCCCAGCACCGCTTCGGCCAAGCGCGCGGGGGCGCCGGAGAACGTCGGCAGCAGGGCGCGCCGCAACCGAATCGCCCCGAACGCCAAAGCGCCGGCGATCGCCGCCAACTGCGCAACCGCGATCAGGTACTCACCGAGATCAAGCACGCGGGGATCCTCCTCCCCACCGCGCCCCGGCGGCTACTTCTCGCGCAGCCCGCGGACGACGTAGGCGCGTTCGCCCTCGCCGACCATGCCCATCTTGCGCGCCTCTCGCTCGGCGCCGCCGGGCCGGCTGAGCGCCTCGACCCGCTGCTTCAGCTCCTGGTTCGTCTGCTGGAGCTCGACCAGGTTCGCCTTCTCCGCCTTCGACTCCTGCCAGGCGTCGACGAAGCCGGCGAGCGGGTTGACGTAGAGGGCGACGATCAGGAAGAGGACGAGTACCAGGGCGATCCGCCCCGTGCGTTCCCAGTCGATCCGCGAACGCCTCCGCGAGCGCGACCTGGGGGCGACCCGGTAGCGACGTTGCGTCGATCGGTGCGCACGCGCGCTCACTGACCATTTGTTCGATGCTCTGGCCACCCACCCTCCGAGTCCGGCAGGTGGGCGCTATCGCCCATTTCAGCGCTACCTACCGGCGAAGGCGCTCAGGCCGGGGTAGGTGGCCCGGTCGCCGAGCTCCTCCTCGATCCGCAGGAGCTGGTTGTACTTGGCGACCCGGTCGGAGCGTGACGGGGCGCCCGTCTTGATCTGGCCGACGCCGGTCGCGACCGCGAGATCGGCGATCGTCGTGTCCTCCGTCTCGCCGGAGCGGTGGGACATCACCGCGGCGTAGCCGGCGCCCCGGGCGATCTCGATCGCCTCGAGCGTCTCCGTCAGGGTGCCGATCTGGTTCACCTTGATCAGGATCGCGTTGCCGACGCCGAGGTCGATCCCCCGCCGCAGCCGCTCGGGGTTGGTGACGAACAGGTCGTCGCCCACCAGCTGGCAGCGACTGCCGATCCGATCGGAGAGGAGCTTCCAGCCGTCCCAGTCCTCCTCGTCCATGCCGTCCTCGATCGAGACGATCGGGAACTTCTCGGCCTGCTCGGCCCAGTAGTCGGCCATCTGCTCGGGTGACAGGGTCCGCCCCTCGCTGGCGAGCTCGTAGCCGCCGTTCTCGAAGATCTCGCTGGTCGCCGGGTCGAGGGCGATGTGGACGTCGCGGCCCGGCTCGTAGCCGGCCGCCTCGATCCCGGTGACGAGCATCTCGAGCGCCTCGGCGTTCGACTCCAGGTCGGGAGCGAACCCGCCTTCGTCGCCGCCGCCGGTGCCGAGCCCGCGGTCGTGCAGCGCCTTCTTCAGCGCATGAAACACCTCAGTGCCGACGCGGAGACCCTCCGAGAAGGATCCGGCGCCGGCCGGCACGACCATGAATTCCTGGAAATCCACCTTGTTGTCGGCGTGGGCACCGCCGTTGAGGACGTTCATCATCGGCACGGGAAGCGTGCGCGCGTCGTCCCCGCCGAGGTGCCGCCAGAGCGGCACTCCGGCCGCTGCAGCCCCCGCCTTCGCGAAAGCCAGCGAGACGCCGAGGATCGCGTTCGCCCCGAGGCGCGACTTGTTGTCCGTTCCGTCGAGATCGATCAACCTGCGGTCGAGGTCCTCCTGGGAGCCGTCGAAGCCGGCGACCGCCTCCGCGATCTCCCCGTTCACGTTCGAGACCGCCTTCGAAACGCCCTTGCCGCCCCAGGCCTCGCCCCCGTCGCGAAGCTCCGTGGCCTCGAACTCGCCCGTGGAGGCGCCGGAAGGGACCGCGGCCCGGCCGGTAGCTCCGCCGGCGAGCGTCAGCTCCACCTCGACCGTCGGGTTGCCCCGCGAGTCGAGGATCTGGCGTGCGTGGATCGAATCGATCGCGCCCATGAGGCGCGGCATTCTAGGCGGCGGGATTCCTCGTGCAGGGAGTCATAAGCACGCTCGGGGAAAGGTGACCGTCCCGCACCGGCGAAAGCGGACCGTCCCTCAACCGAAGGAGCCCACGTGAAATGTCGCCACGTGGGAGCGGGGATTCTCCTTGGCTCGTCGTTACTGGTCGCCTCACCGGCCGCCGGCGCCGTGCCGCATCTCGTGCAACCCGGCGAATCGCTGTCGTCGGTGGCCGCAGCAAACGGCTACGACGCAGCGTCGCTGGCATCGTTCAACGGCCTGCCCGCGGATGCCTGGCTGATCGCCGGGCAGACGATTCAGGTCCCGAGCTCGGAGGAACTTGGGATCGTCAGCCCGGCCGTGCCCGTTGCCGCGCCGGCTCCGGTGGCCACCGCGCCGGCCGGAATGGGCTACATCGACTCACCATGGGGCGGGTTGGCGCTCGACCCGGCCGCCGCCGAGTCGTGGAACGCGATGGCCGATGCCGCGATGCAGCGATTCGGCGTCGACCTCTACCCGGACGGGACGGTGTCCGCCTACCGCACCTACGAGCAGCAGGCGTCGCTCTACGAGCAATACCTCGCCGGTACCGGCGCGCCGGCCAACCCGCCGGGGACCTCCTCGCACGAGCTCGGCGTCGCCGTCGATGTCGCGACCCCGGAGATGCGGTCGGTGATCGACCAGATCGGCGGCGAGTTCGGCTGGTCCGGGACGATCCCGGACGAGTGGTGGCACGTCAGCTGGGGCGGTTACTGAGCGGTCCTCCTCTGGGTGAGACGAACTGGCGGAACCCCGACCGAGGAGCGGAGATGAAGCCAGGTTTCCTGCCACTGACCCTGATCGCCGTCGCAGTGCTCGCGATCGCCGGCTGCGGAGGCGACGACGAGGAATCGACAAGCTCCGAGGCGACCGAGGATGCCGCGACGATCGAGATCAACGGCGAGCCCGCGAACGACGAGGGCTCCGAGACGCTCGGCGGCGACTCGATCGAGCTCGAGGAAGATGACTTCTACTTCGAGCCGACCGTGATCAGCGGCGAGGCCGGGCAGCCGGTGACGCTCGAGATCACGAACGAGGGCGAGTCGGAGCACAACATCACGATCTCCGATCAGGGCATCGACGAGGACACCGAGCCTGGCGAGTTGACCACGGTCGACGCGGAGATCCCGGATTCCGGCGTGATCACGTTCTTCTGCTCCTACCACGAGGCGCAGAACATGCGCGGAGGCCTGGCGGTCACCGGATCCGAGCCCACATCAAGCAGCGAGTCGTCCTCGGACGAGGCGTCGAGCTCCGGCGGCTACTAGCGGCGCTCGTCGCGGAAGCGCTCGGCAGCAGCGCGTACCGCTAGCTCCGGGTCGACGCCGAGCCGGCGTGACTCGGCGACCAGCTCAAGCAGCGTCTCCCCCAGTCGGCGCTCGGCCGCGTCGCGCTCCTCCGGGTCCTTCGACGCGGGCGATCCCGCCTCCGGGTCGGCGCGGCGGAGGATCTTGCGCGCGTAGAGCAGGCCGGGCAGGTTCTCCGGTACGTCGGCGAACGGGTCTGTCGCGCCGCGGCCCTCGACCTCGCGCTTGATCTGGTCCCAGTTGCGCAGGACCTCCCGCGCGGTCGATGCGTCGCCGACCGCCTCGGCGGCCTCGCTCTCGTCGCCGAAGACGTGCGGGTGGCGGCGGACCAGCTTCTCGATCATCCCCTGCGCGACGGTGGCGAGATCGCCCGCGCCCCTCTCCTCCAGCAGGAGGGCCAGGAAGTGGACCTGGAAGAGGACGTCGCCGAGCTCGTCGAGCAGCTTCTCGTCGTCGCCGCGGGCCGCGGCGTCCGCGAGCTCGTAGGCCTCCTCGACCGTGTGCGGGACGATCGAGCGCTCGTCCTGCTCGCGGTCCCAGGGGCACTCGCGGCGCAGGCGCCGGGTGATCGCGTCTAGGCGCTCGAGGGCGTCAGCCGAGCTGGAGGGCTCAGCCACCCGGGCCGGCGGCGGGCCGGGACCGGCGCTGCGCCCTGCGGGGGCGCACCGGCGGGCGGTGCGGTGGGCACGGGGGCTGCACCGGCGGGCGGAGCTGCACCGGCGGGCGGTGCGGTTGGGACCGGGGCAGCGCCAGCGGGCGGTGCGCCCGTGGGCGGAACGGCGCCCGGAGGCGCGCCAGTCGGCGGGACTGCGCCGCCGGGAACTGCGCCCGGGATCGCGCCACCCGGGATGCCCGGGGGTAGACCCGGAACCGCCGGCTGCGGCGGCGGGAACGGGCCCTGCGCGAGGTTGGTCAGCGGATCGGAGTCGGGGGGCGAGCCGGGCGCGCGCGGCTTGCGCGAGAGCGCCGGGGCGGCACAGCCCTGTGTCTCCGCCTGCTCGTCGGTGCAGGCCGGCGGCGACGGAATGTCGAAGTTGACGCAGCGGTCGGTGGCGTACTCCTCGGCGCAGATGGTCAGCTCGGTCCACTTCGCGGTGAAGTCGGCCTCGAACTCGGTGGCGAGCTGCTCCTGCTTCTGAGCCGCGAGCTGCTGGCGGATCTGGTCCTCAACGCCGCCCTCGCCGGTGAGGGGCGTGGTCTCGGCCGGGTTGATCTTCACGACCTCCGCCGCGTAGAAGCCGTTGTCGGTCTGGATCGGGCCGACGATCTCGCCCTCGGGCGCGCTGAACACGGCCTCGTCGAAGGCCGGGCCGCCGGGGCTCTGGCCCTCGACGACGCCCTCGAGCAGGCCGCCGCGGTCCTTCGAGACCGGGTCCTGCGAGAACTCCTTCGCGACCTTCTCCCAGCTCTCGTCCGAATCATCGGACTCGAGCTCGGTGATCGCGTCCTCGACCTTCGCCTCATCCTGGTTCTGGATCGTGCGGACGTCGCGCGTCTCCGGGACCTGGAACTGGGTGATGTTCTCCTCGTAGAACTCCTCGACATCGTCCTGCGGGATCGCGGCGGCGGCCTCCTCGGGGTTGGGGCCGATGATCGCCTCCTGGACCCGCTCGGCGAGGATCATCACGCGGACCTCGCGCTGGACGCCCTCGCAAGCGGTCGGATCGCCCTCGGCGACCTCGTCCTCGGTGCAGAAGCCCTGCTCGAGGACGAACTTCTCGAATTCCTTGGGGCTGCCGAAGTTCTGCTCGACGATCTGGTCGGCGCGGTCCGTGATCTCCGTCTCGTCGACCGTGATCCCGCGGTCGGCGGCCTCGCCCTGAATCCAGAGCGGCAGCAGGACCTCGCTGAGCGCCTGCTCCTTGAAGAGATCGAACTGCGGATCGTCCGGCGGCGGCGCCTCCTTCAGGCCCTGCTGCTCCGCGACTCGAGTGAGCGCGCTGTCGAAATCCTCCTGGGAGACGACGCCATCGTCGACCTCCTGCACCTCCGCGACGCTGTCGGTGGGCGCCGAGCCCTCACCGAGGTGGCCACGGCCGACGATCACGATCGCGGCGAGGACGATCAGGACGACACCGAAGATCAGCGCCATGAGCCGCTTATGCGGCTTCTTCATCCCGCCCTGCTCCTTGGGCGCGGGACGATTGGTCCGCGCCCCCTTCGCGGGGTTTCCCTTCCTGGCCTGGGGACTCACGAGCGGGGCAGCATACCGGCGTGGCTCAAAAGAACGTCAACCTCCCCCGGTTGCAGGCTCGGCAACAGGGGTTTCGGCGTGCGCTGCGGCCAGCGCCTCGGCGATCGCCAAGGCCGCGCCCAGGCGCGCGGTCGGGTCGTCCGGCACCCGCATCGAGAGGGTTCGCTGGCGCCATTCGTAGATCGAGCCCTCGACCGCGTCGGTCACGGCCTCGGACTGCTCGGCCTCGAGCTCGAGCGGAGACACGGTCAACCGGCCGCCGCGAACCTCGACGGCGGAGGCACCGGCACGGCCGAACTCGATCCTCGCCTTCTGCAGCTCGATCAGGTTCTCGAGCGCCTCGGGCAGCGGCCCGAAGCGATCGCGCAGCTCGTCGCGAAGCTCGCGCAGCTCCCCGGGCTCGCGTGCCGCGGAGACGCGGCGGTGCACGTCGATCTTCGCCGCCTCGAAGGGCACGTACTCGCTGGGGACGTACGCGTCGACGTCGAGGTCGAGGCGGACCGCGGCCTCCGGCGCCTCCCGCTCCTCCTCGGCGCGCAGCGACTCGACGGCCTCCTCGAGCAGCCGCATGTAGAGCTCGAAGCCGATCGCGGCGACGTGACCCGACTGCTCGTCGCCGAGCAGGTCGCCGGCCCCGCGCAGCTCGAGGTCCCGCATCGCGATCGCGAAGCCCGATCCGAGCTCCGTGTGGTCGGAGAGGGTCGCCAGACGGGCGCCGGCGTCGGCGCTCAGCGTCTCCTCGGCCGGGTAGAGCAGGTAGGCGTAGGCCCGCTCGCGAGAGCGGCCGACGCGGCCGCGGATCTGGTAGGCCTGCGCCAGGCCGAGCTGATCGGAGCGCTCGACGATCAGGGTGTTCGCGGTCGGGATGTCGAGGCCGGACTCGATGATCGTCGTCGCGACGAGGACGTCTGCATCGCCGCGGAGGAAGGTGAGCATCGTCGATTCGAGCTCCTGCTCGTCCATCTGCCCGTGCGCCTCGGCGACCTTGGCGCGTGGCACGAGGGCGCGGATCCCCTCCGCGATTTCCGGCAGGGACTCGATCCGGTTGTGTAGGAAGAACGCCTGTCCCTCGCGCGAGAGCTCGCGCTCGATCGCGCGCTTCACCAGTTCGTCGTCATAGGGACCGACGTAGGTGCGAACCGGCCGCCGGCCCTCGGGCGGCGTCTCGATCACGGAGATGTCGCGGAGGCCGGCGAGGCTCATCTGGAGGGTGCGAGGGATCGGCGTCGCTGACAGGGAGATGACGTCCACCTTCAGCTTCAGCTGGCGAAGCAGCTCCTTCTGCTTGACGCCGAAGCGCTGCTCCTCGTCGACGATCAGCAGGCCGAGGTCGCGGGCGCGGACGTCGCGAGAGAGGAGCCGGTGGGTGCCGATGAGGATGTCGAGCTTGCCCTCTGCGAAGGCGGCGAGGGTCGCCTTCACCTCGGCCGGCTTGCGCAGTCGCGAGACCGAGTCGACCTCGATCGGGAAGTTCGCCAGCCGCTCGCGGAAGGTGCCGAGGTGCTGCTGGGCCAGGATCGTCGTCGGCACCAGCATCATCACCTGCTTCGAGTCGGCGACGGCCTTCACCGCCGCGCGCATCGCGACCTCGGTCTTGCCGTAGCCGACGTCGCCGCAGATCAGCCGGTCCATCGGCGTCTCCGCCTCCATGTCCCCCTCGACCGCCTCGATCGCGTCGAGCTGATCGGCGGTCTCCCGGTAGGGGAACGACTCGCGCAGCTGGATCGCGAACTCGCCGTCGGGGGCGTAGGCGTGGCCGCGGCGGGCACGGCGCTCCGCGTAGAGGTTGAGCAGGTCGCCCGCGAGCTCGCCAGCGGCCCGGCGGGCGCGCGCCTTCATCTGCTCCCAGCGCGAGCCGCCGAGCGCCGAGAGCTGCGGGGCCTCGCCGCCGGCGCCGATGTAGCGGCTGATCTTCGCCAGCTGGTCCGCTGGGACGAAGACGCGGTCCTCGCCGCGGTACTCGAGCTGGAGGTAGTCGCGGGTGACGCCCGCGAGGGTCTTCGTCTCGAACCCGGCGAAGCGGGCAACGCCGTGGTCCTCGTGGACTACGTGGTCCCCCACCGCGAGCTCGGAGAACGTCCGCAGGCGGCCGCGCGCCGGTGCCGGCGCGGCCGCGGGACGCCGGTGCAGCAGCTGGCGCCACGGGATCACGGCGAGCTTCAGCTCGGGCGAGATGAATCCCTCGGTGAGCGAGCCCTCCGCGAACGCAAGCGCGCCCGCTTCCGGCGAGCGGTCCTCGAGCAGAGTCGCGGTCAGCCGATCGAACGAGTAGCGCGCCCGCTCGGCCTCACCCCTGCGGTCGAAGGAGACGACGGTCGCGTAGCCGCCGCGAAGCTGCTTCGAGAGCTCGGCCTCCGCCTCCTTCGGCGTGCGCGCGGCCGACGCCGGCCGCTGGGCGCGGAAGGAGTGCTCCTGGTCGGCGTGGCGTGTTGAGACCTCGAGCAGGGCCCGCTCGCGGAGCGGCTCGGAGACCTCGACGTAGAGGTGACGCGCGTCGTCGTCGTGCATCGCGGTGGTGACGTCGTCCCAGTGATCCTTGAGCGCGCCGGGAATCTCGTCGGCGGCGGCGATGACGACGGCGATGTCGTCGGGCACCAGCTCCAGGGGGGCCTGGAAACGGTCGACGGGCAAGACATCAACAACCGAAAAACTGCTCCGCTTCGCGTCCGCATTTTTCGGGTCAGCCGAGGGACGGTCTTCCTCCATCGCGACTTCAGCCAGCTCCCGGTGCTCTGCGGCGAGCTCCGCGGCCGGGCTGATCTCGATCCGCTCCGCCTCGCCCAGCGAGCGCTGGGTGAAGGTGGAGAACCAGCGCAGCGACTCGATCTCGTCGCCGAAGAGCTCGAGCCGGACGGCGCGCTCCTCGGTCGCGGGGTAGACGTCGAGGATGCCGCCGCGCAGCGCGAACTGTCCGCGCTCCTCGACCTGGTCGAGGCGCTCGTATCCGCACTCGACGAGCAGCTCGGCGACGTCGCCGAGGTCGACCTCCTCGCCGCGGTGAAGTGTGAAGCCCGCCGGGCGCAGGCTGGCATCGGGAACCGCCTCCGCGAGCGCGATGGCGCTCGCGACCACGAGCGGCGGCTCATCGCCCTCCCCCGCCCCGGTCAGCGCGTCCAGCGCCGCGATCCGCAGGCCCACGAGGTGCGGCGGCGGCGCGACGTGCGACTCGTAGCCGGTCCCGCGCGAGGGGTAGTAGCGAACCGTGCGCGGGGCGAGGAAGGCGCCGAGGTCGCGCGCCAGGTCGCGGGCGGAGCGGTCGTCGGCGGTGACGACGAGCCCGGCGCGCCCCGCCAGCCCATCGTCCTCGTCCAGGAGCGCAGCGAGCAGATAGGGCGCACCGCGCCCGACATGTGCGCCTCGGTCAGGCCAGGAGCGGCCGCCTCCGCGGCAAGCGCCCGGAAGGGCTTGAGGTCATTGGTGATGTCGAGAAGCGGTCTGAGCAAGACGAACGACCGGGCTCCGGGCCCGGCCCACCGATCCTAGCTACGCGCGACCACCGCGAACGTCCGTAACACCCTCGAAAGCGAAGGGTGGGACGTTCGCGGGTCAGGGGCGGTCGGGCAGGCCCGGGCCGGTGCGCTGCCATTCGACCTGGCCGCGGCCCTCGGCGGCCGTGCGCTCCTCGATCCCGTCGTGGTCGTGGAGCATCCGCTTCAGTCGGGCGACGCCGTCGGGGTCGAGCTCGGCGACGCCCTCGGCGAGCTTCAGCGCCGCGCCCTCGGTGGCAGCGGCGGGGGCGATCTTGTGGACGAGGCCCCAGCGGTGGGCGTCGTCCGGGCCGATCTCCCGCGCGGTGAGTAGCGCGTACTTGGCTACCGAGAGGCCGACGAGCGTGACGAGGCGGGCGGGGCCGACCGGAACGCCGAGGGCGGCGCCCGGGAAACGCAGCCGCATGTTCGACCCGCCGACGCGAAGGTCGCAGGCGATCGCGATCTCGGCGCCGCCACCGACGCAGGCGCCGTGGCAGGCGGCGACGGTCGGGCGGGGGAAGCCCGTGAGCGCGTCGTAGAACTCGGCCCAGAGCTCCATCCGGCGCACCCGGCCTTCCTCGTCGAGGTCCTCGCGGACGTCGGCGCCGGCGGAAAGGCCCATGTGGTCGTTCGAGGAGATCACCAGGACGCGGAGGTCCGGGTCCTCCCGGGCGGTCCGCAGGTGGTCGAGGAGCTCGGTCAGCATCTGCGTGTTGATCGCGTTGCGCGCGTCTGCCCGCTCGAGCCGGACCAAGCCGATGCCGCGTTCGTCCACCGAGTAGCTGGTCAGCGGGTCAGCCATGGATCGGTGCCTCGTCGCGGGCGATCGCGTCGACCAATTCCTCTGTCTCCTGCGCTCCGAGGAAGATCAGCTCGCGCACCTGGTCCTCGGCTTCGGCGAAGCGGCCGAGCACGTGGGCGCTGACGATCTCGGGATCGGTGGAGTCGGGGCGGCCGACTCCCACGCGGACCCGCCAGAAGTCGCGGTCGCCGAGGCCGCGGGCGAGGCTCTTCAGCCCGTTGTGGCCGGCGACTCCGCCGCCCTGCTTGGCGCGGACCTCGCCGAAGGGGAGGTCGATCTCGTCGTGGACGACGACGAGCCTCGACAGCGGCACGCGCAGATCGCCGCGGGCCGGTCCCGCCGACTCCCCCGACTCGTTCATGTAGGTCTGCGGCAGGAGCACTGCGACGTGCGGGCCGCCGGGGCGGATCCGGCCGTCGGTGATCAGGCCGCGGTACTTCTCCTTCGCCTTCGGCAGCTCCCAGCGCCGGGTGAGCTCCGAGGCGACCTCGAAGCCGACGTTGTGGCGGGTCGCGGCGTACTTGCGGCCCGGGTTACCGAGGCCGACGATGAGGATGCGCCCGTCCGGACCGTCTCCGCCACCACGACGGCGGCTGAAGAGGCCCAACGTCTACTACTCCTCGCCGCCCTCTTCGCCGATGCGCTCGGGCTGCTGGGGCTCCTCGTCACCCTCGGCAGCTTCCTCGCCCTCGGCGCCCTCCTCGGGCTCGATCGGCTCGCCGTCCTCGCCGACGAGCACCTCCTCCTCGAGCTCCTCGGGCTCCTCCTCGATGCGGGGCGGCGAGAGGGTCGCGATCGTGACCTCCTCGGGCTCCTCGGCCATGAAGGTGACGCCCTGGGGCGGGGTGACCGTTGAAAGCTGGATGGTGTCGTTGATCTCCATCGCGGAGACGTCGACGACGATCTGCTCGGGGATGTCGGTCGGCAGGGCCTCGACGGTGATCTCGCGGGTCACGTGCTCGAGCACGCCGCCCTCCTTGACGCCGGGCGCCTCCTCCGTGCCCTCGAGCTCGATCGTGACCTCGGACTCGATGGCGACGTCGAGCTTCACCTCGAGCAGGTCGAGGTGCTGGATGTTGCCGCGCACCGGGTGGCGCTGCTGCTCCTTGATCACGACCGGCGTCGAGGAGCCATCGAAGTCGAGGTCGAAGAGCGCGGCACCCGTCTGGAGCACCGTGCGCAGCTCGCGGTCGGGCACCTCGAAGGCGCGCGCGTCCTTGCCGTCGCCGTAGACGACTCCGAGGACGAGGCCGTCGCGGCGCTTGCGCTTGCTGACCCGGGTGCCGAACTCGCTGCGCTCGGCGACCTTGATCTTCGGTCTTTGCTGAGAGGCCATGCGGCGAATGAGGATAGAGGGCGGACTCCTAACTACGCTTCGGCGTCTTGGCCGACGAGAAGATCCCGAAAGGCAGGGTTCGTCGTTCCGCGAAGCTGGGCACCGCGCTCGGCTCGCAGGCGACGCGCTACGCGGGGACGAAGGCGGCGAACGTCGTTCGCTCCGGCGAGAAGAAGGACGAGAAGCTCGAGAACCGCCATGTCGAGACGGCCCTGAAGATCGCCGGGACCCTCGGCGAGATGAAGGGCGCGGCGATGAAGCTCGGCCAGCTCGCCTCCTTCGTCGACACCGAGTTCATCCCGGAGGAATACCGCGAGCTCTACCAGGAGCAGATGTCGAAGCTGCGCAACTCGGCGCCGCCGATGCCTTGGGAGAAGGTCGAGAAGGTGCTCGAGGACGAGTACGCGCCCGAGCGCGTCCACGAGCTGTTCGATCACATCGAGCCGGAGGCCTTCGCGGCGGCGTCGATCGGCCAGGTCCACCGGGCTCGGATGATCGACGGGCGCGACGTGGCGGTGAAGATCCAATACCCGGACGTCGCCGACGCACTCGAGGCCGACCTGCGCAATGCCGGCACCATCGTCCGCCTGGCGAAGGCGCTGGCCCCTGGGCTGGATCCCAAGGAGGTCGCCGGCGAGCTCAAGGAACGCGTCATGGAGGAGCTGGACTACGAGTTCGAGGCCCAGAACCAGCGCTCTTTCGCCCGCGCCTACCGCGACCACCCGTTCATCTACGTCCCGCAGGTGATCTCACGCCTCTCCCGGCGGAAGGTCCTGGTCACCGAGTTCGTCGAGGGGGTCCAGTTCGACGCAGGTCAAGGAGATGGACGACGAGGCGCGATCGCGCTACGGCGAGATCGTCTTCCGCTTCCACATGGGCTCGATCTACCACCTCCAGCACTTCAACGCCGACGCCCATCCCGGCAACTACATCCTCATGCACGACGGGCGCGTCGCCTTCCTCGACTTCGGGATGACGAAGAAGCTCGACCCCGAGCAGATCGAGCTGGAGCAGGTTGCCGTCGACGCGGCCGTGCGCAAGGATCCCGGACGCGCTGATCGAGGCGATGCACGACCTCGGCTTCGTCAAGAACCCCAAGAAGATGGACGCCGAGCGGCTGATGGACCACGTGATGCTGGTCGGCGGCTGGTACCTGGAGGACCGCGAGTACCAGGTGTCCGCGCGACGGGTGATGAAGGTGATCGAGTCGGCATCGGATCCGCGTTCCGAGTACTACGGGGTGATGCGCCGTGAGTCGGTCCCCGCGGACGAGCTGATGGGGCGGCGGATGGAGACCGGCGTCCTCGCGGTGCTCGCCCAGCTGCGGGCGAAGCGGAACTGGTACCGGATCATGCGCGAGTGGGTCTACGCCGACGAGCCCGCGACCCCGCTCGGCGTCGAGGAGTGGGAGTACTTCGAGTCGCGCGGCCAGAAGCGGGTCCCAGGCTTCGCCCAGCGGCCCGTGTGAGGAATCACTAAGGGGTCTGACCGCTTAGGTCGAGCGGGCGCTCGTCGCCGTCGCCGCAGCCGACCTGACGATCCACCTCATCCAGCACGTCGCCGAGGGGATTCCGGCACCGGAGTGGTTCTTCGCGCTCGGTCTCATCGGGGCGGCCGGCCTGTGGCTGACCACGGCCCTCTGGCCGCGCGGCAGCGAGGGCGCGCGGACCCTCGTGCTGGCGATCCTGGGCGTCGGCCTCGTCTGGGGCGGGCTCGCGATGCACCTGGCCGACGCCGCGTCGGACGGCCTCACCTTCACCCACGCGACCGGGATCCTGGCCGGGGTCGCTGGCGTGGCGATGCTGGTGCTGGTGGCGCTCCGGCTCCGCGCCTAGAGCGACGGGTCGTTCGTGCGCAGCAGGCCGATCTGGTCGGCGCGCTGGAAGTTGCCCTGGTCGGCGAAGTCGAGGACGACGATCGCGCCGTCGTCGGCGAGCTGGTCCGCGGCGGACTCCGGGATGTCGAAGACGACCTTGCCCGACCTGCGTGTCGCCGGGCTTGATCTTGTTCGCCTTCCAGAGGAACGAGTCGGTGGCGACGCCGTTCAGGATCGCGAACGGCTCCGTGTAGCTCTCGCTGCCGACGTCGAGCCGCACCTGCTCGCCGAAGTTGTCGAAGAGCTCCTTCTGCTTGCCGGTGTTGGTGATCGCGAGCGTCGCCGATGCACGAAGGTGCCCTCCTTCGACTCCTCGCGGCTTCAGGTAGTCGCCGCGGGCCGTCTTCGCCGTCTCCAGGCGCGAAAGCCGGGCGGTGAGGCCTTCCAGCTCGAGCTTGCTGCCGAAGTCGGCGACCACGTACTCGTCGCCCGCGGCCTGGCAGGTGCCGCCCGCGCCGATCACCGACTCGAGCGTCCTCGTCGCCGCAGTCGGACGCTCGGCGGGCTCGACCTCGGCGGCGTTCGCGACGATCTCCTCGACCGGAGCGCCCATCGGTCTCCGTCGACGTGGTCGTGCCCTCCGCCCCGGTCGCGCCGCTCGCCCCCGTGGCGCCGGTCGTCGTGCTGGTGGTGGAGCTCGTCGTGCTCGACGTCGTCGCCTCGTCGTCACCGCCGCAGGCGGCGAGGGCGAGGGAGGCGAGCAGGGCTGTGGCGAGGAGCGGGATCCGCGGTTTCAAGCCGGCGAATTGTCGCCCCCGTGGCGGCGGAGCGGCCCGCCGACGAAGAAGAGGGAGACGAAGAAGCCGGCGATCGCGAGGACCGCCGCGTAGCGGAAGCCGGACTGGATGCCGGCCACGAAGGAATCACGCACGATCTCGTCGATCCGGGAAAGGGCCGCGGGCGCGAGCTCGGCCTTCGCCGCGGCGCTGGTCTCGGTGCCGGTGAGGAGTCCGTGCAGGACGCTCGATTGGTGCTCGGTCAGCGGCGCCGCCGCCTCGGCGGCCTTGTCCTTCAGCTCGCTCTCGGCGCTGAGGGTGAAGATCATCGTGGTGATCCCGAGCCCGACAGCACCGCCCGCGACCTGGAACATGTAGATGATCCCGCCGGCCAGGCTCGCCCGCGAAGGATCGAGCGAGGTGACTGCAGCCGTCGTCACCGAGGCGAAGAAGACCCCGACGCCGAGGCCGAGGACCACGAGCCCCGGGATCAGGTCGACGTAGGTCCAGTCGTCGCCGATGAGGGCGAGCAGGACCATGCCGATGGCCAGGCCGGCCGTGCCCGTCGTGACCATCGTCTTCGCCCCGAAGCGGTCATAGAAGCGTCCCGCGCCGAAGGCGGTGATCGCGAAAACGACGAGCATCGGCGCCATCGCCGCCCCGGCCTCGAGCGCGGTGAAATCGAGGATCTTGATCGTGAACTGCGGCACGTAGAGCAGCACGGCGAAGAAGACGGCTGAGATCAGCAGGACGGTCACGCAGGCCCAGCGGAAGTTCGCGCTGCGGACCACATCCCGGGGTACGAGGGCGCGCTCGCCCTGGCGCGGCTCGATCACCGCGAAGCTGATGATGAGGCCGACGGCGACGACCCAGAAGGCGATCACTCGGGGGTCGCCGGCGCCCCAGTCCGCGGCCTGGTCGAAGCCGAGCAGGAGCAGGACCAGGCCGACCGAGAGCGTCGCGATGCCGGCGTAGTCGATCCCCTCCTGGGCTCCGGGTCCGTCCTTGGGCACCTTCGCCGCGATTACCGCAACGGCGAAGGCCGCGATCGGGACGTTGAGGAAGAAGATCGCGCGCCAGGAGACGTCCTCGGTCAGGAAGCCGCCGAGGAGCGGCCCGAGCGCGTTCCCGATCCCGGCCGCGCCGAGGATCAGGCCTCCCGCGAGCCCGGCCTTGGAGTCGGGTATGAGCGCGTAGGTGAGGCCGAGCAACGCCGGCCACATCAGGGCGCCGCCGACCCCCATCAGCAGGCGCATCGCGATCAGGACACCCGAGTCCGGGGCGAGGCCGCCGATCATCGAGAAGGTCGCGAAGATCGCGGCACCGATGAAGAAGATCTTCCGGCGCCCGTACATGTCGGCCAGGCGCCCACCGGTGACGATCGCCATGCCGAAGACGAGCGCGTAGGCGTTGACGACCCACTGCGCGGTGCCGAGATCGATGTCGAAGTCCTGCTCGATCGCCGGCAGGGCGACGTTGAGCGCGGTGAAGTCGTTGGCGATGACGATGACGCCGAGCCCGATCGCGAACATCGCGACGGCGGCGCCGGGGGGCAGCTTGTCGGCGTCGGGCGTGGCGGCCCCGGTGTCCCTGCGGTGATGGTGGCCGACCGTGATTTGGGCAGCCTATCCAGGGGTTACGCTGCGCGTCATGGGGAGGATCAAGCGCGGCTGGGAGCTGACCAAGAAGAGCTGGGCGCTCCTGCGCGAGCACAAGGAGCTCTTCCGCTTCCCGGTCTACGGGACGCTCGCATCGCTCCCCGCGATCGCGCTCGTGATCGGCGGCGTCTACATGCTCGACACGAAGGAGTACGTGGTCGGCGGGATCCTGCTCGTCGTCGGCGCCTACTTCGCGACCCTGATCGGCCTCTACTTCTCCGTCGGGCTTGCGGCGACGGCGGACGCGATCTTCCACGGGCGCGAGTCGTCGGTCGGGGACGGGCTCGCCGTCGCGCGGTCGCGCTTCGGCTCGATCGCCGGCTGGGCGGCGGTCTCGACCGCGATCAGCCTGTTCGTCGCGGTGCTCCAGTACGTGGGCGACGCGGGCGAGGCGATCGTCGCCGGACTGCTCAACGGCGCCTGGTCGCTGATCACGTTCCTCGCGGTCCCGGTGATCGCCTTCGAGGGCCCGCCGGCGTTCTCGACGCTGAAGCGCTCGGCGCACCTGTTCCGCGAGAAGTGGGCCGGCCAGGTGACCGGCAACGTCGCGATCGGCGGCATCGTCTTCCTGATCGGCTACCTGCCCGCGATCGCGCTGATCGCGGTCGGGGTCCTGCTCTGGATCTCCGACTCCGGCGGCGCGGAGCTCGCGGCTGGCGGCGTCCTGGTCGCGATCGGGCTGGTCATCTTCATGATCAGCGCGTTCGTCGTGCGAACGATGCGCGGCATCTTCGGCGTCGCCCTCTACCGCTACGCGACCGAAGGCGAGACGACCGCGACGTTCACGCAGGCGGACCTGGAGTCAGCGGTTCGGCCGCGCGGGGCGAAGACGGCGTAGGCGCTTCGCCGAGGTCCAGCTGGGCGAACAGGCGGGGGTCGTTGGTGCAGATGCCGTCGACCCCGATTGCGATCAGCTCGCGCATCCGCTCGAGGTCGTCGACGGTCCAGGCGACCAGCTCCACGCCGGCCTCCCGGCAGGCGGCGGCCAGGCCCGCGGTCGCGAGCGGGTGGTAGATCCACATCAGCCGGACGCCGAGCTGCGGCAGGCGCTTGGCGGCGATCGCAGGGAGACGGCGGCGCGCCGCAGCGCCGGCGCCGAGCACGAACGGACGGGCCCAGCGCTTGCGATCCCAGGCACGGGTGACGCGCGGGTAGGTCCATCCGGCGCGAAGCTCGGGAGCGAGCTCGCGGACGGCGAGGATGCTGCCGACCTCCATCGTCGAGACCATCGCGCGGCCGGTCAGGCCGCGCTCGCGGATCGCCGCGACCACCTCGTCCTCGCGGCCGGCGACCTTCAGGTCGAGGTCGATCTCCACCGCGTCGAGCGGCGGCCGGGTGAAGGCGTCAAGGACCTCGGCCAGGGTCGAGGGATCGCGGCGCTCGGCAGTCGGGCCAGTCGTGGGCGACGACCAGGGGCTCGGGCTCGCGGCCCGCGATCTCGGCGGCCGGCCCGGCCTCGGCGCGCCGCCAGTCGGCGCCGTCCGGGAAGTCGCTGCGCGGTCGCAGGACGTCGAACTCGATCGTGTCGACGCCGATCTCGACCGCCGACTCGAAGCTCTCGATCGTGTTGCCGCGGACGACGGCGTCGGCGCCCTTGTGGCCGACGCGCCTAATCCCTCGGCCGCCGCCGTCAGCCATCGGCCGGAGGGGGACCCTCGAGCATGCGGCGGAGGATGCCGCCGAGCCCGGCGAGGATTCCCGCCGCCGTGATCCCGCCGCCCAGCGCGGCGATCGCCACCGCTCCGCGGCTCTGTTCCTGGAAGTCCTCGAAGACGGGAAGGGAATCGGCGGCGAGGACCTGGACGACGCCCAGGAACGTGAGCACGAGCACGACGAGGGCAGCCCATACCAGCGTCTTGGCGAGCGTGAGCAGCAGTTCATGGGTGCGCGGTTCCACTGCTCGGGAGATTAGAGTCCGCGAGGGATGGCCCTGAACGCACCGCGCACACGGCTGATCGCCCTCCTGGCCGGCGTCGCGGTGCTCGCCCTCGCGGGCTGCGGGGGTGATGACGAGCCGACCCCGACCGAGGAGGCGCGTACGGCCGCCGACGAGTTCGCCAGCTCGCTCGAGGCGGGCGACTACGAGGCGGCGTGCGGCGCGATGACCGACGCGCTCGTCAAGCAGCTCGGCGGCAACGGCTGCCCCGATCAGGTCTCGAAGATCGCGGGTAGCGCCCAGGAGGACCTGTCGATCACGATCACCGACGTGCGCGTCAGCGGCCCGAAGGCGGTCGCCGAGACCGAGGTCGCCCGTGCCGGCGCCCCGGCTCAGGAGAGCTCGTTCGACCTCACCGAAAGCGGCGAGACCTGGCAGGTCTCGGGCCTGGGCGACTAGCGGCCGAACCGCTACGGGATCGAGGTCTGCTTCTCGCAGCCGCGGTTGGTCGTGTCGGTGCCCTCGCCGCCGTCGCAGGAGTCGCCGTCGGTCGGGCCGCCGTTGACCAGGTCGTCGCCGATGTCGCCGACGACCTTGTCGCGTCCGGTCGAGCCGAAGACGTTGTCGTTGCCGGCGTCGCCGTCGACCTTGTCGTTGCCCTTGTCGCCGTTGAGGGCGTCGTTGCCGTCACCGCCGGTCGCCTTGTCGTTGCCCTCGCCGAGGCAGAGGATGTCGCGGCCACCGAGGCCGGAGACCTTGTCGTTGCCGCCGAGCGCGTGGATCACGTCGGGCCCATCGGTGCCGGTCAGCTTGTCGTTCTTCTTCGTGCCCGTGATCGTGGGCTGCTCGGTGCGGCAGGCGCTCGCCGGGTCGGGGGCGGGCTCGTCGTCGGGGTTCGGGGCCGCGGCGGCGGCGGGCAGGACGCAGGAACGATCGATGCGGTGGGCGTCGACGACGAAAAAGCTCTCCTCTGTGTTCACGTTGGTGGTGCCGGGGGCGACGTTGAAGGCCTGACTTCGCTGCTCACCGATCAGGATGTCGGCCGGCCCGAACGACGTTGCGGTCACGAACTCCATGCCGAAGTCCGTGCCCCTGAGCGTCGTATCCGCCGTCGAGTCGGTGCATTGGGTGGGGCTGCCGGCGAGCTCGGCGGTGGGGTCGATCTGACGCTGGAACTCGGACCTCGCGTCGAAGGTCGGCTCGCTCTCCGGGCGCGAGGTCCCGTTCGGGAACCGCCACCAGTCCGGGCGAGCCGCGCCCGCGATCCAGCTGCCACCGTCAGGGGCGGGGCCGGCCAACCCGGCCACGACCCGTGGATCGGTGAGGTCGGAACCGATCCGGTTGGCGGCGGCCTGATCGACCTTCAATTCGAACGAGAACCCGTCGCGGGTCAGGTAGGGCGTGGCCTCCCCCGCCCTGGTGAACGAGAGGGTGCCGTAATAGAGGTCGTAGCGGTGGTCGAACGTGGAGGTGGTCGTCGTGAAGGTTCCACCGCCTCCACCGATGGCTGCGAAAGCCGCCCCCGAGCACGCGAATAGGGCGATCGCGGCGATCGCCACTGTGATCGAAGCGCGCCCCTTCACCATCCCGCGCGAACGTAGCGCGCCAGAAACCCCATTACATCGGGGTTTTCTCGCAGTATGCGGCTAGAAGAGCTGGTTCTCGCCGGAGAAGATCTCGGAGACCGAGTCGTCGGCGAAGATGCGGCGGATCGAGTCGGCCAGGACCTGGGCCGCGGAGAGCACCGTGATGTTCTCCGGCGGGTCCGGGCGAAGGGGAATGGTGTCGGTGACGACGATCCGCTCGATGCCCGACGTCTCGTAGGGCAGGCGCTCGAACGCCGGGCCCGAGAAGACGCCGTGGGTTGCGCAGGCGATCACGCGCTTCGCGCCCTCGTCGAGGACGGTTTCGGCGGCCGCGCAGAGCGTGCCGGCAGTGTCGATCATGTCGTCGACCAGCACCGCCGTCTTGCCCTTGACGTCACCGACGACGTAGCCCATCTTCGCCACCTGGTGGGTGGGCCGCTGCTTCTCCATCACGGCCCAGTGGCAGCCGATCTTGTCGGCGAAGTTGCGCGCCATCTTCACGCGGCCGGCGTCGGGCGAGACGATCACCAGCTCGTCCTCGAAGGGCTGGTCCATGAAGTACTGGGTCAGCATCGGCATCGCGGTCATGTGGTCGACGGGGATCCCGAAGAAGCCCTGGACCTGGCCGGAGTGGAGGTCCATGGTCAGCACGCGGTCGACGCCGACGGTCTCCAGGCAGCGGGCGACGACGCGGGAGGAGATCGGCTCGCGAGGCGCCGACTTCTTGTCCTGGCGCGAGTAGCCGTACCAGGGCATGACGGCGATGATCCGGTGTGCGGAGGCGCCCTGGGCCGCGTCGATCATCACGAGCAGCTCCATCAGGGCGTCGTTGGCGGTCATCCCGCTGTTGCTCGTCGCCTGCGGTGGACTGGACCAGGAAGACGTCGGCACCCCGGATCGACTCCTCGAAGCGGCAGTAGACCTCGCCGTTGGAGAAGGTCTTCAGGTTGACCGAGCCGAGGTCGACGTCGAGGCGCTCTGCGATCCGCGCCGCGAGCATGCCCGAGGCGCGGCCGCCGAACACCATGAGCTTCTTGTTGTACTCGTGGACGATCGAGCTCTCGACCTCCGGGCGGTCTTCGACCGTCGCCATTATTTGTCGTCCTCTTCGGCTTCCTTGGCCTTGCGGTCGGCGTATCCCTCGATGTTTCGCTGCTCGGCGCTCGAGACCCCGAGAGCGCCGGGCGGCACGTCCTCTCGGATCACTGCGCCGGCGCCAGTGTATGCATCGTCACCGACGCTAACGGGCGCGACGAGCATCGTGTCAACGGCGATCCGCACACGGTCGCCGACCCGAGTCCGGTGTTTGCGGAATCCGTCGTAGTTGGCGGTGATCGTGCCGGCGCCGAGGTTGGAGCCGGCGCCGACGTCGGCGTCGCCGACGTAGGAGAGGTGGGGCACCTTCGTGCCGGCGCCGATCTCCGAGTTCTTGACCTCGACGAAGGCGCCGGCCTTGGCGCCTTCGCGGAGAGTCGCGCGCCGGGCGGAGATAGGTGAAGGGGCCGACGTTGCAGTTCGCCTCGACGTCGCAGTCGACCAGGTGGGAGCGGAGGACCGTGGCGCCCTCGCCGACGGTGGAGTCGGTGAGCGTGGCGTGCGGGCCGATGATCGCGCCGCCGGCGATCCGGGTCTCGCCGCGCAGGTAGGAGCCGGGCTCGATCGTGGCGTCGGCGCCGATCTCGACGTCGGCGTCGATCCAGGTGGCCTCCGGAGCGGTGATCGTCACGCCCGTCGATCATGTGCCCGTGGTTGATCGCGCGGCGGGCGTAGCCGGCGACGAGCGCGAGGTCGGCGCGGTTGTTGACGCCGAGATTGACGCCGGGCTCGAGCTCCAGATGGGCGGCGACGCGGCCGCCGTCGGCGCGGATCAGCGGCAGGACGTCGCCGAGGTAGTACTCGCCCTGGGCGTTGTCGTTGGAGATCCGGTCGAGGTTCTCGGCGAGCGGCGCGGCGTCGAAGACGTAGGTGCCGGTGTTGACCTCCTTGATCGCGAGCTCCTCGGGCAGTGGCGTCGCCGGCCGACTCCTTCGCCTCGACGATCTTCTCGATGTCGCCGTCCGCGTCGCGGACGATGCGGCCGTAGCTGCCGGGGTCGTCCATCTCGGCGGTCATGACCGTCGCCGCGGCGCCGCTGTCGCGTCGTGGGTCGCGAGCAGGCGCTCGATCACCGGCGCGGTGACCAGCGGGCTGTCGCCGGAGAGGATCACGATCGTCTCCGATTCGCGGATCACGTCGAGCGCGGAGCGGATCGCGCCGCCGGTGCCGTTCGCCTCCTCCTGCACGACGGTCTCGGTGCCGTCCGGCAGGACCGGACGAGAGGTCGTGGTGGGGAGACTGATCACGGCGACCCGGCCGGCGCCGGCCTCGCGGGCGGCGAGCACGGGCCAGGCGACGAGGGGTCGCCCGCAGAGCGGGTGCATGACCTTGGGCAGCGAGGAACGCATCCGCGTCCCCTCGCCGGCGGCCATGACGAGGACGGTTGGGCCGGTCATCGGCGGGATCAGAGCGACGTTGCAGCTGCGGTTGCACGCAGGTGGCGGTGCCGACCGGTCGATCGTCTTGCACTTTCCCACCGCCACGGTGTCAACTGCAAATCATTCCGACTGAAGCCGCGATCGGTATCTTTTGCGGCGGCGCCGTTCCGCGCCCAACCTCCGATTCCGGCGCTCACGCCGCCGGCTGAAGCGGAGGCAAAGGGGGCTCGAGCCCTCGGGACACCGGTCTGTACTGCCCTTTCCGGTGGGGCGCCGCGAGCGTGAGTCACGGGGCCGCCGCCTGACGAAAGGAGCACCGATGACCGAGCAGAAGTCGTTCAAGCGCCTCGTCCGATCGCGGATGGAGAAGACGGGCGAGAGCTACACGGCGGCGCGCGCTGCGCTGCTGGCGGGGCGCGACGACGGAGCCGGCGGACGCCGAGGCGCCCGTGATGACCGTCTCCGACGAGGTCGCGCGCGACCGGACCGGCCGCGGCTGGGAGGAGTGGTTCGACCTCCTCGACGAGTGGGGCGCCGGCGAGCGCGAGCACAAGGAGGTGGCCCAGTGGGTCGCCGAGGAGCACGGCGTGAGCGGCTGGTGGGCCCAGTCGATCACGGTGTCGTACGAGCGCGCCCGCGGCGGCCGGGCGGTCGGTGAGAAGGCCGACGGGTTCTCGATGACCGCGTCGAAGACGGTCGCCGTGCCGGTCGAGGCGCTCTACGACGCGTTCGTCGATCCGACTGAGAGGGGGCACTGGTTGCCGGATGCTGACCTGAGCGAGCGGACCTCGACCCGGCCGAAGGGTGCGAGGTACGACTGGGGCGACGGATCGACGCGGGTGATCGTCGCCTTCGACTCGAAGGGCGAGGCGAAGAGCTCGATCCACATCGAGCACGCGAAGCTGCCCAACGCCGATGAGATGGAGCGGATGAAGGAGTACTGGCGACCGGCGCTCGCTCAGCTCAAGGCGGAGCTGGAGGGATGAGCGGGGCCGAGGAGTTCGAGCGGCAGGTCGAGAACCTGGTCGAGCGCGGATATCCCGCGCTCGCCGGGCTCTCGGAGGCGGAGTTCCGTGAGCGGTTGGCGCCGCTGGCGAAGCCCGCCGGGAAGCTCGATGGTCGCTTCGTCATCGCCTTCAAGCGGGAGATCGTCGACCCCGAGCCTGCGGCCGCCTTGATCGAGCGTGAGGGCAAGGCGGCGGTGACGATGTTCGAGCCGGGAGAGCTCGAGCGCTGGCAGCCGATCGAGAGCATCGAGCTACCGGCCGGCGACGCCTACCTCGTCGCCGACATCGACACCGGCGCCGAGACGCTCGACGTCCGCCCGAACGACGCGATCGAGACGATCGCGACCCAGGGCCGCTCGCCGCTGACCCTCGAGGAAGGCATAGCGCTCGTAACCCACCACCCCGAGGCCCTCGCCAAGAACGCCTGCTTCTACATGCTCGGGTCCCGCTGCGGCGACAAGCGAGTCGTCGCGCTGTGGCTCAGCAAGAACACCCCGAAGCTCGGCTGGTGCTGGGCCGGCAACCCACACACCTGGCTCGGCTCGGCGTCATGCGGGAGCCGGATCAGGGCCTAGCGGCAATCGTTCTGCACTTTGCCACCGAGGAGGTGGTCAACTGCGGAATGATTCGCAGGAAGCGACTGGGGAGCCCGGACTTGAACCGGGATAGCGGGCCCCAAAAACCCGAGGCTTGCCAATTAGCCGACTCCCCAATGGGACTTGAACATGATCGTAGAACGGTGAACCGAGGGCGGCGTCCCGACGTAGGATCGATTGCAGGTAAGCGACCTCCCGGGAGGAGCGATGGCTGACGAGTACGTGTTCGTGGACGAGTGGGACGTGGATGCTCCGAAGGAGGCGGTGTTCGATGCGCTCGCCGACGCTCGGACCTATCCGGACTGGTGGAAGCCCGTCTACATCAAGGTCGAGGGCGACTCGCCGCCGGAGGTCGGCGCGGTGACGAAGCACGAGTTCAAGGGGCAGCTCCCCTACCACCTGAACACGACTTCGGAGATCGTCTCGATGAACCGGCCCGACACCTTCGAGGTGAAGGTCGTCGGCGACCTCACCGGCAAGGGCGTGTGGACGCTCACCGAGAACGCGGACGGTCGCATCCACATCCACTTCGACTGGCGGGTCATCGCCGACCGGCCGCTGCTGCGCTACCTGACGCCGGTCCTCCGCCCCGTCTTCCGCTGGAACCACAACTGGTCCGTGAAGCGGGCGATCGAGGGGCTCGAGCCCTACGCGCGCGACTCGGCTTAGCTCTCGGCGGCCCGGCGGACCTTCCCCGCCTCGGTGCCCGGCTCCGACGCCGGCCCGCCCGGCGGGGCGATCCCGAGCACTCGCATCGCCTTCAGCCCGAGGCCAACCTTCTCCCGCCCCTCGGTCGAGGTGAGGTCGAGGCCGGTCAGCTCCTTCACCCGCTCCAGCCGGTAGCGGACGGTGTGGCGATGGGTGAAGAGGCGCTCGGCGGTCGGCGTGACCGCGCCGTCCTCGTCGAGATAGGTCTCGATCGTCGTCACGAGCTCGGTCTCGTACTGCTCGTCGTAGGCGGAAGCGGCGCGACGGTCTCGTCGTAGAAGCGCTCGAGCTCGCCCGGGTCCTCGCTCATCGCCGGCAGCAGCAGCCGGTAGGAGCCGGTGTCCTCGAAGGCGAGGATCGTGAGCCCCTCGGCGGCACCGACGTTCATCGCCAGGAGCGCCTCCTTGCCGGCCCGGTAGAGGTCGGCGGGATCGGTAATCAGCCGGCTGCGGCCGACCGTGATGCCAAACCCCTGCAGGGAGCTCGACAGCTCCCGCTCGATCGCGTCGCCGGCGCGGCCGAGGACCGCGTCGTCGTCGGCCGGCACGATCGCCGCGAGATGAGCGGCTTCGCCGGCGTGGCCATGGTGGCCCGCCGCATGCTCGTCCTGCCGCAACGCCGCGAGCGAACCCGCGCTGATCCCGCGCAGCGTGCGCACCGCCAGGTTGAGCACCCGCTCGCGCCACTCGCCCTCCTGCGGATTCCACGGCTGCGCGCGCAGCGCGAGCATCCCGGCGCCGGACTCCAGCTCGCAGCCGAGCTCGGCCCCGCGAGCGACGATGTCGCCCCGATCGGTGACCTGGCGGTCGAGCACCGCGCGCACGTAGTCGCCGGCAAGCTTGTCGCTGGCCCAGTCCGGCGAGCGCGCTCGCTCGACCGCGAGCGCGACGATCGCCGCGACGACTCCGGCCATCCCCGCGTCGACGCCACCATCACGAATCCGGGCGCGCAGCTCACCGACGACCGCCTCGCCCACCCGGAGCTCGAACGTCTCGACCTTCTCGCTTCCGGAAAGCAGCTCCTTCTCCTGGCCCGCCGACGCATCGGCAACGGCGAGCACGGAGCCGGCGCGGTCGATCACCGCGACGCTGCCCCCGAGCGCTTCGCCCGGCCGCCCTCGCGAGGGCGGGCAGGCCGGCGCCCGCCTCCACGGCTGCCGCGAGCGCGGCGAGACCGTCAGGCGTGGTCGCGGCGGAGCCTTGCTTCGCCTTCGTGCTGCCCACAAGACCGATTGTAGGTCCGGGTCGGCCACCCGGACCAGCGTCCCTGCCTAGAAAAGATCCCCTATGTCCTGGAGGATCTTGTCGATCTCGCTCCAGTTGTAGACGATCAGCGCCCCCGCGGCGATCCCGATCAGGATCAGCGCGGCGAGCACGAAGAAGGAGAGGAAGGCCGCGGTCACCTTCTCCCATCCACGCCCGTACGACGAGAGCGCGGGCACGAGGATCAGCACCGTGAACGCGAGCAGGCTGAGCAGCACCGCTCCGCCGAAGAGCAGGTACTCGGGGGCGATCTTTGCGAGGACGATCACGGTTCGGGCGCCGGTGAGGGTACGGCCGGGCCGCCATTTTGGCGCAGCGGGCCACCGCGAATGTGGGAGACGGCGATCGCGACCATCCCGCAAAGCGCGAACGCGGAGACGCCGAGCGCCCAGCCACCGCTGACGTCGCTCAGGTAGTGCACCCGCAGGTACACCCGCGAGAGGCCGACCGCGGCGGCAATCGCGATTCCCCCGGCGATCACCAGCCCGCCCCCCGTAATTCTGCTCCCGAACGTCCGCGGTCCCAGCCGGAATGCGATCGACACCGCGGCCCAGACGTAGAAGATCGAGTAGGCGGCATGCCCGCTCGGATACGAGGTCGACGACGGCGTGTCGATCCCGCCGACCGGGCGCGGCCGGTCGGTCAGCTCCTTGATCACGTCGACGCCGACGAAGATGATCGCCATCGCGACGACCAGCACCGCCGCCTCCGCGCGATGCCTCCGCGCGACCAGTCCGATCGCCGCGAGGAACGCAAGCGGGTAGACAACGTACGACGCGCCCAACTCCGTGATCGCGAGGTTCAGATCGGTCAGCCAGCCCGCCTGGATGTCGCCGACGACCTCGAGTGCCGCCATATCACCTGGGGTCGGCCCCGGATCGTCGGTGATCAGGATCGCGAAGCCGATCAGGACGAAGAGGCCGACCGCAAGCCCCGCGCCGAGAGCGGTGAACTCGAGTCCTAGGCCACCCGGCGTCACCCGCTGCCAGAGGAAACGAGCCTGCGGCTGGACCCGCCGCCCGAGGGCGACCAGCGGCCGGCCGAACCGGTTCGCCTCCATGTCCTTGACCAGCTTCGCGCGGTTCTCCGGCACCTTGAGAAAGCGGACCGTGACGACGATCCCGACGATCACCGCGACCGTGATCCCGAACAGGAACGTCCCCGTTCCCGCGAGCTTCTCCACCTGGTCGAGGCTGCGCGCCGCGAAGTAGCCGAGCAGCGTGAAGGTCGCGGCCCACAGGCCGGTGCCGAGAATGCTGTACGGGACGAAGTCGCGGTACGTCATCCCCGAGCTGCCGGCGACGAACGGCGCCAGCGCGCGGACCAGCCCGATGAAACGGCCGATCAGGATCGTCTTGCCGCCGTGCCGCTCGAAGTACCCCTCGACCTGGGCGAACCGCTCCTCGCTGATCCGCACCTTCGGCCCGTGCCGCAGGATGAACCCCCGCCCCAGCCGGTGGCCGAGGAAGAAACTGGCCGTGTCGCCGAGCCAGGCCGAGAACCAGACGATCGCGAGCGTGATGATCACGTTCGTCTCGCCCACCCCGGCGACCGCGCCGCCGAGGATGACGAACGTCTCGCCCGGGGCGACGAGCCCGACGAACGCCCCGGTCTCCAGGAAGGCCAGCAGCCCGACCACGAGGTACGTCCACGCTCCAAGCGTCGCGGCGACGTCGTCGAGGATCTCCTGCAGGTCGATCTCCGGCAGGACGGCCTTGACCAGGAAATACGCCCCGACCGCGAGCGCCGCGATCAGCGGTATCCGCACCCGCTTGTCCGCGAGCAACTTCCGTGCCCTGTCCGTCGCCGCGCTCAAAGGAAGGTCTCCGGCGCGCTCACGATCGCCCCCGCGTAACGCGGCGGCAGCAGCGCCGCCCCATGATCGGCGGCGGCGAGGTCGGGGAAGATCCCGAACGCGGTCGGGCCCGACCCGGTGACCCTCGCGACCTCGGCGCCCGCCTCCTCGAGCGCATCCAGTGCCTCGCGGATCTCGGGTCGAAGCGAGAGCGCCGCCTGCTCCAGGTCGTTCTCGAGCAGGTCCGGGTAGTCGAGCGGGCTCCGCCCCGCCCCCGCGGCCTGGCGAATCTCGGAATCAAACGCGGCGAGCTCATCCTCCGAGCGGCCGAGTCCGAGCCGGTCGGCCTCGTCGTAGACGTCGGCGGTCGAGAGCCCCTCCTCCGCGGCGATCAGCACGACCCCGAACTCTCCCGGACGCGGCAGCTCGATCACCTCCTCCCCTGCACCCGCCAGCAGCGCCAGCGTCGGATGGATCTGCGATGGCACGTCGGCGCCCAGCTCGGCCGCGAGCTCGGCGACTCCATCAACCTCGCCCACCGCCAGGCGCAGGACAGCGGCCGCATCGGCGCTGCCTCCACCGAGCCCGGCGGCGACCGGGATCCGCTTCTGGATCTCGACCCGGACCGGCGGCCGGTCCCAGCCGAGCTCCCGCAGCCCCGCGAGAGCGGCCGCGGCGAGGTTCGGCCCCGGCACGCTCGGGCAGACCACCTCGTCGGACTCCGCGTCGGAGACGACGATCCGATCGCCCAGCGAGAGCGGCACGACAAGGGAGCGCAGCTCGTGCTTGCCGTCCTCGCGACCCTCGCCGAGGTAGAGACAGAGGTTGAGCTTCGCCGGCGCGCGCAGGGTCATCGTCACTCCTCACGAGCGAGTATCGCCGCCAGCGCGGCGAACTCCTCGGGCGCGAGCGCCTCCGCGCGCGAGTCCTCCGCCAGGCCCGTCTCGCGGAGCGCGGCGCGAACCCTTGCGCGATCGAAGCTCGGATCCGCCAGCTCGAGCGAGCCCGCGAGCGCCTTGCGCCGGTGCGCGAAGGCCCCGCGAACGATCCCTCGCACCGCGTCGCTCGCCGCCTCCCCCCGACGGCGCATCCGCACGATCGCCGAGGCCACCCGCGGCCGTGGCACGAACACGGCGGGGTCAACGCGCCGCACCACCTCGACCTCACACGCCAGCTGGGCCATCACGCTCGGCGCCCCGTATGCCTTCGTCGACGGCGACGCGGCGAGCCGTTCGGCGATCTCCAGCTGCACCATCACGGTCCAGCTCCCGACCGATGGCAGCTCCTCGATCGTCCGCAACAGCAGCGGCGTGGCCACCGAGTACGGCAGGTTGGAGACCACCGCGCTCGGCAGGGGGTCGAGTGCCGCGAGATCGATCCGCATCGCGTCACCCCAGCTCAGGCCCACGTTGCCGAGCTCGGCCGCGAGCGATTCGAGCTCATCGCGCAACCGCTCGTCAAGCTCGACCACGTGGAGCCAGGAGGCGACCGGTGCGAGCCGCTCGGTCAATGCCCCTCCCCCGCCTCCTACCTCCAGCACCACGTCATTCGCTCCAACCCCCGAGTCGCGCACGATCGCGTCGAGCAGGTTCGGATCGGCGAGGAAGTTCTGGCCGAGCCGGCGCTGCCGTGCGCCGGGCCTTGGCGCGCTCACCACCCGAAGACCCGCGCGGCGTTGGCATCGACGAGCCGCTCGAGCTCGCCGTAGGAGACGCCGCGCTCCTCCGCAACCGTCTCCGCCGTGGCGACGACGTTCGCCGGGCTGTTCGGCTTCCCCCGCACCGGCTGCGGCGCGAGGAACGGGGAGTCGGTCTCGACCAGCAGCAGGTCGTCCGGCACCAGCTTCGCCGCCTCACGAAGCTCCTCGGCCTTCGGGTAGGTCACGTTGCCGGCGAACGAGCAGTACCAGCCTCGCTCGGCCGCACCCGCGACCCGGTCCGGCGGCGCGGAGAAGCAGTGGAGGATCACCGTCACCCCGTCGGCCTCCGCCGCGAGCAGTTCGAGCGCCTCGTCCACCGAGTCCCGCATGTGGATCACCAGCGGCTTGCCCAGCCGGCGGGCGATCCCGACCTGTGCCCGGAAGGCGGCGAACTGGTCCTCTCGCGGCGCGCCGTCGCGGTAGAAGTCGAGACCGGTCTCGCCGATCGCCGCGACCCGCGAATGGGCGCCGAGCTCCTCGATCGCGCCCGCCGCGGCGGAATCGAAGCCCCCGGCCGAGTTGGGATGGCGGCCGACGGCGGCCAGAACCTCCTCGTGCCCCTCCGCGAGCGCGACGACGCCCGGATTGGTCGCCTCGTCGAGGCCGACCGTGAGGATGCGCCGTACGCCCGCCTGGCGGGCGGCCTTGATCAGCTCCTCGGGATCCGGCTCACAAAGCGTCAGGTGAGCGTGGCTGTCGATCACCGGCGGCCACACTAGAGACTGCGCCTGCCGCTGATCTCGCCTCGGCCAGCTCGGGGACCACGCACGCGGCACCTTCGGCGAACCCCTGCGGCTCCAGCCCCAGCGCGTGGTTGAACCGCGCCCGCAGGTTCTCGATCGCGATCACGTTGGTCAGCTCGACCATCTGGGCGTCGTCGAAGTGCTCGCGCAGCCGCGCGAACAGCTCGTCGTCCACCTCCGATGGCGTCCGAGTCATTGCCGCCGCGTAGTCGAGGACCGCGCGCTCGCGCTCGTCGAACGCATCGCTCGTCTGGTAGAGGGGGAGCTCCTGCAGCTGGCGCTCCGGGACCCCGTGGTCGTGGGAGAGCTTCGAGCCGAAGTCCATGCACCACTCGCAGCCGACAACGGCCGCGACCTTCATCTCCGCGAGCAGCTTCAGCCCCTCGTCGACCCGGTCAGCACGAAGGGTCGCGACCTCGAACGCGCCATAGCCGAACAGCAGGCCCTTCGTGTGCAGGTAGGCATCTGTCGGCGCCAGCTCCTGGCCGTACTCGCGCTTGCCGTACGCGCGGGCGAAGCGGGCGACGAGGCCACCGGGCGGCGGCCCAAGCCTTCCGACTGAATCGCCGTCTGTTCGCGGGCGTGCCAGGCACCTTTGGACTGGGGCGATGAACCATCGCCACCACGATGCCGAGGCCGAGGAACACCGACAGCCCCAGCGCGATTCCGTTGGCGATCTGGTCGCCGCTTGCCAGCACGCTGTCGTTGGCCCAGTGGAAGATCGTGTGCGGCACCTGGTAGACGAGATAGGCGATCGCGGCGGCGAGCACCAGGCGGCGGTCCATCCAGATCGCCGCGAGAACCAGGAGCACACCGAGCGCGAGGAAGGTCGAGCCGACGTCGGTCGCCAGGTGCGAATCGAACGAGCCGTAGAGCGGCAGCCAGTGCTTGCCGGCGCCGGGGAAGGTCCCGTACCAGCCGCTCGGCGAGACGAGCGCCCACACGCCGATCGCGAGCTGCGGGAAGGCCAGGACCAGCAATCCCGCCCTGACGCCACGCGTGCCGAGAATGAACCTTTCCATCGTGCCCTCCAGTTCCGAATGACCGTTCGGTTGAAATCGGGAGCTTACCGAATTACAATTCGGTTGTGGCCACCAGGGAGAGAGGCCGACGGCGCCTGAGCGCCGACGAACGTCGTGGGCGAATCCTCGCCGCGGCGACCGAGGTCTTCGCCGAACGCGGGTACAACGACGCGTCGATGGGCGAGATCGCCACTCGCGCGGGGGTCGTCGCATCGGTGATCTACGACCACTTCGGTTCCAAGCGCGAGCTCGCGGTCGACCTCCTCGAGCTTCACGGTGAGGCGCTGATCAAGCAGACGATCACCGACCTCGACCCGGCGCCGCCGCGCGAGCTCCTCTACGAGAGCATCGACCTCTTCTACCGGTTCATGGAGAACGACCCGTTCGTCTGGCGCTTCCTCTTCCGCGACCCGCCGGCCGACCCGGAGATCGCAGCTGTCCATCGCCGCATCCATGACACCGCCACCGAGGGCATCGCCGCCCTGGTCCTGATGTCCTCCCCGATCGAGAGCCCGTTCGAGGGACTCTCGCGGGAGCGAGCGGCGCGGATGGTCGCGAAGGCGTCGCAGGAGGCGGTCCAAGGACTGGCCGAGTGGTGGTTCGAGAACCGCGACGTGCCCCGCGAACAGGTCACGGAGGTCGTATTCAGCGTGCTCTGGGACGGCGCCGAGGGGATGCTCACGGGACCCTGACCCGCGTCCCGTCGCGGCTGGCGGTGAACTCCGTCGGCGGTCCGGCCGTCGTGATGTCCAGAAGCACGTACCACTCGCTCGCCGTGGGGTTGCCGGGGGTCCAGGTGAAGCGGAGCACGTCGTCGGGATTGAACGGCCCCCCGACGCCTGCTTCCTGCCGGGCGGTGTGGATTCCGAACAAGATCTCCTCAGGCGCGTCCACAGGCATCGACGCAAGCGGCGCCCGCTCCGCGCCATCCGCGTCGGCGGCGCTGAGGGTCGTGGGCTCGATCGTCGCACTCGAGACCTCGGCGCCAGGGCCGAGCTGGTCGAGCGTCTGGGTCACAGCTTGAGAGAGCGGGCCGGGAAAGTAGAGAGAGTCTGGATCGGAGCCGGTCACACCGTCCTCGGTCACAACCACTCCCGGCTCGGTCTCCGCCGAGGGCAGGTCGGGGGCGATGGCGCCTCCGATCCACAGCGCGGCGAACAGGCCGCCGGCGATCGCGATCAGGTGGGCGATCGGCGCGACCGGGCTCATCTCATGCAGATGAGATCGAGCCGAACCGGACGCGAAGCGGAGGATTCGGCGTTATTCATTTGTGACCCTCCAGGATGTCCGCCTTCAGCTGCTCGAACTCGGCGTCGGTGATCGCGCCCTCGGTTCGAAGGCGGTTGAGCCGCTCGAGCTTGGTCACCGTGTCGCCGCCCGCGGACACGGCGAGCCCCGCAACGTCCGCGCCGAATCCGCCGCTCGGTGGCGAGATCTGGCTCTTCCACGAGCTTGGCGTCGCCCGCCCGACGATCCGCTCCATCGCCGCCTGCTTCTCAGCCGGGCTGCGCTCCCGCCGCACCAGGAACGGCAGCGCCGCACCGCCCATGAGGACGAAGAGGAAGGCGACGATCAGCCCGCCCTCCTTGCCGCCCGGGCCCGGATTCGCATCCGGCCCCCAGACGCCCCAGAACGCAGCGAACGAGAGCCCGAGGAAGATCAGGCACCAGAGCAGAATCCACGCGTTCACCCGCAGCCCCCCGCCCTCGCTGCCGGGCGGCGTCCCCCGGCCGCCGTAGAGAGCCGCGCCGATCATCAGGCCGATGATCGCCGGGAAGAAGACGATCGCCAGCCGCTCGGTCCCCGCCGGGCACTCGCGCGCCGAGACGTAGGGACCGCCGCTGGCGCAGGTGCCGACCTGGAGCAGCTGGTAGAGCGCGTAGGCCATCAGCGTCGCGCAGAGGACCATCAGGCCGAGCCCGATGACCGTTCTCAGGAAGTACTTCACGAGCTCCTAAGAATCGATTTTCGGGAACAGCGGCGGGATCCGCTCGATCTGAGCCCCGCCACCCCGTGAGCCCGGCTCGGCCAGCTCGCGGCCCTCCTCGCCGAGGGCATCGAGCAGCGTCTCGGCCGTCTCCGGGATGTAGGGGAACAGCAGCAGCGTGATCGCCCGGATCCCCTCTGCCAGCGAATAGAGCACCTGGTCGAGTCGCTCGGCCTCGCCCTCGTCCTTCGCCAGGTCCCAGGGACGCGACTCCTCGACATAGCGGTTGAGTCGCCGCACCCGGCGCCAGATCGCGTCGAGTGCCTGGGTCAACTCAACTTGATCGAGCAGCTCACGCACCTCGCCGACGGCGCCGTCGAGCCCGTCCTCCCCGCCGGCCACCTCCGGATCGAGCGTCGCCTCGGGAACAACGCCGTCTCGATAGCGCTCGATCATCGCCAGCGTGCGGCTCGCGAGGTTGCCGTAGTCGTTTGCCAGCTCGCTCTCGTAGCGCGACTCGAACCCCGAGGGGGCGATCGAGCCGTCCTGGCCGAAGCTGACCTCGCGGAAGAGGTAGAAGCGGAGCGCGTCGGCGCCGAAGCGGTCGATCACCTCGAACGGGTCGAGCACGTTGCCGAGCGACTTCGACATCTTCTTCTCGTCCATCAGCAGGAAGCCGTGGATCACCATCCGCTGCGGCACCTCGATCCCCGCCGCCATCAGCACCGCCGGCCAGATCACCGCGTGGAACTTGAGGATGTCCTTCGCGAGGACGTGCAGGCTCGCCGGCCAGAACCGGTCGGTCAGGTCCTCACCCTCGCGCGCGAAGCTGAGCGACGTGTAGTAGTTGAGCAGCGCGTCGAACCAGACGTACATGACCTGGCCGGGGTCCCAGGGGAGCGGCACCCCCCACGAGATGTTCGGCCGGGACAGCGAGACGTCCTGGAGCCCGCTCTTGATGAACGAGAGCGCCTCGTTGCGCCGGAAGTCGGGAACGACGAACCCGGGCCGCTCCTCGTAGAGCCGCTCCAGGTCCTCCTGGAACGTGGACAGCCGGAAGAACCAGTTCTCCTCGCGCTGCCGTTCGAGGGCGATCTCATGGATCGGACACGTGTTGCCCGGCCCGAGCTCGGACTCGGTCTTGTAGTCGGCGCAGCGCGGGCAGTACCAGCCCTCGTAGACCCCCTCGTAGACATGCCCGTTGTCGTGGACCCGCTGCATCACCTCCTGGACCTTCGCGATGTGCTGCGGGTCGCTCGTGCGGATGAAGTAATCGTTCGACGCGTTGATCTTCGGCATCAGCTCGCGGAAGCGGGCCGAGTTGCGATCGGCGAGCTCCCTCGGGGTCACCCCCTCGCGCTCGGCAGCCAGCGCCGTCGGCTCGCCGTGCTCGTCCGTCCCCGTCTGGAAGAAAACGTCCTCCCCCCGCTGGCGCATGTGCCTGGCGAGGATGTCCGCGGCGATCGACGAGTACGCGTGCCCCAGATGAGGCTCCGCGTTGACGTAGTAGATCGGGGTGGTGATGTAGTAGCTCACGAGGGTTCGTGAGCTTAGAGACAGGACCCAGGGCTACGAGATCGGGATCGGGACCGGCATCTCCCCCGCCGCGGCGACCGCCTCGTAGCGGTCTGCATAGCTGTGCAGCTCGGTGATGCGGCCGTCCTCCAGCTTCCAGAGGACCCACGCGCGCATCTCCATCGCCGTGCCGCTGTCGCGGCCGGTCGCCTGGATCCGCTGGTGAACGAGCAGGGCCCGGTCCTCGACGCCCTCCCAGTTCTCGTTCAGGCGCTCGAAGCGGGAGAAGGTCTCGGAGATGTCGTCAGCCCAATGACGCAGGCCGTCGGTCCCGTGGTAGACGGATCGCCCGGTCGGCCCCTCGAAATGGGAGTGGAAGACGACGTCTGTCGTGAACAGGCGCTCGATCTCGGGCTTCAGGTACCAGTTCCAGAAGTCGTCGGCGACGGCGCGGTCCTGGGTGCAGAAGAACCCGGTGTCGATCTCCCGCATCAGCACGGTCAACTCGCCGGCGATCACGGCAGTTTCTGCGTCTATTTCGACTTCCCCCATCACCCGAACGGTCATCCCTTCCCTGCTTGACGTCAACCCTGACGCTACACGCTTCGGCGGAGGCCGGGGCCAGGGGCGATTCAGCCGAGTGGGTCCTGGCCCCTGTCTCGCCGCTGCCGCGGCATCCCGGCCGCCTCGGTGAGAGCGTCCTCGACGTCGCTCAGGATCGCCTTCTCCGAGCGTGACGCGACCAGTGGCTCGGCGAGGCCGTCGACGTGAACGTAGGTCCGGCGCCCGTCGCCGCGCTCCTCCGGCGGCAGGGGCACGAGCGCGTAAACCCGGTCGGCACGAACCAGCTTGCCGTAGCCCAGCGAGACCATGCGCGCATCGCGCGTTGCCATGGGTCGAACCCTACTCGCGCGGGGCGCGGCCCGTGAGGGCGGTGTAGAGCTCGTTCGGGCGGGTATTCGTGAGGGCCGCGACGACCTGGGCGGCGGCACGCGGCCGGGCCCCCGACTGGACCAGCTTCCGAAGCGCGTCGACAGCGAAGTGCATGTCCTCGCCGGCCTCCTGTCCACCCGCCCCGGCCCCCGCACCGAACACGAGCACGATCTCGCCACGCACGTCCGCTCGGAAGCGCCGCGCGAGCTCGGAGAGGGTCCCCCGAGCGACCTCCTCGTGCAGCTTCGAGAGCTCGCGGCAGACCGCGGCCGGGCGATCGGGGGCGAGTGAGGAGAGCGCGGCGAGCGAGTCGGGCAGCCGGCGGGGCGACTCGAAGGCGACGACGGTCTCGGTTGCCTGCAGGACGCGCTCGAGCTCGCCCGCGCGCCGCGGCAGGAAGCCCTCGAAGCGCCAGCGATGCGCCGGCAGGCCGGAGGCGACGAGCGCCGTGATCACGGCCGACGGGCCGGGCAGCACCTCGACATCGAGGTCGCGGTCGATGCAGGTCCGGATCAGGCGCCAGCCCGGATCGGAGATCGCGGGGGTGCCCGCGTCCGTGATCAGGGTGACCTTTGAGCCGCGCTCGATCGCCTGCGCGAGCTGGATCGCCCGCTCGTCCTCGTTTCCCTCGTGGTTGGAGACGAGCCGCGGCGTCTCGATCTCGAGCCGCTCGAAGAGCCGGCCCGCGCGGCGGGTGTCCTCGCACGCGATGACGTCGGCTTCGGCGAGAGCCCGCCGCACGCGCGGCGTGATGTCCTCCATGTTCCCGATCGGGGTCGGGCAAACGGTCAGCTTGCCGGGCATCGGTCCAGACTAGATGCTGTTTTCAGGAGCTCGACTCGGCGTGCTCGAGCTCGACCAGCGCCATCGCCGCGGCGCCGATCATCCCGGCGTCGGGCCCCATCTTTGCCGCCGCCACCGGAACCTCGTTCATCGGCGGCAGCGCCCGCTCGCGAAGCTCCTCGCGGGCCGGCCCAAGCAGCAGCTCGCCGGCGGCGATCACGCCGCCGCCGATCACGATCACGTCGGGGTCGAAGATGTTGGCGAAGCTGGAGAGAGCGATCCCGAGCCGGCGGCCGATCAGGGCGATGACCTCGATCGCGACCTCGTCGCCGGCCTTCGCCGCGTCCGTCGCAGCGTGGCCGTCGATCTCCTCCCCTGCGGCGAGCAGCTTGCCCAGCGCGGAGCCGGGCTCGCGCTCGGCGGCCGCGCGCGCCTCGCGCCCGAGCGCGGTCCCGGAGGCGAGCGCCTCGACGCAACCGCGATTCGGGCAGGTTCCCTGACAGCGCGGTCCGTCCATCTCGATCACGACGTGCCCGAGCTCGGCTCCGGCACCGGTCGAGCCGCGGTAGAGCTCGCCGCCGAGGACCAGGCCCCCTCCGATCCCCGTGCCGATCGTCAGCAGGACCATGTTCTCGGTCCCGCGCCCCGCCCCGTAGAGGTACTCGGCCAGCGCAGCCGTGTTCGCGTCGTTGTCGATGAAGACCGGCATCCCGAGCCGCTCGCGCATCCGGTCGCGGACCGGCACGTCCACGATCGGCAGGTTGACCGCGTTGATCGCGACCCCGCGGCGGTGGTCGATCGTGGCCGGGATGCCCAGCCCGACGGCAACGGCGCTCGGCTGCGCGGCGACCGCCTCGCGGACCTCGGCCTCGAGCAGCTCGAGCACCTCGTCGCCCGTGCGTCCATGTGAGGGTTCCTGGCCCCGATGGAGAATCTCCTGGTCGGAGTCCACCGCGCCGACCAGCAGCTTGGTGCCGCCGAGGTCCGCGCCGATCGCAATCTTCGAACCGGTTCCTACGCTCACGCCCATGCGACAGTATCGAGACAGGTGAACGACGACGACCAGCGGGGCGGTGACCGCCCCGACTACAAGGTCTACCGCTCGCGGCCAGGGCTCGCGAGCCGCCTGCCGTCCCCGAGCCTCTCCGGGCTTCGCGAGAAGCTCCCCGGCGGCGATAAGAAGCCGAAGAAGCCCTCCGGCCCGAAGATGCCGAAGCAGCCGCGCGAGGGCAAGCGGCGCTGGGTCCGATGGGTCCTGCTCGGGATCTTCGGCTGGATCCTGCTGAGCTTCGTCGCCTTCGCGATCTCGGCGCAGATCCAGAAGGGAAAGCTCGCCGACGGCGCCGCGGATGCGCTCGACGGCAACCCGTTCCTGGCGGTGAGCCCCCAGAACATCCTCGTCCTCGGCACCGACGCGCGCCCATCTGGGCTCGCGAACGAGGAGGAGACGGCATCGGAGAGCTGCCTCGAGGCGGCGGGCAAGGGACGCGCGGCGGCCGAGGTCGGCTGCGACTACCGCTCCGACACGATCATGGTGATCCGGGCCGGGGGCGGCACCTTCCGCAAGCTCTCGATCCCGCGCGACACGCTCGCGGAGATCCCCGGCCTCGGCGCGGAGAAGATCAACTCCGCCTACGCCAACGGCGGCGCGAAGCTGACGATCGAGACCGTCGAGAGCTTCCTCGGCATCGACATCGACCAGGTGGCGATCGTGGACTTCACCGGCTTCCGCGACTTCATCGACGCGCTCGGGGGGATCACCGTGGAGCTCGACGAGCCGGTCTGCTCGGAGATTTCCGGCGGCGTCGAGAACGGCGGCATCACGCTCGAGCTGAAGAAGGGCGACAACGACGTGAACGGCGAGGAGGCCCTGGCGCTCGCTCGGACTCGCTCTTCCGGCGATTGCAACGACGACGGCGTGCCCGACTCCGAGATCAACGACATCGACCGGGTCAAGTTCCAGCAGGAGATCATCTCCGGGATCAAGGGCAAGCTGACCAGCCCACTGTCGCTCCCGTTCAACTTCATCCGCGGCCCGCTGATCGGCTGGAACGCGCCGAAGGCCATGGTGAGCAGCATGGGCGCGCTGACGATGCCCCAGCTCCTATTCGCGGCAGTGATCGGCGGCAACTCGCCGACCGAGGTCCTAGAGCCGTCCTCGAGCGACGGGTCGAGCCTCTTCGTGCCCCAGGAGGAGTGTCTGCGCAAGGTCGAGGAGCTGCTCGGCTCAGAGCCCGAGCGCGACCCGGCCTGCTCGCCGGGCGTCTAGCCACCGGCTCACCGCTGAGGGGGCGCCGCCGCTTCGAAGCGGGCTTGTAGGGGGTGTGGGAGGAGGAAATCGGAATCGTGCTGCAGTTGACCACCGTGGCGGTGGCAAAGTGCAAGACGATCGCGTCGAACGGCATTGATCGCGGCGCTTGCGGGGCGGCAGCATGGGGTGGTGGCTCGGGGGCAGTTGCTGCGGCTCGGCGTTTCGGCGCGCGCGATCGAGCGACTGATCGCCGCCGGCTACCTGATTCCGGTGCATCGCGGCGTCTACCTGGTCGGCCACCGAGCGGCGCCGCCGCTCGCGCCAGAGATGGCCGCCGTACTTGCCTATCGCGGCCGGGCGGCCGTCAGCCATGCGAGCGCCGGGGCGATGCTCGGCATCACCAAGCGTCCCGCGAACGGCTTGGTGCACGTGACGGTCAGCCGAGGGCTCGTCCCAAGCAGGGAATCGCCGCTCCACTGCTCGCCCCTCGACCCCACGGACATCCGCCGCCGCCAGCGCATCCCCCTCACGAGCCCCGCCCGAACCCTGCTCGATCTCGCCGCGTCCCTCTCCGAGCCGACGACTTCGAGCAAGCCGCGGCCGAGGCCTGGGCGCTCCGCCTCGTCACCCGCCCCCAACTCCAGGCCCAGGTCGACAAGCACCCGCACCGCCCCGGAACACCCTCCCTACGAGCGCTGTTGGAGTTGGATCACGATCCCGCCCTCACCCGCTCGAAGGCCGAGCGTCGGCTCCTCGACCTGATCCGCAACGCCAACCTCCCCGAACCCGAAACCAACGCCCACATCGGCCCCCACGAGGTCGACTGCCTCTGGCGGCCTCAGAGGTTCATCGTCGAATTCGACAGCTGGACCTTCCATTCGAGCCGCAAGGCCTTCGAGCGCGACCGGCGCAAGGACGCCGAGCTGCTCGCGCTCGGCTACCGGGTGCTCCGAGTCACCTGGCGGCGACTCACACGCGAGCCGGGAGCCGTGATGGCGTCAATCGCGGCGGCGCTGACGAGCAGTTAGTCCTTTTTGGCTGCGGTCTTCGACCCCTCGGAGGACTTCGACTCCGACTTCTTCGAGTCCGACGAGCCGCCGGAGTCCGACTTCGATTCGCCGGCCTTCGAGCCCTTGTCCTGGCCCTTGCGGGCGTAGTCGGTCGTGTAGAAGCCCGAGCCCTTGTAGTGGACCGCGACCGGCGAGAAGACGCGCTCGACCGGCTTGCCGCAGACCTCGCACTTCGTCACGGGGTCGTCGATCATCTTCTGGACGACCTCGAAATCGTGGCCGTCGGAGCAGCGGTACTCGTAGATCGGCATGGGCGGCCGCCAGTATCGCAGCGGCGGTCCGGCTACCGGTCTACTGCTCGTGCTCGCAGAGCGAGACGCCCGTCGAGTGCCACACGATCCAGATCGCGAGATGCTTGCTGGCGCGAATCGGGGTTGTGAGGATCTCGTTCATGGCGCTCGGGGTGCGTCTATAGGATCGGCTGCGGCGGGAATTACTAAAGCTTTCCATCGCGATCGGCGTGAACCGGTGCGCGCGAGCCGTTCGAGAAATACCGAAAATGGGCCAAACTCAAACGACAGACCCCACGCTCGACGAGATCGTCGCCCTCTGCAAGCGGCGCGGCTTCGTCTTCCAGACCTCCGAGATCTACGGCGGGCTCGGCTCGACCTACGACTACGGGCACTACGGGGTGCTCCTGCGCAACAACGTCAAGGCCGAGTGGTGGCGAGCGATGCTTCGGGATCGCAGGGACATCGTCGCGATCGACTCGGCGATCCTCCAGCACCCGAAGACCTGGGAGGCCTCGGGCCACCTCGAGGGCTTCACCGATCCGCTGGTCCAGTGCCTCGGCAAGTGCAAGCGGCGCTGGAGAGAAGACCACCTGCGTGAAGCAGCCGAGGCTGCCAGGAACCCCGACGCGCCCGGAAGCGAAGCTGAGGACGCGGCGGGAGAGTTGTTGTGCCCGAACTGCGGCGGCGAGCTTTCCGAGCCGCGCCAGTTCAACCTGATGTTCAAGACCCACATGGGGCCGGTGGAGGACTCCGGCGCCGAGGTCTACCTGCGCCCGGAGACCGCGCAGGGGATCTTCGTCAACTTCAAGAACGTGCTCAGCTTCGCGCGCAAGAAGCCGCCGTTCGGGATCGCGCAGATCGGCAAGTCCTTCCGCAACGAGATCACCCCGGGCAACTTCGTCTTCAGGATGCGCGAGTTCGAGCAGATGGAGATGGAGTTCTTCGTCCCGCCGGCCGACGCGGACGAGTGGCACCAGCACTGGATGGATCAGCGGATGAACTGGTACACCGAGCTCGGCATCCGCGCCGATCACCTGCGCCTGCGCGAGCACGGCGCCGACGAGCTCTCCCACTACTCGAGCGCGACCTCCGACGTCGAGTACCTGTTCCCGATGGGCTGGTCCGAGCTCGAGGGCATCGCCAACCGCGGCGACTTCGACCTGACCCAGCACGCGAAGTTCTCCGGCGAGAAGCTCGAGTACTTCGACCAGCAGAGCGGCGATCGCTACGTCCCCTACGTGATCGAGCCGGCCGCCGGCGTCGACCGCGCGATGCTCGCCTTCATGGTCGACGCCTACGAGGTCGAGGAGGTCGAGGGCCGGCAGCGCACCGTGCTCCGCCTGCACCCGCGGCTCGCGCCGAACAAGGCAGCGGTCCTGCCACTGGTCTCGAAGGAGGGGATGCCCGAGCGCGCCCAGGAGATCTTCGAACAGGTCCGCGCCAGGATGCCGGCCGAGTACGACGAGGGCGGTTCGATCGGCAAGCGCTACCGCCGCCAGGACGAGATCGGCACCCCCTGGGGGATCACGATCGACGGGGACACGCTGGAAGACGGCACGGTGACCTTGCGCGATCGCGACTCGCTCGAGCAGACCCGGGTTCCGGGCGACGAGATCGCCGACATGCTCGCGGCGCGCCTCGACGAGCCCTGGACCAGCCCGAAGCTGGCGCAGGCTTAGCCTCCCGCCGGTTAGGATCGCCAAGCGATGGGGGCAGAGGTTCCAGCCAGGCGTGCCCGGGCGGTCATTGCCGCGTGCGTCGTGCTTGCCATGCTCGGCGTTGCCGGCTGCGGCCAGGACGACGACGAGCAGACGAACGTCTCCGAGACGGCGACGCTCGGCCCGCAATCTGCCGAGGGTGACATCGAGTCCAGCCCGGCCACCCTGCGAGCCGAGGATGGCTACTCGACCCTGGTCACCACCCAGATCACGACCCGCGGCAACGAGGACACCCTCGTCGCCGGCCAGGTCGAGCTGACCGGCTCGGCTCAGCCAGAGTTCCGGCTCAAGGTCGACGAGAAGGTGGCGAAGGGAGTCCAGGTCGACGTCAGCGAGTCCGACGGCAACCGGGTCGCGGTGGTTAGCTGCGCCTGCAAGTTCAAGACGGGGACCACGACGTCGTCCTCGAGGCCACGGCGAAGGGCTCGACCGCGAACGGTCGGCGCCCGAACGCTCGTCGTCTTCGCCGAGGTCGAGCTCGACGACTCCGGCGCCTCGCCGGTCAGCGGAAGCACGCTCGTCACTGACAAGACGCAGGTCGAGTCGGAGGGCGTAACGCTCGCCGAGACTTCAACCGAAGGCGGCGATGGCGGCGGCCCGCTGCTCGTGATCGCCTCAATCGCCTCCCCCAAAACGGGAACGGGGTCGGAGAACGTCCGGTCCGAGGTCCGGATCGGCGGCGAAATCACCGACGAGGTGGCGAAGACGACGATCCCGACGGGCAAGCTCGTCGCCTACCTCGACAACGACGGCGCCGGCGAGGACGTCGAGCTGCGCGGCTACACGACCTCCGGCCGCACCGCCGTCGGCGTCTCCTCCATCATCGCCTGCAACTGCGGCATCGCGCGCTGAGCGCGGAAACTCTGTGACGTTCGTCACACCCCCCTAGCCAGCGCCCCGGCGCTCGATTACCTTTACACCGATCGATGTAGAGGAGGAAGTGTGCCGGTAACCGCCGCAAAGTCCAAGGACGTCTCCGCTCTCGCGGGGCAGCAGATCTCCTACGCGGATCTCTACGAGCGCTGGGAGCAGGGGAACTGGAAGGCGACCGCGATCGACTTCTCGAAGGACCGTGACGGTTGGGCGGGGCTTTCGGACGTGCAGCGGCGCTCGGCTCTGTGGATCTACTCGATGTTCTTCTACGGCGAGGACTCGGTCACCGACAACCTCTCCCCCTACATCGACGCGGCACCGCGCGAGGAGCAGAAGTACTTCCTGGCGACCCAGCAGGTCGACGAGGCCCGCCACTCGGTCTTCTTCGCCCGCTTCTTCCGCGAGGTGATCGGGGTCGAGGGCGACTACTCGGCGGGCCTCGCCTACACCCTCCCCCAGCTCAACTACAGCTACCGCCAGGTCTTCGACCGGCTCGACCGGATGGCCGACGAGCTGCGCAAGGACCGCTCGCTGCCGAAGTTCGCGCAGGCGATCGCGCTCTACCACATGGTCGTCGAGGCGACCCTCGCCCAGCCCGGACAGCACTTCATCGAGGACTTCTTCACCCGCGAGGGGACGATGCCCGGCTTCACCGACGGGATGAAGAACGTCTCCCGCGACGAGCAGCGCCACATCGGCTTCGGCGTCAAGACGCTCTCGGAATGCTTCGCCGAGACCGACGAGTGCAAGGAGGCCGTGGTCGAGCTCATGCGCGAGGTGCTGCCGATGTCAATGGGCGTCTTCGTGCCGCCGAACTGGGACCGCGAGTACACCCGCTGCTACGGCTTCGAGGTGGAGGACATCTATGCCTTCGGCATGCGCTCCGTGGAGACGAAGTGGAAGGCCGCCGGCTACCCGATCACCGAGATGCCCTCCGATGTCTTCCCGCTCGACATGGAGGCCTCGCCCGAGGAGCGCGCAGCGGACGCGATCAAGCTGCTCCAGGCCGGGCTCACCGGCGAGCCGGTCGCCGACCCCGACTCCTCGCCGGAGATGCAGCAGATGCTCTTCGACGTGATGGCCCGCTCCGTCGACCACTCGGCCGTGAACGGCAAGCCGATCACGCTGCAATGGCGCTTCACCGACGCCGAGCCCTGGCACCTGCGGATCGACAACGGCTCGACCGCTGCCCATCGCGGCGAGGCGCCGGACCCGGACCTGACGTTCGAGACGAGCTGGCGCGATTGGATCGCGGTCACGACGCAGGGCGGCGATCCTCGCCGCGCGATGCTGCAGCGGAAGATCCGCCCCCGCGGCAACCCGCTGCTGCTGCTGAAGATGCCGCGGATCTTCCCGCGGTAATAGGTTCGCGGCGTGAGCGACGTCGTACGCACCTCGGACGAGGCTTCGAGGGGCTTCCCGGCTACCCCTGGGAGCCGAAGTACCGCGAGTGGGAGGGGATTCGGCTCGCCTACCTCGATGAAGGCGACGAGCGAGCGACGGCGAGACGATCGTCCTGCTCCACGGCGAGCCGACCTGGTCCTACCTCTGGCGCAAGGTGATGCCGCCGCTGCTCGAGGCCGGGCACCGCTGCATCGCGCCCGACCTGCCGGGCTTCGGCCGATCTGACAAGCCGACGGATTTCGGGTGGTACACGTACGACCGCCACACCGAGGCGATCGCGAGCCTGCTCACCGAGCTCGACCTGAGCGACGTGACCCTCGTGCTTCACGACTGGGGCGGGCCGATCGGCCTCCGCGTCGCCGCCGAGAACCCCGAGCGGATCGCCCGCCTGGTGATCATGGACACCGGGATCTTCACCGGCTACCAGAAGATGTCCGACGCCTGGCTTGCCTTCCGCGATTTCGTCGAGCGCACGGAGGACCTGCCGATCGGGTTCCTCGTCAAGGGCGCCTGCGCCAGCGACGTGCCCGACGAGGTGATCGCGGCCTACGAGGCCCCCTACCCGAACCCGGAGTCGAAGGCCGGCACGCGGGCGTTCCCGCTGATGCTGGCGACGACTCCCGACGCGCCCGGCGCGGAGGCCGGCCGCAACGCGCTCGAGAAGCTCGAGGCCTCCTCGCCGCCGGCGCTCGTCCTCTGGGCCGACTCGGACCCGATCCTCACGCCCAAGATGGGTGCCCGCCTGGCCGAGAAGATCGGCTGGCCCGAGCCCGAGCCGATCCCCGACGCGTCCCACTTCCTTCAGGAGGACCAGGGCGAGATGATCGGCGAGCGGATCGCGGCGTGGCTCGCTGCTTCGTAACCCGCGAGCTCCCCGGCGAAGCACTCGATCGGCTCCGTGCCGCGCACGAAACCGAGGTCTGGCACGGTGAGGACCCGCCGCCGCCTGAGGCGCTCCGTGAGCAGGCGGGCTCTGCCGAGGGCCTCCTCTCCCTCCTCACCGATCCGGTCGACGCCGAGCTGATCGCGGCCGCGCCGCAGCTGCGGGCCATCTCGAACTACGCGGTCGGGCGTCGACAACGTCGACATCGAGGCCGCGACGGCGCGCCGCATCCCTGTCGGCCACACGCCCGACGTCCTCACCGATTCGACCGCCGACCTCGCGGTGGCGCTGATGCTGGCGATCGCCAGGCGGATCCCGGAGGGCGAGCGGATCGTCCGCGCCGGGCACTGGTCGACCTGGGCGCCGGACTGGCACCTCGGCCGCGACCTGCATGGCTCGATCGTCGGCATCGTCGGCGGCGGCCGGATCGGCAGCGCCGTGGCGCGGCGGGTCAAGGGCTTCGGCTGCGAGGTGCTCGTCGCCGGGCGCGAGGGCGGGCCGACCCCGTTCGGCGAGCTGCTCGCCCGATCCGACTTCGTCTCGATTCACGTGCCGCTCAACCCCGGAACTCGGGGCCTGATCGGCGAGCCCGAGCTTGCCGCCATGAAGGAGACCGCCTACCTGGTCAACACAGCGCGGGGGCCGATCGTGGACCAGAGCGCGCTCGCCCAGGCCCTCCACGCCGGCTCGATCGCCGGCGCCGCGCTCGACGTCACCGACCCCGAGCCACTACCCGCCGACGACCCGCTCCTCGACGCTCCGAATCTCCTCGTCATCCCTCACCTCGGCTCCGCGACGCACCGGACCCGCGAGGCGATGGCCTCGAGCGCCGTCGACAACCTGCTCGCGGGCCTCGCAGGGGAGCGGATGCCGAACTGCGTGAACCCGGAGGTCTACGGCTAGGCGTTGCCGCCGGGGAAGCCGCCGGCGTCGAAGGAGAAGCCGCTGGGCGTGCCGCCGGATTGGCCGTCCTGCTGGCCACCGAACTGGCTGATGTCGACGCCGCGGCCGGCGAGCACCTGCATCAGCGCCTCCTGAAGCCCCGGGACCTGAGCGGCGTCGAAGGGCTGGCCCGACTCGGGGTCGACGCCGTACTGCCGCATCACGCCCATCATCTCGTCCCTGAGTCCCTCCATCCCACGCAGGTCGAGCGTCTGCGGCTGACCGGCCGAGACGGAGACGTCGGCAGAGCCCATGGCGCCGCCGAAGCCGGCGCCGCCGAACGCCTGCTGCAGCTGCGTGACCGCCTGCGCCACCTGCTGTGCCTGGTCGGCGGGCACGCCCGCGGCGATCAGCTGGTCGGCGGTTTGCGCGCCCGCGGGACCGCCGGCCGGACTCGCCGTTACGGGAGCTTCGGTGGGACTCGCGGGTGCGGGCGCGTCCGCTGCGCTCGCCCAGCCGTCCTCTCCCGTCTGGACCGACCCCGGCAGGGCCGAGCCCTTGACCAGCCTGCTCGAACTCGGGCGAGCCCGGTTCGGGCATCGCCTTCTGATCGCGCTTGAAGAGGTTGCCGAAGAAGCCCATATCTCATGCAGATGAGATCGAGCCGAACCGGACGCGAAGCGGAGGATTCGGCGGTTTCATTTTGTCCCGCGGATCATGTCAGAGGCCTTCTCGCCGATCATGACAGTCGAAGCGTGGGTGTTCCCGCCCGGGATCAGCGGCATCACCGAGGCGTCGGCGACCCGCAGCCCGTCGACGCCGCGGACGCGCAACTCGGGATCGACGACCGCGTCGTCCCCGCTGCCCATCCGGCAGGTGCCGACCGGGTGGTAGGTGAGCTCGACCCGCTTGCGGATGTCGGCCTCGATCGCGTCATCGTCGTCGGCGACATCGGGCCCGGGGAACATCTCGGGCCCGCTGGCCTCGGCGAGCGGATCGGTGGCGGCGATCTTCCGGGCCAGCCTGACCCCCGCGACAAGGGTCGCGACGTCCTGCGGCTCGGTCAGGTGGTTGCCGAGGATGGCCGGCTTCTCCAGCGGGTCGGCGCTGCGGATCCGCACGTGACCGCGGCTCTTCGGCGTGACCAGGATCGGGACCAACGAGTAGGCGTGGCGCTCGTGGGTGGTGAAGCCGTGGTCGACGAAGAAGACCGGGCCGAAATGGAACTGCAGGTCGGCCGCCGGCAGGCCGGGCCGGGTGCGGGTGAACAGCGAGCCCTCGGCGACGTTGGAGGTGAGCAGGCCGGTGCGGCGCAGGAGGAAGTTGGCCAGCTCGCGCGGCTTCTCCGCGTCGAGCAGGGTGCCTCCGAGCTCCGACTCCCAGACGCAGACGATGTATGGGTGGTCCTGGAGGTTCTCGCCGACGCCCGGCAGCTCGAGCTTGGTCTCGACGCCCGCCTCTTTCAGGACGTCCGACGGGCCGATTCCAGAAGCCTGCAGCAGCCAGGGCGAACCGATCGAGCCGGCCGCCAGGACGATCTCGCGATCCGCCCGCGCGACGCGGACGGTGCCGCGCTTGTCCTGGTAGCGGATCCCGGTCGCGCGGCCGTCCGCGAGCTCCAGACCCAGGGCCTGGGCGCGGGTTGCGATCGCCAGGTTCTTGCGCCGGCGCACGGTGCGCGGCAGGTACGCATCGGCCGCGCTGAAGCGCATGCCGCGCTTCTGGGTCACCTGGTTCATTCCGACCCCGTCCTGCTCCGGCGAGTTGAAGTCGGCGTTCCGGGGGATCCCGGTCGCGGCCGCCGACTCGACGATCCGCTCGCTGAGCGGGTTGGGCATGACGAGGTCGGTGATCTCCAGCGGGCCGCCGGTGCCGTGCAGCTCGGACGGGCCGCGCGAGTTGTTCTCCGATCGCTTGAAGTAGGGCAGGACGTCGTCCCACCCCCACCCCTCGGCGCCGGCGTCGCGCCAGGCGTCGAAGTCGATCGGGCGCCCGCGCATGTAGACCATCGCGTTCATCGAGCTCGAGCCGCCCATCGACTTGCCGCGCGGGATGAACAGCGAACGGTCGTCGCAGCCCGGCTCGGGCTCGGAGTCGAACGCCCAGTCGAGCTTCGTCCGGAACTGCTTCGAGAACGCCGCCGGGATACGGATGTTCGGATGGCGGCCGCCGCCGCCGGCCTCGAGCAGCAGGACCTTCCGCGCCGGATCCTCGGAGAGGCGGTTCGCGAGTACGCAGCCGGCCGAGCCGGCTCCGACTATGACGTAGTCGTAGTCCGTGCTACGACGCGTTCGTTGTCGGCGCCGCCTCGGGCGCCGGCGCAGCGGTGGTGGTCGAGGTGTACTCGAACTCCTCCTCCGCACCGAACAGCTTGTCCATCAGCGCCTTGCGGGCATCCTCGGAGAGCACCAGGACGACGATCGCCCCGATCAGCCCGAGCAGAAGCAGACGGCCCAAGCTGAGGCCCTTCCGCTCCTTCTTCCCGCGCAGACGATCTGCGGCGTCCTTCAGATTCTCGGCGGCGTCCTGAAGATCCTTGTGGACCTTCTTGTCATCCATCAGCGCCTTCGCGGGGCCCTTGCCGTTGGCCATCCGCGCATACGCGTCGCGAGCCGCCTCGAAGGCAGCCTGGATGCTGTCCCGCAGTTCCTCGTCCTCGATCAACCGCTGCACGTACGGGCTCGAGCGAACCGCGGACGCGGCTCCGCCAACCGTTGCGGCAGCTCCCGCGGCCTTTTTCTTCGATGCCATCAACCTCTCCTAGTTCGCTGTGTTCCGAACGTCCTCGCGGAGCATATAACCGCGCGCCTTGCGGGGGAAACCGAATGGGGGTTTACGCTTCATCCGCGGGACTTTCAATAGGGAGGATGCGGAGATGGTGAGAGAGAAGCTCAGCTACGCGAATGTGATGGCGACGGTCGCCGTATTCATCACATTGGGCGGGGTCGGATACGCGGCATCTCAGCTGCCGAAGAACTCGGTGAAGGCGAAGCAGATCGCGAAGAACGCGGTCAAGGGTCCCGAGATCGCCGCCAACTCGGTAGGCACGAGCGAGGTGACCAACGGCTCGCTGCTCTCGGACGACTTCGGCGCCGGCGAGATTCCGGCGGGCCCACAGGGCCCTGCCGGGAACGACGGCCAGCCCGGCGCCACCGGTCCACCGGGGCCGACGTTGGGCAAGACGGAGACCATCGCGCTGCCACCGGCCATAGAACCGCTGGTGCTCGGAGCGCCGGTCGACGCGGTCACGATCAACCTCCCGACGGCTGGACGGCTTCTCGTTACAGCTGACGCCGACGGATTCGGGGTCGTGGTCGACTGCGATCCGAACAGCGGAGGCACGGTGGGCCTTTACGCCGATGGCACCATCCCGATCCAGGGCACGAGTCGAACCGTCTCCAATGGCGCCGCGGAGCCCTACCACGTCTCTGGCGTTACGGACGTGTTGCCGGCGGGCAGCCATCAGGTCGGATACGGCGCGAACTGCACCGGGGCGAGCATCCCGGAGATCTTCAACGTCGACACCGAGCGCTCGACGTCGGCGGTGCTGCTCGGCAGCGGCTAGCCCAGCGCGGCCTCGAGCGCCTCGCCGATCTGCTCGACGTAGGTGAACTCGAGGTTGCCGAGCTCGTGCTCGGGGATCTCGGCAATGTCGCCCTCGTTGCGCGCGGGGACGATCACGCGCTTGATCCCGGCGCGCTGGGCGGCAAGTGACTTTTCTTTGAGCCCGCCAACCGGCAGGACCTGACCGGTCAACGTCACCTCACCGGTCATCGCGACGTCGGCCGAGACACGCTTGCCGCGGACCAGCGACGCGAGGGCGACGGTCATCGCGACGCCGGCGGAGGGGCCGTCCTTTGGAACGGCCCCGGCCGGGACGTGGACGTGGAGGTCGTTCTCCGCGAACCACTCGGCGGGTTGGTCGGGGGCGATCTCACCGAGGTGGCCGCGGACGTAGGAGTGCGCCGCCTGTGCCGACTCGCGCATGACATCGCCGAGCTGGCCGGTGATCGTCAGCTTGCCGGTGCCGGGCATCGCGGTCGCCTCGATGAAGAGCACCTCGCCGCCCGTCGGCGTCCAGGCGAGCCCGGTGGCGACGCCCGGCTCGCGGGTGCGCCGCTTGACCTCGGCGAAGAACTTGCGCCGACCCAGTAGCTCGCGGGCGCGCTTGGCCGAGATCTGGGTCTTGCCCTTGCGCTTGCCCTCCGCGATCTCACGGGCGATCTTGCGGCAGACGTTGCCGAGCTCCCGCTCCAGGCCGCGGACGCCGGCCTCGCGGGTGTACTCCTCGACGATCGCGCGGATCGCCGGGTCGGCGAAGCCGATCTGGGAGGGCTTCAGCCCGTTCGCCTCGATCTGGCGCGGGACGAGGTAGCGCTTCGCGATGTGCAGCTTCTCGTCGAGCGTGTAGCCGGAGAGCTGGATCACCTCCATCCGGTCGCGGAGCGGACCGGGGATCGGCTCGAGCATGTTGGCCGTCGTGATGAACATCACGTCGGAGAGGTCGAACGGCAGGTCCAGGTAGTGGTCGCGGAAGGAGTCGTTCTGTGAGGGATCGAGGACCTCGAGCATCGCGCTCGCCGGGTCGCCGCGGAAGTCGGTGCCCATCTTGTCGATCTCGTCGATCATGAAGACCGGGTTGCGCGAACCGGCGTCGCGCAGGGCGCGGATGATCGTCCCCGGCATCGCCCCGATGTAGGTGCGGCGGTGGCCGCGGATCTCCGACTCGTCGCGGACGCCGCCGACCGAGATCCGCTCGAACTCACGGCCGAGCGCGCGAGCGATCGAGCGGCCGAGGCTCGTCTTGCCGACGCCGGGCGGGCCGACGAAGCAGAGGATCGGGCCCGGCGAATCCGGCTTCAGTTTCCGCACGGCCAGGTACTCGAGGATCCGCTCCTTGATCTGCTCGAGGTCGTAGTGGTCGGCGTCGAGGACCTCGCGTGCGTGCTTCAGCTCGAGCTGGTCCTCGGTCTCGGCCGCCCAGGGCAACTCGGTCAGCCACTCGAGGTAGGTGCGGATCACCCCGTACTCGGCGGCGGCCGGCGGCAGCTTCTCCAGCCGGCCGAGCTCGCGGTCGGCCTGCTTGCGGGCGTGCTCGGGCAGCCCCGCCTCCTCGATCCGCTCGCGCAGCTCGTTGATCTCCGCCTGGCGCTCGTCGCCCTCGCCGAGCTCGTCCTGGATCGCCTTCAGCTGCTCGCGCAGGTAGTACTCGCGCTGGCCCTTCTCGATCTCCGACTGGACCTGCGACTGGATCTTCGAGCCGAGCTGGATCACCTCGAGCTCGCGGGCGAGGATCTCCGACAGGCTGCGCAATCGCTTGCCGACGTCGGTCTGCTCCAGCAGTCGCTGCTTCTCGTCGGTCGAGATCCGCAGGGCGCCGGAGATCAGGTGGCAGAGCGCGGAGGGGTCCTCGATGTTGGTGACCGCGAGCTGGAGCTCCTCCGGCAGGTACGGGATCTGCTCGATGATCTCGCTGAAGGTGCGCTGCACATTGCGGGTGAGCGCCTCGAGCTCCTGCGACTCCTCGATCACGTCCGGCATCTCCTCGATGCGGGCGACGAGGTACGGCTCCTCGGCGATGAACTCGCCGAGCCGGACCCGCTGGGTGCCCTGGACGAGGATGCGGACGGTGCCGTCGGGCACCTTCAGCATGCGGGCGACGATCCCGGCGACGCCGACGTCGTAGAGGTCCTCGGGCCCGGGCTCGTCGAGCGCCGGGTCGCGCGAGGCGACCATGACCAGCGCGCGCTCACCGGAGAGGACGTCGTTGACCAGCTTGATCGAGCGTTCCTGGCCGACCGCGAGCGGGGTCAGCGTGTCCGGGTAGGTGACCATGTCGCGCAGCGGCAGCACCGGTAGCGCCGAGGGCAGCGGCTTGCCGTAGCTGTCGCGGACCGCGTCCTCGACGTTGTCGGACTCGATGATCTGGATCGAGGCGACGTCGTCGTCGAGGAGGCCCTCGCCCTCACCGGCGATCGGGTCGTGCAGCTCGTCGAACTCGCCCGGCATCGTCCCGCTTCTACTCGCTGCGCTCGATCGGCACGGTGCGCGATTGCGAGGACGCGGAGCGGAGGGGCAGCTCGATCCTCAGCACGCCGTCCTCGTAGGTCGCCTTTGCCTTCTCGGCGTCGACGTCGGCGCTGAGCTCGACCACCCGTCGGAACGGCCCGGTGGCGATCTCGAGCTGCTCGTAGACGCGGCCCTCGGTCTCCTGCACCGGCCGCTCGCCGGCGATCACCAGCCGCCGACCGGATACCTCGAGCCCGATCTTGGCCAGCTCGACGCCGGCGACGTCGACCTTGATCACGGCCTTCGGCGGACCGGACGCGTCATCCGCGACGTTGCAGTAGTAGACGTCGACCCGCGGCGAGAAGCCGGGCGTCCGCCGCGTCGCCAGCCCGGTCCGCTCCCAGACGTCACCGAAGAGCTCATCCATCTCCCGCCGGACGCGGTCGAAGTTGACGAACAGGTCTCGCTGGCGGGACATGGGTGGAAAGGTAACCACCCGAGGGTCGGCTAGATCTCGTAGACCGCGCCCTCGGTCGCCACCTCGACCGGCGCGCCGAAGGCCTCCGAGCCTTGCTCTCGCGCCCATTCCGCGTCGAGCTCGTCGGAGATATGGGTGAGGACCACCCGCTTCGCCCCGGCGAGCCGCGCGTGCTCGCCGGCCTCCGAGGGGGTTAGGTGACCGCGCTGGCCGGTCCGCTCGGGGCGCGGCAGCGTCGCCTCGACGATCAGGAGATCGGTGTCCCGGGCGGCGTCGATGATCTCGTCACCGGGCCGGCAGTCGGCGCCGAAGGTGAGCCGGCCGCCTCCCGAGCTGCTCGTCAGATTGATCGCGAACGTCTCCGTGAAGTGGGGAACCCGGTGGAAGCGCGCCTCGAGCGGCCCGACCCGGACGGAGCCCTTCGGGTCGTACTCGTCCACCCGGAAAGCGTTGTCGATCAGCTCATCCGGTCCCCAGGCGCCGACGATACCCCTGAGGGTGGCGGCGCCGCCCGCGGGCAGGTGGAGCTCCGGGCGAGCGGGGTGGTCGGTCCCCGGCCAGCGATCGACGGGGACCGGCTGCTGGCGAGGGGCGTAGGTGAGGGCGTAGGCGAACGGCACGAGGTCGAGGAAGTGATCGGCGTGCATATGCGAGACCAGCACCGCGTCGACGTCGATGTAGTCGAGGTGCTGCCTGAGCTTTCCGAAGACCCCGTTGCCGCAGTCGAGCAGCAGGTCGGTGTCGCCGTCGGAGATCAGATAGCCGCTGCACGCCCCGCCGGCGTCCTGCCAGGACGGTGACTTGCCGAGAACCCTGACCCTCATGGGCGGAGCCTACGTCAATTGCAGGGGAAATCCGGGCCGTCAGCTTGCGAGCGCGACCGGCTCGGACTCCCGGATCAGGAGCGCCGGCTGGCGTGGCGGCATCAGGCCGTCGGGCGTGTCCGGGCGAAAGGTCGCGCACGGCCCGCCGAGATCGAGGGCGCAGAGCCCGCGGCAGCCGAAGAAGCAGCTCTCACAGCCCGGCTTCCGCTTGCGCTTCCTGGAGGTCTGCGTCGTCTTCACGGCGACGACTATTGCAGGGCCTGACCCGCCGCGCCAGTCCTGAAGCCGCAAATCGCAACATTTCCGTAACAACAGGAATTACCTGCAAATCGCCATGTTCTGAAAAGTCAAGTCCAAAAACCCCGCCTTTTGCGGCGTGCCGTCGGGAAGGATTCGAGGGCGCCGCGGCGTCGCTAGAATCGAACCATGGCGCAAGAGCGAACCGCACGGCTCGCGGCCTCACCGCCCCTTTTCGAGAGCCGCTTCTTCGACTTCTTCTCGCGGGTCCACCCCGCGGTCCCGGCGATCATCTTCCTGCCTTTGATCGCGGCGCTGGTCGTGTTCGGGGCCCGCGACGGCCAGGGCGCCCTCGAGATCATCGGCCTCTTCGTGGCCGGGCTCGCGGTCTGGACGCTGACCGAGTATTGGCTGCACCGCAAGTTCTTCCATTGGGAGCCCGACAACGCCTTCGGCCGCCGGATGCACTTCATCATCCACGGCGTCCACCACGACCACCCGAACGACCGGATGCGACTGGTGATGCCCCCTGGCGCGAGCATCCCCCTGGCCGCCCTCTTCTTCGGCCTCTTCTACCTCGTTCTCGGGCTGCCCACCGCCCTACCGGTCTTCGCCGGCTTCCTGCTCGGCTACCTCGTCTACGACTACACCCACTATTACCTTCACCACGCGGTCCCGAAGACTGACTTCGGCAAGCGACTGCGCCAACACCACATGCGTCACCATTTTCAGGACCACAGGTTCGGTTTCGGTGTTTCCACACCGTTCTGGGACATGGTGTTCCGCACCCAGCCTCGCAGTCGCAAAGCCGACTGAGCGTTACCGGCCGTTACTGTTACTTCCATGACACCTCAAGGAAGTAACACAATTGATCAGGTACGCACCCAGCTTCAGGACCGCCTACGCGAGCTCGACGACGAGCGCGACCAGGTCCAGAAGGCGCTCGCCGCGCTCGGCGGCCGCCGCGGTCCCGGACGGCCGCGCGGTTCCCGAACCGGCACCGGAGCCCGCCGCTCCCCCGGACGCCGCCGCCGCCGCGGCGGCACCCGCCGCGACCAGGCCGTCAAGATCGTCACGGCCGAGCCCGGCATCTCCGCCGGCGCGATCGCGAAGCAGATGAAGATCGCCCCGAACTACATGTACCGCGTGATGGGCGAGCTGGAGAAGGAAGGCCTCGTCCGCAAGGAGGGGCGCGGCTACTTCCCGCCCGAGTAGTACTTAGAGCAGCCCGAGGTCGCGGACCGACTCGCGCTCCTCGCCGAGCTCGCCGGTCGTGGCGTCGATCCGCTCGCGCGAGAACTCGGGGATCTCGAGGTCCTCGACGATCTTCCACTCGCCGCCGTCGCAGCGGCAGGGAAAGCCGGAGACGAGGCCCTCGGGCACGCCGTAGGAGCCGTCCGAGACGACGCCCATCGAGACCCAGTCGTCGTCCGGGGTCCCGAGCATCCAGTCGCGGACGTGGTCGATCGCGGCGTTCGCGGCCGAGGCCGCGCTCGATGAGCCTCGCGCCTCGATGATCGCGGCGCCGCGCTTGGCGACCGTCGGGATGAAGTCGTTGGCGATCCACTCCTGGTCGTCGACCGCGTCCCAGGCGGAGGTGCCGTTGACGTCGGCGTTCACCAGGTCGGGGTACTGGGTCGGTGAGTGGTTGCCCCACACCGACATCTGCTTGATCTGGGGAAGCGGCACCTCCAGCTTCGAGCCGAGCTGGGCGATCGCCCGGTTGTGGTCGAGCCGCATCATGGCGGTGAACCGCTCGTCGGGGACGTCGGGGGCGTGCGCGTTCGCAATCAGGCAGTTGGTGTTCGCGGGGTTGCCGACGACGAGGATGCGGACGTCGTCCGCGGCGCCGGCGTTGATCGCCTCGCCCTGCGGCTTGAAGATCCCGCCGTTCGCCTCGAGCAGGTCGGCGCGCTCCATGCCCTTGCCACGCGGCCGGGCGCCGACCAGCAGGCCGACGTTGCAGCCGTCGAAGGCCTCCCTGGGATCGTCGGTGATGTCGATCCCGGCGAGCAGCGGGAAGGCGCAGTCCTCGAGCTCCATCGCCGTGCCCTCGGCGGCGGTGACCGCGTCGGGGATCTCGAGCAGCCGAAGCTTTACCTGGGTGTCATCGCCGAGCATCTGGCCGCTGGCGACACGGAAAAGCAGCGCGTAGCCGATCTGGCCGGCGGCGCCGGTGACGGTGACGTTGACGGGGGAGCTCACTGGTCGGTTTCTCCTTCGATTTCAGATTTCAAGTTCTCGTCGATCGACGCGAGGAACTCCTGGGTGGTCTGGAATTCCTGGTCGTCCCCGACCAACAGGGCCAGGTCCTTGGTCATCTTTCCGCTCTCCACCGTTTCGACACACACCCGCTCGAGCGTCTCGGCGAACTCGGTGACCTCGGGGGTCTCGTCCATGCGGCCGCGGGCTGCGAGGGCCCGGGTCCAGGCGAAGATCGATGCGATCGGGTTGGTGGACGTCGGGTTGCCCTTCTCGTGCTCGCGGAAATGGCGGGTGACGGTGCCGTGGGCGGCCTCGGCCTCGACCGTCTTGCCGTCGGGCGTCATCAGGACGCTGGTCATCAGGCCGAGCGAGCCGAAGCCCTGGGCGACGGTGTCGGACTGGACGTCGCCGTCGTAGTTCTTGCAGGCCCAGACGTAGCCCCCCTCCCACTTCAGCGCCGCGGCGACCATGTCATCGATCAGCCGGTGCTCGTAGGTGAGGTCCTTGGCCTTGAAATCGTCGGCGAACTCGGCGTCGAAGACCTCCTGGAAGAGGTCCTTGAAGCGCCCGTCGTAGGTCTTCAAGATCGTGTTCTTCGTCGACATGTAGACCGGGTAATCGCGGTTGAGGCCGTAGCGGAAGGAGGCGCGGGCGAAGTCGCGGATCGAGTCGTCGAGGTTGTACATCGCCATCGCGATGCCGCTTGACGGAAAGTCGAAGACGTCGATTTCGATCGGCTCGCCCTCGTCCTTGGGGGTCCAGGTAAGCGTGAGCTTGCCCTCGCCCGGGATCAGGGTGTCCTCGGCGCGGTACTGGTCGCCGAAGGCGTGGCGGCCGATGATGATCGGCTTCGTCCAGCCGGGCACGAGCCGCGGGATGTTCGAGATCACGATCGGCTCGCGGAAGATGACGCCGCCCAGGATGTTGCGGATCGTCCCGTTCGGCGAGCGGTACATCTCCTTCAGGCCGAACTCCTCGACGCGCGCCTCGTCGGGGGTGATCGTCGCGCACTTGACGCCCACCCCGTGCTCCTTGATCGCGTTCGCCGCGTCGACGGTGATCTGGTCGTTCGTCTCGTCCCGGCTCTCGATCCCGAGGTCGTAGTACTCGAGCTCCAGGTCGAGGTAGGGCAGGATCAGCTCGTCCTTGATGAAGGCCCAGATGATCCGGGTCATCTCGTCGCCGTCGAGCTCGACGATCGGCTTTAAGACTTCGATCTTGGCCATGCGGCGGGCGATGCTATTGGACGCCAGTTAGCGTCTGCCGGGTGCCCAGCCCGGAACGAAAGCGCGAACTAGGCCGCGGCGAGCGGACGCTCCCCGGCGTCTGGCGGCTGCGCCTCCCCCTCCCGTGGCCCGGCGTCCCCCACGGCAACGCCTGGGCGATCGCCGACGGCGACGGCTCGTGGACGATCCCCGAGGGCGGGGGCTTCGTCCTGGTCGACACCGGCATCCACGAGCCCGACTCGATGAAGCAGCTGGAGCGGGCACTGGACATGGTCGGGCTCGAGCTGTCCGGGTGCCGGCTGCTGGTCTGCACCCACGCCCACTCCGACCATTACGGGCAGGCGGCGACGATCGTCGAGCGGACCGGCTGCGAGCTGTGGATGCACCCGAACCATGAGCACATGACTCGCGCCGCCGCCGATCCGGACGCCTGGCTCGAGGCGCGGCTGGAGGTGGCGCGGCAGTCCGGCGTGCCGAAGGCGGCACTAACGGCCTACCGGGAATCGCGAAAGGGTCAGGACTTCGGCATCGCCGGCATCATCCCGCCCGATCGCGACCTACTACCCGGGGTCGAGATCGAGACGGGCCTGGGCACGTGGCAGGTGATCGAGACGCCGGGCCATGCCCCCTCCCACGTCTGCCTGTTCCAGCCCGAGCGGCGCCTGCTGATCTCCGGCGATCACCTGCTCGGCCGGATCTCGCTCTTCTACGACTACGGGTACACGCCCGACCCGGTGGGCGAGTTCCTCGCCTCCCTCGACGCCGTCGACGCCCTGGACGCCCGCCTCTGCCTGCCGGGCCACGGCCGCACGTTCACGACCGTCCGCGGACACGTGGACGCCAACCGCGACCTGGTGCACGAGCGGATCGACGGGGCCCTGGCGGCGATCCAGGGAGCCGAGCTGACCGCGCTCGAAGTCCAGCCACACGTGCACGGGCAGCCGCTCGACGAGCGCACGGGGAACTGGTGGCTGATGGAGACGCTCTGCTATCTGCGCCACCTGGAGGCAACCGGGCGCGCCGTCCAGAAGGGGGACGATCCGCAGCGCTGGACGGGCGTCGGCGAGCCTGGGTAGGGTCCGCTTCGAATGGCGGGAGAGGGCAAGAGCAAGAACCTGATCCTGGCCGCGATGATCTTCGCGGTCGCGATGATGTTCATCGACCAGACGATCGTCGCGATCGCGGTCCCCGAGCTCCAGGAGGACCTCGGGCTCACCTCAACCGGCATCCAGTGGGTGGTGAACGGATACCTGCTCTCGCTCTCGGCGCTCTTCGCGTTCGGCGGGCGGCTCGGCGACATCCTCGGCCACCGGCGGATGGTGATCATCGGGGTGATCGTCTTCGCGACCGCGTCGGCGCTCTGCGGGGCGACGCCGGACGGCAGCGGCGCGGAGGCGTGGATCATCGTCTTCCGCGTGATCCAGGGGGCCGGCGCGGCGCTGATGATGCCGGCCGCCCTCGCGATCGTGATCTCTTCGTTCCCGCTCAACGAGCGCGGCAAGGCGATGGCGATCTTCTTCGCGATCACGGGCGGCTTGACCGCGGTCGGCCCGCTCGCCGGCGGCTATCTGACCGAGATCGACTGGCGCGCGATCTTCTGGGTCAACATCCCGATCGCGATCATCGCGCTGGTCCTGATCAGGATCTCCAAGCCGCCGAACGACCGCCACCCGGCGCCGATCGACTACCGCGGCGCGGTGCTGGTCACCGGCGGCATGGGCCTGGTGGTACTCGGCCTGCAGCAGGCAGCGGTCTGGGGCTGGGGGGACGTGAAGACGATCGGCTGCGTCGTTGTCGGGCTCGCCCTGCTCCTCGGCTTCATCGCCTTCGAGCGCCGGGTCGAGCACCCCCTGATCAACGTGCGGATCTTCGCCGACCGCGCGTTCTTCGTCGACAACATCGTGCTCTTCATCCTGATGATCCCGTTCGTGCCGCTGTTCTTCTTCGGCAGCACCTACGCGCAGATCTCGCTCGGCAACAGCCCGTCGGAGGCGGGCCTCTACCTGCTCACGTTCTTCGCGGGCTTCGCGGCCGCTTCGCAGATCGGCGGCCGGATCCTCGACAACACCGGAGCAAGGCCGGCCGTGGTCGCCGGCTGCGCGATCACCGCCGTCGGGCTCTTCCTCTGGGGCAAGTCGATGACCGAACTGGACTTCAACGACCAGTGGTACTGGATCGTGCTCGCCGGCGCGGGGGTCGGCTTGGTCCTCGGCCCGGCGAACACCGACGCGATCAACCGCGCGTCACGGACGGCATACGGCGAGGTCGTCGGGATCACCCAGACCGTCAGGAACTTCGGCTCGAGCCTCGGGCTCGCGATCCTGGGCTCCGTCCTGATCATCCAGAACAAGTCGAACCTCGAATCGACGCTCGGTGGCGAGGGGTTCCCGAAGGAGAAGGCGGACGAGATCGCCGCGGCGGTTTCGGGATCGGGCGGCGACAGTGCCTCGCAGAGCCTGACCGATCAGGCGGGAGCGAAGGCGAAGGAGGTCTTCGACGCGATCCAGCTCGACTACGCGCTCTCCACACGGACGGTCTTCTACGCGATGGCAGGGGCGATGGCGGTGGCATTCGTGATCGCGCTGATCTGGATGCCTGGCGGCAAGGTCGAGCCGGACGCTGAACCCGCCGCCGAACCCGCCGCGTAAGATTCGGGCGATGGCCACGGTCGAATCACGGTCGACGGGCGCCGCCACCCATGAGGTGACGAACCAGGCGGCGCCGCTCGAGAACTACAACGTCTTCGACGCCGACACGGTCCTCACCGAGGCGCTGCGCCGCGAGGGCGGCGAATGGGCGGAGGAGCGTGCCCGTGAGCTCGGCGCGATCTGCGGGCGGGCCGACGTTCAGCGGCTCGGGACCCTGGCGAACGAGAACTCGCCGAAGCTCCGCACACACGACCGCTTCGGCAACCGGGTCGACGAGGTCGAGTTCCACCCGGCCTGGCACGAGCTGATGAACCTCGCCGTCTCGCACGAGCTTCACTCCCTGCCCTGGCGGGAGCCGCAGCCCGGCGGGCATGTCGCCCGCGCGGGGCTGACGACGGTCTTCATGCAGGTGGACTCCGGCCCGATGTGCCCGATCTCGATGACGTACTCGGTGATCCCGGCGCTTCGCAGGCAGCCCGAGATCGCGGAGGAGTGGGAGCCGCGGTTCATGTCCACCGAGTACGACGGCGAGCGCCTCGTGCCGGCCATCGACAAGAAGGGCGCGCTGTGCGGTATGGGGATGACGGAGAAGCAGGGTGGCTCGGACGTGCGGACCAACACCACGACCGCCCGCGCGCTCAACGGCGGCGGCCCCGGCGCCGAGTACGAGATCACCGGCCACAAGTGGTTCTTCTCGGCGCCGATGTGCGACGCGTTCCTCGTCCTCGCCCAGGCCGACGGCGGGGTCTCGTGCTTCCTGATGCCCCGGTTCACTCCTGACGGCGAGCGCAACCGGATTCATCTGCAGCGACTGAAGGACAAGCTCGGCGACAGAAGCAACGCTTCCTCCGAGGTCGAGTTCAGAGGCGCTTGGGCGCAACTGGTCGGCGAGGAAGGTGCCGGAGTGCGGACGATCATCGAGATGGTCAACCACACCCGGCTGGACTGCGCGCTCGGCTCGGCGACCGGGATGCGGGCGGGAACCGCGAAGGCGATCCACCACACCTCCCACCGCTCGGCGTTCGGGAAAGTGCTCCGCGACCAGCCGCTCATGCAGAACGTCCTCGCCGATCTGTGCGTCGAGTCCGAGGCGGCGACGATCGCGGCGATGCGGCTGGCGCGGTCGTACGACGAGTCGATCGCCGGCGACGAGCAGGCGACCTACTTCAAGCGGCTCGCCAACGCGGTGCTCAAGTACTGGATCTGCAAGCGCGGCCCGTCGCACGCGGTCGAGGCGCTCGAGTGCCACGGCGGCAACGGGTTCGTCGAGGAGTCGGGGATGCCGCGGCTCTATCGCGGCAGCCCGCTCTCGTCGATCTGGGAGGGCTCCGGGAACGTCCAGTGCCTGGACGTCCTGCGCGCGATGTCGCGTAGCCCGCAGTCGGTCGAGATCTTCTTCGCCGAGGTCGACGAGGCGCGCGGAGCCGATCCGCGCCTGGATGCCTACACCGACGGGATCCGGGCCGAGCTCGCCGACCTCGAGGCGATCGAGTCGCGGGCGCGCCGCGTCGTCGAGCGCATGGCGCTCGCGCTCCAGGGCTCGGTGCTCGTCCGCTTCGGGGACGAGGCGGTGGCCGATGCCTTCTGCGCCTCACGTCTCGACGGCGACTGGGGCCGCGCCTTCGGCACGCTGCCGCCGGGCGTCGACTTCGGCCGCATCATCGAGCGGCACGCGCCGGCCGTCTAGAGACTCGCGGCCCGCTCGACGAACTCGCGCCAGGCGGCGTGCTCGGCTTCGCGCCAGGCGTCGTCCCGCTCCGGCTCGATCCGCTCGCCGACGGGGATGTGGTCGGCGATCTCCGCGGTCGAGCCCCAGATGCCGGCGCCGACGGCGGCGAGCGCCGCTGCCCCGGCGACGGTGGCGTCGACGGCGCCCTTCTCCACCGGGATCCCGGTGCTGTCCGCCTGCAGCTGGAGCAGCGTCGCGTCGCGCGTGAGGCCGCCGTCGACCCGGAGTGCCTCGACCGGGACCGCGTCGCGGACGACCGAGACGATGTCGGCCACGCGCCAGGCGATCGCCTCCAGCGAGGCTCGGGCGATGTGGCCGGTCCGGCTCGCCGCGGTCAGGCCCGCGATGACGGCTCTCGCGTCCGAGCGCCACCAGGGCGCTCCCATCCCGGCGAGCGCGGGCAGGACGCTGACGCCACCCGAGTCCTCGACCTCCGCCGCGGCGGCGGCCAAGGCGGGTGGATCCTCCGCTAGGCCGAGATCCCGGCTCAGCCATTCGAGGAGGGCGCCGGCGGTGAAAACGCCGCCGTCGATCGCCCATTCGACCTTGCCATCGACGCGCCACGCGACCGTGGGCAGCAGGCCGCCGCTCACCTCAGGCCGTTCGGCGCCGGCGTGGGCGAGGACGAAGACGCCCGTCCCGTAGGTCGCCTTGACGAGGCCGGGGACGACGCAGCCGGCACCGGCTAGAGCCGCCTGCTGATCGACGCAGCGCGCGCGAAGCGGCAGGTCGACCGGCCAGGAGGGATGGGCGAGGGTGCCGAGGTCGCCCGCCGTGTCGGCGATCTCGGGCAACGCCTCGGCAGGGACGCCGAAGATCTCGAGCAGCTCGGGGTCGAACTCGGGTGCCCCGAGCTGCGTCCGCGAGGCCGTCGACGGGTCGGTCGCGAAGCCGGCGCCGAGCCGATCGCAGATCCAGGAGTCGACGGTGCCGAGGCGGAGGGTGCCGCGCTCTCCGGCGGCGGCGACCTCCTCGGAGTGCTCGAGCAGCCAGGTCAGCTTCGCGGCGGAGAAGTAGGGGTCGAGCGGCATGCCGCTGCGCTCGACAACCGTCTCGGCCCGGCCGTCGGCCTCGAGCCGGTCGAGCATCTCCTGCGAGCGCTTGTCCTGCCAGGTGACGATCGGCGAGAGGGTTTCTCCGGTCTCGGCATCCCAGGCGAGCACTGACTCGCCCTGGTGGTCCAGCCCGGCCGCCGCGATCTCCTCCGCGCCCTTCTCGCGCGCGAGTTGGAGCACTTCCTCGACAGCTCCCACCACAGCTGTGAGGACTTCTTCGCCATCCTGCTCCACCCACCCTGGGCGGGGGTGGTGGAGGCGTTTCTCACTACGCGCTTCGGCGATCGGCCGGAGCTCGGCGTCGAAGACGACCGCCTTCACCGCCGAGGTGCCCTCGTCGATGCCGAGGAGGAATGGGCCGTCGCTCACAGGAGCCCTCTGTATTCGGCGGCGCGCCGCCACCAGGGGACCGGCGGATCGGGATCCGCCTCAGCCGGCGCCGGCGAGAGCGGCGCCTCGGCGCCGAGCTCGATCCCGAGCCCGGCCACGATCTCCGTCACCCGCTCCGCGATTCCCAGCGAGGCCGTCATCCCGGTCGATCGGATCGCCGCCACGTTGACGAGGCTCTCACATGCCGGCGAGGGGCCGATGACGTAGTTCAGCGGCGCGCCTTCGGAGTCGCGGGCGGCGGTGCGCAGGCCGGCGTACGCGGCGATCGGCTCCGCCCCGGCGAGCGGCTCGTACATCCGCTCGGCCTTGGCGCGGATCGTGGCGGCAGCCTCCTCCCGCACGCTCCAGTCCCCCTTGTCGGTGCCGTCGACCGCGGTCGGCCCGGCAACCACATGGCCGTCCACCGTCGGGAACACGAGCACGCCCTTCGTTCCGGCCTCGGGCACGGGCAGCAGCACCTGATCGAGCGGGTCGCCTGCCGGCGGATCGAAGACCAGGAACTCGCCCTTGCGCGGATAGATCTCGAAGCGCTCGTCGCCCGCGGCCCGCGCAACCGCGTCGGCGCCCAGGCCGGCGCAGTTGATCGCGATCCGGCAGGAGACGCCCTCGCCGCCGGGCTCGGACAGGCGCAGGCCCTCCCCCTCGCGCGCGACAGCGGCAACCCGGAAGCCGGTGCGGACCCCGGCGCCATGCCTGCCGGCAGCCGCCGCAAGCGCCTGGGTGTAGGCGACGGGGTCGGTGATCGACTCGCTCGGGATCTCCAGCGCGCCGTCGTCGCGGCGGGAGACCTCCACCCCGTTGCGCGCCGCGTTCGCCACCAACCCGTCGATCTCCCCCTCGCCGGCGGGATCGAACGCCCGCATCAGCCCGCCGCAGGGGTGGAGCGGCACGCCGAGGGCCTCGAACACCTCGCTCCGGTGCTCGGCGGCGCGCAGGATCATCTCCGTCTCGAGCTCGCCGGGGGCCGAGTCGAAGCCCGTATGGAGGATCCCGGAGTTGGTCCCGCTTGCGCAAAGTCCGGGTTCCGCCTCGGCCTCGAGGAGCTCGACTTCCGCCCCCCGCCGCGCCAGGGCGAGCGCGGTTGCGCTGCCGATTACGCCTGCGCCCACAACCGCAACCCGGTCGTTCATACGTCCAGGCACATTGACTTGCCGGGTGCGGGCGGTTTAGGGTCGGAATTGGTCACAGACGTCACTATCTCAGGGCGCGCAAGCGCCCGGACGAGGAGAGCGATGGCAAGCCAGGATCCCGCACCAGCCGCGCCAACGGGCTCGAGCGACGAGCAGCAGCTCGCCGACATGGGCTACAAGCAGGACCTCGCGCGTGCGTGGGGTGGGTTCACGAACTTCGCGATCTCATTCACGATCATCTCCGTCCTCGCGGGGACCTTCACGACTTTCGCGTTCGCCTGGCAGAACGGCGGCCCGATCGCCGCCTCGATCGGCTGGCCGATCCTCTGCGCGTTCGTGCTCATGGTGGCCTTTTCGATGGCCGAGCTGACCTCGGCCATGCCGACCGCAGGCGGGCCCTACTGGTGGGCGCACAAGCTCGGCGGGCCGGGCTGGAGCTGGATGACGGGCTGGTTCAACATCGTCGGGCTCGTCGGGATCGTCGCCTCGGTCGCCTACGGCGCCGCCTTCTTCCTCTACAGCCTGCTCGGGCTTTACGGAGTCGACTTCCTCGGCATGAACTTCGCCGAGGGCGACAGCGTCCTCGGCGACACGTTCATCCTCTTCCTGCTGATCCTCCTGGTCGTGACGCTGCTCAATATCTTCGGCGATCGCGTCCTCGCGTTACTAAACAGCATCTCGGTTGGCTGGCACGTGATCGGCGTGCTGATCATCATCGGGCTGCTCGTCTTCGTTCCGGACGACCACCAGAGCGCGAGCTTCGTCTTCGGCGAGCGGATCAACAACTCCGGGCATTTCGACGGCTCCACGAGCAGCCTCGGCTTCTGGTTCTTCGTCCTGCCGATCGGCTTCCTGCTGGCGATGTACACGCAGACCGGCTACGACGCATCGGCACATACCGCCGAGGAGACGAAGAACGCCTCGATCGCCGCCGCACAGGGCGTCTGGCGCTCGGTCTTCTTCTCCGCCCTGATCGGCTGGTTCGTCCTGCTCGCCTTCCTCTTCGCCGCCAACGACGTCGCGGCAATCAACGACGCGGCCGGGTTCGTCGGCGAGATCTTCACCACCGCGCTCGATCCGTGGGCCGCGAAGATGGTCCTGCTGATCGCGACCGTCGGCCAGCTCTTCTGCGTTGCGGCCGGCCTCACAAGCGCCTCACGTACCTGGTACGCGTTCTCTCGCGACCGCGCGATCCCAGGTGGCGCGTTCTTCAGCCGCGTCAACCGCGAGAAGGTGCCGCTCTACTCGGTGATCGCGGTCTCGTTCTTCGCGCTCATCATCTCGATTCCGGCACTTTTCGGGTCGAACGACATCCCGTTCGCATTCTTCGCGATAACCGGCATCTGCACGGTCGGCCTCTACCTCGCCTACATCCTGCCGATCTACTTGCGGCTGCGGGCAGGCGACAGATTCGAGCCCGGTCCCTGGACACTCGGCGCACGCTACAAGCTGGTCAACACGCTGGCGATCATCTTCGTCGTCCTCGTTGTCTTCAGCCTCGATCTGCCGTTCACCCCGACGGGGCTGCCCTGGAACGAGGACTTCGACGCGACGGTCGTGAACTACACGCCGCTGGCGATCCTGATCCCGCTGATCTTCGGCGTCTGGTACCTCGTCTCGGCGAAGAACAGGTACAAGGGACCGGTTCGGACGCTCGAGGAGGACGAGGTCACCCGCGATTGACGCCTAGATAGGGTGGATCGGGCATGAAGCTCGACGAGCTGAAGAAGGCGGTCGACGAAGGGACCGTCGACACCGTGCTCCTGACGATCGCCGACATGGAGGGCCGGCTGCAGGGCAAGCGGCTGACCGCCCGCCACTTCCTCGACGCGGTGGTCGACCACGAGGCGGAGGGCTGCAACTACCTGCTCGCGGTCGACGTGGACATGGAGACCGTCGACGGCTACGCGATGTCCTCGTGGTCGCGTGGCTACGGCGACTTCGTGATGGCGCCGGACATCGACACGCTGCGGCCGATCCCCTGGCAGGAGGGGACGGTGCAGCTGATGGCCGACATCCAGTGGGAGGACGACTCGCCGGTGGTCGCGTCGCCGCGCCAGATCCTCCGCCGCCAGCTCGACCGGCTCGCCGAGCGGGGGTGGCGCGCGATGGCCGGCACCGAGCTCGAGTTCATGGTCTTCCGCGACACCTACGAGGACGCGTGGAAGAGCGGCTACCGCGACCTGACGCCGGCCAACCTCTACAACATCGACTACTCGATGCTCGGCACGTCGCGGATCGAGCCGCTGATCAGGCGGATCCGCAACTCGATGATGGGCGCGGAGATGGTCGTGGAGAACTCGAAGGGCGAGTGCAACTTCGGCCAGCACGAGATCAACTTCCTTTTCGACGAGGCGCTGACGACGGCCGACCAGCACGTCGTCTACAAGAACGGCGCGAAGGAAATCGCGGCGCAGGAGGACTACGCGCTCACCTTCATCGCGAAGTTCGACGAACGGGAGGGCAACTCGTGCCATATCCACTGCTCGTTGGTCGACGAGGACGGCGGGAGCATCTTCGCGGGCGACGACGCGACCTTCAAGAGCTTCGTCGCGGGCCAGCTCGCCTGCATGCGCGACATGACCCTCTTCTTCGCGCCTCAGATCAATTCCTACAAGCGCTTTTCGGAGGGATCCTTCGCGCCGACCGCGGTGGCCTGGGGCAAGGACAACCGGACCTGCTCGATCCGCGTGGTCGGCCATGGCCCGGCGCTTCGCTTCGAGAATCGGCTCCCGGGCGCAGACGTCAACCCGTACCTGGCGCTCTCGGCGATGATCGCCTCGGGCCTGCACGGTGTCGAGAACGGGCTGGAGTTGGAGCCGGCTTTCGAGGGCAACGCATACGAGTCCGACAAGCAGCACGTCCCAAAGACGATGTACGAGGCCCGCGACCTGTTCGGCGAGAGCGAGGCGGTCCGCGAGGCGTTCGGGCAGGAGGTCGTCGACCACTACCTGAACAGGGCCCGGATCGAGCTCGAGGCGATGGAGTCCACGGTCACCGACTGGGAGCGCTTCCGCGGCTTCGAGCGGCTGTGAGTGAGGGGCGGCGGCCGGTAATCGGCGTCCCTGCCGCGCTCGAGCGGGCGAGCTGGACCGTCTGGGAGGCGGAGGCAAACCTTTCCCCGCGCAGTTACTCGGAGGCGCTGGGTGGGGCTGGTGCACAGGCGGTCGTGCTGCCGGCCGACGACGCGATCGCCGCCGATCCGGCTCAGGCTCTGGCTTTGCTGGACGGACTGCTCGTCGCGGGCGGCGGGGACATCAGCCCGAGCCTCTATGGAGAATCGGATGCCGAGGAGACCGTGGGCGTCCGGCCTGGGCGCGACGCGTTCGAGATCGCGTTGACCCGGACGGCGCTCGAGCACGACGTGCCGGTCCTGGGTATCTGCCGGGGCATGGAGATGCTCAACATCGCTCGCGGCGGAACGCTCGTCCAGGAGCTCGAGACGAAGGAGGCGCACCTGCGCAACCCGGGCGAGTTCACGACACATGAGGTCGACCTCGAGCCTGGGTCACTCGCGGCCCGAGCCGCGGGGGCCGAGGCGATCGCGGTCCGCTCACACCATCATCAGGGGGTGGGTGAGCTCGGCGACGGCCTGGTGATCTCCGGTCGGTCGGCGGGCGACGGGGTCGCCGAGGCGATCGAGGACCCAGAGCTCGCGTTCGCGCTCGGAGTGCTCTGGCACGCCGAGGAGGAATCGCCCAGCCCGGTGATCGAGGCGTTCGTGGCTGCCGCGCGCGCGGCCGCCGAGGTGCCGGCGTGAGCGGGTCAGAGACGATCTCGGTCCTCGAGCCGGCGACGGAGGAGGTGCTCGAGGAGATCCCCCGGGCGGGCGCCGAGGAGGTCGACGCCGCCGTGGCGGCTGCGAAGGCGGCGTTCCCAGCGTGGCGGGCGATGGCGCCGGAGGAGCGGGCCGAGCTGCTTCATCGACTCGCCGGCGCACTCGGTGAGGCGGGCGAGGAGCTCGCGCGGCTCGAGGCGCGCAACGCCGGCAAGCCGATCTCCGACGCGCGCGGCGAGATGGGGATGGTCGCCGACACGTTCCGCTACTACGCGTCCGAGCCACAGCGCCTTCTCGGCGAGACGATCCCGGTGAGCGGCGGAGTCGACATGACCTTCCGCGAGCCGCTCGGGGTCGTCGGGCTGATCACACCCTGGAACTTCCCGCTGGCGATCGCGTCGTGGAAGGTCGCTCCGGCGCTCGCGGCCGGGAACACGATCGTGCTGAAGCCGGCCGAGCTGACGCCGCTGACGTCACTGCGGCTCGCGGAGATCGCGCGCGAGGCGGGCCTGGCGGAGGGCGTCCTCAACGTCGTCGCCGGGCCGGGCAGAGTCTGCGGGCAGCGGCTGGTCGAGCACCCCGACGTGGCGAAGATCGCATTCACCGGCTCGACCGAGGTCGGTCGGGGGATCGCGGCCGGCGCGGCGGAGACGATCAAGCGGGTCACGCTGGAGCTCGGCGGCAAGTCAGCGAACGTCGTGTTCGCCGATGCCGACATCGAGCGGGCCGCCGCTGCCGCGCCGTCTGCGGTCTTCGGCAACGCGGGCCAAGACTGCTGCGCGCGCTCGCGGATCCTGGTCGAGCGAACGGTGCTCGACGAGTTCATGGCGGCCATGGAGCCGGCGGTAAGCGGCCTGCGGGTTGGTGATCCACTCGACGAGGAGACGGAGATGGGGCCGCTGATCTCCGCCGACCAGCGGGAGACCGTGGGCTCCTATGTCGACGATTCGGCGCCGGTCGCGTTCCGTGGCTCCGCACCCGACGGCGCCGGATTCTGGTTCCCACCGACGGTGCTCTGCCCGGTCTCCAACTCCGACCGGGTGGCTCGCGAGGAGGTGTTCGGCCCCGTCGCGGCGGTAATCCCGTTCGAGGGTGAGGCGGAGGCGGTCGAGATCGCCAACGACACGCCGTACGGGCTGTCGGGCTCGGTCTGGACCCGGGACGGCGCGAGGGCGCTGCGGGTCGTTCGCGCGATCGACACCGGCGTGCTCTCGATCAACTCGAACACGTCGGTCCGGGTCTCGACCCCGTTCGGGGGCTTCAAGCAGTCGGGCGTGGGCCGCGAGCTCGGCCCCCACGCGCTCGATGCCTACAGCGAGGTGAAGAACGTGTACTACGCGACCGAGGAGGGATAGGACGAATGCCGGGACGGCTCGAGGGCAAGGTCTGCGTTATCACCGGCGCCGCGAGCGGGATCGGGGCCGAAACTGCTCGTCTTTTCACCGAGGAGGGTGCCCATGTGGTCGGCGTCGACCTCACGGCCGACTCCAAGGCGGAGCTCGCACTCGCGTGCGACGTCGCCGACGACGCCCAGGTGCGCAAGATGTTCAATGCAGCCCACCAGGAGTTCGGCCGCATCGACGTTCTCTTCAACAACGCGGGAATCGTGCGCGAGGACGATCGCAGCGTGCTCCATACCTCGATCAAGGCCTGGCAGAGGATCCAGGACGTCGATCTCAAGTCGGTCTTCCTCTGCTGCAAACACGGCATCCCCCATCTGCTCGAGTCCGGCGGTGGATCGGTGATCAACACCGCCTCCTTCGTCGCGGTGATGGGCTCCGCCACCTCGGAGATCTCCTACACCGCGGCCAAGGGCGGCGTCCTGGCCATGTCCCGCGAGCTCGGCGTCGAGTTCGCCCGCCGAGGCGTTCGCGTCAACGCCCTCTGCCCAGGCCCGGTCTCCACCCCCCTCCTGGAAGAGCTGTTCTCGAAGGACCCGGAGCAGGCGGCCCGCCGCCTCATCCACGTCCCGATCGGCCGCTTCGCCCACCCGCGCGAAATCGCCCAGGGAGCCCTATTCCTAGCCAGCGACGACAGCAGCTACGTCACCGCCTCAACCTTCCTGATCGACGGCGGCCTAAGCGGCGCCTACGTCACCCCGCAGTAGCCAGCACCGGGGTCAGACCCCTTAGCGAAGTTCTCATACTTCTGCCGCGTCGACGTCTGCGTGGTCGCGACGCGATCAGGTCGAAAAGCTCGTTCGGCTCGCCAGCCACGGCGGCCCGCCATCTCCGAGGTCAGCGCCATAGCTACTCCACGCCCAGGTTCCGGAAGGAGGCTGAGCCCAGCCTTGACCGGATTGCGCGCGATATACGCAGCGACGGTCAAGAAGCTGAGCGTCCGATTGGACCGGAACGCCCCGAATCGACTTTCAAAGAGATGGCCGCGCCGCCATGCCGTCGATTGAACGCTTGCGCATAATGACCGTGCGATTTCCGCTGGACCCCCTTGCTCAGGTTCGCCTCGGAGGTCATCTAGAAGAAGATGGACATGGTTCTCCATCAGGCAATAGGCAAGGCACTCTCCAGTCCATCGCGACCACGACGGTTCCCAGCAAGTCCAGATAGGCCGGCGGTCGATGTAGATCGAGAAACACTGGCCGGCGGTCCACTCCACGCGCAAAACACATGGCTGATCGAACCGTGCGCTCCGACTTCTCTCGGCTTCCTGGGCATGTCACCGAGGAGAAGCCCAGCGAAGCTCCTCCCGCCCCCCCGCCGTGCTGGCAAACCGTTAAGGGGTCTGACCCCTAGATGGTTGTGAGCCAGCGGGTGGCTAGGGCTTGGCCCTGCTTGTTCCATGGCTCGAGTTTTGGGGCTGACTCGCCCCAGAGTTTCGATGGGTCTATGCCCACCCTGATCGCGTCTGGGTCTGTGTCGTAGCCCTCGATCCAGGATTCGGCGTCCGCTGATGAGACCTCCGCGTGGAATTGGATTCCGTACGTGTTGGTGCCCAGCCGGAAGGCCTGGAGGCAGGTCTCGCTTCGGGCCAGGGCGACGGCTCCGTCCGGGAGGTCGCACTCATAGCTGTGCCAGCCGAAGGCCTCGAAGCTCGGGGCCAGGGGGCCGAGGACCGGGTCCTTGGCGCCCTCCTCGCTGACGTCTACCTCGTACCAGCCGATCTCCGGGTTTGCGGCTCGGCGGGCGGGCGCGCCAGCGGCCTCAGCGAGGATCTGGGCGCCGAGGCAGACGCCGAACAGAGGCTTCTCCGCGGCGAGCAGCTCGGCGAGCAGGCGCTTCTCGTCGCGTAGCCAGGGGTGTTCGTCCTCCTGGTCGGCGTGCATCGCGCCGCCGAAACTGAGGACCGCGTCGTAGCCCATCGGTTCGGCCGGGGGGTCGGCCACCTCCGGGAAGATCCATTCGTCGAGGACGACGCCGGCGTTTCGCAGTGCGTCGCCGAAGACGCCCGGGCCGGCGTCAGGCTGGTGGACGATCGCGAGCGCCCGTGCGGCCATGGCCAGCGGCTAGCCGCGACGCCCGACGAAGGCGACCGCGATCAGGGTCGTGCCGATCCCCGCGCCGATGATGATCGAGAGGATCGCGGCCAGTGTCACCCCGGAGGTGCCGAAGGTGAGGGTGGGGTTGGGCCCGCCGGCAACCTGCTGCACCTGCACCTCGTAGTCGCCGGCCTCCTTGATGTCGAGACCTTCGATGTCGGTCCAGGACTTGTCGTCGCGGATGTTCGACTCACGGTTGTCGTCGCCGTCGAGCTCGAGGGGCTTGCCACCGTCCGCGGGCCGGATCTGCCAGGCAATGTCGGGGGCAGTGAAGAAGCCGTCGGCCGGCGAACTCCCGTCCTCGTAGAAGACGACGACCTCGCCGACCGGGAGATCGACGATTCCCTCGCCCGGGATCGCGACGCGGCCGTACTTCTCGTGGTCGCCGGAGAGCAATTGCGGGAGGCCGACGGCGAGCCCGCCCAGGGTGAGGACGACGCCGATCGCCAGGACCGCCCAGCGCCAGGGCGTCAAACCAGCCACTCTTCGTCGAGCCGCCGCACGATCGTCTCGGTCAGCCGGATCGCGTCCCCGACAGTCACGAAGTCGACGTTCTCGGGAACATCGGTCGGCCAGTGGTAGTTGGACGGCTGCTTCAGGTCCGTGCAGGAGGCGAGGGACGCGCACTGGTAGCCGGCGAAGAGCGGGATCGAGCCGTCGGTCGCGTTCCGCAGGCGCAGGTTCGGGAAGAGGTAGATGCCGAGGTCCTCCGCCGTCTCGTCGACGAGCGCGAGCGACTCCGCCGGGTACTCCTTCATCCGCACCATCCCCTCGCCGCGCAGGACGCAGAGGTGCGGCGAGCCCACCGTGTCGACGCTGAAGAAGAACGTGCTCTCGCGCGGTAGCGAGGGGAAATGCCGGCGCGCGAACGCGTCCATCCCCTCGCAGGTCGCCTCCTCGGAGGTCGAGACGAGCATGACCCGGACGCTCTCGGTCGGTTGCGCGACGAGCGCCTCCGCCAGCGCGATCAGGGTCAGCACCCCGGTCCCGTTGTCGTTCGCGCCGGGGACGACCTGGCTCATGCCGATGTTCGCCATCGCGGCGCCGAAGCCCGCGCTCACAAACGCAGCGGCGCCCGCAAGTGAGCGCGATCCCGTCAGGGCTCCGATCCCGGCGAGCAGTGGCGCCCCGACGCTGATCGCGATCAGGGGCGGACTGGTGTCGTTCTTCTCGATCATCCCCATCCGATCTGCGAACTCGGGGATCGCCGGGTGGAAGATGACGCCGCGGTGTGCCGCGTCGTGGTGGGCGGTGATGACGACCGTCCGCTCGGCGTCGGCGGGGCCCATCTCCGCGATCACCTGAGTCGCCGTCCGCGCCGGCAGCAGCGAGCGCAGGACCCGGCGCCCGTCGCCGGGCATGTCGTCGGCGGCAGCGGCGGCGGCAAGCGCCCCGAGCGCGGCGCCAAGCACCCGGTGGCCCCGGCGCCCCGCGATCCCCGCCATGCGCCCCCGCCGCCGAGGTGATCCCGAGCGGCCACCAGAAGGTGCTGTGGATGCGCTCGCGCTCGAGCCGCGACTCGAGGCCCACCTCGCGAAGCCGCTCGGCGAGCCACTCCGCGGCCCGTGCCTCCCCTTCGCTTGCCGTCTCGCGGTCGAACGAGCAGAGGTCGTCGAGCAGGGCGCGCATGCGCCCGGCATCGAGCGATGGCGCTGCCGGCGCGGTCTCCGTCTCGGACATCGAGCCGGGAACTTATCGACGCGACGTAAGCTTCGGCCATGTCGGCACGCGGGGCCGTGACCCTGTTCCATGTCCGCGGGATCCGGATCGGGGCCGATTACTCCTGGTTCATCGTCCTCCTGCTCGTCATCATCTGGCTGACGAGGGAGTTCCGCGAGGTGCTCGCGGTGGAGAGCGGGGCGACCGAGCCCTACGTGCTCGCGGTGGTCAGCGCGCTGCTCTTCTTCGGCTCGATCGTCCTGCACGAGCTCGGCCACGCCTTCGTCGCGATGCGCAAGGGGATCGAGATCTCCGACATCACCCTCTGGATGTTCGGCGGCCTCGCGCGGCTCAAGCGCGACTCCGACTCCGCGGGGACCGAGCTCAAGATCGCCCTGGCCGGCCCCGCGGTCACGCTCTTGATCGCCGTCGCTTGCGCGGCGATCGGCTTCGCGATCGGCGGCGCCGACTTCTGGGAGGCCATGCGCGGAGAGCCGGGCACGACCACCTCCGCCGCGCTCGCCCTGCTCGCCTGGCTCTCGACCATCAACCTGTTCGTGCTGTTCTTCAACCTGATTCCCGCCTTCCCACTCGATGGCGGCCGCGTGGTCCGAGCGATCGCGTGGAAGGTCTCCGGCAGCCGCACCCGCGGCACCAAGTTCGCCGCACTGCTCGGCCAGGGCTTCGCCTTCGTCTTCATCGCCTGCGGCGCCTTCATCGCGGTCGCCGTCGAGGGCGGCCTGGTCACCGGCATCTGGCTCGCCCTGATCGGATTCATCCTCGGCTCCTCGGCGCGCTCCGCCACGGTGCAGTCCGAGGTCACCGCCCGGATCGAGCACCTGCGCGTCGCCGACGTCATGGACTCCGACCCGATCGCGATCCCCGAGGACCTCTCGGTGGAGCGCGCCCTTGACGAGTTCTTCCTGCGCTACCGCTGGCCCTGGTTCCCGGTCGTCGACACGGGCGACCGCTTCCGCGGCCTGCTCCAGCGGGGCGCCGCGGACGCGGTTCCCGAAAGCCGCCGCGACGCGGCTCGGGTCGGAGAATTCCTCACCGCGGACGCCGACGGCACCATTCAGATCCGTGACGACGCCCCCCTCGAGGCGGTGCTGGGCAACGAAAACCTGCGCCGGCTCGGCGGCCTCGTCGCGGTCGACGCCGAGGGTCACCTGCGCGGCGTGCTCACCGTCGACGCCGTCGGGCGGAGCCTTCGCCCCTAGAAGTGCTTTAGTCGGACGCCTCCACCGCCGAAAGAAGAGGTGGTGAGCGAGGGACTGCAAGCCAGATATGACCGCGTCGCATCCCAGCTGGCTGATGCCGAGCGCATCGCCCGTGTCGGCGTCTGGGAATGGAACGTCGTCAGTGGCGACGTCAGCTGGTCCGACGAGATCTACCGGCTCTTCGGCCACCAACCGGGAGAGTTCGAGCCCAGCTTCGAGCGCTGGCTCGAGGCCATTCATCCCGACGATCGCGAGCGCGTCCAGCGCCACGTCCAGAAGGCGGTCGAGGATCCACAGCCCTATGAGTTCGAGCACCGCGTCGTCCGGCCCGACGGCACCACCATCCACCTGCACTGCCGGGGCGACGTCGCCACGAACGACGCCGGCGAGCCGACCCGCGTGGTCGGCGCGAGCCAGGACATCACCCAGCGCGTCTCCCAGCAGGAGACGCTCGACCGCCTGTCCCGCCAGCGGGAGGCGATCCTCGACGCCGCCGGCGAAGGCATCTGCGGGGTCGACCCAGAGGGCCGGATCAGCTTTGCCAACCCCGCCGCTGCCCGGATCCTCGGCCTATCGATCGGCGAGCTCGGCGGGCGCGCCCTCTCCGACTTCGTCGGCGGACCCTTCGGCAACTCCGACCCCCTGCTCGAATCGCTACGCGACGGCGCGATGGTCGAGGACCAGGGGGCGACGTTCCGCCGCGCGGACGGCACGGAGTTCCCGGCCGATTTCATCTGCAACCCAGTCCTCGCGGATGGCGGCGACGACGTCACGGGTGCCGTCGTCACGTTCAGCGACGCGACCGAGCGCCGCCGCTTCGAGGACCAGCTCGCCTTCCTCGCCGACCACGACGCGCTCACCGGGCTCTTCAACCGCCGCCGCTTCGAGCAGGAACTGGCGCTCCAGGTCGCCTATGGCGAGCGGTACTCCGCGGACCTCGCGGTCCTGATCATCGACCTCGACGCGTTCAAGGACGTCAACGACACCCGCGGCCACCGGGTCGGGGACGAGCTGATCGCGTCCGTGGGACAGCGCATCGCGCGGCGCCTGCGCGAGGGCGACGTCGTCTGCCGCTTCGGGGGCGACGAGTTCGCGGTGCTCCTGCCGGCCACCTCCGCCGAGGATGCCGCGATCGCCGCTCAGAGCCTCCGCGAGGCGATCGGCGAGGAGCCCCACCTGGCCGGCGGGCGCCCGATCCGGGTCACCGCCAGCATCGGCATAGCGGCCGCCGGCGTCGATGCGTCGAGCGCCGAGGAGCTGCTCTCGAACGCCGACCTGGCGATGTACGACGCGAAGGATGCCGGGCGCGACCGGGTGTACGTCTATGCCCCCGCACACCGCGGCCGCGAGCGAGCGGCGGAGCGGTTCGCATGGGTGGAGCGGATCCGCCAGGCGCTGGCGACCGACGCTTTCGAGTTGGTCGCGCAGCCGATCTTCGACGTCGCAAGCGGGTCGATCTCGCAGTACGAGTTGCTGATCCGAATGGTCGACTCCGACGGCACGCTGATCCCGCCCAAGGCCTTCCTCCCCACCGCCGAGCGCCATGGCCTGATCCGCGACATCGACCGGTGGGTGATCGAGCGGTCGGTGGCGATCGCCGGCGAGGCGCTCCGCGACTCCTCCACCCCGCTCCGCCTCGAGGTCAACCTCTCCGGCCGCTCGGTCGGCGACCCGGAGCTTCCCGCCTTCATCGCGGATCAGATCGCGGCCGCGCGCGCCGAGCCGTCGCAGATCGTCTTCGAGGTGACCGAGACAGCTGCGATCGACAGCCTGCATGCTGCCCAGGACTTCGCACAGTCGCTGCGCGACCTCGGCTGCATGTTCGCCCTCGACGACTTCGGCTCCGGCTTCAGCTCGTTCGTCTACCTCAAGCACCTGCCGATCGACTACGTGAAGATCGACGGCGACTTCATCCGCGGCCTCGCCCACTCGGCCTCGGACCAGCTCTTCGTGCAGGCGATCGTCGGCATCGCCCGCGGCCTCGGCAAGCGCACGATCGCCGAGTTCGTCGAGGACCGCAGGACCGCCGAGCTCTGCCGCGACCTCGAGGTCGACTACCTCCAGGGCTTCCACATCGGCCGCCCGGTCCCGGTCGCAGAAGCGCTTGGGCTGGCGACGCCCCTGCTGAGCAGCTGAGCTCCGCCCCTCGGGCCCTTATAGGATCGCCCTCGATGCCAAGGCACGATGTGCTCGTCATAGGAGCGGGGCTGGCAGGTCAGCGGGCAGCGCTCGCCGCCGCAGAGGAAGGCGTCTCGGTCGGGATCATCTCGAAGGTCCACCCGGTGCGCTCCCACTCGAACGCCGCCCAGGGCGGGATCAACGCCGCTCTCGATCCCGGCGATTCCTGGGAATCCCACGCATTCGACACGGTCAAGGGCTCCGACTACCTGGGCGACCAGGACGCGATCGAGATCATGACCCAGGAGGCCCCCCAGGAGGTCCTGAACCTCGAGCACATGGGGGTCACCTTCCACCGCAACGACGAGGGCAAGCTCGGCGTGCGGGCATTCGGCGGCGCCTCGCAGGCGCGCACTTTCTACGTCGCCGACATCACGGGCCAGGCGATCATGCACGTCCTCTACGAGCAGCTGATGAAGCACGCAAACCTGGTCGATCGCTACGAGGAGTGGTTCACGACCGGGCTCGCCCTCGATGCCCAGGGCAACTGCGTCGGCGCAGTGACCCGGAACATCCGCGACGGCTCGACGGAACTCTTCGAGGCGAAGAACGTGATCCTCGCGACCGGCGGCAACGGTCAGATGTTCCAGCCGACGACGAACGCGCTGATCTGCACCGGTGATGGGATCGCCCACGCCTATCGCGCCGGGGCGAAGCTTCGCGACATGGAGATGGTCCAGTACCACCCCACCACGCTCGCGGGCAAGGGCTTCCTGATCACGGAGGGCGCGCGCGGGGAAGGCGCCCACCTGCTGAACGCCAAGGGCGAGCGGTTCATGGAGACCTACGCGCCGAACAAGATGGAGCTTGCCTCGCGCGACGTCGTCTCCCGTGCCGAGCAGACCGAGATCAACGAGGGACGCGGCTTCCCGGACGGGACCGTCGCGCTAGACATCACCGTCGTCCCCCGCAAGCGGATCCACGAAGCGCTGCGCGAGATCGTCCTCGTCGGCCGCGACTTCGCCGGCGTCGACATCACCCGCGAGCCGATCCACATCAAGCCCGGCAACCACTACACGATGGGCGGGGTCGCAACCGACACCTGGGGCGCGACGGACATCCCCGGCCTCTACGCCGCGGGCGAGGTCGCCTGCGTCTCGGTCCACGGCGGCAACCGCCTTGGCGCCAACTCGCTGCTGGACACACTGATCTTCGGCAAGCGCTCGGGCAAGCACGCGGCCGAACGCGCACAGCGGATCGAATACGGGCGGGTGCCCGACGCGGCGCTCGCCGACGAGCAGGCGACGATCGACGAGATCGTCGGCCGCGAGCGGGGCTCCGGCCGCCGCGTCTCCGAGATCCGCAAGGAGCTCGGCGAGACGATGGACCGCTACGTCGCGGTCTTCCGCGACGCCGAGGGCATCCAGAAGGCGATCGAGATCATCGCGAGGCTCAAGGAGGAGGCCCAGAGCGCCTACATCGACGACCGCGGCGCGGTCTTCAACCAGGACATCCTCGGCGCGATCGAGCTCGGCTTCATGCTCGACAACGCCGAGGCCTGCGCGGCCGCGGCGCTGCACCGCACCGAGAGCCGCGGCGCCCAGTACCGCACCGACTTCCCCGAGCGAAACGACGAGGAATGGCTCAAGCACATCGATCTCTCACTGAACGGAGACGGCCCGGAGATCAGCTACTCCGAGGTGACGATGACGCAGTGGGAACCACAGGAGAGGACCTACTAGGGGTGACCCACTAATGGCCGATTACCAACTCAAGGTCCGCCGCTACCAGCCCGACGAGGGTGACCAGCCCTACTGGCAGGAGTTCGACGTCGAGCTCGACCCGACGCTCTCCGTCCTCGACGGCCTGCTCCAGGCCCGCGATCGCGAAGACGGCTCGCTCTCGGTCCGCTGCTCGTGCCGGGCCGCGATCTGCGGCTCCTGCGGAGTGAAGATCAACGGCCAGTCGACCCTCGCCTGCAAAACGCAGATCGGCGAGGCGCACGAGCAGGCGAACCGCGCCAACGGAGGCTCCGACCCGATCGTCGTCGAGCCCATGGGCAACATGCCGGTCCTGAAGGACCTCGTCGTCGACATGGAGTCGACGCATTGGGAGAAGATCCGCCGGGTCACCCCGTGGCTCCTTCCACGAGGGCGAGCCGCCCGAGCGCGAGTACATCGTCGAGCCTGAGTCGATGATCGACATCACCCAGTCGATGGCCTGCATCCAGTGCGGCGCCTGCGTCTCCTCCTGCCTCTCGATGGAGGTCGACCCGGACTTCATCGGCCCGGCCGCCCTTGCCAAGGCCTACCGCTTCGTCGGCGACCCGCGCGACGGGCAGACCGAGCAGCGCCTGTACGACCTCGCCCAGGACCCGCACGGGATCTACGACTGCACCCACTGCTTCAGCTGCATCGACGCCTGTCCGAAGGGCGTCGCGCCCATGGACCAGATCATGCGCCTGCGTCGGAGGGCCAACGAGGACTTCGGGATCCACGACGTCAACAACGGCCGCAACCACGAAGAGGCGTTCGTCAAGATCATCGAGAAGAAGGGCACCCTGGACGAGTCGCTGCTCCTTCAGGAGTCCTTCGCGCCCGGCGTGAAGGGCAAGCTGAAGCCCTCGATGGCCGCGATCAAAGGACTGATCGGCTCGATCCCCACGGCGATCCGCGGCATCCGCACCGGCAAGATGCGCTCGCTCTCGAAGCTGATCCCCGGCATCCACCACAAGCTCCCGGGCGGCGCCCAGGACGAGGTGAAGAAGATCTACGCCCACGCGGAGGAGCACCGCGAGGAGCTCAACCTCTACATCGCCGGCGAGGAGGAAATCGAGCCCGAGCCCGACGAGTCGGAGGACCTCGATGCCTCCCGAGCAACCGCCGACACGACCCCGCAGGAGACCCAATGACCGATCTGAAGCTCGCCTACTGGCCCGGCTGCGTCTCGCGCGGCTTTACCCCGGAGCTGCACGGCTCGATGGCGCTCGTCGCTGAGCGCCTGGAGATCGAGCTGGTCACCCTTGATCGCGCGAACTGCTGCGGTGCCGGCGTGATCGCCGAGCACAACCAGGAGCTCGCCGACTCGCTCAATGCCCGCACCTTCGCGCTGGCCCAGCAGACCGGCCTGGCGATGATGAACATCTGCTCCACCTGCCAGGGCGCGCAGTCGGAGTGCCAGGAGCGCTTGGACGCCGACTCGACCTATCGCGCCCACATCAACGAGGCGCTTTCCGGCGAGGGGCTCGAGTACGTCAAGGGCAAGGACGGCTTCGAGAACAAGAACTTCCTCTGGGTCCTGGTCGAGGACATCGGGCTCGACACCCTGCGCGAGCAGGTCAAGCGCCCGCTCTCCGGCCTGCGGGTCGGGCCGTTCTACGGCTGCTACGTCCTGCGCCCGAAGCAGCGACTGGGCTACGAAGAGCATCCTGAGCGCGACCTCTACCTCGAGCAGGTGATCGAGGCGCTCGGCGGCGAGGTCGTCGAGTACGACGGCGCCCGGAAATGCTGCGGCTTCCCGGTGATCACGATGAACCGCGATACGTCGCTGCGCCAGGCGGGCACCCACATCGGCGACGCCATCGACGCCGGCGCCGACTGCCTGGTGACCCCCTGCCCCCTCTGCCACCTGAACCTCGACATGCAGCAGCCCGAGGCGGCCAAGGTCGTCAACCGCGAGCTCGACCTGGCCGTCCTGCACCTACCGCAGCTGGTCGGGCTGGCGATGGGCTTCGAGCCCAAGCAGCTCGGCATGCCGAAGCACATCGCCTCGACCGAGTGGGTCGAGGGCCGGCTCTCCGCCGAAGCCCCCGCCTAGTGGGCCTTCTTTCGAATCCGGCAACCGTCCTGAACAAGGCCGACCGCACGCTTGACAGCGCGAACGACGTGCTCGGCGAGGTCGGCGGCACCCTCACGGCGGTCGACGCCAAGCTCGGCGACGTCGACGGCAAGATGGCGGCGGTGGACGAGAAGATGGCGGCCGTCGACCAGAAGATGGCCGCGGTCGACGAGACACTCGGGCAGGTGCGCGGCCTGCTCATCGAGCTCGAGGAGGAAATGGCCCTGGTCAAGCAGGTGCCCGAGATCGCCGCCAAGGTCGAGGAGATCCACCGGATCGTCAGCTCCGGCTGATCTGGCGGCAAATAGGATCGGTCGATGAGTCCCGGGATCCCGACCGGGCGGTTCCAGCGCCTGGCCAAGATCGGCGGGGCCGCCGCCGGCGCCGCCGTCAAGCAGGCGGGGACGAAGGCCGCGAACGTCGCGCGGTCCGACGAGCGCTCCGACGCCGCCCTCGAGCGGCGCCAGCTGGAGACCGCCAAGCAGATCGTGAAGGTCCTCGGCGGGATGAAGGGCGCCTCGATGAAGATCGGGCAGATGCTCTCCTACCTCGACGTCGGCCTCGTCCCGGCCGAGCACCGCGAGGAGTTCCAGGCCGAGCTCGCGAAGCTGCGCGACAACGCACCGAAGGTCGGCTTCGAGGACATGCGCAAGGTGATCGAGGACGAGCTCGGGCAATCGGTCTCCAGCGCCTTCGCCGACTTCAACCCGGAGCCGATCGCGGCCGCCTCGATCGGCCAGGTCTACCGCGCCCGGCTGGACGACGGGCGAGACGTCGCGGTCAAGGTCCAGTACCCGGGCGTCGACGGCGCCGTTCGCGCCGACATGCAGAACCTCGGCATGCTGATGCGCCTGGCGCGGCGGATCACGCCGCAACTGGACGTCGAGGCGCTGGCCGGCGAGATTCGCGACCGGATCGTCGACGAGCTCGACTACGAGCTCGAGGCATCGAACCAACGCAAGCTCGCCCGCGCCTTCCGCAACCACCCGTTCATCGTCGTGCCAGAGGTCGTCACGTCGATGTGTCGCGCGCGAGTGATCGTCAGCCAGTTCGTCGAGGGCGACGGCTTCGACGTCCTGCGTGCCGAGCCCGAGGAGGAGCGCAACCGCCTGGGCGAGATCATCTTTCGCTTCTACTTCGAGACGATGTACCGCCACCGGGCGTTCTCCGGCGACCCGCACCCGGGGAACCTGCTCCGGATGCCCGACGGCAAGGTGGCGTTCCTCGACTTCGGCCTGTTCAAGGAGATCAGCCCGGCGGCGGCTGAGCTCGAGCTCTCATCGGCGCGGGCGATCATCGAGGAGAACCCGCCCGAGCTGCACCGCCTGTTCACGAAGGGCGGTTTCATCTCCGACCCGGAAAGGCTCTCCCCGGACGCGCTCTTCGCCTATGCCGCCGACGCCGTCGGCTGGTACACGTCGGACCGCGAGGTCGAGCTGACGCCGGAGTTCGCCGCCAAGGTCGTGCTGGAATCCAGCGATCCTCGGTCATCGCACTTCGACGTCATGCGCCACCAGCAGATCAACACCGAGCACGTGCTCGGCCGGCGGTTGGAGCTGCTGACGCTGGCCGTGCTCTGCGACCTGCACGTTCGCGGCAACTGGCACCGGGTCGCGCGCGAGTGGATCTACGAGGACGCGCCGGTGACCGACCTCGGCCGCGCCGAAGCCGAGTGGCGCGGCGCCTGACCGCCGGCGTCTCCGGCCAGCCTCGGTAGCACGTCGCGGACCAGCCCGACCAGGCTGTCCGTGAGCAGGACGCGGATCTGCCGTCGGCTCAGCCGGCGGCGCAGCAGCCACTCCCGGGTCGCCGCCTCCGCCATGCCGCCGTAGGCCCGCATGACGGCGCGCAGCTCGCGCGGCGGCTCACCGCGCGTGTCGAGGCCGAGCATCCGGATCGCCCGCACCGCCGCTCCCTCGCGGGCCTCCTCGAAGAGCCCCTCGAGGTCGGGGTCGTGGCCGAATCCCTCGGCGCCCATCGACGCCATCCAGGTCTCCCGGTTCGCCCTGACCAGGTCGAGCCACTGATCGACGCTCTCGCCGATCACCTCCTCCAGCGACCGGCCGCTCGATCTCTCCCGGCGGTGGCAGGGGCGGTACGCGCAGCATCTCCCGCACCACCTCGAGATAGAGCTCCCGCTTCGAGCCGAAGTAGTGATGCACAAGCCCCGGGCTGACGCCGGCGGCCTCGGCGATCTCCGCCGTGGAGACGCCCGAGTAGTAGCCCTCGCCGAAGTGCCGGCGTGCGGCATCCAGGATCTGCCGGCGGCGCTCGTCGCGCGGCAGGCGGCTGTAGCCCGAGCGGCTCACTCCCCAGGGACCTTCGGGTCGTATGGCTCGAGGCGACGGGTAGGAGCCCTCCTCGTAGGGCTCCGGGTCCGCCGCATCGCCGGGCTTCGGATACGCGTTGTGGCAGAAGCCGAAGTTCTGCTCGACGTCGTCCTCTGGAGCGCAGTTCGAGGGGGTGGGGACGTTCGCGAGCTCCCCCTGCTCGAGGAGGATCGAGAACCGGGCCCAGCGGCCCGCGTCATCCCCGTGCGCGTTGACGCTCGCCATGTTCGCGAAGAACGACGCGATGCCCTTGCCGCGAGCGTTCGTGTAGCGGAGCAGCGGCACCAGGTTGCGCGCCGCTGCCTCCATTCCCGGAACGGCCGGGCCGATCAGCTCGATCAGCTCGAGGACCTTGCCGAACGACGGGATCGCGGAGAGCCCGGCGACGACCTCGATCGTGTCCGCGGAGATCGACGGCAGCTCGGCGATCACCGGCTTCAGGTCGGGCGCGGCACGGCGCAGCTCGCGGACCATCGGGCCGGCAATCTCCAGAAGCGGCCGCGACCCGGCGAGCAGGCGGCGGGAGGCATCGAGCACTCCCGGCGTCTCCGCGAGACCCTGGTCGAGCGCGGCGGTGTTGGCCGCGAGCGCATCGAGCGTCGTCCTGCCCGCCCCGGAGATCGCTCGCAGCGAACGCTCGCGCGACCCGAGCTCGTCGAGCACCAGGCTGGAGTCGCGGACGAGACCGGCCAGCTCGTCGTCCTGGCCGCGGAGCGTCCTTGTGACGTCGCGCAGCTCGCTGACGGTGCGGCTGAGCTCCCCGGTCGTGGCGCTCAGCCGAGCACCGCCGTCAGGGGAGCGAGTCGAGTGGTTGATCTCGTTGAGGATGGAGCGGACGTCGTCGCGGCCGTCCTCGTCGAAGAAGTCGAGAGCCTCGTCGAAGTCGACGCTCGGTATCGAGCGCACCTCGCCGCCTGCCGCGAGCTCACCCGCCCCATCGGTACCCCGATCCAGCCGCAGGTACGAATCGCCGAGGATCGTCCGCTCGCCGATCGCCACCGTCGCGTCAGCGTTGAGCGGGGCGTACTCCTCGTCGATCGAGAACGTCACCGTCGCGGTCGAGTCGTCCTTGTTGAACTCGACGTCCTTCACCTTGCCCACCTCGATGCCCTTCTCGAGCACCGGCTGCTTCGTCGGCAGCACCTCGGTCTGCTTGAACGTCGCCTCCAGCGTGTAGCCGGCGCCGAAGACCTTCACCGGGCTCGGCCCCTCGAAGGCGAGGTTCAGGAAGACGAAAGTGATCGCGGCGGCGAGCGCGCAAACGAGGCTGATCGCGAGGCCGACCTTCGGAAGTCGGTGGTCCATCTACTTGCCTCCCCCGCCGCTCAGCGGCTGCTTCGGCAGGCCCGGGATCTGGAAGCGGGCCACGCAGGCGTACGGGTTCTCGTTCCGGCAGGTCTGCTCGAGCGCCTTCGCGATCGCCACCTGCATCGCCTCCCGCCCACGCTCGCCCTCCGCCTTCGGGAAACCGAAGTTCTCCGGCCTCGCCGAGTCGAACTTGAGGAAGCTCACCTGCCCGTAGGCGCCGCCGTTGTCCTGCACCGACATGGCGCCGCTGAGCGTGTCGGCGGTCTGCGCCGCGCCCTCCTTGTAGCGGTCCATGATCCGGGCGAGCGTCGTCAGCTGTTTGGCCACCGGCACGATCTTCTGGATCCGACGCTTGATCCCGGTCGTGCCCTCGAGCTGCAGGGCGAGCGGCTCGCTGCCGTCGCGGACGAGCCCCTCGAACTGCGTGACGAGGCTTTCGGCGCGCGGCAGGAGCGAGCGCAGCGACGCGAGGTTCTCGTCAAGCGTTCCGGCCGCCGGGACGAGGCGGTCGAGGGCCGGGATCAGCGGCTCGGCGAGCTGCTGGGTGGCAACGAGAGTGCGCTGCGCCTCCTCGAGGGTTGGCGCGAGCTCGCTGGTGATGGCGGCAAGCTCGGTCTCACGCGACGCGGTCACCTCGAGCGTGCGGGCGCCGGCATCGACCGCCTCGGCGAGCTGGCGGCCCCGCTCACCCAGGACGACGAACACCTTCTCGAGGTGGCCGACCAGGCGGGTGAGCAGGACGCGGCGCTCGGCGAGCGCCGCTGAGACCGGCGTCGCGGTGTCGGTCAGTTCACCGAGCTCGTAAAGGGCCGCGCGGATCTCGTCGTCGCGCCCGCGCGTGGCGATCCTCGCCTCCTCGAGGAGGATCGAGATGTAGGCCTGCGTGTCGGTGTCGAGGATGCTCGTCAGCTCGTCGATCGCGACGTAGCTCGAGGTCCGGTCGGGCGGGATCGGGACACCGTCGGGAAGGGGGCCCGACTTCGGCGAGCCCGGGTCGATGTTCACGAGCAGGTTCTGGAGCGCACTCGCGGGCCTGATCGAGGCGGTCGCGTCTGCGAAGACCTTGCCCTCGACATCGGGCTCGAGGGTCAGCGTCGCCAGGGCGCGGCCGTCGACGTACTCGACCTTCGTCACGCGGCCGAGGGGCGTGCCGGCCACCGCGGCGCCGGGCTCATCGATCCGGTCGAGGCCCTTCGCGTCGGGGAAGATCACCTGCACCTGGTACGGCTCGGAGGAGAACGGCAGCCGGATCGCCTTCTTGCCGAGCGTGTAGGTGACGAAGATCACCGCGGCGAGGACGAAGACGACGATCCCAAGGCGCCCGTGGGGGATCCGGCCGGCGGTGCGCTCCGGGTGGATGAACTTCCACGCGTAGCGCACCGGCGCGAGGAGGATGTCCACGATCCGCTTCATGGCCTCGTGCAGAGCCCCAGCGCCTCGAGCTGGCTCGCGGCGTCCTCGCTGATCGCGCCGATCGTCGCGCACGACGGGATCGCCGACGCCCCCTGGGCCTGGGCGTCGAAGAGGGCGCCGAGACGGAGCACGTGGCCCTGGCCCAGCGAGCCCTGGACACTCGTCTCGTAGGGGCGAAGCGCCGCATCGCCCGCCGTGAACGCGGCGACGAGCTGCGCGTACACCGGCACCCCCATCTTCGAGTCGGACGTCAGGAAGGGGAGCACCGACTCGTCGAGGATCTTGGCGCCGGGGGCCATGTTCTTCACGACCTTGTGCAGGGCGGGCGCCGCGGCCGACATGCGTGCGAGGACGGTTCGCAGGTTCGACACGAGCGGGGTCGAAGCGCGGATCACCGGCACGGAGCGCCGCAGGAGCGGGCGCGAGTCGCGCAGGAGCGGGGCCAGCTCGCGCGCCGCGGGCGTCAACTCCACTGAGAGCTCGTCGAGCCGGGCCGCGATCTGCTCGAGGTCGGCGCCACCCGCTTCGAGCTCTTCGAGGGGCCCGGGCAGCGCGCGGAGCGTCGCGTCCAGGGCCGCCCCGCCGCCGGTATCGAGGGCCTCGAAGGTGCGCCGCGTCCGTTCTGCGATCGGTCCCAGGTGCTGCTCCCGGGTGGCGAGAGCGTCGACTGTCTTCGACATCCCCTGCAGCGCTGCGCTCAGCTCGTCGCCCTCCGGGCCGCGCAGGGCCCGGGCGGTCGGGCCGAGCTCGCGGACCAGGCCGGGGGCCCGGTCGAAGGTCTTGCGGAGGCCGTCGATGCCGCGTCCGCTGAGCGTGTGCGAGCCGGACAGGACCAGGCCCCGGAGCGCCTTGCGGTTCGGCTCGCGGAACACCCGGGAGGCATCGTCGAGCGAGACGTAGACGTTCGTCCGATCGGTCGGGATGACCTCCTCCTCGCCGATCGCCGGTGCGCTCGGGCTGCCGGGGTGGAGGTCGACGAACGCCGAGCCCTCGAAGAGCGTGTGCGGTCTCAGTTCGACGCGCGCGTCGTTGTGGATCATGACCTCGGGGTCCAGCTCGAGCTCGATCACGACGTCGTCGCCGTCCCGCTCGACCGTGCCGATCTGGCCGGCGTTCGTGCCGCCGACACGGACGTTGCGGTCGATCCTGCCGAGGCCCTGGGCGGAGTCGAAGCGGGCGTAGACGGAGCGCGACTCACCGAACGGGTTGGGCCGTACCGTCGCGAGGACCACGATCAGCGCGAAGAGGAGGATCGCCGAGATGCCGAGGACGCGCCGCCCGGTAACGGTCTCGAGCGGCTTGAGCTTGCGGGTGCGCGCGGAGGTCATCCCTCACAGTCCTTCGAGTGCTCGAGCGGCTCGCCCGGGCCCGGGTAGGGCTCGCGGTTGGTGTGGCAGGTGAGCACCGGGACGAACCGCAGCGCGTTGGCGCCGGGCGTCGTCTTGCCCTCCGAATAGCGGCGCCCCGTCGCGGAGATCAGCCCCTCGGCGGATAGCGTCACGTCCTTGTCGTAGGGCTCGAGCGTGTCGACGAGCTCGTAGAGCGGCTTCAGCAGCGGGTCGATCGTCGCGACCGTCGGCGCGAGGCTCGCGATCACCGGCGTGGCCGCCTCGAGCAGAGGGATGAGCATCCCGGTGAGCCGGTCGGTCTGGATCCTCAACTCGTCGCCTAGCGCGAGCGTGCGGTTCAGCTCGGGCAGCGCGGCCGCGAGGCGCCGGAACTCCGGCGCCAGGTCGACCGAGAGCGCCGCGGCATCCGTCAGCACCGGGTTCGCGAGCGGGGCCGTTGCGAGCAGCTCGTCCTCGAGCGGTCGCATCAGGTCGATCGAGCGGCCGATCTCCGCGGCGCGGCCGGCCATCGTCCCGGTGACGGCCGAGCCGGATTCGAGGGTCCCCGCGACGTCGTCGGTGCGGACACCCTGAAGCCCGCGGGCGACCCGGCGCGAGCCCTCGATGGCGACTGCGATCGAGCCGGGGTGTCGCGTCATTGCCTCGAGCTGTTCCGTCCCGTCCTCGGTGATCTCGGGCAGGTCGGCGATCGCGGCGTTCAGCTGGACGCCGCGGCCGGCAAGGCCGGTACCGACGTCGAAGGCGGTTCGCTGCAGCGTCTTGCGCGATTTCTGGTCGAAGAGCTGGACGACCTGCAGCAGCTCGACGCCGGAGTCCGTCCGCTCGACGGGGATCGTCGACCCCTCCGGCAGCGGGTCGTCGATGTTGCCCGGGAGGAGCTCGACGTAGGTGAGCCCGATGATGGACTTGACCCGGACCCTGGCCCGCACGTCGCGTCCGACCGGCGCGTACTGGGGCCGCAGCTCCATCTGGACCTCGGTGTCCTCCCCCTCGGGCTCGACCGCGGTGACGAGCCCGGCCAGCCGGCCCGCGATCCGCACCGCGTCACCCTTCGCGATGATCGGCGCGCCGCCGGGGACCACGACCTTGAGCTCGTAGCGATCCTGGAACGGCACGCCGTTGACCGAGCTCCACGCGATCCAGGCGCCGAACAGCCCGATCGCGGCGACCGCCAGGCCGAGCGCGAGGTGGTGGCCGGCGAGCTTCCGCGAGAGCGCGGAAACGGCACGGCTCATCCTGCCCGGGGCCTTCATCTTCGAGTGGTGTTCGCTCATGGCTTCAGGAGGAAGTCGAGGAGCTCCTCGATCTCCTGGTTCGTGGGCGGGCGGTCTGGCCGATCGGCTTGTTCTGGCCGCCGCCCGTGATCGGCCCAGCGGCCCGTCCTCGCCGAGGATCGGCTTCAGCGCGTCCTCGATCGCACCGGGGTCGATCGGGAGGCCGGGGCCACTGCCGCCGCCGTCCCCGCTCCCGCCCGAAGCGCCAGGGGCGGGCGCAGAATCGCCGCCTTCATCCCGGCCCCCGCCGCCCTTGCCGCCGTCCCCGCGGCGGCCGGCCTCTCCGGTGACCTCGCCGGCCAGGACCGCGGCGAGGCAGCCCGGCTCGACCGGCGCGCCGAACATCTCGCAGCTCGGGACCGCGACCGCACGCAGGAAGCGCCGGTCCTGGTCGTAGTCGAGCGGGTAGCCGTTCTGGGTTCCGAGCTCGACCCCGACCGAGCCCAGGCCGAGGTCGTCGGAGAAGTTGCCGTCCTCCAAGCCGCCATAGGTGTCCGCGCCGAACAGCGCCTTCTGGAGCTTCGGGTCGCCGACCAGGGAGTCGAGCAGCCCGCCGATGCCCGCCGCGAGATCGAACGGAGCGGTCAGCGCGCGCTTGGGCGACGCCTTCAGCGTGGGCTCGGAGGCGCGCAGGAGCCTGCGCGTCGCGACCAGCGTCGGCTCGATGTCGGCGAGGATCGCCTCGGCGTCTCCGACGAACGGGCCGAGCCGCTCGCCGGTCGTCGCCAGCTGCGGCGCCGCGTCGCGAAGCGTGCGCGCGATCGGCAGGCTGGCGATCGCGAGGCGGGTGAGCCGCGCGAGCGTCCCCCTGGTCTCGACGAGAGTCTGCGGTGCTACCTCCAGAGAGGCGTCGAGCCCCGAAGAGTGCGCCGCGGTCTCGTCGAGCAGGACGTTCAGCGACTCGACGAGGCGCCCGAGCTCATCCGATCGCGAGGCGGCCTGGCCGGTCACCCGTTCAGCGTCGACGACGAGCGCCTTCAGGGTCCGGTTGCGGGACTCGACCTCGGCGAGCGTGTTGTCCATCGCCCGGAGCGCGGGCCGCAACCCCAGCGCGGCAGTGTTCAGGTCCTCGCCGCGGCGCTCGAGCGCCATCCCGAGCTCGACCAGCAGCAGCTCGACGCCCTGGCGGACGGGTTCGTCGAAGGCGTTCAAGAGGTCATCGAACCGGGGCGCGGTCATCGTCCGCGAGGTCGAGATCCACTCGTCGCCGAGCGGCTCGGTCTCGCTCCCGATCGTCAGCGAGACGTAGCTGTCGCCGGTGATGTCCTCCTGCTTGATCGTCGCGACCGCGTCGCTCTTCGGCGCCTCGGTTCCCTCGTGAAGCTTCATGGTGATCAGCGCCGTGCCCTGCTCGGAAAGCTCGACATCGGAGACGGAGCCGGCGATCGCGCCCGCGACCCGCACGTTCATCCCCTCCAGGAGCGGATAGGCGTTCTCGAACTCGGCGCGCACCTGCGTTCCCCCGGGTGAGGGCTGGGAGGTGAACCAGAGGGCCGCCAGCGCGACGACGAGGAGCGCCACGGCGCCGAACGCGCTCAGCCGGGCGACGACCTCGTTCACGGGACATCCCTGTCATCGAGAAGGTCCTCCGGCCGCTCCGCGCCGCCGATGAAGAAGTCCTCATAGTCGCCCCACGGCTCCCCCTCGAGCGAGCCCGGCGTCCGCGCGTACGGGCGCTCAACCAGGCCGGGCACGTTCTCGTCCGCGTCGATCTCGTTCGTGTGCCGCGCCGCCTGGATCGCGATCGCGGTCGAGCGGATCAGGTGGCCGTTGGCGTCGTAGCTCGCGGTCGCGTCGCCGAAGAGCGTGAAGAAGCTGACGATCTCCGGCGCCCAGGTGCGCAGGTAGTCGACGAAGGGCCCGATCCGATCGAGGGTCGGCTCGAGGCGGCGGACCACTGGTAGCGACGCCTTGATGACCGGACGCAGGCGCCGCAGCTGGGCCGGCGATTCGGCGATCAGCTTGGAGGCCTCGTCGAGGAGCGGCCGCATGGCGTCGAACGCCGGCAGGATCTCGCGCGCGGTCGGGCGCAGCTCTGCGACCGCCGGCCGGGAGGCCTCGGCCAGGGCCTGCAGGTTCGGTAGCGCCCGCACCATCCGCTCGAGCGCGACGCGGCCGGAGGCGAGGCCGGGGCCGAGCGCCCGGGTGGCGCGGCGCAACTCGAGCTGCCGGGCCGCGGTGATGGTCAGGACCTCGGCGAGGCGGTCCGCAGCAAGCCCCAGGTCGCCTCGGCTGCGGGCCATGGCGCCGACGACGGTCCGGCCCTCGGAGACCAGCGTCTTGAGCGCGAGGCCGTCCTCGTTCACCTCGGCGAGCAGGTCGGCCGACTCGGCGAGCGAGGTGGCGCTGTGACGGAACGCGCGGTCGAGGTTCGCGCCGTTGTCACGCAGGGAGGCCTCGAGCCCGGAAAGGAACCGCGCGACGTCGTCGCGGACGCGCGGGGTCAGCTCGGAGACGGCCAGGTCGATGTCGACCGGCTGGTCGGTCTGGCTCGGCCCGAGCATCGCGCCGTCATGAAGCGGCTCGCCCTCGCCCACCTCGAGATCGACGAAGCGGTTGACGCCGCCGACGTTCGAGGCGAGCCGGATGTCGGCATACGCGCCCTGCCGCAGCTCGAGGTCCTCGTCGACCTTCATCGTCACGACCGGCATCTCGTCGTCGTTGAACTCGATCGTCTCGACCGATCCGACGACGGCCGATCCGGCCTTGACCTCGCCTCCCTCGATCAGCCCGCGGACGTCCTCGAAGACGCCGCTCACCCGGTACGTCCCGTCGCTCGTGAGCAGGGTGAGCAGCACGATCGCCGCCAGGATCAGTGCCGCGACGGCGCTCACGCGGGCGAGGCTGGGGCCGCTCCTGCTCATGCGACCGGGAGGTTGGGGTTGAAGCCCCAGAAGATGAAGGTCATGATCATGTTGAGGACGGTGACCACGACCAGGTTCACCGCCATCGATCTCGCGGTCGCCTCCCCCACCTCCACCGGTCCGCCGCGCACTCGGTAGCCGTAATAGAGGGCGGTCGCGATCACCGCGAACGACAGGACCAAGCCCTTGATCTGGGAGTAGATGAGGTCGGCGGGGTCGATCGCGGTGTAGAAGGCGAATTCCCACGTGCCCTGGGAGACCTCGTTGGAGCGCACGAAGGAGGCGAGCCAGGCGCCGCCATGGGCCGCGGCCTCGCCGACGACGTAGGCGATCGGCAGCAGGATCATCGCCGCGACCATCCGCGTCGAGACGAGGTAGGCCATCGACGGGACGCCCATCACGTCCATCGCGTCGACCTCCTCGTTGACCCGCATGGCGCCGAGCTGGGCGACCATGCCGCCGCCGATCTTCGCCGCGACGATGAAGCCGAAGACGATCGGGACGACCTCGCGGGTGGTGCAGAAGGCGCTGAAGATCGGTCCCGCGATTCCGGCGGAGGAGGCGCGGGCGATCGCCGACCCCGCAACGCCGCAGGTGGTGCCGGCGAGGAAGGTGACGAAGGTGATGATCAGCATGCTGCCCAGCGCGATCAGCGCCGCCTGGCGCAGCACCTCGGAGGAGTAGTCGCCCACGCGCCGGATCGACGAAATTCCCTGGTAGAGGAACGTGAAGTAGTCGCCCGCGGCGTCGATCACCCGGATCCGGCGCCTTGGCTTGTTCTGCGGCGCCACGCTCATCCGCCGTAGTTCACTTCCGGATAGAGGGCGAGGAACATCATCGTGTAGACGACGCTGATCCCGAAGATCGCGACCAGGGAGGCGACCACCGATTCGTTCACCGCTCTTCCGACTCCCTCGGCGCCTCCTGACACCGAGAGCCCCTTGTACGCCGAGATGACCCCGATGATCGCGCCGAACAGCATCGTCTTCAGCACGCTCGACCAGAGGTCGATGAAGTTGGTCAGGACTAAGAGGTTTTCGAAGAAGGCGGCCGGGGTCGCGCCGTAGAGGAAGATCACCGCGACGAACGTGCCGAACACCCCGGCCCAGAACGTGAGCAGGTTGAGGATCGGCATCATCAGGGCGAGGGCGACGACGCGGGGAAGGACGAGGTTGCGGATCGGGTTGATACCGATCACCTCGAGCGCCTCGATCTCCTGGCGGATCACGCGGGCACCGAGCTCCGCGGTGATCGTGGCGCCGATCGTGCCGGCGACGATCGCGGTCGTCAGGCCTGGGCCGAGCTCACGCAGGAAGGCGACGGGCGCGACGGCGGAGATCCGGTCGATCGCGCCGAACGCGGAGGCCAGGGAGCCGCCCTGGATCCCGATCGCCGAGAACCCGATCACGAACGACATCAACGCCGCCGGAGGCAGGGTGATGAGCAGGGCGAAGATGAACTGCCGGGTGAACTCGCGGCGCCAGGAGAGGCCGGGGGTGACGAGCTGGGCGCCGACCTGGATCGCGAGGGACGCCATCCCACCCACGCGCTCGATCCACAGGCGGGGCGGCATCGTGGGATCGGCCAGCGACGAGCGCAGGCGGGCGCTGGCCGCGCGCGGCCGCAGGCTCCCCGACTCCACCTCTAATCCCCCAGCTTCAGTTTGCACTTCGAATCCCCCACGGATCGATCGAGCGGGCGAGGCTACAGCCTTGTTGAATTCAATTCAACAGGGAACCGTCAGCAACACGGGAAAGCTACTACGGGGTAGGAATCCGTGCTCCGGTCCCGCGAGTTCGCGGCGCGCCGATAGCTTGGGGCCTAGGTGTGCCGGGAAGACTGGTCGGCGAACCACTTGCCCATGCCCGCGCTCCTCTACATTGCTAGCGTCCAGCTAGATGGCCATCGCGATCGCCACCTTCCTCGTCGTGCTGGCCGTGATCGCATCCGAGCGGGTGCACAGGACCAAGGTCGCCCTGCTCGGCGCCGCAATCGTCGTCCTTTTCGTCGGCGAGTACTCCCAGGAACAGGCGATCGAGTCGGTCGACTTCAACACGATCGGCCTGCTCGCCGGGATGATGATCCTGGTCTACCTGACCCAGCAGACCGGCGTCTACGACTACATCGCGATCCGCGCAGGGCAGATCTCCGGAGGGCGGTCGTTCGCCGTCGTCGTCGCCCTCGCCGGGATGACCGCTCTTCTCTCCGCCTTCCTCGACAACCTGACGACGATCCTCCTCATCGTCCCGGTGACGTTCCTCCTCGCCGACGCCCTCGACATCGATCCGATCCCGCTGATCGTCATCGAGATCGTCGCGTCGAACATCGGCGGCACCGCGACCCTGATCGGGGACCCGCCGAACATCATCATCGCCGGCGCGACCGGGCTCAGCTTCAACAGCTTCATCGTCAACCTCGCACCGATCGCCCTGGTGACGTTCGTGGTCACGACGGGGCTGCTCTACCTCTGGTACCGCGGCAGGCTCCAGGTCGAGGAGAAGAACCGCCATTTCGTCATGGATCTGGATGCGGCCGCCTCGATCCGGGACCACGAGGAACTGCGCCGGACGGTCCCGATCCTGGTCATCACGATCCTCGCGTTCTTCGCTCACCAGGCGCTTCACGTCGAGCCGGCCACCGTCGCCCTCGCTGGGGCTTCGGTCGCGCTCTTCGTGACGAAGATCGACCTCGACCAGGCGCTCTCGAACATCGAATGGCCGACGCTCTTCTTCTTCGTCGCATTGTTCGTCATGGTCGGCGCGCTCGAGGAGACCGGCGCGATCGCCGAGGTCGCGACGGCGGTCGAGGACGTGACCGGCGGGGATCGCACGGCGGAGCTGCTGGGGACCCTCTGGATCGGCGCGGCCGGATCGGCCATCGTGGACAACATCCCCTTCACGACCGCGATGATCCCCGTGGTGGAGCAGCTTCAGGGCGGAGTCGATCGGACGATGCGTACTGGTGGGCGCTTTCGCTCGGCGCCTGCTTCGGCGGCAATGCGACGATCATCGCGGCCGGCGCGAACGTGGCCGCGTCGGGACTCGCCGAGCGGGCGGGTCAGCCGATCGGCTTCGTCGCGTTCCTCAAGGTCGGCATCCCCGTGACCGTGGTCTCGATACTGCTCGCGACCGGCTACGTGCTGATTCGATACGTCGCACTGAACTGAGGAGGAAGCGGATGCCTGATTCGATCGTCAACGAGGCGCTACGCGAGATCGAGCCGCTCGGTGCCGACGACCGCGTGGGCGACGCTGCGCGGCGCGTCGTCGAGGCCGGCCTGCCGGCACTTCCAGCCGTGGAGGAGGACGGGACCTTCGCCGGGATCTTCGGCGAGCGGGAGTTCATGGCGGCACTTTTTCCCGGCTACGTCTCCGAGCTCTCGTCCTCGGCGATGATCTCGCGCAGCATGGACGACGCCATCGACCGGCGGCTCGACTGTGCCATCGAACCGATCCGCAAGCACCTGACGAAGGATGCGGTGATGGTCAAGGACGACTACTCCGACACGCAGCTGGCGGAGCTCTTCCTCCACCATCGGGTGCTCGTGATCCCGATCGCCACCGAGGGCCAGGTGCATGCGGTGATCACTCGCGAAGACTTCTTTCACGAGCTCGTCAAGCGATTCGTGAAGCGCGCGCGAGCGGGGCACACGACATCCCCGACATGGGCGAGGGAGACTGAGTCAGTAGCGGTCGGCGCCGAGCGCGCCGATGACGCCCTGCAGCCAGGCGCGCTCGTCGTTGTCGGCGCCGGTCAGGCGGCGCTTCGCCCAGGCGGCGAGGTCCTCCCGCCCGCCGATCGCGAGCACCGGACCGGAAACCGCATAGCGGCCGTCCTCGAGCAGGGCGAGGGCGCCGGGCAGGTCCCGGCGGTCACGCAGGAGCTCGAGGACTCGCTCGCCGCCGAGCTCGGCCGGGGCGGCCGGGTCGCCGTCGGCGTCGCTCCACGGGCGCGAGGTGAAGACCGGTGGGCGGCCCTGGATCTTCCGCGGCGGGCGCGCCTCGGGACCGATCGGCCCGGTGTGCCAGCGGTCGAGCAGGCCGTAGACCTCCTCGGCGGTCTCCTGGCGGATCAGCAGGTGCAGCCGGTCGCCGGCGCGCAGGCGGGTCGAGCCGCGAGGCGGGATCGCCTCGTCGTCGCGAACGATCACGTTGACCATCGCGTCGCGCGGCAGGCCCAGGTCGGAGACCCGCGCGCCCGCGATCGCATCATCGGGCGCGACCGGGTGCTCGAGCACCTCCGCCCCGAGCCGGCGGATCACCCCCCGCTCGGCGAGCGGTTGCGGCAGCGCCGGCTCCGATGACGTCGCGCGCAGCTTCCTCGCCAGGTTCTCGAAGGTCGAGCCCTGGAGAAGCGTCGAGAGCAGGACGGCGAAGAAGACGATGTCGAAGAACTTCTCGCTCCCGGAGATGCCGGCGATCACCGGGAAGGTCGCGAGCACGACCGGTACCGCGCCGCGCAGTCCGGCCCAGGAGAGGACCACCCGCTCGCTGTTCGAGAACGGGAGGAACCCGGTGGCGGAGAAGACTCCTGCGGGCCGGGCGATGAGGAGCACGACGAGCGCGAGCAGCGTGCCCTCGAGCCAGACGTCGCCGAGGTCGCTGGGGAAGACGAGCAGGCCGAGGACGAGGAAGAGGGCCACCTGCGCGACCCAGGCGAGGCCCTGATGGAACGTGGTGATGGTTCGCTTGGCGGGAATCGCCGCGCCACCGAGCGCGAGGCCGGCGATGTAGACGGAGAGGAACCCGGACCCTCCGAGCGCGTCGGCGGCACCGAAGGCGAGGGCGGCGATCGTCAGCGAGGCGACCGGATAGAGCCCGCCGCTGTCAAGACGGATGCGCTTCATCACCGCGACCGAGACGTAGCCGAGCGCGGCGCCAACCGCGAGGCCGATCCCGAGCTCCTCGACAAAGAGGAAGAGCATGTTGACGAGCCCGAACTCGGGGTCCTGGATCCACTCGATGAAACCGAGCACGAGCAGGATCGCGACGGGGTCGTTGATCCCGGCCTCCCCCTCCAGGGTCGCAGCCAGCTTCCGCTTGAGGGTCGAGCCGCGAAGCAGGGCGAAGATGGCCGCGCCGTCCGTCGTCGCGACGATCGAGCCGAGCAGCATCCCCTCGAGCGTGTCGAGGTCGAGCAGCCACGTGGCAGCGAGCCCGGTGAGAACCGCGGTCACGATCGTGCCGACGATCGCCAGGCTGACCGCGGAGCCCAGCACGGGCCGGATCTCGATCAGGCCGGAGGTGAGGCCGCCCTCGAAGAGGATCAGGGCGAGCGCGATGATCCCGATGGTCCGCGCGAGCTCGTAGCTCGAGAAGTCGATCCAGCCCGCGCCGTCGGTTCCGATCAGCATGCCGACGCCGAGGAAGAGGATCAGGCTGGGCACCCGCAGGCGCGAGGCCAGCAGCGCGGCGGCGAGGCCGGCGGCGAGCAGGGCTCCCGCTACGAGGATCAGCTCACCGTCGGTCACGGCAGGATCCAATCAGTCAGGACGGGCACGAGGCCACCGGGCGATCGCCGACGGCGAAAAGACCGCGAAGGTGGGCCTCACCCTCGGCGCCGAGAAGCCGGCCCGCAAGCGGGGCTTCGGCCATCGTGATCTCGACGTCGTAGGCGCCTCGGTGATGGACCTCGAGCAGGGGCCGGGCGGGAAACGGCGGCGTGGGGCCACGGAAATCGAGGTTCGCCGGTACCTCAAGCTCGGCGCCACCCAACCCGGGCCCGCTCACACGGAGCTCGAGTGGCCGCGGGCTGTCGTAGGCGACCGAGAGCTCCCAGGTGCCCGGGTCAAGGTCCAGCTCGGCGCTCGCGGTTTCGCCGCTCGTCGAGGGTCAAGTCGCAGTCGAGCGAGGTGAACCGGTCGTCGCGGGGGTCTCGCGGGGATCGGTCGGGCCGGTCCGGGGTACAGCGCGTACGACGGGCGTGCGCTCGGCGAGCTCGAAGTTCGCGGGCGGCTCGCTCGCGAAGGCGGTCGAGGACGTCAGGACCCAGTCGAAGCGGTCGAGCGTCTCGGCCGAGACCGCGTCGAAGTCGAACCTCTCGGCGTCCTCCGGGTAGTCGTCGCGGGTCGGGACGCGGCCGGTCGAGAAGAAGTTCTGGATGTGGGTGGAGACGGGCGAGCCGCGCAGGTGCCAGGCGATGAAGTCGTCGCGGCCGAGGAAGAGGACGGGCTCGCCGTCGACGGTCGCGCGGATCGCGGCCAGTTCGTCGGCGTGGGCCGCGGGTGAGACGGGGGCCTGGCGGAGGGCGAGGAAGGTGGAGACCGACGCTGCCACGACGAAAACAACGGCGACCCCAAGGCGAAGCGTCCTTACGCTCGCTGGGGCTGCGCCAGGCAACAACAGCGCACGTAAAGCAACGAGCATTGCCACCGGGGCGGCTATCGCGAGGGCCTTGGCGCTTGTGTAGGGGGTGCCGGCGATTGCTGCGCCCGCGTAGATGAGCGTGGCGGCGGCGAGGGCTGCGAGGAGTGGGAGCGCCTGGGTGTCCTCGTTGCGTTTGCGGATCGCGGTGTAGACGCCGTAGCCCACCGCGGCGGCGCCGAGCAGGCCGGCGAGGTAGAAGGCGGCCGCCGGCAGGCTCGCGTCGGCCGGCGAGAGGCGGAACTCGCCGCTCGGCCAGACGCCGAGCGCCTCGAGCGGCGAGATCGCCTGGCGCAGGTTGCCGAGCCCGGTCTGCTCACCGGCCGGGTCGAACGCACCGAACCCGGTGAAGGTGATGATCCGTCCCCACTCGGGGATGGTGAGGAGGAGCGGCGAGGCCGACGGCGAGCGCGATCGGGACCGCGTAACGGCCGAGGGTGCGGAGCGCCGCGCCGGGACTGAGGCATGTAGAGGAAGGCGAGGTAAAGCGCAGCCGCCCCGCCGAGCCAAAAGAGCCCGGGGAACGAGTAGTTGTAGATCGCCGCCGCGAGCACGACTCCGGCCGGCACGACGGCCGCGAGCCAGGCCTTTGTCGACTTTGTCTCCGAAATGGAGACTTTCTCGACAAGGCGGGCGAGAAGGAGGACGAAGACGATCAGGAGGAGCGCCTGGAGCGGTTCTTTGAACGCGCCCTGGACGAGGTAGGCGGCGCCGAGGTAGGGGAGCGCGGCGAGCGCGCCGGCGATCGTGCGGCGCAGCGGAGGCAGGTCGCCCAGCGCCGCGAGGGCGGTGATCGCGGCGAGGGCCGCGATCGCGATCGTCAGGCCGGCGAACGCCTCGACCAGCCCCGTGCCGAGCAGGTCGGCGAGCGTCGCGGCGATCGAGTGCGGGCCGAGCGGGTAGCCGTCGTCGATCAGCTCGGGCGTGGGCGTCGTCCCGTTCTGCGCCCAATCGGCCATGAGCAGGTGGTTGGCCATGTCGTCATTGACGAGCCCAGCCCCGAGCACCCCCACCCTGTCGTTGACCAGGAAGGGAATCGCGGCCCCGAACGACGCAAGTAAGGCAGCCCCAACGGCAACAAGTGTCGAGTTGTTTCCGCCCCTAGGAAAGAACTCGCCAACCCCCTCACGGTCAGCCGCCCCGGCCTGAGCTCTCCCTCCTACATGCCCGCCGTTTTTCGCGACGAGCCACACCCCGGCCACTAGGACTGCGGCAGCGCAAACGACCACCCTCCCCCCCAGCCCACAAACAACCAGCAACGCCGCGAGCCCCACCCCCGCGGAGAGCGGGCTCCACCCGCGCCCGCCCGCAACCGCCAGCAGCGCGTGACCAATCAGAAGCGAGGCGGCGCAGACGATCGCCGCCGCGGCGATCGCCGCGAGCAAGGAATTACGCCGCGGGAGCGGCGGCGCCCTCGGGCACGCCGACCAACCCGCGCTCGATCAGCAGCTCGGCGACCTGGACGGCGTTCGTCGCAGCGCCCTTGCGCAGGTTGTCGCCGACGATCCAGAGGTTGAGGCAGCGCTCGTGCGAAGGGTCTCGGCGAATCCGGCCGACGAGCACTTCGTCGCGGCCGGTGACGGCGGTGGCGATCGGGTAGATCCCATCTCCCGGCTCGTCCATGACGACGACGCCGGCGGCCGCGAGCAGCTCGCGGCACTCCTCCGGGGAGAGAGCGTGGCCCGTCTGCACGTTGGCGGAGATCGAATGGCCGGTGATCACCGGGACCCGGGCGCACGTCGCCGAGATCCCGAGCTCCTCACCGGTACCGAGGATCTTCCGCGTCTCGCGCATCACCTTGCGCTCTTCGGTCGTGTAGTCGTCGCCCTCCTTGAAGGTCTCCACCTGGGGCAGGACGTTGAAGGCGATCGGATGCGGATAGACCTCGGCCCTCGGCTCCTCGCCCTCGAGCACGGCTCGCGTCTGGGAACGGAGCTCCTCGATCGCGTTCCGCCCGGTGCCGGAGACCGATTGGTAGGTCGAGACGACGAGCCGCTCGATCCCGGCCTTGCGCCAGATCGGCGCCAGCGCGACGACCATCTGCATCGTGGTGCAGTTCGGGTTGGCGATGATCCCGCGGTGGTCGGCGACCGCGTCCGGGTTCACCTCGGAGACGACGAGGGGGACCTCCTCGTGCATCCGCCAGAAGCTCGTGTTGTCGACGACGACCGCCCCCGCCTCGACGAAGCGCGGCGCCCACTCGGCGCTGATCGCACCGCCCGCCGATGAGAGCGCGATGTCGATACCGGCGATCGACTCGTCCGAGAGCTCGCGGCACTCCAGCTCGCCGCCGGCGAACGGAATCCGCTTGCCCGCGGAGCGCTCCGAGGTGAAGGCCACGACCTCGGACGCGGGGAAGCCGCGCTCGGCGAGCACCTCGAGGATCGTCGTGCCGACCGCGCCGGTCGCGCCGACGACGCCGACCCTGTAGCCGTCCGAAGCCATCACGAAACCGTCGGGCGATGGTCGCCGGCCGGGTCCTCGGGCTGAATCGCGCCGTCGCCGAGCTCGAAGGCCGAATGCAGCGCCTTCACCGCGTCGGGCACCTGAGCGGAGTCGATCACGCAGGAGATCTTGATCGGGGACGTGGAGATCATCTCGATGTTGATCTCGCCTTCGCCGAGCGTCCGGAAGACCTTTGCCGCGACGCCGGGGTGGCTGCGCATGCCCGCGCCGACGATCGAGACCTTGCCGATCCGCTCGTCGGTCTCGACCGCGTCACCGGCGCCAAGCGACTCGATCGCCTCCTGGGCCATCCGCAGCTCCGAGCGCGGCACGGTGAAGGAGAGGTCGGCCTTCTGGTCGTCGGAGACCGGCTCGTTCTGAATGATCATGTCGACGTTGATCCCCGCGTCGGCGAGCGCGGTGAAGATCGTGCCGGCGATCCCGGGCTCGTCGCGGACGCCGGTCAGGGTCACCCGAGCCTCGTCGGAGGAGTGCGTGACCGCGGTTACCAGGGGTCGTTCCATCGTCTCGTCCTCGCCTGTGACGAGGGTACCGGGGCCCTCGTCGAACGAGCTTCGGCAGTGGATCCGCACGCCGTAGTTGCGCGCGTACTCGACCGAGCGCAGCTGCAACACACCCGCCCCGGAGGCGGACATCTCGAGCATCTCCTCGAAGGAGACGACCGGCAGCTTCCGCGCGTCGGGCACGATTCGCGGGTCGGCGCTGAACACGCCGGCGACGTCCGTGTAGATCTCACATACGTCGGCCTCGAGCGCGGCGGCAAGAGCGACCGCGGTCGTGTCCGACCCGCCCCGTCCGAGCGTGGTCACGTCGCGGCTGTCACCCGACACTCCCTGGAAGCCGGCGACGAGGACGATCCGGTCGGCATCGAGCGCCGCGGAAATCCGGTCCGCGCGGACGTCCAAGATCTTGGCCTTCGTATGCGAGGAATCCGTGACGATCCCGGCCTGCGATCCGGTCAGCGACTCGGCGTGGTGACCGAGGTCGTTGATCGCCATCGCGCAGAGCGCGCAGGAGATCCGCTCCCCGACCGAGAGCAGCATGTCCATCTCCCGCGGCGACGGCACGTCAGAGACCTCGTGGGCCATCCGGTCGAGGTCGTCGGTCGTCTTGCCGCGTGCCGACAGCACCGCGACAACCCGGCTGCCGCCCTCGCGCGCCGCGACGATCCGCCGTGCGGCGCGCTTTATGTCCTCCGGCTCGGCGACCGAGGTGCCGCCGAACTTCATCACTGTGAGCCCGCTCATGGAGCGGCGGAGGATACGCGCAGGCCACTACGCTCCCCGGCCTGATGAGGGGGCCTCTCGGGCGTGGCATCGCCATCGTCGCCGCCGTCGTCGCCACCGCCGCGATCTATCTGCTCGTGATCCGCGACGACTCGGGCGGCGGCGGGCACGAGCGGACCCGCGCGAACAACGAGGTGCCGCAGGCCGTCGAGTCCCTCGTCGGCGACCTGACGACGGAGCAGAAGGTCGACGGAATCCTGCTCGTCGGCTTCGACGGCACCGACTCCACCGCCCCGTTCCTGGAGACGCTCCGGACGAACCCTCCCGGCGGGATCCTGGTCCGCGGCGCCAACTGGCTCGACTCCGTCCAGGGCACGGCTTTGGTAACCGAACTCGACGCCGCCGCGGCTGAGTCCGGTGACACCCCGCCCCTGATCGCGACGCGCCAGGAAGGCGGCGAGTACCGCTCCCTCGTCGACATGCCGCCTGAGAGCCGCCAGCTCGACATCGGCGACGTCGGCGATCCCGAGGTGGCCCAGGCCTCCGCGCGCGAGACCGGCGAGGCCCTGCGCGACGCCGGCTTCGACATGAACCTCGCCCCGGTCGCCGACATCGCGACGCTCGACAGCCCGATCGCGGACCGTTCTTACTCCGACGACAGCGTGATCACCACCCAGATGACCGCCGCGGCCGTGCGGGGCTGCGCCGAGGCCGAGATCGCCTGCGTCGCCCGCCACTTCCCGGGACTTGGAGCCGCATCGGGCTCGACGGACGACGGTCCGGCAAGCGTCAGCCTCGACACAGCAACCCTCGCGTCACGCGACCTCGCCCCCTTCGAGGCCGCGATCGACGAGGGAGTGCCGGCGGTGATGCTCTCGCACGCCTTCTACACGGCATACGACCCGGTCACCCCGGCCTCGCTCTCACCGGAGGTCGCGACTCGCCTACTTCGGGACGAGCTCGGCTTCACCGGCGTCGCGATCACCGACGACCTCGTGACCGGTGCGATCCGGGCCACCACCGGCGTCGAGCCGGCGGCGATCGCAGCGGTGAACGCCGGCGCCGACATGCTCCTGATCGAAACGCCGGGCGAGGAGGCCGGTGTCCGGGAGGCTCTGGTCGCGGCCGTCGAGTCCGGCCAGATCCCAACCGAACGAATCGATCAGGCGGTCGGCCGGGTGCTCGGGCTGAAGCAGACGCTGGGGCTCGTCGAAGGAAGCCCCGGAGTAGGCTCGAGGCAAGGGTGGAGCTGGGAACCGACACGAAGGTGGTGCTGGTGGCGACGGGCCTGCTGTTCCTCTGGGCCCTCGCGCTCGGGGTCTGGAAGTACCGGCAGATGGCCACCAGCGAAGACCATCTCGCCCATCCCTACGTCGACACGGCCCACCGCGCGGCACTGCTTTACAGCTTCGCCGGCATCCTGATAGCCGTCTTCGTCGAGCTGAGCGGCTGGTCGGAGGCGGTGAACCTCATCGCCGCCGGGGCTCTGCTCTTCTTCTTCTACTTCGCGATCGCCGGCTACGCGTACCACGGCTGGAAGCGCGACACGACCAACCAGTTCGCCGACCCCGCCCCCGGCACCCATCCGTTCATGACCGCGCTGATCGCCGCCGAGATCGGCGGCTTCGCCGTGCTCTTCGCCGGGTTCCTCGACGCTCAGGTTCTGTGAGCGCTCTCACACCCGGATGTATCGCGGCGATATATCTTCGCCCGCGTGAACGAATCTCCCCTCTCCGACACCGCCTACGTGATCCTCGGCCTGCTCGATCGGCGGCCGCGGACGGGCTACGAGATCAAGAGCACCGTTGACGGGTCCACGCGCTTCTTTTGGGCGGCGAGCTACGGCCAGATCTACCCCGAGCTGCGCCGTCTCGAGGCCGCCGGCCTCGTCTCCTCCGAGCGCGATGACGCCGGCGCGCGCAAGCGCAAGCGCCACCGGATAACGGCCGCCGGACGGCGCGAGCTGCGCCGCTGGCTCGCCGAGCCCCCGGAGACCTACGAGCTTCGCGACGAAGGGCTGCTGAAGCTCTTCTTTGCCGAATCCGTCGCGCCGGCCGGCCGGAACGCCGCCGGAGCCGAAACGCTCGCGAACATGGCGAAGCGCCACGCGGAGACCGGTGATCGCCTGCGTTCGATGGAGCCAAGGCTCGTCGCCAATGGCGACCCCTACCAGCTCGCCGTGCTCCGCTACGGGATCGAGCTGAACGCGTGGGGCGAGGAATACTGCAGGCGGGCGATTCGCGATCTCGATCCGGGTATGGAGGAGTCGGCCTGATGTTCCGTGCCCTCGCCGATCTCGCCCAGCGTCACCGCGTCCTCGTCGTCGTGGCCAGCGTCGCCTTCTTCGCCGTCGCCGGGGTGCTCGGCGCGGGCGTCGCCGACAAGCTCGACCCCTACGGCGCCGACGACCCGGACTCGGAGAGCGTCCGTGCCGAGGACCGCCTCGAGCGCGCCGGCTATCGCGAGACGAGCGTCGTCGTCCTCGTCCAAGACACCGATCCGCAAACCGAGGCCGGCGCCGAGCGTGTCGACGAGGTCGCCGCCATCCTCCGCGAGGAGGACGAGGTGAAGGCGATCACCGGCTTCGCCGAGACCCGCTCGCCCGCATTCGTCGCCAAGGACGGCGAATCGACCTATCTCGCCGTGAGCCTGCGCCCGACCGACGACGGCGAGCGCCAGGACGCCGCGGACCGGGTCACGGCATCGCTCGAGGACGAGCCGGATGTGCTCGTCGGCGGGAACGCCGTGGCCAACGCGCAGGTCAACGAGAAGGTGGAGAGCGACCTCCAGCGCGCCGAGCTCTACGCCTTCCCGATCCTCCTGCTCCTCTCCCTGCTCTTCTTCCGCAGCCTCGTCGCCGCGCTCCTGCCCCTGCTGGTCGGCGCCCTCGCCATCGTCGGCACGTTCCTGATGCTGACCGTGGCCTCCGAGCTCACCTCGATCTCGATCTTCGCGCTCAACCTGGTCACCGGCCTCGGCCTCGGCCTCGCGATCGACTACAGCCTGTTCATGGTCTCCCGCTATCGCGAGGAGCTCGAGAAGAGCGGCCCGGGCCTCGACGCGATGCGAGCGACGATGGCGACCGCCGGGCGAACGGTCCTCTTCTCCTCCCTCACCGTCTCGGCCGCGCTCGCCGCGCTCTGCGTCTTCCCGCAGCGGTTCCTCTACTCGATGGGACTCGGCGGCGCGATGGTCGCGCTGATCGCAGCCGCGATCGCGCTCATCGTCCTCCCCGCCGTGCTCGCGCTCCTCGGCAACCGGGTCAATTCGCTTGCGCCCGCCTTCCTCCAGCGCCGCGCCGAGCGCGACGCGCGCCGGACCGAGGAGGGCTTCTGGTACCGGCTCTCGCAGCTGGTGATGCGGGTCCCGGGCCGGATCGCGATCGCCAGCGCGACGCTCCTGATCGTCCTCGGGATCCCGTTCTTCAGCATCGAGTTCACCACCGTAGATGCCACCGTCCTGCCGGAGGACGCGAGCGCGCGGGAGGTCGACGAGGTTCTGCGAACGGACTTCCCGCCCTTCCGCGACAGCCCGATCCTGCTCGCGGCATCGGGCGACCGCTCGGAGGCGGCGGAGCTGGCTCGTGAGGCCGGCAAGCTCGACCACGTCGCGGAGGTCGGCGAGCCGAATCAGCTCGAGAAGGACGTCTCCGTGGTCGAGGTGATCGCGAAGGAGCCGCCCCTATCGGGCGCCAGCCAGGATCTTGTCGAAGAGCTCCGCGGGCTGGAGGGCACGGCGCTCGTGGCGGGGTCGAGCGCGAGCTACGTCGACCTGCAGGACAGCCTCGTCGAGCATCTGCCGCTGATGCTCGCGATCGTCGCCGTCACCACCTTCGTGATCCTCTTCCTGATGACCGGCTCGGTCGTCCTGCCCCTGAAGCAGCTGCTGATGAACGCGCTCGGCCTGTCGGCGATGTTCGGGATCCTCGTCCTGATCTTCCAGGACGGCAGGTTCGAGAGCCTGCTCGGCTATACGAGCCAGGGCGCACTCGAGGTGACCCAGCCCCTATTCCTGTTCGCGGTCGCCTTCGGGCTGTCGACCGACTACGGCGTGTTCCTGCTCTCGCGGATCAAGGAGGCCCGCGACGGCGGCGCGTCCGACTCGGACGCTGTCGCGATCGGGCTCGAGCGGACCGGGCGCATCGTCACCGCCGCCGCCCTGCTTTTCGCGATCGCGATCGGCGCCTTCGTCACCTCGGAGATGATCTTCATCAAGGAGCTGGGACTCGGCACCGCGCTCGCGGTCCTGATCGACGCGACGATCGTCCGCGCGCTCCTCGTCCCCTCGCTCATGGCCCTGCTCGGCAAGTGGAACTGGTGGGCGCCCAAGCCGCTACGCCATCTGCACGAACGGATCGGCCTAAGCGACCCCGCGAGGTGGTTCATAATCGACGGGTGAGGCGAGAGGCCGTATCCGCCGCCGCCGAGCTGAGCGGCCGCTCCTTCGACGGGTTCCCGGACGCAACGCGATCGGTGCTGGAGGCCCTGGAAAGCCAGCTCCCGGGCAGCGCATTGTTCGTAGCCCGCATCGACCACGAGGAGAACGAGCTGAAGATCATCGACGCCCGCGGCGATGAGAGCTTCAACCTCTCCGCGGGCGCGGTCTTCCCACTCGACGGCTCCTTTTGCGTGCGCATGGTCGCCGACCGCGGGCCGCGACTGACCGGTGACGCGGCTGCGGAGCCGGCGTACCGGGACGCCGCGGTTCGCACCGAGCTCGGGATTTCGAGCTACGCCGGCGTCCCGCTGGAACTCTCGGATGGCAACCGCGTGGGCAGCCTCTGCGCCTACGACCACGGCGTCGACCGCTTCGAAGACGACGACCTGCAACTGCTCGCGATCATGGCGCGGTTGCTCGCCAATGAGATCGAGCGCGAGGAGCGCGAGCGCCGCCTGGTGGAGATGAATGAGCGCCTCGCCGAGCTGGCAACAACCGACTCGTTGACAGGGCTGCGGAATCGCGGTGCGTTCGAGACCGCGCTCGAGCGAGACTGGCAGCTGGCGAGGCGAGGCACGGTTGAATCCTTTGTCGTCGTCGCCGACGTCGACGGCCTCAAGCCGGTCAACGATCGCTATCGGCCACGCGGCCGGCGACAGGCTGCTCCGCCAGCGTCGCCGACGCCCTGCGCAGGACCGCGCGCGAGACCGACCTCGTCGGCCGCCTCGGCGGCGACGAGTTCGGCGTCGTCCTGGTCGGGAGCGACGTCGGCGGAGCGCAGGATTTCGGCGAGCGCCTCGACGAAGCGCTTCGTGGGGGAGCCGATCCCTGGGCCGTCCCCGCGGTCTCGACCGGCGTCGCCCGGCTTGCCGATTTCGCCTCGAGCGCCGAGGCGCTGGACGCGGCCGACGGCGCGATGTACGAACAGAAGCGGTCGCGGACCGGCCGCGAGTCCCGCTAGTCGGTGATCTAACCGCCGACCGACTGGCGGCCGGCGAACGCCCGTCCGAGTGTGACCTCGTCGGCGTGCTCGAGGTCCGCGCCGACCGGCAGGCCGGAGGCCAGTCGGGTGATCGTGACCCGGTCGCGCAGGAGCTCGGCGATGTGGAGCGCGGTCGCCTCCCCGGTCGTCGTCGGGTTGGTCGCGAGCACGACCTCGGAGACCTCGCCGTCACCTGCCCGCTCGACCAGCTCGCCGATCTTCAGATCCTCGGGATCGACGCCGTCGATCGGCGAGAGCGCCCCGCCGAGCACGTGGTAGAGACCGCGAAACTCATGCGTGCGCTCGATCGGGATCACGTCGCCCGGCTCCTCGACCACGCAGATCACGCTGCGATCGCGGCGGGTGTCCTCGCAGATCCGGCAGATCGGGCCCTCGGCCAGGTTGAAGCAGGTCTCACAGAGCCCGACCTTCTCCTTGACCTCGCGGATCGCGTCGGCGAGGGCGTTCGCGTCATCGTCCTCCTCGCGGAGAATGTGGAAGGCGAGCCGCTGCGCGCTGCGCTGGCCGATCCCCGGCAGCTTCGAAAGCTCGGCGATCAGCCGCTGGATGGGGCCGGCGTACATCTCACTCAAGTCACCGAATCCTCCGCTTCGCGTCCGGTTCGGCTTGATCTCATCTGCATGAGATTCACGGTATCGGCTGGATCGGCTCGTCTAACGTTCCCCGCGTGCGGGCACGGAGGCTCATTGCGGTCACGCTCCTCGGGCTGACCCTGATCTCGGGCACGGCACTCGCCGTGCGCGGGACGACCGGCGCCGACGAGATCAGCGGCACGAAGGCGGCGAGACGATCCGCGGCCTGGAAGGCGACGACCGCCTCTCCGGGAAGGGCGGCGACGACATGCTCGCCGGCGGGCCGGGCGCGGACGTCCTGCGCGGCGGCTCCGGCGACGACCGGTGCGTGACCGACGCCGAGGATCCCGACCCGCGCGGCTGCGAGGACATCGACGGGGCCCGCCGGACCGCTCCGCGTCACCCAGGTCACCGGCGACGACCGCTGCATCGTCCTGCGGCGCGCCGACAGCTGTTACTTCGTGATCGAGGGGATGAGCGCCGACGAGCCAACCGGCTCGGTGGCTGGCACCAGCGGGGTGCGCGTCCTGGCGCCGGGCGGCGAGGTCAGCGCTAGCAATGGCCGCTGGACCGCCCACGGCACGTACGCCTGCGAAGGCGACGGAGCACTCGAGGTCACGATCGCGGCCGAGACCACCAGCGTCCCGATCGATTGCGCTTAAAATCCCGCCAGCCCTCAAAGGGAGTTGAGCGTGGAATGACCGCCAAGGACAGGCAGCGCAACCGGTTCGCAACCGCAATCATCGCCGGCGTAGCCGGATTGCTCCTTGCCGCACCGGCGCCCGGTTCGGCTGCCGAGCGGACCGCCCCCGCCCAGGCCGTGAACCTCGCCTATGGCACGTCAAGCTCAGAGGGCTACGAGTGCCATCAGGGCCTCTACATCCGCTGGGCGGACGTCAAGGGCGTGGAGAACTACACGCTGACGTTCTACGACGGTCACTACCAAAGCGACCAGTCGCTGTCTGTCTCGCCGCCCTACGGCGACAACGTGAACCCCGAGGGACTCAGGCCATCGGCGGGCATTCATCAAGTCGGCTGGACCGGAGGCGTCTCGTTCGGGTACGGGGAGCCGCCTCCAGACTGGTCCTGCGAACCGGGCACCGACACAAGCAGAGCCCAGAACCCGGTGGTGCACTGGACCGAGCCGGGGTCATTCATCGAGGGCACGGTCACGGGCCCGTGTGAGGACTCCGAGGGCGACTGCCCCCTGGCCGGCGTGAAGGTTCAAGCGGCCGCGAAGGGCAAGAGGGCGAAGGGGGGCAACGATACGACGGATTCGCTTGGTGGATACGCGATCAAGGTGGGGGCCGGTTCGTACGAGGTCGCCGCAGCCAAGTCCGGGCTCAGATTCGATCCCAGAACGAAGCGGGTCAAGGTGGAGGCGGAGCAGGTTGCGCGCGCGGACTTCAGCGCCGTACGCGGCTGTCAGGCAATCTTGAACCGAGCAGCAAGCGGCACCGACACAAGGGCGAAGGGATGCCCTCTCGTTGTCACCGTCAAGGAATACAACGACAAACCGGTCAAGGGAGCGAAGATCTCGGCCAAGGGCCCCGACGCGCCGAAGCCGACCGAGACGGACAAGAACGGCGTGGCGACGCTCGAGCTCAAGGGCGGAAAGGCCTACGTCGTCACGGCCCAAGGCCCGAAGGATGCTCGTTACCTACCGGAGGGCGATTTCGAGACCAAGACGGTGGACCCTCGGCGGATCAGCGTCGTAGGTGGCGTCGACAAGCAGGTCCCGCTACGGCTTGCGCCCAAGTGCCTGGGTGAGTACGCGACCATCGTCGGATCTGAGGACCAGTCGCAAAAGGACGTGCTGATCGGTGGCGGCGGCAGCGATGTGATCCATACCCTCGCGCCCTACGCCGCGCCTCCTCAGGTGGAGGACATTCCGACGATCGAGGCCGACGGGGTAAACGGATTTGGGGGTGCGGACAAGATCTGCGGTACGGGGAATCTCGTGGGCGAAGATGGCGCCGACCGAATCGAATCCGTTCTCCCCAGCGGGTTTGGGCTTCCCGATTCCGGCGGAGGCGAGATCATGGATTCCTCGGGCAACGTTGCGTACGCCACCGTCCAGGGGGGTGACGGCGCGGACCGGATCACGATGAACGGCGGCCGGGCCTTCGGCGACCTAGGCGAAGACGTGATCACGGGCGGGGCCGCCGCCGAGCTCATCTTTGCCAACGGGCACCCCAACGTGTATCCGCCCGACAAGCAAGAAAACGTCTTGCGGGGCGGCGGCGGGCACGACACCCTGACCGGAGCCGAAGGCGCTGACACACTCGACGGCGGCGTCGGTACCGATTTCATCAACGGCGGCGCGGGCGACGACGACATCTTTGGCGGCGCCGGCGGCGATGCGAGCGTCCCGCAGCAATTGCTGGGTGGCTTCGGCAACGACGTCGTCCACGGTGGATCGGGGGTCGACTGGGCGAGCGGCGACATCCTGGCCACCTTCGAAGGCGCCCCCATCGGTGCCGGCACCGAAATTGGGCCGAACGACCCGATCGTCGACGACGACAAGGTCTTCGGCTTCGCAGGGAACGATTTCCTGACCGGTGGCGCCCGAGGATCAGATTTCCTCGACGGCGGGGACGGCACCGACAGGCTCCAAGGGCCGCTCTTTGGGACGGCCGACTGCCGCCGCGGCGAGACGCTGGAAGAAAGCTGCAAGAAGAGCCGCTGAACCGGGGGGCTCAGGCCTCTGGGAACGGGCCGCCGCGCAGCGGCTTCTCCTCCCCCACGCGTTCCTCGTTGTCGCGAAGCCTCGGCTCGTAGTGGGAGAAGAAGACCTTTCCGACCAAATCGCGCCGGCTGCGCACCCCGGTCTTCTCGAACACGCTCTTCAGATGTTGCTGGACCGTGTGCGGGGAGACGACGAGGTGTCTCGGCGATCTGAGTCGTCGACTCGCCCTGGAGCACCTGCCGCGTCACCTCCTGCTCGCGGTCGGTGAGGCCGTAGGCGGACATCAGTAGCGGCGTGATCCGGGCCGGGTGGGCGCCCTCAACGATCACCGCGGCTCGCCGCTGGCCGTCGGCGACGAGCGACGCGCCGTGCAGGATGACCCAGGATCCCGAATCGGCGAGCACGCGCGCCATCGCGATCTCGCCGGGGTCGTCCGGGTCGTCCGTCGTCCGCAGCGCCCGGGAAGCAACCGCCTGGACGGAGGACGGGATGACACCTGCCTCCCAGTCGCCGTCGGGGAGGTCGGCGAGCCAGCGCTCGACTCCCGGGGTGGCCGATTCGACCTCGCCCTTCTTGGACAGCACCACGAGCCCAGGCGCGTCGGGCCACTGAGGGTCCGAGGCCTCACCGACGAGGAGCCCGGCGCGAGCGCCATGGGCAAGGTGAGGAGCGATCGCGCTGAGGAGAGCGATTTCGTCGGGGTCGAACAGCGGCCGGTCGGGCTCGCGGTATAGACCCAGGGCGCCCCAGACGATCCCCTCCTTCGTGCGCAGCGCGGCGATCAGCTCCTGATCGCCGCCCATCTCCATGTTGGCGTGCCAGCGCTGGCTGGTCGATGGGTCGCCGCCGGTCACCTCGTGGAGGGTCTGGAGGCCGCGCTCGGAGCGGGCGACGTCTGTGAGCTTGTTGACGTCGTCGGCGAGGTACTCGTACTCGAGGAACTCCTTCGGGAACTCCTCGATCTCCGCCTGGTAGTGGCTGGTTATCAAGAGGGAAGCGGGGTCGAGCGTGTACCAGCAGGGCGACATGTAGTGCGGGATCGCGCTCCGAAGGATCTCGGTCGACTCCTGCCAGAGGGTGAGCACGTCGAGCCCGCGGCCCGAGAGCTCCGCGATCCGATCCACGGCCCGTTCTTTCCCTTCGGCCCCCATCGGACGGCAAGCCTACGCGGCGGGGGGTGCGGCGTAAACACCACATTTCTGGAATTGGCAGGCGAGCGCCGCGTCCGTAGGTTCGCGACCGATGAGACCAGGAGCGCGAACGCCGGAGGAGCTCGAGACGCTTTTCGAGGACGCTTTCGTAACCCGCGATCCACTGGCATTGACGCCGCTCTTCGAAGACGGCGCTTTGCTGGTGGCCGCGAGTGGTGGCGATGAGGCCCGCGGCAGCGAGGAGATCGCGCGCTTCGCCACAGCGATGTGGCGGAGCCGGCTGACCTACCTCGCGGATCCCAGACGGGTTCTGCAGGCCCGCGACACGGCGCTCGTCGTTGCGCACGACGGCATCAACGTCGTCCGCCGCGGCGGCGACGGCAGCCTGGCGTTACGCGATCTCGCTCCTGGAACTTGAATCCAAACGAACGGAAGGAGAGACGACATGAGCACAAAGACCGACTGCGACCGAGGCCATGGTGAAGGCAGTCGCGAACGACGAGGGCGAGGCCCTCTGGTGGTTCGGCGCGCTCGCCGTGATCAAGGCCACGTCCGAGGACACGGGTGGACAGATGACGATCGTCGAGGTGACCGAGCCGCCCGGCGCCGAGGCGCCGCTTCACGTCCACCACCGCGAGGACGAGGCGTTCTTCATCCTCGAGGGGAGCGTCACCCTCCAGGTCGGCGACGAGACAATCGAGGCGAGCGCCGGCGACTACGCCATGGGACCGCGTGACATCCCGCACCGCTACACGGTCGGCGCCGACGGCTGCCGGATGCTGTTCATCTGCACCCCCGGTGGCTTCGAGAACCTCGTTCGGGAGATGAGCGTCCCGGCCGAGAGCCGCACCCTGCCGCCGGCCACCGACGAGGAGCCGGACTTCGAGCATGTCGGCAAGGTCGCGCGCGACAACGGCTGTGAGCTGCTCGGCTGAGCTCAGTGATCCGCGAGCGCGGAATTGAGGATCGCCCGCGCGGTCCAGCGCATGAGGTCGGCCGCCTCCTCCCGGGAGAGACCGGCGACGTCGGTGAGCCAGACGAACGCCTCGATCCCGGTGGCGGAGCGAATCGCGAGGGCGAGCCTGTGAATCTCGGCCTCGGCCATCTCGGTCCCGCAACGGCGCCAGCGCATCTTCGATCCAGCCGATGACCCTGCCCCGGCGAAGAGGAAGCGCTTCGGGGTCGGGCGCCGGTGTCTCGAGCGAGAGGCGCAGCATTGCCCGCAGTTCCGGCTCGCGTTCGATCATCTGTTCACCGACGCGCCTCACAACGATTTCGAGGCGCGCACCGGGGTCCTCCGGCGCATCGGGATCGAGCAGGGACGGCGATTCGAGCTCCGGATAGCACGCAAGCAAGAGCTCCCGCTGATTCGGGAAGTACCGGTAGGCGGTCGTGCGGGAGACATCCGCCGCCTCGGCTGCCTGCTCGACGGTGGGAGTGATCCCTTGGGCCAGCAACGCGCGGGCCGCCGTCACGAGCGCCGCGCGGGTGCGCGCCTTCTGACGTGTGCGACCTGTCTCTTCGTAGGACACGGACACTGGAACGACATGGTACTATCGTCCCATTACGGAACTTTCGTCCCATTAGGGGGAGACAATGAACTCAGCAGTGCCGATCATCAGGCAAGACGGAGAGGGCGAGCAGATGTGGTTCGCCGGCGGTGGGGTTTTCACGTGGAAGGCCACAAGCGAGGAAACGGGCGGCTCGTTCCTTTTGATGGACGACCGAATGGAGCGGGGCAAGTCCACGCCGATGCACCTGCACCCGGAACAGGACGAGGCGATCTACGTGCTCGAGGGCGAGCTCCTTGTGGACGTCGACGGCGAGCAGCATCAGGTGGGAACCGGTGGATTCTTCGTCGCGCCGCGAGGCGTCCCACACGCGTTCATGGTGACTTCCGACGGTGCCCGCGTACTCGGGCTGCAGACACCCGGCACGGGCGAAGACTTCTACCGGGACGCCGGCGAGACGGTGCGCTCGCCCGAGGACGCCGAACGACCGGCGGACTGGGACCGGTTGCGCGAGGTCGCGGAGCGCTCAGCGAGCATCGAGATCCTCGGCCCACCGCCGTTCGAAGCGCTCACGACGTAGCTGACGCATACAAGGGGGATTCATGAGACACGCAACTGTGGCGGTCGTCGTTTCGGCCTCGCTCCTGCTCGCCTTCGGCGCGGCGCCTGCGAGCGCGGCCAAGGGAGGCGGCGTGAAGAAGCACGATGTCGACCTGACGTGGAAGCCGAAGGACCAGGACATAGTTTCTGGGAGCGAAGCCGTGCACGACACCTTCAGCTCCTTCGGGCCGCCGTTCGACGATTGGGATCCCGCCCATGTCGAGACGTCGACGCCTCGCGACCAGGTGGGCCAGGACACCCGAACAGGCACGTGGTTCATCCTGTTCGGCAAGGCGGAGAAACGGGCCCAATGCGACGGCAGGTTCAAGATCGAGCGCGACGTGATCGAGACGAACCCGTCACTGCAGACGATCGAATACCAGGGGCGCGTCTGGATCCAGCGTTGCATTCACAGTCGTCGTTTTGCGAAGCTCGAGCCGGGCAAGCTCGGTGATTTGGACGGGGAGACGACCTGCACCGGGGCTGGCTGCACCGGCCGCCTCGACATCTTCGGCGAGATTCGCTACTAGAGCCCGGGCAGCCCGAGCCCGCCGGTCGCGCCGCCGAGCTTCGAGGAGGCGAGCTCCTGCGCGGCGCGCAGCGCCTCGTTAATCGCCGCGGCGACCATGTCCTCGAGGAGCTCGGCGTCCTCGGGATCGATCGCCTCGGGATCGATCTTCAGCTCTTTCAGGACCAGGTCGCCGGTCATCGTCACCTTGACCATGCCGCCGCCGGCGCTCGCCTCGACGGTCTCGTCCTTCAGCTTCTCCTGCGCCTCGAGCATCTCCGCCTGCATCTTCTGGACCTGCTTCATCATCTTGTTCATGTCCATGCCGCCCGGCATACCGCCGGGTCCGGGTCCACCGCGGGTCATGCGCTCTCCTTCAGCTCGTCGTCGTCACCGTCGATCTCCTCGGCGTCGAAGGTCGACTTGATCTGCTCGATCAGCTCCTCGTCGGTCAGGTTGATCCCGCCCTCCGAGGTGATCTGCTCCTCGTCGAGGAGGATGTAGACGGGCCTCAGCCGCTCGCCCACGATCGTCTTCACGGCCTCCGCGAACCGATCTGTGTTGTCCTTCGCCTCAGCTTTTTTCTTGTTGAACGCGGCACTCGGCGGGAAGCCGACCTGCAGCTTGTCGCCATCAACCCCCAGCGGCCGCGCCGCCTCGTAGACGGCCGAGAGCAGCTCGGAGCCCCCCTGGCGGACGTTGTCGATGATCCCCGGCCACAGGCTGAGCACCTTTTCGAGGTCGATGGAACTCTGCGGCTCGGGCTCGGGCTCGGCTTCGGCGGCGGGCTCCTCAGCCCGCTTCGGAGGGTCCGGCGCGGGTTCGCGCTCTCCCTCCGCTTGAACCGGGGCAGCCGGTGCCGGAGCTGGAGTGCCCCCATCGCCAAGGCGCGCCTCCAGCCGCTCGAGCCGCTCGCTGAGCGCCTGGCGGCTCGGGTCGACCTGGGGACGGGCGCAGCGCAGAAGCGCGACCTCGATGGTCATGCGCGGCTCGTCGCCCTCACGGACCTCGGCGAGGGCGGCGGAGATCACGTCGAGCGAGCGGACCAGTGCCGTCTCGGGCACCCGCTCCGCCTGGGCTGCGAGCCGGCTCTCCTCCTCGTCGGAGATCGCGAGGCCCTCGGGCACCTCGCCGGCCGTGCGGACCACGAGAAGCCGCCGCAGGTGGTCGACCAGATCGCGCGCGAACTGCGCGACGTCGCGGCCGGAGGCTGCGAGCCGCTCCGAGACCTCGAGCGCGGCACGGCCGTCGCCGGCCGCGATCGCGTCGGCGGCAGCGGCGATCAGCTCGGCGTCCGCGACCCCGAGCACGGCGAGCGTTTCGTCGGTCGCGATCGTCGTGCCGCAGTACGCGACGAGCTGGTCGAGGGTGCCGAGCGCGTCGCGGAAGCTCCCGTTCGCGGCCCGCGAGATCGCGGCGACGGCGCCCGGCTCCAGCTCGAATGACTCGGCATCGGCGACCCGGCGTATGACCTCGGCCACCTGCTCGGCCGCCGGACGCTGGAAGTCGAAGCGCTGACAGCGGTCGACGATCGTCGGCATCACCTTGTGCGGCTCGGTGGTCGCGAGCACGAAGACCGTCATCGGGGGCGGTTCCTCGAGCGTCTTCAGGAACGCGTTCCAGGCCTCCCGGGTGAGCATGTGCGCCTCGTCGAGGATGTAGACCTTCCAGCGCCCCGCCGCGGCGACGTAGCCCACGCGCTCGCGCAGATCGCGGATGTCGTCGACCGAGCGGTTCGACGCTGCGTCCATCTCGATCACGTCCAGCGAGGTGCCGACCGCGATCTGGCGGCAGGACTCGCACTCACCGCACGGCGTCGCCGTCGGCCCGTTCACGCAGTTGAGCGAGCGGGCGAGGATCTTCGCCATCGACGTCTTGCCGGTTCCGCGCGAGCCGACGAAGAGGTAGGCGTGATGGACCCGGTCGCGCTCGACCGCGTTTCGAAGCGTGCGGACGACGTGCTCCTGGCCGACGACCGCATCGAACGATTGGGGGCGATGACGGCGGTAGAGGGACGCTTCGGCCACGGGAAATCGAGTCTAGTCATTGCCCCCGAGGTCTCCCGGGAGTAGGCTCGACATATCGACCGACTTAGCGCAATCGACGCGGGCTTTCTGGCGCAGGAGCGCGACGGGTCGCACATGCACATCGGCGCGTTGATGGTCTTCGAGGGCCCGCCGCCCGGCGTCGAGGAGCATCTCGAGCACGTCGAGAGCCGCCTGCATCTGGTCCCCCGCTACCGGCAGAAGCTCGCCGTGCCGCGCTTCGAGCTCGGCCGGCCGCTGTGGATCGACGACCCGCAGTTCAATCTCGGCTACCACGTCAGGCGAACTGCGCTGCCTCGGCCCGGCGGGATCGAGGAGCTGCGGACGCTGACCGCGCGGATCTTCTCCCAGCAGCTCGACCGCTCGAAGCCGCTCTGGGAGAACTGGCTCGTCGAGGGCCTCGACGACGACCGCTTCGCCGTGATCACGAAGACCCACCACTGCCTCGTCGACGGCGTCTCCGGAGTCGATCTCACCACGGTCCTCTTCGACATCGAGCGCGAGCCGGAGGGGCCGATCGCCCGGCCCGAGCCGTGGATTCCGGGCCCGGAGCCGTCAGATGCCGAGATCGCCGCGAAGGGAATTCAGGACCTGGTCGAGACCCCGATCAACCTGACCCGTCGCGCGATCGGCGCGGTCACCGATCCTGCGCCGGCCCTCGAGAGCGCGCGGGAGGCAGTTGAGGGCGTCGCCGAGGTCGCCTGGGGCCTCGTCAACTCGCACCCCGAGTCTCCGCTCAACGTGCCGCTCGGCCCGCACCGGCGGATCACGTGGGTGCGCACGGACCTCGCCCACCTGAAGGCGATCAAGAACGGCCTCGGCGGCACCGTCAATGACGTCTTCCTGGCCGTCGTCACAGGCGCGCTCGCCCGCTGGCTGCGTGCCCGGGGCGAGAGGACCGACGGCGTCGAGCTGTTCGGCTGCGTGCCGGTCTCGGTGCGAACGGCCGACGAGGCGGGAGCGCTCGGGAACAAGATCACGATGATGTCCTGCCCGCTGCCGGTCTACGCGGACGATCCGCGGGAGCGCTTCCGGATCGTCCGCGAGGCGATGCAGGGACTGAAGGAGTCGAAGCGGGCCCTGGGCGCCGAGGCGATCGCGGGCCTGCAGGACTTCGCGCCGCCGACGATCTTCGCCCAGGCATCGCGGCTCAACTTCTCCAACCGGCTCTACAACCTGCTCGTCACCAATGTGCCCGGGCCGCAGTTCCCGCTCTACCTGCTGGGCCGCGAACTCGAGCAGCTCGTCCCGATCCCGTTCCTCGGTCCGGAGAAGGCGCTGGCGATCGCGATCATGAGCTACAACGGCGGCGTCCACCTGGGCCTGATGGGCGACTACGACGCGCTCGACGACATCGACGACCTCGCCGTGTGGATCAGCGACGAGATCGCCGCGCTCAGCGAGGTGGCCGGGACAGGCGGAGCGCGCCGCGAGCCAGTAGAGGAGGTGCGACCTCCTCATCGAATGCCTGAGGGATGCAGAGTCCCCGGGCAGGACACACCACCGCCTCCGTGGCGATCCTCGTTCTCGCCGCGATCCTGCTGTTCGCCGCGCTGACCGCCAGTGGGGCGCCCGCAGAGCCTGCGCCACTGGCGAACAGCAAGAAGGTCAAGGTCTCCTGCCCACGCGGAGCCTTCAAGGGCGGCAAGGGTCACAAGAACGTCAAGTGCAAGATCAAGTCGTCGAACCTGCCCGAGGGGCCGAAGGGCCCCGAGGGGGCGACCGGGCCGCAGGGTCAGCAGGGGCCGAACGGCAATACGGGCGAACGCGGGGCTACGGGGGCACAGGGAGCGAAGGGCGACCAGGGCATGCCCGGGCCGCCGGGGCCGACAGGACAGCCGGGGCCGACGGCGATCGGCATAGATCAGCGCACCGCCACCTTCGACATCCCGAACACGCCCACCGAGGGAGAGGTCCTCCAGGCCACGCTCACCACGACGTTCGACTTCGTGTTCGACGTCGACGCAAGCATCGGTCTAGACGCACCGGGCGTTGTCTCACCCGCGCTCGCGGGCTGCCGGGCCCAGCTCGACACCGGACCGGTGGGAGCGGGCGACGACCTCGGTCCGCAATACGCGTCCGAGGTGAGCCCCTTCCTTCCGCCGACGGACGAGACGCTCTCGATCGTCGGCTCGAACCCGCCGGGAACCGCGAGCTATCCCCCCGGCACCTACACCGTCGAGGTTCTCTGCACGAACCTTTCGAACCCGGGCGTCGTCGACGCGGTGGGTCGCGCGCTCAACGTCACAGCGGTCGCGGCTCCGTAAACCCGCGGCGGGCGGGCTAAGGTCCGCCCGCGATGGCCGCCCGCGTCCGCGACCTCCCCGCGCCGCTGCGCGCCCTCGTCCCCGTCGCGATCGTCGTCGCCGGCGCCGGCCTGATCTGGCTCGCCTTCGGCCACGGCTTCGCGAATTACGACACCTTCTACTCGCTCGTCTGGGGGAACGAGATCTTCCACGGGTTGAAGCCCGATTACGGCGCGCCGATCCCCCCCACCCCGCACCCGCTCCAGACGCTCCAGGGCTTCGTGCTCGCCCCCTTCGGCGACGGCGCGGAGCCGATCACGGTCGCGATCGCGTTTCTCTCCCTGGCCGCGCTCGCCTACCTGACCTACCGGCTCGGCGAGCGCTGGTTCGGGTGGCCCGCCGGGCTGCTGGCCGCGGCGATCGTGCTCACTCGCGAGCCGATCCTCTCGAACGGCGTCCGCGCCTATGTCGACATCCCCTACATCGTGTTCGTCCTCGCTGCCCTGCTGATCGAGACGCGGCGGCCGCGCGCCGGGTGGCCGGTGCTGGCGCTGCTCGCGCTCGCCGGATTGCTGCGACCGGAGGCGTGGCTCTTCTCCGCGGCCTACGTGGTCTACCTCGCCTACACCCGCTTCTCGCCGTCGGCGGTCGACGCGCTGAAGGCCGCGCATCGCTCGAAGAGCGGGCTCGTCCAGGTCGTCGCGCCAACCCGCCGCGACAGGGTCAATCGGGTCCTCCTCCCCATCTCCCACGCCTTAAGACAACGGCAGTTCCTCTGGCTCATCGCGCTCGCGGCCGCCGCGCCGATCCTCTGGACGCTCTACGACATCGTCTTCGCCGGCGACGCCCTCTACTCCCTGACGGGCACGCGGGACACCGTCGAGACGCTCGGCCGCGACACCGGCCTGATCGACTGGATCCGCTTCTTCCCCCGCCGGCTCGGCGAAATCCTGCGCGAGCCGGTCCTGCTCGGCGCGGCCGGCGGTGGGGTCCTCACCCTCTGGCTCCTGCGCGACCGGGCGAAGCTCGGCGCCGCCGCCGGCTTCCTCGCGGCCGGCGCCTTCGCGCTGCTCGCGATCGCGGGCCTCGCCGTGATCACCCGCTACGCGATGCTCGCCGCCGTCATCCTCGCTGTCTTCTGCGGCGCCGGCGTCTTCGGCTGGATGAAGCTCCCGCGCGAGCACCCGGCGCGGCCCTGGTGGATGGCCTTCGGCGCCCTGGTGGTCGTCGCCTTCATCGTTTTCGCGCCGAGCCAGCGAGACCGTCTGCACAACCTCCAGGGCTCCATCGCGGCCCAGGAGGAGATCCGCGACGACCTAAAGGCGATCGCCGACTCGGGCGCGGTGGACGACGCCTGCGTGCCGGTCACCGTGCCCAACCACCGGCCGGTGCCGCTGCTCGCGCTCTGGCTGGATCGCCGTCCCTCGGAGATCCTCACCGCGGTTCGCGAGGAGGACGGCGAGCTCGTTCGCGTCGAGCCCGAGGCCGGCTACTTCTTCGACCCAGCGAATCCCGAGGTCGAGGAGAACTTCACCCTCGACCCGAACGATCCCGGCGAGCTGACCGCGCCGGTGCCGGCCGGCTTCCAGCGCTCAGGCGAGAACGAGAGCTGGGTGCTCTACGAGCGCTGCTAGGGCCGCCCCCACACTGAATGGTGAGATTCGGCGGAGCGATTGTTCTGCTTTGCATGGAAGGCAGAAGGGCTCCGGGCCCCCCACGTAGGTCCCCACTAAAGGTCCCCACTAAGAAAGTGTGAGGTCAAACGCCCGTCTCTCTTCGCCCGGTATCCGCTTCTTCTCCGCCGCCAGCTCCTCGTCGGAGAGGACGTCGGAGGCGTGCAGCTCGGAGCTGGTCTCGACCCAGTCGTCGGTGTTGAGGATCTGGCGGGCGGTCCAGACCGCGAAGCCGCCCAGCAACCGAACGAACGAGGCGATGAGGACGAGGGCGAGGGAGGTGCGCTTCATCCGGATCACCTGACCGCGCTTCAGTCGCGCATGAACCAGGCCGCCACCTCGGCCTCGTGATCGATGTAGCGCTCGCCGGAGACGTCGACGACGACCCTGTCGATCGTGCCGCCCGTGAAGCGAAACGGCGGCTTGTAGTCGGGCGTGACCGGCGAGGCGCTGTCCCGCCCGACGCAGATCCCGTCACCGACGAGGCAGAAGACACCGGGTTGGGTGACGATCTCGCCGCTACCCACCTCCTGGTCGTCCATGTAGAGCGTGAGCGTTCCCGCGAACCCGGGCATCGCCGGGTCCTCGTTCTTTCCCTTCACCGAGAACTCCGCCGTGAAGACGTGGTCTCCGGGCGTCACCGGGCGATCGGCGACCACATCCTGGAGGTGCGTCCCGACCCAGTTGAAGGCGTAGCGAAGGAGGCCGTCCTTGACGTAGAGGCTGTGGCCTCCCGCGACGCCGCCGTGGGCGTAGATCACGCCCTGCGCGTCGGCCGAGTCGAGCCGCAGCCCGGCCGCGATCGTGTAGGAGCGCCCGGTGATCCGCACCCCGCCCTCCTCGGGAACGTCGGCGCAGTCCGGGAAGTAGACGTACTGCTCGCGGTCGACGCCCGCGTGCGGACGTTCGGCGAGGATCTGTTCGAGCGCCGTACGGTCGTCGAGCGGCAGCCCGTTGTAGATCCCGGCGTAGTAGTGCCAGAGGCTCTTGAGCTCCTCGAGCCGCGTCCCCTCCTGTTCGGCGAGGTTCGTCGACTGAGCCCGGTCCTCGTCGAGGTGGTAGAGCTCCCAGACGTCGAGGTCGAACCTCCCCCAGCCGCTGAGCGGCGGGTGCATCGTGCAGGCGAGCCAGCCGTCGCTGTAGATGGAGCGCTGGCCCAGCATCGCGTAGAACTGGGTCCGCCCTCCCGGCACCTCGGCGCCGTGGAGGGAGGCGGCGAAGCTCTCGCCCTCGATCGGGCTCTGGCGGACGCCCTTGATCGTCTCGGGCGGCTCCATCTCTAGGAGGTCGTAGATCGTCGGCACGATGTCGACGGCGTGCATGTACCGGCCGCACGGCTGCGACTGCGCCTCGATCTTGGCGGGCCAGGAGACAAGGCACATGTCGGCGACGCCGCCCTCGTAGCCGGCCCAACGCTTCCAATACGGGAACGGGGTGTCGAACGCCCAGGCCCAGCCGGTGTTGTAGTGGTTGTAGGAGGAGGGGCTGCCGAGCTCGTCGATGTGGGGAATCGTTAGGGCGGTCGAATCCTGGATCCCGTTGAAGAAGCGCCACTCGTTGAAGGTCCCGTTCGGGCCACCCTCTCCGCTGCCGCCGTTGTCGGAGACCACGACGATGATCGTGTCGTCGAACTGCCCCGACTCCTCGAGGAGGTCGAGCACCCGCCCCAGCTGGTCGTCCGTGTAGGAGATGTAACCGGCGTACACCTCGGCCATGCGCGAGAAGAGGCGTCGCTCGTCGTCGTCGAGCGAGTCCCACGGCCTGACCGTGTCCAGGAGCGGCCACGGCTGGCCGTCGGGGCCGGTGATGTCCGGCTCTCCGTGCGGGTTGATCCGGGAGAGCTCGGTATCCGCCGGCAGGAGGCCGAGCTCCTTCTGTCGCTCGAGGATCTCGCCGCGGATCGCCTCGTAGCCCTGGTCGAAGCGGCCCTTGTACTTGTCGGCCCACTCCTTCGGCACGTGGTGGGGCGCATGGCCGGCCTGCGAGGCCAGGTACATGAAGAACGGCTTGGCGGGATTGACCGCCCATGCGTCGCGGATGAACTGGATCGCCCGGTCGGAGAGGTCCTTCGAGAGGTGGTAGCCGTCCTCCGGTGTGCCCGGCGGATCGACCGGGTGGTTGTCGTAGACGAGATCGGGATACCAGCTGTTCGACTCTCCGCCGAGAAAGCCGTAAAAGCGCTCGAACCCCCGGCCGAGCGGCCAGCGGCCCTTGTACGAGGCCATCGTGGTCTCGTCGCCCGGGGCGAGGTGCCACTTGCCGACGCAGTAGGTGTTGTAACCCTCCTCGGCAAGGGCCTCCGAGAGCATCCCGTTCTCCATCGGGATGCGCGTCGAGATACCCGGGAAGCCGGAACCGAACTCGGCGATCGTCGCCATCCCGTTCGAGGTCGCATTGCGACCGTTGAGGAGCGAGGCGCGGGTTGGAGAACAGAGCGCCGTGGTGTGGAAGTTCGAGCACCGGACCCCCCGCTCGGCGATCCGCCGCATGTTCGGCGCCTCGACGGGGCCACCGAAGACGTCCATCGTCCCGTAACCGACGTCGTCCCAGGCGATGATCAGGACGTTCGGGGCGCCCTCGGGAGCCTGCGCCGGCAGGAACGGCGTCCAGTCCGGCACCGACTCCCGGATGTCGAGCGCGATCTTTCCGTTGAACTTCTTGGTCATCCAGGTCTCTCCTCGTGCGACGGCGGTTTCATTCGGACTCTCCCTTGGGCCGCGACGGGCCGGGCGCGGGCACGATCGACCGAATGCCGATCGCGCTGCGCCATTGACCGGTTACGGAGTCCCGACCTCCCGCTTTTCCTCGCCGAAGACCACGATCCCATGGACGACGAAGATGCAGAGGAGGAACACGCAGAGCGACCACCACGGGTTGGCGCCGCCCATCGAGAACAGTGCCCCGATCGCGCCGAGGGTGCCGCCGACGACGCCGATCACACGGCCGTAGGTGTTGCCCGGCCATCAGCGAGAAGCCGCCGGTCAGCTGGATCACCCCGAGCACGATCAGCACCCAGCCGAGCGTGTTGAGGTCGTTCAGGATGAACCTCGTGTCGTTGACGAAGTAGTTCGCGCCATCGAGGGCACCGATGCCGTAGATGACGTTGATCGTGCCGAGCATCAGCAGCATGAACGCCACGAATACGACCCTTCCTGCACCTCTCATCGCCGCTCCTTCCGTTGTCGAGCCACCTCGGGTGGCCCTGTCTCCGGCTCCCGATCGGGGCCGGCTGCGGCGACGGTAGACCGGCACACCACGTCCACCATCATCCGAACCGGGTGATCTTTGGCCCGCGGATCATTCGGTGTGGGTGATGCGAGGCGCTCGATCCGGGTGTGTGATCCCGCTACGAACCGGGGAGTCGCGATCCGCCCCTCCTCGCCCCCCACCAAGGAAGGAGACCGAATGAACGCGGTCTCACCCCAGACCCGGCAGGCCCTGGCCGGCATCTCCAGTGGCGAAGGCCGGATACTCGACGAGCTGCTCGAGCTCGGTGAGAACCGCGTCGCGGGCCCGGGTCTTGAAGATCGGACGGCCTGCCTGGTGCGGATCGCCGCGATGGTGGCGCTCGACGCGCCGCCGGCATCGTATGCCTGGCAGGTCGCGGACGCCCTCGAGGCGGGCGCCAGCCCAGACGACCTTCTCGGCGTGCTGCGTGCCGTCGCCGTCCACGTCGGTGGACCCAGGGTGGTCGCAGCGGCCCCCGAAATCATGCTCGCCCTCGGGGTTTCACTTCCGAACGGCGGGGATTAGAACAGACGATTGGCGAATCATCCGAACGGGGTGATGAACGAACCCCGGCCCCGGCATAGCGTCGACTCCCGAAACCGTTTCCCTCGAAAGGAGTTCAGCGTGCCGGATGAGCTTGATCAGATGGGCCCGATCGATTATCTGGTCATCGAGTGGCCAGGTCGCCAGCCAACCGGAGAGGCGGCGCCGATACTGGTCGACCTCGTTGACCGGGGCCTGATCCGCGTTATCGACCTGGCATTCCTCAGGAAGGCTGAGGACGGTTCAGTTGAAACGCTGGACATCTCCTCGCTGGCCGACGAAAGCGACGCACTCAAGGATCTTCTGGGCGCTTCCTCCGAGTTGATCTCCGAAGAGGACCTCAACGAGGCGGCCCAGGCATTGGATCCAGGGACTTCCGCCGGACTGCTCGTATACGAGAACCGCTGGGCGGCTCCCTTCGCTGCAGCGCTGCGTCGCTCAGGCGCACAGCTCGTCGCCAACGGTCGGATCCCGATTCAGTCCGTGATCGCCGCTCTCGACGCGGCGGAATCCGCTGAACCTGTGACCTCGGCTTCATAGCCGTCCCGACAATCGAAAGGAAGACCAAATGCCCGGATTGATCAGAGGTGTCGCACGGACTGCCGTAGTCGCTGGAACGGCGACCGGCGTGAGCAACCGCGTCTCTCGCCGACAAGCGAACCGGTGGGCCGATCAGGACGCTCAAGCGGCCCCTCCGCAGCAGGCCTACGCCGAGCCGCCTGCGCCCCCTGCCCCCGACCCGATGGAGCAGCTGGAGAAGCTCGGTGAGCTGCGCGAGAAGGGCGTCTTGACGGACGAGGAGTTTGAAGCCCAGAAGGCAAAAATCCTGGGCTGAGCGGGCCCAGGGACCGAGTTCTGGGGCCTGAATGAACCCGATCTGGGCTCTTCTCGTCGTCGCGGCATCCGCGGGCATCGCCATCGCGGCGATGCTCACGGTTCGTCGCAAGGCGCCCGAGGGAAGCTACTTCGCCGACGGCGACAGAGCGGCCGGCGGATTCGGCGTCCTCGCGACCGGGTTCTCGGTACTGCTGGGCTTCATCATCTTCCTCGCCTTCACGAGTTACGACAACTCCCGCGTAGGCGCCGAGGCCGAGGCGCTTGCGGTTTCGCAGCAGTTCGAGACTGCTCAATTCCTCCCAGCCTCGGTACGCTCCGAGTTGAGCGACGAGCTCGCCTGCTACGCCCGCACGGTCGTCTACCAGGAGTGGCCGGCCCTTGAGTCCGGTGCCGCCGGAGACAAGGCCAACCCTTGGGGCGTCGAGATGTTCAGGACGCTAAAGGGCGCCGTTCCGCGAAGCGCTGCGCAGCAGTCTGCCTACGACCACTGGCTCGATCGCACCGCCGAGCGCGAGGAGGCACGCCGCGACCGGATCCACGGGGCCGTGGGCGTCATCCCGGGCCCGCTCTGGGTGGTGCTCCTATTGATCGGGCTAGTCACGTTCGCGTACATGCTGTTCTTCGCCGACCGGGCCGAACGGGCACGGAGCCAGGCGATGCTGATCGGATCGGTGATCGGCGCGTTCGCGGCCATGTTGCTCCTGATCCAGTACCTCGACGACCCGTACCGCGAAGGTTTCGGTGGCCTTCATCCGGCGGCGATGGAGCGAACGATCGGGATTCTCGAACAGGAGCGGGACCTGACCGGCCAGACCGGTGCGCTGCCCTGCAATGAGACCGGGGAAAGGGTCTGAGCCCCAGTGCCCCAATGAATGAGTCAGACCCCCCCACCGAGCGAGAGGCCAAGGCTCAGCGGCGGATCGATCTCGTTTCAACCCTGCTGCTCGCGTTTGCGACCCTCGCGACGGCCTGGGCCGGGTATCAGGCAGCTCGATGGCACAGCGAACAGGCGAAGCATCAGCAGAAGGCCAACGCGAGCCGGATCGAGTCGACACGATCGGCCGACGATGCAAACCGGGAGGCGCAGATCGATATCTCCCTCTACTTCGAGTGGGTCGACGCCCATTTGCAGGGCGACGCCGAGCTCGCCGACTTCTATCGCGCGCGCTTTACCGATCGGTTAGCGCCGGAATTCGAGAAATGGATCGCCTCCAAGCCGTTCGCCCGCCCGGGCGACGCCTCGAGCCCATTCACGGCGAGGTACGAGACGGCCTTGACCCAGGATGCGGCAACCCAGGCAGCCGCGGCGGACACCGCCGGCGCGGCGGCCACGGAAGACATTGACCGCGCCGATCGCTACGTGCTCGCGGTCGTGCTGTTCGCGTCGTGTCTGTTCCTAGCCGGGCTCAGCACGCGGATCCGCGGTCGAACGGGTCAGGCCGTGATCCTGGCGCTCGGCTGCGTCGTCTTCGTTGGGACAGCGGCATGGATCGCGACCTTCCCGGTCACCGTTGCGTTCTGATCAGCACCGGCTGTGCCTGGGTTTCACACGGATCGTGTGATGTGCGGACCACGGTTTGGGGTTTGATCGCCTTATCCGTCCCCGGCAAGGAGGTCTCATGAACGAACTAGCCGAGCTCAAGGAACGCG
>CAWAUB010000002.1:0-88498 GCA_963785155.1 uncultured Thermoleophilia bacterium
GATCGCGATCAGGCGGCGTAGTCAACCACGGTCGGCGTCCGCTCGCGGGTAGTTTTCAACCGCTTGACCGACCACGCGCCCGGCCACCCGGAGATCCTGAGGATCGTCGCGCCCAACCCCGGGCCGATGACGCTCGAAGGGACGAACACGTTCGTCGTTGAGGAGGACGGACGGGCCTACGTGATCGACCCGGGCCCGGCCGACGACGGCCACCTGGCGCGCATCCGCGAGGCGGCCGACGCGCTGGGAGGCATCGCGGGCGTGCTTCTGACGCACTCACACGGAGACCACGCGGAGGGCGCCCCGGCCTCGGCGAGCCGATCCTGTGGCCGCCCGACGCCTCCGCAAACCATTAGGGGTCAGACCCCAAACGGTCGGGCCCGTTCGGGGTGGTCCCCACGCCCGGGCATGCCCCCGACCATGTCGTCTTCACGTTTGGCGATGTCGTGTTTTGTGGTGACCTCGTGCTTGGTGAGGGGTCGACCTTCGTCCCGCCCGATGGTGGCTCGCTCATCGCCTACCTCGAATCGCTCGAGCGGCTGCGGGATCTCGATGCCTCCCTGCTCTGCGCCCGGCCACGGACCCTGGATCACCGACCCCCGGGCGAAGGTCACCGAATACATCGAGCACAAGCTCGACCGGGAGCGGAAACTCCTCGCCGCGCTCGACGCCGGCGAGCGCTCGAAGGAGAAGCTCCTCGACGCCGCCTGGGACGACGTGCCGCCCGAGCTTCGCGGCGCGGCCGCGATCGTCATGGAGGCGCATCTGCAGAAGCTCGACGCCGAAGGGCGCCTTGCTGATATCCAACTGACATGAGCCCGCGATCCCGGCGCAGCGGCAGCAGCCTCTCGGCCCCGCTCGCGATCGCCGGCGGCGCCATCGCCGGCGCCCTGGCGAGCACCGCGGCGGGCGTCTGGTACCAGCTCCTTCGCCGGCCGCTCCCCCAGCACAGCGGCGCGATCACCGTCGCGGGGCTCGAGAGCCCGGTCGAGATCCGCCGCGACCGCTGGGGCGTCCCCCACGTCAGCGCGCAGACGAAGCACGACCTCTGGTTCGGCCAGGGCTTCTGCCACGGGCAGGACCGCCTGTGGCAGCTCGAGCTCTACCGCCGCACCGCCTCCGGTCGGATCTCGGAGATCGCCGGGGACGAGACGCTCCAGACGGACCGCCTGATGCGGACGATCGGCTTCCGCCGCGTCGCCGAGCGCGAGGTGGCCAGCCTGGAGCCCGAGCTCCGCGCGGAGATGGACGCGCTCTGCGCCGGGGTCAACGCGGCCGCATCGGAGCGGACGCTCCCCTTCGAATTCCAGGTCCTGCGCCTGCCGTTCGATCCGTGGACCCCGGCCGACATGCTCGCCGCGACGAAGCTCCTGGCCTTCGGCCTCTCGACCAACTGGGAGCGCGAGCTGATGCGCGCCGAGATGGCGCGCGAGCTCGGGCCCGAGCTGACCGCGAAGCTCGACCCGACCTACCCGATCGGCCACCCGATCGCGACCCGCCCCGGCGACGGCTTCAAGGGCCCGGGCCTGGAGCTGGTCGAGCAGATCGACCGGGTGCGGGAGACGCTGGGCCTCGCGGTCGAGGCGACCGGCTCGAACAATTGGGCGATCAGCGGCGAGCGCTCCGCGTCGGGCGCGCCGATGCTCGCCGGCGACCCGCACCTCCCCCCGAGCATGCCGGGCATCTGGTACCAGGCGGCCCTGCGCCACGGCGACCGGGAGGCGCGCGGCGCGACTCTGCCCGGCATCCCCGGCATCTTCATGGGCTCCAACGGCGACGTCGCCTGGACCTTCACCAACGTCATGGCCGACGTCGAGGACCTCTACATCGAGCGCATCGAGGACGGCCGCTACGAGCATCAGGGCGAGTGGCATCCGCTCGAGGAGGTGAGCGAGGAGATCGTCGTCAAGGGCCGCCCCGAGCCGGAGGTGCTCAACGTGCGGCTGACGAACCACGGCCCACTCGTCACGGACATCCTCGGCGCCGACGAGACGGAGCCGCTCGCACTGCGCTTCGCCGCGCTCGACATGCCGTGCGTCACTCCCGCGCAGACCTGCGTGCTCGAACCGCGCACCGGGCCGGAGCTGGTCGAGCGCCTCGCGCCGCACACCCTGCCCGCCTCCAACCTGCTCTGGGCCGATCGCGAGGGCAGCATCGGCTACAAGCTGATCGGCCGGATCCCGGTCCGCGGCGGCGACTGCCCCGACCTGCCCAAGCCGGGCTGGACCGGTGAGTTCGAGTGGGACGGCTACGTCCCCTACGAGGACCTCCCGGAGACCCGCGACCCCCAGCGCGGCTTCCTCGTCACCGCGAACAACCGGATCGAGCCCGAGGACTACCCGCACCACATCTCCAGCGAGTACCTCGACGGCTACCGCGCGCGCAGGATCGAGACGCTGATCACCGAGCGCACCGAGCACGACGCCGACGGCTTCGCGGAGATGCAGGTCGACGACCTCTCGATCCCGGGCCTCGAGGTCGCACACCGGCTCGCCCGCCTGCGCGCTCGCGACCAGCGCGAGACGGCGGCGATCGAGCGGCTGCGCAGCTGGGACGGGCGGATGTCACGCGACTCGGTCGCGGCCACGATCTACCAGGCGTTCACGATCCGGCTCGCACGGGAGGTCGCGCGCGCCGCGATCCGCGACCGCGACCTGACCGACCGCTGGCTCGACCGCTCGACGACCGGCTTCACAACCCACGTCACCTCCCCATGGCGCTGGCAGACCCGGCTGATGGACCTCTGGGAGGAGGGCGACGAGGATCTGGTCGGCCGCTCCTGGGACGGGCTCGCCCTCGACTCCCTGCGCGCCGCCCTGGACTACCTCGCCGACCGCTACGGCCCCGAGATGAACGGATGGCGCTGGGGCCGCGTCCACAAGATGACCTTCCCGCACCCGCTCGGGCAGGCGAACGGCCTCTTCGACCGGATCTTCAACCGCACCCTCGAGGTCGGCGGCGCGCAGGAGACGGTCAGCCAGATCGCCTTCGACCCCAACGACCCCTTCACCGCCGTCTGGGCACCGAGCTGGCGGATGGTGATCGACATGGCCGATCCGGATGCCGGCCGCTGGCAGGCCTTCACCGGGCAGTCCGGCCAACCGGGCAGCCCCCATTTCGACGACCTCCAGCCGCGCTGGCTGGCCGGTCAGATGCAGCCGATGGCGGGCGAGGGCCCGTGGGACGACCTACGACTGGAGCCGAGATGAGCCGCCGAGACCAGATCAAGCTGACCGATGAGGAGCAGGCGGAGCTGCTCGACTCCGAGCGCGTCGTCCACGTGTCGACGATCGGCCCGCGCGGCTGGCCGCACGTGATGCCCCTCTGGTACGTCGTGCGCGACGGCGAGATCTGGGTCTGGACCTACGGGAAGTCGCAGAAGGTCCGCAACCTGGAGCGCGACCCGAAGGCCACGCTGCTGATCGAGACCGGGACCGAATACCAGGAGCTCCGCGGGATCCAGGTCGAGGCGGAGGCCGAGCTGATCCGCGACGTCGACCGGGTCGTCGACTTCGGCAAGGAGCTGACGGTCCGCTACACGGACGGCATCGACTCGATCGAGGGCGACGCCGCAGCGGCGCTCGAGGCGCAGGCCCCGAAGCGGGTCGCGATCCGCTTCGAGCCCGTGCGCACCGCGACCTGGGACCACCGCAAGCTCGGCGGGACGTACTAGCCCCCCGCTTCGCAGGCCGCAGGTACCCTTCGCGCTCCGATGGAGCGCCTCAAGGGCCTGATCCTCTCCGGAGGCGCCGGCACTCGCCTGCGCCCGATCACGCACACCTCGGCAAAGCAGCTGGTTCCGGTGGCGAACAAGCCCGTGCTCTTCTACGGCATCGAGGCGCTGGTCGAAGCCGGCGTCGAGGAGATCGCGATCATCGTCTCGCCGCAGACCGGCGACGAGATCCGCGCGGTCACCGGTGACGGCTCGGCCTTCGGCGCATCGATCACCTACATCACCCAGGACGAGCCACTCGGCCTTGCCCACGCGATGCTCACCGCCGAGGAGTTCCTCGCCGGCAGCCCGTTCGTCATGTATCTGGGCGACAACCTCCTCCGCGACGGGATCCGCGACCTCGCCGATCAGTTCCGCAGCTCCGAGCCCGACGCGCTGATCCTGCTCACGCGGGTACCCGACCCGAGCCACTACGGCGTCGCCGAGCTCGACGACGACCGAGTCGTGCGGCTGGTCGAGAAGCCGAAGGACCCGCCGAGCGACCTGGCGCTCGTCGGCGTCTACATGTTCACCCCCGACGTCTTCGATGCGGCGCGCTCGATCGAGCCGTCTCCGCGCGGGCGAGCTCGAGATCACCGACACGATCCAGCGCCTGATCGACGAGGGCCGCCGCGTCGAGTCACGCACGGTCGGCGGCTGGTGGAAGGACACCGGCCAGCTCGAGGACATGCTCGAGGCGAACCGCCTGGTCCTCGAGGACATCGAGCGGCGGATCGACATCGAGCTCGATGCCGAGTCGAAGGTGGAGGGCCGGGTCGTGATCGAGGCGGGCGCGACGCTCGAGCGCGCGGTCGTCCGCGGCCCCGCGATCATCGGCGCGGGTGCCCGCGTCGCCGACGCCTACGTCGGCCCCTACACCGCGATCGCTGAGGGCGTGGTCGTCGAGGGCACCGAGGTCGAGCACTCGATCCTGCTCGAGGGGGCGCGCATCGTGAATCTGCCGGCGCGGATGGAGGCGAGCCTGCTCGGTCGCAACGTCCACCTGTCGAGCTCCGACGGCCTGCCAAAGACGCTGCGGATGATCGTCGGCGACAACGCGGAGATCACGATCCCTTGAAGGTGATGGTTACGGGAGCGGGCGGGATGCTCGGGCGTGACCTCGTCCCGGCGCTCGAGGCGCGGGGCGACGAGGTGGTCGGCCTCACGCGCCGCGAGCTCGACATCACGAACGGCCCCGCCGTCGAGGGCGCGCTGGCCCAGCACCGGCCCGAGGCCGTGATCAACTGCGCGGCCTGGACCGACGTCGACGGCGCCGAGTCGCACGAGGCCGAGGCAACCCGCCTGAACGACGAGGCCGCCGCCCTGCTCTCCGGCGCGGCGCACGGCGTCGGCGCGAGCTTCGTCTTCATCTCGACCGACTACGTCTTCGATGGCAGCAGCGGCCGGCCCTACCTGGAGTCCGACCCGACGAACCCGCTCGGCGCCTACGCGCGTTCGAAGCTGGGCGGGGAAACTTCGGCGGCGGTCGCGAACCCCCGCACCCACATCGTCCGCTCCTCCTGGCTCTTCGGCCGCCACGGGAAGAATTTCGTCGAGACGATGCTGGGCCTGGCGGACGAGCCGGAGGTGCTCGTCGTCTCCGATCAGGTCGGCTGCCCCACCTACACCGTTCATTTCGCCGCCGCCCTCGCGGAGCTCGTGGAGCGCGAGGACTACGGCATCCACCACGTCGCCGGCGGCGGCGAGTGCTCCTGGTTCGAGTTCGCGCAGGAGATCTTCGACCAGGCGGGCGCCGAGACCCGCGTGATGGCGGCGACGACCGAAATGCTCGCCCGGCCGGCACCCCGGCCCGCCTACTCGGTCCTCCAGTCAGCGCGCGACGACGCGATCGAGCTTCCCCCGTGGCGCTCGGGCCTGGCCGAGTACCTCGCCGAGCGAGCGGTGGCCGCATGAGACTGCTCGTGACCGGCGGCGCCGGCTTCATCGGCTCCGGGTTCGTCCGCCACCGCCTTGAGGCGTTCCCCGGGGACACCGTGCGGGTCCTCGACAAGCTCACCTACGCGGGCCGGCGGGAGAACCTCGAGGGCCTCAACGAAGAGCGGCTCGAGTTCGTCGAGGCGGACGTCGCCGACCGCGAGGCCGTCCGGGGCGCCCTCGAGGGCTGCGACGCCCTCCTCAACTTCGCCGCCGAGTCCCATGTCGACCGCTCGATCGAGTCCCCCGGCGAGTTCATCACCACCGACGTCTTCGGCACCTTCGTCCTGCTCGAGGCCGCGCGGGAGGCGGGCATTCGCCACCTGCAGATCTCGACCGACGAGGTCTACGGGTCGATCGAAGACGGGACGTTCACCGAGGCCTCGCCGATCGAGCCATCCTCGCCCTACTCGGCCTCGAAGGCCGGTGGGGACCTGCTCGTGCGCGCCTTCAACCACACGTACGGATCGGACGCCCTGATCTGCCGCGCCTCGAACAACTATGGGCCGCGCCAGTATCCGGAGAAGCTGATCCCGCTCTGCATCCTGAACGCCCTCGCCGGCGACCCGCTGCCGGTCTACGGCGACGGGATGCAGGTCCGCAACTGGCTCCACGTCAGCGACTTCTGCACCGCGATCTCGGTCGTGCTCGAGCGCGGCGAGGCCGGCGAGGTCTACAACGTCGGCGGTCCGGACGAGCTGCCGAACATGGACGTCGTCAAGCGGATCCTCGAGCTGACCGGGCGCGACGAGTCGCTGATCGAGTACGTCACCGACCGCCCCGGTCACGACCGCCGCTACTCGCTCTCCGCCGACCGGACCGAAGGGCTCGGCTGGAAGGCCGACGTCGGATTCGAAGAAGGTCTCGCCTCGACCGTCGACTGGTACCGGGAGAACGAGGACTGGTGGGGCCCGATCCGTTCCGGCGACTACCGCGAGTACTACGAGCGGCACTACGGCAAGGCGCTGGGCTAATGCCGCGCCAGATCGAGACCGAGATCGACGGGTTGGTCCTCGTCGAGACCGAGCCGCATGGCGACGATCGCGGCTTCCTCGTGGAGAGCTACCGGGCGGATGACTGGCGCGAGCTGGGCGTCGTCGTCGAGGAGTTCGTCCAGGACAACCACTCGCGCTCGCGCCGCGGAGCCCTGCGCGGCCTGCACTTCCAGACCAGCCCCGGCCAGGCGAAGCTCATCCGCTGCCCGCGGGGCGCGATCTTCGACGTCGCGGTCGATCTGCGTCGCGACTCGACCAGCTTCGGCCGCTGGGAGGGCCACGAGCTCTCGGACTCGAACCACCGCCAGCTCTTCGTCCCGGTCGGCTTCGCGCATGGGTTCCTCGTCCTGTCCGAGGAGGCCGACGTCACCTACAAGCTCTCCTCCTACTACGACCCCGAGACCGAGTCCGGGATCGCGTGGGACGATCCCGAGGTCGGCGTCGAGTGGCCCCTCAACGGGTCGGAGCCGCAGCTTTCCGGTCGCGACACAGAGGCTCCGCGCCTCGCCGACATCGCGGACGATCTTCCCTGGTAGCTAGGGGATCGCCCGCTTCTGTCTCGACCCGCGGTTCAGCTGAACCGTGGAGCCACGCTTCCTTCGCGACTTCCTCCCGCATATCGAGAGAATCGCGCGAACGGCCTTCGATCGAAACCATGAGCGTCACCATCGGCGATACCACGTTCGACAACGTCTTTTACGACGCGGACGCGGACGTTCTCTACCTCCACGTCGGCGACCCAGCGTCGGCGGTGGATTTCGACGAGACCCCGGAGGGCCACGCAATTCGGTTCGGGCCTGATCGCTCCGTCGTCGGCCTGACCATCGTCAGCCCGCGGCAGCTGCTCGAAGCCGAGGGTCGAGTGCGGGTGACCCTGCCGACGGCGCGGAACCTCGACGCCGATCAGCTTGCTCCCGTTTTGAGCTGACGCATCTCCGCGGGCCAAAGCCCGCTGCGGCGGTCCGTAAGATCTATGGGTTGAGCACTCACGCAATGCGGGGTGCCGAACCAACCCATGGCCACGAAGAAGACCACGCCTGAAGCGAGCCCGCTGGAGCCGTTCAGCGCCGATGTACGGCGCTGGTTCGAGGCTTCCTTCGAGGCGCCCACGCCTGCGCAGGCGATGGGCTGGCCGGCGATCAGCGGCGGCGCCAACGCGCTGATCTGCGCGCCCACCGGCTCCGGCAAGACCCTGGCTGCGTTCCTCTGGGGGATCGACCGGCTGGCGCGGGAGAAGGCGGCGGCTGCCGAGGACGCCGAGCCGCATCCCGGCGTTCGCCTCGTCTACGTCTCGCCGCTCAAGGCCCTCTCCTACGACGTCGAGCGCAACCTGCGCGCGCCGCTCGCCGGCACCGGCGCTGACGTCTCGGTCGGGTTGCGCACCGGCGACACGCCGCAGAAGGACCGGCAGGCGATGCTCCGCAAGCCGCCGGACATCCTGATCACCACGCCGGAGTCGCTCTACCTGATGCTGAGCTCGCGGGCGCGCGAGATCCTCACCGGGGTCGAGGCCGTGATCGTCGACGAGATCCACGCCGTCGCGCAGTCCAAGCGCGGCGCCCACCTCGCGCTCACCCTGGAGCGCCTCGCCCACCGTGTGGTCGCCGAGGGGGGCGAGGACCCGCAGCGGATCGGTCTCTCCGCCACCCAGCGGCCGCTCGACGTGATCGGCAAGTTCCTCGTCGGCCCGCGGCGCGAGGTCGAGATCGTCGACGTCGGCATCAAGAAGAAGCTCGACCTGAAGATCCACGTCCCGGTCGAAGACATGTCGGAGCCCGGGGCCGACCTCGAGCAGCCGAGCAAGGACGGGGAGCCGAACTTCGACGGGGCCGTCAATCCCCGCTCGATCTGGCCGGCGATCTACCCGGAGCTGCTCGAGCTGGTGCGGGAGCACACCTCGACGATCATCTTCGTCAACGCTCGCCGCGCTGCCGAGCGGCTCGCGAAACGCCTGAACGAGCTCGCCAACGAGGAGCCGGAACAGGAGCTCCCGGCGACAGAACAGGCTGGCCATGGGCCCTCTGGCGAGGCGCCCCATCGTCGAAGTTGCCCGCGCCCACCACGGATCCCTCGCCCACGAGGAGCGCCTGGTCGTGGAGGAGATGCTGAAGTCCGGCCAGCTTCCCTGCCTGGTCGCGACCTCCTCGCTCGAGCTCGGCATCGACATGGGCGCCGTCGACCTCGTGATCCAGGTCGAGTCGCCGAAGTCGGTGACCCGCGGCCTGCAGCGAGTGGGCCGTGCGGGCCACGGGCTCGGCGAGGTCTCCCGCGGTCGCATCTTCCCGAAGTTCCGCGCCGACCTGCTCGAGTGCGCCGTCGTCGCCCACCGGATGCGCGAGGGCGAGATCGAGGAGACGGTGATCCCCCGCAACCCGCTCGACGTTCTCGCCCAGCACCTCGTCTCGATCGTCGCCGACGACGAGTGGGAGGTCGCGGAGATCGAGAAGCTCGTCACCGGCGCCGACCCGTTCGAGGAGCTCTCTCCCGAGCAGCTCGAGAACGTCCTCGACATGCTCGACGGCCGCTACCCGTCGGAGCGTTTCTCCGAGCTGCGCCCGCGGGTCGCCTGGGACCGATCCGCGGGCACGGTCCGCGGCCGCAAGGGAGCCCGGCAACTCGTGGTCACCAACGCCGGCACGATCCCCGACCGCGGCCTCTACGGCGTTCACCTCCCCGACGGCCGCCGGGTCGGCGAGCTCGACGAGGAGATGGTCTACGAGGCACGCCCCGGCCAGACCTTCCTGCTCGGCGCGACCACCTGGCGGATCGAGGACATCACCCGCGACCGCGTGATCGTCACGCCGGCGCCCGGCGTCCCCGGCGCGGTCCCCTTCTGGCGCGGCGACGGGATCGGCCGCCCGGCGGAGCTCGGCAAGGCGATCGGCGCCTTCGCCCGCGAGGCGGTCTCGATGAAGCCGGCGACGCTGGCGAAGAAGTTCTCGCTCGACCGGCGCGCGGCGGAGAACCTGGTCGCCTACCTGCGCGAGCAGCAGGCCGCGACCCGCGTCGTCCCCTCGGACGAGTCGATCGTGATCGAGCGCTTCCGGGACGAGATCGGCGACTGGCGGCTCTGCGTCCTCTCCCCCTACGGAGGCCGCGTCCACTCGGCGTGGGGCCTCGCACTCGCGGCGAAGATCCGCGCCGAGCACGACATCGAGGCCGACGCGATCTGGTCGGACGACGGGATCATCATCCACCTCCCCGACGCCGACGAGCCACCGCCGTCCGACCTGGTCCTGATCGAGCCCGACGAGGTCGAGGACCTGGTCGTGAGCGAGCTCTCGGGCTCGGCGCTGTTCGGCGCTCGATTCCGCGAGAACGCCGCCCGCTCGCTGCTCCTCCCGCGTGCCTATCCAGGCAAGCGCACGCCCCTCTGGCAGCAGCGGCTGAAGGCGCAGAACCTGCTCGAGGTCGCGCGCGACTTCCCACGCTTCCCGGTCATCCTCGAGACCTATCGCGAGGTCCTCAAGGACGTCCTCGACCTGCCCTCGCTCGACCGGTTGCTTCGCGACCTACAGACGCGAAAGGTCTCCCTGGTCGAGGTGGAGACGTCGACAGCCTCGCCCTTCGCCTCCTCGCTCCTCTTCGACTACGTCGCGACCTACATGTACGAGGGGGACACGCCGAACGCCGAGCGGCGCGCGGCGGCCCTTGCGCTCGACCGCGACCTGCTCCGCGAACTGCTCGGCCAGGAGGAGCTGCGCGAGCTGATCGACCCCGACGCGCTGGTCGAGGTCGAGGCGTCGCTCCAGCAACTCACCGAGCACGGGCAGGCTCGGGATCGCGACGCGCTCCAGGTCGTCCTGCGGCGGCTCGGCGACCTGACCGAGGACGAATGCCAGGCGCGCGTCGTCGAGGGCTTCTCCGCCGCGTCGATGCTCGGCAAGCTCGAGAACGAGCGCCGCGCGGCCAAGGTCCGGATCAACGGCGAGGAGCGGTGGATCGTCGGGGAGGACTCCGGCCTCTACCGCGACGCGCTCGGGGTTCCCCCGTCACCGGGGATGCCCGAGTCGTTCCTCGAGCCGGTGCCCGACCCGATGCTCGCCCTCGTCCGCCGCTACGCCCGCACGCACGGGCCGTTCCCGACGGCCCAGCTCGCCGGCCGCTACGGGGTCGACCCGATGCCGGCGCTGCGCGAGCTCGAGCGAGCCGGCGAGATCGTCCGTGGCGAGCTGCTCCCCGGCGGGACTGAGCGAGAGTGGTGCGATTCGGAGGTCCTGCGCCGCGTCCGCCGCGCGAGCGTCGCCCATCTGCGCGCCGAGGCGGAGCCCGCCGACCCGCGCGAGCTCGCCCGCTTCCTGCCCGCCTGGCAGAACGTCGACGCGCATCGGCCCGCCGGCGCGGGCCCGGACCGGCTGCGCGAGGCGCTCGTGCCGCTTCAGGGCGTCGCCCTGACGCCGCAGGTCTGGGAGCGCGACGTGCTGCCGCGCCGCCTCGGCGCCTACAGCCCGGCCTGGCTCGACGAGCTCACGACCGGCGGCGAGATCGTCTGGATCGGCGCCGGCGCGCTCGGCCGGACGGACGGGAAGATCGCGCTCTACTTCCGCGAGGACGTCCGGCTGGCCGGCCCGCCGCCCGGCAACGACAAGCTCGAATCGCCGAAGGGCGAGATCCACGATGCGATCCGGGAGCTGCTCTCGGCCCGGCCGGGGTTCTGGGTGGACCTGGTCGCCGAGCTCGACTTCGCCCCCGAGGAGCTCCACGAGGCCCTTTGGGATCTGGCCTGGGCCGGCGAGGCGACCAACGACGCCTTCGCCCCTCTGCGCGCGCCACGGCTTTCCTCCGTTCGCGACCGGCAGCGCCGCGGCCGCCGCTTCGCCGCCCGCCGCGCGGCGACCGGGCAGGCCGTGCAGGGCCGCTGGTCGCTCACCTCCCACCTCTTCAGCGAGGAGACGACGATCGGACCGCGCCTCCGCGCACAGTCAGAGCTGATGCTCGAGCGCTACGGCATCGTCACCCGCGAGTCGGTCCTCGCCGAGGGAGTTCCCGGCGGCTTCTCCAGCGTCTACGGCGAGCTTTCGAACCTGGAGATGCTCGGCACCGCGCGCCGCGGCTACTTCGTCGAGGGCCTGGGCGGCGCCCAGTTCGCGCTCGGCGGAGCGATCGAGCGGCTGCGCTCGCTGCCCCAGGGCGATGGCGAGCACCTGGTCCTCGCCGCCACCGACCCGGCGCAGCCGTACGGCGCGGCCCTCTCCTGGCCGAAGCTCGAGGGCGGCCGCAAGCCCAGCCGTGTCGCCGGCGCCTTCCTCGTCATGCGCGATGGCGAGCCGCTGCTCTACGTCGAACGGGGCGGCCGCGGCCTGCTGCGCCTGCGCTCGCTCGGCGAGGACGAGTTCGCCGCCGCCCTGGAGGCCCTCACCGAGGCCGCCGCCAACGGCATCGTCCCGCGCCTCGGCATCGAGCGGATCGACGGCGAGCCCGCGATCGGCTCGGACCTCGAGGAGACCCTGGTCGACGCCGGCTTCTCCCGCCAGCCACGCCGCCTCGTCGCGGCGGCGTAAATTCCCTTCGGCATGGAGATTCGGATGATCTTGCGTGGTGGATGGCTGGCGTTCGTCCTCGCGTTTGTCGTCCTCGCCGCGCCGGCGGCCGCACAGTCCGCCGCGACACCGAGCAGAGGCCACTTCGCGGGTCCGGTCGAGCTCGACGAAGGGCGCGAGCTCTACATGGAATGCCGGGGAGCAGGCAAGCCGATCGTGATGCTCGAGGCGGGGCTACGCAGCCGGGGTGATTTCTGGAGCGTGGCCCAGGACGAATCGACGCCGAAGCCCTACGTCCAGCAGGGAATCGCGAAGTTCACGCGCGTCTGCGAGTACGACCGGCCCGGCACGACGCTCGGAGCCACCGAGTTCAGCCGTTCCACCCCCGTGCCGATGCCGCGCACGGCCAGGGACCCGTCCGCAGACTTCGGCCGGCTCCTTCGGCGGGCCGGACTGGAGGGGCCGTTCGTGCTCGCCGGGCACTCGACGGGCGGCCTGATCAACCGCCTCTTCGCGGCGAACCATCCGAAGCAGGTCGCCGGTCTCGTGCAGGTCGACGCGCTCAACGAGTTCCTCGAGGATCACTTCACGCCCGCCCAGATGGAGGAGTACGACGGGCTCAACAACGGTCCGATCGAGGGGCTGGACTACCCCGATCTGGAGCAGATCCTCTTCATCCCCAGCTTCGCCGAGATGATCCGCGCCGCCGAACGCCGGCCGATCCCCGGGGATCTGCCCATGACGGTGATCTCGAGAAAGATCCCGCTGCCGCTGCCGGAGGGGCTTCCGCAGGGGCTCACGACCGAGGTGGCCGAGCGGGTGTGGAGGCAGGCTCAGCGTGACCTCGCCCACATCAGGCCGGGGGTCCGCTGGCGGATCGCCAAGCGGAGCTCGCACTACGTGATGTTCAGCCAGCCCGCCCTGATCATCCGCGAGGTCGAGCGGATCGTCGCAAGGGTCCGCGCGAAGCGCCGGAGCGATTGAGCGACCTAGGTCTTGACGACCCCGAGTTGGGTCATCAACGTGAGGCGGTCGAGTTGCGCCCAGCCGTCGATGCGCTGTTCCCCGCGCATGACGTCGATCGCGATCCCTCCGAACTCCACCGCCCGGCCGGTGGGCGTGATCCCCATGAACTCGCCCTCGTGCGTGCCGCGCATCGTGAACCGGGTCACCACCCGGTCGCCGGCCCCGAACATTTCGCTGACCTCCAGATGGAAGTCGGGGAACGCGGAGCGGAAACTGAGCACCATCGCCTTGAACTCCTCGCGCCCTCCCGGATGCGAGAAGTCCGGCGCCAGGTGCTCCTCGAAAACCTCCTCCTCGCCGTTGTTCCACGCCCGCTCGACGAAGTCTCGAACCGCGGCGACATTTTCCTCCGGGGTCATGCGCCGAGCCTATGGCGTCGCCGGGTCCTACGACCCTTAGCCTCGGTTCATGCCCGAGGGCGACACGATTCACCGGATCGCGGGGCGGATGCGGGCCGCGCTCGAGGGCAAGGAGATCGGCCGGGCCGAGACGCCCGACCCGCGCTCGCCGATCCACGGTCGCGCCGGCGTTCTGGAGGGGAGAACCCTCGAGAGCGTCGAGGCGCGCGGCAAGCACCTGATCGTCCACTTCTCCGAGGGCCTCGCGCTTCACAGCCACCTCGGGATGAACGGGCGCTGGCGTGTCTTCGACGATGGGCGAGTGCCCTACGGCAAGCCCTGGATCCTGCTCGCCTCCGGCCGCTCGATTGCCGCACAGTCCGGCGGGAAGATCCTGCGGCTGGTTTCGGAGTCGCGGATCCGCAACGACCCCGGCCTGATGCAGCTCGGCCCCGACCCGCTCGCGAAGGGCTTCGACCCCGACGCCGCCGCTCGTCGCCTGCTGGCCTCGGGCGACCGGCGCGAGGTTGGGGAGGCGATCCTCGACCAGCGCGTGATCGCGGGTATCGGCAATGTGATCCGCAACGAGGCCCTGTGGGCGAGTCGCATCGACCCCTGGCGACGGATCGCCGACCTCGAGCCCGAGGAGGCCTCCGACCTGGTGCTTGCCAATCAACGCGTGATGCAGATCTCGATCCGCAAAGGGCGCCGTCCCCACAACGTCTACCGAGCGGACGGCCGGCGCTGCCGGAACTGCGGCGGCGCGATCAGCGTGCGAGGGCAGGGCGATGCCAACCGGGCCACCTATTGGTGCCCCCGATGTCAGTCGTAGCGGCCCGGCGGGCGCGATTCCCTACCGTTTGCGGCGATGTCAATCGCGCTTAGGCTGGGCCTCGTCCTACTGCTCCTGACCGGAGCGATGCTGCTGATCGCGGCGGTGCCGCAGGCGGCTCCCGTGCGCGTCGCGGAGTTCGTCGCCGACTGCCCGTCCAGCCACCGCGCTCCCGACGACCCGATCGTCTACCCGGGCCGTCCTGGCAACTCGCACATGCACGAGTTCTTCGGCAACACCTCGACCGATGCGTACTCGACCGCGAAGTCGCTGCGCAAGGCGCCGACGACCTGCGCCCCGCGCGGCGACAAGTCCTCGTACTGGGTCCCGACCCTGGAGGACGAGAACGGCGCGTCGATCGACGTCCTCGAGGGGACCTTCTACTACGTCTCCTCGCACGAGGATCGCGACGACTTGCGTCTCTGGCCGCGCGGCCTCCGGGTGGTCGCCGGCTACGACTACGGCCCACCGGGCGGCGCCGCCCGCTGGAGCTGCCGCGGCAGCGGCATGCCGAGCGAGCGAACGATCCCGCCGTGCCCGGAGGGCAACCCGCTGGAGCTGCTCTTGAACTTCCCCGACTGCTGGGACGGTGAGCGGCGCGATTCCCCCGACCACTACTCCCACATGGCCTACAGCGTCGCCGGCGCGTGCCCGAAGGACCACCCGGTGGCGGTGCCCGGGCTGCGCTACAAGCTGCTCTACGACTCGCTCGGGGGCTCCGAGGTCCGCCTATCGATCGGTGTCGACGAGGCGACCCTCGCCCACGGCGACTTCTTCGACGCATGGAAGCGCTCGGCGCTCCGCAACCGCGTCCGCAACTGCCTGGTCGAGAAGATCAAGTGCGGGGCCGACGGGGAACCAACATAAAAACCGCCGAATCCTCCGCTTCGCGTCCGGTTCGGCTCGATCTCATCTGCATGAGATGAGCGGGGAGAGCACCGCCCCGGCTCTCGAGATCCGCGGCCTCACCAAGCGCTACGACGACGGCACGCTGGCGCTCGAGGGCCTGGACCTGGAGGTGCCCGCAGGCGAGTTCTTCGGCCTGCTCGGCCCGAACGGCGCCGGCAAGACCACTCTGATCAGCGCGGTCTCGAACCTCATCCGCATCACCGAGGGGGAGGTCCTGGTCTTCGGCCTGCCGGCCGACTCGCTCGAGGCCCGGCGCATGCTCGGAGTCGCCGAGCAGGATCCGAACCTGGACCGCTTCCTCAGCGTCCGCGAGGCACTCGTCTACCACGGCGGCTACTTCGGTCTGACCAAGGCCGAGTCGCAGGAGCGGGCCGAGGAGATGATCGAGGTCTTCGACCTCGGCTCGAAAGCCGACGTGCGCGCGCCGAAGCTCTCCGGCGGCCAGCGCCGGCGGCTGCAGCTCGCCCGCGCGCTCCTGCACCAGCCGCGGCTGGTGATCCTCGACGAGCCGACCGCCGGCGTTGACATCGAGCTGCGCCGCGAGCTCTGGCGCTACATCCGCCGCCTGCACGACGCAGGTACGACGATCCTTCTCACCACCCATTACCTCGAGGAGGCCGAGGCGCTCTGCGAGGACGTCGCGCTGATCTCGGGCGGGAAGGTAGTCGCCCGCTCCGATCCGCAGTCGCTGAAGGAGCAGTACGGCGTCGGCACACTCGAGGACGTCTACCTGGAGGCGGTGGGCCGGTGACCCCGCACCCCGCCCGCTCGCTTTTCTGGCTCTCCGCGCGCGAGATCCTGCGCGTATCCAAGCTCTGGACCCAGACGATGCTCGCACCGGTCGTCTCCTCCGTCCTCTTCATCGTCGTCTTCGGTCTCTCGCTCGGCACCCGCATCAAGGAGGTCGCCGGCTTCCCGTACGACGTGTTCATCGTCCCGGGCCTGATCGCGATGGCGATGGCGCAGGCGGCCTACTCGAACAACTCGAGCTCGATCTTCCAGGCCCGCTCCGACCACTACATCCACGACGTCCTCTCCGCCCCGATGCATCCCTGGCAGATGAACCTCGGCCTCTCGATCGGCGGCGCCTACCGGGCGCTCCTGATCGGCGCGGGCCTGATGGCGCTCGCGATCCCGCTCACCGGGGCGCCGGTAGAGAACCCCTTCGCCCTGGCCTCGCCCTGATTCTCCTCGTCGCCCTGTTCGGCTCGCTCGGGATCATCGTCGGCATCTACGCCGAGACCTTCGACCACCACACGTTCGTCAACAACATCGTGATCCTGCCGCTGACCTTCCTCGGCGGCGTCTTCTACCAGGTGACCTCGCTCGCGAGCCCGTGGGAGGAGCTCTCCCACGCGAACCCGATCTTCTACATCGTCGACGCCGTCCGCTACGGCTTCCTCGGCGTCTCCGACGCGAGCCTCTGGCTCTCCTTCGGCGTTACCGCGGCGATGGCGATCGCGATGGTCGCGTGGTCGCAGTACCTGTTCACGACCGGGAAGAAGCTGAAGCCCTAGGTCGCCGCGTTGACGCTCTCGTCAGCGCTCGCCGCGAACCGCCAGAAACGCGCCCACGACCTCAGGGTCGAACTGGGTGCCGGCGTTGGCCCGCAGCTCGGCGAGCGCCTCTTCCTCGGCCATCCCCTTGCGGTAGGGGCGGTCCGACACCATCGCGTGGAAGGCGTCGACGACGAAGACGATGCGGGCGCCGAGCGGGATCCGCTTGCCCTCGAGCCCGTCGGGGTAGCCGTCGCCGTCCCAGCGCTCGTGGTCGTGGCGGACGATCGGCACGGCGCCGGCAAGGAACGGGACGGGCGCGATGATCTGCGCGCCGACCTCGGCGTGGCGCTCGATCACGGTGCGCTCCTCGGGCGTCAGCGCGCCGGGCTTGGAGAGGATCGCGTCCGGCACGGCGATCTTGCCGATGTCGTGGAAGACCGCCCCATAGCGCAGGTCCTCGAGCTCCTCGGTGCTCATGCCCATCCGGCGGCCGACGGCGACGGCGAGGCCCGCGATCTCCTGGGCGTGGTTCGCCGTGTAGTCATCCTTCGCCTCGAGCGCGTTCGCGAGAGCCTCCGCCGTGCCCATGAAGGAGTCCTTCAGCCGCTCGATCAGCCGCTGGCGCTCCTCGAGTACCCAGAGCCGCTCGAGCGCGAGCGCGATCGATGTCGTTACGGACTCCAGAAGCGCGCGCTCCGGTGGGGAGAACGGCTCGCGGTAGGTCCGCGCGACGCCGACGACGACCGCGCGGCCGGTCTCGAGGACGTGCCCGTGGAGCATCGCCGAGCGGGTGCCCGGCATCAGCGCCGTCTCGCCGTGGATCTCCTCGGCGCGGTCGGAGGAGAGCGCCTGCGAGCACCGCTTCTCGTCGAGCGCCGCGGCCACCGTTGCCGCGTCGGCGCCGACCGCGCCGATCACGTCGCGATCGCGGCGGCTCTCGCCGCAGTCGACGATGAAGGCGATCTCCGCCTCGTGAACCTCGCAGAGCTCCTCGGCGGCGGCCCGTCCCAGCCCGCGCGGCTCGCGCGCGGCGTTCACCAGGGCGATGATCTCGGCTCGTCGCGAGGCCTCGATGAAGCGGTCGCGGATGTCGTCCTCGGCCGCCCGCGCCTCGTCGGTGGAGGTCATGTCAGGCGAGGGTCGCGACGACGACGGCATGGTTTCGGTCTCCCTTCGCTCCACGTGCGCGCGCGACCTCGCCATAGGTGAAGGCCCCGGCGAGCGGCGGCACTGACTCGAAGGCCGAGTAGAGGGCGGAGGACTCGAGCCCGAGCGCACCGCCGATCGCGCCCTTGCGCCCGGCGCAGTCGAAGATGAGCGCGGCGGCCGGCGGCCGGCCCAGGTCCGCGACCGATTGCTGGACCGCGCGCGATGCCGCGGCGACGATGTCGGCCGGGCCCTGGTGGGTGAACTCGACCGCGGCGCCCGGGGGAAGGTGGGTCGCGCATGCGAGCGAGGTGCCCTCGCGCCAGCGGACGTGGCGCAGGCGGGTGTCGCCGTTCAGCTCCGGCTGGGCAAGCGGGTGGGTGACGGCGAGCGCCTCGAACTCTTCGTCCGAGAGCTCGACCCCGCCGTACCCGAGCGCCTCCAGGTAGACCTCGGTCGCCGGGCGGCCATCCAGTTCGGTCACCTTGAGGCCGTCGGAGCGTGTGACGATCGAGGGGGAGGCGATGGCCTCGCAGCCGTGCGCCGTCGCAAGGCCGACTCCGTTCGGCGCGGCGATCCCGATCGCGAGCACCGACTCGCGAATCGCCCTGCCGTCCACTAGTTGTCGCGGCTCCGGCCCTCCCGCGCCGCCCCCGGCCAGCGGCACCATGGGTCCGGCGACGTCATAGGCGCCCGCGACGGCGTCCGCCTGGTCGGAGCTGGGCGTGTCGAGCAGCAGGAGGAGCAGAGAGTTCGGCGATCCGTCGAGCGGCGCGAGAGCGTCGGCCGTCGCCTCACCCGCCGCGGTTCGGAGGTCGTCCGAGGCGTTCTCGCGCAGGCCGATTCCGGCCGTTATCGAGGAGCCCAAGGCGATCGCGGTGCAGCCCTCCTCGACGATCCCGTCGCGCCCGATCGTCCCCTTGCCGGTGATCCCGACCGCGGGGATGTCCCCCGCGGCGGCATCGATTTCCTCTGCGGCGGCCTGCGGATCGAGAGCGGACGTGAACGCGATGAGCAGCGATGTCTCCCCGCCCACTTCCGCGATCGCCGCCGAGACAGCCTGAGTCGCGGCATCGCCACCGCTTGCCGCGGCAGAGCCGGCAAATCCGGCGGTCACCCCTGCCTGGGTTCGCGCGCTCGAATCCATCTTGCCCTCTCCCTGGACGGATGTACTACTCCTAGCCAGGGGAGCATACGCGGCACGAGACCGCCCGTCGCGGGATACTCCAACCGTGGTAACCGAGGGCGCGACCCTAGAGCTGCTGCGCCGCGTCCCGCTTTTCTCTGAGCTCTCCGAGCAGGAGCTGAGCGGGATTGCGGACGTCGCGGTCCCGCGCTCCTTTCCCAAGGGCGTGCGGGTCTTCCATGAGGGCGACGGATCGGACGCCTGTTACATCGTCCGCACAGGCGACCTTCGCGTGACCCGCGAGCACCCCGACGGCCGCGCGATCGCGCTCGCGACGCTCGGCCCGGGAGACGTCTTCGGCGAGCTCGCGATGCTCGACGGTGAGCCACGCTCGGCAAGCGTGGAGGTGCTTTCGGAGTGCGAGCTGCTCGCGCTGCCCGCAGCCGACATGCGGCGGATGCTCGCCGTGGCGCCCGAGACGACGGTGAAGCTGGTGATCGCGCTCGTCCGCCGCCTGCGGGAGGCGAATGAGCGGATCTCCCGCCAGTCGTTCCAGACCGTGCCGAGCCGGGTCGCCGGCGTGCTCTCCCAGCTGATCGCGGAAGAGGCGCCGCTCGAGGCTCGCGACGGGGTGACGATCCAGATGACCCAGGCGGACCTCGCCCAACTCGCCGGCACGTCGCGCGAGTCGGTCAGCCGTTTCCTTGCGACGCTCGAGCGAGCGGGAGTCGTTCGAGTCGGCCGCGGCCGCGTGACCGTGCTCGAGCCGCGCCGCCTCCGCGGCTACATCTTCTAGGGGACGCCCGTGGCGAGAGATCCATCCGCCCAGCGCGAGCGGATGGTCGATCGTCAGCTCCGTCGGCGGGGGATCTCCGACGAGCGCGTGCTGGCCGCGATGGCGGCGGTGCCACGGGAGCGCTTCGTGCCCGAATCTCAGCAGCGACGCGCCTACTACGACGGCGCGCTCTCGATCGGCCACGGGCAGACCATCTCCCAGCCGTGGATCGTCGCCGCGATCGCCCAGGCGCTTGAGCTCTCCGGCGAGGAGCTCGTCCTCGACGTGGGCAGCGGCTCCGGCTACTCGACCGCGGTGGCGGCCGCCCTCGCCCGGCAGGTGATCGGCGTGGAACGCGTGCCGGAGCTCGCGGATCGCTCCCGGGAGACGCTCGCCGAGCTTGGGATCGAGAACGCCGAGATCGTCACCGCCGACGGCAGCGAGGGGCTGCCCGATCGCGCTCCCTTCGACGCGATCGCGGTCCACGCCACGGCCCCGGCGCCACCCCCCGAGTTGCTCAACCAACTACGCGTCGGCGGCCGGCTCGTCGTCCCCGTGGCGAGCCGGCGGGCGGACATGCTGACCGCCTTCCGGCGGACGAGCAAGGAGGCCGACCCGGCCACGGGGGCCGGATTCGTGGCCTCCTCGCTCGGCGCGACACGGTTCGTGCCGCTGCTTGGCCGCGCGGGGTTCGAGGGCGGCTAGGCCGTCGAGTGCCCGGCCCTTGCGAAGTAGCGGTGCAGGGCCGCCGGGTGCCGGATCAGCCGATTCGAGGCGGCCGCGACGAAGCTCACGCGACCGTCCTCGAGTCCGAAGATCCGCCCCCGCCCTGGCCGGCGAGAACGAGCGAGCTGGCCAGGCGGGCGTTCTCCGGAAAGCGCTTGCGCAGGCGCCGGGCCTTCGCTCCGACTCCGATCCCCCGGACCCGATGGCCCCGCGCCGTGCTGGCGACGAGCGCAGCGCGCGCCTTGCCCCCGCGGCGAGGAAAGACCACGCTGGCCTGCGCGTCCGAGCCGCGAACGCAGTAATCGAGCTCGCGCCGGCGGCTCTCGACCGGCTTGACCTTCTTGCGTGAGAACGATCGCCGGGCCTTCCCGAGCCGGAGCTTCGCGATCGAGTTGCGGCCGACGTGCGCGCGGCCTCGCAGGCAGCTCTGCTGCTCCGATTTCGGCGCCACCGCCGGGCAAGGAGCGGCCTCCAGCGCCGCGCAGATGTCGGAGCCCGGGAGCACGGGGAACTGCAGGCGCGCTCCGTCGGCCCCACCGACCGCGAGCGAGTTGACGCCCGGGACGCTCGGCTGGAAGGAGGCGGGTGTCCCGGCGAGCGTCAGCCGGATCCGGTGCCGCTGCTCGAAGCGGTTTCCGATCGGCCAGAACTCGACGAAGTAGTCGCGCGCGGTCCCGGGCGGCACGTCGTGCTTCGCCGAGAGGTCGTTGAAGGGCTGGACGATCTCGCCGCTCGCCGGATCGGTGAGCGAGCGCGAGCGGTCGATCTCCGTGAAGGTCGAGCGCAGCCGGCCCGCCGCGACCGGGTGGCTCTCGCCGTCGGGGGCGACGTCGGAGAGCACGGCGACGATGTCGGTCTCCGGCGAGGTGCTCGAGAGCCGCACCTGGAATGAGGCAGGGCCGACCGAGACCACGGGCGTCGCGAGCTCCTCGGTCGTATAGGTGAGGGAGTCCGCCTCCGAGAGGTTGGTCGACTGGGTCGACGTCACGGTCGCGGTGGTGTAGGGGTCGGTCGCGAACGTGTTCGACGGCACCGTCGGCTCGGACTGGGTCACCTGCTCGGCGTCGGGCTCGAGCCCGAGCGAGCCGTCGTTCAGCGAATCCGAGGAACCGCTGCGCTCGGCGCTCAGGTGCAGGGCCCGCCACGCGGTCCCCGGCACGGGCCAGTCACTCGCCTCGACCCGCGTCCACTCACCGCCGGTGAGCTTCTCGTGGCTGCCGTGGCCGACGTAGAGCTCGACGGGAGGCTCCTCCTCGACCCCGTTGTCGACACCGAGCAGATAGTGCTCGAACCATCGCTCCATCTGCGGAAAAACCCCGCCCGATCCGCCGGCGGCGCCGTCGTGCGCGCCGATCACGAGCAGGTGGCTGCCCTTCTCGCGCGAGGCCTGGAAGGTCTGGAACGGACCACGCGACTCGACGTCGTAGAAGCCGGTGGCGGCGAGGATCGGTACGTCGGGCGGGCCGTTCGGCCCCGGGAAGGTGCGCTCCTGCCAGAACGCGTCCTCGGTCGTGTGCGCGGTGAAGGCCTGGAGCGCGTTGATGACACCGCCCTGCGCCTCGATCGCCTCGAGCGTGGTCTGCGGGTCGTCGCCGAACCGCCCGGGCAGGTTGGTGAAGAACGCGCTGGCGATCGCCGTCGTGACGACCGCCGCCGGCGCCAGGTTCGGCATGCCGCCGATGAAGATCAGGTCGCGGTAGGTCGAGCTGGTTCCCGCGAGCAGCGCGGCGGTCTCGACGCACGGGAGCGAGGTCTGCCTCAACGCGTAGTAGGCCGCGATCGCGCTCGCCGAGAACCCGTAGAGCCCGATCTTCCCCGAGCTCCAGGGCTGGTCACAGAGGAAGCGCAGGCTCTCCGCGATATCCGCCTGTTCGCGCGGGCCCATGATGTCCCAGGCGCCGCCGCTGCGGCCCGTGCCGCGGGCGTGGACCTGGACGTAGTTGAACTTCGGCCCGACCGGTGGCCCGCCCGGCCCCTGGCCGTAGGGGCTGTACTCGACGACCAGCGGTCGTGGGACGAGCGGCGCTTCGCCGGAGACCGTGCCGTGCAGTGTGATTCCGTCGGAGGCCTCGAAGGCGATCTCCTCGACGGCCTGCTCCGCGGAGGCAGGCGCGGCCGCCGCAAGCGCGGCGAGCGCTACCGCCAGCGTGGCTGCCGCTCGACGTCTCATTGAACGCCGGCCGGCTCCTCTTCGGGCTGCGGGGTGGTCAGCGGCGCGTTCTCCTCGCGGGCGATCTCGAGCGCCGAGCGCAGGCCCTGCTGCGCGCCGACGTCGACGATCGGCTGCACGAACATGCGCAGCGGCAGCAGCGGCTTGGCGGTCGCCGGAGCCACGACGCGGCGCGAACGCCGCGCGATGCCTCGCTCGAGCGCGTCGATCCCGACCTTGAGCGGAGCAACCCGCAGGAACCGGGAGACGCCGCCCGAGGTGAGCTTCTTTGCGGCCTCGGTGCCGAACCCTCGGCTCGTCATGTCGGTGTCGAGCTCGGCGAAGTAGCCGACGCCTACTCGCGCGCCGGTGGGCTTCAACTCGATCCGCAGCGAGTTCCCGATCGCTTCGACTCCGGCCTTCGACGCGCTGTAGGCGCCCATCAGCGGCAGGTGGATCGCCGCTCCGACCGAGGCGATCGGCAGCGCGTAGCCGTTCTCGTGGCTGATGTGCGGGCCGGCGGCACGCAGCGTGTAGTAGACGCCGAGGACATTGACCTGGATCGTCCGCTCCATCACCGCAGGGTCGCCGCCGATGATCGGCAGCTGGGCCGCGATGCCGGCGTTGGCGACGACAACGTCGAGTCCGCCGAGCGCCTCGACGGCGCCCTCGGTCGCCTCCTCGACCTCCTCTCTCGATGCGACGTTGCAGCGAGCCCAGTAGGCGTCTCCGCACCGCGCCGCGACGTCGGCGAGGAGCTCCTCCTCGAGGCCGACCACGGCGACGCGCGCGCCGCGCGAGTGCAGGCGCTCGGCGAGGGCCGCGCCGATCCCGCGGGCGGCGCCGGTGATCAGGACGCGGCGGCCTTCGAGTGACGGATTCGATCTTGGCATGGGGTCCTTTCGGGTTCTGGCTGGTCAGGAAGAGGTGTCGAGCCCGCTCGCGGTGAGCATCGACTCGATCTGGCGCATCAGGGGTTGGTGAAGCTCGGGGAGGCGCTCAGTCCGGCCGGCGCTGATCCAGTTCGTGACCAGTCCGATCACGGCGGCGACGACCATCTCGCAGGTAAAGCGCTGCTCTTCGCTGCGCGCGTTCGTCCAGGTGACGACCTGGTCGACGAAGCGCCGCTGGACCTCGACCCGGCGGGCGAGCGCGGCGTCGCCGGCGGCGTAGACCTCGATCAGGAAGGTCCGCGCGACCGCCGGCTCGGCGGCGAGGGTGCCCAGGTAGCGCTCGAGCACGTGGTCGAGCAGGGCGGCCCCGCCGGAGGGTGTGGCGCCCCCGCCCATCGCGGCGAGCACGAGCGCCGCGGCCGCGTCGTAGGACGCGAGGAAGCACTCCTCCTTGTTGGCGAAATGCTCGTAGAAGGTCTCGCGGGAGACGCGGGCGCGCTTCAGGACCTCCGAGACAGGGGTCGAGGCGTACCCGTTCTCGGCCACCGCCTCCGCCATCGCCCGCAGCATCCGCGAGCGCTGCGAGTCCTCGACCTCCTCACGGGTGAGGCCATGGCGCCCGTGCGGGAGCCGCTCGGCTGTGATCCCCCTCATGCGATCAGCGTACAAAGGTGTACACAGATCATGCGCCGGTTCCGGCAGGTAGTCTCGCCATGCATGGACGGGGCGACCTACGCGCTCAACTTCTACTCGGCTGTCTTCATCGATCAGCTCAAGCGCGGCCGCAAGACCGCGACGATCCGCCTGGGCGACAAGTCGCGGAAGTACAAGCGAGGCCAGATCGTCTGGATCACGGTCGGCTACCGGCACAGCCCGCGGGAGAAGATCTTCGACGCGGTGATCGACGACGTCGAGGTGAAGAAGATCAGCGAGCTCTCGCCGCGCGACATCGAGCACGACAACCCCGAGCACCGGCGGCCGGAGGAGACGATGCAGTTCCTCGAGACGATCTACGGCAGGCCGATCTCCGAGGACGACGTGGTCACGGTGATCCGCTTCTCACAGATCGTCCACCACCAGGCGCCCCACGTCGGCAACGGCGAGCCGCCTCGCCGGAATTAATCCGGCCGGATGCTTCCGCTCCGGCCGGGCCTAGGTAGATGGCCGAGTATCGCTTCCTCACCACCTGGCTGATCGAGGCCGAGCGTGAGCGGGTCTGGGACGCGATTTATGACTCGGACCGCTGGCCCGAGTGGTGGCGCGGGGTCGAGGAGGCCGAGCGGCTCGCCGACGGCGACGAGGACGGCATCGGCCAGGTCGGCCGCTACCTGTGGCGCTCGCGACTGCCCTATCCCGTTCGCTTCGAGGTGACGACGACGCGGGTCGATCGTCCGCGCCTGCTCGAGGGCGACGCCGTCGGCGAGCTCGCCGGCATCGGGCGGTGGCGCCTCTTCGAGCAGGCGGGCCCCCCTCCGGTCACGGCCGTTCTCTATGAGTGGAACGTCGCGACGACCAAGGCCTGGATGAACCTGCTCGCACCGATCGCCAAGCCGATCTTCCAATGGAATCACGACTGGGTGATGGGCAACGGCGGCGAGGGCCTCGCAAAGCTGCTCGGCGCACGCCTGCTCGCGACCGACTGAGTCACGCCTCCGACCAGCGCGGGTTTGGCACTCTCCCCGCTAGAGTGCCAAGCGATCTTTACGCGTACCAACCACCGATTCGGACGGAGGAACTGACGAATGAAGCTGAAGCCCCTAGGAGATCGTCTCATCGTGCAGGCGGTCGAGGAGGAGGAGACCACCGCCAGCGGCCTGGTCCTACCCGACACCGCGAAGGAAAAGCCCCAGAAGGGCAAGGTCATCGCGGTCGGCGAGGGCAACTGGGACGAGGACGGCGAAAAGCGGATCCCGCTTGACGTCGCCGAGGGCGACGAGGTCCTCTACAGCAAGTACGGCGGCACCGAGATCAAGGTCGACGGAGACGATTTGCTCGTTTTGCGCGAGTCGGACGTCCTGGCCAAGGTCCAGTAAAGAATCTGAAACCGCGCCGCGCGCTTGCGCGCGGGGCGCCTTTTATTAGGAGGAACGAAGCCATATGGCTCACAAGGAACTGAAGTACAACGAGGAGGCCCGCGCGGCGCTGCAGACCGGCGTCGACTCGGTCGCCAACGCCGTCAAGGTGACGCTCGGCCCGAAGGGCCGCTACGTCGTCCTCGACAAGAAGTTCGGCGCTCCGACCATCACCAACGACGGTGTCACGATCGCTCGTGAGATCGAGGTCGAGGACGTCTTCGAGAACCAGGGCGCTCAGCTCGTCCGCGAGGTCGCCACGGCGACCAACGACGTTGCCGGTGACGGCACGACGACCGCGACGCTGCTCGCCCAGACGATCTGTCGCCACGGCCTCAAGAACGTTGCCGCCGGCGCCAACCCGCTGGCCCTGCGCCGCGGGATCGAGTCCGCGGTCGACCAGGTTGTCGAACACCTCCGCGAGAAGCAGTCGGCGGAGATCGCGGGCAAGGACCAGATCGCCCGCGTCGCCGAGATCTCGGCTGCCGATGAGGACATCGGCAACGTGATCGCCGACGCGATCGACAAGGTCGGCAAGGACGGCGTCGTGAACGTCGAGGAGGGCCAGACCTTCGGCATGGAGCTGGAGTTCACCGAGGGCATGCAGTTCGACAAGGGCTACATCTCGCCCTACATGGTCACCGACCAGGACCGCATGGAGGCCGTGCTCGAGGACCCGTTCATCCTGATCGCGAATCAGAAGATCGGTTCCGTCCGCGACGTGCTGCCCGTGCTGGAGCAGGTCATGCAGAGCGGCAAGCCGCTGCTGCTGATCGCCGAGGACGTCGAGGGCGAGTCCCTCGCGACGCTCGTCGTGAACAAGCTCCGCGGCACGTTCTCCGGGGTCGCCGTCAAGGCGCCCGGGTTCGGCGACCGCCGCAAGCGGATGCTCGAGGACATCGCGATCCTGACCGGCGGTGAGGTGATCACCGAGGAGATGGGTCTCAAGCTCGAGAACACCGCGACCGAGCAGCTCGGCCATGCCCGCCGGGTCGTCGTCTCGAAGGACACGACGACGATCATCGACGGCGCCGGCGAGAAGAAGCAGATCGAAGGCCGGATCAACCAGATCCGCCAGGAGATCGAGAACACCGACTCCGACTTCGATCGCGAGAAGCTCCAGGAGCGTCTCGCCAAGCTCGCCGGAGGTGTCGCGGTCGTCAAGGTCGGCGCCGCCACCGAGACCGAGATGAAGGAGAAGAAGCATCGCGTCGAGGACGCCCTCCAGGCGACCCGCGCGGCGCTCGAAGAGGGCATCGTGCCGGGCGGCGGAGTCGCCCTGCTGAACGCCGAGGAGGCGATCGACTCGAAGGATCTCGACGCCGACGAGGCGACGGGCGCGGAGATCATCCGCCGCTCCCTCTCCGAGCCGATCCGCCAGATCGCCGAGAACTCGGGCCTCGAGGGCTCGGTTGTCGTCGAGAAGATCCGGGGACTCAAGTCCGGCGAGGGCCTGAACGCGGCCACCGGCGAGTACGGCGACCTGATCAAGGACGGCGTGATCGACCCGACGATGGTGACTCGCTCGGCGCTGCAGAACGCGGCCTCGATCGCGAAGAACATCCTCACCACCGAGGCGATCGTCGCCGAGCCGCCCGAGAAGGACGGCGGCGGCATGCCCGCCGGCATGCCGGACATGGGCGGGATGATGTAACCCGTCCCTTCTGGGACGTTGTTTTCGGAAAGGGCCGCCTTCGGGCGGCCCTTTTCTTTACTTGACGGATACGCGTGCGTAAGTACGCTTCGGCCCGAGTGTCTCCCGCGCCCAGATCGTGGTCGCCGCCGGTATCGATGGGCGTGCTCGCCCTCGGCTACTTCCTTGCGTATATCCCGTTTGCGGCGCTGACCAGGGCGCTCTCACAGGGGCTCCTGCCCGGCGTCGACGAGGAGGTCGGGGGGCTCGTGCTCCTGCCCGCGGCCTCGATCGGTGTCCTGGCCGGCATGGGAAGCTTCCTCTACGTGACCGGCTGGTGGCGTTCGATCGGCCTGCGCGAGGTCGGTGGGCGCAGGCGCCGGCTGCCGACGCCGACGATGCTCATGGCCGGGACCGCGATGGCGGTGATCATCGGCACGACGATCCTCAACTTCACCTTCGTCGGCGTCTCGATCCTCTTCATGCTGCTGATGATGCGTGCCGGCACGCTGGCGCTTGCGCCGCTGGTCGACATAGTCCGGAGGAAGCGGATCCGGACCTACGCCTGGGCTGGCCTCGGGCTGAGCCTGCTCGCGATCCTCGTCGCACTCGCCGGCGTCGACGCATACACCCTGACCCTCGGCGCGGTGCTCAGCCTCTGTGCCTATCTGCTCGGCTACGTCGTCCGCTTCCGGATCATGAGCCGGGACGCGAAGACCGGCGACGTCGCGGTCGACCGGCGCTACTTCGCCGAGGAGCAGGTGACCGCGGCCGTCGCGCTATTTCTCATCCTGATCCTCTTCGCTGCGATCGGGGCCGGCGAGCAGATGCAGGCACTGCGGGACGGGTTCACCGAGTTCCTCTTCACCCCCGAAGCGCTGCTGGCGATTCTGATCGGCCTCTTCTACTCCTGCCTCTACGTCTTCGGCACGTTGATCTACCTCGACCCACACGAGTACACCTGGTCGGTCCCGGTCAATCGCGCCTCGAGCGTCCTTTCGGCGACCGTCGCCTCATATGGGCTGACCATCCTCTTCGGCGCCGACCCGCCTCACCTCTCGACGCTGATCGCGGCCGGGCTCGTCCTGTGCGCGATCGCGGCGCTCAGCTTTCCCCAGCTGAAGCGCATCGTGGATGCCGCGCGCGCGGTCTCGGTCCCTCGGCGGCTGGTCGTCTTCGTCTGCGAGGGCAACACCGGCCGGTCGCCGATCGCGGCCGCGCTGTTCCGCTCGGAGCTCCGCGACCTGGATGACCCGGCCACCGAGGGGATCGCGACGACCAGCGCCGGGGTCTCAGTCAGCTCGCCCGGCTCGCCGATGGCACCCGCCGCCGCCTCAGCGCTGCGCGAGCTCGGGATCCATCCCCACCCGCACGGCTCGCAATCGCTGACCCCGGAGCTGTGCGAGGAAGCGGACGTGATCGTCTGCATGACGAGCGCTCAGCGGGATGCGGTCCTCCAGATCGCCCCTGGGGCCGAGCCAAAGACGATCAAGCTCGACCCGGACAGCGACCTGCCGATTCCGGAACGCGATTCGCCGGCCGCCTGGCTCGGCTTTGCTACGAACGTCCGCGCCCTGGTCCGCGACCGGCTCGCCGAGCTGCCGCCGCTGCAGCCCGTGCCGAGCCCCGGGACGTAGTAAGGGCCGATGGCCGCGACGGCCCTTCGCGACCGCGCCGCCGCCCGCCGCCCTGAGATTGGCCGGGCGAACGAGGCCGCCATCTCGGCGACGCTGACCGCGGCACCCGAGCCATCCGAGCTCGGCGCCCTGTCCGAGCTCGCCCGCTATCTCGAAATCCGTGCCGACCTCGCCGGCGACCTCGACACGCGCGAGCTGCGCGAGCATTTCGGGGGGAGCCTCGTCTACTCGCTGCGGAGCCCAGAGCGCGGCGGCGAGGGCGAGGTGTCGCTCGCGGAGAGGCATGGGCGCCTCGCGGTCGCCGCCAGGGACTACGACTTCGTCGACCTCGAGGACGGGCTCGACCTCACGCCGGACCTGCTCGCCAAGATCCCGCCGGCGCGCCGGAGGATCTCGTGGCACGGCCCGGCAACTGACGTAATCGGGCTCGCCGACCGCTTCGAACGGATGGAGAAAATTCCGGCCCGCCTCTATCTGCTCGCGCCGCGAGCGAGCGAGCTCGGCGACGGTCTGGCGCCGCTTCAGCTCCTGCGCTCGCTCCGGCGCACCGACGTCACCGCCTTCGCGACCGGGATCGCCGGCACCTGGTCGCGGATCCTCGCGCCCCGCCTCGGCGCGCTCGTCGTGTACGGCCGTCTGCACGAGGCCGAGGAGACCGGCGTACCAACCGTCGGCCGGCTCGCCCTCGACTTCGGCCTGCCGGCGATGCCCCCTCTGCGCGACCTCTACGGGATCGTCGGCGGTTCGGTGACTCGTTCGCTCGCGCCCAGGATCTACAACCAGGGCTTCCGGGCGCTCGGCCTTCCCGCGCTCTGCCTCCCCTTCTCAACCGCGGAGTTCGGTCCGTTCTGGAACGAGCTGGTGGAGGCCGGGCTGCCCTCCTTGGGCGCACCCGTCCGGGGCCTCACCGTCGTCACCCCGCACAAGGAGGAGGCGCTCACCACCGCCTCGCTGACGACCGAGCGCGCCCGGGAGGCCGGCGCCGCAAACTCGCTGGTCCGCGCGGGCCACGCCTGGCACGGTGCGACCACGACCCGGATCGACCGGCCGCTCGCAGGCGCCGATGTGCCCGTGGCCGGCCGCCGCGTCGCCGTGATCGGCTGTGGCGGTGCGGGACGCTCGATCGCTGTTGAGCTGCGACGCCACGGCGCGCGGGTCACGATCGTCAACCGGGGCGCTCCGAGGGCCGAGTACGCAAGCGATCATCTCGACTTGCCCTGGATCTCTCTCCCTGATTTCTCGGCGCGCGAGTTCGACCTGGTCGTCAACGCAACGCCAGTGGTTCGCGAGTGCCCGTTCGACGTCTCCCAGCTCGGCCCCGGGGGCGCGGTGGCCGACCTCGCGTATGTCGCCGGCGGCGAGACGGCGCTCGTCCGCGAGACGCGCCGCCGAGGACTTGTCGCCGTCGACGGCAGGGAGGTGCTGGCCGCGGAGACATCTGGCCAGTTCGAGCTGATGACGGGCCAGCCGATGCCTGCTGATGCCCTCACGGTCGCGCGCGGCTGGCGCAGGTAGTGTCTCGCGGCTTGAACGGCTTGGATGCGATGCGAATCGACGAGCAGGCGGAGGCGCGGACGCACGGCGGCCTCGATGTCTCCCAGATCGCCGGCAGCTGGCTCAACACCGACCGCGGCCGCACGGGCGGGACGCTGAGGCTGGTGGTGACCGAGGCCGCAGACGGGCTCGTCGTCGGTGGCTACGGGATTCCCGCGGGGCCCGATGGCGAACCGTTCGAATGGCCCGATACCACCGCGACCCCCCTCGCGCAGGGTGTCGACGGAACCAAGGCATGGGCCTTCAACTGCCGCTTCGATCACGGCTTCAAGACCACGGACATCGCCGCCTACGGCAAGGAGGGGATCCTGATCGCTGCCTCCTTCAACCGCTTCCGCGACGGCAGCGACCGCGCCGACTACTGGACCCGCGAGTTCTTCAACCGGGAGCGCGGCTGATGGCGACGCTCGAGCTGAGCTGCGCGCGCGACCGCCCGCCCCCGGATGGGAGCGCCGGGATCGACCTCGACCAGTTGCTCGGGACCTGGGTGATCTTTGCGGACGAGACGACCGGCCTGACCCGGATCGAGATCGCCGAGGACGGCGGCGCGGTCCGGGCCCGAACCTACGGGTCGGCGCCGGACGGCGAGGCTGACTGGGGTGAGGTCGATGTCGAGGTGATGAGCGACGACGTCGCCGGCGGCGAGGCGTGGGGGTTACGCGCGAGCTACGACCACGGCTACGAACAGGTCGAGCTCTTCGGCTACCTCAACCGCGGCCTCTTGGCGCTGGAGGCGGGAACCACGTTCAGCGACTCGAGCGATCGCTCGCCCTATTTCACCCGGACCTTCCTCTACCGCCCATGAGATCGTGGATCTAGAGCTCAGTCCTGAGGCACGGGACGCGGTCGAGCGGACCGCCAAGCTCGCGAGCGAGCGCTTCGCGGAGCGTGCCGACGAGTACGACCGCGAGACCCGCTTCCCGGCCGAGGATTTCGAGGACCTCTTCGAGGCGGGCCTGCTTGCCCCAACCGTCCCGCGCGATCTCGGTGGCCTCGGCCTCGGGCCGCAGTGCGGCGACTCACTCGGGCTGTGGATGATGACCAAGGAGCTCGCCAAAGCCGACCTCTCGCTCGGCCGCTGCTGGGAGGGACACGCGAACTCGCTCGTCCTGATCGACGCCCTTGGCTCAGATGAGCAACGGCAGCGGTGGTTCCAGAGCGTCGTCGAGAAGGGCGAGAAGTGGGTCGCCTGGAGCGGCGAGCCCCAGGCGAAGAAGCCGGGGGAGAAGCGCCCCTTCGGAACCGAGGTCGAACGGGTCGACGGGGGCTGGAACGTGAGCGGGAGCAAGGTCTTCGCGACGAGCGCCATCGGCGCCGACTGGGCGATCCTGCTCGTCAACACCACCGGCCCAGGCGGCGCCCGGCACGCCACCGATGCCGGCGAGGGGCTCATCATGCTCGCCTGCCGCCTCGCCGACGAGAGCGTCAGCATCGACGAGTCCTGGTGGGACCCGATCGGAATGCGCGCGACCGTCAGCCACCTGGTCCGCTTCGAGGAGACGTTCGTTCCCGACGGCGACGTGATCGGCGGCCCGGGCGACTATCTCCGCGAGGGATGGCAGACGACCTTCATCCCTCACTACGGAGCGAGCTTCCTCGGTGCCGCCGAGTGCGCCTACGACTACGCGCTCGAGTACGTCGTGCACCAGGGCAAGGGCCAGGACCCCTACGTCCAGCAGCGAATCGGCGCGATGCTCGTCAACGTCGAGTCGGCGCACCTCTGGCTTGCCTACGTCGCCAGGCTCTGGGACAGCGGGAACCGCGACGAGGCCCAACTCGCGGGCAGCCGGGCGCGCCACGTGATCGAGCACCTGGCCGAGGAGACCATCCACCACTGCATCCGCGCCTGCGGTGCTCGCTCACTGGTCCGCCCGAGCCCGATCGAGCGGGTCCTGCGCGACCTCACCTTCTACCTGCGCCACGACAACGACGACCGCATCCTGGCCACGATCGGCCGCGCCCCCCTTGGCGAGGAGCACGACCCCAGCTTCTACAAGCCGTAGCTGTGAGCTTTGCTGTCGGGCCTGAGGCGTACGACCGGTTCATGGGCAGGTATTCGGTGCCGCTCGCACCGAAACTCGCCGACTTCGCCGACATCATCCCCGGTCAGCGGGTGCTCGATGTCGGTTGCGGTCCGGGCGCGCTGACGGCCGTCCTCGCCGAGCGGCTGGGTGCAGAGGCGGTCGCGGCCGTCGATCCCTCGGCATCATTCGTGGCCGCCGCTCGCGACCGTCACCCCGGCGTGACCGTCGAATGCGCCCCCGCCGAGCAGCTGCCGTTCGACGACCGTGAGTTCGACGCTGCGCTGGCGGAACTGGTCGTCCACTTCATGGCCGATCCGGTGGCGGGGCTTCGCGAGATGGCGCGCGTTACGCGCGCGAGGGGCGTCGTCGCGGCGTGCGTCTGGGATCACGGCAGCGGCCACGGGCCGCTGAGCGTGTTTTGGGAAGCCGCGCGAAAGCTCGATCCCGATGTTCGGGACGAGTCGCAGCTCGCCGGCAGCCGCCAGGGTCACCTCGCGAAGCTCTTCAAAGCGTCCGGACTCGATGGGGTCGAGGAGAGCGGCCTTTGGATCGAGGTCGAGCATCTGCGCTTCGACGACTGGTGGGAACCGTTCCTGCTCGGCGTCGGTCCAGCCGGCAGCTTTGCGGCCGGCCTCGACGGCGAGCGGCAGGGCCGACTGCGCGAGCTGTGCCGGGGGATGCTGCCGTCGCCCCCGTTCGTGGTCACAGCCCGGGCCTGGGCGGCCCGAGGTTTCGCGTAAGAGGCCCTACGCCTCCGCAAGCGTCGGCTGGGGGCCGCTGCCGATCCGCTCGATCGTCGGCGGCGCCCGCAGCCTGGGGACGACGAAGAACGCGGTGATCGCGCCGATCGCGGCGACGATTGACGAGAGCATGAGCGTCGTTGCGAACGACGAGTCGAAGATCTCGCGCATTTCCGACAGGGTCTGGTCCTGCTCCTTCTTGCTGAGCTCGTTGAACTGCTCGACCGAATCACCGCCGGCGAGCAGGTGGCGCACGTGGCCTGCCTCGACCTCGGTCAGGTTCCCCTTCGCCTGTTCGTGCTCGATCTGACCCTGTTCCAGCGAGCCGAGCAGCGACCCCATCGCCGCCAGCCCGACGGTGGCACCGATCAGGCGCGCGGTGTTGTAAACGCCGGAGACCATGCCCCGCTCCTGCTCCTCGGCGCTTGCCATGATCGTCGCGGTCATGGGCGGCAGGGCAACGCCGCTGCCGAGGGCGAACACGATCAGTCCGGGCAGCAGCCTGTCGTAGGTCGCGCCCTCGGCTCCGAGGCCGACCGCGAAGACCCCGATCGCGGCCATAGCCATGCCGCCGGTGACCACCACCCGGGCGCCGAGCCAGCCGGTCAATGGGCCGGAGACGAGCGAAGCGAAGAGGCCCGGGATCGTCAACGGCAGGAGCAGCAAGCCCGTTTGGAGCGGGTTGTAGTCAAGGACGTTCTGGAGGTAGATCGCCAAGAGCACCGAGAGCCCCGAGAGCACGAACGGCACGCAGAACGCGACGAAGTTGCCTCCGACCATCGGCCCGTGCATGACCTTCGGGTCGACCAGCGGGTCCTTGACCCGGCCTTCGATGAAATACCAGGCGGCGAGCACCAACGCCGCGAAGACAAGGATCGCGACCGTCAACAGCATGCTGTCAACCGGGGCCTGCACGAGAGCCAGGGTCAACGCGGTCATCCCGATCACGAGCGTCGCCAGCCCGGCCGGGTCGAGCCCCGGCGGTCGCTCCGCTCGGCTCTCGGGCACGTACGCGATGACGAGTCCGATCAGGACCATCGCGACCGGGACGTTGATGAAGAAGATCCAGCGCCAGCTCGCCACCTCGATCAGGAAGCCGCCCAGCAGAGCGCCGGCGGAGACGCCGATCGTCCCGACGCCGACCAGGATTCCCATCGCCTTCGCGAGCGAGGTGCCGGAGAAGGCGTCGGTGACCATCGCTGTGTTGCCCGGCGTCATGATCGCGGCGCCGACGCCCTGCCCGGCCCGTGCGGCGATCAGCATCCCTCCCGAGTCCGAGAGCCCGCCGATCACCGAGCAGACGATGAAGACGACGACGCCGACCAGGAAGATGCCGCGGCGGCCGATCCTGTCGCCGGCACGCCCCCCGGCGATCGCCAGCGTTCCCATCGTCAGCAGGTAGGCGTTGACGATCCATTGCTGGGCCGAATCCGTGAGGTTGAGCTCGTTCTGGATCGTCGGCAGCGCGACCCGGATGATCGAAACGTCGATCGTCATCATCCCGAGCGCCAGCACGGCGGCTGCGAGCACCCCCCACTGGTGCTTGGTGAACCCCCTCATCGGCGTCAGTCCCCGCCCAGCTCGCGCCGGTACTCGCTCAGGTAGTCATCCACCATTCGCCGGTAGTCGAAGTCCCGCAACGCTTTGGCCCGGCAGGCGCTTGGCGAGAGTTCGTGCACGCGCTCGATCGCCTCGGCGAACTCCGACTCGCTGCCGCAGACGATCCCGACCTCGTCGTCGATCAGCTCGCGGCAGGCGCCACGGTCGCTTGCGATCACCGGTGTGCCGGAAAGGAGAGCCTCCGCGATCACGAGGCCAAAGCCCTCCTCGAGCCTGGTGGGGAAGAGGAGCGCCCGCGCCCCGGCAAGCAGCTCTGCCTTGGCGGCCCCGCGAACGTCGCCGACGTAGCGGGCGCCCGCGTCGCGGCAGAGGCGCGAGACTTCACGGGCGACCCGGCGCTCGCTCGCGGTTCCGGCGACGACGAGTTCGATCCCGCAACTGCGCACGAGCCCCAAAGCGACGTCCAGGCCCTTCGCCTGGTGGGTGACTCCGAGCCGCGGTCCCTGCATCCCCGCCATGAAGAGGAAGTAGTCACCCTTGGTCTCGCTGAAGGAGTAGTCGGCTGGATCGAGCCCGTTGTGGACGAAGCGCTCGCCGCCGAGCCCGCGGGCGAGCGCCGCGGAAACGCAGATCGCCTCCGGCGGCAGCGAGTGAACTCGGCCGTTCCCGTTGCTCGTCGCCGGGACCACGCCTCCGCCGGCGAAGAGGTCGAGATAGGCGATGGCGGGCCGCTCGGCATGCACGGTTACGACCCACGGGCGGCCGTCGACTCGGATGTTGTGCGAGACGTCGAAGCGACCCGGCCGGTTGACGGGCCGCACTCCCTCCGGGAGCGGGACCTCGGATCCGGCCGGCAGCAGGTAGTCCACCTCGTGCCCGCGCTCGGCGAGCCCGCGCGCGAGCAGGTCGTGGACGTGACCGGGGGCGTCCGACGGCCGACCCCGGACGCCGTGCCCGCAACCCTGCTCGGGAAACGCCGGGTAACGATGGCGTGAGGCGATCAGGACGCGCATCACGCTGGCAGCCTGTGCAATTCCTTCCAGAAGGCCGTGTGGGCGGCGAACGCGGCGTCGAAGTCGTCATTGGTCGGCGGCTCGGCAAGCTCGTAGTTGCCGTAGTCGTCGCGACCGCGGGCGAGCACGACGGGATGATGCTGCTGCTCCTGGCTCACCTCCGGGCTCGCATAGCGAATCGCGAAGCCGCAGCGGGGAATGTCGGAAGGATTCGGATTCGAGCCGTGGACGACGTCCGCGTGGTGGAGCGACATCTCTCCTGGAGCAAGGACGAAATCGACGGCCAGCGACTCGTCGACGCCGTCCGCGACCGTGAGCCCGGTGACCGCCAGCATGTTGTCGCGATGCGGCCGGGCCTCGTGATCGAGGCGCTCCCGGTGGCTCTGCGGGATCGCGCGCATGCAGCCGTTCTCAGCCGTGCTCGGCGAGAGCGCGACCCACGCCGAAACAAGTCGGGGTTCGTCGAGCCGCCAGTTGTGGGCGTCCTGGTGCCAGGAGACGAACGCGCTGTCCCGCGCGGGCTTATGGAAGAGGGTGGCGCTGTGGACGAGGATGTCCGGCCCGATCAGATCCTCGACGTGGTCGAGGATCGCGGGTTCGGTGACCAGCTCGTAGGCCCAGGGGAAGTGGAGATGGGCGCCCCCGGCCTGTGGAGCCGGCGCCGGTCCGCCGAGCAGCGGAGCGAGCCGCTCGTAGTGGCTGCGGTAGCCGGCCACCTCACCACCCGTGAGGACCCTGAACGGGAATAGAAACCCGTCGCGTTCGTAGCGGAGTTGTTCGTCGGCGGTGAGGGGCCCGCTCAAGTGTCCAGGTTCTTCTTCACCTGGACCACGGCCATCATCCCGTTGTCCTCGTGGCCGAGGACGTGGCAGTGGAAGACGAACTTCCCGGCGAACTGGGTCGGGTGGTAGCGCATCGTCACGCTGCCGCCGGGCTGGATCGAGACGTTGTCGTTGAACTCGATCCCCGGCACCGGCTCGCCGTTCACCTCCATCAGCTGGAAGTCGTTGATGTGGATGTGGAAGGTGTGCCAGAAGCTGGTCGTGTTGCGGATCGTCCACTCCGCCGTCTTGTCCAGCTCCATCGTCTCCATCACGTCCTGCGGGTCGTCGTTGAACTGCTCGCCGTTGATGAAGAAGTTCGGCGGCTGCTGGGTGTAGACGATCTCGTGGTGCGTGTTGATCTTGTCGTCGGAGAGGTCGGGCTGCTGGTCGGGGAGGCGGCGCGGGGGCTGCCTCGGGTTGACCTCGGGCCCGCTCGAGTTGAGGGTCGCGAGATCCTGGCCGCGGGACCACCGCGCCGAACGGCTCGAACGGGAGGTTGAGAAGTCTCGTGGTCCCCTCGGGCCCACCCTCGACGAGGATTTCCCGCCGCGACAGCGGGCCGACCAGGAGGCCCTCCTGGTTCGAGATCCGGCGCAGGTAGTTGCCGTCGGTAGCGATCACCTGGAACGGCTGGCCCTCGAGCTGGAGGTTGAGGAACGAGCTGGCGGAGGAGTTGTAGACGCGCCAGCGCTGGAGCTCCCCGGGCTGGATCGGGATTTCGGGGTTGAGCGCTCCGTTCACGAACCACTCCGAGCCGGCCGGCACGAACGGTCCGGTCGGGCCGGGCTTGATCGTCTGGCCGTCGCCGAGTGCCGTGTTCGTCAGGACGAGGTCCGCGGGTCGGGATATTGCGCCAGATCCGGGCGCCGTCGACGCCGCCCTTGATCCACATTCCGCCGATCATCCCGCCGGCCGTCTGGATGTTCGTCTGACCGTGCAGGTGGGGGTGGTAGGTGTAGGCCCCGGGCGGGTGGTCGCGCGGAATCTTGTACTGGTACTGGAAGTTGTCGCCGGGCTCGATGACGACGAAGATGTTGTCGCTCGGGCGCCGTGGGGAGACGTGGAAGCCGTGCGTGTGGAGGTTCGTCTCGCCGGGGTGGTTCCCGGTGTAATTCGCGGCCTCCAGCGCGTTGCGGACATTGACGCGCACCAGGTCGCCGGGGCAGAAGACGAGCAGCGGGCCCGGGTACTTGCCGTTGTAGACGGAGGAGACGTAGCGCTGGCCGTTGATCTCCGCCGGCACCTCCTCGGCCCGCAGCTGCACATCGAGCCTGCCGTTCCTGCTCCTGCGGTACTGCGGCGTCGGGGAACTCGTCCTGGATCAGCGGCGCCGACGGCCTCGGGCAGATGCTCTTGTCCTTGAATCCAGTCGCATCCCCAGAGATCCCGGTGTCATTGCCGTTGCTCCCGCCGCCGGTTCCACCACCACCGCCACTCCCGTGGTGGCCATCGGTCCCGGCGACGGCGTCCTCGCTCGTGAACAGCTCGTGGAGCGGCTGGTGGGGAACGACCTGGTGCAGCACCGGCAGGGAGATCGCGAACACGAGCGCACCGGCGAGAAGCCAGCCCCGGCGGGGCCTTCCCAGGCGTCGCGATCTTGAACCGGTGCTGATTTGCCGAATATACACTCACCACCCGAGCCTGAAAGGAAAGGCATGCCAGACGAGGCCGAGATCGAGATCGAGGTCAGGGAGAGCGGGCCGTACAGGATCAGAGGACCGATCGAGTTGCTGCGGCTGGTCGACGCCGACGGCAACGAGTACGACCTCGACCGAAAGCTCGTCCGCGATCACGGCGACGTTCCCTTCATAGCCCTCTGCCGATGCGGGGGCTCCAGCCACAAACCCTTCTGCGATGGAACGCACAAGCGAAACGGCTTTTCGGCGACCGAGAAGGCTTCGGACTAGCGCCGCGGCGGTTTTCGCCGCCCTCGCGCTGAGCGCTCCTGCCGCCGCGCACGAGGGCGGCGCTGCCGACCCCGGGCGAGGTCCCGAATCGGGTCGAGGCGGCCCTCGGCGACGACGTGAGCGTGACGCCGAACGGCCTCTACGCGGTCGAGACCGAGTCCGGCGAGCAGCTCACGACCCACGGCCCCGACTTCCGCGGCGACTTCGAGGACCCGGTCGCCAACCACGGCAGCGGGCTTGGCCCGGGCGATCCCGAACGGGCGCCCGTCTGCGCCGCGAACCCGGACACCGACCGCCACCAGGAGGTCCTCTACGGGTACTGGGACCCGCCCGGCGCGCCTGGATCCGCCAACCGGATCGCCGACGTCCGCGAGTCGATTCGCGCGGCCGTTCGGAGGATGAACGCCGTACTGAACCTCGAGGCGCAGGCGAGCTCTGGCGGCACGATCGGCGCGGACTACATCGTCCGCTGCGATGCGACCGAGATCCGCGTTACGGCCTTCCCGGTGACGGCGACCGCGTCGGGCAATGACCGGGCCACGTTCAACGAGGTCGTGGCCGGCGCCGAGGCGGCGGGCTTCAACAGCAACCTCCTCGATTATTCGATCTTCTACGACGGCGACGGCCCGGCTGGCGTCTGCGGGACCGGGACCTACTACCGGAACGACTCGCAGGCCCTGACGAACCCGAACAACAACCCCGGCGGCGCGACCGAGGGCGGCTACGCCGTCAGCTACGACGGCTGCTGGTACGGCTCGGTGCCGATGCACGAGGCAGGCCACAACCAGGGCGCGGTCCAGCGCTTCGCGCCGTTCTCGACCGGCCTCGGCGCGCATTGCTACGACGAGAACGACGTCATGTGTTACTCGCCTGACGGCGGCGACCAGCACCAGCAGGGCACCGAGCTCCTCTGCAACGACTACCTGCACTACGACTGCGGGTGGAACACCTACTTCGACGCCCAGCCCGAGACCGTGCCTGAGGTGGAGTGGCTGGCAACGCACTGGAACCTCGGTTCGCCGAACAACCTCTTCGTCGCCTTCGCCCCGCCGAGCGGGAACACCTCGCCCTCGGCGTCGTTCACGTTCTCGTGCACTGGCCTCAGCTGCAATTTCACCGACACCTCGACCGACGACGACGGCAGCATCGCCTCCCGCGCCTGGGATTTCGACGATGGCGGCTCGTCGACCGCGACGAACCCCAGCCACCCCTTCCCCTCCCCCGACACCTACGACGTCAACCTGACGGTGACCGACAACGACGGCGACGAGACCTCCCTGACGCGGCCCGTGACCGTCCCGGCCGCGGCTCCTCCCGCCAACGACGACTTCGCCTCGCCGTCACCGCTGAGCGGAACGAGCGCGTCGGCGAGCGGCACGAACGCCGGCGCCACGAAGCAGCCGGGTGAGCCGAACCACGTGCTCACCTCCGGCGGCGACGGCGGTGCCTCCGTCTGGTACCGGTGGACGGCGCCGACTGACGGCACGGTCTCGGTCGACACCTGCGCCAGCAACTTCGACACTCTCCTGGCCGTCTACAAGTCGAACGACGACATCACGGCGCAGCCGCGGATCGGCGACAACGACGACTCCGCGGGGCCCGGATGTTCCGGAACACGGCGCAGCGAGTTGACGTTCGCCGCCGAGGCGGGGACCACCTACCGGATCGCGGTCGACGGCTACGACTCGCCGACGACCGGGCCCGACGATCCGGCGACCGGCAACGTCGCGCTGACCCTCGCCTACGTAGTGCCGGCCGCTCCCCCCGCGACCCAGGACCCGGCGCCGACCGGAGGAAGCACGATCGTGCCCCCCGGCGGCGGCGCGACCGACCCCGCGACCCCGCTCAACTTCCCCGCCAAGGTCGCTGCGCAAGAAGGTGCCGGTCGCGGAGACGGCCGGCCCGCCGGGCAGCGTCCACAACTACACGGTCGCCGTGCCCCGCCGGACGCGGAGCCTCCGGGTCACCCTTGACGGCGCGAACTGCAATCCGGTCGCCGACGGCTGCAACCCCGACCTCGCGCTCTACGTGGGCGACGACCCGGACCCGGACGACGCCCGCATCGCCTGTACGCCTGACAAGCGGACGATCGACGAATCCTGCTCGTTCCGGCGCCCGGCCAAGGGCAAGTGGTTCGCGTCGGTGGAGAGCGTCAGGGGTTCCGCGGACACGCCCTTCACCATCGAGGCGACCTACTCGAAACGCCGTCGCGGTCGGTAGTTAGCCGCGTCACTCCATCCGATCGGCTGTCCGAACGGCTGATCGAAACACCGCGCAGCCTCATCCGGGCGGCCGATCCTGCGCCTCTCAGGCGTGGCCGAGGCATGTCGTATGGAGGATCAGCGACATCGCAGGCGCGCTTCGCGTGCCGCCATGCTCGGCGTCCTGGCCGCGATCGCGTGCCTGGGCACTGCTGTTCCCGCCACGGCGCACCAGGGCCATCTGGCCGGCTCGGCGGGGATCGCCGAGGAAATCGGCAACCACGCCGAGCCCGCGCGCGAGGGGCTCTTCCGGGTTCGCGTCGGAGGGGGCGAGAGCATGCTCACCCACGGTCTCGATCCGGCCCCTGAAGCCGGCAAGCGCATCGCGGGCGGAGTCTTCGCGCCCGGCGCCGCCGAACGGGCGCCGGTCTGCGCCGAGGACTACCACCAGCATGTTCTTGTCGCGCACCTGGCAACCGCCCCCGACCGGGCCGCCGACGTCGCCGAGAGCGTTCGCGGGGCGATCCGCCGGATGAACTGGGTGCTGAACCAGGACGCGCTCGAGAACGGTGGGGTAACCGCGGATTACAAGGTCCTCTGCGATCCCGCGGGCCAGATCCGGGTCGATTCCTTCGCATCCCCGACGCCGGAATTCGAGGACGTCATCCGGTCCGCGAAGGCGGCGGGCTTCGACCGGCCCAATGCCGACTACACGATCTTCTTCGACTCGCTCGGGCCCGGCGGCGGCTGCGGCATCGGCAGCTTCCGCGGGGACGAGAGCCTGAGCGCCTCGAACAAGAGCAACACCGGCGGTGGCTACGCGGTCTCCTACCAGCCGTGCTGGTTCGGGACGACGCCGATGCACGAGAACGCGCACAACCAGGGCGCGGTCCAGTACAGCGCGCCACAGGGGACCGGCACCGGCGGCCATTGCGCACAGGGATACGACGTCCTCTGCTACGCGCCGGACGGCGGCGATCGCAACCAGGCCGGGCTGACCATCTCCTGCACGGATCGCCCGCACTTCGACTGCGGCGGCGACGACTACTTCGACCCGGCGCCGGAGCCCGGCGAGTACCTCGAAGGGCACTGGAACCTCGGCTCACCGCTCAATCGCTTCATCGCGTTCGGCGGCGGGCAGGACTCGTCCGGCGATCAGTACGAGCCGAGCGTGACGTCCTGCGGAGGCTGCGTCGATCGGCTCCGCCTGGGCGCGAGAGTTCGCGGTCTCGCCGGCGGCGAGGAGATGAAGGTCTACCGCCTACGGGTCCCGCGAGGCAGCCGCGCGTTGCGGGTGACCATGGCCGGCTCAGGAAGTGCGGCCCTCTATCTACGCCGCGGCGTGGCACCCGAGCACGACACCTGGGACTGCGTGTCGAGGCGCGCGGGCGCGAGCCAGCGCTGCGGCATCGCCAGGCCGAGCCCCGGCGCGTGGTTCGTCGGGATCGGCGGCCGGGGAGGCATGACCGGCGCGCAGCCCGTCGAGTTCGAACTCCGCGCCGACGCGACCCGCTAGCCCGAACTCGACCCGGTAGCGTGCCGGTCGCATGAAGGTGATCGTCTGCGGCGGCGGGATCAGCGGGCTTGCATTGGCCCTCTCGCTGAACGCCGCGGAGATCGATGTCGAGGTGTTCGAGGCGTCTCCCCGGGTCGAGGAGCTCGGGGTCGGGATCAACGTGCTGCCACACGCGGTGCGCGAGCTCACCGAGCTCGGGCTCGCCGACGAGGTGGCGAAGGAAGGGCTCGCGGTCAGCGAGCTCGCCATGTTCAACAGGCACGGCCAGAGGATCTGGAGCGAGCCGTCGGGACTCGCGGATGGCTACAACTGGCCGCAGTACTCGATCAACCGCGGTCGCCTGCTCGGCGTGCTCTACCGGGCCTGCCTGGACCGGCTGGGAAGCGATCGGGTGCACACCGGCCGCGAAGGCGTGAAGCATTCGCAGGAGGAGGGGAGCGCCTCCCTGCATTTCGCCGACGGCACGAGCGCGGAGGGCGACGTCCTCGTCGGCGCCGACGGCCTGGGCTCCGTGATCAGGTCGCAGCTCTATCCGGACGAGGGAGCACCGCTTTGGAACGGCGTGACGATGTTCCGTGGGATCGCCTTGGCGGAGCCTCCGCTTACGGGCAGGTCGATGGCCCTGATCGGGCGCAGCGGCTGGCGGGCCGTCATCTACCCGATCTCCGAGCGCGGAGCGGACGGGCGCGCGCAGGTGAACCTGGTCCTCGACGCGAAGCTCGGCGAGGCAAGGGCGATGCCTCGCCACGACTGGAAGCACGAGGTCGATCGCGACGAGGTCCGCGAGCTCTACGCCGAGATGCGCTTTGACTGGGTCGACCTGCCGGCGCTCATCGACGCCACCGAGCAGTGGTGGCAGTACCCCATGGTGGACCGCGATCCGCTGCCCCGGTGGACATTCGGCCGGGTGACGCTGATCGGGGACGCCGCTCACCCGATGTACCCGGTGGGCTCGAACGGCGCCTCGCAGGCGATCGTCGACGCGCGCACGCTCGCCCATGCGCTGGCCGTCGAACCGGAGGTCGAGCCTGCCCTCCAGTCCTACGAGGCGGATCGCCGGCCGGTCACGGCGGCCGTCGTGGCGGCGAACCGCGATCTCGCCGCCGTCAAGTGCATGGAGCTGGCCGAGGAGCGGGCGCCCGACGGCTTCACGAACATCGAGGACGTCTTCGCACCCGGCGAGCTCGAGGGACTGGCCGGCGCGTTCAAGCGGATCGCCGGGTTCGATCCGGCGGAGCTGAACCAGCGCCCGTCGCTCAGCGCCGTTCGCCCGGCGGACACCTGATCGCCGGGATGAGGACGCGCAGGCTCGGCAAACGGGGTCCCGAGATCTCGGCGGTCGGACTGGGGGCGTGGGAGGCCGGCGGAGGCGAGTACGGGTCCGGGCCCGCGGAGGAGGAGATCCTCGCGGCCTATCACGCGGGTTTCGACACGGGCATGAACTGGATCGATACGGCCGAGGTCTACGGCCCGCACACCTCGGAGGAATTGGTGGGAAGGGCAATCGCCGATCGCCCCGAGGCGCTGGTGTTCACCAAGGTTGGCCCGCTCCCGCTCGGCCACGGTTACGAGCCGGACGGGATCAGGGCCGCGGCGGAGGCGAGCCTCGAGCGGATCGGCCGCGACGTCATCGACCTCTTCCAGATTCACCAGCCCGTGCCCGGGATGGACGTGGCGGCGGCGTGGGAGGCGATGGCGGGCCTCGCCGAGGAGGGCCTCGCGCGGTCCATCGGAGTCTCCAACTTCGACCGCGAGCAGATCGAGCTGTGCCACCGCATCCGGCCCGTGGACTCGCTCCAGCCGAATCTCTCGATGCTCTACCGGGATCTGGAGGAGTTGATCGCCTGGTGCGGCGAGGAGGGCATCGGGGTGATCGCCTACGGCCCGCTCGCCTTTGGGCTGCTCACCGGTCAGATCACCGCGTCGACGAGCTTTGCCGCCGACGACTGGCGGAGCGGCAACACGGACGTGCCGCCGGTCCGGCGCCTCTACGAGGCGCTGTTCGCGCCGGACGTGGTGGAAGGCAACGTCGCCAAGGTGGAGGCGCTCGGCCCGCTGGCCGAGGAGCGTGGGCTCACGCTTGCCCAGGTCGCCCTCGCCTGGGCGATACACCAACCGGGTGTGACCGGCGTGATCTGTGGGTCGACCTCGCCCCGGTTCGCACGGGAGAACGCGGCAGCCGGTTCGGTCGAGCTGACGCCGGAGGACCTGGCGACGATCGAGCGGCTACTCGCCTGAGCGGTCTGGACCGGCCCCGCGCCCCGGCCCGCCGATGTGGCGACCGATCGCGTCGCCGGCGACTTTGAGCAGGCTGCCGTCGTCGAGCAGCGACCGCACGGTCGCGATGTCACCGGCCACGTAACGGTCTTCCATCTGAGGCGGGACGTGCTCGCGAATCTGCTCGTGGACAGCTCTGGTTCCCACCCCCAGCTTCGCGCCCTCGCGCAGGTCGATCGCCTGGGAGGCGACGATCAGCTCGATCGCGAGCAGGCTCATCGCGGCGTCGAGCGCGCGGGCGGCCTTCGCCACGCCCTCGACCGCCATCGTGGCGTGGTCCTCGATGCTGCCGGCAACGGGGACGAAGTCGAGCGACGCCGGGTTCGCCCCGAGGCGGACCTCCGCGTTCAGGGCGGTCGCGGTCTTCTGGATCACGCCGAGGCCGACGTTGCGGCTGGGGTCGGCGGCGAGATAGATCGGGAGCTTCGTGAAGTGCGAGTCCATCAACCTCACGACCCGGTTGCTCGCCATGCTCGTGAGCTGGGCGACCGCGATCGAGAGCGTGTCGAACGCGATCGACAGGGCGGCCGGGTGGAAGTTGCCGGTCGAGAGCATCTCCATCCTGTCGATCAGGACCATCGGGTTGTCGCCGGTCGAGTTCAGCTCGGTTTCGAGCGTCCCGCGCACCAGCCCGAGCACGTCGAACACCGCACCGTGTACCTGGATCGCCGAGCGGAAGCTGATCGGATCCTGGACGTCGAGAGTCGGCTTCGAGGTCCAGAGGCTGCTGCCGTCGATCAGCGCCGTGACCAGCCCCGCGCTGATCAGCTGGCCGGAGAAGCGCCGCGCGTCGTCCACCTCGGGATCGAGCACGCTCGTGTGGCCACCCAGCGCTTCGAAGCTCATCGCTACGGATACGTCGGCGAGCGCAAGCAGCTCGTGCGCGAGCCCGACCACGAGCGCGCCCTGGCCGACCGAGGCCGAGTTGGCGCTCACCAGCGCCAGGCCATCCTTGGCGGCGAGCTCCGGGGGCTCGATTCCGGCCGCCGCCATGCCCTCGGCGCCGCCCAGGCGCCTGCCTTCGAACTCGACCTCGCCCTCGCCGATCAGCGGCAGTGACAGATGGGCGAGCGGGGCCAGGTCGGCCATCCCGATCGACCCGCGCGAGGGCACGACGGGGTGGACGCCCGGCGTTCAGCATCGCGAGCAGGACGTCGAAGACCTCCGGCTGAACGCCCGACCCGCCGCGAGCCATGCCGTTCAGCCGCGTGACCATGATCGCTCGCACGACCTCGACCGGGTGCTCGGGCGCGAGGCCGGCGGCGTGGCTGAGGAGGATGTGGCGCTGGAATGACGCCTGCTCCGACGGCGGGATGCGCTCCTCCTTCAGCTCGCCGAGGTTGGTCGTCAGCCCGTAGACGGGCTCGGGCTGCGCGGCGAGGTCGCTCGACTACGTCACGTGAGCGCCGCATGGTCTTCCGCGCGGAGTCCGCCACGCGCACCGGCGCGCGCTGCCAGGCGACCCGCGCGACCTGGTCGATGGTCAGATCGTCACCGGTGAGGACGACATCGCGCCCCGGGTCAAGTCGGCGGACAAGCCGTCGCATCCGATCCGCGGCCAGGCCCTCGTCGCCGTAGGCCGTGTGCGCCGAGTCATCGGCGGGCTCGTCCCCGTCCGCCCGGAGATCGCTGCGGAGGTGACCCGCAGCGAGCACCGCGATCGCGCGGTAGAAGCGGGCGCGAAGGCGACGTCGATCTCCAGCTTCCCCCTCAGGTCCTCTTGCGGGATCTCGAACAGGATCGCGTCCGCCTCGACGACGGAACCCGGAAGCGGCTGCGGCCCCGTCGAGCAGGGCGATCATGCCCACCGCGTCGCCGGGCCCGAAGCTCTCCTCGGCCGGGACATCGGTCCTGCGCACGGCGCCCTCGAGGATCAGGTACACGGCCGGGGTCTCGTCGCCGCGCGCGGGTTATCTCCTCGCCAGCCGTGATCCTCCGTGCCTCTCCGTGCTCGGAGAGCCACTCGATGTCGGCCTCCGTCAGGGTGCCAAGGATGTCGAGGAGGCGGAACATGTCAGACGACGCCGGCGAGGACCTCGCGCATCCTCCGCGGCTCGACCCCTAGCCGCTCGGCGTCCGCGGTGCCATCCGCGAGTCGTCATCGGCACCTCCATCAGCTCCGCCTCCTCCCAGGTGGCGAAGGCGGTCTCCCCCCAGATCCGCCGCAGCCAGATCAGGGCGGTGCGAACCAGCGGCAGGGGGACGTGCACGAGCCGCCGGCGCCGGCCGGCACTCGCGGCGACCATCAGCGCCATCTGGTCGTAGGTGAGCGTCTCGGGGCCGGCGAGCTCGAAGCGCTCGGAGCCCTCGTCGCGCTCCAGAGCCGCGGCCGTGGCCGCGGCGACGTCCCGGGCCCAGATCGGCTGGTAGGAGGCGCGGCCGTCGCCCGAGATCGGCAGGACCGGGAACAGCGCCAGCCGCCGCATCCACGAGGTCCAGTGGTCGTGCGGGTCGTAGACGATCGAGGGGGCGATGATCGTCGAGCGCAGGTCGGCCTCGACAACCGCCTGCTCGGCAAGGGCCTTCGAGCGGAAGAAGCGGGTGCGCTGAAAGCTGGTCGCGCCGATCGCGGAGAAGAAGACGAAGCGCTCGACCCCGGCGCGCTCGGCGGCGCGCAGCAGGCGGGCGGTGCCGAGCCCGTTCACCTCCTCGAGCCGGCGCGGCGGCTGATCGCGGATCGTCGCGCCGAGGTGGACGACGGCTTCGACCCCTCGCAGCGCGTGCCGGAGCCCGTGCGGATCGCCGAGGTCGGCGAGCGCGATCTGGACGTTCACGCGCTGCGCGCCGAGGCGGCGCGGGTCGCGAACCAGCGCTCGCACGGAGTGCCCCCGCTGCAGGAGCTCCGGGATCAGGGCCGTGCCGACGACGCCGGTTGCGCCAGTGACGAGGATCATCGTTCGCCACACTACTTATGCCCGGTGGCGATTCCGCCGCCGCTTTCGTAGAATGACCGCCCCGGTCGGGCCCGCCCCGGCCGCTGGCATCTAGGGACACCGACCACCAACCAAGACCTGACCACGGAAGGGAGCCAAACTTGACCTACGTCATCGCGGAACCCTGTGTCGACACGAAGGACAACTCGTGCGTCGAGGTCTGCCCGGTCGACTGCATCCACCCGACTCCCGACGAGCCGGACTACGAGAGCGTCACCCAGCTCTACATCGACCCCGACGAGTGCATCGACTGCGACGCCTGCGTCGAGGCGTGCCCCGTCGACGCCTGCTTCGCCGAGGACCAGCTGCCCGAGGAGTGGGCCAAGTTCACGGCGATCAACGCCGAGTACTTCCAGGCAAGTAGCCTTCCATACGCCCGGCGTGCCCGGGTAGGTACGCTTTCCCGGAATGGTTCGCCGGCAGGGAGGCACGGGGCTCGCGCTGGTCTTGGCGCTGATGTTGCTCGTCGCGCTGCCTGCCGCCGCCGGGGCGCAGACCGTCAAGCACCCGGATCAGGTCGTCAGAAGCGCGTCAGGACCGACGCGGGCGGCTGCCAGAAGGTCGACCTACTTCACCTGGTCGGAGCTTCCCGGCGCGGTCTCCTACCACCTCGTCCTCGACGACACCCTCGGCTTCGACGTCGACACAGACCTACCCGCCCTACGACGACAACAACCCGGCCTTGGAGTTCGGCGGGCCTGCCGCCTGTATCCGGCACCCAGCATCGCCTAGATCCTCACCTACCAGGGCGGCCCCGTCAGCGCGGACGGCGGCTGCCAGGCCAACGACGTGGCCCGGTACACGATCAGGGAGTTCACCGCCAGCTTCTGCGGCGACGATCGGCCACGTTCCGATCCGCGACCCAGACGCCGTTTCAGGACAAGTGCGAGACGCAGGTCGTCGGCTCGGTCACGAAGAGGACGGGACGCCGGTCGAGGGAGTCCGGATCTCGATCAGCGGCGCCGGCACCAAGAGGACGGGCGAAACCGGCTTCTACCAGTCGAAGGTGAAGCCCGGGCGCCACACGGTCAGCGCGCCGAAGGGATTCTGCGTCGTCGGCCCGAAGAAGTGCGACCAACTCGAAGTCGGTCGAACGTCAAGCTCGCCAAGACCGAGGTCGTCAACTTCGTCCGCTCGGATAAGACGGTGACGCTCTCGGGCGGTGTGCTGGAGCGAACTTGCCTCGACGACATCGAGGCGGTGGGGTGCCAGTTCTTGCAGGTCGTGCCCGCAAGGTTCCAGGGCATCGTCGCCACCAGCTCGGATGGGGATGAGTACCGAGCACAAACGAACAACGGCGGGGACTACTCGCTCGAGGTTCCCCAGGGTCGGTACGAGGTCGAGCTCGGCGAAAGCGACACAGACCCTCAATCGGTTCCCGAATTCCGCACCGTCAACGCTCGGGGCAACGTGAAGCACCTCGACTTCAAGATCTGCCGTCCACCGCCGGAATGGAGAGGGTTCCCGATCGGCTGCAGCCTCGTCGAGGTGCGGGGTACCGTCGAGGGCATCGACGGCAAGGGCTTCGAGAACGCGGCTGTCGCGGGTCCGGGGGACATCGACTATCCGGGTCCCAACGGGCGCTTCTCGTTGTTGGTTCCCCGCGGCGAGGTGGAGGTGAGGGCGTTCGGCGAGATCATCGCGCCCGACTTGGTCAGCCAGGAAAGGAGCGTGCAGGCGACGAAGAAGGTCAATGAGATCTCCGGCCGTACGTCCTCAAGCCTGAATGGACCATCTTCCCGGCCACCCCCGGGCCTTGGTCGTCTACGTCGATGCGATGCCGTTGGGCCCACGTCGACCGCAGATGAAGTTCGTCCGCAACCGGTTCTCCGGGGACGGTGCGGGGTGCACCGATCTGCAACGGGCAAGCCCAGTCCGATTCGAGCTCGGCGTCGGTTCTGTGTTCGCGCAGCGAAGTTCCGTTTTCGCGGTGACCCCTGCCCAGCACGTCGGGCCAGGCTCCCTGCCGTGGTGCGAAGGGAATTACACGGCAACTCTGCCGGTGCCCAAGCATCCCGAGCTGAACCTGACGGGTGACTTCGACCTCGCGGAGGGTCAGTAGCTCCTCGGCTGGCGGACGTTCGGCGCTAAGCGGCGCCGCCGGCCTGCACGACCGGCAGCTCGGTGCCGCTGATCGGCGTGCCGACCGGGGCGACCGGCGTTTCCATTGCCTCGACGGGCTGCATCACCGGCAGCTCCTGCGGCGTCGCCGCGACGATCCCGCGCGCGGCGGCGCGGATCGCCTGTGAGGCGGGGGCGTCGGGATGGGTCAGGACGAGCGGCTCGCCGATGTCGGCCTGGTGGCGCAGCTCCTCCTGAAGCGGCACCTTGCCGAGCAGTGGCACGTCGAGCTCGTCGGCGAGGAGCTGGCCGCCGCCCTCGCCGAAGATCGTGAAGCGCTGGCCGTCCGGCGTCGTGAAGCCGGACATGTTCTCGATCGCACCGAGGATCTCGAGGTCGAACTTGCCCGCCATCTCAGCGGCGCGGGTCGCGACCTGCTGTGCCGCGGGCTGCGGCGTGGTCACGAGCAGGAACTTGGCCTGGGGGAGGAGCTGGGAGAGGGTCATCGAGACGTCGCCGGTGCCCGGGGGCAGGTCGAGCAGCAGGTAGTCGAGCTCGCCCCAGTCGACGTCCTCGAGGAACTGCTGGATCGCCTTGTGGAGCATCGGACCGCGCCAGACGACGGCGGCGTTCTCCTCGACGAAGAAACCGATCGACATCGTCTTCACACCGCCGGCGCCGATCGGCGGCACGATCTTGCGGCGCTCGTTGACGTCGGGGCGCTGGTTGACGCCGAGCATGCGAGGGAGCGAGTAGCCGTAGACATCGGCGTCGAGTGCGCCAGCCGAATGACCTTCGGCCGCGAGCGCGGCGGCGAGGTTGGCGGTCATCGTCGACTTGCCGACGCCGCCCTTGCCCGAGGCGACGCAGATCACGTTGCCCACCGCGGCGAGGGCGCCCTCGGGGAGCCCGGCCGGCCGGCCGAGGACCTTCTGAAGGTTCTGCTTCTCACCGTCGGAGAGGACGTCGAAGCCGACCCCGACCTCGGTTACGCCCTCGAGCTCGGAGACCTGCTTCGCGACGGCCTGCTGGAAGTGCCCGCGGATCGGGCAGCCGGCGGTGGTCAGGGAGACGACGACCTCGACCTTGCCGCCCTCGCGGATCTCGATCGAGCGAACCATCCCGAGGTCGACGATCGACCGCCGCAGCTCGGGATCGATCACGGGCCGCAGCGCCTCGGTTATCTGATCCTTGGTGGGCATCGATTCGATTCTAGGGAGCCTGGAGACCGGGCCCAGAAAGTGATCGACCGGCCACATGGGCCGGTCGATCGGGAGGAGAGGTTGCTACCTGGCGGCGGTTGGGCCGCCAGATCTCATCGGGCTCGCCGGCAACCTCGAGGGCGGCGGCCCGGGCTAAGCGCTAAACCAGCGCCGAAACCCGCTCCTCGACCTCGGTCCGGACCTTCTTCAGCTGCGTCTCCGCCTGGCGGCGGTTCTGCCGAAGGGTGGTCTCGGCCTTGCGGCGGTTCTGCCGCACGGTCGTCTCCAGCTTGCGCCGGTTCTGACGGACCTGGGTCCGAGTCCGGCGGATCTGCTGCTGCACACGGGTGCGACGCTGCTTGAGCTCGCGCTCCGTGCGGGTGCGGGTCCGCTTCGCCTGCTGAGTGGCCTTGCGACGGGCGGTTCCGCCACGACGCTCGACCTTGTTCAGCTCACGGCGGAGCTGGGTGCGGGCCTTGCGAAGCTCGCGCTCCGCGGTCTCCCGCTTGGTGTAGGGCTGCACCGTGTCGTTGACGCGATCGGCGAAAAGGATCGCCGCGCCGACCGGAACATCGACGACGGTCTCGGCAGCCTGCCGGGCGCGCTCATAGGCGACCTCGGCGACGTTCTGCTGCGTCGACGTCGTCTGGCTCTGCGTGGTCCGCTTCTTCGCGGTGGTCTTGGTGGCGGTCCGCTTCTTCGCGGTGGTGCTGCCACTGGACTTGGTGGCTGCCATCTGTGGGTGTCTCCCTCGTTTGGGGTGTATTTCTAATTTCCTTATCTCTAAGGATGTTCAGCGTAGCAAGCCCGAACACCTGTTTGTACTCCCCTCACGCATCCGGGTTACAGAGGTAGGGTCTTCCGAACCAACCACGGCAGGCGGCAGGGCCGCCCGGGAAAGGGGCATTTCCATGTTCGACAAGCGCAAGCAGGCGGTCTTCGAGAACGCCCAAGAGCAGGGGTTCGTCGACGCCGACGAGACGCTGGACGAGATGGCGTTCGTGCAGACCTACTTCTCGCCCTACCTCTACCTGCTCATCCTTCCGATCCCGCTCATGTTCATCACGCGTCCGCACGCGATCGCCGCGACCAACAAGAACGTCAGGGTGATGAGGCAGCACGTCTTCTCGACGAAGAAGGTCACGGAGCTGGTCGAGTCGCAGCCGCTCGAACAGGCGCAGGTGACGAAGACGGGATTCAGTGTCAGGGTCGGAACCGCCCCGAAGATGTACGGCTTCCTCGGCCAGGGCGCAGCGATGAAAGAGGTTGAAGCCGTCGCCGGTGGAGGCGAGGCGCCGCCGGAGGCCCCGCAGATTCCCCCGGCTGAGCGCCCGGAGTAACTCAGCCGCCGAGCGTCTGTCGCTGCGCGGCGAGCACGGTCTCCAACCCGTCCTCGTCGCGCGCGGCGGCGATCCCGTAGCGAGCGTCGAGCCCGAGTGGGGCATCCGCCAGCTCGCGGCCGGCGAAGCTCGCGAGGCCGCCGCTTTCGCGGACGATCAGCTGGCCCGCGGCGGCGTCGACCGAGCGGCACTCACGCCCGCTCAGCATCGCGTCGACCCGGCCGGTGGCGACGTAGGCGAGCGAGATCGCGATCGATCCCGGGCAGCGGAGCCGGAACGCGGAGCCCTGCAGCGCCTCGGCGATCGGCGCGACCCGCTCCGGGCTCGAGGACTCGACGGCGACCACCTCCAGCCCCTCGAACGGACGCTCGATGACCACCCGTTCACCGCCCATCCAGGCCCCGGCCCCGGTGGCGGCGCTGAACTCCTCGTCGGCGCCGAAGTCGTGAACGAAGCCGAACTCGACCTCCGCCATCGAATCGCCGGACGCGACCGCGACGCTCAGGCTGTGGGCCGGGATCGTCCGCCGTGCGTTGAGCGAACCGTCGATCGGGTCGACGACCACGCGGGTCGATGGATCGTCGCCAAAGGTGACCTCCCCGCGCTCCTCGGAGACGACCACGAAGTCGCGGCCGGCCTCGTGGACCCGGGTCAGCTCCTCGAAGGCGATGTCCTCGCACCGGCGGTCGATGACGAGGGTGTTGTCCCCGCCCTCGCCGACGCCCTCGTACTCGGTTCGCGCGGCGATCCCGGTCACCTCGGCAAAGATCTCCCGCTGGCCGGCGACCATGCGCCTGCACGCGTCGAGCCACACCGCTGCCCCGTTCTCCTGATCGCCCGCCACGCCGGCGCACTCTATGGCCAGGCGCTAACTTTCTTGCGGTGGCCCCGACCGACGTCAAGCCCACGCTGACCGACGCTCAGCGACGGGTGGTCGATCATCGCGGCGGGCCGCTTCTGGTCCGCGGCGCGGCGGGCAGCGGCAAGAGCGCCGCGCTCGCGGCGCGGGTCACCGAGCTTGCCGCCATCGCCGGCCCGGAGCAAGTCCTCGTCGTTACGCGCTCACGCGCCGGCGCAGCCGCCCTGCAGGCGCGCATCGAGGAGAGCCTCGACGACGCCTACGAGGAGCTCTGGGTCGGCACCTACGAGTCGATCGCCGAGCGCCTGCTCCGCGAGCACTCGGTTGAAGCCGGGCTCGACCCGTTCTTCGAGACCGTCTCCGCCGCTGATCGCCTCGCCCTCCTGCTCGACCGTCTCGATGACCTGCCGCTCCGCCGGCAGGAGATCCGCGGCGATCCGGGCGGCCTGCTGGCGCGGCTGCTCCAGCGAATCGACGTCGTCAAGGCCGAGGCGGTCACGCCCGCAGCGCTGCGCAACTGGGCGGTCGAGCGCGAGCGCGAATCCACCGATTCGACCGCGAGGGAGCACGCTCGGCGCGAGATCGAGTTCGCCGACCTCTATGCCCAGCACGAGCGGGCGCTGCGCGAGTCGGGCAGCCTGGACACCGACGACGTGGTGATCGAGCTGACGCGCCTCGCGGCCGAGCGCGCCGATGTTCGTGAGCGGCTCGGCGAGCGCTTCCCGCACCTCGTCGCCGACGAGCTGGAGGAGGCAGGGGTCGCCCATCGCGACCTGATCTTCGCCCTCGCGCCGCACGAGCAGCTCGCCGTCGCGATCGATCCCGGCGCGTCGCTGCGCCGCTACCGCGGTGCCGCCGAGGCGACCCTCGAGGCGATGCGCGACCGCTACGCGGCGCTCGAGGAGGTCGAGCTCGAGGGATCGCAGCGATCCGGCGGGTGGAATCGAGCGGGTTGCGGTGGCGATCGCCAGCGCGCGGCCCGACCCCGAGACGGGGGAGATCGTCATCCCAGGCGGCTCCGAGCCGGCGCCGGAGGTCTCCTTTTGGCGCTGCCGGAGCGAGCGCGCGATGGCGCAGGCGGCCGCACGCGAGATCGAACGCCTACTCCATTCCGGCGAGCTGGTCCCCGAGGAGGCGTGCGTCGCTCGTCGGTTCGCTGCAGCGAGACGGCCGTCTCGTCGCGGCTGCGCTCGAGGAGCGCAGCGTCCCGTTCCGCCTCGCGGGCTCCTCCGCCTTCTTCCAGCCGCCCCGAGGTCCGCGACGCGCTCGCCTGGCTGCGCGCTCTCGCCGACCCCAACGACTCCGCGGCGGTCGTCCGAGCTCTCACGCGGCCACCGGTCGAGTTGCGCTCCGTCGACCTGGCGCGCTGCACGACGATCGCCCGCCGGCGCAAGCTGGACATGGTCTCCGCGCTGGAGGCCGCGCTCGAGAGCCCGCAGATCCCACCCGAGGCGCGCGACAGGATCCAGGCGTTCCTCCGCCTCTTCCGCGGCGCGCAGGGAGCGCTCGAGGAGCTCCGCGCGGATGTCTTCGTGCGCCGGCTGATCGAGCGGATCGGCCTGCGCCGCACCCAGCTGTTCGCCGCGCACCCCGAGGCCGCCGAGCGCCTGGTCAGCCTCGCTCGGCTCGGCGAGCTGGCCGCCGCGTGGACACGGCGCGAGCCGCGTGCCTCGACTCGCGACTTCGTCCGCTACCTCGCGGCTGTCGCGGACGCGGGCGAGCTCGACGCCGGCGCCGCCCTCGACACCGTTCGCCCGCCGCGGGGCGCCGTCATGCTCGCCGAGCCCGAGCAGCTCAAGGGGCTGGAGTTCCGCCGCGTCTGGATGCTCGGCCTGCGCCGTGGGGGACTGCCCGCCCATCCGGAACGCGATCGATGGATCCCCGCGGAGCTCGTGCCCGATCCTCTCCCCGAGGCGGGCCGGGAGCTCGCCGCTGCGCGCCGGCTGCGGAAGGCCTACGTCGCGGTTAGCCGCGCCCGCGAGGAGCTCGTGCTCGCCTGGCCCGAGGAGACCTCGGACGGGACGGCCCGGCCGTCCGAGCTCTACGAGGCGGCCCGCTCGGCGCTCGAGGCGGAGGAGGAGGTTCAGGAGGAGGAGCTCTTCGGACCTGCCGAGAGCGTCCACGCGATCTACCGGATGGTTCGCGACGAGGTGCTCGAAGCATCCTGGCGCGCCGGCGCCGCGATCAGCGAGATGAGGCTCGACACCGCGGAGGATGCGAACCGCGCCGTCGCGCGCTTCCTCGAGCTGGTCAAGCTCGCCGCGCTGGTCCAGCGGCCCGGGTCCGAGCCGGCACCGGAGGCGCTCGCTGCGATCAACGATCTGATCGGCCGGGTGGCGACGCCGGAGCAGCAGGCCGCGCTGGCCGCATCCGCGCTCGACGAGTACCTGCTCGAGGAAGACCGCGAGGGGGAGCGGCGGAAGAAGATCGCCGCCGTGCGCGACGAGCCGTCGCTCGAATCGTTCCTGCCGACCCGCGGCGAGGGCCTCGGCCTCTCGGCCTCCGACATCGACCTCTACCGGACCTGCCCGCTCAAGTACAAGTTCGCGCGCGTCTTCGCGATCCCGCAGGAGCCGACGATCAACCAGCGCTTCGGGATCCTGATCCACCAGGTGCTCGAGCGCTACCACGCCGGGGAGGTCGGCGGCGACGGCGGTGGAGAGGCGATGACCGTGTTCGGGGAGAAGGGACTCGACCGCCTGCTCGCGCTCTTCGAGGCCGCCTGGCGGCGCTCGGGATTCGGCTCGTCCGACGACGAGCTCCAGTACCGCGACCGAGCGGTCGCCGCGCTCGCCCGCTACCACGAGCGCCACGTCGACGCCTCGTCGACGCCGGTCTGGCTGGAGCGCGGCTTCAATTTCGCGATCGGCCCGCACCAGCTGCGCGGCCGGATCGACCGGATCGACCGCCTCCCCGACGGCGACTACGAGCTGATCGACTACAAGACCGGCCAGCACAAGACGGAGGCGGAGCTGACCGACGACCTCCAGCTCGCCCTCTACCGGATCGCCGCCAAGGAGGCCTGGAAGATCGACGCCGAGCTCGGCTCCTACTACTACGTGCTCGACGACGAGAAGGTGGCCGTGCCCTCGGCCCCCGACGACCGCGAGCGGGTCGAGCGCACCGTGCTCGAGGTCGGCGAGGGCATCCGCGGCCAGGACTTCGAGCCGCGCCCGAGCTACGCGATCTGCTCCTGGTGCGACTACCGGCTGATCTGCCCGGCGAGCGAGGCTTAGTGACTTAGTCGTCTGAGCGCTGGCGCAGGAAGCGCTGGAAGTCGCGGGCGATCGTGTCGCCCGACGGGACGTCGCCGGGGCCGATCTTGGCCTCCTCGTCCTCCTGCTCGGCCTCGAGCCGCTGGACGAGCTCCTCGATCTCCGGGTTGGCCGAGACCGCCCGGTTCACCTGCTCCTCGAAGCGGCCCATCGCGTCCTCGAGCTCGGAGGCCTCGATGACGATCCCCGTCAGGCCCTCGAGCCGCCGCAGCAGCGCGAGCGCCGCCTTCGGGTTGGGGACCGCGGCGACGTAGTGCGGGATCGCCGCCCAGAGGCTGGCTGAGGGAATTCCGCGCTGGCGGAAGGTGTCGTGGAGGACGCCGACGATCCCGGTCGGTCCCTCGTAGTTGGAGCGGTCGAGCCCGAGCCGCTCGACCAGGTCGTCGTTCGAGGCGAGCCCGGTGATCGGCACCGGGCGGGTGTGGGCGACGTCGGCGATCAGCGCGCCCAGGGTGACGATCATCTCGACGCCCATGCGCTCGGCGGCATCGGCGATCTGCTCGCTGAAGGTCCGCCAGCGCAGGCTCGGCTCGGTGCCGTTGAGCAGGACCAGGTCGCGCTCGGCGCTCGGGGCGGGCGCGCTGAGCAGGTCGTTGACCGGCCACTCGATCCGCCGCGTCTGGCCCTCGGTCAGGTGGATCGTCGGGCGGTTCGCCTGGAAGTCGAAGAACTCCTCGGGATCGAGCCGGGCGACGATCTCGCCGTCGAGCGCGACCGCGACCGCCTCGAGCGCGGTTGTCGCCGCTGACGCCGCGTCGTTCCAGCCGGCGAAGGCGCAGACCAGGGCGGGCGAGCGAAGCTCCGGTACCTCTCCCTCCCAGCTCAGCGGTTCCATCGGCATCTCCCTCGCAGCTCTCTCGACGACCCTACCGGGTGCCGTTCACCGGCGATCCGGTCGCAGATAGCGGGATCTATCGAGGCTGCTTTCGTCCGCCCCGCGCTTCACCATCGACGCATGGAGGCGGCCGCAGCACCGATCGAACCCGCGCCGGCGCCCACGGTCGCCGAGCTGCGCCCGGGCCAGCCGTTCAGCGGGCGCTTCGGATGCGTGCGCAAGGACCGGATGACGGGCCGCAACGGCTCGGCCTACCTCGCGGTCGAGCTGCGCGACCGGACCGGGACGATCACCGCCCGGGTCTTCCGCGACCCGGACAGGATCGCGGCGCGATTCGACCGCGGGGACGCCGTGCACGCCACCGGCCGCGCCGAGCGCTACCGGGGCGATCTGGTCGCCGAGCTCGACGACGTCCGCCGGCTGGAGCCGGGGTCCTGGGATCCATCCGAGTTCCTGCCGACCGCCTATCGCTCGGCGGAGGAGCTCGACGGGTTCTTCGAGCACCTGACCCGCGAGATCCACGATCCGGGCCTGCGCGGCGTCGTCGAGCGCGTGACGACGACCGAGCCCGTCGCGAGCGAGCTCCGGCGCGCTCCCTGCACGCGCGGGGGCCACCACGCCTACGTCGGCGGCCTGATGGAGCACACCGTCGCGGTCGGCACGCTCGTGGTCGAGCTCCGGCAGCTCCACCCGCGGCTCGACTCCGACCTGCTGATGGCCGCCGCGCTCCTCCACGACGTCGGCCGGACCCGCGAGTTCACCTACGGGGCCGAGTTCGGGATCACCGACGAGGGCCGGATGCTCGGGCACCTCACCATCGGCGCCGAGATCATCGGCGCCGCAGCGGGCGATCTCCCGGAGGAGCGGCGGGTCGCCCTGCTGCACTGCGTCCTCTCCCACCACGGCCCCGAGGCCGCCGGCCGCTCCCGCGGCGCCCTCGGAACCCGCAGCGGCTTCGGCTCCGCCGGAGGCACTTGCCCTCTACCGGCTGAACGCGTTGGACGCCGGCGTGAAGGGGGCGTTGGAGCAGGGGCTGTAGCGGCTCGGCGCTCCGGGTGAGGGACGAAGCGCTGTTTCCGCGTCGCGAGGCGCCGAGGTCGCGGGCACGTAGCGGGGAAGTTCGGATCGAGCGCGGACGCGTGCCTCGTATTCCAAGCGGAGAATCGGACGCGCTGTCGAACACTTATCCACGCCATGGCGTCGATCAGCACCGTCCAAGCGCTGCGCCGCGGACGCCTCGCGTCCCTAACCGTCCTACTCCGGGTCCGGCCGCCGGCGCATCGCCTTCGTCTGGGAGCGCTTCTTCTTGCTCTCCACCCGCCGGCGTCTGGAAGCCTTCGACGGCCGCGTCGCCCGCCGGCGTTTCGGCTCGCGCAGCCCGGCGGCCAGCTTCTCCCGCAGCCGGCGCAGGGCCAGCTCGCGGTTGCGCGCCTGGCCCCTGGCGTCCTGGGCGACGGCGCTGACCCGGGGGCCGAGCCGCCGCTCCAGCCGCCGCTTCGCCTGATCGTCGAGGGTCGCCGACCGGGTGACGTCGAAGACGGCCTCGATTCGCGAGTCGGTCACGTTCGCGTGCTGGCCGCCCGGGCCGGAGGAGCGGCTGGCGCGCAGCTCGATCTCCGCCAGCGGGATCTCGACGCCGGGGGCGACGTGCAGGACGTCAGGCATCGGCGGGCTCGTCGTCCGGGGGTCGGAGGCCGCGGATCGCCAGCTGGGCGGCGACGACGAGCAGCAGTCCCGCAAAGCCGATCTCGAGCGTCCGCTGTGAGACCGTGTTCGCGACCAGCACCCCGACGGCGACGCCAGGCACTGAGAGCGCGCCGATCGTGAGGCCCTCCCTCAGCCGGACGTTGCCGTAGCGCGTCTGCCGGATCACGCCGGCGATCGCGACGGGAACGATCGCGAGCAGCGAGGTCGACTCCGCCTCGAGCTGGCTCTCGTCGAGGAAGATCGTGAGCGCGGGGACGAAGATGATGCCGCCGCCGACCCCGAGCAGGCCTCCGACCACGCCGCCGCACGAAGCCCATGATCGCGACCAGGACCTCGGTCATGGCGACCATCAGCTGGATCGCGACGGCGACGAGCAGCACCGCGAAGAGGAGCGATATCGCCCGCTCGGGAACCCTCTGCTGGAGGCTGGCGCCGACGATCACCCCGCCGATCGCCGGGATCCCGATCAGCATTCCGTTGAGGTAGTCGACGTTGCCCTCGAGCGCCTGCCCGAAAGCTCCGAGCGAGCCGATGATGATGATCGCGGCGAGGCTGGTCCCGGTCGCCACCCGCTCGCCGTAGGCGAACCAGAAGATCAGCAGCGGCACGATCACGGTGCCGCCGCCGACCCCGAAGAGGCCGCTGAAGGCTCCCGCGGCGATGCCGATGGCGGCGAGCTTCGCGAGGCGCATCACATGCAGATGTGATCGAGCCGAACCGGACGCGAAGCGGAGGATTCGGCGGGACTCATGGTTGATCGATACTAGATGCGGTGTCAGCCGCTCAAGCAGATCCCGAGACCCTGCTCGCGCCCTTTCGGGACGACCCTGCCGGCTCCGCGCTGCTCACCGACGTCGACGGGACCCTGGCGCCGATAGTTGACGACCCCGCCGCCGCAGCGCCGCTCCCCGAGGCGCGCGAAGCGCTGGCGTCGCTCGCGGAGCGCCACGGCCTCGTCGCCTGCGTCTCCGGCCGTCCCGCGGCCGACGCCCGGCGGATCGTCGGCCTGGACGACCTCGTCTATCTCGGCAACCACGGCCTCGAGCGCCTGGATCCCGGGGCGAGCGAGGCGAGGCCGAGCGCCGCGCTCGCCGGGCATGAGGAGGACGCACCGCGCTTCGTCGCCGCCCTCGACGACGAGCGATTGCCACAGGCCGGGATCCGGGTCGAGATGAAGGGGCCGATCCGTGCCCTGCACTGGCGCGGCGCCGCGGACGAAGAGCGGGCAGCTGGGGTTGCGGAGGAGATCGCCGGTGAGGCCGAGCGCGCGGGGCTCGCCATCCATCACGGTCGCAAGGTGATCGAGCTGCGCCCACCGGTCGAGTTCGACAAGGGGATGGCGATCGCCGAGCTGCTCATCGACCGACCGGTTCGGCACGCCCTCTACGCCGGTGACGACCGCACGGACCTCGACGCCTTCAGAGTGCTCCGCGACCTGGTCGCATCCGGCGTTCTCGAGACCGCGGTCTGCGTCGCGATCGCTGCGGATGAGTCGCCGCCCGAGGTGAGCGCACAGGCAGACTTCGCCGTCGCGAGCCCCGCCGAGTTCGCCGCGCTCCTCAGCAGACTGGTGGCCTGATGCTTTTCACCGATCTACTCCGCCTCACGGTCCTGCTGGTCGCCGGCCTCGCGACCGCGCTCGGCGGCGTCACCGTGATCGCCGCCGACGCCGACAACGACACCCTGACCTTGATCGTCGCGGGCGTCTGGTGGACGATCGCCGTGGTCGCCGGGCTCGTCCTCGGCCGCCCGGACCGAGCCAGTGAGAGCGTCAGCGAGGTGCTGGTTGCGGCGCGGACGATCACGCAGCTCCCCGACGCCAGCCCGAACCGGATCGCCCTCGGTCGCCTCTGGCCGATCGGCGTCTTCGCCCTCGTCGCCGGTGGCATGGCGACGATCCTTCCCTCGGTGCCCGCGATCGGCGCCGGCTACGCGATCCTCGTCGCGCTCATGTGGCGCAACCGCGAGGCCGCGGTGACCGGGGTCGAGGACCGCGACGGAGTGCGCTTCTACGTCGAGCCCTCGTCCCCGTTCGAGCCGCTGCGCCTCGTCCGTACCCCCGGCCTCAGGAGGGAAGCCGGATCACGGTGATGATCGCGTTCTCGACCTTGAAGTCCCCGTCCTCCTGGAAGCACCGCATCCGGAAGGTCTGGTTGCCAGCGGGGACGTCGTTGATCACCGTGTGCGCGGTCACCATCGAGGCCGTGTCGAAGTCGGTGTGCTCGGCGTCGACCTGGCCGACCTCGGCGCGGACGCTCGAGGGCGAGTTGACGGCCGGGTCGCTGCGTGATGAAGCACTCGCCCTTGTCGGGCCCGGCGCCGACCCCGTACCAGCCGCCGCTCGCCACCGCGTAGACGTCGGAGGTCGCGGGGAGGTTGATGCTGCTGGTCGCGCAGGAAGGGCTCGCGTTCCCCTGCGGGTCGCAGGTGTTGCCGAACGTGGCGCTCGTCTGACCCGTCGATTTGAGCTGCGGGGCGCTCAGCCCACCGAGTGCATTCGCGTTCTCGGCGGTCGCGGCGCTCCCCGCGCTCGTGGCGGTGTCAGCTGTTCCAGCGGTGTCGGCGCGACCCGCGGTGTCGGCCGACCCGGCGCTCCCCGCCCGCGCCGCGGAGGGGACCTCGCCCAGGGTGGCCTCATTGATCCGGGAGCCGTCGATCGTGTTGGCCTTCAGCTTGGTGCCGGCGATCGTCTGCTTCTTGATCGACTTGCCGTTGATCTTGCTCGCCGCGTAGCCCGCGCCGCCGAGGGCGACGAAGAGGGCGATGACGGCGACGACGTTGGCGAAGGTGAGGCGCTGGGAAATCTTTGAATAGTTCATGTCCTCAGCATCGGGCCGCAGGCCGCCCAGCGGCATAGCCGAGCCGCCCAGATTCGGGGGGTACGCCGCCTCCCCCAACGGGGGGTCCCCCAACAGGGGGGTTCAGCCGCGCTTGCGGAGCTTCGAGAACTCGCGCCAGCCGCGCGTGTTCGCGATCTGGTCCTTCGTCAGCCAGGCGCGGCGCGCGGTCGCGATCCCGTAACGCATGTTGCCGAGGGTGCGGACCCGGTGGGCGTCGGTGTTGACGGCGATCATCACGCCGGCCTCAGCCGCCAGGCGGGCGTGGTGCTCGTTCAGGTCCCGGCGGTTCGGGTTGCCGTTGATCTCGAGCATCGTCCCGGCCTCGGCGGCCGCCTTCGCGACCCGGGCGACATCGATGTCGTACGGCTCCCTGCGCAGGATCAGCCGCCCGGTCAGGTGCCCGATGCAGTCGACGTGCGGGTTCTCGATCGCGGTGATCACGCGCTTGGTCATCTGCTTCTCCGACATCCGGAAGGCGGTGTGGGCGCTGCCGATCACCCAGTCGAGCTCCGCGAGCAGCTCGTCCGGGTAATCGAGCGTGCCGTCGGGAAGGATGTTGACCTCGGAGCCGGCGAGCAGGCGGAACCCGCGCTTGCCCTTGTTCCACTCGCGGATCTCCTCGATCCGGGCCGCCAGCTGCTCGTCGGTGACGTGGTTGCCGAACCCGTGGCTCGCCGAGTGGTCGGTGATCGCGAGGTACTTGTAGCCGCGCTCGCGTGCCGCCGCCGCCATCTCCTCGAGCGAGTTGACCCCGTCCGAGAGCGTCGTGTGGCAGTGCAGGTCGCCGACGATGTCGTCCTCGGTCACCAGCTCGGGAAGCTCGCCGTCGCGCGCCGCATCGAGCTCTCCTCGTCCCTCGCGCAGCTCGGGCTCGATGTAGGCAAGGCCGAGGCGCTCGTAGACCTCCTCCTCCGTCGCGTAGAGCTCGCCCTTCCCCGTTCGCTTGCCCTCCTCGACCGCGGCGATTCCGAGCTCGGAGACCGACAGTTCCATCGCCAGCGCGCGCTCGCGGAGCTGAACGTTGTGCTCCGCGGAGCCGGTGAAGTGCTGGAGCAGGTTGCCGTAGGCATCGGGAGGCGAGATCCGAAGGTCGATCGAGAGGCCCGTGTGGGTGATGACCTTCGCCGCCGCGTCGCCGCCGCGGCCGGCCTGGGCGACGAGCGGGTGATCCTGGAGGGTCTTCGCGAGCGCGCCCGGGTCCGAGGAGGTGGCGATCAGGTCGACGTCCTTGCACGTCTCGGCCATCCGCCGCGCCGACCCCGCGATCTCGACCCGCTCCGCCTCCGGCAGCTCCCGCAGTGCTTCGGCCAGCTCCTCGGCCGCCTCGAGCGCGTCGGAGAGGAGGACGCGGACGGTCGGGCCCTCGTCGCCCAGCTTCTGGATCTCGGCGATCAGGTTCTCCTCCGCCTTCTCGCCGAACCCCTTCATCGAGCTGAGCTTTCCCTCCCGGGCAGCCGCCTCGAGTCCTTCCAGGTCCGCGATCCCGAGCTCGTCGTAGAAGCGCCGCGCAGTCTTTGCCCCCAGGCCGGGAATCCGCGTCACCTCGATCAGGGTGGGCGGGAACTTCTGCTTGAGCTTCTCCGTCTGGGGCAGCGAGCCCTCGTCGAGCAGGGTCAGCACCTTCGACTCGATCGTCGATCCGACCCCGGGCAACTCGGTGAGCTTGCCCGCGCGAGCGAGCTCGGCCACGGAGACCGGATGCGTGCGGATGACCCGTGCGGCCTCCCGGTAGGCGAGGACGCGATAGCGGACCGCGCCGTCGAGCTCGTACAGCGTCCCGAGCTCGTCCAGAGCGGCCGCGATCTCGCCGTTGCGCATCGCCGGAAAATAGCCTTGTGGGGATGAATGGCGAGGCACGCCCACCGATCGACGGCCCGACGTGGGTCGTTATCCCCACCTACAACGAGGCCGACACGCTCGAGAGCCTCGTCCGCGAGGTGCTCGCCGAGCTGCCCTCCGAGCGCCGGATCCTCGTGGTCGACGACTCCTCACCCGACGGGACCGGGAAGATCGCGGACCGCCTCGCCGCCGACGATGCCGACGTCGAGGTGCTCCACCACGGGGAAAAGCTCGGGCTGGGCCCGGCCTACGTGGCCGGCTTCGCGCCGAGCGCTCGCGGGCGGAGCAGCGGCGATCGTGCAGATGGACGCCGATTTCTCGCACGAGCCGCAATACCTGCCGGAACTACTGGGCGCGCTCGCGAACGCCGACCTGGCGCTCGGCTCGCGCTACGTGCCCGGCGGCCACGTCCACGACTGGGGGGCAGGGCGCCGGACGATCAGCCGGCTGGGCTCGAACTACGCCCGCACCGCGCTCGGGGTCGGGGTGCGCGACCTGACCGGCGGCTTCAAGGCCTGGCGCCGGGAAGCGCTCGAGGGGATCGCGATCGACGACGTGAGCGCGATCGGCTACGCGTTCCAGGTGGAGACGACCTACCGGGCGATCAAGGCCGGATTCCGGGTCGTGGAGGTACCGATCGCCTTCCGCGACCGCCGCGTCGGCGCCTCCAAGATGACGCGATCGATAGTTTTCGAGGCCGCCTGGCAGGTGCCGGCAATGAGGCTGAGGCGCCGCTTGTAGTTCGGCAGGCGGGGTACTATACTTTCTGAAGTAACACCGACGAGGATCAGGAGAAAGCAAAAGTGAGTGGCAACCTCCCCGACGTGACCGACGCCAACTTCAAGGCCGAGGTGCTGGACTCCGAGACGCCCGTGCTGGTCGACTTCTGGGCGCCGTGGTGCGGCCCCTGCCGCGTCGTCCACCCGATCCTCGAGGAGATGGCCGCGGAGCGCGCCGACGTCAAGATCGTCAGCCTGAACGTCGACGAGAACCAGGACACCGCGTCCGCCTACGACGTGCTCTCGATCCCCACGATGATCCTCTTCAAGGACGGCGATGCCGCCAAGCGCGTCGTCGGCGCGATGCCGAAGAAGCGCCTCGAGGCCGAACTCGAGCCCGCGCTCGCCTAGGACCCCGGTCAGCGTCTCTTGAAGATCACGGGCGGTCAGATCGGCGCGCCCGCGCCGGAGTTTGAGCTACCCGACACGACGGGTGAGACCCACTCGCTGCACGAGCACGGCGAGGCGTCCGCGACGGTCTTGGTCTGGACCTGCAATCACTGTCCCTACGCGATCGCCTGGCACGGCCGAATCGAGGACCTCGCCCGCGACTACGCGGATCGGGGCGTTCGAGTGCTCGCGGTGAACTCCAACGATCCGGAGCGCTACCCGGCCGACTCGCCAGAGGCGATGAAGAAGCGGGTTGAGCAGGAGGGGTGGGAGTTCCCGTATCTCCACGACGCCACCCAGGAGGCCGCGCGTGCCTACGACGCCCAGGTGACTCCGCACGTGTTTCTCTACGGCCCCGAGGGACGCCTGCGCTACTCAGGGGCGCCCGATGCCGACTACGAGGACCGTTCGCTGAACGCCGAGTGGCTCCGCGAAGCGCTCGATGCCGTGCTCGCCGGCGAGGAGCCCACCCGCGCCCACACGGAGGCGGAGGGCTGCTCGATCAAGTGGAAGTAGGCTCCTCCGCTTCCTTCTCGACCTTCGTCTTGGCCGTAAGCGGACCCCGCCAGTGGCGGGCGAAGGGGAGCCGCCAGCCGAAGGGCTCAACCAGCCGGTTCATCGCGTCGGGCCCCCAACACCCCTGTGCGTAGAGGTGGACGGGCGTCTCCGCCTCCAGCACCGGCGTTGAGACCTCCCACAGGCGCTCGATCCCATCGGCGGTGGTGAACAGGGTGTGGTCGCCGAGCATCGCGTCGCGGATCAGCCGCTCGTATGCCTCGAGCGTGTCCTCGTGTTCGACCTCCTGAAGCGAGAACTGGAGGCTCTGCTTGTCCAGGGTCATTCCCGGCCCGGGCTTCTTGCCGTAGAACGAAAGCGATAGGCGCGAGCTCTCGTCGAGATCGAAGGTGAGGTGATCGGGGCCGTGCGAGCCGACACCCGAGCCCTCGGGGAACATGCTCTTCGGCGGCTCGCGGAAGGCGATCGAGATGATCCGCCAGCCCTCCGCCATCCGCTTGCCGGTGCGCAGGAAGAACGGCACGCCGGCCCAGCGCCAGTTGTCGACCTCGCACTTCAGAGCCACGAACGTCTCCGTGTCCGACTGCTCATCGACGCCCTCTTCGAAGTGGTAGCCCTCGTACTGCCCTCGAACGACGTTGTCGGGCTCGAGCGGGAGCATCGAGCGGAAGACCTTGTTCTTCTCGATCGTGATCGCGTTCGGCTCGAGCGCCGTCGGCGGCTCCATCGCGACGAAGGCGAGGATCTGGAAGAGGTGCGTGACGACCATGTCGCGGAAGGCGCCCGTCTCCTCGTAGAAGGCGGCGCGCTCGCCGACCGCGAGCGTCTCCGGCACCTCGATCTGGATGTGCTCGATGTGATCGCGGTCCCAGATCGGCTCGAAGAGCCCGTTGGCGAAGCGCAGCGCCAGGATGTTCTGGGCCGCCTCCTTGCCGAGGTAGTGGTCGATGCGGAAGACCTGCTCCTCGGCGAACACCTCGTGGAGCTTCGCGTTCACCTCCCGGGCGCTCGCGAGGTCGTGGCCAAACGGCTTCTCCAGGATGATCCGCGCGCGCTCGACCAGGCCGGCCTCATCGATCAGCGCAACCAGCGACTCGACCGCAGCGGGGGGCACGCTCAGGTAGTTCAGGATCCGGGCGTCTTCACCGAGCTCGGCGCGCGCCTTGCCGACCGCCGCCGCCAGGACCTCCGCGCTCTCCTTGATGTCGGCGGCGGTGATCCGGCGGGCGAAGTCGGCCCACTCCTCATCGGTCGGAGACGCACGCCCCGCCGCGTCGACCGCCTCGCGGGCGAGCTCGCGCAGCTCCTCGTCGGTGCTTGGGCCGCGCGTGCATCCCACCAGCCGGAAGTCCGGCAGGAGCCCCGCCTCGTGCAGGTGGTAGAGCCCGGGCAGGAGCTTGCGCTTCGAGAGGTCCCCGGTGACGCCGAAGAGGACGATCACATGGGGGTCGATCGGCCGCAGCTGGGGTGCGGGAGCGTCGGTAGGCGAAGCGGTCACCGCGCGTCAACCTAAACGAACTGCGCGACCGGGGTGTTGGTCGCCTACCCGCCGCAGCCGGTGCGTACGACCGTGACCCGGGCGGTTGCCGAGCGCGACGTGTTGGACTCGCTCGTCGCCGTAACGGTAAAGACGCCTGCCCCATTCGGCGCGGTGTAGAGACCGCCCTGGGTGATTCCGCCACCGGTGGCGCTCCACGTCACCTCGCTGCCCAGGCGCTCGGAGCCGGAGGTGAACACGGGGCGGAACTGTTGTGTGGCTCCGATTCCCAGCTCGGCGGTCCCGGGGACAACGAAGAGGTCGATGTTGCAAATCTCGAGGGCGTCGAGAAAACGGTTTGCGAAGGGAAAGTCGGTGAGACCCTCTGCATAGGTAAATCCCTCGATCAAGTCCCTACCGCCTCCTGCGCGGTCGGTCGCGCAACGTTCGAGGCCGTTCGTAAGGACCAGCTCGAGGGCGGGATCCAGCGCGTTGGTCAGCCGGCCCACGGATTCGGACTCGCCGAGATTCAGGAGCTCGGTCCGCAGCGCGAAGGCGAACTCGAAGCCGCTGATGTTTCCGTCGCGGTTGAGGTCGCCGCTGACGTTCGCCGGAAGCTCCGAGCTTCGGAATTGGGCGAGCGGATTCGCGGGTTTGGTGATCGCGGCGATCGCCGTTCCCGTCAGAAGCCGGCCCTGCTGCGCGATGCAGTCGGTGCCGGCGCTGTCCTTGGCGCCGAGCAGGACGCGCTGGGAGTTCAGTTCAAAGAGCTCGCGGATCGAGCCCAGGGTCGGCCGTGAGAAACCGCGCGAGCAGGAGTCTGTGATGAGCGACCTCAACGAGCGAAGGGCCTTATCGACCACCTGCCCGCAGACCGGGTGCCTGTCGCAGAATTTCGGCGGCTTGAGGTTCACAAAGGGCGTCGAGTAGCGCTCGTCCCAGATCAAAAGCAGCTCGAACAGATGCGCTGAGCACCGCGGGCGAGAAGTTGCCGGGCCTCACGAGGAGCGGATTGAGGATGTTCGCGATGTCCGCCTCCGCTGCCTCGGCGCCGCCGTGCCCGGAGAAGTGCTCGATCTCGATCACGAGCGTGTTCCCGATGCCGAGGGGGTCGCTGACCTCGAAGCCGTCCTCACCGGTGCCGAAACCGACGGTCGAGCCGCCGAAGTTACCGGCGCCGGTGATCGTCAGCTTTGCCGGGACGGCGAGTGCGAGCCCATCGGGCGAGAGCTCTACCCCTGCGGCGGGGCCGCTCAGGGGCAGCCCCTTGAAGCGCTTGACCGGGGTCATCTTGATCGCCTGTTCGATGGCGAGCGCTCCGGCAGGGATCTGGAGCAGGTATGAGGTGCCGTCGGCGCCCTGCGCTGAAATCTCGCCTCCGTCGGGACCGATCGAGCCGACAGTTGCGCTGGCCTCGTCGAGCTCAGCGTCAAGGTCGCCGTTAAACGGCCTCAGGACCCGCAGCCGAGCCGAGGAGGAGCGCTCGCCGCGGTGAAGGACGACGCGGTGGGGGCCTGGGTCCACGTCGGGGACGACCAACGAGAGGCTCCTGCCCCTCGCCTTTGTGAGCTTGGCCGACTCACCTGCGACAGTCGCTCGGACGCGCTTGCCACCCAGGTGACGACCGCGGATGAGGATCGCGGCCCCGGCGACGGCGGCACCGGGCTCCAGCGTCATCGCCCGCGGGGGTCCGCCGCTGCCATCGCTAGCGCGCTGGGCGAGCGAGGGGGCCGGTCGGTTCGGCGAGTTCGCGCCGGTGCGGGCGCCGACTCGGCGAGCCCCGACGCTCGGATCGACCGGCTCCTCGACCTCGGAGCTTTCGTCCGCAGCCGCCGGTGAATCGTCCTCACAGGGAATGCGACCCCAATCGGGGGATTCGTTGTAGGCGCTTCCCAGCTCCGTATCGGTCGACACCGGCTCGGGGTACGTCAGCTCGTGCATGTTGGTGCCGTCGACGTTGATCGAGTAGATCCCCTGGCCCCCGCCTTCGGGGCGGTGCGCAAAAGCGATCTGGGTGCCGTCGGGGGAGAAGGTTGGGTCAGTCTGCAACGTGCTGCCCAGGTGAGACGTGAGGTTGATCGAGTTGCTGCCGTCGAGATCGCTCACGACGATGTCGCCGCCGCCGGTCGCCATCCGGGTTCCGTCGGGGGAGAGCTCGTCTGGAATCGGGAGCCCCGTCTCAAACTTGTCGCTGCCGTCGAGCGCCATCGAGCAGGAGCCGGAACTGCCCCCGCAGTCTCCCGCGTAAAAGATCCTCGTGCCATCTGGGGAGAAGGTCGGGCCAACGCCGGTCGCGAGGCGCGTTAGGCCCGTACCGGTGTCGTTGACGATGTAGACCGCCGGGGAATTGCCCGTTTCCGCCTCAGCTTGGACGAAAGCGATCTTGGTTCCGTCGGGAGACCAGGTTGGAAAGCGAGACGAGTCGTTGTTGTCGTCGGGCCGCACGCCGCCAGAGAGTTCGTCCGAAAGCAGCCTCTTGCCCCCGCCGTTGACGTCCATCGAATAGATCGAGTAGATATCGGGCCTGTACCCGCCGTCGAGAAGTCTGGGTGGCCCGCTGGTGTCTTGCGCGTAGGCAATTCTCGTCCCGTCGGGGGAGAAGGCTGGATCTTCCGCGAAGCTGTCGGTGCTCCCCTCCGTCACGTCCGTCAGCGAACCGAACTCGTTGTTGCCGTCGGCGCCCATCGTGTAGATGCCTCGTGCAGTGTGGAAGCCGAATTCGTTGCAGTCGTTGGGGTTCTCAAGATGGCAATAGTCGGTGTCGCGATCGCTGACGAAGACGATCGTCCCGCTCGTCACCAGCGGACACGGGTTGGCGGCGCCCACGTTCGCGGTAGCCGTCGCGTCGCTGAACCCCGGAGCCGAGACGCGGACGGTGACCGTGAAAGTTCGCGCCGCGCACGCCGGCGAATCAGCGACGGCGATGTTCCATTGGCGGCAGGACTCCACGCCGGTGTCGGGCAGCGAGCCGAGGTTGGCCGGGTTAGCCCCGCTGGTGACCGTCACGCCGGCCGGCGGCTCGAGCGTGATTGTCGCGTCGTCGGCGGCCGCAGCGAGGTCGTCCGTGGGTTCCTCGGCCGACGGTGCCTCCGCGGCGCTCTCGGCGCCGCCGCCCCCGGCGCGATTGAGGCCGCATCCGCGCACCTGGGCGGCTCCGCCGCCGGCAGGCGGCTGCGCGGGAACGGTGGCTGTCACCTCCAGACCTTCCGCGTCCGCGGTCGCCGTGACGGCGGTGAATCCCGCGATCACGCAAACGGCCGCGATTGCGGCGGTGAGCGTGCCGATCCGGCTCCTCCGGGTCATGCGCATGCGGAACCTTCCTGCTCCCGGCAGGTTGCTCCTGAGAGCATGCACCGGGATATTGGGACGACGCGGGACCCTCGCTGGGGTCGACTGTGGTCGTCAGAGGCCGAATAGGGCGGAGGGCCCGGCGGGCTTTACGAGAACGGCCGGCGGCAACAAAAGATGCGCCTTGCGTTGACGAACCTAACCCGCGTGGTGCCCGAAAGCATCCGTATTAGGCCGCAGAGCTGATTGCTCAGCCTGCCTGGCGGACCGAGATCGTCAGCTCGCGGCCCTCGATCTTCGCCGTCTCGCCGTCGCCCGCGTCGTAGGCGATCGACGTCGCGAGGGTCTCGCCCGTGACGTAGTCCTCGTGCTCGCGCGCCGCGCCGAGCAGCTCCTCGTCGCCGCCGAGCGCCAGCTCGATCCGGTCGGTGACCTCCAAGCCCGACTCCTTGCGCGCGTTCTGGACCGCGCGCACGATCTCGCGGGCGATGCCCTCGCGGCGCAGCTCGTCGTCGAGCTCGAGCGCCAGCGCCACCGCGCGGCCGGACTCCGCCTCGACCTGGTAGCCCTCGAGCGGCTCCATCTCCAGCGTCAGGTCGTCGGGCTCGAGGTCGTGGTCGGCGCCGTCGAGCTGGATTCCCAGCCGCCGCTCGCCGGCGATCATCGCCGCGGCAGCAGTCGGGTCGAGCGCCTCGATCGCGGCTGCGGCCTGCGGCATCCGCTTGCCGAAGCGGGGCCCGAGGCGCCGGTAGTTCGGCTTCACCGCGTAGGTCGCGAGCTCGCCCTCCTCGCTGACGAACTCGATCTCCTTCACGTTCAGCTCGGACGCGACGAGGTCGGTGAACCGGCCGATCGTCTCGTGCTCGCCGTCGGTGGCGACGATCACCGCCTTGCGCAGCGGCTGGCGCATCTTCACCTTGCCGTGCGCCCGCGCGGCCCGCCCCAGCTCGACCGCGCGCTGCGCGGCCTCGACGCCCGCCTCGAGCTCGGCGTCGACGAGCGACTCGTCCGCGACCGGGAAGTCGGCGAGGTGGACCGAGTCGCCGCCCGTGAGGTTGCCGTGGATCTCGTCGCTCACGAATGGGACGAAGGGCGCGGCGAGCTTCGAGACCTCGACCAGGCAGTGGTGGAGGGTGGCGATCGCGGCGGGGTCGCCGTCCCAGAAGCGCCGGCGCGAGAGCCGGACGTACCAGTTGGAGAGCTCGTCGACATAGGTGGAGATGGCGCGGCCGGAGGTGGTGGAGTCAAAGTCCTCGAGCGCGGCGCGAACCTCGGCAATCACGCCCTGAAGCCGGGAGAGCGCCCAGCGGTCGAGAACAGTGAGGTCGTCCCTCTTGGACCCCACCGCCCCCGGACGCGAAGCGGAGGAGGCGGGGGGCCTTTCTATTTGGTTCGCGTTCGCGTAGAGGACGAAGAACGCGTAGGTGTTCCAGAGGGTCAGCAGGAACTGGCGGACCGACTCGCCGACCGCTTCGACCGAGAAGCGGTAGCCCGCCCACGGCCCCGCCTGCTGGGCGGTGAAGTAGTACCAGCGAAGCGCGTCGGCGCCGTGGGTCCCGATGACCTCCCACGGGTCGACGACGTTGCCCTTGCTCTTCGACATCTTCTGCCCATCGAGGTCTCCGATCAGGCCGAGGCAGACGCAGTTCTCGTAGCTCGAGCGGTCGAAGAGCAGGGTCGACTCGGCGAGCAGCGAGTAGAACCAGCCGCGCGTCTGGTCGATCGCCTCGCAGATGTAGTCGGCGGGGAAGCGATCGGCAAATTGCTCCTCGGAGCCAGGCGCGAACGGGTAGTGGAACTGCGCGAACGGCATCGCGCCCGAGTCGAACCAGGTGTCGATCACCTCGGGCACGCGGCGCATCTCGCCGCCGCAGGAATCGCAGCTCAGCACGACGTCGTCGATGTAGGGGCGGTGCAGGTCCTCCGGGACCTCGCCACCGCGCTCGCGCAGATCGGCGAGCGAGCCGGCGCAGAAGCGCTCGTGCGCAATCAGCCGATTCGCATTCCCAGATCGGGAGCGGCGTCCCCCAGTAGCGCTCGCGCGAGAGCGCCCAGTCGACGTTGTTCTCCAGCCAGTTGCCGAAGCGGCCGTGCTTGATCGTCTCCGGGTGCCAGCCGATCTTCTCGTTCTCGGCGAGCATCCGGTCCTTCACGTCGGTGGTCTTGATGTACCAGCTCGACTTGGCGTAGTAGATGAGCGGCGTCTCGCAGCGCCAGCAGTGCGGATAGGAGTGCTCGTACTGCTCCTCGCGGAGGAGCTTGCCCGACTCGCGCAGCGCCTCGACGATCTCGGGATCGGCCTCCTTCACGCCCTTGCCGGCGAACGGGCCGGCGCGGTCGTCGAACTTGCCGTCGAGGCCGACCGGGTTCTGGAGGGTGATCCCGTACTGCTCGCCGAGCCGGAAGTCGTCCTCGCCGAAGGCGATCGCGGTGTGGACGAGGCCTGTGCCCTCGTCGGTGGTGACGAAGTCTCCGAGCAGGACGGTGTGGCCGCGGGGCCCGTAGTCGGAGATGTAGGGGAAGGGCGGCTCGTAGGAGGTGTCGGCGAGCGTCTCGCCGGGGAAGGTCGCGATGACCTCCGCGCCCTCGCCGATCGACCGTTTCGACGCGGCTCGAGGCGACGATCAAGACCTCGTCCGAGTCCGCCGGCCTTGACCCGGGCGTACTCGATCTCCGCGCCGGCGGCGACCGCCGCGTTCGATACGAGCGTCCACGGCGTCGTGGTCCAGACGACCAGGTTGTCGCCCGGCTGCACCGGGCTCTCCGGGCGCTCGTCCGACGGCGCCACGGACTTCACCGGCAGCTTCACGAACGCCGCCGGATCGACCACGTCGCGGTAGCCGAGCGAGACCTCGTGCGAGGAGAGCGCCGTGCCGCAGCGCGGGCAGTAGGGGACGACCTTGTGGCCGGTGTAGAGGCGATCCGCGTCCCAGATCTGGCGCAGCGCCCACCAGACGGACTCGATGTAGTCGTTCTCGAGCGTCACGTAGGGGTCGTCGAGGTCGACCCAGAAGGCGATCCGCTCGGTCAGCCGGTTCCACTCGGAGACGTAGGTGAAGACCGACTCGCGGCAGCGCTCGTTGAACTCGGCGATCCCGTACGCCTCGATCTCGGCCTTCGAGGAGATCCCGAGCTGCTTCTCGACCTCCAGCTCGACCGGCAGCCCGTGGCAGTCCCAGCCCGCCTTGCGAGGAACCCGGTAGCCCGCCATCGTCCGGTAGCGGGGGTAGATGTCCTTGAAGACGCGCGAGAGGACGTGGGCGACATGCGGCTTGCCGTTGGCCGTCGGGGGCCCCTCGTAGAAGCTCCAGGTCTCCGCGCCCTCGCGGTTGGCCAGCGAGCGGGCGAAGACGTCGTCCTCGCTGCCACCGCTCGAGCACGCGCTCTTCGAGCTCGGGGAAGGACTGCCTCGGGTCGACTGGCTGGAATCCGCTCACTGGGCGGCGAAGTCTAGGAACGCGAATGCCGTCGTCGGCGCTACCGTGGAGGGGAGAGGATGACCATGATAAAATGACCACGGTCATAATGGAGATCTCAGCGAGTCAGTTCAAGGCGCGATGCCTGGCCCTGCTCGACCAGGTTGCCGAGAGCGGCGGGGAGCTCGTCGTAACGAAACGCGGGCGCCCGGTGGCCCGGGTGATCGCCGTCGAGGAGGGAGCTTCGCTCGAGGGAAGCGTGACCTACAACGTCTCGGATGACGATCTGGTGGCGCCGATCGACGTCGATTGGGAGGCGGCCGCCCAGAAGGATTAACCGGGATGATCGTCCTCGACACCCACGTGTGGCTCTGGCTCAGCGCCGATCCTTCCCGCCTCAGCGAAGGCGCTCGCGGTGCGATCGCCGCCGCCGGTTCGATCGGGGTCGCAGCAATCTCCTGCTGGGAGATAGGGATGCTGGTCGAGCGAGGACGGATCACTCTCGACCGGGAAGTCTCGCGTTGGGTCCAGCAGGCGCTGGCGCACCCGGGGATCGTGGCGCTTCCGATGTCGCCCAAGGTCGCGCTCGACGGCGCGCTCCTTGAGCGCCAGTTCGGGGGCGACCCGGCGGATCGCTTCATCTACGCCACGGCCCGCGATGCCGGCGCCCGCCTGGTGACGCGCGACACCCGCCTGCGCGAGTACGACCCGCGCGGCACCATCTGGTAGGGCGGACGCCGTCGGATCTATCGCAGGAACCGGCGCGCCCGGGACCGCCACGACTGGGCCGGGTGGACCGGCTCGCTCCCGCGGTCGGGCCAACGGGCGGGTTCGTCCTGTGGCGCGTCCGGGGCCGGGAACGTTCAGCCGCTCGCCGCTGAAGGCGATCAGGTTCGCCTGGCTACCGGGCTCGAGCTCGCGGCGCTCGCGCGGCATCCGGACCTCGAGGACCGAGCTGAAGCCGGAGTCGGCGAGCAGGTTGAAGAGCGAGGCCGGCGTGAGCCAGAAGCTCTCGGGGTTGTCGAGCGAGGCGCGCAGGTTGGCCTCCTTCGCGCCCGCGTCGCTGTCCGGCGGGTGCTCCTCGACGACGCTGCCTCGGTAGGTGCTGCCGCCGAACTCGCGGCTCGCCTCGGGGAACCGGCTGACGTGGGTGGAGAGGAAGAGCAGCCGCCGCGCAAGTCCCCGCAGGTCGCGCACGTGCTCGAAGAGGGCCGGTGCGTCGAGGTGGTAGAGGATCCCGATCGAGAGGACGACGTCGAACTCTCCGTGGGAATCGGCGGTGACCTCGCGGATGTCGCCCTGTTCCACCCTGTAGCTCTCCAGCCCGAGCGCCTCGGCGGCGAAGCGCGCCCGGGCAACGTTCGCCTCGCGCCCTTCGATCGCGACCACCTCGGCGCCCTGCCGCGCCGCCTCGATCCCGAACGCGCCCTCCTCGCAGGCGAGGTCGAGCACACGCAGGCCGGCGAGCGAACCGCCCGCCGCATCGGCGGTCGCCTGCAGGTAGCGCCGCAGCCGCCCGTTCTCCACCGACTCGGTCTCGCTGAGCGTCCACACGCCCTCGCCGAGATGGATGTTGTGCGAGTGCCACGGCCCGTGCTCGGCGGCGACAGCCGCCATCCCGGCGCGGATCTCCTCCGCGTCCAAGACGGTCAGGCCTCGGCCGCGGCCCGCGCCATGGCCTCGTCGAAGAAGCCGTGCTGGCTCACGATCAGGCCGTCACGCATGCGCCACAGCTGGAAGAACTCGCCGGTCGTATCCACGCCGCTGCTCGGTGCCGAGTCCGCGTGATCCGCACCCGGACGAGAAGGCGGTCATCGCCGATCTGCTCGTATTCGAGCGGCTCCAGATGCCATTCGTCCCACGCCTCGTCGAACTTCTCCCAGGCTGCGCGAACGCCGTCGTGGCCCACGTATGACGCGGCCTCGGGGAGCTCCGGCGGCTCGTGCCACTCGATCTCGGGGTGGTACACGGCCATCGCCTCGTCCCAATCCTTGGCACCGACGGCCGCGTAGCCGCGCTTGAACACCTCGAGGTCGATCTCCCCGGTCATCGCTACCAGCGGAGGAGCACGTCGCCCGGGCTTCCGCGGGATCGGGGTTGACGTGGATCGGCAGGACCACTCCGGGCCGCATCCGGTAGGCGGCGAAGGACGACATCAGGATCTTGTGGCGGATCTGCCGCGGCGCCTGCCCCGGGATCTCGACGTCGAGCACGAACTTCATCACCGGCTGGTCGTTGATCAGCGCGCCGGAGGACGCCTCGACGATCGTCGCGCTGCCGGCGAGGCCGTTCTCGAACAGCCAGCGTCCGTGCTCGGCCTTCTTGCCCTGCTGCCGCGCGTAGAAAAGCATGCCGATCACGACGAGGACCCAGATCGCCCCGATCAGCAGGAAGGTGCCGCCCGCCGGGCCGGAGACGAAGAGGCCGACCGCGAAGAACAGGAGGCCGCCGAGGCCGAACCCGGCGAAGAGCCAGACGCCGGTGCGGTTGATCTTCACGCCGGTACCCCGCTCGTCTGCAGACATTCGTGGCGGATCCGCGCCGCCACGTAGCCGGTGGCCTGGCAGAGGTTGACGAGGGTCGTCTCGTCGGGCTCGTCCTCCTCGATCGATCCGACCAGGTCGCCGTATGCGAGCTCGAAGGAGAAGTCGTGCGGCTGCGCCTGGGCGAGCCAGTCGATGAAGACGGGGGAGAAGAGCCGCCGCATCCAGTTCGGGTCCTGGTAGAGGCCGGACTCGACCTTGAAGCGCTCGTTCAGCTTCTCGCTCTCAGTCCACAGCTCGGAATGCATGATCTCCATCCCGTAGTGGACGTTGTCGGTCCACCGCCCCTTGCGGACGCAGAAGAGCCGCGGCACGATCGCCTGCGCCTCGTCGACCCGGGTGTGGACGACGTTGAAGCGGAACGTCCCACTCCCCTCATCTCCGCTGTAGGTGAGCCGGCCCATCCTGCCCTCGAAATCCCCCGGCAGCTTCCCGGAGAGGGCGGGATCCAGGACACCGCCCTTGGCGAGCAGCGGAGTCAGCGGCTCGACGCCCGGTCGCCGGGTGCGCGCTCAGACCGTGGTGCTCGGCGAAGGCGCGATAGCTGTCCTCCACTCGTCCCATGCAGCGGCAGGCTAGGAATGGTCGTCCATGCGCGAATACCGGCGCTGGAATATGCTGGAAGCGACGTGGCGAGCACCGAGACCGAGACCAAGCTCTGGGGAGGGGAGACCGACAAGGCGGTCGCCAACTTCCCCGTCTCCGGCCAGCCGATCCCGGCGCCGGTCGTCCACTGGCTCGGCCGGCTGAAGGCGGCCGCGGCTCGGACCAACGCCGAGCTCGACCTGCTCGACGCCGACGTCGCGGAGCGCATCGCCGCGGCCGGCGACGCGATCGCCGCCGGCGAGCACGACGACCAGTTCCCCGTCGACGTCTTCCAGACCGGCTCGGGCACCTCCTCGAACATGAACACGAACGAGGTGATGGCCAACCTCGCCGGTGACGAGGCCCACCCGAACGATCACGTCAACCTCGGCCAGTCCTCGAACGACATCTTCCCGTCGGCGGTCCACCTGGCCGCGCTCGAGGAGGTCTCGCGCGACCTGCTGCCGGCCCTCGACGAGCTTGCCTCCGCTCTGGGGCGCAAGGCCGACGAGTTCCGCGACGTCGTCAAGTCCGGCCGCACACATCTGATGGACGCCGTCCCGGTCACGCTCGGCCAGGAGTTCGGCGGCTACGCGGCGCAGATCCGCCTGGGCGCCGACCGCGTCCGCGCGACGCTCGGCCGCGTCGGCCAGATCCCGCTCGGAGGCACCGCGACGGGCACCGGCCTCAACACCCATCCCGAGTTCGCCGAGCGCGTCCGCGCCAAGCTCGCCGCCGACACGGGCCTCGAGATCTCCGCGCCCGCCGACCCGTTCGAGGCGCAGGCGAACCGCGACGCGCTGGTCGAGCTGTCGGGCGCGCTCAAGGTCGTCGCCGTCTCGCTCACGAAGATCGCCAACGACCTCGCGCTGATGGGCTCGGGCCCACGCGCCGGCCTCGCCGAGCTGCGCCTACCCGAGCTGCAGAAGGGCTCCTCGATCATGCCCGGGCAAGGTCAACCCGGTGATCCCGGAGGTCGTGATCCAGGTCGGCGCGCAGGTGATCGGCAACGACACCGCGATCACCGTCGCCGGCACCCAGGGCCAGTTCGAGCTGAACGTCCGCGTGCCGCTGATCGCCCGCAACCTGCTCGACTCGATCAAGCTGCTCGCGTCCGCCTCGCGGCTGCTCGACGAGAAGGTCATCCGGGACGTCGAGGCCAACGAGGAGATGTGCGAGCGCCACGCGGAGGCGACACTTGCCACCGCCACCGCGCTCAACCCTCACATCGGCTACGACCGCGCGACGGAGATCGTGAAGAAGGCCGCTGAGTCGGGCGGGATGCTGCGCGACGTGGCGAAGGAGCACGGGGTCGACGACGCCACCCTCGACGAGGCGCTCGACCATCGCAAGATGGCCCGCCCGCACGAGTAACGAATCCCCTCGAAGGGAGACTGAAGGGTATGAGCGAGAACGAGAGCCGTACCACCGAGACAGCCACTTCGGCGCAGGCTGCTTCTGGCAGGTCGAGATGGCCTACAAGGAGACCGAGGGCGTCGTCGAGACCGCCGTCGGCTACGAGGGCGGCCACGTCGACAACCCCACCTACGAGCAGGTCTGCACCGGCACCACCGGCCACGCCGAGGTGACCCAGGTCAAGTTCGACCCCGAGCGTCGTCACCTACGAGCAGCTGGTCGACAAGTTCTGGGAGCTACACGACCCGACCCAGGTCGACCGCCAGGGCTGGGACGTCGGCAGCCAGTACCGGACGGTGATCTTCTTCCACTCCCCCGAGCAGGAGGAGATCGCGAAGGCGTCCAAGGAGCGCGCCCAGGAGAAGCTCAAGAAGCCGATCGCTACATCGGTCGAGCCCGCGACGGGCTTCTGGCGCGCCGAGGAGTACCACCAGTGCTACCTCGAACGACGCCGCCCGGCGAGCATGCTGCGCAGCCTGATCGGGCATTGACCGACGCCTAGGGCGGACGCGCGGCTAAAGCTCCGGACTCCCGCTGCCGACAAGGAACCTGGCAGGGCGTGCCGAGTCTGGGAGGGATCCCCACCGACGACCATTGGGGGTCCTTTTGCGTTTCATCGTGCTGTGCGTTGCTGTGTTGTCTCTGGTCGTTGTCGCCGAGCCGGCGGTCGCGGACGCTTGGGAGCCGCCCGCTGAGCTTCCCTACCGCGAGGTAACGACCCCGCCGGAGGGCACGCCGACCGTGGGGGCGATGTTGATGGTCCACGGTGGTGGCTGGCAGGGTGGCACCAACTTCGTCACCGACATCAGGCCGGCGGCCCAGCGCTACGCGGAGCAGGGCTGGCTCGTCTGGAACGTCGACTACCGGTGGTATGCGGAGGCGTTCGGGGACGTGCAGATGTGGTACCGGATGCTCGCCGACGAGGTCGACGAGGCTGACCTGCCGATCTGCGCGTCGGGCGGCTCGGCTGGAGGCCACCTCTCGCTACTCCTCGCCGCGCACGAGCACCTCGACTGCGTGATTTCTGACGGCGGCCCGACCGATCTGACCCGTTCCAATCAGTGGCTGGACCAGTTCATCGAGCCCTCCTTCGGCGGTGTCCGCTGGGAGAACAGCCCCCAACGCTTTGCGGAGGAGGATCCGGCCGCCTACGACGAGAGTCAGATCCTGCTCGGCCACGCCGAGAAAGACATGCTGGTTTCCGTTGAGCCCACCAAGGACTTCGCGGCGACGCTGCCGCAGCGCACCGAGCTCCACGTGATGAAGAAGGGCACCGCGAAGTACGTGCATGCCGACGTCGATCCGGCCCAGCTCGACGCTTACCGCGAGGCCGAGCGGCGGCTCCTGACGCGGGTCGCGAATCCCGGATCAGCGGCGGTTGAGGGCGGCGTGCTCTCGGTCGCGTCGGCTCCGGGCACGGCGAGCATCTTGCGCGTCCAGCAGTCAGCGGGGAAGCTCCGCGTCAGCGATCCCGCCGGCATCCGGCCGGGCGCTGGATGCGTGGCAGTTGACCTGACCACCACCGATTGCGACACGGGGTCCGTGTCGGCGGTGTCCATCTCGACGGGCGACCGTGCCGACCGGGTCAACACCGAGGGGTCGGTGCCGTTCACCGTGAACGGCGGGGAGGGCGATGACCGGATCGAGGACGGCGCAGGCGCCGCGACGCTTGATGGCGGCGCCGGCAACGACACCCTGATCGCCGGGCTGGGCGCGGATCGCCTGGTCGGCGGCGAGGGCAGGGACATCGCCGACTACTCGGCGCGGACCACTGACCTGAAACTGTCGATCGACGGCCAGGCCAACGACGGCGTGGCCGGAGAGGGTGACGACATCCGCGCCGACATGGACTGGCTGATCGGGGGCTCCGGCCAGGATCGCCTCACCGGATCGCCGGCAGCCGAGGGGTTCTGGGCCCAGGGAGGCAACGACACCGTCGACGGCGGGACCGGGTCCGACTGGCTCAACGGAGGCGCCGGGACCGACACCATCGACTACTCGAGCCGCCAGGAGCCGCTCACGATGAACCTGGACGGGTCGGGCAACGACGGAGCGGCAGGCGAAGCAGATGCGATCGGCGCCGACTTCGAGTGGCTGATCGGGGGATCCGGCAACGATCGCATCACGGGGTCATCGGACGCCGAGGCGTTCTGGAGCCAGGGAGGCAACGACACCGTCGACGGCGGGACCGGGTCCGACTGGCTCAATGGCGGCGCCGGCATCGACAAGATCGACTACTCGGCACGCAACGCGCCGGTGACGCTGTCCATCGACGGCAAGACCAACGACGGCGAGACGGGCGAAGCTGACGCCATCGGCGCCGACTTCGAGTACCTGGTCGGTGGCGGCGGCGACGACCGCCTCACCGGGTCGGCGGACGCCGAGGGCTTCTGGGGCCAGGGCGGGAACGACGTCGTTGACGGCGGGACCGGTTCCGACTGGCTCAACGGTGGCGCCGGGACCGACGCGATGGACTACTCGGCCCGCACCACGTCGGTCGCTCTGTCGCTGGACGACAAGAACAACGACGGCGCGGCCGGCGAGGCCGACGCGATCGCCCCCGACTTCGAGACCCTGATCGGCGGCGAGGGCGCGGACAGCCTTCGAGGCAGCTCGAAGCCGGACACGCTCGAGGGTCGCGGCGGCGACGACACGCTCGAGGGCTTCGGCGGGAGGGACACCGTGAACGGTGGTGCCGGACGCGACGTCGCCCGTACGCGTGACCTGCAGCTCGACGACGTTGCCTGCGGTGGCGACGAGGACCGGGTCGTCGGGGATCTCCTCGATGCCCTGCTCGGGGACTGCGAGCTGCTCGACCTCATCTAGCGACCTAGCCGAGCGGCCCGAGCACGAGCTCGCGGTCGCCGAGCGGCTGCACCGGCCGCGCGTCGTCGTCGTAGGCGGCGGCGAGGGCGTCGAGCTGCTCGCGCGATGCCTCCGCGGGCTCGGCGAAGACCGTCCAGAGGACGCCTTCGCTGCAGGGTGGCGTGGTGAGGGAGCCTTCGTAGCGGTAGACGTCGCCCGTGCCGCCGCCCGGGAGGAGCGCCTGCGGGTCGACCTCGCCCGAGAGCTCGACCGAGTCGCCCGCTTCGGGCGGGACCTTCTCGAAGGTCTCTGCCAGCGGCTCGTTCTCGGCGCCCTCGACGAGCCTGACGCCGAGTACGGCGAGCCGCTCGTCTTCCGTCGCGTGGACGAGATGCAGCTCGGCGTCCGCTGCCTCGCCATCCACCAGGTGCTCGCTGGGAACGTGGAAGTGGTAGCCGACCAGCCCGTACTCCTTGCCCTTCGTCGTGATCGATCCGCCGTCGTCGAGGGTCACCGCGACCTCGTAGCCGTTGTTCTCCTCCTCCCCGGCGGAACGGCGGTAGGCGAACTCGATCGGGGGGACCTCGCCGGGGGTCGCGCCGGTGAGGTCGATCGGCGACTGCCGCTCGCTGTCGGAGCAGGCCCTGTAATCGGGGTTGAGATCGGCCCAGAACTCGGGGCCGGTGTCGCCCGCATAGGACCAATCGGAGCCATGCGCTTCGCCTGCGGCCTGCGCCGCCTGCGGGATGTCGTCGACCTCCGCAGCGGTCGACGTGGTCTCCTCCTGATCGCTGCCGCAGCCGGCGATGAGCGCCGCCCCGGCGATCAGGACGGCTCCCGCGCGGATCCTCAAAGGTTCACCGCGACGTACTTCGTCTCCAGGTACTCGTCGATGCCCTCGTTGCCGCCCTCGCGGCCGATGCCGGACTGCTTGACGCCGCCGAAGGGGGCGCCGGCGTTGGAGACCATGCCCTGGTTGAGGCCGATCATGCCGGTCTCGAGGCCCTCGCAGACGCGCAGCGCCCGCTTGATGTCGCGGGTGAAGACGTAGGAGACGAGCCCGTACTCCGTGTCGTTCGCGGCCGCGATCGCCGCCTCCTCGGAGTCGAACGACGCGACCGGCGCGACGGGGCCGAAGATCTCCTCGCGGAACACGCGGGCGTCGGCGGGGACGTCGGCGAGGACGGTCGGCTCGTAGAAGTAGCCGGCGCCGTCCACCTTGCCGCCGCCGACGAGCGCCTTCGCCCCCTTGCCGACGGCGTCATCGACCAGTTCAGCGACCTTGCCCTGCTGGTCGGCGTCGATCAGCGGGCCGATGTCGACACCCTCCTCGACGCCGCGTCCGACCTTGAGGGCGCCCATCCGCTCCGCGAGTCGTGAGGTGAACTCCTCGACGAGCGGCTCGGCGACGTGGAAGCGGTTCGCCGAGGTGCAGGCCTCGCCGATGTTGCGCATCTTGGCGATCATCGCGCCCTCGACCGCGTCGTCGACGTCGGCGTCGTCGAAGACGAGGAAGGGGGCGTTGCCGCCCAGCTCCATCGAGACCTTCAGCACCTGGTCGGCCGATTGGGCGATCAGGCCCTGGCCGACCTCGGTCGAGCCCGTGAAGCTGAGCTTGCGCAGGCGAGGGTCGGTGATGATCGGCTCCGAGATCGCGCCGGAGGAGCTGCCGGTGATGATGTTGAGGACGCCGTCCGGGAGGCCGCATTCGGCGAGCAGGTCCGCGAGCGCCAGCGCCGAGAGCGGCGTCAGCTTCGCCGGCTTCCAGACCATGGTGCAGCCGGCGGCGATGGCCGGACCGACCTTCCGCGTCCCCATCGCGTTGGGGAAGTTCCAGGGCGTGATGAAGTAGCAGGGGCCGATCGGCTGGCGCATCACCAGCACCCGGCTCTGGGCGTTGCCGGCGGTCTTGTAGTAGCCGTCGATGCGCAGCGCCTCGCCGGAGAACCAGCGGAAGAACTCGGCGGCGTAGGTGATCTCCGCCTTCGACTCCGCGACCGCCTTGCCCATCTCGAGCGTCATCAGCAGCGCCAGGTCGTCGAGCCGCTCCCCGAGCTTCTCGAATGCGTGCCAGAGGATCCGGCCACGCTCGTTGGGCGGGGTCGCCGCCCACTCCGGCTGCACCGCCGCGGCGGCGTCGAGGGCTGCCTTCGCGTCCTCGGGCGTCGCGTCGGCGATCTCGCAGAGCGTCTCGCCGGTCGAGGGATCCTCGACGGCGAGGGTCTCGCCGCTCGACGAGTCGCGCCACTCGCCGCCGATCAACAGCTGCTTCGGGACGGCGTCGATGACCTGCTTCTCGTCCATCGCTTTCGGAGCCTACCCTTGCGACCGATGGGGCGAATCGTTGTGGCCGCGGGAGCCATCGTCGCGATGCTGCTGGGGGCCGCCTCGGCCGATGCGGCCTGGGTCGTCAAGGGCCGTGGCTTCGGCCACGGGATCGGCCTGAGCCAGTACGGGGCATACGGCTACGCGCAAGCACGGGAAGGGCTACAAGGGCATCCTCGACCACTACTACAAGGGGACGAAGCTCGGCAGCGCCTCGGGGAAGAAGGTCCGGGTCCTCGTCGGCGGCGGCGACCACGTCTCGTTCAGCGGCGCGAAGCGCGCCTGCGGGGAGAAGCTGAAGGAATCGAAGAGCTATCGGTTCGAGCGCTCGGGCGGCGGCGTTGCGCTCGCCAGCGGAGGCGGCTCGAGGCTGGCCTCATGCGGCGACGCCGGCGGCGCCCGGGGCGGCTCCACCGTCACCTATTCCGGCAAGGGCGACTACCGCGGGGAGCTGCTCGCGGTGGCGACCGGGGGCGGCCTGAACGCCGTCAACAGGCTCGGCATCGACGAGTACGTGAAGGGCGTGGTTCCGAACGAGATGCCGAGCTCCTGGCCGCAGGACGCGCTGCGCTCACAGGCGCGTCGTCGCGCGCTCGTACGCGCTGTCGACCACGGTGGACGGCGACGGCTTCGACCTCTACGACGACACCCGCAGCCAGGTCTACGAGGGCAAGGACTCGGAGACCGGTGGGACAAACAAGGCGGTCAAGGCAACCTCTGGCGAGGTCGTGAAGGACGGTGGCAAGACGGCGCGTCACCTACTACTTCTCCACCTCGGGTGGGCAGACCGAGAGCATCCAGTTCGGCTTCCCCGGCGCGGAGCCGCGCTCCTATCTGAAGAGCGTGCGCGACCCATACGACGACGAATCGCCCCACCACCGCTGGAAGGAGACGTTCTCCCGCGGCGAGATCGAGAACCGCCTCGCTGGCTACGTCCAGGGGCGCCTGAAGGAGATCGACGTGACCAAGACCGGCGTCTCGCCGCGGATCGTCAAGGCGAAGGTGCGGGGCACGGGCGGCAGCGAGACGATCAGTGGCCTGACCCTGCAGGGACAGCTTGGCCTGATGAGCACCTGGGCGCGCTTCAAGCGGAAGTAGGCTGATACCCTCCGGGGGTATGGAAGCACACGCCCATCATCACCACGAGATGCCGACCGAGGGGTCGGCCCTCACCGGCGTCGCGATCAGCGCGACCCTCCACTGCCTGACCGGCTGCGCGATCGGCGAGGTCGCCGGCGTCGCGATCGGCACCGCGCTCGGGCTTCTCCGATTTCGGGACGATCGCCCTGGCGGTCGCGCTCGCCTTCGTCTTCGGCTACGCGCTGACCAGCCTGCCGCTGCTTCGCGCGGGCCTCGCCTTCGCAGCCGTCGATCCCGATCGCGCTCGCCTCCGACACGCTCTCGATCGCGACGATGGAGGTCGTCGACAACGCGATCATGCTGCTCGATTCCGGGCGCGATGGACGCCGGCCTCGACATCGCTCCTCTTCTGGGGCAGCCTCGCCTTCGCCCTCGCGATCGCCTTCGTCCTCACCGTCCCGGTGAACCGCTGGCTGATCGGCCGCGGCAAGGGCCACACCGCGGTCCACGAGACCGGCATCCACGGCGGCCCGCCGACTCGCGTCGTCGGTGCCGCGGTGATCTTCGCCTTCATCTTCGGCGTCGCGGTCCTGGTGGTCGAGGCAGCGGGTTCGGGGACCCTTGCCTGAGGCGCGCTACGTCCCGGCGCTCCGCTTCCGCGCCCTGACGGGGCTCTACGACCCGGTCGCCCGCGTCGTCCGCGAGGGCGAGTTCAAGGGCGGCTCCTCGATCAGGCAGCGATCGAGCCCGGCCACCGGGTCCTGGACCTCGCCTGCGGGACCGGGACCCTCGCGATCGCGGCGAAGGCCGAGGTCCCGGAGGCGGAGCTCGCCGGGATCGACGGCGATCCGGAGATGCTCGCTCAGGCCGAGCGCAAGGCCGGCAGCCGAGGGCGCCGCGGTCGACTTCCGGGAGGGGCTCTCGACCGAGCTGCCCTACCCGGACGGCACCTTCGACCGCGTCCTCTCCACCCTCTTCTTCCACCACCTCGACCCCGACGGCAAGCGGCGGACGCTCGCCGAGGTCCTCCGGGTGCTGCGGCCGGGCGGTGAGCTCCACATCGCGGACTGGGGCAAGCCCTCGGACCCGCTGATGGCGCTGCTCGGCTGGCAGGTCCGGCTCCTCGACGGCCGTGACGTCACGGACGAGAACTTCACCGGCGCGCTCCCCGGCGTGGTCGAGGGCGCGGGCTTCGAGGACGTCGCCGAGCGGGACCGCCTGCGGACCCCGCTCGGCTCGATCGTCCTCCTCGCGGCGCGGGCGCCGCGAGCCTGAGCAGCGCTCAGGCGTTCATCTCGACGATCACCTCGCAGCGGTCGACCGAAGCGCGGGTGCCCGGCGTGTCCGACGAATCCATCGCTTCGAAGGCGGCCTCGGAGGAACGCATCTTCTCGTCGTCCTCGAAATGCTGGATCACGACCGCCGTGCCCTGATCCCTGTCGGCGAGGACGGTGATCCCCGGTGGCCTCGACGCCCTCCGGCGGGCCTTCGCTGGCGTCGATCCGCTCCTTGATCTGGTCGATCCGCTCGGGGCTCACCCCCGTGAACCGCACAACTCGTACTGCTGCCATTGGCTCCTCCTCCTGTTGCGTTTCGTCCTATCCGTCCGGATAAGGCTGAAGCTCGATCCCATGGTCGGTGTCGCGGGTGCCGAACTCGTAGGCGGCTGCGCCGGAGACGACGAGCCGGCGCGGCGCCTGACCCTTGCGCTCGACGGTCAGCTCGAGGTCGGAGATCGAGCAGTTGAGCGTGTTGTGCTCCGGGCCGACCGGGTCGGCGTAGACCCAGGCGACGAAGTTGCGTCGCTCGGAGCTGACCCGGCCCGAGACTGAGATCCCCTTGCCGCCGAGCTCGAAATCGCAGGCGGTCGGCGCCTCCGAGACCTTCGTCGAGCGGATCCGGTCGAAGCCCCCGAGCCGGTGGCGCTCGCCGTCGATGTTCAGCATCGCGTTGCCGACCCAGGGCGTCGTCCAGGGACCGACCTTGATCCGCCCCACCGCCATGTCGAACCAGCTGCCTGGCTCCTCGCCCTCGAAGTCGGCGCCCTGGATCCAGACCCAGCGCTCGGCGTGCTCGGCGCCCCAGTTGTGGCCGACCATTCCCGGCCACCCGTCGAGCTCGATCTCGCGGCCGGCCACCTCGACCTTCCCGCTCCAGCGGGCGCTCGGGTAGGGGCTCAGGAACTTGGTCTTCGGCAGCGGCGCGCCGTAGAGGAAGTCGTAGGGGAGGTGGTGGAACGGCTCGTTCGCGTCCTCGAAGGTGAGATCCCAGTTGGCCTCGAACGCGTCGGTCGCGATGCTGCCCTGGGCCGCGCCCGGAGCGAAGCCGGCGGCCGCGACCTGGATGTAGGAGTCCGCCGGGACGGAAAGCTCGGATTCGGGCACCGTGACCTTCGTCGCCAGCGGCTTCTCGGCCTCGGCGTCGAACAGGGTGAACCAGATCGACGCCGTCATCTCCTCGCCCGGGCGCTTGTGGACCGTGTGCCGGATCCAGATCCCGAGCCCCCCGCCCGGCTGCGTGGCCTTGATGTAGAAGCTCTCGTAGTGGCCCTTGTCGCGGTCGACCGCGGGGAAGCGGGCTTCGGTGCGCATCTCTCCGAACCTAACATGGGTTCGATGGCCTCCGAGGTGGGACAAGGGGCCGGCCCCGGCGGGGGGAACCCCGGGGCGGGCCGGTCAGAGGGCGCTCGCGCGCTGCTCGGCCTGGCCGCGGTGATCGCGGTCGCCGCGGCGATCGCGATTCCGGTCGTGCTGCTCGTCGGCGGCGACGGCCCGCCCGAGGTCGAAACCAGCCGAGGTGGCCGCGGTCGGCCGCGACGCCGGCGGCGAGTCGGACCCCTTCGCCTGGAAGCCCGAGCGCCGCGAGGACCTGGAGGAGCGCGCCTCGGCGGGGCTCTCGCACGTCCTCTACGCCAACAGCCCCGGGGGCGTTCTCGCGTCAGCGAAGCGCACCGACCGCTGGCGCGAGGAGATCGAGGCAGCCGCGAAGGCGTCGGGCACGGACCCCGACCAGCTCGAGGCGATGGTCTTCCTCGAGAGCGCCGGGCGGCCGGACGTGATCGCCGGCACCGACGTCGAGGACGCCGCGGGGCTGACCCAGATCCTCGCCTCGACCGGGATCGACCTGCTCGGGATGGAGATCGACGTCAAGCGGTCGGAGGAGCTGACGAAGAAGGCCGCGAAGGCGTCGGAGAAGGGCGACGAGGCCGAGTACCGTCGCCTGCTGCGCGAGCGAGCCGAGGTCGACGAGCGCTTTGACCCGGTCGAGGCCCTGGCCGCGACGGGCCGCTACCTGACCACGGCGCGCGAGAGCTTCGCCGAGGACGACCTCGCGGTCGTCAGCTACCACATGGGAATCGGCAACCTCGAGGACGTGATCCAGGCCTACGCCGGCAGCGACGCGCCGGCGCGGGAACTGGTCGAGTCCGGGGACCTGAGCTACGCGCAGCTCTTCTTCGACAGCTCGCCGACCCGGAACCCGGAGGCGTGGAGCGTGCTCTCCGAGTTCGCCGACGACTCGGCCACCTACCTCTGGCGCGTGCTTGCCGCCGAGGAGATCATGCGCCTCTACCGCGACGACCCGGCCGAACTCGAACGCCTCGCGGACCTCCAGACGGCGAAGGCGACCCAGGAGGAGGTGCTTCACCCGGCGAGCGAGACCGAGGTCTTCGAGGATCCGGGCGCGATCGCCGAAGCAACGGAGGCGGGGGAGCTGGTCGCCATACCTGCGGATGAGTCGCTTGGATTCAAGGTCGTCGAGGAGCAGCTCGGGGAGCTTGCGCCGAAGCTCGGCACCCCGCCGGAGACCTACCGGGCCCTTCGCCCCGAGGCGCTCGCGGCGCTGATCTACCTCTCCTCGCAGGTGAAGGAGGCGAGCGGCGCGGCGAAGCCGCTGAAGGTGACCTCCGCCGTCCGCGACCTCGAATACCAGGAGCATGCTCGTCGGCCGCAACCCGGAGGCGACCAGCGAGTACTCGCTGCACACGACCGGCTACTCCTTCGACATCCTGCGCGACTACGAATCCGATGCCCAGGGGGAGGCGTTCCAGTTCGCGCTCGACCGCCTGCGGGCCCTGAACGTCCTCGACTACGCGTACGAGCCGGCGGCGATCCACGTCACCGTCGGCCCCGACGCCGCGCCCCTGGTCGAATGAGCGCCGACTGGAAGAAGGTCTGCGAGCTGGGCGGCGAGCTGCCCGAGGTGGAGGAGAGCACCTCCTACGGGACCCCGCTCTGAAGGTGCGCAAGAAGCTCTTCGCCCGCCTCCGCGAGGACGACGAGACGCTCGTGCTCTTCACCGATCCCGACGAGCGCGAGGCCCTCCTCCAGTCGGACGACGACACCTTCTTCATCACCCCGCACTACGAGGACTACCCGATGATCCTCGTCCGCCTCTCCACGGTCGACCCAACGGAGCTCGCCGAGCTGCTCACCGAGTCCTGGCGCCAGCGCGCGCCGAAGCGCCTGCGCGAGGCGTTCGACGAATAGG
>CAWAUB010000003.1:0-148591 GCA_963785155.1 uncultured Thermoleophilia bacterium
CCGGCGGATGAGCGCGAGGCTGAATCGCCGGCTTAGGCGGCTAGAAGTCGCGGCCTCAGCGAAATGGCCGCAGCCGATCAGCAGCTTGCGAGCAGGCGGTCGAGCAGCTCCTCGACCTCGACCTGATCGAGGCCGCGCTCGGCGAAGGTGAGCTGCGTGAAGACCACGCCGTCGAGGGCCGCGAGCAGCTCGACCGCGTGGGCGCGCGGCGTCGAGCACCCGGCTGCGTCGAGCAGCGACTCGAGCAACCCGACGAACAACAGGTGCGCCTCGATCAGGCGCTCGCGAAACGCCGGGCGCCGGGTCGACTCGAGAAACAGCTCGTAGCGGGCAAGCAGGACATCGCGGCGCTCCGGGTCGAGCCGGCGCTCGAGCGCGGCGAGCAGCAGCGCGCGGGCCTGCTCGAGGGCAAGCGGTCGGTCGGGATCTTCGCGCCTGATTGCGCGCGGCGGCGTGTCGAGCTCGAGATGGCGCTCGAGGGCGGCCGTGAGCAATGCGTCGCGGCTGTTGAAGTAGTTCGAGGTCGAGCCCCTGGGGAGAGCGGCGGCGCTGTCGACTGCCTGGTGGCTGAAGCCGCGGGCTCCCCGCTCGGCGAGCACGCGCATCGCCGCAGCGGCGATCACGTCTCGTCGCTCCGGCACATCTCGAGTCGTGCGGGTTGCCATTGAACTACCTTTATAGTACACTCCCGCGCGGTCGGACACGTCGGAGTTCAAGGAGGAACGATGCAGGCAGGAGGGACGCTGCAGGTAGCCGGAAGGTTCGTTACAGCCGTGATCGCGATGATCGGGGCGGTCGCGCTCGTGTCGGTGTTCGCGCTCGCGCTCGGCCCCGCCCCGGCGGCCGCCGATACCTGTCCGGACAAGGAGACCATGCTGCCCGCCAAGGGCGACGACCCTGACCCCCCCTACCAGTGCGCGCAGATGAACAGCTCCGAGAACAAGAAGCTCTCGGCCTGGGAGACGAAGACCTGGTCGTCGAGCCCGGGCGCCGGCTACTACAACAAGACCACCTGCAAGTACAAGGACAACTCGAACGTCGACATCACCGGTTACGACGCCGGCTACGGGGCCGGCAGCTACTCGGTATCGGCGACGAACTGGGACACCGACAAGTCGCACTACTTCGCCGCCGGCGTGCTCTGGGCGACCGGCAACGTCGAGGACGACGGCTACAGCAGTGGCTGCGCCGACGACAACGAGGACGGCGACATCGAGAACAGCATCCTCGACCTCACCTCGCTGTCGCTGAGCAACGTCCCGTCGACCGCGACCGTCGGCCAGGAGGTCAGGCTGACGACGACGCTCTCGCCATCGGATGCGTACGGCGACCTTCTCCTGATCGCCAACGAAACCCCCGCCGCAGTCGGACACATCTATTCATCAAAAGAAGGCACGGGGACGACCACGTGGACGCCCTACCAGGCAGGCACCGTGGAGTTGCAGGCGTTCTATTACCTCGATGTTGGGTATTTCACGATCGGCGACCACAGGGTCTCCTGCCCGAGCACGGGGAAGACCTGTGGCTCCACCGCGGCGGCGTCCAACACCGCGAAGTTGACGGTCTATGAGGCGAGCTCCTCGAGGGCCGCCAAGCGCGCCGCGCCGACACCGGGCCCGCTCGGGCTGCCTGAGACGCTGCGCGCGCCGGCCGAGGGCGCCGACGTGCCCGTCCCCTCGGCATCGCGGAATGTCGGGCTGGTGACGCGGGAGCGCACCCGCAAGATGCCCGCGCGCCTGAGCCTGCGGTGCGGCAAGGGGCGGATGCCGATGTACGCCGAGGCCCTGACCCGTAGACCGGGCGACCCGCTCGTGCGCTTCCACGGGTCGGAGGCTCGCGTGGTCGCCAACAAGGCACTGCGGGGCCATCGCGTCACCCTCCAGCTCTCCTGTCGCAAGCGAAACGCGAAGCTGCTCGCCGGACGCCACCTGATCCTCGGCACGAAGCGCGCGGACGCGGTCGGAACCCCACGCCCCGAGAGCGGGATCTTCGGCGGGCCCGGCCCCGATCGGATCTCGGTCAACGACCAGGGGAGCTTCGCTCACGGCGGCCGGCAAGGTGATCGGATCGAGGTCAGCGCGCCCGACGGCGTCGCGACCGGCGATCCGGGGCGTGACGTGCTCAAGGCGACAACGCACCGCCGCTCGCTGCTCCTCGGCGGCCAGGACCCCGACAAGCTCGTCGGAGCGCACGGGGCGACCCGGATCAACGCCTTCGACGGCGCCGGCGGCGATCTCGTGATCTGCCGTGGCAAGGCCAACCTGGTGCTGGCCGACCCCGGCGATGAGGTGCAGGGACAGTGCGGCGTCGTCCAGCGGCGGGGGGGCTGATGACGGAGAAGTCGACAGGGCAACCACTGAGTTTCTGCGCGCGGGGTCTCCGCGCCGCGATTGCCCTTGCGTTCGCGCTCGGAATCGGGCTCGTCGTGGCGCCGCTCGCAGGCGCCTCCGGCAACTACAGCGGCGCCTTGAGCGACGGCACCAAGGTCTTCTTCGAGACCGAAGAGCAGCTGGTGAGCGCCGACACCGACAGCCAGTCCGACCTCTACGAGCGCTCGGGCGGGCAGGCGACGCTCCTCGTCTCGGCGGGCGAGATCAACGGCAACGGCGCCAACGGCGCCTTCTACACCGGCGCCTCGAGCGACGGCACGAAGGTCTTCTTCGGGACCGACGAGCAGCTGGTGAGCGCCGACACCGACAGCGAGCACGACGTCTACGAGCGCTCGGGCGGGCAGACGAAGCTCGTCTCGGCGGGCGAGATCAACGGCAACGGCGCCATCAACGCCTTCTACACCGGCGCCTCGAGCGACGGCACGAAGGTCTTCTTCGAGACCGGCGAGCAGCTGGTGAGCGCCGACACCGACAGCGTCCAGGACGTCTACGAGCGCTCGGGCGGGCAGACGAAGCTCATCTCAGCGGGCGAGATCAACGGCAACGGCGGCAACGCCGCCGGTTACGCCGACGCCTCGAGCGACGGCACCAAGGTCTTCTTCGGGACCGACGAGCAGCTGGTGAGCGCCGACACCGACAGCGTCCAGGACACCTACGAGCGCTCGGGCGGGCAGACGACGCTCGTCTCGGCGGGCGAGATCAACGGCAACGGCGCCAACCTCGCCAACTTCGCCGACGCCTCGAGCGACGGCACCAAGGTCTTCTTCGGGACCGGCGAGCAGCTGGTGAGCGCCGACACCGACAGCCAGACCGACGTCTACGAGCGCTCGGGCGGGCAGACGAAGCGCGTCTCGGCGGGCGAGATCAACGGCAACGGCGGCCAACGGCGCCTTCTACAGCGGCGCCTCGAGCGACGGCACCAAGGTCTTCTTCCGGACCGTCGAGCAGCTGGTGAGCGCCGACACCGAAAGCGAGACCGACGTCTACGAGCGCTCGGGCGGGCAGACGAAGCTCGTCTCGGCGGGCGAGATCAACGGCAACGGCGCCAACGGCGCCTTCTACACGGCGCCTCGAGCGACGGCACGAAGGTCTTCTTCGGGACCGACGAGCAGCTGGTGAGCGCCGACACCGACAGCGAGCACGACGTCTACGAGCGCTCGGGCGGGCAGACGACGCTCGTCTCGGCGGGCGAGATCAACGGCAACGGCGCCAACGGCGCCGCCTACACCGGCGCCTCGAGCGACGGCACGAAGGTCTTCTTCGAGACCAACGAGCAGCTGGTGAGCGCCGACACCGACAGCGAGACCGACGTCTACGAGCGCTCGGGCGGGCAGACGAAGCTCGTCTCAGCGGGCGAGATCAGCGGCAACGGCGCCAACGAGGCCGTCTACCTCGGCGCCTCGAGCGACGGCACCAAGGTCTTCTTCGGGACCGACGAGCAGCTGGTGAGCGCCGACACCGACAGCGAGCACGACGTCTACGAGCGCTCGGGTGGGCAGACGACGGCGATCTCGCTCGCCGACGTCGACGACCTGCCCACCGCGGTCAACGACGCGAAGACCGTCGACGAGGACGCCGCGGCGGCGACGATCGACGTCCTCGCCAATGACACCGACCCCGACGGCGGAGCGCTCCAGGTCGACTCCGTCGGCACCACCGCCGCCACCCACGGCAGCGTTCAGATCACAAACTCCGGCGCCGATCTCACCTACGCCCCCGACCCGAACTACTGCAACAGCGACGCCTCCGGCCCCGGCTCGGGCCCCGACGCCAGCTTCACCTACACCCTGAACGGCGGATCGAGCGCGACCGTCTCGGTCCTCGTCAGCTGCGTCGATGATGCCGTCCCTCCCGGTCCGACCGATCCAGCGCCCGGCGGTGGCTCCGGCTCGGGCGGTGATGGTGGTGGCGGAACGGGCGGTGACGCCGGTGGCACGGGCGACGGCGGAAGCACCGACGGCGACGACGTCCTGACGGGTACCGATCTCGGCGATCTGATCGACGGGCTCACCGGCGACGATCTGATCTCCGGTGGCCTCGGCGACGATCGCTTGTTCGGCGGGGATGGCGACGACGAGATCGACGGCGGCGATGGGGACGATCTCATCCGTGGCGGCAAGGGCAACGACAAGCTCGACGGCGGCAAGGGCAACGACAAGCTCGACGGCGGCAAGGGCAACGACAAGCTCGACGGCGGCAAGGGCAACGACAAGCTCGACGGCGGCAAGGGCAAGGACAAGATTTTCGCGGGCCCCGGCAACGACAAGGTGACCTCCGACGATGGCGAGGCCGACAAGGTCAATTGCGGCAAGGGCAAGGACACGGTCGACGCCGACGACAAGGACAAGATCGCGAAGAACTGCGAGAAGGTGCGTTAGGCGCGCCAGCGGTGCTCCGGGGCATCCCTCGTCAAACGCTCGTCAAACGAACCGCGACGAACTGGTCGAGCCGAGCTGAATCGACCGGCAGCCCGCTCGTAAGCTCACGCACCGGGGCGGCTCAGACGAACCCGGAGCGGGACCCGCCGACATACAGACGCCGGGTTATGAGTTGAAGTGGTACGACATCTTCGATCGCTGTGCGATGTGGCTTCCGCTTCACGCGGGAAGAACAGTGCTACTTCAGCTTCACCGAACGTCCCGGAGTAGTCCCTGTAGCGATCACTCCGGGACGTTCCACCACTTTCGCGCGCGCTGCCGCTTCGCGCGAGGACGAGCATCGGGGTGCTGCTCCGTGGCTCAGGGCACCTCGACCACGACCTCGCTCCCCCGCCCGCGGACCCGGGCGTCGCAGATCGCAAGCACGCGACCGTCCGGTGCCTCGATCAGCTCCCGTGGCCAGAAGTCCATCTCATCGAAGGACTCGTCAGCGAGGCGCTGCCATTCGCGAACACCATCGTGACCGTGGAACACCCCGGCGATCGGCGAATCGGGAGGGTTTCGCCACTCGACCGCCGGATCGAGGATCGCCATGATCCCCTCGATACCGTCGGACTGATAGGCCTCGTATCCCCGTCTCACGAGATCGACCGCTTCTGAAGACATCGTGCTGGCCAGTATCCCCGCTCGCTGCCGCTCCGCGCGAATAGCGGCAGCGAGCTAGACGCTCAGTCCAGCCGGTACGGCACCGTCGTCACGATCAGGTGCCGCTCGAACAGGAGCACGCGCTTGACGTAGAGCGCCGACTGGTTGTGGAGCAGGCGGGCCGGGCCGTGGACGCGGAGCTGGTGCATGACGACGGCGACCGCGGTCTCGCCGTCGGCGGTCAGCTCGGCGAAGTGGGCGCGGAGGGCGTCGCCGAGCTCGCGGTCGGGGGATTCGAGGAACTCGAGCTCCTCGGGGATTCCGTTGTCGCTCCACTTCTCCCGGATCCCCTCGACGTGCTCGTTGTCGAAGGCGACGTAGAGGGCGCGGGTGTCCTCGATTCGCAGCGCGCGGGCGTAGCGGAGCGCGCGCATGCTCGCGGCGTGGACGTCGGAGACGAGGACGCGGCAGACGAGGCGCTTCGGCAGCGGCTCCGGCTCGCAGTCCTCGGGCTCGAGCCAGGGGGCGTCGGCGATCGCGATGCCCGGGCTCGTCCAGCAAGCGGTGCTTCAGCCGCAGCTTCGTCCCGAACTCGGAGCGGACCGACCGCTGGTCGATCGTCTCCGGGATGACGATGGTCGCGAGCTCTGTGCCGGCGCCACGCGGGATCTGGCGCACCTGGTCGAAGATCCCGCTCTTGTGGGCTTCGGCGATCTCCTCTGCCGCGCTCTCGTCCACCCCGATCCGCTCCGCGTACCACTCGGCGTAGCGGCGGGCCTCCTCCGACCCGGACTCGTAGACCGCGATCCGGTTCGCCGGCGGGTCGGCCGCCAGCTCCGCCTCCAGCCCGGCCTCGAGCCGCTCCCGCGCGACCAGGTAGTGGCGGCGGATCCAGAAGAGCCAGGCCATCAGGATCGGGATCAGCACCACGACCGCCCAGGCGCCCGAGGTGAACTTCGTCACCACCACGATCACCGTCACCAGGCCGGTGAGCGTCGCGCCCACGGTGTTGATCGCCATCCGGTGCCGCCAGCGGCCCTCCCGGTGGCGGAGCCAGTGGCGGATCATCCCGATCTGGGCCAGGGTGAAGGCGACGAAGACCCCGAGCACGTAGAGGTGGACGAGCTCGTTCGTGTTCGCCTTGAAGCCGATCAGCAGCGCGATCGCCAGCACCGCGAGCACGAGGATCCCGTTCGAGTAGGCGAGCCGGTTGCCGAGGTGGCGGAACTGGCGGGCGGCGAAGCCGTTGTCGGCGAGCGTCGCGAGCAGCCGCGGGAAGCCCTGGAACGAGGTGTTCGCCGCGAGCACGAGGATCGCGAACGTCACCCCCTGCACCAGGTAATAGATGAACCCGCTCCAGCTGTCGTCGGGGAAGACCGTTCGGGCGATCTGCGAGAGCACCGAGGCCGACCCGCTCGGCGCCGCCTCCAGGTGGACCGCGAGCCAGGAGACGCCGAGGAAGAGGAAGACCGCGATCGCCGCCAGGATGCCGAGCGTCTGCGCCGCGTTCTTCGCCTGCGGCTTCTTGAACGCGCCGACCCCGTTCGCGATCGCCTCGATCCCGGTCAGCGCGCTCGCGCCCGAGGAGAACGCCTTGAGGATCAGGAAGACCGTCAGCGCCTCGGTCCCCGGCGGGATCGGATCGGGAGTCGCCGCCTGCGGGCACCCGGAGATCGCGCACTCGCCGATCCCCGACAGGATCATCGCCCCCATCAGGAAGATGAACCCGTAGGCGGGGATCGCGAACACCTTCCCCGACTCCTGCGCGCCGCGCAGGTTGAGCAGCGCGATCAGGACGACGAACCCGACCGCGATCTCGACCGTCGCCCCCTGCAGGCCCTCCGCCGCCGAGGTGATCGCGAGCACGCCGGCCGACACCGAGACCGCCACCGTCAGCACGTAGTCGATCAAGAGCGCCGAGGCCGTCAGGACCCCCGCGAAGTCGCCCAAGTTCTCCTTCGCGACGATGAACGACCCGCCGCTCGTCGAGTAGGCATGGACGATCTGCGCGTAGGAGGCGGCGACGATGACGAGCAGCGCCGCCACCGCGATCGCGATCGGGAAGACCTCCGGCCGCGCGGTGAGCGAAGCGGCGATCAGGACGACGAGCGCCGACTCGGTCGCGTAGGCGACCGACGAGAGCGCATCGGAGGCGAAGATCGGCAGCGCGAGGCGCTTCGAGAGCAGAGTCCCGCTCAGCTCACGGAGCGGGATCGGGCGGCCGACCAGGAGCCGTCGGAGGCGGGTTTCGGGGAGTTGGGTGGTGTCGGGTTGGGTGGCTACCGGGGGAACGTAACCGGGCAGCTCAGACCGTGACCGTGCCGACGCTGGTTGTCGCCTCTGGCACGGGTTCGCCGTCTTCTACGAGCCCCTCGATGTGAAACGCGGTTGCCGAGCGGTTCCTGAGGATCTTCTTCACTTCTCGGTACTTCAGCGTTCGATGCATTTGGTGCGCTATAGACCCCAAAAGGCATCGAACGTCGCCAAGTTCGCCCTCTCGGCGCCGCCCGGACTAGCTCCCCACCAACCCCTCGATCTCCTCCGCCGCGCGCGTCGCCCCGTCCTCGTGTGAGAGGACCTCGGCCAGGTGCTCCGCGGAGCGTTTGTAGGACGGGTCACCGAGTACCTCCTCGACCGCACGCCCGAGCTTCTCGGCGCTCACGCCACGCCCGACCCGCACCCCGGCGCCATGGTGGACGACTCGCGCGGCGTTGTCGGGCTGGTCGCGGCCGTCGGGTATGCAGACCAGCGGAACGCCGGCGGCGAGCGCGGTGTGGACGGTTCCCAGGCCGGCGTGGGTGATCGCCGCGCTCGCCTCGGGAAGGACGGCGGAGTGCGGGACGAACTCGCGAACCTCCACGTTCTCGGCCAACGGGAGAGCGGCCGGGTCGATCGCGGGCCCGGTGGTCAGGAGCCCGCGGACCGGTAGCTCGGCGAGCGCCGCGACGGCGCGCCTAGCGAGGTCGCTCTGGTCCATGTACGTGGTGCTGAAGCTCGCGACGACGAGCGGGCGCTCGTCCCCCGGCTCCCAGGGCGACTCCCAGCCCGTGGCCGCGCCGGACCCGGACACCACCCCGGTGTAGCGGACGTTCGCGGGCTGGGGCGCCGCGGCGGCGAAGTCGAACGCGAGCGAGGTCAGCACGAGCGCGAGGTCGGCTTCGGTCAGCTGGTCATAGGGCGTGCGTTGTCGCGGCAGGCCGAGCTCCTCGCGCGCCCGGTTCGCCGCCTTCAGGCCCGGCCTGAACATCCGGCCCAGCATCGGGCGAAGGACGGCGTCCCGAGTGCTCCCGAGGACGCCGCGGGCGAGCGGCAGGCCGAGACCGAACGGCGGCACGCCCCTCGTCGGCACCGGGTAGACCGTGTGAACCAGCGCCACCGAGCGGACGCCGGCGCTCTCCGCCCCGATCCCGCAGCCGCCCAGGAGGTAGTCCCAGGCGACGACATCAGCCGGCTCGTCCTCGAGCGCCTCGAGCACATCGCGGGCGAACAGGAGCGACGGGCCGAACATGAGCCGGTCGCGGACCCGCCCGAACGCCCCGATCGGCGTCTTCGCTTCCCAGTCCCGGAGGAGGTCCGTATCGGGACTGGAGGCGTCGTGGTCGGGCGCGTGCGCGTAGGCGCGAAAGCGCGCGCCGGTCGCCTCCACCTTCTCGCGCTGGCAGGTGCTCCCAAGGAACGTCACCTCGTGGCCGCGCTCGACCAGCGTGGTCGCGATCGCAAGCTGCGGCGCGACATTTCCGCCGCCGTCCCAGAACGCCTGCAGGACTCTCATTTGTCGACTCGGGCGGGAACGGCCGGAATCTATTCCCCCACCGGCAATCATTCGGCCTGGCGATGGAACGCGTGGCGATCATCGACATGGGCTCGAACTCGTTCCGGCTCGTCGTCTTCCAATACGAGCCGGGCAGCTGGTGGAGCCTCGCCGACGAGATCCGTGAGGCGACGCGCGTGAGCGCGGGGATGGGGGAGGAGGGCGTGCTGCGGCCCGAGCCGATGGACCGCGCCGTCCACACCGCCGCGGTATTCGCTTCCTTCCTGAAGGCGTCGGGCGTCGAGGACGTCGACGCGGTCGCCACCAGCGCGATCCGCGACGCGGCCAACCGCGACGAGCTGCTCGAGGAGATCCGCGAGCGGACGGGGCTCGAGGTGCGGGTGATCAGCGGCGCCGAGGAGGCGCGCTACGGCTATCTGGCGATCGCCAACTCACACACGATCGACGACGGCTTCGGCATCGACATCGGCGGCGGCAGCGTGCAGTTGATGCGGATCGCCGACCGGCAGCTGGAGGACGCCGTGTCGGTGCCCCTGGGCGCGGTGCGGGTCAGCGAGGCCTTCCTCGAGGGCGAGGAGACGAGCGCGAAGCAGGTCAAGGCGCTTCGCAAGCACGTCGCGGAGGAGCTGTCCGAGTTCGATTGGTGGGACGGCGGGGAGGACCTCCGCTTGGCTGGGATCGGCGGCACGATCCGAAACCTCGCGGCGGCGGCGCAGAAGCGGCTCGACCTGCCTGACGTCGACGTGCAGGGATTCCGCCTCACCCGCGACGCCCTCGGAGAGCTGATCGAGCAGTTCGCCTCGGCGCCGGTCGCAAAGCGGGGCGCGGTCAAGGGGATCAAGCCGGACCGCGGCGACGTGATCCTTGGGGGCGCGGTCGTCCTCGACGCGGCGATGGAGTGCGGCGGCTTCGACGCCGTGGAAGTCACCGAGGCCGGCCTGCGCGAGGGGATCTTTTTCGAGCGCCTGCTCGCAGACAGGGATCCGCCGCTGCTCGAGGACGTGCGGCGCGAATCGGTGATCAACCTGGCCCACCGCTATCGCACCGACGACGAACACGTCGACCACGTCGCGCGGCTCTCCCTGCAGATGTTCGACGCCCTGGCCGACGCCGGCCTGCACGCCCTCGGCGACTGGGAGCGCGAGCTCCTCTGGGCCGCCTGCATGCTCCACGACATCGGCGTCGCGATCGACTACGACGATCACCATCATCACTCCCACTACCTGATCGTCAACGCCGGGCTCCCCGGCTTCGACCCCCGCGAGCTGGAGCTGATCGCGCTGATCGCCCGCTGGCACCGCAAGGGCGACCCTGACCCCGCCGAGCTCGGCGACCTCGAGAAGAAGGGCGACGGCGATCGCCTGAAGCTCCTCTGCGGAGTGATCCGCCTCGCCGAGCAGCTCGAGCGCAGCCGCGACCAGTCCGTGGCCGCGGTCGAGCTCGACGATCGCGAGCCCTGCGTGATCCTGCAGGTGGTCACCGACGGCGGCCCACGCTCGGACCCGAGCGTCGCGATCTGGTCGGCCCAGCGCAACTCGGAGATCCTCGAGGGCGCGATCGGCAAGCCGGTTGAGGTCGTCGGGCCCGGCGGCGTCCCCTAGCGGATCAGCCGCCCGGGCAGCAGTTGTGGTCCGGGTCGTTACAGGGGAATATGCAGCAGATGTAGCCGTTCGGCGACGCCTGGCACGGGCAGCAGTTGTCGGCACAGGTGTCGCACGGGCCGCCGGGTGCCTTGGGATCGAAGCCGGAACAGCCCGGCTGGGCGCAGTCGAATTGATCAGCCTTGTGCTGCAGGATCGCGTTATCGATACAGCGGACGGCGTTGAGCGCCTTGGTCATCCCGAGTACGGGCGCGTACCAGATCACCTGAGCTGCTCCCACAACCTCCAGGTTGCAACCGGTCGCGACCGTCCTGAAGTGCCGGTCTGCCGTCCAGTTGCAGCCCTTCTGGCACTCGTTCGATCCGCCCCCCTGCGCCGCGGCGACGTGGCGCCCCAGCGGCACGGTGAGCGCGGCGCCGGCGAGCGCGCTCTTGAGCGCCTGCCGGCGGGTGTGCGGCGCGCTGAGGCGATCGAGCAGGCGCCGCCTCATGCAGGCTCCCCGGGCAAATCCTCGGCCTTCTTCAGGTACCGCCGCACTCCCCGCAGCGCCCGCCCGGCCTGCTCGCGGTGAGACTCGATGCTCTCGACCGCCGTCTCGACCTCGGGACTGCCGGGTGCCTCCCAGACGTCGGCGGTGGTGTCCCAGACGGCGGCGAGCTCCTTCAGCCCGTCGCGGAGGCTGCTGCGGTCCTCTCCGGGAATATCGACCCCGTTGAGGTCGTCGCGCATCTCGCGCAGCTGCGCCGCGATCCGGCGGCAGCGGCGAATCGCCTCGAGAACCGCGCTGCTTGGGTCGCCCGTGGCGGCGATCGTCCACACCGGCGCGCCGTCCGGCTCATTCGGGTTGTTGATGTTCATGATGACGTCGATCGAGCCGGCATCGGCGGCAAGCTGGCGCAGCCGCTGGCGGTCGTAGATCACGTCGCGCACGGCCCGGACTTGCTCCTTCGACGGCTTCGCCATCACACCACCGCCTGCAGGGGTTGCGGCGCAGCCAGGCGCTCGATCGCCTGCTCGCCGAGGGCAAGCGCGCTTGCGATCCGCCCCTCGCCGTCCACGATCAGCGCGCTCGGGACGTGGTCGACGCCGTACGCGCGAGCGACCTCGTGGTGCTGCTGGACGAGCACGGGCGCAAAGGAGCCCTGCTCCGCTGCGCCGCGGGTGACGAGCGCCGCCTCCAGCTCCCCGTCGCGTCCGGCAGTCAGCCGCGCGAGCGTCGTGGGCAGCGACGCGCAGGCATCACAGTCCGGATCGGAGAACACGAGCATGACCGGGTTGGCCTCAACGAGCAGGTCATCGAGCGTGTGCCACGCCCCGGCGGGGTCACGCAGGGCGAAGCGCGGCGCCGGGGCGCCGATCGGCGGCACCCGGAAGGCTTGCTCCTTTTCGGGTGTTGCAGCGTCATCGCGCAGACGCTGCCAGCCGACCCAGGCCAGACTGGCCACGAGAAGAACTGCGGCGATGGCCAGCGACCACGACGTGCCGACGGCGACCGCGAGCGCGGCCGTCACCAGGACGGCGTTGCGGACCAGCGCGCGCCTGGCGTTCATGCCGGCGAGCGCGCCGAAGCAGTTGCAATCGGCGTCGAGGTTGCGCGCGAGCGCCGCCGAGAAGACGATCAGGAGCGCCGCGGCGGCGATCGCGGCTCCGCGAGCGGTCGTTGCCGGGATCAACAACGTGGCGATGGCAAGTTCGCTCAGCACGAGCGCCCAGGCCGCCGGTCGTGCGAGCGGATCCGGAGCGCCGAAATCGCGCAGTGCGCTGCGGGTGCCCGCGAGATCGGCGAGCTTGGCCAGCGCGGCAACCACGAACACGCCGGCGAGGCCGAGACGGATCGCAAGGTCGAGCCCTGAGATCAACCCCTCGCTCACCCGTTCGTCCCTTCCCCATTGGGCACGATCGACTTCCCCTCTTCGCCCCGTCCTCAGCGGGGTTGTGCAGTTTCTACCACACGGGTGTCGCGCCGTCCGAACGCGCCGAGGGCTAGCGCCCGATTCGGAACTCGCGCTTCGCCGGGGTGTGATCGGGCGTGCCGTGCGGGCCGAGCGCCCGCGCCTTGAACACGTGCTCGCCGGCCGCGAGGCGGCGGAAGGTCACCGGAGAATCGCACGGGGCGAACTCGTCGTCTTCCAGACGGCACTCGAACTCCGCCCCGGCCGGCTCCGATGCGAGCCCGACGACCAGCTTGCGCCGCTCCTGGTTCACCCTGAAGCGGGTGATCTCGGTATCGGGCCGCTTGGACGTGCCCCCGTCGGGATCCGGTGGCTCCGGGTCCGCCGGGCGGGGAGTGACCTGGTATCGCGTAGACATCAAGGTCCCGTTGCCCTCGTTGTCGGTGGCCGTGACCTCGAAGGTGTGCGTGCCCGGCGTCGCGGTGTCGATTGCCGAGTCTCTGGCGACGTCACCGACGCAGCTGCGTACCCCTGACCCGCCCGTCTCGTCGGAACAGGAATAGTCGGCGTTCACAACCTCGTCCTGGGCGAAAACGGCGCCGCTGGCCGGGGAGTCGATCCGCACCGTCGGGTCCTCCGCGTCGACCACGGTGTAGTCGGCGGTTGTCGTCGAGTCGTTCCCGGCGACGTCCGTCGCGGTGACCTCGAAGCTCTGTGGCCCGAGCGCCGAGGTGTCGATCGCGGCTCCGTCGGCGAGGTCACCGACGCACGTCGCGACGCCCGAACCGCCGGTCTGATCGGAGCAGGAGAAGTCCGCGTTCACCGACTGGCCCCGGGGGATCTCGGCGCCGTCGAGGGGCGCGTCGATCGTCGCCGTCGGGTCGACGGTGTCGGTGACCGTGTAGTGGAAGGTTCGCGTGAAGTCGTTCCCCCCGTTGTCGGTCGCGGTCACCGCGAAGGTCTTCTGGCCGTAGCTCGAGGTGTTGATCGGAGAGCCGTTCGCGACCGGCCCGGCACAGCTCGCGACCCCGGCGCCGTTCGTCTCGTCGGCGCAGGAGTAGTCCGCGTTCACCACCTGGCCCTGCGCGAAGGTCGCGTTGTCGGCCGGCGTCGTGATCGTGGCCGTCGGATCGGTGGTGTCGGCGACCGTGTAGCTCACCGTCTCGGTGTTGTCGTTGCCGACGTTGTCGGTCGCGGTGACCTCGAAGCTGTGCGGGCCGAAGGTCGAGGTGTCGATCGACGAGCCGTCGGCGACGTCGCCGACGCAGGTCGCGACCCCCTCGCCGCCCTGCTCGTCGGCGCAGGAGTAGTCGGCGCTCACGACCTGGTTTCGCGAGTAGGTGCCAACATCGGCGGGCGTGTCGATATCGATCGCGGGAGCCTGGGTGTCCGGCGGCGGGTTGATCGGCGTGATCGTTATCGAGGGATTGGTCCCGCCCGGCGTCGACGGGCCGGTGACATTGGTCAAGCTGGCGTCGGCGAAGCTCGAGCCGCCGCCGCCGCGACCGGCGAAGCTGCAGGGGCAGTTCATTGCGGTGCCGCCGCCTCCGCCGCCGCCGAAATAGCCACCGCCGCCACCGCCCCCTCCGGCGACGTAGCCGGGCCCGCCCTGCCCGCCCTGGCCCGAGGAGCCGGCTGCGCCGGGGAAAGCGGTCTGAACGCCGAGTGATGCCCCTCCGAAGCCTCCCTCCGACTGGGTGCCGGCGCCGCCGTCGATCGAACCGGTGCCCGGTGTGCCGCCACTTCCGGCGTTGGAGCCTCCGGCGGTGCCGCCGGCCCCGCCGCCTCCTCCCGCGATGATGAGGCGGGTGCCGTTCTGTAGTCGCACATCAGAGCCGCCACCCCCACCGCCGGCGCCACCCCCGCTATCGAAGCCGCCGCGCCCGCCGCCGTTGAATCCCCCCGCGCCCCCAGCGCCCCCAACGCTGCTCTGTCCGTTGCCCCCCACGACCACGGTCAGGATCTGTCCCGGGCCGACCGGAAGCTCGCCGGCGATGACCGCCCCCCTGCCGCCCGACGCGCCGTCACTGCCGCCGTTGCCGCCGATCGCCTGGACCTGCAGGCTCGTCACCCCGGTTCCGACCAGATAGGTGAACGTACCCGGGGTGTTGAAGTTCGTGCTGCGGTCCGCAGCCGCGGAGGCGGGGACGGCAAGCATCGCCAGAAAGATCGCTCCTCCGGCCCGCATCCCCCGGTGTGTCGGGCGAAATGGCGCCCAGCGCTTCAAAAGATCCCTCCGTACCTTGGCTTTCCTGCTTACCAGAATTGTCGGTACCCCGGCACGGCGGCACAACCGTGGGAACTACTGAACCGCTACCCGAGCTACCGCCCGATCCGGAACTCGCGCCTCGCCGGGGTGTGATCAGGCGTGCCGTGCGGGCCGAGCGCCCGCGCTTTGAACACGTGCTCGCCGATCGCGAGCCGGCGGAAGGTCGCCGGAGAATCGCAGGGGGCGAACTCGCCGTCGTCGAGGCGGCACTCGAACTCGGCCCCGGCCGGCTCCGATGCGAGCCCGACGGCCAGCTTGCGCTTGTCCTGGTTCACCCTGAAGCGGGTGATCTCGGTGTCGGGCCGCTTGGACTCGCCGTCATCGGGGTCCGGGGTGGGCCCGGGGTTCGCCGTCCGGGCCGTGACGCGGTACTGGGTCGACATCAGGGTCCTGTTGCCCTCGTTGTCGGTGGCCGTGACCCCGAAGGTGTGCGAGCCCGCCGACGCGGTGTCGATCTCTGCGCCCTGGGCGACATCGCCGACGCAGCTGCGAAGCCCGGACCCGTCCGTCTCGTCAGAGCAGGAGTAGTCGGCGGTCACGACCTCGTCCTGCGCGAAGGTGGCCTCGCCGGCCGGAGAGTCGATCCGCACCGTCGGGTCCACCGCGTCGACCACGGTGAAGCTGGCCGTCGCGGTCGAATCATTCCCGGCGACGTCGGTCGCGGTGACCTCGAAGCTCTGCGCCCCAAATGCCGAGGTGTCGATCGCGGCGCCGTCGGCTAGGTCGCCGACACAGCTCGCGACACCCGAACCGCCGGTTTGATCGGTGCAGGAGAAGTCCGCGTTTACGGCCTGGCCACGGGGAATTTCCGCGCCGTCGAGGGGCGCGTCGATCGTCGCCGTCGGATCGACGGTGTCGGTGACCGTGTAGTGGAAGGTGCGCGTGAAGTCGTTGCCGGCGACGTCGGTCGCGGTGACCGCGAAAGTCTTCTGGCCGAAGCTCGCGGTGTCGATCGGGGAGCCGTTCGCGGCCGGGCCGACGCAGCTCGCATCTCCGGATCCGTTCGTCTCGTCAGCGCAGGAGTAGTCCGCGTTCACCACCTGTCCCTGGGCGAAGGTCGCGTTGTCGGCGGGCGCGGTGATGGTCGCCGCCGGGTCGGTGGTGTCGGCGACCGTGTAGCTCACCGTCTCGGTGTCGTCGTTGCCGACGTTGTCGGTCGCGGTGACCTCGAAGCTGTGCGAACCGAAGGTCGAGGTGTCGACAGGCGAGCCGTCGGCGACGTCGCCGGCGCAGGTCGCGATGCCCTCGCCGCCCTGCTCGTCGGCGCAGGTGTAGTCGGCGTCGACGACCTCGTTTCGCGAGTAGGTGGCGACGTCGGCCGGCGTGTCGATGTCGATCGCCGGCGCCTGCGTGTCCGGCGGCGGGTTGATCGGAGTGATCGTCACGGAGGGATTGGTGCTCCCCGGCGTGGCCGGGCCGCTCACGTTGGTCGCACTCGGGTCGACGTAGCTCGAGCCGCCGCCGCCGCTGCCGGCGGAGTCGCAGATCGGACAACCGTGCTGGAGGCCACCGCCACCGCCACCGCCGAAGTAGCCGCCGCCACCGCCGCCACCGCCCAACTGCATGCCGGGCCCGGCTCTCCCGCCCAGGCCCGATGAGCCGGCCTCACCGGCGAAGGCGCCGCTCAGCGGGGAGCCTCCGGCACCTCCCGCCACATCCGTGCCGGCGCGACCGTCCGCCACGACGCCGCCGCTTCCGGCGTTGAAGCCGGCCTTGGCGCCACCGGAGCCGCCGCCCCCTCCGGCGACGATGATGCGCTCGCCGCTCGCTCTGCGGACGTCGGATCCGCCACCCCCGGCGCCGGCGCCACCGCAGCACGAGAAGGCGCCCGTTCGACCGCCGTTGAACCCTCCGATGCCCCCGGTCCTCGCGCCGTCCCCTCCGTTGCCGCCCACGAAGACGGTCAGGGTCTCACCGGGGCTGACCGGAAGGTCCGCTGAGATGACCGCCCCCCTGCCGCCCGAACCCGACTGGTCGACGTAGGACCTGCCGCCATTGCCGCCGATCGCCTGGATCGTCACGCTGTTGACCCCGGTCCCGACGAGGTAGGTGTAGGCGTTGGGCGTTCCGAAGATGGTGCTGCGGTCGGCCGCGGCCGACGCCGGCAGGGCGAGAACTACAAGCGCAGCGACGCCGGCGAACCCGGCGCGCAGCGTGCGCAGGCGTCCCTGTGAGCGTGAAGCTGCCAAGAGCTCTTTCTGCCTGCCGGTCGAGGCCCCCCGACCCCTACTCACAGTGTGGAGGTCGCGCGCGCCCCGCACAACCGTAGGAACTACTCGATCGGTCCTTGAGCGGCGGTTACCCAGAACGAATAGCTTTACCTCCGACCGGGTAACCCGGCAGGGAGAAACCATGTCTGCCACGGAAGGCAACGGGTACAGCCGGAACGATTCGGCCGAAAACGCCGAGTACGTCCTCAGCCGCGCGCTCTATCGCCGTCTGGGTTATGGCCAGCTCTGCGAAACGGCCGACCGTCAGCGAATCCTCGACGCGTGCGAGACGACCATGCACCGCCTGGTGACGGAGCCGCATTTCGCCAGGCCGGATCGATTCCTCTTCGAGGAGATCCGCTCCAACTATCCGCTCAACGAACAGCTGTGGATCCGCAGGACGATCGAGTGCAACATCGACCTCGCACGCCAGCTCCTAGCTCGCCTGCCGGCTCCGACGCGCGAGTGCGCCGCCTTCACCCGTGACGGCGCACCTTGCCGTCGCGAGCCCATCGACGGCCGCGAGTACTGCCCGTCACACCGCCATCTCGAGGTTCTCGACATCGAACTCGACGAGACCGCCGCGAGTACATAGACGCGTCTGAACGGCGACTTAGGCGATTCGTCGCTCAGCCCGCGCGTAGTAGGCGATCGCAGCCAAGACCAACTCGGTCCGAGCGACACGTCACGGAGCCTGGAGGTGGGAAGATCAACATCGTCCCCAACGACCCCGATCTATCGCTGCGGCAAGCCGCCCTCGCTCGCGTGCGGGAGCTCCAAATGGCCTTTAACGACATCGTGCCGCTTCGCGTGCTTCGTGAGGGATTTCCGTTCGAGGGTCGACAGGTGAGCTACGGATCGTTCATGAAGGGCATCCATCGCGCCAAGGAGCAGAGAGGTCCAGCGGCACTGACCCTCTTCACAGCGATCAACGGGCCCTACGACGATTTCGAGGACGTTGAAGGCGGCGCCGTCCACTACCGGTATCGGGCAGGCTCGATCGATCAACCCGACAACCGGAATTTACGAGCGGCGAAGGACCTCCAGGCACCGCTCATCTACTTCCGAGGCGTGGGAGACGGACAATATGCGGTGATAGCCCCGGTCTTCGTCGTCGAGGACGATCCTGCCGAGGGGTTCGTTAGGCTCGTAACCGGACTTCCTTTTCAAGACGTCCAAGGCGATGGAATCGTTTCGTCCGAGGGTGCGCGCCGGGAGCAGTTCGCAATGGTCGCTCGCCGGATTAACCAGGTGCGGTTTCGCCGCGATGTGCTGCGCGCGTACCGCAGCCGCTGCGCGATCTGCTCGCTCAAGGAGCCAGACCTAGTTGAGGCTGCCCACATCATCGGGTGGCGCGAGTCCGACACGGTCGAGGCTGTCGTCAACGGTCTCGCCCTTTGTGCGATCCATCACCGCGCCTACGATCGCAACCTCCTAGGTATCGACCCTGGGGGCGTCGTCCATATCGGGGCCCGATTGCTCAGAGAGACTGACGGGCCGATGCTTACCGCGGGCCTGCAAGACTTTCACGGCGCCGCCATAACTCAGCCCGGAAAGTCTGACGATAGACCGGACCCCGCCCGGCTTGAGACTCGCTTTGAGCGTTTCCTGGCAGCGACTGCTTGAGGCGCTACCGCTGTCCCTCCACCTCATCCACCTGATGATAAGTCCCCCGGTTCTGCCAAGGGAACGGGGGCGTATCGACCGCGCCCGCAGTTGACGGAACGATCTGGTCGCAGATCGCCGGCTCCTCGATCTCGCAGGTCGCGGGGACGGTCCATTGGGCCGGGTCGGGGTTGCCCTGGGCTTCGGCGACCTTTTCCGAGGCGGTTTCGAGGGTGGTCACAAGGATCTCGGCGCAGCGGCTCCGCGCCTCCGCCAGCTCAGGCTTGCCGGCAGGCTGGGTGACCGGACCACCGCAATAGATCTGCGAGCTCGCGCCCTTGAACTCCTTGCCGAGCACGCTCCGCAGGTCCTTCTGCACATGGCTCGCCCAGTCCCAGCCGAACCCGCCTAGCCCGATCACGCGGTCCTCGACCTCAGTAAAGAGCTTCTTGCCGAGCGCCGGCTGGAATTGGGCCCGGACCAGCTCCGGCCACCAGGCGTCCATCAGCGCGACCGCGGCCGAGTGGTCGTAGGCGTTGTCGCCGTCGGCGTCGAGGCGGTTTGCTCCTGAGCGGTGCCACTCCTCGATGATCCCGGCGAGTCCCGCGACCCCGGGATCGACGGTCGCCGCCGCCGAGCACTCGCCTCATCCACGGCCAGACCAGCTTGCCCCTCACATCCGCGGTCGCGGCGATGTTCGCCGCCCTCGTGATTCCGGTCAGGCTGACCTCGCCGCCGTTCGCCTTCGCCTGCTCGCGCAGGTTCTTCTGGAGCAGCTGTGCGTGGTGGACGGGGCCGTCGGTCCACTCGGTCGGGCCCTTGCGCCAGCCGATCGCCTCCTTCTGGTTCCAGGAGATGATGTAGCCGTCGTCGGGGTTGATCGCCTGGGGCCGGCGGCCGCCGGGGATCGAGCTGAAGGTGTAGGCGTCGGGGTCGAAGTTCTTCCAGTCGCCGGAGCCGTCGCCGTCGTACGGGCAGGTCGACGTCGGAGCCCTTCGCGTGGCGCGGGTAGCGGCCGGACTGGATGAAGCCGACGTCGGTCTCATCGGCGTAGAACCAGTTCTCGGTGCCGGGGAAGTCGCCCATCGTCTTCATGAACGACTCGACGCTGGTCGGTTGGTTCTCGGCGAGCCGCTGGAACGGGACGACCGCGTCGAGCTCGTGGAAGTCGACGCCCTTCGCCTTCGTGAGCGCGACCGGGTCGCCCTTCACGGTCGCGTGGGCGAAGACCGGGCCGTGGACCGAGCGCAGCGTGCGGTAGGTGATCCGCTGCGACGGCGCGGGGTCGATCGGCGAGACCGGCGTCTGCACCGACTGGTCGCGCGTCGTGAACGGGATGCACTCGCCCTTGTAGAGGTAGCTGGTGCTCGCCTTGGTGGGTGCGGAGCCGTCGGGCTCGCAGAGCCGCTCGACGAAGGTGTCCTGGTTGTCGCCGTTCGCGCTCGTCCCCGACCAGGCGAAGTCGATGCCGTGGCCGATCAGCGGGTAGGGGCTCGCGCCGGGGAACGTCACGCCGCTGACGTCGATGCCGCCGCCGTGGAGCTCGAACTCGCTGAAGATCTGCGGCGAGAAGTAGTCGACCTGCGGGCCCATCGCGGCGAGCGCCCGCGGGCCCTCGGAGAGCTCGTTGGTGACGAGGATCGCGTTCGACATCTCGTCGGGGAGGGCGTCGCGCAGGCCGACGGTCGACTCGGCCCAGTCGGGAAGCGAGTCGCGAGCCGCCGCCGACTCGGCCGCGCCCGGGCCCTCGACGATCGTGTTGCGCGGCTCGATCGAGCCGGGGTCGGGAACGAGGTTCGGCCCCTTGCGCACCTTGCCTGGGTCGATCGGAGCGGAACTTCTCCTTCGCGACGGTGAAGGTGCCGGGGTCGTCGGCCATGCGGAAGTCCTCGTAGACCGCGCGCCAGCCCTTGCCGAAGCGCTTGCGGAAGGACGCGCGCATCTCCGCCGCGACCTCCTCGCCGCCGTTAGAGACGGTGAACTGGGTGACGAGCAGGACCGCCATCGCCGCGGTGTCGGCGACGGTCCAGCGCTCGGGCGTCGCGCCGAGCGCGGGGTACTCGGCCGGCAGCAGCGCCGGGTTCGCCTTCACCTGGTCGATCCGCGCGTTGATCCCGTCGACGTAGGCGAGGATGTCCGCCTGCGCCTCGGCGCCCTCGGGGCCGAGACGGTCGTCGAGCGAGTCGAACTGCGCGGTCAGCTCGGCGTCGGAGAAGTCCTGGTCGGTGAGCTGCTCGGAGTCGCCCTCGGCGGCGCTCGGGCCGAGCAGTCCCGCGAGCGTCCCCTTCGCCGTCCGCCGGATCGCGTCCATCAGGAAGAGCCGCTCCTCGGCGGTCGCGTAGCCGGCGCCGAACATGACGTCGGCGCGGGTCGCTCCATATATATGTGCCATGCCGAAGCGGGCGTCGCGGAAGATCTGCACGCCGGCGCGCGGGGTGGACGTCGCGCCGACGCCGCCCGGCATCGAGCCGAAGGTCGAGTCCTTGTAGTAGGTGCCGATGTCGGTGGGCTCGAGGCGTGAGGCGACCGGCATCACGCCGTCGTAGAGCGGCTGCTGGTCGGTGAAGCGCGCCGGCGGCTCGCCCGTCGCCTGGTAGGCGGCGAGGTCGGCGGCGGTGACCGACTGCCCCTCGCCCTGGGCGAGGACGGAGTGAAAGCCGGAGATGGCGGGGACGTCGAGTGGGGGAGGGGATTGGGCGGCGGCGCCGGCTGGGAGGACCAGGCCGACCGCGGCCCAGAGGGCGATCAGCGCCCGCGAGGCCGCCGATCTGCCGGAGAGACGTCCCGTTCCCATGCCCATTCGCACGACCGGGCGAGCGTAACCGCGCGCCGAGAGTGGTGCGCCGATCGCTCCCGGCGGTCTCGCGGTTCAGCTGAACCGCGCCGACGCCGGAGCGTTACCCAGAAAGTGCTACGCTGTGCCACACATGGACGTCTCGGTCCGGGAGCTTCGAAACCACACGGCGCGGGTGATCTCGGCGGTCGAGGCCGGGGAGCGGGTCGTTCTGACCGTCCACGGGAGACCGGTCGCTGACATCGTTCCGCGAAGGGCGCGCAGTGAGTCCCGTCCGACCGCGGTCGTCATGGCCGAGCTCGAGCAGGTGAGGCAGCTATCCCGGGAGCTCGGTCTACGCCCAGAAGACGTCGCTCCGCATGACACCGGCCTCACAACAGACGACCTGTGAACGGCTACCTGATCGACACGAGCATCTTCATCGCCTTCGAGAGTGGGCGAGAAGTGGGCGCGGCTCCTTCGGGAGCGGCGAAGATCTCCGTCGCGACCCTGACCGAGTTGCTCATGGGGGCGGAGCTAGCTACAGGCGACGCGCAACAGGTCAGGGAGTCGACGCTTGCGAACGCCGAATCCTTCATCGCGCTCTCGTTCGACGAGTACGTTGCCAAGCGGCTTGCCGTCCTTCTGGCCGCGGCGCGAACTGCCGGCCGGCGAGCAGGGCTCATGGACGCGATCATCGCCGCGACCGCGATCGTCCACGACCTGGCCGTTTGGACCCAGGACGACGACTTCGAAGTTCTCGCCAAGCTCGCCCCGGAGCTCGAGGTCGCCCGCGCCTGAGCGAGCGGCCGCCGCTATCGCTCCAAATTCTTACCCCGCGTCAAACAGCGGCGGCACGGCCTCGACATCCAGCCGCACCGACGCGCTCGCCGACTTCTTGCCGCTGTTCGTCGCCGTCACCGTGATCTCGTGTGACCCCGCGTCGAGCCGGGTGAGGAGCTGCGGGCCGGTTCCCAGCTCGCCCTGGAGGTCGGAGCGCCAGACGATGTCCTTGGCCGCGAACTCGTTGTCCTGCAGGTCGTCTACGCGGCGGCGAGCTGCACCTGGTCGTCGGCGTCGAACGCCGTCCCCGCCGCGGGCGAGAGGATCGAGACGTTCGGCGCCTTCGCCGCCACCTTGAAGCCCTTCGAGGTGTCGCTGCCGGTCAGGACGCCGTCGTTCGCGACGACCCGGACCCGCGCCTTCTTGCCGCCCGGAAGCCGATCCAGGTCCACCTTGTAGGAGTTGCCGCGCAGGCCGGTCGCCACCGGCAGGTACTCCTTGCCGTCGGCGCTGTAGAGGACCGAGTGCGTGCGCCGGCCGCCGTCGCGGTCGCGTGAACGCCACCGCACCTTCACGTCGTCGCCCTTCTTCTTCACCTTGCCGACCTTCACGCTCGGCGCGGTCCGCGAGACCTTCACCGTCTTGAGGGCGCGCCCGTTCTGCTCGATCGCGATCTTCGCGGGTTCCCGGGTCGAAGGGCACGACCTCGTGGACCTCCGCGCGCTCCTGGCCGGCGACCAGGTCCGCGATCTCCTTCGCCTCGAACGGGTAGGCCCTGTCGCGGCCCGGCCCGCGCAGGACGATCTCGTAGGCGCTCTTCTTCGGCCGCTCGGTCAGGGTCAGGCCGCGACCGGTGGCGAGCGTGCCGAGGTCGAGCCTGTCGTTGAGCCAGATTGAGCTCGCCGCTCACCGTCAGCGCGGGCCCTCTTCTTCTTCTTGGCGCGCAGGGCCGTCCGCGTGATCTGCGCGCGGTCGGGGCAATTCGCGGGGTCCTCGGCGCAGAGGTCCTTGAGGATCCCCTTGTACGTGTAGTCGGAGATCCACTGGCGGTCGCAGTAGGTCATGACGTCCGCCCAGTTGTTCCGCCAGTCGTAGAGATCCATGGGCACGCCGAGGGTCGAGTTGCCGGCGTCGAAGCCCTGGAAGTCGAAGTTCTGCGTTGCCGATCAGCCCGATGGCGTCATACGGATAAGCCTCGTCGTCGGCGGATTCGCTGCATTGGCCCGGGTGCTTGCGGTCGAACGTGTGGCCGAGCTCGTGGCCGCCGTACCAGTCGCCGTAGGTCGTGTCGGTGTCCCACCCGCCCGGCGTGCCTGCGGGCCCGGAGCCGAAGTGGCCGCCGATCGGCGCGCAGCCCCGCATGAATCCGCCGCCGTCGCCGACGATCCCGTAGTAGCGCGTCGAGACGTGCTGGGCCTGCTGCGAGGCGACGAGGTCCCGCAGCTCCTGGTTCACGTCGCTGCACGTGAAGCCCTCCCGGGTCACGTTGCCGTTGTTGTCCCAGAGCTTGGGGTCGTCGTCCAGCGTCGTCCCGAGGAACACGTTGGTGTTGCGCACCTCGGCGGTCGGGTATGCGCGGAGGAGCCAGGAGGCGAGCATGTTGAGGTCGTTCTGAGTCGGCATGAACGTCGTCCCGCCCGCGGTCGGCTGGTAGGGCACCTGGACGAACCAGACCCGCACCGGCGGGACCTGGTGGAAGCGGATGATGTCCGGAGCACCGCTGATGTTCGGATTCGCGCAGCCGTCGCACGGGATGTTCAGGTTCTGGCCCTCGACCTTGAGCCCGGCGAGCTCCAGGTGAAGGCGCCCCTCCTCGAGCCACTCACGCGGGAGCTCGAAGTTGAGGCTCAAGTTCAGGTTGTTCGACCGCACGCCCTCGAGCGTGTTCGTGCCCACCGGGACGGAGTTCAGCGAGTCGACCAGCACCGGCCCGTCGGGCCTCGATCCGTCGGAGCGGAACGCGGTGAGGGTGCCCGAGACATCCCGGATCCCACCCGCGCCCTGGAGTCCGAGGTAGACCCGCGCGAAGGTGCGCTTGAAGTTCGTCCCGTCCGCGGCGACGAGCGGCACGCGGTTGGCGGCGTTCTGGACCGCCTGGTTCACCTCGATCGGGCTCAGCAGGTTGAACCGCGCGGTCGCCGGGACTGGCTCGTGGATCACTCGGAGGGGCCCGCTCGACCCCGTGCCTGCGCAGTTCGTCGCGGTCACCTGGATGTCGTTCTCGCCGGGCGCGAGAAGCTCGCCGACCGTCACGTTGAAGCCGCCGCCGTCGGAGTCGATCAGCCCCGGGTAGATCGGCCTGCTGACCGGGTTCGGCGTGACGCGCTCGAGTCGCGCCGACGTGATCGGCGCGCCATTCGGGCTCGCCGTGCCGGTCATCTGGAATCGGTTCGTGTTGAAGAGGTCGCCCTTCATCGGCAGCGTGAGGTTCACGATCGGCGGCCCGCTCGCGTTGCAGGGCGGCGGCGGGCCGACGTCGGAGAACTCGAAGTCGTCGATCGCGATGCCCGCGGTGTAGGTCGACTCGGTCGTCAGCTCGACCCGCCTGATCGGCGAGCCGGGCGGATCGAGCGCGAGCTCGGTGGTCGCCGGGGTCGCGGAGGAGTTGTTCACGGGAAGGGGCGCGGAGACGCGGGCGACCTCGTTGCCCTGGCCCACGTTGGGATCGTCGTAGGCGATCAGGATCGCCGTCACCGGGTCCGGCGTCGGGGCTGTGAAACCGGCGAAGACGCGGACCCTGTCCTGGCCCGTCGTGAAGGACGCGCGGGCGTTCGCCTGGCAGAACTCGACCCCCGCGCAAGGCGTCTCGGCGAAGATCGGCGCCGAACGAGCGACGCCCGCCTGGTCCCGCGCGCGAAGGTCGTTGAACGTGACGCCCTGACCTTGGTACTGAACGTTCACGACGGCGCCGGCGGACTGGTCGTCGAAGTTGATGACGGCGGCGGAAGCGGTGGCGGGAAGGGCCAGCGCCGAGAGGCCTACCGCGAGCGCGGCGAGACGACGCGCCGTCCCGAGCTCTCCTTGCGTCACTCCCCTGTTGCATCCGGCCCCTTCCATCACGCCGCTCCCTCCGAGCGGCGACGGGCGGACGATACACCCGCGAGCCTCAACTCGCCAGCCATTTACCATTCTGCTTCGCGACGTCCTCCGAAGCCTCGCGCACGGTGGCAGGTTCCAGGTCCGCTGGGTGAGGTGAACCCAGTCAAGCGATGGCGGCGTCGCGGCTAGACCCAGCCGGGCGTCAGGTCTCGATGTTCCGCGGCCACTGGAACGGCTGCGGCAGGTCGGGCTGGTAGTCGGCGATGAACGCCTCGAGGCCCTTGCGCAGGTCGATCAGCGCCTGATTTCGCGCGTCGCCGCGGCCGCCCGGAAAGAAGAGCTCGTGGCCGACCCGGTCAGCGGGATGAACGACTCGTACGGGGTCGAGTAGGCGAAGGTGAAGTAGAAGGTGACCGCCTGGCCGATCGAGTTGGTGTTCGGCAGGTAGGTGAGCAGATCCCTGGTGGAGATCCGGGCGCGCGGGCCCGGGATGTCGGTGCGCTGAAGGCACTGGGGGTAGTTCGACACGAACGTCAGCGCGGGGTTCGAGGTCGAGTTCAGCCGCGAGATCCCGTGGGCCGTGATCCGGTAGAGCAGGCTCGTCAGGACCTTCTGGAGCGCTCCCGGCTGGATCATCTCCGGGAGCCCGCGGATGTTGCCGCCGGTGCTCGGCGTCGGTGGAGGCCGCGGTCGCGATCCAGGTCTGCAGGTCCTGGTCGGCGGCGACGGCGGCGTCCGAGGCGTAGGAGGTGGCGACGAAGGTGTCGACGTAGGGGCTCGACCAGATCCCAGATGAGAGCAGTCGCTGGACGACCGGGTATCGGTCCCACGCGGTCCTGATCGTGAAGTCCCGCCGGCGGAGGCCGAGCTGCTTGATGGTCGTGTTCGGGTCGTCGTCGAAATAGGAGCGCCCGTCCGCGTAGTCGTTGCTCAGCCCGAGGAACTGGTCGGCGGTGGAGAGCGAGGTCGGGGGCGCGATCTCGACCAAGGGCAAGCAGCGCGTCGTCGAACGGGATCGCGAACTTCGACTGCGGCGCGAGCAGCTGGTAGATCGGATGTCGGCCGGCAGCGTGTTGAACATCGTCATCTGCATCGCCGCGGTGACGATGTGCCAGTGATAGACGTGCCCGAGCCAGACGCCGAAGAGCGTCACCGAGGCCTTGGCCGCCTGGAGCGCGTAGAGCCACGCGCCGTTCGTCGCGTTCGACCTCGCGAACACTCGCCGGCCGCTGCCCTGGTTGCCGGAGACGATGATCGCGACCGGCCTGAGGGTCTGCCTGCGCCCGTTGCGGATCAGCAGGGTGATCGTGGCCGGCGTGAACCGCGGCGCGCCGTTGACGGTCTGCGGCTGGAGGGACTCGAACCGGCTCATGTCGATGGCGTAGAGGTTCCCGGCGGCGAGCGCCGCAGCGGACCCGGCTGTCCCACGCCGACCCGAACTGGGTCGCAGGGTCCGGCCCGCTCGCGCGTGACCCGCTCCGGGATGATCAGGTTGTAGCCGAAGCCGTGCTCGGCGATCATCGGCCAGAACTGGTTCGTGGCGGCATCGGCGTCGGTCAGCGAGGACGCCCAGCGGGCAGGGACGGCAGCCCGGATTCGTAGACGCCCGGGAAGTTCGTCCAGGAGATCGAGAACTGCTCCGGGTGCTCCAGGGACAGGGGTTCCGCGGTCGGGTCGACCGGGGTCAGGTCCTGCCGGCCGATCCGCTCGGAGATCTCCGTCGCCGTTCCCCGGGGGTTGTCTCGCAGCGACGTTTCGAGCTCGCGGCTCGCGTCGCTCCTCGCTGCCGGCGTGGACCCTCGAAGAGGAACGCGTACGCGCGGCGCGTCTCGCCGCCGAGCGTGAGCTTCTGGGTCAGGCCCTGCTTGGCCTGAAGCTCCTGCTGCTGGCGGTTCGCCAGCCGGGCGAGCGTGTCGAGCACGCCCGGCTCGTCGACCGGGACGGCGGGCAGGTTCGGGTAGGTCCCTCGCAGCGGCAGCTGCGAGTAGCTGCTCGCGGCGGCCGGAGCCGGGGCCTGGCGTCCTTGCGAAGCGTCTTCGGCGTCCGGAACCGGGGGTGATTTGGCCCCAGCGACTGCGGGGGGAATCAGCGCCGCGCCGGCAACGGCCAAGCCGCTGCCGACGAAGCTGCGTCGGCGGATCCGGAAACCCTCGCCGTCCGTCGGTGACGGGTCGTCCACGCGGGGATCTTAAACATGCGGAAGCCGGCACAGATTCGGCACAGTTCGTGACCCACGCGTCACACCTTTTCCGGCAGGTTGGAGCGCATGAGCTCGAACGAGCATCCAACGCCCGAGGACGCGGAGCGCAGGTTCCGCGAGCTGCTCGAGAACGCGGACCTGCGCCAGCCCGACGAGATCCGCTACGAGCCCGCCGAAGACGAGCTCGTCTGCTTCTGGGAGGACGAGAAGGTCGTGATCGTGATCGAGCTGAGCGAGCCGTTGCCGGTGCTGCCGCCGGTGTGAGCTACTCAACGATCCCGTGAACTGACCGACCTCGATGAGATGGCCGTCGGGGTCGCGTAGGTAGGCACGGATCTCGGTCGCGCGCTGCATCGGCTCGGTGAGGAACTCGGCGCCGCGCTCGCTCCACTCCCTGTGGACGGCGGCGATGTCGGCGACGCGGATGTTGAGGAAGGCGTTGACGCGGTCGAGGTCTGTGGGCGCCTCGAGCGTGACCGTCGGTTTGTCCTCGGTCGGGCCGCCGCCGACGTTGATGATGATCCAGCTGTTCGCGAGCTTGACCATCGACGGCTCGCCCTCGAGGACGGTCTCGCCCGCCGAGCACGTCGGCGTAGAAGCGGCGCGAGCGCTCGACGTCGGCGGAGACGACGAAGTGGGTGAGGAGGATGCCCTCGGTGGGGGCGGGTATTTCGGTCAAGAGTCGAGTATCGCTCAGAGAACGGCGGGCTCGCAGGGAGCGGACGATTGCGTCCGGGCTCTCGCGGAGCTCGTCGTCGGTGAAGCGCTGGACCTGGAGGCCGCGGGTCGTGAGGTAGCGGTCGCGGGCGCGGTCGGCCGTGAAGGTGGGGCGGTCGGAGTGGTATGCGTAGGAGTCGAGCTCGACCACGAGTCGCTCGGTGCGCCAGAAGAAGTCCACGGTGTAGGGCCCGATGCGGACGTTGGTCTCGGGGCGGGGGATCCGGTGCTCGTCGAGCAGGCGAAGGAAGGCCCGCTCCAGCCCCGACCGGGTCGGGGCCTTGTCCCAGCCGAGGTCGCGGCGGGTGCGGACAGGGGTGGTGACCGGGATGTTGTGGCGGCTCGTTACGTCGCGGGGGCTCAGCGTGATCGGGCGGTGAAGGACGATGTCGTTGCGCTTGGCCCTTCCGTTGCGCAGGGACGGTCACGTGGATCAGGGACGGGCTTGTAGGGGACATGGTCCAGAGGTGGGCGGCACTCTCATGGGATAGGACCGCTCCCTCGCCGTAGGTGAGCACTGCGGCCAGCCAGCGGCCCTCGTGGCTCAGGTCGGCGTGGCCCACCGCGTAGACGCCGCGGTAGATGCGATGCAGGTGGCCGCGCTTAACCCGCCGCTCGATCGTCGCTGCGCAACCCCGGCGCCCGAGGAGCTGGCGATAGCTGATGACGCCGTGCTGGCCGGCGGCGATCCGGGCGACCTTCCTCGCGCAGGGCATGGGCGAGTTCATCCCGCATATAGGGGATAAGTCGCCCGGGCCTTCGCGCGCCCCCTTTCCGTCAGATTCGTTGCAAAGTACCCCGTGACAAGACACACTGTCCGCGGGTTCTTTAAGAGAGGGGGTGAATCGTGAACATCACTCGGAGGAGGATGACCAGCCAGTCGCCGGCGCCGGCCCAGGAACGGGCCGCGGTCGTCGCCGAGGTCGAGGGTGCTTCCCTGCGGCCGCTGCTCGCCATCCTCGACCTGCTCGAGGGTCGCTATGCCGACATGGAGGGGCATGGTGACCTCGTCGGCTCCTACAGCGTGATCACCGGGGAGGCGCTGGGCTCGACTACGACCGGGTCGACAACCTGCTGCTCGCGGGCACGCTTCACGACGTCGGCAAGCTCGTCATCGAGGAGGAGGTCCTCCTCGAGCCCGGACCGCTCGACGACGATCAGTGGCGACAGGTCCAGCGCCATCCCCAGCTCGGCTCGGATCTGCTGATCGCCGCCAACCTCGATGAGATCGCCGGCTGGGTGCTCGCCCATCACGAGCGCCCCGACGGCAAGGGCTATCCCCACGGCCTCGCCGGTGACGAGATTCCCCTGGAGGCCAGGATCCTGTCGGTCGCCGACTCCTACGACGCGATGCGAACCGACCGCGTCTACCGCTCGGCGATGAGCCACGAGCAGGCCGTCGAGGAGCTGAACCGCAACCGCGAGACCCAGTTCGACGGCCGGGTGGTCGACGCGTTCCTCGACGCGCTCGAAACGATGGACGCGCTCGCCAACTAGCGGACCAGCCTCTTGTACTTCACCCGGTGCGGGTGGTCCGCCTCGGCGCCGAGCCGCGCGTGGCGGTTCTCCTCGTAGTCCTCGAAGTTGCCCTCGAACCAGCGCACCTGCGAGTCGCCCTCGAAGGCGAGGACGTGGGTGGCGACGCGGTCGAGGAACCAGCGATCGTGGGAGATGACCACGGCGCAGCCGGCGAAGGCGAGCAGCGCCTCCTCGAGCGCGCGCAGGGTGTCGACGTCGAGGTCGTTGGTCGGCTCGTCGAGCAGCAGCAGGTTGCCGCCCGAGCGCAGCAGCTTCGCCAGGTGGACGCGGTTGCGCTCGCCGCCGGAGAGCGTGCCGACCTTGCGCTGCTGGTCGGAGCCCTTGAAGTTGAAGCCGGCCGGCGTAGGCGCGCGAGTTCATCTTCCGCTCGCCGACCTCGATCTCGTCGTGGCCGCCGGAGATCTCCTCCCAGACGGTCTTCTCGGCGTCGAGCGCGTCGCGGGACTGGTCGACGTAGGCGAGCTCGACCGTCTCGCCGAGCTCGAGCTCGCCGGCGTCGGGCTGCTCGTCGCCGACGATCATCCGGAACAGCGTCGTCTTGCCGGCGCCGTTCGGGCCGATCACGCCGACGATGCCGGCGGGGGGCAGGGAGAAGGAGAGGTCCTCGATCAGCAGCTTGTCGCCGAAGCCCTTGCTCAGGCCCTCGGCCTCGATCACGACGTCGCCGAGGCGCGGGCCCGGCGGGGATGTGGATCTGGACGTCGTCGAGCTTCACGTTGCGGTCCTCGGCGAGCAGCTCCTCGTAGCGCGCGAGGCGGGCCTTCGACTTCTTGCGCCGGCCCTTGCGGGTTCTCGCGCACCCACTCGAGCTCGGCGGCGATCGTCCGCGCGCGGGCGCCGTCCTTGCGCTCCTCCTGCGCGAGCCGCTCCTGCTTCTGCTCGAGCCAGGAGGAGTAGTTGCCCTTGAAGGGGATGCCCGCGGCCGCGGTCGAGCTCGAGGATCCAGCCGGCGACGTTGTCGAGGAAGTAGCGGTCGTGGGTGACCGCGACGACCGTGCCCTTGTACTCCTCGAGGTGCCGCTCGAGCCAGGCGACCGACTCGGCGTCGAGGTGGTTGGTCGGCTCGTCGAGCAGCAGCAGGTCGGGCGCGCCGAGCAGCAGCCGGCAGAGCGCGACGCGGCGGCGCTCGCCGCCGGAGAGCTTGGTGACGTCGGCGTCGCCGGGCGGCAGGCGCAGCGCGTCCATCGCGGTCTCGAGCATCGTGTCGAGGTTCCAGGCGTCGGCCGCGTCGATCTGGTCCTGGAGGCGCGCCGAACTCGTCGGCGGTCTCGTCGGAGTAGTTGGCGGCGAGCTCGTTGAAGCGGTCGAGCAGGTCGCGTCAGCTCGCGCACGCCGTCCTCGACGTTGCCGCGCACGTCCTTGCTCGGGTCGAGCTGCGGCTCCTGCTCGAGCATCCCGACGCGTCGCGCCGGGCTGCAGCTGCGCCTCGCCGCGGTAGCTCGTTGTCGACCCCGGCCATGATCCGCAGCAGCGTCGACTTGCCGGCGCCGTTGTAGCCGAGCACGCCGATCTTGGCGCCCGGGAAGAAGCTCAGGGAGATGTCCTTGAGCACCGTCTTGTCGGGCGGGTGGGTCCGCGAGACCCTGTACATCGTGAAGATGTATTCCGAGTTCATCGAGCGCGCCAGGGTAGGGCGCGGGGCGATTTGGCCAGACGGTCAGTCTGTGCGATGATTTTCTCGATGACACTGGGGGGTGGCAGGAAATGGGGAGTGGTGCTTGCGCTTCTTGCGTGGTGGCCGTGTGTGCCCTCGCCGCCGGCGGCGCGTCCTTCGCATCGGATTGCGGAGCTGGGACCGGCGCGGTCTCGGGCACCGAGTCGGGCGACGATCTCCGAGGAACTGATGCGGATGACGTCATCTGCGCGGGCGGCGGGAACGACGTTGCGCGCGGCGCCAGCGGCGACGATCAGATCGACGGGGGCGACGGCAACGACAAGCTCTTCGGGGGCGCCGGCCGCGACAGGGTCGCCGGCGGGCGTGGCCGGGACCTGATCGAGGTCGCCGACCGCTCTGGCAAGCGCTCGCGCGCCGCCGCCGCCGAGGACGTGGTGGTCGGCGGGCCGAGCGCTGACACCATCGAGGCGCTCGAAGGCGCGCCGGACGTTCTGAGGTGCGGGCCCGGCACCGATACGGCATACGCCGACCCCGAGGACGAACTGCGCGGGTGCGAGGTCCTTCAGGATGCAGCCGGCGCCGGTTCGTCGGACAAGACCTTCGGCTACTCGGAGGGCGCGAAGCACACCGACTTCGGCGGCCAGGGGTTCGTCTCCGCGTCGGTCACCCAGCCCGACGGGAAGGTCGTCACCGCGGGAGGCGACGGGAGGGACTTCCTCCTCGCCCGCTACAACGCCGATGGCACGCTCGACCAGACCTTCGGGGTCAACGGTCGGGTGCGCACGGATTTCCACTACCAGGACGACGGCGCCCTCGGGATTGTCCAGGCGCCGGACGGCAGCCTGGTCGTTGCCGGGTACGCGGGCCAGAGCGTTGATTGCCTCCCGACGGCCGACCCTCCCCCCTCAATCGTCGTGACCGGCGTTGGGATCGCGCGCTACTCCGCGGACGGCGAGCTCGACGGCAGCTTCGGTCAGGGGGGCACGGTCTTCGAAACGTTCCGCACCGACTACCAGTGCGACAAGACCTACACGATTTTCGCCAGCGACCTTGCGCTCGACCCGAGCGGCCGGATCCTCGTGGGGGGAGGGGGACACTTCGTCGACCGAGCCCGATGACGAGACCCTGGTTTCCCGCTTTCTGCCGACCGGGGCCCTGGACGCGGAATACGGCACCGGGGGCCTGGCAGCCATCGGGAATGGAAAGTTTCTCTCGGTGGAGCTGGACAAGGACGGCAACCTCCTCGCGAGCGGCAGCGACCTCGCCGGCCGGTTCCAGATCCGCCGGTTCACGCCGACCGGGGCGGCCGATCCCCGGGGTTCGGAATTACCCTCAGCGGCTCCGGTGAGGGAGAAGCGCTGGCGGTTCAGGACGACGGGAAGATCCTGTGCGCCGGTTGGACCATCAGCAACAACTCGCAGGTGATGACCGCGGTCCGGCTGACCACGGGCGGCGAGCTCGACCCGGAGTTCAGCGGCAGCGGGATCTTCCGCACGGCGCCCGGGGCCAACTCCGCCCTCACGTCGATGAAGGTCGGCGGCGCAGGAAGCATCACCGCCGCCGGCTTCGTCTCATCGGGTCCTCAGTCGGCTGACTTCTCGGTCCTGCGGCTGACCCCGAGCGGGGTACCGGACAACGGCTTCGGGGGCGGTTCCAACCCGGTCGCGATCAACCTCGGCGCCGTGGATCAAGCGGAAGCGCTCGAGCTCGATGCCGCGGGCGGGGTCATCGCCTCCGGCCATGCCGTCTCGGGCCAAAAGGGCGACTTTGCGCTCGCCAGGCTGAATCCGGACGGCTCGCGGGATAACACTTTCGGGGGCGGCGGAATGACCGAGCTCGGGCTCGGCGATGCGACCACCGGCGGCGCGGTAGCGCCGGCCGAGGGCGGCGGCTATTACGTCGGAAGCACAGTGGACGGGCAGGTCGCCGTCAGCCGCTTCACCAACGCCGGGGCTCCCGATGAGAGCTTTGGATATGCCGGAACTGTCCAGACGGACATCGGCGGCTACATCGCGGACGCCAGCGGGATCACGACCGATGCTTTTGGCAGCGTGCTTCTGGCCGCGACGGTCGTGCGGCCAAACGGCGAGCAGTCCGTCGCGGTGGTCCGATACCTGGAGACCGGGGCGCTCGACCCGAGCTTCGGGGCCGGCGGGATCGTCCTCTTCGACGGGACATCCGAGGCGGCGCTCATCGCCACCGGTTCGATGATCTCCGAACCGGGCGGCGGGGTCACCCTTGCCGCGACCGCCCTCCCCGCAGGTGGCGACGACACGGAACTGGGACTGCTGCAGCTCGATGCGTCCGGCGAGCCGGCGGCCGGGTTCGGCGAGGACGGGGTGACCCTGCTGGAGACCGTGGGGCCCGATGGCGCCAACTTCGTCGCTGCCCAGGGGGACTCGTACCTGGTCGGCGGAACGACGATCGGTTACGCACCCGGGCCCGTGCCCCAGATGATCGTCGCCAGGGTGGGCTCGGCTGGAGGGCTGGATACGAATTTCGGGTCGGGTGGGTTCGCGATCGCGGCTGCGTCCTCGGTGGCCGAGGGGATCGCGCAGACGGACTCGGGCGCGATCCTGCTCGGCGGTTACAGCCTGCCCCCGCAAGCCGCCACGCAATTCGCGGTCGCGGCGTTCGACCAAAACGGAGACGTCGATCCGGGATTCGGCAACTCCGGCATGGTGACCACCGGCTTCGGCAACGACGTACGAGCCTTCGGCATCGCCGTCGATCGGAACGGAGCGATCGACCTGGCCGGTTTCTCGGACGCCGCGGGCAAGGACATCGCACTCGCGCGCTACCTCCCCAGCGGCGCTCTCGACACCAACTTCGGAAGCGGCGGAGTTGCGATCTACGACGCGGGAGGCAACGAGGTCGTCTCCGACCTGATCGCCTCGGGCGAGGATCTGGTCGTCGTCGGCTCCTCCGATAACGAGTACGAGCAGCAGGCCATGCTCACCAGGTTCCACGGGTCCGACCCGCCGCCCGAGCCGATCATCCCGACCCCGAAGCCGGTCATCCCGCAGCCCGAGCCGATCGAACCCTTGCCGCAGCCGCTCGAGCCGCTGCCGCAGCCGATCATCCCGACGCCCGATCCGATCGATCCCCAGCCCGAGCCCCTCGACCCTTCCGCTCAGGACATCCAGCCGCCCGCGACGCCCCTCGGTCCGCCCGACCCGGATTCCCTTCCGATCAATCCGGCGGATTCGATCGAGTGCAGGGGCGACCGGGTCACGATCTTCGCCCACGCCGGAACGACGACGCGCGGGACGCCCCGCGCCGACGTCATCCTCGGGACGGAGGGCGACGACGAGATCCTCTCCGGCCGCGGCGACGACCTGATCTGCGCGGAGTCCGGAGACGACGAGGTGGTCGCGGGCGGCGGCAAGGACTCGGTCGACACCGAGCGCGGCGACGACGTGGTTCGCGGAAACGGTGGCGGCGACCTGATCTCGGGTGGAGAAGGGGACGATGCGCTCTTCGGCCTGCGCGGGCGTGACCGCCTGTACGGCAGGGGTGGCAACGACCTGCTCGGCGGCGAGGCGGACGACGACCTGCTCGACGGCGGCGCCGGCCGGAACGAGGCGCGTGGGGGCCAGGGACTGAACATCTGCCTGCAGGCGCTGATCCGCTTCAACTGCCAGCTGGGCGAGGAGGCGCGATGACGCGGAAGCTGAGCCGGAGCATCGTGGCGCTCGCCATCTGCGCGGTCGGGGTTGCCGCTCCCGGCGGGGCCCTGGCGCAGGACCCAGGCACCCGCGCGGTCTCCGCCGAGCGCCCCCCGGTCATCGCCGCGATGGATGTCGACCGTGTCGGACGACGCAGCGCCGAGGTCTCCGTCCCGATCCGCTTCCCGGCCGTAGGCCGAGGACCGGGCAGGGCCACGGTGCGCCTCTACATCTGGAAGGACGGCCGGCATCGGCGCTTCCTCGATCTCGCCACGCGTTCGCTTGTGCCCGATGGCGGCACCGACGCCGCGCGCTTCAGGTTCGCCGGGAAGACGGGGCGGCGGCTCGTTCGCGCCGGGCGGCGAGAGGCGGAACGGATGGTGACCGTCGCGGTTACGCACGCTCGGAACCTGGATTCGGATCCGAGGGCGGAGGCGAAGGTGGGTGCCGCGGCAAGCGGGAGCGGCGAGACCGCCGCGAGCGACGAGGGTGTCGGCGGCCGCGGGATCTTCAACTTCTCGCACGATCTCACGATCAAGAACGAGTCGGGCGGCGACATCGTCACGACCGTCTGGCCCTACACGTGCGTGTACTACGACCAAAGCGGATCCGACCTGATCGCGCTGAACGGCCAGGTCATCGAGAACGGCGTCCCCCTTGTCGCGAACGTTAAGTCCGACGACGGCAGCGACGAGGTGCAGGACACGATCAACTCGGCCGAATCCGCCTCGTGGATGCTGGCTTCTCCGATGGCGCGCAACTTCGCTTACGAGGTCGGCAACATCATCGCGGCCAGCAAGGACCCCAACGTCAGCGACCCCGACGACATCCTTCAGCCGCGGTACCGGGACGTGATCGCGGATGTGAAGAGCCCGCTCAGCGGCGAGCTCTGCTCCAGCGCGCCGAACACGATCGTGATCGTGGTGGAGTCGGCGGAGGGCGCCGGGTTCGCGGGCGGGATCTTCTCGTTTCAGAGGTCGGAAGGATTCGAGCTCCTCAAGTCGTTCCCCGGGAACTCGGGCCTAACCCTGGACGCTTCGAAGACCGGCTACTCGCTGACCGTGGGAGCGGGGGGCGGGACCCCGTTCGCAATCGTCGACGGGCAGGCATGCAGCACGAGGAGCTGGATGGCCTGCACCTATCCGCCGCGGTCGCAGGCGGAGAAGACGACGCGGCTCGTCGACGTCGTCTGGCCCGGCTCGCATGACTCCGGGACGGCGTCCCTCGAATACGGCAATTCCGACACGAAGACCGACGCCAAGGAGGCGAACAACGACAAGAACTGCTCCTCGTGGCAGTTCCTCTTCAATTACGCGACGGAGCAGGTGTTCAGGCTGTCCCCCGCTCAGCCCGCGAGCATCATCGAGCAGCTCGAGGGCGGCATGCGGTACCTCGATTTCCGCATCGGGTGGGACGGTCAGAACTGGCGAATCCTGCACACGAACTACAGCTACGACCTGCTCGAGCACAACCTCCAGGACGTCGCCTTCTGGGCATCGCATCATCCCGAGGAGCCGGTCATCCTCGACATCAACCACGTGTGCTTCGGCTACGCGTCCTCCGATCCCAGCGCCGCGGCTCTGACCCAGCTCGGACAGCTCTTCAACCGCAGCGACTACGCGGTCGACAGGCCCAGCATCTGCGACGTCGCGTACGACGCGAACACCGGTCCGCACCACCTCTCCAGCCACACGCTGGCCGACGTCCGCTCGGGCAAGGGCGGCAACGTGATGGTCGTCGTCAAGAACCAGGGAACCGGGTATCCGGATTCCGTCCTCGACTGCGCGACGATGCAAAACGCGAGCACCGGCCCCGAGGTCGACTACGAATCGCCGTTCTCCCCGACCTTTCCCGAAGGACCCTGCACGCACGTGCCCCTGGACCCCATCGTCGATTGTCCCTCGCCGGAGACCAGCGACTACACCGCGTGCACAAACGAGACCGTGAGCGCCGACGTGAACCGGGGAATCGCGAGCGAGGCCTACCAGGGAGGCCCGACCGAGTCGCTCCTCACCTTCCGCTCCTCCCTGGACCCGCCGTTCCAGATCCTCAACCTCACCTACGAGTTCGGCACCCCGTCACTTGGCTCGCCGTCGTTGTCGGTGCTCCTGAGCATCGGGGCCCACGACTGCGTCAGCTCGTTGCTCGACTGGGGTGAGGCGCTCCGCGAGGGCGGCTCGCCATACACCCGGAACGACATCCTCCAACAGTGGGGTCGCTGCGCGAACATCATCAAGGCCGACAACGCCACCGGCCAGAACGGCTTCGGCCGCAGCGGCTCCTACGGCCAGGACTCAAACGACTACATCGAAAAGGTCGTCGCGATCAACGACGACGGCGCGCCGTGTAACTGAGGCGGGGCTGACGGTCAGCCTGGCCTGATGATCCTGAACTTCGCTCGCTGCGGCAGCGTGGCGTTGCCTGCGGCGTCGAGCGCGGCGGCGACCAGTTGATACTTGCCGGGTTTCAGCGACTTGCCGGCGAGCCGGCCGTTGAACTTGAGCGAGTTGGCGCCCGCCTCGCCGTCGTCGGTGAACGAGCCCTTGACCGGTAGGTCGCATTTCGGCTCGGACTTGTTCTTCCTGGTTCTCTTCCGGCACTTACCGTCAACGAGGCGCCCGCCCTTGACCCGCTCGGCGGTGAACGTGAGCGTGGCGGGCTCCGAGAGCGTGTAGTTGACGGTCGTGCCCTTGCGTTTCGTGGTGAATGCCCGCTTCGAGAGGCTGTAGGCGCTGAGCTCGGCAGGGAGCTCGTCGAGCGGCGTGCCGGTCGGGTCCGTGGCGCCGCCCGGCGGCGGAGAGCCGTCGACCGGGTCACCCGGCTGCAGCTCGAAGGCGCCCGAGTCGCAGGCGGCGAACGCCGGCAGGAGGCTGCGCTGGTCGGCCATCAGGCAATCGCCGGCGAAGTCGAAGGCGGGACTCGTCTGGGTGATCGAGCGCGTGTTGGTCGGTCCGCCGTAGTTGGCGAGGGCGCCGAGCCCAACGGGCGCGCTGCGGCGGTCGGAGGCGCCAAAGCCGCACTGGTTTCGATCCTCGACGTTCATCCCCTGGGTCGTGATCGGGTTCGCGCAGTTCTCCGTGTTCGAACCCGCGGCGGTGATCCCGTCGGCGACGATCGAGCGTGTTGCGGTGATCGTCGCGGTGTTGTCGCGCCAGATGTTGGCGACCCCCTGGTTCGCGCCGACGTCCTCGGCGACGTTGCCCGCGACGGTGACGCGGTCGAGCGAGACGTTGGCGCCGGAGACCGCGGCGAGCCCGCCGCCCTGGGCGAAGTGCCGTTGCCGTCGGCGACGTTGCCGGCGATCGTCGAGGTGCGGATCGTTGCGGCGCCCTCGGAAACATCGATGCCGGCGCCGCGCGCTCCGGTGCCGGCGGACGTGGCCCGGTTGCCGGCGATCGTGCTGTTGTCGATCGTCAGCGTTCGGCCTGCAGTGAGGAATCCGATCCCTCCGCCGCTTGCCGGTGGCATCGCGCCGATCGCCTCGTTGCCGCTGACCGTCACCCGGTCGAGGAAAAGGTTCGTGCCGTCCGACATGATTCCGGCGCCACTCCCTGCGCCTCCGCCACCGCGGATGTTCGTCCCCTTGGTGATCGTGACGTCGCGGATCGCGCTCGTGTTCGGCGTCGCCTGGCCAACCTGAATCATGTACCTCAGCGTGGGACCCGGACCGGTTGGGCCCGGACCCTCGATGATCGTCGAGCGCGCGCCCGCGCCGGCGATCGTGACGCTCTGGAGGATGTCGAGCAACGCTTGCGTGGCGTCGCGGCGGAAGGTGCCCGGGGGGAGCGAGACGAGGTCGGCCTGGATGGTCTGGTCGGCTCGGAAGAGCGCGCCGCGCAGGGTGCAGTCATTCGGGGTCGGGGCGACACAACGAGCGCGCCATGGGTACGGCTACGTCCCCGTAAGTCGGAAGAGGCCTGTGCGTTCGTCGTCGTCGCCGACCTCAGGAAGCGATCGCCCTGCGGCCTGCTTGAAGCCCTTCTTCTTCGGGGAGCTGCACCCCGAGCTCGTGGCGAGTTGGCTGCGGGTGAACTCGGCTGGCGGAGCACCCGGGCCGCTTCGAGGACCTGCTTCGACGTGATTACGTTCGCCATCCGGGCGTACCTCTAGTTCCCGGTCAGCCGGAAGATGCCCGTGCCCTCGTCGTCGTCGCGGACCTTCTCGAGGCGATCGGCTTGGCGCGCTTCCTTGAAGCCATGCTTGAGCTCGGTCGTCTTCACCCCGAGCTTTTCGGCGAGCTGCCCGCGTGTGAACTCGTCCTGGCCGAGCTCCTGCGCTGCTTCGACTACCTGGTCCGGCGTGATCGTCTGTGCCATCGAGACCCTTTCGTTGGGATATGGACGTTAGTGGGGCTCCGCCGGAGCGCTCATTTGGCCAGCGCGCCAGTCTGTGCCATGATTTTCGCCATGACACCGGGGGGTGGCAGGAAGTGGGGAGTTCTCGCGGCGCTAGGCGTGCTTGCGTGCGCGGCGGTGTTAGGCGGCTGCGAGAAGATCAAGAACCACACGTTCACCCTCTCGGCGAATCCGGCGGCTGTGGGACAGCCGATCGAGTTGGCGGCGACCGCCCGCACAGTCAAGAGTGGCGCCTTCACGAACATCGACCTCGATCGGATGGAGTTCCGATGGGACGCCGATGGGGACGGCATTTTCGAGACGTCGTCCCGGCCCGGAAGGGGCTTGTTGACCGGCGTGGTGACCAGCTCGATCACTCACACGTACGCCCAGCCGGCGACGCTTCCCGTTGCCTCGCTCTTTTCCATCAAATTGCCGACTGGCCTGGTCATCGGCACCAGCGAGGACACGTCGGTCAAGGGCATGACGCTCTCGGTGCGGGAAAGCGCTTCCCCCGGCCCTCCGACCACAAGCGGTGACGAAGCCAACGGGCCGCCGATCGCCTCGTTCACGGTCACCCCGAACCCGGTGGAGCCCCATCAGCAGGTGGTCCTCGACGCATCCGCGTCAAGCGATCCAGACGGTTCGATCAGGAGCTACGAGTGGGATCTGGACCAGATCCCCGGCTTCGAGCGAAACACGGGCACCGTTCCGCGCACGACTCTCTTCTTCGACAACCGAGGCACGTACACGCTGGGCCTGCGCGTGACCGACAACCTGGGAGCACCCGGGACCACGACACGTCAGGTGGTGGTCCGCTTCTCGACCGACCCGCGCCGGACTCCGACCCGGGCCACGGAAACGCCGCGATTTGAGTTCACGCCGAGCGCGAAGCCCGTGAGAGAGCCGGTGTTCCAGCTCAACGGGAACGAACTGCTCCTGTCCAGAGCGAAGGCGAAGGGGACGCTTCCCGCGAACGAATTCCCCGCCGCGCTGCGGGGGAACCACAATGTCCGGTGGGCAGCGGACTACATCGTGAACACGAACATCGAGACCGGTGAGGTCGACGCCGAGGCGTTCATGCTGTTGACCTTCGCCACCGGTGGCCGCGCCTGTCTCGGCGTCAACGTCACGGGTGACGGCGAGGGCAGACCGGACGGCACGTTCCGCGTCCTCGGCGGGATCGGCAAGGCGGCGCGCCTGCGCGGGCTCGGGACCGCCACCGGGCAGCTCGATGCCGACGGCCGACCGCTCGTCACCGGCACCGGCCGTTTCCGCCTGGCCGACGAGGCCAATTACGGCCTCGGCAAGGGCAAGTGCGGGCCGCTCCGCCGGCTCGCGCCGCAGCGCGGCTAGCGCGCAGCTTTCGAGACACCCTCGCTCCGTGAAAGGCTCGCGGCGTGGCAATCTTCCTCGCCCTCATCGCCGCCAGCCTCTTCGCGCTCGGGACCGTGCTGCAGCAGCGCATCGCGATGACCTCGTCGGATGAGGACGCCGCGAGCGTGCTGTTCATGCTCCGGCTCGCGAAGCACCCGACCTGGCTCGCGGGGATCGCCTGCACGCTGGTCGGCTTCGTCTTCCATGCGAGCGCGTTGGCCGCGGGGGAGCTGGTGGTCGTCCAGCCGATCCTCTCGATGACGATGGTGATCGCGCTGCCGCTCGGCGCGGCGCTCTCCAACCAGCGGATCACGCGGCGCGACGTCTTCGCCTCGATCGGGCTGACCGTGGCGCTCACCGTCTTCGTCATCGCGATTCACCCGGCAAAGGGGGTGAAGGAGCCGGAGATCGTGGCGTGGCTGATCGGCGGCGGCATCGTCCTCGTCGTCTCCGCCGTGCTCACCGCCATGGGCCTGAATCACGGCCCGGCCGCCAAGGCGACGCTTGTCGGCCTCGCCGCCGGCGCGCTCTTCGGCCTGCACGGCGCGATCACCAAGGGCACGGTCGAGGAGTTCGGCAACGGCGTCCTCGGCCCGTTCGAGATCCTGGCCGCTCTACGCGCTGATCGTCATCGGCCTGGTCAGCATGACCATCAGCCAGATCTCCCTTCAGGCCGGCGACCTGCCGCCGGCGATCGCCACGCAGTCGATCGCGGCGCCGCTGGTCGGCGTCGCCCTCGGGATCACGGTCTTCGAGGAGCGGCTGCACGAGAACGAGCTGACCGCGGCGCTCTCGATCATCGCCCTGGTGGCGATGGTGGTCGGGATCGGCGTGTTGTCGGCGGGGCGGGGCGATCCGGTGAAGCCGCCGCCGGAGCCCGAGCCGTCAGCCCCCTAGCTGCTCCAGCCTGGCCTCGCCCTCTGCGGTCAGCTCATAGTCGAGGTTCTCGTTGACCTCGATCAGATCGCGGCTCATAGCGTCGAAGATCCAGATCTCGATCTTGTTCACCGCAATGTCGGTGCGGTAGAGGTCCTTGCGGCTGGCGCCGTTCCCGGAGTCCTCCTCGGCCACGGCCGCGAGCAGCTGGTCGTCGAACTTCTTCACGTTTAAGCCGAAGATGTCGTTGGTGGGACTGTCGAACTCGAACTCGTAGTCGGAAGCTCGATGTCGAGTCCTCGCTCTCGCTCGTGAGGAACCCGATGGCGAAGCCGCCGATGATCGCCACGATCCCGACCAGCCCCCACAGCCGCTTCTTCAGCCGCGCCGATGACTTGCCCGTCTCGGTCGCGACGACGTAGGAGGCGGGGGTGAAGCTGGTCTGCGGAGCGCGGGCGCCGCGGCACCGCCCTCAAGCGACTCCTCGGAGATCCGCTGGCGGATGTAGGCGGCGGACTCGCAGAGGGCGTCGAGCTCGGTCGCCTCGTCGTGCTGGCCGGGGACGTTGACGGCGAGCATGCCGCCCTCGAGCTCGAAGCCCTGGTCGTCGTCGCCGGTCGCGAGCCAGTCGAGGAAGATCGGGGAGAGGAGCTCGCGCGCCTTGCCCATGTCGTCGTTCTCGCCGATGAAGATCTCGTAGCGCTTGTCGACCTCCTCGCTCTCCATCTCGACGCGCTGGCGGGAGCGGAAGGCGTCCTCGGCGGAGTCGAAGAACCGGAAGCCGGCGCGGCGCTGGCAGGCCATCTCGCCGAGCAGCGAGACCGACTCGGGCACGGCGCAGAGGACGACGGTGAAGTGGTGGTAGTGGACCTGCTTGCGGCCCTTGCTGTCGCGCGACTCGGTCTCGTAGGTGTAGAAGGCGAGCAGGCCCTCGACGCCGCCGGGCAGGGTGCCCGCGAAGGTGCGGTCGGAGTAGCGGCGGACGCCCTGGCGAAGCAGGTCGGTCGATGGGGGGATCGACCCCTGCCCGCCGCCGGTGGTGAGCGAGCGCTCCTGTGCGTAGGCGACGAAGAAGTCCTCCTCGGCCTTCGCGTCGGCGATCACGAAGAGGACCAGGGCGAGCAGCAGCAGCAGGCCGAGGCCGCCGCCCGCGCCGGCGATCGCGTTCACCGCGAGCGCCACGATCAACGCGATGACGACGACGGCGGCCGCGAGTGCCGATCGCCGCCGGGTGGCGGTAGAGGCGGCGCAGGTGGATGCTGCGGGTGGTGTTGGCGTCGGCCGGGCGTTCGGTCATCGGCGAAGGGTAAGCTCGCGCCCATGGAGGCGGTTGCCCGTCCGCCGATCTCACCCGGCAAGCTGATCGTGCCGGCGCTCGTCGGCGCCGCGGTCGCCTTTGGCCTCGGCGTCTACGGCAACGTGCACGACCCGACCGGGGAGTCGATCCTCGGCAACGGCCTGTTCTTCACCGCCACGCTCAACATGAAGGTGTGGCTGGCGACGATCGTCCTCGCCCTTGCCGTCGTGCAGGTGATCCTGGCGCTGTCGATGTACGGGCGGCTGCCGGGCTCAGCGGAGACGCCGGGCTGGGTGCCGACCACGCATCGCATCGTCGGCACGCTCGCGTTCCTGATCTCCCTGCCCGTCGTCTACCACTGCCTGTGGGCGCTCGGCTTCCAGGACACGGACACCCGCGTCGTCGTCCACTCGCTTGCCGGCTGCTTCTTCTACGGCGCCTTCACGGCGAAGATGCTCTACCTGAAGGTCGACGGACTGCCGGGCCTGACGCTGCCGATCGTCGGCGGCGCGGTCTTCACTTCGATCGTGGCGATCTGGCTGACCAGCAGCCTCTGGTTCTTCGACACGATCGGCTTCCCGGAGTTCTGAGGAACTAGACGGGCTTGGGCCGGCCGCGGTTGCGGGCGCGTGAGCCCTCCTCGACGGCGGGCTCCTGACGCTGTGAGCGCGAGCCCTCCCAGCTGCCGGTCGACTCCCCGCGTGCGTCGAAACGAGCGCGGCCGAAGACCGGTTCGTCGGCGGGGTACTCCTGGCCGCGGCCGTTGTGGTCGAGCGTGTAGCGCGATTCGTCCGGGCGCTCGTAGACGGTGACGTTGCCGCCGTCGCCGACGATCTTGTCCTCGGACATGGGGAATCCCCGCTTGGAGTCAGCACTTGCCATGTGTCCAGGGTACTCCGCTAGAGCCCGGCGGCCGCCGCTTCCCGCCCGAGCTTCCGCTTGTGGCTCGAGCGCATGACCGCGACCGGGATGAAGATCGCGATGGCGCCGAAGACGCCGATGATGAGCGACGAAGACCCCGCCGATGATGCCGCCGACGGCGCCGAAGATCTTGAAGGCTTCATCGAAGCCCACCTCGGGGCCGATCAGGAGCCGGGCCGGCACGGCGCGGCGGGTGAGGCAGGAAACGTTGTAGCCGCCGGTCGCTGTGGCGTCGAAGGTGAACTCGGTGATGTAGCGGGTGGTGTTCAGATCGAGCGTCGAGACCCCGCGAGATCTGCTCAGGGTGACCGGCGCACCGCCGGGGTCGGTGACCTCGCAGCGCAGGCCTTCCTGGCCGCCGGTGGTGGGCCCGAAGACCGTGCCGATCTGCCGGTAGATGGCGACGTCGTCGCCGGCCTCGAACTCGGCGGTGGTCTCGCCGGGGGCGGAGAACTCGGTGAGGTCGGTGAATACGTCGGTCAACGAGCCGACGTCGTCGCCGGCGTTCATGAACAGGACGACCGCGAACGCGATCGAGCCGGCGAGAAGCAGCCCGGCGAGCCAGTACCAGAAGCGCCGCGGCCGCAGATCGCGCGAATCGGGCTTGAAGCCGGGCGGGGGTTGGAGCGGCGGCTGCGCGGGCTGGGGCGGCTGCGGCGGGCCGTACTGCCCTCCGTAGGGCGGCCGCGGCGGAGGTGGGGGAGGGGGCTGCGCGTTCATCGGCTCACGCGGATTATCCCGGTACGGTGCGCCGATGGGCCTCCGCGACTTCCTGCGCAACGAGCCCGGCCCCGACACGGTCGCGATCGGCGACCCGCGCTTCGACGACTGGGAGGTCGTCCGCGACTTCGAGGATGTCGAGGGCGCGCGGGCCTGGCGGGCTCATCTGGCCGAGGCCGGCTTCGACGCCGTCCTCACCGCCGACTGGGAGCTCGACCGCTTCGGCCGCGGCGACATCGCGCTGCGGGTTCCCGGCGATCAGTGGTCGGACGCCGACGCGCTGCTGGACAACCTGGACCTCGACGAAGACTGAGGCTGACCGAGCGGCGTCAGTGCTTGCGGTGCCAGTCGATGGTCATCTTGGCCCCGGTCGACTGTTTGTAACACGAGTGCCAGTGGTGGAGGTCTGGGTCGTAGTGATGCTTGCACGAGAACTCGACGTAGATGTGGTGCGGGCCGTAGTTGCCGAGGTTGCAGGTCGACGTGGCGGCGTGGGCGCCGACGCAGGTCTCGCGGTGGAGGAACTGGTCCCTGACGATGTGGACGGCGCGGTCGCAACCGTGCTGGTGGTGTCCGGTCCCCGTGCCGACGAGGCTGTTCGCGGAGATATGGGTGACCCTGGCGTTGGCGTGACCTTGCTCCATGGGCGTAGTGGCCGCAGTTGTGCATCGGCGGCAGGGTGTGGGCGAGGTGTCCGCCGGGGTGACCGGCCGGGATCGCGAGCAGGCTGACTGGCCGCCTCGACTGTTTCCGCGCCGACGACAAACGTGGCCGAGCCTTCGTGGATCACGAACGTCTCCTCGTACGGATGCGTATGCGGTCCCGGCCCCCCTCCCGCGGGAACGCGGCTGACGAAGAAGGACACGTTCGCTCCGTGCTCGTGGCCCTCGAAACGGGCGGTTCCCCCGGGGGTTGCGGCAAGGTCATCGACCTTGAGCACGCGAGCTGCTCCAGGCTCGGTCATGGCACGTGATGTTATTGCTGGGGCATGGCGGGCTAGCCGGCTCGCCGCTCGATCAACAGGCTGTAGCGGAGCTCGGCCTCGCGGCGGCGGCGGCGGAGCTCCTCGAGGTCGGCGGGGTCGCTGGCATCGGTGATCAGGCGGTCGAGCGAGTACATCTCACGTCGTGCCTCCAGCTCCGGCGGCAGCACGTGCGCGTTGCTCAGCAGCCGGTAGCCGGCCCGCATGTGGGGCGGGATTCGCGACAGGTCATCGAGCTCGAGCTTGCGGCCGGAGCCGGGCAGGTCGTCGAACTCGCCGCGCTCCATCGCGGCGGTGATCTTCGCCTCGGCGATGCGGCCGAAGATGTCCACAAATCGGATGCTACCCACGGCAAGCGGGGTGATCGGGTACGTTCGCGCGAATGCTCGGGCTGCCGGACGACATCAAGGCCTGCCTTTTCGACCTCGACGGGGTGCTGACGAAGACCGCGATGGTGCACGGCAAGGCCTGGAAGGAGATGTTCGACGACTACCTGAAGGGGCGCGCCGAGCGCGAGGGTGTGGAGTTCGTCCCCTTCGACCCGCGCGCCGACTACGACAAATACGTGGACGGCAAGCCGCGCTACGACGGGGTCCGCTCGTTCCTCGAATCGCGCGGGATCGAGCTGCCGGACGGCGACCCCTCCGACCCGCCCGGCGATGAGACCGTCAGCGGGCTCGGCAACCGCAAGAACGACCTGGTCCTCGAGCTGATCGAGCGCGACGGTGTCGAGCCCTACGAAGGGTCGGTCCGCTACGCGAAGGCCGCCCGCGACGCGGGCCTGCGCCGCGCAGTCGTCTCCTCCAGCGCGAACTGCAAGGACGTCCTGATCGCGGCCGGGATCGCGGACCTCTTCGAGGCGCGGATCGACGGGATCGTCGCTGCCGAGAGAAAGCTGCCGGGCAAGCCCGCGCCCGACACCTACATCGCCGGCGCGAAGGAATTCGGGCTCGAGCCCGCCCAGGCCGCCGTCTTCGAGGACGCGCTCGCCGGGGTCGAGTCGGGGCGGGCGGGCAACTTCGGCTGCGTCGTCGGCGTCGACCGCGTCGGCCAGGCGGATGCGCTTGCCGAGCGCGGCGCCGACCTGGTCGTGCAGGACCTCGCGGAGCTGCTCGAGCGGTGAGCTCGCCCGACGTCCCCATCCTGAGCGGCACGCGCTCGTTCGAGGTCGACCCGTGGACCGTGCGCGAGGCCGAGCTCGACCTCGGGCGCCTCGCCCAGTCCGAGTCCATCTTCGCGCTCTGCAACGGCCACCTGGGCCTGCGCGGAAACCTCGACGAGGGCGAGCCCTCGGGCCTGCCGGGCACATACCTGAACGGTTACTACGAGGCGCGGCCGCTGCCCTACGCCGAGGCCGGCTACGGCTTCCCCGAGGACGGCCAGACGGTGGTCGACGTCACCAACGGCAAGCTGATCCGCCTGCTCGTCGTCGACGAGCCGTTCGACGTCCGCTACGGCGAGCTGCGCGAGCACAGGCGCACCCTCGACCTCCGCAGCGGGACGCTGACCCGCGAGGCCGTCTGGATCTCGCCGACCGGCCGCATGGTCAAGGTGACCACCACGCGCCTGGTCTCCTTTGCCCAGCGCGCGATCGCGGCGATCTGTTACGAGGTCGAGCCGCTCGACGGCCAGGCGCGGCTGGTCCTGCAGTCCGAGCTGGTCGCGAACGAGACCCTCCCCGACTCGGCGAAGCCCGACGATCCCCGGATCAGCGCCGCGCTGGAGCACCCGCTCGTGAGCGAGCACTTCTCCGCGACCGAGCTGCGGGTCGCGATGGTCCACGTGACCAGGACGAGCGGCCTGCGCATGGGCGCTGCGATGGATCACGAGGTCGAGGGCCCGCCGGGGACCGACACCGACACCGAGGCCGAGGAGGACCTGGGCCGGATGACGGTGACGACCGACTCGGCTCCCGGCCGGCCGCTGCGCGTCGTCAAGTACCTGGCCTATGGATGGTCGCGCCGCCGCTCGCTGCCTGCGATGCGCGACCAGGTCGAGGCGGCGCTGGCGGAGGCGCGCCACACCGGCTGGGACGGGCTGCTCGCCCTCCAGCGGGCGTTCCTCGACGAGGTCTGGGAGCGCGCCGACGTCGAAATCGAGGGCGACCCGGCGATCCAGCAGGCCGTCCGGTTCGGCATCTTCCACACGGTCCAGGCGGGCGCACGCGCCGAACGCCGCGCGATCGCCGCGAAGGGGCTGACCGGCTCCGGCTACGACGGCCATGCGTTCTGGGACACGGAGATCTTCGCGCTGCCGCTGCTGACCTACGCGCTCCCCGACGCGGCGGCGCAGGCGCTGCGCTGGCGCCACACGACGCTGCGGCAGGCGAAGGAGCGGGCGCGCCAGCTCGGCCTGAAGGGCGCCGCCTTCCCCTGGCGGACGATCCACGGCGAGGAGTGCTCCGCCTACTGGCCGGCGGGCACCGCGGCCTTCCACGTGAACGCGGACATCGCGTACGCGGTCACGCGCTACCTGGCAGCGTCCGGCGACGAGCAGTTCGAAAAGGAAGTTGCGCTAGAGCTGCTGGTCGAGACCGCGCGCGTGTGGCGCACGATCGGCCATCACGACGCCCACGGGGCCTTCCGGATCGACGGGGTCACCGGCCCTGACGAGTACACCGCGATCGTCGACAACAACGTCTACACGAACCTGATGGCGCAGCTCAACCTGCGCGAGGCCGCCAAGCTGGTCGAGCGCCACCCAGCGGAGGCCGCCGCGCTCGGCGTCGACCCCGAGGAGGCGGCCAGCTGGCACGACGCGGCCGAGGCGATGCTCATCCACTGGGACCCGGAGCTCGGGATCCATCCGCAGAGCGAGGACTTCACGGAGCACGAGCGGTGGGATTTCGAGTCGACGCCGGAGGCGCACTACCCGCTGCTCCTCAACTACCCCTACTTCGACATCTACCGCAAGCAGGTGATCAAGCAGGCCGACCTGGTGATGGCGATGCACCTGCGCGGCGACTACTTCACGGACGAGCAGAAGCGCAAGAACTTCGACTACTACGAGGGGCTGACCGTCCGAGATTCCTCGCTATCGGCGTGCACGCAGGCGGTGATCGCCGCCGAGGTCGGCCACCTGGACCTCGCCTACGAATACTTCGTGGAGGCGGCCCGGGTCGACCTGGACGACATCTTCCGCAATACGGACCACGGGGTTCATATCGCCTCGCTGGCGGGCGCCTGGATGGCCGCTGTCGCCGGCTTCGGCGGCTTCCGCGATTACGACGGCGAGCTGAGCTTCCGCCCCCGGCTGCCCGCGGCGCTCGGCAGGGTCTCGTTCCGCATCTTCTTCCGCGGCCGGCGGATCATGGTCGACGTCAGCTCGCAGCACGCGGTCTACACGCTGCACGAGGGCGATCCGATCGACGTGACCCACCACGGCGAGCCGGTGACCCTGTCGACGGGCGCTCCCGTGACCAGGAAGATCGAGGAGATCGAGGACATCGATCCGCCTTCCCAGCCCCCGGGACGGGAGCCGGGGCACTCCGGGCCGGGCAACCACAAGAAGCGGCGCTCGGCATCGGGCGTTGGCGGCATCGGACTGCCGCCGGGCGGGTCGACCTGAGTCAGCCGTCGCGGAAGAGGGCGAGGCCGCCGATCACGCCGACGTAGGCGGTGCCGTCGGGGCCGATCGTCACCGGCGCGTAGTTGTTGTTGAGGCCGAGGCCGTTGCCCGCGAGCCGCTTGAAGACCGTGCTGCCGTCGTCGAAGTCGAGCGCGGTGAAGTACCAGTAGTCATCGCCGTTCGGGTTCGGCGGCTTCGTGTATGTGTAGACGAGGCCCGCGGGGAGCGAGACCTTGGGCACGACCGAAGGCGCGATCTCGTCGCTGCGCCAGACCGACCGGCAGCGGCCGCGGCGGACGTCGATCCGCTCGAGGCCCGGCGTCGTGGTCGCCCCGCCCTGGACCGCGAGCGGGCCGCCGTAGCCGTAGTTGTTCTCGACGACGAGCGAGCGGCCGGCGGCGATCAGCGACTGGTCGGTCGCGCTCGCGCCCGCGTCGAATACGCGCCTGCTGCAGACTTTCCGCCCGCGGCTCTTTGCGCCGCGCCGGTAGACGGCAACGGACATCGGGTCGCCGTTGTCGGTGATCGCGACGTGGCGCTTCGCGATCAGGGTCGGAGTCGTCCCGGAGCCCGCCTGCGTCTGGCCGGGCTTGGTCTCGCCGATGTTCGGATACGGCCGGCGCCAGACGGTGCGCACCTCCGAGCCGTCGGCCTCGAAGCGGTAGAGCGCACCGTTGGTGACGATGAAGACGCCGCCGGTCTCGTCGATCGCGAAGGAGTTGTGGATCCGCTCGCCCAGGTCGGTGCTGGCGATCGCGCCGGTGGCGGGGTCGACCCAGCCAACCGTTCCCTCGACCGAGGCGAACCACAGCCGCCCGCTCCAGTCGGGCAACGCCGAGACGATCGAGTCGCCGCCGGAGACCACCCCGCTCAGGTCGTGATCGGCGACCAGCTCGAAGCCGGGCGCCTCGGTCTGCCCGATCACGAAGATGTGCTCGGTCGGCGTCGGGACGACGGCGCGGTCGAGGTTGTCGAGGAAGAAGTAGCCGCCGCCGGAGAAGCCGGTGAACGTGTTGGCGCCCGACTGCTCGCGCGGCGGCAGCTCGTAGGCCGCGAGCGTCGCCAGCGTCTGCGGGTCGAGCAGGGCGAGGACCGGGCGGTCGAGGCCGACGCAGACGGTGACGATCCGGCCGCGCGAGTCGAAGGTGACCGAGGCGCACTCGCGGGCGAAGAGGGTGGAGGCCGTGGTCGTGTCGTTGCCGAGCGGCCCGAGCCTGCGGTAGGAGTCGGTCATGTAGGCGTCGTTGTGGAGGTTGCTGTTCGGGTCGGCGGCCATGAACGGGTTCTGCGGCGGTCGCCAGCGCTGGCGGATCGGGTCGGGTGTGGCCGGCTCGCCGGAGAAGGCTGGGACGTCGGCGGGCCCGACTCCGGCCGGGATCGGCGTCACCGGCACGCCGGGCGTCTGCGCAGTTGCGGCAGGGGCGGCGGCGAGGGACGCCAGCAGGGCTAGGGCGAATGTGCGTCGCATCAGCCCGGCAAAGGATGCCGGGAGAGCGTCTCGAGCGCGAAGATACTCGCGACCCCTGCGTCCGCCTGCGGGGTCAGCGTCACCCGGATCGAGTCCTTGCCCCTCGTCAGGCCGGGGCGGATGTCGAAGTCGTCCTCCAGCCAGCGCTTCCAGGATGTCGGGATTCCCGCGGGGTGGGCCCAGGTACCGGCGGGCTTGCCGTCGATCTCCACCGCGAGCGACGGGAACGGGGCCTGCTGGTCGAACAGGCCGCGCAGGACGACGCCCTCGTTGTCGGGGTCTACGTCCAGCCGCGCGGTGATGGGCCCGGCGAAGCGGATTCCCTGCGCGGTCAGGCCCTGGGGCGAGGTCGCCGGGTCGGGGGCCGGGTAGTAGCTGCCGCCGATCACCACAGTCGAGGTGGTCGAGTTGCCGTCCAGGTCGCCCTCGAAGTAGGCGCTCAGCTCGGTCGCCTCGCTGGCGCCGGCCAGCTCGTGGGCGGACGCGGAGGCGGCGTCTGCGGGCAGGAGCTGGTCGCTCTCGGTGAGCGTGGGCCGCGCCCTGTAGGAGAACGACGTCACCCCGACCTGGGCGGGCTGCTCGTCGCCGCCCCCGTGCTCGTGGCCGTGCTCGATCGCGCTCGACCAGCGCGGGCCGTCGTCGGCGAAGACGCGGTACTGGCTCTGCGTGCCGGCGCCGCCCGGCGTGGAGCCCAGCGGCCCCGCGCCACCGAGCTCGCGGGTGAACGCGCCGTTGGCGAAGTAGAAGCCGGCGTTGGAGAACTCCTCGTGGCCGGTGCCGTAGAAGGAGGGGGAGCGCGAGCCGTCGATGTGGATCCGCTCGTCGCCCTCGAGGAATCGCTGCAGCGGGTTCTGGCCGCTGGCGGGGCCGCCGTCGAGAATGTCCATCACCACCGACGCGAGCCTGCCCGACCCCGCGGTGTCGATGATCCGTGTGTCCGAGCCCTCCGCGGCCTGCTCGACGTGGTACTCGCCGATCAGCCGCCCGGCCGTCTTCGGCACCTTCGGCCCGAGCCACCCGTCCACGGTGACCTCGGCCTTGGCGCCGTCCGCCGCCACGAGCTCGATCTCGCCGCCGCGGCGGAACGGGATCGGCAGGGCGAAGTAGCCGGTGCCGGCCGCGGGGTCCATGCCGAATCCGGCGGCGTCGATCGGGCGCGTCTCGATCCCGTCGCCGAAGAGGCTCGCGAGCGGGACGTCGATGTCGGGCGGGCGGCCGCCGACCGAGACCCGCAGCGACAGGGCGCGCAGGGTCTCGATGTCGAACGGGTCGACCGCGAAGCGCAGGTACTCGACGGTCCCGGCGCCGCCGAGCCGGGCGATCGGGAGCTCGGCCGCGCCGTCGACGATGACCCGGCTGGCGGTGAACTCGGGCTTCCCCCTCGGCCGCATGCCGGTGCTGTTCAGGATGCCGGCGTCGCCGCTCATGTCGGTCGCGCGGTCGAACGGCTCGACCTTCGTTCCGTCGGGCGCGAGCAGCAGGTTCATCTGCCACCAGCCGATCCCGTCGGAGACCGGCACGCCCGTCGTCCTCACCTCGACCGAGCGGTTGAAGCAGAAGGGGACGTAGGAGTAGGTGCCGCCGCTGGAGACATCCTGGTCGCCGACGAGCGGCCCCGGGTAGCCGCTCACCCGGCCGGCGTAGAACTCGGTGAGCTCCTCGTCGAAGCTCGGCTCGGCCTCACCGTCGATGAAGACCTTGAGCCTGCCGAACGGCTCCGCGGACCCGAGCGGCGGCCCGGCCGTGGCGAAGAAGGTGCGGGTGATGCAGCCGGGGCCGTCGTGCTCGTACATCACGTACTCGCTGCCGGCGCGGCGCACGAAGGTCTGCGTCAGTCCGATCCCTGTCCCCGCGCCGCCGTAGGAGCCGCCGTCGACGTTGCCGCCCGTGCGGTCGTGGCTCGAGACCATGATCGTGCGGAAGCGCTCGGGCAGCGGGTCGAGCTTCGCGGCCGGGTCGCCGAGGCGGTCGAGCAGGAGGTCGGCGGAGAGGGGAGGGGCCTTCGCCGACGCGGCGGTCGCCTGAAGCAGCGTGGCGGCGACGAGTAGCGGCGAAGAGCCGGAAGCGCATCGCGTGAGTTTTGCCGCTCACAGCACCGCCCGCGCGAGTGGACAAACCCCGATCTCCCTACCAAAGTGCTAGGCACCGTTTAGGCTCGCGCCTGTGGAGGCCGGAGAGCTCAACCTCAGGCTCGAGCCCGAGGACGAGTACATGCACGAGGTCGAGGACGACTCGCGCTTCAACGAGTCCATGTACTTCAACGCCTTCGACCCGGCCGCGGGCGTCGGCGGCTTCTTCCGGGTGGGCAACAGGCCGAACGAGGGCTACGCGGAGATGACGATCTGCATCTACCTGCCCGACGGCTCGGTCGGGTTCATGTTCGGCCGGCCGGAGATCGCGGACAACGAATCATTCGACGCGGCCGGCATGCGCTTCGCCGTCCAGGAGCCGTTCGTCGCGCAGACCGTCGCCTACGAGGGCAAGCTCGCGCTCCTCTCGGACCCGCTCGCGATGAAGGACCCGAAGCGCGCCTTCACGGAGGCGGAGCACGTCGACTGCTCGGTCGCGCTCGACTACCGAGGCCTCTCGCCGATGCTCGGCGGCGAGGTAATTCGCGATGACGACGGCGACGCGCCGTTCGACGGCACCGACCTCGCGACCAGCTTCGCCCGCGGCCACTACGAGCAGCACGTCGGCGCGAGGGGACGGATCGCGGTGGGCGGGGACTGAGTGGCCGATCGATGGGTTCGGCCTGCGCGACCACTCCTGGGGCCCGCGCTCCTGGCAGGCGCCTGTCTGGTACCGCTGGCTCACCTGCAACGCGGGCGAGGAGGACGGCTTCATGGTCTCGGTCATCGCGACCGACGACGGCGCGGTTCGCCGCTCCGGCGTGATCTTCGAGGACGGCGGCTACACACCGATCCTGGACGCGCAGCTGTCGACGGAGACCGTCGGCGAGGACCGCTACCACCAGCGGATCCGCTGCCTCGCCCGCACCGCCGATCGGGAGGTCGAGATCACCGGCGACGTGCGCTCACTGATCCCGCTGCGCCATCGCAAGGCGCAGGCGATGACCCGGATCAGCGAGGGCCTCACCAAGTACAGCTGGGAGGGCCACACCGGCTACGGCCTTTCCGAGTACCTCGACCGGATCGAGGACGGCGTTCCCGTGGGCGAGTAGCTCACTTCCGGGTAATAACTCAATTTGCAGGCGTAGTTAGGGCACCCGAATACCGGCGGATCATCGTCGATCCGCGATCTGTCACCCTTTTGCCTAAGCAGTCGACGTTTCGGGAGAGACAGACGGAGACCCTTGGAAGCTGCAACCGCGACAATTCAGCCTGCGAAAAAGAGAGAGCGCCCGTTCTGGTACGAGGGCCTCGCGCCGTACATGAAGCCGAATCTCGGCCTCAGCATCCTCGACCTGCTGACCTCGGTCGTCCCGTTCTTCCTCGGCTGGGTCGGGATGTACCTGGCGCTCGAGAACGTCGGCTACTGGCTCGCCTTCATCATCGGCATCCCGACCGCCGGTTTCCTGCTTCGCACCTTCATCGTCTTCCACGACTGCACGCACGGATCGTTCATGCCGACGAAGAAGCAGAACCACGTGATCGGCGTCTTCACCGGGCTGCTCGTCTTCACCCCGTTCGCCCGCTGGGGCCACCAGCACGCCGTCCACCACGGCACGGCGGGGGACATCGAGCGTCGCGGCACCGGCGACGTCGAGACGGCCACGCTCAGCGAGTACCGGGAGATGACGCCGAAGCAGCGCGCCCTCTACCGCGCCTTCCGCAACCCCGCGATCATGTTCACGATCGGCCCGCTCTACTCGCTGATGATCATGCCCCGCTTCGTCCCCAAGGACGAGCGCCCGCGGATCCGCCACTCGGTGATCCTGACCAACATCGCGCTCGCGGTGATCATCACCGGCATGTGCTTCCTGGTCGGCCCGTTCACCTTCTTCATCCTCGAGTTCCCGGTGATCCTGATGGCGGGCATGGCCGGCGTCTGGCTCTTCTACGTCCAGCACCAGTTCGAGGATGTCTACTGGGAGAACTCGGATGACTGGAGCTACGCCGACGCGGCCCTGCGCGGCAGTTCGTACCTGAAGCTGCCGAAGGTCCTGCAGTGGTTCAGCGGCAACATCGGTCTCCATCACGTCCATCACCTGAGCGCGAAGGTGCCGAACTACAACCTCCAGGCCGCGCACGACAACAACGACATCTTCGATGACGTCCCGGTGCTCACGTTCTGGAGCTCCTTCGGCTGCACCCGGTTCAAGTTGATCGACGACGACACCGGCCGCCTGCTCACCTGGGCAGACGTGCGCGCGCTGGAAGGCGCGCAGCCCGCCGCGGTCTCCCCAAGCTGAACATCGATAATTCACATTGGCGCGAGCTCGACGAGCCGCGGGTTCCTGCGCTGACCGACGAGGAGATGAACGCGGTCACGCGAACGCTCGCGAAGGGCGCGGGCAAGGCCGTCGGCGGGCCCCCGCCCAACATCTTCCTGACGCTCGGCCGCCACCCCCGTCTGTTCGCGCCCTGGCTCGCCTTCGCGGCGCAGATGATGCCTCGCGGGGCGCTCCCGCGCGAGGACACCGAGCTCCTGATCCTCCGCGTCGCCTGGAACACCCGCTGCCGGTACGAGTGGGACCACCACGTGCGGATGGGCCGGGAGGCCGGCCTCTCCGACACGGACATGGAGCGGGTCTGCGATGGACCTGAGGCCGAGGGGTGGACGGAGCGCCAGCGCGACCTGCTCGCCGCCTGCGACGAACTTCACACCGAGGGGGTGCTCTCCGACGCAACCTTCGAGCGGCTGAGCGCCCACCTCAACGACAAGCGCCTCGTCGAGTTCTGCTTCCTCGTCGGCCACTACGAGATGCTCGCGATGACCCTCCTCAGCCTCGGCGTCCAGCCCGAGGCCCCGCTGCCCGAGTCCTAACCGAGCCCGCAGTCGCGCCGGGCCTCGTCGCGATCGAGGTAGCCCTGGACCCTGCGAACTCTGCCGTCCTCGATCCCGAGCGCCATCGCGGTTCGGCTGTCCAGCTCGATCCCGCCCCGCCCGACACCGGTCTCGTGCAGGTAGACGAGTATCCCGTCCTCGATTTCGAACGCCTCCTCCACCTCGAACTCGTAGCGCTCGAGCGTTCCCAGGATCTCGCGCATGTACTCGAGGTAGGCGTCGGGCCCGCGGATGACCCGTTCGGCATCCATGCCGCCACGGGTGCCGTACCAGACGACATCGGGATGGAGGGCCTCGGAGAAGGCGGCGTAATCGCGGGCAGACGCCAGCGCCATGTACTTCCGCGCCAGGATTTCGTTCTCCGAGGCGATAAGGGAACTCTCTCACGAAGGTCTACGATCGGAGGCGATGTCCCAGGAGAACATCGAGGTCGTCAGGGCCATGAACGAGGCCTACGAGAGCGGCGAGATCGAGAGGTCGCTCGAATACCTCGATCCGGAGGTCGAATGGCGGGGCACCGTGGGCGGCGTCGAGGAAAAACACGTCGTCCGGGGGCGCGACGAGGTGGTCGCCGCGTTCATCGAGAGCCTCGCGACCTGGGAGCGACTGAGCCTCGACTACGTCCGCTATATCGACGCCGGGGACCAGGTCGTCGTCTTCATCCACGAGATCGCGCGGGGGGTGGAGAGCGGGGTGGAGCTCGAGTCGGAGACGGCGATGATCTATACCGTCGCCGGTGGCAAGGTGACCCACGCGCGCGGCTACATGGATCGAGAAGCGGCGCTTGCGGTTGCCGGAGTGTCTGGCTGACTACTCCGCGGCAAGCGCGAACGGGCTGCCCTCGGAGTCGCGGCAGATCGACCAGCGCTCGCCGGGGTGGATGACGCTGCCGCCGAGCTCGGTGACCCGCTCGACTGCGGCGGCCATGTCGGGGACGGAGATGTAGGGGAGGGAGGCCGTGTCGCCTGGGCCCTTGCCCCGCTCGTGGACGCCGAGCCGCAGGCCGTCCGATTCGCTCTCCCAGCCGGCGCCGGCCTCGGGCGGGCGCGGCGCGAGCTCGGTTCCGAGCAGGCCGTTCCAGAAGCGCAGGGCGCGCTCGGGATCGTCGGCGGGGAACTCGATCAGCGGGGCGGGCATCGGGACCGCAGTATGGCGCGGCGTCGATTAGGGTCGCGGCGTACCGACCGCCTAAGGAGGCTGAATGCACGTCCGCAAGTCAACCCTCGAGATCGATCCGGACCGGATCGACGAGGTGATCGCCGATCTCGAGGAGCGAGATATCCCCGAGATCCGCAAGCTCGACGGCTTTCGCGGCTTCCTCGTGCTCGTCGATCGCAAGAAGGGCGCGGTGACCGGGATGAGCTTCTGGCAGACCGACGATCAGATGAAGGCGTCCGAGGGGGCGGTGTCCGGCGCACGCGAGCGAGCGGCCGCGACCGGCAACGCAAAGGCCGAGCCCGAGGTGGAGCGGCTGGAGGTTGCCCTGGACGTGTTCGTGCCCCGACCGAAAAGGAATTGACGATGAGGAAGCAGATGGTTCATGCCGGCCTGGCCCTGTTCGCGGCGCTCGCCCTCGCGGGCTTCGCCGCCTCGTGCGGGGACGACGAGACGACGACCGTGACCGAGGAGTCGGCGGGGACGACGGTCACCGAGCCGACCAGCTCGACGACTACGACCGCGACCTCGACGGCGACGACAGCCACGAGCACCACCTCCTCGACGCCCGGGCCGACGACCACCCCGGCAAGCCAGGACTGCACGAACGGGCAGATCTACTCCCAGACATCCGGCGCCTGCGTCGACCCGAACCCGAGCGGCAACCCGTGCCCCGAGGGCGAGGTGCCGATGGCCGACGAACCGGTCTGCGTCCCGAAGGACTAGAGCTTCTTCAGTCGCCTACCGCGACCCTTGCCTTCGCCGGCTTCGAGCGCTCGCCGTCGACGTCGGTGGCGATCGCCTTCACCTTGTAGGCACCCTCGCGCAGCTTGTTGCGCTTGATCTTCAGCTTGTTCTTGCCGGCGACCGCGTTGTAGGTCAACGTCTTCGCCCGCTTACCGCCCTTGCCGCCGCGCTTGCTCTTGAAGGTCACCGCGACGTTCGCCGCCTCGGAGAGCTTCAGCTTCAGCGTGCCGCCGCCGGACTCGCTCAGGCCGCGCTTGAACTTGAGCTTGTCGATCGTCGGCGGGCCGGTGACGACGCCGCCTCCTCCGCCCCCGCCTCCGCCGCCACCATTGCCCGGATCCTCCGGTTGGTCGCCGCCCGGAGGCCCGTCGACCGCGCCGGGGTTGCCCGGGCCGGCGAGCTGGAACTCGTAGGCGCCCATGTCGCGGCGCGCCGACCCGTTGCCGTTGCCGTCGGTCGGCCGCAGGTTCCCGTCGAAGTCCTCCTTCGTCAGCGTCACGTTCTCCGGTTCGCCGGAGTCGATCGCCGGTGAGCCCGCAGGCAGGTGGAAGTCGCCGGGGCCAACGAACTGCGGCTCGCCGATCGCGAAGGTATCGATCGTGTTGGAGTTGGTGAGGTTGCAGTCGCCGAGCACGTTGGCGCTGTGGGAGAACCAGGAGTAGTGGATCCCCATCGTCGCGTTGCCGATCCCGGACGAAGTCGGCGCCTCGCACCAGAGAGGGTTCGGGAAGCCCTGGATGATGATGTTCCGGATCTGCATGTTGATCGAGCCGTTCCCCGGGCTGTTCTGGACGAGCGCCTTGATCGCGGGATCGTTCGGGTTCTCGGGGACGCCCGAGATGGTGACGTGGCGGATTGCCGGCAGGACGACGCCGGGGTCAGTCGCCTCGGCGATGATCGGATAGCCGGTGTCCACGTTCGAGATGATGCTGTTCTCGAAGCGGACGAACGCCCCGTCGGTGACGCGGACGCCGTAGGCGAGCGGGTCGGTGATCTGGACGCGCCGGGCGTCGACCGTCACCTCGGGGTCGTCGGAGAGGATCCCCCAGGAGGGGTCGACGATCGTGGTGCGCCTGATCTCGAGCAGGCCGGTCTCGGCGCCGTTGCCGCTGAAGCCGGTGTCGATCGAGCCGCCATTCGAGCCGTAGAGGGCCCCGTCGTTGAAGGTGGAGCCGCCGATCGCGGAGACGATCCCGTCGGAGCGGACGTTGCGGCTCTCGATGTCGACGTTCTCGAAGGTGTCCTTCTCCGACTGGAGCGCACCGCCTTGGTTGTCGTTCATCGACGCCGGCACTCGGATCGTCAGGTCCCGCATCGCCACCTTGCGCGGGCCGTTCAGGTTCATCACGAACTGGTTGCCGGTTTGGGTCGTCGTGATGACGCTCTGAGCCGGGCCTTGACCGACGATCTCGAGATCGTCGTTGTCGCCGGAGAGGATCGCGTAGCCGGCCGCCTGGCTGACCACCTGGGGGGCGACGATGACCTTGTCGGCGGTGCCGTCGTCGCCGTTCGTCTGCATCGCGCTCGAGAGGGTCGGAGAGGCGACGTTGCCGCCGCTGTTCGGGCAGGCAGCGTGGAACGCGGGCACGCAGAAGGTGGTCGCCATCGCGGGAGTGGCGCCGAGGGCGAGGAACAGCGTGAGCGAGATCGTCGCCGCAAACGTCTTTGCGTGGAGCTTCATCCCTGTGCCTTCCCTGGCGCTGAACCCATACCTGTCACCACCTACGATCAACACGCATTATCCCCATCTGGACGACGAATTCTGCGAATATCCATTGCGAACGGTGAAATCCTCTGCACTAGACCCAACTGACCGCGAAATCGTCGCCGCGCTTGTGAGCAACGCACGCGTCAGTTATCGCGAGCTGGGCGAGCGCGTTTCGCTCAGCGCGAACGCGACCGCCGAGCGGGTCCGCCGCCTTCGCGAGTCGGGAGTGATCACCGGCTTCCAGGCGGTCGTCGACCCGGTTGCCGCGGGCCGCCGCCTGGTCGCCCTGATCGACGTCAAGATCGCCGGGCCGCATGAGACCGAGCGGTTCGAGCAGCTGGTCGCGACGCTCGACGGCGTCACCGACGCCGCCCACGTGACCGGCGGCTTCGACTACCAGCTGCGGGTCGCCTGCCGCGACACGGCCGACCTCGACTCGATGATCCGCACGTTGAAGACGAAGGGCGGCGCCGTCGAAACCGACACACGGATCAGCCTGCGCACGATCCTTCGCCGCCCGGGGCCGGCGGGCGCCGCGGGTCCCCTCTAGGAGCGGCTCTCCGCCTCTTTCTTGAGGCCCTCGGCGGAGCCTTTGGTGAGCGCCTCCTTGACCTTGCCCTCGACCGGGCCGCGAAGCAGCATGCCGAGCATCCGGCCTGGGTCGGCGCGCAGCGCGTAGGTCGCCTTGGTCTTGCCGGGCTCGATCTCGGTGAACTCCCAGGAGCCGACGAGCGACTTGACGTCGCCCGACTCCTGCTCCCAGGTGATCGACCCGGGCGGGTCGTACTCAAAACGCAGGACCGCCTTCGCCTCCTTCACCTTCGCGTCGGAGACGGTCTCGACGAGCGAGGCGCGCTTCTCAGCGTCGCGCTCGATCACGTCGACCGACTTCAGCGTCTCCTGCCACTTCGGAGCGGTCTTGATGTCGGCCGCGATCTCCCAGCAGAGGTCGCGCGGGGCGTCGATCTCCACCGTCCACTCCGCTACCAGGTCTCCCATCCCTCAGCCCTCCTTCGCGCCGGCCATGGACATCAGCTCACCGGCGCGGATCTTCGCGGCCATGTCAGCCGATTCCGCTCGGTAAACGCTGCCGTCCTCGAACTCGATCGCGGGCAGCTTCTTCTGGCCGCTCAGCTCCTCGAACGACTTGCGGCGCGGCGGAAGAACCGGCTCCTTCACGATCACGTAGTCGATTCCCTGCTCGTCAAGCGCCTTCTGGACCTTCCAGCAGGGGTGCGCGTCGGCCTTGAAGAACATGAGGGGGCAGCGGTGAAGCTTTACGGACACGGTGCGACGATATCGCGCTCGGCCCGACCGGTGCAGCCATAGGATCGCCGCATGTCGATGAAGCGACCCGGCCGGGCCCTCGTCGCCGCTTCGCTGGCGCTCTTCCTCGTCAACCTCGACTTCTTCGCGCTCAACCTGGCGCTGCCCGATATGGCGCGCGACCTGGGCGTCTCGACGACCGACATGCAGTGGGTCATATCGGGATACATGCTCGCGCTCGCCGCCTTTCTGATCCCCGGCGGGCGGCTCGGCGACATCCTCGGCCGCAAGCGCATGCTGATCGTCGGACTCGCCGTCTTCACCGGCGCCTCGACCGTCTGCGGCCTCGTCGACTCGGCCGAGGTCGTGATTGGCTTTCGCATCCTCCAGGGGATGGGGGCCGCGGTCATCTTCCCGCTGTGCGTCGCGGTGGTCACCAACGCCTTTCCCGAGGAGCAGCGCAAGCGCGCGATCGGCAACCTCTACGGGCTCGCCGCGGTGGCGGTCGCGATCGGCCCTTTCTTCGGCGGCTTCGTCACCTCGGAGATCAGCTGGCGCGGTGTCTTCCTGGTCAACCTGCCGCTAGGCGCGGCGGCGGTCGCGCTCGTCCTGTGGGGGATTCGCGAGTCGCGCGACGAGAGCGTGCCGCGGACGATCGACCTGCGCGGGCTCGCCTGCGTCGCGATCGGGATCGGCGCGATCACGTTCGGCATCGACGGCGGGGAGGACCGCGGCTGGGGCTCGCCGGAGACGCTCGGGCCGATGATCGCCGGAGTCGCGCTACTGCTCGCGTTCGTCGCGGTCGAGAAACGCGTCCGCTTCCCGCTCGTCGATCTCACGCTCTTTCGCAACATCCCCTATGTGGCGGTGACGGCGCTTGGCACCGTCGGCAACGTCGCCTTCACGACGACGACCTTCTCCTGCGCGCTCTACCTGCAGCAGGTTCGCGACCTGAGTGGAACCGAGGCAGGCGCGCTGTTCCTCGCCGCTTCGTTCGCGTCGGCGATCGCGGGTCCGATTTCAGGTCGGCTCGCCGAGCGCTTCGACGTGCCGCGGTTGATGGGGGTGGCGGCGATCATCGGCGGCGCCGGGCTGCTGTGGATGTCTTTCGACCTCGGCTACGGCCTACTGGTCCCGGCGCTCCTGCTCTTTGGCCTCGGTTTCGGCTTGACCTGGGCATTGACGTCGGTCGGCACGCAGACGGTCGTCTCGACCGAACAGGCGGGCGCGGCATCGGGCGTGACGCTCGCGGTCGTGCTCGGCATCGCCGGCATCAGCGTCGCCGCGACGGCGGCGGTGATCGACGGCCTCGTCGCCGGCGGGACCAGTGAAGGCGAGGCGATCGAGATGATCTGGCGCTACGTCGCGATCGGTGCGGCGGCGGTGGCGGTCGCGCTGGCGGCCCTCGCCGACGTGGCGAAGCGGCGCACGGCCTAGGCTCCTTGAGCGCGGCGAGCTGCCTTCATCCGATCGGTCTTGCCCAGCTCGGCCTTGCGCAGGCGCAGCAGCTCGGGCGTGATCTCGACGGCCTCGTCCTCGCGGAGGAACTCGAGCGCGTTTTCGAGCGACAGGGCGCGGGGCGGGATCAGGCGGACGAGGATGTCGGCGCTCGCGGCCCGGACGTTCGTCTGGTGCTTCTCCTTGGTCGCGTTCACGTCCAGGTCCTCGCCGCGCGCGTTCTCGCCGACGATCATCCCCTCGTAGACCTCCTCGCCCGGCCCGATGAACATCGTGCCGCGCTCCTGCAGGCCGAACAGGGCGAAGCTCGCCGACTTGCCGAGGCGGTCGGCGACGAGGGCGCCGGTCGGCCGGGTGCGGAGGTCGCCCGCCCAGGGCTCCCAGCGGTCGAAGACGTGGTGGAGCAGGCCGGTGCCGCGGGTCTCCGTGAGGAACTCGGTCCGGAAGCCGATCAGGCCGCGGGCGGGAACCAGGTAGTCGAGCCGGACCCAGCCGGTCGAGTGATTGACCATCTGCTCCATCCGGCCCTTGCGCAGGGCGAGCATCTGCGTGACGACGCCGACGTACTCCTCGGGCACGTCGATCGCCATCCGCTCGACCGGCTCGTGCTTCTTGCCGTCGATCTCGCGGGTGACGACGCGCGGCTGGCCCGCGGTGAGCTCGAAGCCCTCGCGGCGCATCAGCTCGAGCAGGACGACCAGCTGGAGCTCGCCGCGGCCCTGGACCTCCCAGGAGTCGGGTCGCTCGGTGTCGAGCACGCGGATGGAGACGTTGCCGACCAGCTCGGCGTCGAGGCGGTCGCTGATCTGCCGCGCGGTCAGCTTCGAGCCGTCCTTGCCGGCGAGCGGCGAGGTGTTGATGCCGACGACGACGGAGATCGAGGGCTCGTCGACGGTGATCACCGGCAGCGGCCGCGGATCGTCGGGGTCGGCGAGCGTCTCGCCGATCGTCACGTCTGGCAGGCCGGCGACCGCGATGATCTCGCCCGGGCCCGCCTCCTCGGCGGAGACGCGCTCGAGCGCCTCGGTCACGTACAGCTCGGAGACAGTGGCCCGCTCGACCGAGCCGTCGGCGCGGCACCAGGCGATCGGCTTGCCGGCGCGGATCGTCCCGTTGCGGACGCGGCAGAGGGCGAGGCGGCCGACGTAGGGGGAGGCGTCGAGGTTGGTCACGTGGGCCTGGAGCGGGTGGTCGGGGTCGAACTCCGGCGCCGGGATCCGCTCGACCATCAGGTCGAGGAGGGGGGAGAGGTCGGTGCCAAAGACGCCATCGCTTGCCTCCTCGCAGGTCGCAGGCCGCCCAGCCGGCCCTGGCGTTCGTGTAGACGATCGGGAATTCGACCTGCTCGTCCGTCGCGTCGAGGTCGAGGAAGAGCTCGTAGACCTCGTCGATGACCGCGGCGATGCGTGCGTCCGGGCGGTCGACCTTGTTGACGACGAGGATCACCGGCAGGTTCGCCTCCAGCGCCTTGCGCAGAACGAAACGGGTCTGCGGCAGCGGGCCCTCGGAGGCGTCGACCAGGAGGAGGACGCCATCGACCATGGTCAGGCCACGCTCGACCTCGCCGCCGAAGTCGGCGTGGCCCGGCGTGTCGACGATGTTGAGCTTCACGTCGCCGTGATGGACGGCGGTGTTCTTGGCGAGGATCGTGATGCCCTTCTCGCGCTCCAGGTCCATGGAATCCATCACGCGCTCGGCGACGTCCTGGCCCTTTCGGAAGGCTCCGGACTGCCAGAGCATGGCGTCGACGAGCGTCGTCTTGCCGTGGTCGACATGGGCGACGATCGCGATGTTTCGGAGGTCCTCTCTGCGAGCCATCTGGCGCTTCACGCTAGGACCCCCGCTACAGTGCCTCCCGTCGAGCACCACCGATGAGTGCTCGTGAGGTTCCGTTTTCCGTCTGTCGCTCCAGAGCGCCTTCCGGGGTTTCAGGATCTCCCCACACACGCTCAGTTAGGAGCAACTTCATATGTCGCACACCTTCGCCGACCTAGGCGTATCTCGCCAGGTCGCAAACGCCCTCGCCAGCCGAGGGATCGAAAAACCCTTCCCCGTTCAGCGCCTCGTCATCGAGGACGTCTACGACGGGGAGGACGTCCTCGTCCAGTCGCCGACCGGATCGGGCAAGACGCTCGCCTTCGGCGTGCCGCTGGTCGATCGGCTTCCCGATAACGCCAGGCCCGGCTCCGCGCTGATCCTGGCGCCGACCCGCGAGCTCGCGGCGCAGATCGTCGACGAGCTCTGGGAGATCGCGCAGGCCCGCAGCCTCTCGATCGCCGCCGTCTACGGTGGCGTCGCCTTCGGCCCGCAGATCAAGCGGGCTCGCAAGGCCCAGATCCTCGTCGCCTGCCCCGGCCGGCTCGAGGACCTGATCGACCGCGGCGTTGTCCACCTGGACGACGTCCAGACGCTCGTCCTGGACGAGGCCGACCGGATGCTCGACATGGGCTTCAAGCCCGCCGTCGACCGCCTGGTCGCCCGGACCCCGGACGATCGCCAGACTCTTTTCTTTTCGGCAACACTCGACGGGCTGGCCGGCAAGGTCGCCCGCGAATACACCGAGAACCCGCGTCGTCACGTGCACGCTCCGAAGGCCGAAAAGGGCCTTCAGATCGAGCATCGCTTCGTCCGCGTCGACTCGCCGGCGGCCAAGCTGCCGGCGCTGATCGGCACGCTGAACGACTCCGATAGCGGCCGCACACTCGTCTTCGTCCGAACCAAGCGCGGAGCCGACCGGCTCGTCAAGCGGCTCGGCCAGAAGAGCGTCAACGCGGTCGCGATGCACGGCAACAAGTCGCAATCGCAGCGCCAGAAGGCGCTCGCGCGCTTCGACCGTGGTGACGTCACCACGCTCGTTGCCACCGACGTCGCCGCCCGAGGGATCGACGTCGAGGAGATCACTCACGTGATCAACTTCGACCTCCCCGAGGACGCCGACGTCTACACGCACCGGATCGGCCGCACAGGCCGCGCCGGGTTGAGTGGCGACGCGATCAGCTTCATCCTCCCCGACCAGGCCCGCGAGACCTCTCGCATGGCCCGCGACCTCGGTCTCGACAGCGAGTTCGCGGCCGAGTTCCCGGGGGCCGGCGGCAACCCGCGCGGCTCGAGCTCGAACGGCTCGCGCAGCAACGGCTCGCGCCGAAACGGCTCAGGCGGCCACCGCAATGGCGGTCACGGCAACGGCGGTAATCGCCGCCGCCGCAACTCGCAGGCTCAGCGCGCCGGACGCTGAGTTCGCCCCGCAACACGGCGGGGCGACATCGACCTCATAGTGAGGGTCGATGCAGCCCACGTCTGGTCGCTGGGTCGTGCCTGGCAGACTGCGCGCATGGCCGAACCGCCCCTGACCGGTGGCTGCCTTTGCGGGGCCATCCGCTTCGAGATCTCCAAGCCTCCGAGGAGCGCCGGCTACTGCCATTGCACCCGCTGCCAGCGGCGGACCGGCACCGGTTCCTCCGTGCAGGCGCACGTCGACCCGGCGACCTTCCGCTTCACTTCCGGCGAGGAGCTCCTTCGTGGGTGGCGCCATCCCGACGGTGGCTTCGAGAAGTGCTTTTGCTCGGTTTGCGGCGGGCACCTGATCAGCCGCAACCCGGACGAGCCGAACCTGATGAGTGTCCGGCTCGGGGCCTTCGACGGCGACCCGGGCGTGGAGCTCTCGTGGCATGCCTTCGTCGGCAACGCGCCAGCGTGGGCACCGGTGCCCGACGACGGCCTGGCCCGCTACGAGGGGCGCGTGCCCCGCGCGTAACGCTCTGTGTCAGGATCGGGTCATGAGTGATTCTGAACGAGTAACTGTGGAAATCGCGGATGGCGTCGCCGACGTGCGGCTCGTCCGCGCCGACAAGCACAACGGCCTCGACTGGCCGATGTTCGTCGCGATCAACGAGGCGGTCGACGAGGTCGCCGCGGCAGGCGACGATGTGCACGTCGTCGTGCTCTCCGGCGAGGGGCCGAGCTTCTGCGCGGGGCTCGACTTCAAGAGCTTCATGTCGGGGAACGGCGACCTGACCGGCGACGGCTTCGACCGCAGCGGGGATTCGGATGCCAACTTCGCCCAGCGGGTCGCCTACGGATGGCGCGAGCTGCCGGTGCCGGTTATCGCGGCACTTCAGGGCGCCTGCCTCGGTGGCGGGACGCAGCTCGCGCTGGCCGCCGACATCCGCATCGCGGACCGTACGACGCGGATGTCGGTGATGGAGGTCCGCTACGGGCTGGTGCCGGATATGAGCCTGAGCCAGCTGATCGAGCCGCTCCGCCCCGACGTCGCCCGCGAGCTCGCCTATACGGGCAGGTTCGTCGACGCCGAGGAGGCGCTCGAGCTCGGGCTCGTCACCAGGCTCGCCGACGACCCGTACGCCGAGGCGAAGACCCTTGCCGCGGAGATCGCGGACAAGTCGCCGAACGCGATCCGCGGGATCAAGCGGCTCGCGGCCGAGGCGTGGGGCAAGCCGCCCGCCGAGGCACTCGCGCTCGAGGAGGAGATCCAGCGGACCCTGATCGGCACGCCTGAGCAACTGGAGGCCGTCGGGAAGGCGATGTCCGGAGGCTGAGCCGCCCTAGGGCGTATAGCTGGCGGGGTACCGGCTCTCGGCCGGCTGCGGCAGGGCGTCGAGCGTCTCGAGCTCCTCGGCGGTGAGCTCCACCTGCGCGGCGCCGGCGTTCTCCTCGAGGTATTCGATCCGCCGCGTGCCCGGGATCGGGATCACCTGCTCGCCCTGGGCGAGGACCCAGGCGATCGCGATCTGGCCGGGGGTCGCTTCGTGGGTCGCGGCGATCTCGCCGACGCGGTCAACGATCGCCTGGTTGGCCGTCATCGACTCGGCGCTGAAGCGGGGGAACTGGCCGCGCAGGTCGTCGTCGTCGAAGCTTGATGTGAGCTTGCCGGTCAGGTAGCCGCGGCCGAGGGGCGAGAAGGGGATGAAGGCGACGTCGTTCGCCTCGCACCAGGGCAGCACCTCGTCGAGCGGGTCCCGGGTCCACAGCGAGAGCTCCGACTGGACGGACGCGACGGGATGGACTGCGTGCGCGACCTCGAGCTCGGCGACCGACAGCTCGGAGGCGCCGAGGCCCCGCGCCTTGCCCGCCTCGACGGCCTCGGCCATCGCGCCCCAGGTCTCCTCGAGGGGGACCTCGGGATCCGCGCGGTGGAGCTGGTAGAGGTCGACGTGGTCCGTGCGCAGGCGCTCGAGGGAGGCGTCGATCGCGGCGTGCATGTGCTCGGGCCGGCCGTCGCGGTGAAGCGATGCGGTGGCCGGATCGTCCACGACCAGGCCGCCCTTGGTCGCCACGACGGCCTCGTCGCGCCGGCCCTCGAGAGCACGGCCGACGAGCTCCTCGTTGGTGAACGGGCCGTACATGTCCGCGGTGTCGATGAGCGTCACGCCTAGCTCGATGGCGCGGCGGATCACCCCGATCGAGCGCTCGTCGTCGCGCTCCGCGGCGCCGTAGGCCCAGGACATGCCCATGCAGCCGAGGCCGATCGCGCCGGCCTCGATCCCGCTCGAGCCGAGCCGGCGGCGGGGCATCTGCGACGCGAGGCTCACGGGCGCATCCTCGCAAAGTCGCGACCCCGTAGGTTTGGCGCGCATGCACACCATCCGGCCCGCCACCCACGACGACCTCCCGCAGATAGCTCCGGCGCTCGCCGAGGCGTTCTCCGGCGATCCGCCGATGATGTGGTTCACGCCCGAGGAGGAGGGGAGGGCCGAGCGGCTCGTTCCTTACTTCCACGCGCTCGTCGGCAAGCTCCACATGCCACACGGCGAGGTCTTCGTCAGCGAGGACCCGGTCGGCGCGGCAGCGTGGGTGGAGCCGGGGAAGTGGCCGCTCTCCACCTGGCAGCGCCGCGCCGTGATCCCGACCGAGCTGCGCACCTTCGGCCGCCACCCGATCCGCGTGATGAAGGGCGTCGAGGCGATCGAGCGCAACCACCCGTCGGAGCCGCACTGGTACCTCGAGTACATCGGGGTCGAGCGCTCCGGCCACGGGAAGGGCACCGGGTCGGCCCTGCTGAAGCCGATGCTCGAGCGCTGCGACGCCGAGGGCGTCCCCGCATTCCTCAACGCCGGCTCGCCGCGCAGCCGCGAGCTCTACCGCCGCCACGGCTTCGAGGTGACCGAGGAATTCCGCCTGCCGTACGACGGCCCGCCGCTCTGGCGGATGTGGCGCGACCCGCGCTAACGGCCTATTAAGGGGTCAGACCCCCTCACGGATGCTCAGAGTTCGCGGAGGCCGTCGATGCCGACGGCGATGCCCAGGATGAGCAGCACGATCGCCACGGCCAGCTGACCGTGCCGCTCCAGTGCTGTCCGCCAGCGCTCGAGCACCGGCTTCGCCCGCGGCCCGCTGGCGACGGTCGCCACGATCGGCGCGGCGATCGTCGAGCTGCAGACGGCGACGAAGATCAGGAGGGCGATGACGCCCGCGCCGCCTGACGGGTCCGCCTCGGCCAGCCGGGCGCCGGCCGCGACCGAAAGCAACGCGTCCTTGGGGTTCAGCACGATCCCGGCGATGCCGAGCGCGAACGCCCTCCGCGGCCCGATCGAGTTCAGGCCCTCGAGCCATTTCGGCCGTTCCTGTGACTCGTCCGCCCGCGCCCACTTCCGCCAGCGCCGCAGAGCCCCGAGCAGCAGCAGGACGGCGAGCCCGAGCTGCGCGTAGACGAGCCCGCGCGCCGGCTCGTCACCCGCGTCGGCGCTGCCCGCCCCGATCAGCGCGACGACGCCCGAGACCACCGCGATCGCGAGCGCCCAGCCGCAGAGGACCGCGAGCGCGTTGTGCGTCGAGCGATCCGAGAGCAGCATCAGGATCACCCCGAGGATCGGGATCGGGCTGATGGCGATGGCCGCTGCCAGCGGCAACATCCCCGAAAGTGCTTCGCTCATCGGTCCGGCATCCTTGCCGAGCTGAAGCTAGTGGGTGCGGCGAACCTTCTTTGAGCGTGGCGGTTCGCCGAGCGGGTTGCCGCCGTACATGACGTCGCCGTCGGCGTCCTGGTAGGTGAGCCAGGGGATCGCTCCGCGCTGGTCGATGCCGGGCTCGGACCAGTCGCAGACGCCGGTCGGGAAGGCGCCCTCGAGCCGCGTCCACTGCTCGTCGGAGAACGCGATCGGGTAGTAGTCGTTGCGGCGGAGGGGCCGCAGCGCGCACTTGTTCTGGTCGGTCGAGATCGGCTCGTGGGCCACGGTGCGCGGCGTTCCGTAGCGCGTCTGGGCCTGGTCGAGCTGGCAAACCGCGCCGACGCCCGGCACCTGTGATGGCCTCGACGCCCGGGCACCTGCGAGCAGCGGTCCTGGATGTCGGCCGGGCGGTTGCGGATCACCTTCTCGGCGAGCGGGAGCTTCGTCTTGTCGGCCTCGACCGCGGCGAGCCAGCGGTCCATGGCGATCAGGCCCTCGGTCGTGTAGTTCAGGTCGCCGAGCAGGGCACGGCGCCGAACCAGATCACGTGGTTGTCGAACGTCCCGTGCTGGCGCTCGAGCCGCGAGCGGATCGCCCAGGTCCGATAGGCGTCGTGGAAGGCGCCGGGGTCGGGGCCCCGCAGGTCGATGATCGCGACCTCGTCGAGGTTGTTTGTCGTGTTGACGCCGCCGAGTCCGGTAGACGTTGCGCAGCGCCGGCTGGTCGGCGACGAGCCGCTCCTCGGTCGGATGGATGTCGATGTGCCGCCGCCGACCTTCGCGTTCAGGTCGACGAACTGCTCGGGGTTGATCGCGCCGGTCATCAGCGCGTCGAGCCCGTACTGGACGCCCACGTTGTCGAGCGGCAGCCCGGCGAAGCCGTGGCCGAGCTTCTTCTCTGCGTCGCCCCAGAGCGCTCTCGGGCCGCGGCCCGAGCAGCGTTGATCATGTAGTCGGCGAGCGTGCAGCGGACGCCGCCCGGGTTCGTCTGGGCGTTGTAGAGCTCGGCGTCCTCGACGCCGCGCAAGCCGTCGGCGGGGTCGCCGAGCGTCAGTCCAGTAGAGCGTGTCGAGGATGATCGAGTTGACGTGGTTGGGGTGGCCCTCGACCGCTGCGATCTGGGTCGGCGTCCAGGCCACGCCGGGTGCCCAGCGCGTCGGGTTCTCGATGTAGAGGCGAAGCAGGTGGTAGTCGACGAGCTGCTGCCCGGTCGACCAGGCGTCGGGGAAGCTGCACTGCGGCAGGATCCCCTGGTAGATGCCCGGGTAGGCGTTCGCGACCTGCTGCTGGGTGAGCGAGCCGCCCGAGCAGCCGGTGCCGATCGTGTAGCGGATCTCGCCGTACTGCTCGACGATCCGCTCCTTCGCCATCACCATCGACTCGGCCTGGGTGACGAGGTTGCAGTTGTGGCCGGCGTTGTTGAGCGCCGTCGACATCACCGCGAAGCCGCGCTCGAGCGCGGCAGCCACCTCGACGCCGGGCGCCTCGCCGGACTTGCGGTCGATCCCGCAGCTCGCGCCGTGGGTGATCAGAAGCTTGTGATTCCAGCCGTCCTGCGGCGCCCAGGGCGCCCACGGCTTCGAGGGGTCGTAGAGAACGGCGATCTTGTATTGGTCGCGCGCCTGATAGCCGGTCTCGACGCGGACGATGTAGGGCACGGTCTTGCCCTGGTCGGTGGTCACCTCGGCGACGCTCGACGGCGGGTTGGCCTCGTCGTAGGGCTGCAGCGCTGCGCCGCCGGGCGGCATGTACTTGAGGTCGTAGTCGGCGGGCTGGTTGCACTGCTCGTCGACCGCTTCCTCCTGGCAGACCCAGGGCTGGATCTGCGGGCCGCTGAAGACGGGGCCGCCGTTGGGGTGGTTGGTGATGTTGAGCTTCGAGGCGCGGCCGCCGGATGCCCTGGCGGTGAGCTTGTTGCGCCCGTTCCGCAATCCGTCGAGCAGGGCCGCGAAGCGGCCGTTCTCGCGCACGGCGAAATCTCCGGTGACGCTCTTGCCGTTGAGCGTGACCCTGAGGCCGGAGGCGTCGACTCCCTTCGGCGGGGTCACCGCGACCAGCGCGTCGCCCGCGGAGATCAGGTCGGCGCGATTCGAGAGGACCTCGATCCTCGGCGCCTTCGCCGCGAACGCAGGCGTGGCAAGCAGGCAAGCGAGTGCGCTAGCGATCAGAACGGCGAGAGCCGCCCCCGGTCCCCGGTGAATCATCCCCATCGCGGCGCAGTCTAAAGCGGCACCCCCGCACGCCGCGCCGGTTCTCCAACCAAAAAGACCCCCGGCAGGCGGGGGTCTTCTCGGTTCAGCTTTGAGCTGGAATCAGGTGGAGCGAACGTTGGTGGCCTTCGGGCCCTTCTCGCTCGACTCGGTCTCGTACTCGACGCTCGAGCCCTCGGTGAGGCTGCGGAAGCCCTCGGCCACGATCGCCGTCTGATGGACGAACACGTCCTGCGAGCCGTCATCGGGGGTGATGAAACCGAACCCCTTCTCGTCGCTGAACCACTTCACTGTTCCGGTGGGCATATAGCTCCTCCACGGATCTTGTGCTGCAAACGCGGAGGTATTGCTCAGAGCAACTTCACCGGCTTGGCACGTTTATTCGCCGGTATCTGACCCGGCCGTACAAGCGCGAAGGTAGCAGCGTTGGCGACGGAAGGGCGGCTCGGGGGCGCCCAGGGGCGTGGCTAGCCGCTCCCGGCCTTGAGCTTTCCGGCCTCGATGAGCGCCTCGCGCACCGGGCCGACGAGCCCGCTCGGGCACTTGACGCGGCGCGCGACCTCGCGGTCGGTCGCGTCCGGGTTGCGCATCAGCTCGAACTCGGTGAGGGCACGGCGCTGCGCGGCCTTGCCATCGTCGCCCGCATCGGCCGCCGCCTGCTCCATGACCGCTTCCCGGCGGCAACGCAGGCAGCGCCACTCGCCGCCCTCCTTCGCCCAGCCCTCGGGCTTGGAGCTCTTCGGCGCGTCGTCGCTGAAGCTCGTCGTCAGCCCGCAACGCGAGCAGTGCCAGCTACGTCCCATCGGCGGCCTCCGGGAGCGAGAGGGTGAGGTCGGAGATCGTCGCGGTCGACGGGAAGTTGTCGCGCCGCAGGTAGGTCGAGTCGTCCTGGGTGATCTCGAGCATCAGCTGGTGCCCGGCGGCGAAGCGCCAGGCATTGCCAAACATCTCATACGTGATGTCGGCGCCGCCGTTTTCGCCGACGGCGCGATAGGCGCCGCGGTCGACGAGGGTCTGCGTCCCGTCGGGGGCGACGTCCCACAGCCGGCTGTTCAATTCGAGGTCCGAAGCAGCGGTCTCGAGGTGGAAGCTGATGCGGGGGAGACCGGCCATGACTAGATCATCCTCCCCCACGGGGGTGATGTGTGTGGAAATTCCAGAAGTTGGCGGAAGATCCGTGGTCAGGCAGCCGCGGCCACGCGTGATCGAGGTGACAACGGGGTCGGCGGTCAGCCCGCGCTGGTCGACCAGGGGGGAGATCGTCGTCTGCGGCTCGGGGAAGCTGAACTCGGCATCGCGGTCCGACAGGCGCCCCCAGCTCTTGGCCTCGAGCACCGGGCCGAACGCCTGCGGGTCGCAGTTCGTCACCGCCGCCTCGACCTCGGGCTTGGGCTTCTTGCCCTTTCCGCGCAGGTAGTGGTCGAGCAGGCGCGTGCCGTGGTCGTGATAGCGGCGCATGTCCGGGATCTTCGCCTGCGCGCACAGGTGCTCGAAGTCGCCGAGGTACATGGAGATCGGGTAGTCGCGGTCGGCACGCCGTAACGCCTCGTACATCCGTACGGCCTCGAGCGCGGAGAAGATCGGGTCTGTCCAGCCCTGGGCGGCGAGGACGGGGACGCGGCGGGCGCGGCCCTCCTCGAGCGCCTCGAAGTAGTCGCGCTGGTAGAAGGCGGAGCGGTCCTCGGTCAGCGCCCTCTTCGCCTGCGGGACGATCGGGTCCGCGGGGTCGTCGTATGGCTCGCCGGCATTCAGCCGTGTGAGCCAGGTCAGGATCTCCGGCGTGAACTTCGTCCCCGCCGTCGCGATGAAGCCGTCGAGCAGTGTCTGCTTGCCGATCCCGAGCGGCGTCGTCGCGGTCTCCGGGTCGATCGGCGCCCCGGTCAGCTGGTGCCCGTTGGGGGCGAGCGAGTGCAGCAGGTCGGTCCACGTGTAGCCCGGCACCACCGCGCCGAGCTTGACGAGGCTTCCCGCCGGGCTGAGCCAGGTGCCGAACTTCTTTGCGCCCTCTCCGCGCGTCGTCAGCAGCAGCCAGGTCTGCCCGCCGCCGTAGGAGCCTCCGACCGACGCGATCTTGCGTTTGATCTGGGCCAGCGGGTCGGACGAGTCCGCATCGTCGACGAGCAGCCCGGTCAGGTGGCGGGTGTCCTCGACCTCGAGGTGCTTCGAGGCGAGCCCGATCTCACCGCCCGAGTTGCCGTGGCCGCGCGCGCTGTAGTTGAGCACCGCGTACCCGCGCGAGGCGAACCAGACGTTGTTCCAGTGCACGGTCTGGTACGCGGCGCCGCCGCGGTCCTCGCCGGTCCCGCCGCGGGTCTGGGACAGGTACTCGCCCTTCTGGGAGGTGAAGCCGTGGAGAAACACAACAAGGGGGAGCGGCTCACGCCGCTCCCTCTTGGTCGCGGGCAGGGTGAGAGTGGCGTCTAGCGGCGTTCCATCAAAGCTTTCGACACTCCCGGTGCAGCTCCGGTACTCGACCGGCTTGGGCGGGACGGAGACACGTTCCTCGCAGCCGGCCTTGAGCGCGGCAAGCGGATCGGGCTCCTGGGCACCTGCCGCCGCAGGCGCCGCGAGCCCCAGAACCGCGACGAACGTCCCAAACCCCCTCAGAGAGCGAGGTGTTACGGACGTTCGCGTGGTGATCAGCCGGCGGACGCGTACTCCTGGCCGGGCGAGTCGATCGCCTCGTTGATTTCGTCCATCGCGGCCTGTTCGGCCTCGGAGACCTCCTCGCCGCCGATGCCGAGGAAGCCACCCGACTTGTGGGCGTGGGCCGCGCGCTCGGCAAGCCCGACGACGAACTTCTTGTAGTCGTCGACCTCCTCCGGCGTCGCCTTCTCCTCGAGCAGCTCGATCGCCTCGCGGATCGTCCCGAGGCCCTGCTCGTTGAGTTCCTCGTGAGATTCGTACTTGCGCGGGTCCAGATCGGGCTTCTCGGCCACGATCGCATCGAGCAGCTCGCTGTTGCCGTGCGCCTCGCGCGCCTCGGCGTACGCCTTGCCGATCGACAGCGACTCGCGCATCGTCCCGCCGCGCTGGGCCAGCACCACGATCATCCCGGCGACCGCCGGCCCACTGAGCACGAGCGTCCACTCCTCGGCGTTGAAGTCCGCCTTCTTCGTCATCGGTTCCTCCTCGAAGTTTGGAGGACGAACCTAGCGGCCGCGCTACCTCGCTCTGGCGCTGGCGATGCTCCATCGCACGAGGTGCGGCCAGGTGCGCGGAGCGAGCAGGGAGGAGGGGAGGGATTCGATCGTGTCGAAGAAGGCGAGCCGCTCGACCAGGAGGCCGTCCTCGAGCACGACGCGGTCGACGCCTCGCCACTCGGCCCGGCGTCGCCCCACCGTGGCGTGGTGGGTGACGCCGATGTAGACGACGTCGCCGCGCGCGGACCAGTCGTCCACCGTCACCAGGTAATCGGGGAAGACGGAGAAGAGGTCGCGGAAGCGCTCCTCGATCTCCTCGACCCCGCTCGCCGGCGGGAGCGTTGGCTGGACGAGCCGCGCCTCCGGATGGAAGCGCGGGCGGAAGAAGTCGAGGAACCCTTCGGGCTTCGGCCGCTGCCAGCCCTCCGCGAAGAAGCGGACGAAGTCCTCCGCTGCGGCGGTCTCGGCGATCGGGTTCAGGTCTTGAGCCTGCGCCATCGGGTCGGGCGCGCCGAGCTGTTCCGTTCTCCGACGGCTCGTAGAGCTTGCCCGGGAGCCGCCGACGATCAACATGCGGATCGGCTCGTCGCCCGTGTAGACCTTCCGGTTGGTGCCCGAGCTGACTCGGATCATCGTCTCGGGGTCGAGCGGGAATCGCTCGCCCTCGATGTCGATCTCGCCACGGCCCCGCATCGTGATGTAGACCTCTTCCTGGCCGTCGTTCGCGTGGTCGTGCTCGGGGTACTGGTCCGCGTTCGGCGGCATGTCGATCACCTGCATCCCGAAGGAGGTGATGCCGAGCTCCGCGCGGGCCCGCTTGAAGGAGCCGAAGAAGATCGCCTCCATGTCGTCGATGTTCTTGATCTCGTAGCCGGGCATTCGCGCCTCCTCGAAGTGGGTGGGTGGGATCCGTCCGTGCGGCGAGTATAAGCACGAACGTTCGTGCTTGCAAGCCGGTACCATTGAGCCATGGCCACGATCGAGAAGAGAGACGCTCGGGCACGGCCCGAGACGCGGGCGGCGATCCTCGACCGCTCGGTGGACCTCGCCTCGGCGGAGGGGCTCGAGGGGCTGACGATCGGCCGCCTCGCGGTCGACCTCGAGATGTCGAAGAGCGGCGTCTTCCGCCATTTCGGCTCGAAGGAGGACCTCCAGCTGGCGACGGTCGACGAGGCGTCGCGGCGCTTCGTCAAGTCGGTGATCGAGCCGGCGCTCGCCGAGGAAGAGGGACGAGCGCGGCTGGAAGCGCTCTGCAACGGCTACGTCTCCCACCTCGAGCGTCAGGACTACTCGGGCGGCTGCTTTTGGGCGGCGACCCAGGCCGAGTTCGACGACCGCCCGGGCCCGGTTCGCGACGCGATCCGAGACGCGATCGGTGCCTGGACTGGCGCGCTCGCCCGCCAGGCGGAACTCGCCGGCGTCGACGATCCGGACCAGCTCGCCTTCGAACTCGTCTCGATCGCCCAGGGCGCCAACGGGCGCTACCGCCTGTTCGGCGAGAAGAAGGCGTTCGCTCAGGCGCGGCGCGCCTTCGAGCGCCTGCTGCCCTAGGGCGAGAGCTCGCGGAGGAGGTCTGCCGCCGGCGCGAGCTCGGTGATCCGGCCGACCGCGGCGCCCGCGTAGAGCGGGCCGGAGTCGAGCAGGGCGGGCGGGCCGCCGGCCGCGGGCGGCTGCGGGCTGAGCATCGGCGAGGAGGCACGCTGGGAGGCGAGCATCCGCGCCTGGAGTGACTCCGGGACTCTCGCGACGAGCGGTGAGCTGATGCGGTGGAGCGCCCGCACCGCCCGAGGACCGCGGCGGTCGCCTCCCAGCCAGCGCTCGGTCGCAGGGTTGGCGATGACCCGGTGCGGCGCGTCAGGCCAGCCGGCGCCGAACAGCTCGGTCAGGATCGTTTCCTCGGCGCCTAGCAGCCGGCGCTTGTACTCCGGGTGCGCGCCGCTCTCGTCACTGAGCAGGAACCGCGTGCCGCTGACGGCCGCCTCCGCGCCGGCGTCGAGGGCCGCAGCGGCGTCGGCGCGATCGACGATGCCACCCGCGAGCCAGACGGGGTAGCCCTCCGGCAGGGCCGCCCTGATCCGCTCGAGCAGTTCGAGCGCCGGCGTCGTCCCCCGCACGTGCCCGCCCGCCTCGACCCCCTGGCAGATCACGCCATCCGCGCCCGCGGCCTGCGCCGCGCGCGCCTCCTCGACCGAGCCGGCCTGGTGCAGCCAGGTCGTCGGCCCATGCCGGCGCGGCTCGCCCCAGAAGCTGACGACGACATCGGCCTGCGACGCCGCCCGCCAGTGCTCCTCGGTCGCGAAGGGCAGCAGCAGGTTGACGGCGATCGGCTTCTCGGTCAGGTCCCGTGCCCTCGCGATCTCCGCCTCGAGCGCGGCCGGAGGGAGGATCCCGATCGTGCCCAGTCCGCCGGCCTCGCTGACCGCCGCGGCGAGCTCGGCGCCCGCGATCCCCCCGCCCATCCCCGCCTGCACGACCGGCGTCTCGACGCCGATGCGCTCGAGGAGCTCGCCCATCGGGGCCCCTCAGTCCTGCCGCTCGACCCGGTCCATCGCCTCGGCGCTCGCGGCCTTGCCGAGGTCGACGCCGGCCGGGAGCTCCAGGCGGATCTCGGTCTCGTCGTCGATCGCGACGTCGACGCCGGCCGGGGAGCAGCTGAGGACGTGGCCGCCGCGGGAGCGGTCGGCGGTGATGAAGTGCAGGTGGTAGCCGGGCATGTTGAGCTGCGCGGCGAAGTCCGGGAACCGGAAGCCGACCATCGTCCCCTCGACCCCGGTGAAGTCGAAGACCCGCTGGCTCTCGACCACCTCCGTCATCGGCGGATACGGCTTCGACTGAGCAGGGACGGAGCGGGCGTGCACGCGGTCGAAGCGCCCGTCGATGCGGATCGCGTGCGCCTCCTCAGGATCGCCGAGGTGGCGGTCGAGCTCGGCGATCAGCCCGTCGTGATCGAGTGGGTCGGGGAGGGCGAAGCGGTGGGTCGGCGTGAACTCGACGAGGCATGCGAACGGGGTCGTCCGCTCGGGCGGGACCGTGCCGGCTACCCCGTCGGCGTCGCACCGGAAGAACTCGCCGTCGACCATCAGCATCTCGCCGTCGGCCCCGTCGAAGGTCCCGAGGCCCAGGTCGCCGTGCCCGATCAGCTCGCCGAACGTGACGTCACCGTCGAGCGCCCCGTCGAGCAGAGCTGCGAACGTGGATGTCTGGAAGACCTCATGCGGCTCGGCTCCCTCGGGCAGCTCGCTGTGATCGCCCGAGGTGACGTGGAGCGAGTGGATCAGGCGCTCGTCGAGCAATTCTCCGGTCCGATCTCCGCGACCTGTGAGCAGCCGGCCAGGCCCATCGTCAGGTCGAACTCGGCGATCACGTTTTGCAGGACCTCGCGCACGCCGCGCTCGCCGCCGGCCGCGAGGCCGTAGACGTAGGGCCGGCCGAGGAGGACCGCCGTCGCGCCGAGTGCCAGTGCCTTGAAGACGTCGGCGCCGCCGCGGATCCCCGAGTCGAGCAGGATCGGGATCCGGCCGCCGACCGCGCCGGCGATCGCGGGCAGCGCGTCGAGCGTGCCGATCGAGCCGTCGACCTGGCGGCCGCCGTGGTTGGAGACGACGATCCCGTCGATTCCCTCATCGACCGCGCGGGCGGCGTCGTCGGGATGAAGGATCCCCTTGAGCAGGATCGGCAGCTTGGTCCGCTCGCGTAGGAAGGCGAGGTCCTCCCACTTCAGCGACGGGTTCGAGTAGATCTGGGTGAAGCGCTCCACCGCGGCGCGCGCGTGGCCGGAGCGCAGGCCCTCGACCGCCCCGCCGGGCCAGTTGCGCAGGACCTGGGCGAGGGTGCCCAGCGCGCGCAGGTTGGGCTTCGGCTGCTCGCGGGCCGCCTGCGGGCCGCCCTCGCCCGGCGGTTCGTCGAGGAGCCGCTGGAAGACGGGGTCGCTCGTGTACTGGGCGATGCCCTTGCCGCGCAGGAACGGGAGGTAGGCGAGGTCGAGGTCGCGGGTACGCCAGCCGAGGAGCGTCGTGTCGAGCGTCACCGCGATCGCCTCGCATCCGCTCGCCTCGGCGCGGCCGGCGAGGCTCTCGACCAGCTCGTCGACGGTCGACCAGTAGAGCTGGAACCAGCGCGGCGAGTCGCCCAGCTCGGCGGTGATGTCCTCCAGCGGGGTCGAGGCCTGGTTCGAGATCACCATCGGCACGTTCTCCGCGCGGGCGGCGCGGGCGACGGCGAGGTCGGCGTCGCGATGCGCGAGCTCGAGCACCCCGATCGGCGCGGTGAGGACCGGGGAGTCGAGGGTGCGACCGAAGAGCTCGACGGAGAGGTCGCGCTGCGAGGCGTCGCGAAGCATCCGCGGCACGATCTGCACGCGGTCGAAGGCGGCGCGGTTCGCGTCGATCGTCCTGCTCGCGCCGGCCCCGGCCTTGATGTAGGCGTAGGCCTCCCGGGTCATCTTCCGCTTCGCCGCCCGCTCGAGCTTTCGCATGTCGACGGGCACATGCGGGCGCCGGCCGCTGACGCCGCCCAGGTAGATCCGGCCCTGTCGCTCGATCCCGCGCACGGCGAGAGTCCTAGCAGGGACCGCCGCGGCGGCTAGCCGGGCAGGGGCGCCGACGGCCCGCGCATCTTGTCGAACGAGCGCCCAGGTGGCGAAGCAGAGCGCGCCGACAGCGGCCGTCGCCGTCAGCATCGCGCCCGCCGCAGCCGCGGCGGCGAGGCCTCCGGCGCCGAGGATCAGCGCGGTCGCCGCGGCACCGCCGCTGGGCCCGACGGGGAGGAGTCCGAACACCGCGAAGGCGATCAGGAGAGCGATCGAGTCGAGGACGGAGGCGTCGACGCCGGCTCCGTTCAGGAGGAACCAGTTGCGGGCGATCTGGATCACGACCGCGAGCACCACGAGGGCGACGATCCGGGCCCGCCCGTTGAGGCCGCGAAGGATCGCGAGGCCGGCCCAGATCCCCTGCCTGCGCTCGCGCGCGACCCGCTGAGCGATCGCGAGCACTCCTCCGGTCACCGCGAAGGCGACGATCGGGACCCACCACGGCAGCCCGAGCGGCCCGACCAGGGTGAAGGACATGATCGCCGCGAGGACGATCTCGACGACGACGATCGGGATCTCGGCGGAGATCAGCACGGTGGCCTTGGGGCTGTCCTCCGGCGCCGAACGACGCAGCGCGGCGGTGCGAAGCGTCAGCCCGAGCGCTCCGTTGAAGAGGTTGCCGAGGTAGCCGATGCTGGAGGCGCGGTAGAGCCGCCGCCGGTCGACGCTGCCGCCCGCCGCCGTGACGCAGACGCTCCAGGCCTCGCTCCGCGCCGCCAGCCAGCCGACGTGAAGGACGACGGCGATGCCGAGGATCCACAGCGGCGCGGCGCCGAGGGCCTCGACGAAGGCGTCGCGGTCATTCGCGAGGGCGAAGGCGAGCGCGCCCGGCGACGATCAGCGAGCCGGCAACCGTGACCGCGGTCGGATGACGTCGCCAGAATGCGCGGACGCCCCGGCCGGGTGGGTTGCCTTGTTCGCTCAAGTCCTACGAGGGTACCCCTCTGGGCGAGTTTCAGGCGCGATTTCGAGGGTATGCTGGGTCCCGTGGCCGATCGCCTCCTCTCGATCTACATGCAGGACCATCTCGCCGGCGCGACGGGCGGGCTGGAGCTCGCACGCCGAGCGAGCGGGAGCAACGACGGCACGCCGATGGGCGAGTTCCTGGGGCGCCTGGCCGAGGAGATCGAGGAGGACCGCGACATCCTCAAGGAGATCATGGATGAGCTCGGAGTCCGCGCCGACCCGGTGAAGAACGCGATGGGCTGGGGCGCCGAGAAGCTCGGCCGGCTGAAGCCGAACGGTCAACTAACTGGCTACTCGCCGCTCTCGCGGATCGTCGAGCTCGAGGGCCTCCACGTCGGAATCTCGGGCAAGCTCTCGCTCTGGCAGAACCTGCGCGCCGTCTTCGGCGAGGAGGTCGCCGGCCGCAACCTCGACGGCCTCATCAGCCGCGCTCAGCGCCAGCTCGACGAGTTGGCCGAGCACCGCGGCGAGGCGGCCCGCGTCGCCTTCGAGGACGAGATCACCCGCGTCGCGTAGCGCTCGATCAGCGAGATGCTAGCAGGGCGATAGCACCGGCGAACGTGCGCCGATGAGTTTGCCGGCGCGAGCGAAGCGAGGAAGTCCACCTGATATCTGCTTACGCATGAGCAGGTGCTCGAGCAGGATGTTCGAGTGGCTTCGGAGCGGCCCTCGCGGCCGGTCGGTTCGAGCGCGTGGGCCAGCGCTTCGATCGCGTAGCCCTCGCTCTCGATCAGCAAATCGACCGCCTCGCCAGGCTCGCCTGACCAGCGCAGCTCTCCGACCTCGGTCGTCGGCGAGCCGCCGAGGGCGACGATCTTCTCAACCAGAAGCCGTGCATCGGCCTGCTCGGCGTGCGCGAATTCCCAGAGGCGGTCGCCGAGCGACTGGAACTCGAAGCCGAAGAGGCTGCCGGAGGTGAGCGTGTACTGGAGCGCCGAGCGGTACTGGAGGACGAGCGCCTCGTTCAATATCTCGATCGCCGCCTCCTCGTCGAGGCGCTCCTCGGACTCCTCGCTCAACAGGGGGTCTTTTGCTTCGCCTGGCTCTTGACCACCTGGAAGGCGCTGCCCGGGATCTCCTTTAGCGCGTTCAGGTCGTCGTCGTCCCAGCGCACGTCCACCGATCCCTGGAAATACCAGTTGGACCCGTTGTCGGCGTTGATCGTGCCGTAGTGGCGGAAGGCCTCGAAGATCACGCGTGATTGCGAGTTCGCCGGGAAGTCGCCGAGGTGCTGCTTGTAGTAGCTGCCCTTGAGCCGGAATCGCATCCCCATCGGCGGGTCGTTCGAGTCGCAGGAGTCGGACGCGTGGTGGGTCGCGGGCGGGATGTAGGCCTGCCGCGTCTCGTCGAAAGTCATCCGGATCGCGTGCTCGACCCGTCCGGCGGCGACCTCGTCGAAGCGGACGAGGCCGGGATAGATCGGCAGCCCGGCTGCGTCGGCGGAGGTGAAGCCAGCCGGGCGCAGCGGCCCCGCCTTCGTCAGGTCGAAGAACGACGTCTGGTCGGCCACCCAGTTGCCGGTGTTGGTGAACCGTGGGAAGGCGCGGTAGAGCTCGAAGAGACCGCAAGAGCCCTGCTGGACGACCAGCACGTGGCGGTCGCCGTCGGAGTCGGGGCCGCCCTCGATCCGCGCGTCGTCGGGAATCGGGGCCGAGGTGAAGTCGGACTCGTCGGGGTACCCATCGGGGCCGATCGTGACCTGCACGTTTGGCTGGCTCTGCGGCACGACCTCGAACGGGATCCCGTACTCGCCGTCCCCGCCGAAGTCGGGATGCAGGTCCGAGCCGCCGTTCGAGTTGATCTGCCTGATGATCTGCTTCGAGCGCTTGTGGACCGGCGCCTTGGTGATGTCCTGGTTCCAGGCGGTCTGGTCGGCGGCCGACTTCGACTTCGCCGAGCCGGTGAAGTCGGGGAAGACCGTGCAGCCGCCCTCCTGCGGCGCCGCGCCGGCGCCGGCGGTGAGGCCGACGGCCACGATCGCGGCCAGGGCTCCTGCCAAGGCGAGTCGCATCCCCTTCATCTTCGGCGAACGTAGCAGTCAGCTGGTGGCGGCTGGACGGATTGCCTAGTCCTTCCGCGCGAGCGGGCTGACGGCCGGGCCCTGGATGACCTCGCCGGTCGGCCCGAAGCGCGAGCCGTGGCAGGGGCAGTCCCAGGTCCGCTCCGCGTCGTTCCAGGCGACGATGCAGCCGAGGTGGGTGCAGCGGGCGGATAGCCGGTGGACCTCGCCCTCGGGGTCGCGGTAGACGGCGTGCTGCTCGCGCCCGGAGCCGGCGATCAGGCCCTCGCCGGGCTCGGGCACGTCGCCGGTGCGGTGGCGGATCCGGTCGAGCGCGAAGCGGAGGCTGAAGTCGGCGCCCTCCTTCGCGATGGAGGGCAGGGAGGAGAGGCTGAATCGGGTGGGATCAAAGACCTCCGCGAGCGCGTTGTCGCGGCCGAGGACCAGGTCGCGCAGGATCGGCGCCGCGCCGATCCCGGCGGCGAGACCCCACTTGTTGAAGCCGGTCGCAGTCAGGATCCGCTCGTCGAACGGGGTGAGCCGCCCGATGAGCGGCAAAAGGTCGGCGCTGATCAGGTCGTGCGAGGCCCAGCGGTAGACGGTGCGGTCGGCGCCGAAGCGCTCGCCGAGTTCCGCCTCGAGCGCGCGGTAGCGCTCGGCCGGCTCGTTCTGGCCGGCCTTGTGGCCCTCGCCGCCGACGATCACCTGGACGCTGCCGTCGTGATCGGTGAACGAGCGGATCGAGCGGGTGGGCTGATCCGAGCTGAGGTACATCCCCTGCGGGACCGAGTCGGCGCCGGGGCCGGCGACGGCGTAGGAGCGCTCCGGACGCATGCGGGCGAAATAGAGGCCGCGGTCGAGGAAGGGCATATGCGTCGCGACGACGACGTGCTCGCAGGTGACCTCGCGGCCGTTCTCGATGCCTACCCGCAGGCCGCTGTCGCCCTTGCCGACCGAGAGCGCGCGGGTGTCCTCGAAAACCTGGACCCCGCGCGCGCCGAGCGCTCCGGCCAGCCCGCGCGTCCAGGCGACCGGGTCGAACTGCGCCTGCTCGTCGAGCCGGATCGCGGCAGCGACCGGAAACGGCAGGTCGGTCTCCCCGGTGTAGGTGGTCTCCAGGCCCGCGGCCTGGGCGGCTTCGACCTCTTCCTCGATTGCGCCGCGCTCGCCCTCGTCCTCGCTGTAGGTGAAGGCGGGGCGTCGCTCGAGCCGGCACTCGATCGAGTGGCGCTCGGCGATCGCGAAGGACTCCTCCAGCCCCGAGCGGCTGAGCTCGGCGTAGGCGGCCGCGGCCTCGACGCCGTGGCGGCTCTGCAGGCGGTGGTAGATCAGGCCGTGCAGCGCGGAGAGCTTCGCGGTCGAGTTCCCGGTGACGCCCGAGCAGACGGTGCGGGCCTCGAGCAGGGCGACAGATACGCCGGCCTCGGCCAGCTCGTGCGCCGCGGCGACGCCGACGATGCCGGCTCCGATCACGGCAACGTCGACGCTCAGGTCGTCCGTGAGCGCCGACGCACCAGGCCGCTCGGACGACTCGGACGACTCAGGTCCGAGCCATGGAGAACGGATCAGATTTTCGGCAATATCCATGCGCTCCCCCTCGAATCGACGCCCGCTCCTAACTCTTCGCCTACCCGCCTCACAATCTCACTAACGCCCCAGATCGACTAGTTCGAAGGTGATTTCGCCGGCTTCCGCGACCGCCGCTCCCATCGACTTCGAGGGCGCCCGGCGGCGCTCGGTCGGGCTGCCGGGATTGAAGATCTGAAAGCCGTTCTCGCTCTCGTGAAGCGGCATGTGGGAATGGCCGAAGACGACCGCGTCGGCCTCAGGGAACTCCTGCCGGAGCCGTTGGAGCCGGCCCTGCCGCGGCCCGGCGTCGTGGATCACCGCCACTCGGGCGCCCTCGGCCTCGAAGCTCGCGATCTCCGGCAGCCGCTCGCGGACGGCCGGTTCCTCGACGTTGCCCCGGACCGCGACCAGCGGCGGCCCGAACGCCTCGAACTCGGCGAGCGTCTCGGGCCCGCTGAAGTCGCCGGCGTGGACGATCAGGTCGGCGGCGCGCAGCCGCTCGACGCATTCGTCCGGCAGGCGCCGATTGCCCCGCGGCATGTGGGTGTCGGCGACGATCGCGATCCGCAACGGCTGGCGGCTAGTTGCCGGTGAAGTTCGGCGGGCGCTTCTCGGCGAACGCCATGACGCCTTCGACGAAGTCGGAGGTGCGGCCCTGCTCGCGCTGGGCGTCGGCCTCCGCCTCGAGCTGCTCCGCAAGGTCGGGGTAGAGCCGGCGGTTGAGGAGCTTCTTTCCGTTCGCGTAGGAGACCGTCGGGCCGCTGGCCAGCTTCTCGAGAAGCTCGTCCGCCGTGCCCTTCAGATCGCCGTTGGCGACCACCCTGTTGACCAGACCCCACTCGAGTGCCTGCGGTGCCGGGATCTTCTCGCCGAGCATGGCCATCTCGAAGGCGCGCGAGCCGCCGGCGCGGGCTGGGACGAACGCGGTCGAGCCGCCGTCGGGGACGAGGCCGATGTTGACGAAGGCCAGAAGCATGTAGGAGGACTCCGCGGCGACGATCAGGTCGCAGGCGAGCGCGAGGGAGCAGCCGATCCCGACCGCGGGACCGTTGACTGCCGCCAGGACCGGCTTCGGCATCTCGCGGATCCCGATCAGGATCGGGTGGTAGAGCTCCTTGAGGCGGGCGCCGAGGTCGGGCAGGCCGCCCTCGCCCAGCTCGTCCTCACCGCGAACCTCGCGCAGGTCGGCGCCGGAGGAGAAGGCGCGACCGGCGCCGGTGATCATCACGGCCCGGACCGCGTCGTCGTCGCGGACGCTCTCGACCGCCGCGAGGAGCTCCTCGCCGAACTGCCGGTTCCAGGCGTTCAGCGAGTCCGGGCGGTTGAGGGTGATGACGGCGGCGCCGTCGGAAGTCTCGAGCTTGACCGTGGGTTCGCTCACGCAGCGGAGCGTACTGCCGCGAGCTGGCCGCAGGCGGCCGCGATGTCCTGGCCGCGGGTCAGGCGGACGGTCGCGCGCAGCCCGCGCTCCTCCAGGCGCTCGCGGAAGGCGGCGATCCGCTCCGGCGAGGAGCCCTCGAAGGACGCGTCAGTCGGGTTGTAGGGGATGAGGTTGACCTTGTAGGTGCGGGGGTCGAGCACGTCGGCCAGCTCGTCCGCCTGCTCGGGGCGGTCGTTCACGCGGTCGAGCATCAGGTACTCGACGAAGACGGTCCGATTGCGGCGCTCGTGGTAGGCCTCGCACGCGGCGAGGACGTCGGCGAGCGGGTAGCGGTCATTGACCGGCATCAGCTCCGACCGCAGCACCGGATCAGCCGCGTGCAGCGAGAGCGCGAGGCGGATCGGCCGCTCCGACTCCGTCAGCCGCTCGATCCCGGGGACCCAGCCGACGGTCGAGATCGCCGTGCGGCGATTCGTGATGCCGATCTCCGGCAGCCGCTCGCAGCTTGCGAGGACGGCGTCGATGTTCATCATCGGCTCGCCCATCCCCATGAAGACGAGGTGGTTGATCGGCGCGCGGCGGCGGAAGTGCAGGACCTGGTCGACGATCTCCGACTCGGTCAGGTTGCGACCGAAGTTCATCGAGCCGGTCGCGCAGAAGGTGCAGGTGAGCGGGCAGCCCGACTGGGAGGAGACGCAGATCGAGCGCCGCCCGTCGCGGTAGCTCATCAGCACCGCCTCCACCGGCCGCCCGTCGGCGGTCTCGAAGAGCGCCTTGCGCGTGCCGTCGCGCGAGGTCGCCTCGGCCGCGACCTCGAGGGTCGAGAACGGGACCGCGTCGGCGAGCGCATCGCGCAGCTCGCCCGGCAGGTTCGTCATCTCGCCGTAGCCATGCGCGCCGCGGGCGGCCCATTCACGGACCTGGCCGACGCGATAGGCCGGCTCGCCGCGCTCGGCGAGGAAGCTCTCGAGCAGAGCGAAGTCCATGACTTCAGGCTAGGTCAGTCGCAGCTGCTGAGGCGGTCGCGACCGCTGCCGCCCACGCACTCGTTGCGTCCCTTGCCTCCCGAGAGGCGATCGTCGCCCGATGCCCCTCGGAGTGTGTCGTTGCCGTCCGAGCCCTTCAGCAGGTCGTCACCCTTCTGGCCGAGCAGCTGGTCGGCGCCGTCGCCACCCTTCAGCGAGTCGGCGCCCGACTCCCCGCACACGATGTCCTTGCCCTTTCCGGGCTTGACCGTGTCGTCGCCGTTGCCGGCCGCGATGACGTCGGGATGCGAGGTTCCGATGATGGTGTCGGTGCCGCCGGTCCCGATCACGGTGATCGGCTTGCCGCCGCAGGTCGGGATCTCGCCGTTGCCGCCTCCTCCGCCATCGGTCCCGTCGGCACACAGGCCCGTCCAGTCGACGCTCACCTGCTCGCCGCGGCGGATCAGCACCTGCTGGGCGACGCTCCGCTCCTGATCGGGTCGCTTGCAGGTCATCGTCCAGGCTTCCACCGGCGGTCCGCCGTCGGCGTAGACGTCGGGCCGCACAGACTGGTTCACGTGCCAGGAGTACTGGCCTGAGTCGGGGACGTCGAGGTCGGTCTCGATCTCGTAGTCGACCGGCTTGCCGTTGCCCTTCGTGCACGCGTGCGCCGTCGCAGGTGGGAAGCGAGAAGCTCTTCTCGATCCGCAGCGTCGCGTCGGCCGGGGCGGCACCGGTGATCACGCCGTGGTTGGCGGTGTTGGCGGCCTCCTCGCCCGCGACGCATGAAGGCCTCGCGGACCCCGTCGTTCGGGTCGGCCGGCTAGCCGAGGTACTCGGAGACGACCATCGTGCGCGTAGTCGGCGTGGAAGTTCGGGCCTCGGGCCTCGGGCGTGTAGCCGTAGGCGCCCTGAGCGAAGTAGTTCCAGTCCTCGGTCGCGCCGGTGATGTCGCAGAGCGTCTCGTAGCCGAGCTCGAGGATCCGGCGCCCAGCCGGCTCGCGTGCCGGCGGCCACCGCATGCGCCGAGCGCCTCCATCGCCGGCTCGTCCGGGGACGGCGCCGTCGTGGCCGTCCCGCAGTCATCGTCGTAGGCCTGAGGGTCGGTCGTCTGCGGCATGAAGTCGGCGTTGAAGCCGGGCTGGCGAAGCCAGCTGCCCGTCAGTGAAGGTGTGGTTGGAGATCACGACCGTGGGGTGGACCGACTCCGAGAGCGTCGAGGAAGGCCTGGGTCTCGGGCTCGGAGTAGGGCCCGGCACCGCGGTAGGTCTGGGCTCCCGGCCGACGGGATCGTCGCTCGAGCCCGGCCCGCCCCAGTACGCGCCGTAGTTCCGGTTGAGGTCGACGCCGGTGGTGCGCGCCGCACAGGGAATCGCCTGGTCGGCGGGTGACGCCGCGGCAGTTCTTGCGCCGGTAGGCGCCGGTAGCCGCCGCGCTCTGTCCGATGGTCAGCTCGAAGAAGTCGTCGCGTCGGATGCCAGTGCCGAAGCTGGCGCGAGGCGATGAAGCCGTCGGGGTTGATGACCGGGAACGGATCACTACGCGGACGTGCTGTCGAGCAGCTGCGGTGATCCGCGGATCGACTGCCGTAGCCCTTCGCCAGATCGATCGCGAACTCCATCGGGAACTCGCCGGATGGCCACTCGCGCGCGTGGTGGAGGCCGAGGTTGAGGAAGACGGGGCGCCCGTCGTCGGCCGGTTCACGCCGGCGGCGATCTCGACGCCCTCGATCGGGCGGCCCTCGAGGCGAGGTGCCGATGGTGATCGAGCGGACGTGTCCGGGATGCTGCGGCGGCGAGCGCCTTCATCTCGGTCGTGTAGTCCGCGTACTCGCGGTAGTCGTCCGCGTGCGCTGGGGAGCGCGTCGACGCCGGGTGCTGGCGGCGGGCCGCGCGGTCTTCACTGGGCCCGATCACTCGTCGCGGGCGGCGAGGTCGTGGCGATGACCACGTCGGTTCGAAACCGCTCGCGGCGAGCCGGCTCCGCTCGGCGTCGGAGTAGAGGACGAGGGTCCCGCGGCGGTCGGCGAGACGTCGTGGGTCACGTCCAAGCCGAGCGACTCGAGCTCGAGGACGTCCTCGGCATCCGTCGATCGCGCACCGATCTCGAGGGAGGCGCGCTCGTCCGGGACCGTCGCGGGAAACGCCATCTCGTAGAGGTCGATCGTGAGCGGGCACGTCGCGACTCCGCCCGCGAGCCGGCAGGCCTGGATCCGGACTCGTTCGCCCTCGCGGACCCAGAGGTTCACCCGCTCGCAGCGAGCCCGAGGTCGTCGATGCGGCGGTCGCTCCGTTCGCCTCGAACGCGGCGAGGTCCCAGTCGGGAGCGTAGGGATCGCCGCCGAGGCGCAGGGTCAGGTAGCCCTCGGCGGGCGCCGTCCAGCGCTCGCGGGCGATGCCCGGGGTGCCGGCGGGAAGGGGTTTCGCGCCGCACTCCCGCTCGGCGGGCTGCGCGATCGAGAGCGCTCGCGTCTCGATCGCCGACGCGCTCGCCGGCGCGGCGCACACGGCGATTCCCGCCAGAAGTAGAAGCCCCGCTCGTCTCATCGCCTACCAGTCTTGCGGCTTCGCGGGGTCGAAGAGCCAGACCTGGAAGAAGTTGCCGAGGTCCTGGCCGGACTCGCGCTCGGCCAGCGCGATGAACTGGTCTGTGTTGACGTTGCCGTAGGCGTGCTCGGCGGTCCAGGTGGTCAGGATGCGGAAGAAGGTGCCGTCGCCGATCTTCTCGCGCAGCGCCTGCAGGGTCATCGCTCCCCGCTGGTAGACCGAGGTGGCGAAGAGGTGCTCGACACCCGGATCGCCGGGGGGCGGCTGCCAGACGGACTTCTCGGCCTCGGGGATGCCGTATTGCGAGTCGAAGATCTCCTTGGCCGTGTCGCCGCCGTGGTCCTCGCTGTAGAGCCACTCGGCGTAGGTGGCGAAGCCCTCGTTGAGCCAGATGTTCGGCCAGCTCTCGACCGACAACGAGTCGCCGAACCACTGGTGCGCGAGCTCGTGGATGACGAGGCCCGTGCTCGGAAGGCTCGTGTAGAGGGGCCGGGCCTGTGTCTCGAGCGCGTAGGGGAAGGCCTTGATCTTGTCGACGATGCCGCCGTTCGCGGAGAACGGGTAGGGGCCGAAGCGGCCCGCGAGGTAGTCGGTCAGCTTCGGCGTGCGGAACAGGGGCCGCGACTTGCCGTCGGGGTTCTTCGTGTTGCGCTTCACCGCGGGATCGATCGCGTAGAGCTCCGGAATCCCCGCCTCGCTCGCCTCGGTGATGTCGAATTTCCCGATCGCGACCGTCGCCAGGTAGGTCGCCATCGGCTGGGTCTCCTGCCAGCTCCAGGTCCGCTTGTCGCCGCTCTTGGCTGCGGCCGGCCAGCTCGCCGTTGGAGATCGCCTGGAGTTTCTTCGGCACCGTCAGGTCGATCGTGAACAGGGCCTTGTCGGAGGGGTGGTCGTTGCAGGGGAACCAGGTCGGCGCGCCCTGGGGCTCGCCCGGGGCGGCGGCGCCGTCGCCGGTCGCGATCCAGCCCTCGGTCGCGCCGTCGGGGTCCTTGATCGCCTTCGGCACGCCGCCGTAGGCGACGTCGACGGTGAACTCGGCGCCGGCGGGTATCTGCGCCGCGGGCGTGATGACGAGCTCCTGGCCCGACTGCTCGAAGCCCGCGGCCGTGCCGTTCACCTCCACGTCGCTGACCTTCATCTGCTTGCGGAGGTCGAGGTTGAACTGGTCGAGCGGGATCGTCGCGGTGGCGGTGATCGCGGCGTCGGCGGCGATCCGGTTCTTCTTCGGCCTGTAGTCGATCGCGAGGTCGTAGCTCGAGACGTCGTAGCCGCCGTTGCCGGCATTCGGGAAGTAGGGGTCGCCGAGGCCCTTCGAGCCGACGTCGGCCGACGCCGCCGAGGGCAGCGCGAGCGAGGCGAGCGCGAGGCTCATCGATAGGAAGCGGCGACTACTCATCGGCTGAACCTCTAACAGCGGGGTAGGCTCGGAGGATCGGATGCCCGAGCAGGTAGAAGTCGAAACGGTAGGCGGCGTGGCTTTGGTGCGGATAAAGCGTCCGCCCGCGAACGCGCTTGCACCCGACCTGCTCGCGGAGGGCGCGGCGATGATGGAGGAGCTGCGCGCCGACCCTCCCGATGCGCTGGTCGTGACGGGTGAGGGCGAGTTCTTCTCCGGCGGCGCCGACCTGAAGCTGACGCCGACGCTGGCCCCGGACGAGCTGGCGGGGATGGTTTCCGGGATCAACCGCCTGTTCATCGACTGGTACGGGTTCCCGCGCCCGGTCGTCGCTGCGGTCAACGGCCATGCGGTCGCCGGGGGCATGATCCTCGCGATCTGCGCCGACCGCCGGATCGGCTCGGAGACGGCGACCTATGGCCTCACCGAGGTCCGCGTCGGTTTCCCCTATCCCGCGGCGGCGATCGCCTGCGTTCGCGCCGAGCTGTCGAAGGAGGCGGCCCGGCGCTGCGTCCTGGAGGGCGAGTTGCTCGATGCCGAGACCGCCCTCGGCTACGGCCTGGTCGACGAGCTGCTCCCCGCCGGCGAGGTCCTCGACCGCTCGTTCGAGGTCGCGCGCGAGCTGGCGAAGCTGCCGACCCGCGCCTACGAGACCGTCAAGGAGCAGCTCCGCGGCCCTGCCCTCGAGCTGATGCGAAGCGGGGCCGCGGCGGACCCGATGAGCGAGGCGTGGCTCGCGGACGAGTCGGCGGCCGCGGCCAAGGCAGCGATCGAGAAATCGTGAACCGCTTCGCCCCGCTCACCGGCGTCGTCTTCGCTGTGCTCTTCGGGGTGGGGAGCGCCCTCTGGTACTTCGACGCTCCGGAATCGGTCGGCGACCCCGCCGAGATCGCGCAGTTCTACATCGACCACTCGACCGCCGTGATCGTCGGATCGCTGCTGGCGCTCGTCGGGACGGTCTTTTTCATCGTCTTCGCAGCGGTCGTGCACCGCGTTCTCAGCAATGCCGACGGATCGGGAGGTTGGCTTCCCACGGTCGCGCTCCTCGGCGCCGCCGGGTTGGTCGCCGCGGGATTCGCCGCCGAGTCGATCAACGCCGCCGCCGCCCTTCGCGCCGACGAGGACGTGGTCATCTCGGCCCAGGCCGCGCAGATCTACTTCGACATCTCCCAGGTCTTCGGGTTCCCCGTCGCCGGGGTCGGCATCGCCGCGTTCACCGGCGCGATCGGGCTGGTCGCGCTGCGGACCGGGCAGGTCATCCCTCACTGGCTTGCCTTGGTCACGATGGCCCTGGCGCTGATCTCGATCATCCTGCCGCTCGCCTTCATCGGCGTGTTCGCATTCGCGCCATGGGTCGCGATCGTCAGCCTGGTCCTCTTCGCGCGGCTCTCGCCCTCAACCGCCTAGCGGCGGGCGCTGCTCCGGCCAGCCGAGCTCGCGCTCGAGCTGGGCGGCGACCGGGAGGATCGCGGTCTCCCCGTTCGGCGGGCCGACCAGCTGCGCGGCCAGCGGCAGTCCCTTCGAGGAGATCCCGGCCGGGATCGAGGCGGCGGGGTTGCCCAGCAGGTTCCAGATCGCGCAGTAGGCGATGTACGGCTGGGCGCGGAGGGCGGCGCCCCAGAAGCCGACGCCGTCGAGTACCCCGACCGGCCGCGGCTGCTCGCAGATCGTCGGCGTCAGCAGCAGGTCCCAATCCGCGAAGAACCGGTTGACCTCGTCGGCCATCCGCTCGCCCTGGCCGATCGCCCACTCCACCGCGCGGTCTCCGAAGAGGCGGCCGATCGCCAGCGCGTACTTCGTCCGGCGCTCCAGTCGCTCCGGGTGCTCCATCAGCGCGGCCTCGGCGCGAATGCCGCCGAGGAACTGGGGGATGAATGCGGCCGACGGATCGGGGTAATCGGGGTCGGCCTCGCCGACCTCGTGGCCGAGGTCGCGGAGCGTCTGCGCCACCGATTCGAGCGCCGAGCGCTGCTCGCCGTCGAGCTTCACGAATCGCGCCGTCGGCTTCGTCGAGAGCGCGATCCGCAGCTGGCCCGGCTCGGCGGCGGCCGCGTCGGCGAAGGACCTCGGCGGGTCCGGAGCCGTGAAGCGGTCGCCCGGCGCGTTGCCGCGGACGGCGTCGTAGAAGAGGGCGGAGTCGGCGACCCGGCGGGTGAGCGGCCCGATCGTCCCGAGCCGGCCCCAGAGCGCCGGCAGCGGCGCGAAGGACACCCGGCCCAGCTGCGGCTTCAGCCCGAAGAGGCCGCAGCAGGCTGACGGGATGCGGATCGAGCCGCCACCGTCACCGCCGAGCGCGGCGCCGACCATTCCCGACGCGACCGCCGCGGCGGTGCCGCCGCTCGAGCCGCCCGGCGTCCGCGACGGATCCCAGGGATTGCGCGTGTAGCCGAAGGTCTGGGTCTCGGTGAACGGCCACTGGCCGAACTCGGAGAGGTGGGTCTTGCCGATGATCACGGCGCCCGCCTCGCGTAGCCGCCGGGTGGCCGCGCCGTCCTCGGCGACCGGGCTCGGGTTCGCCGAGCCGCCGTACATGGTCGCCTGGCCGGCGACGTCGTTCTCGTCCTTGATCGCGACGGGGACGCCGTGGAGTGGTCCGCGCTCGCCGTTCGCCGAGTCGCGGGCGTCGGCCTCCGCAAGCGCCTCGTCCGCCATCACGATCCGAAAGGCGTTCAGCTCGGGATCAAGCCGCGCGATACGCGCGAGCAGAGCCTCGGTCAGCTCCCGCGAGGAGATCTCGCCATCGCGAATCAGCTCCGCCTGGCGAGCGATCCCGGCGAAGGCAAGTTCAACCGCATCCACGAGCGAAACCTAAAGGGGTCAGACCCCCTTTAGGTGCAAAGTCGACACAAGGTGCCTGGCACCTCAGGTGCCAGGCACCGTTAGGTGTTCGGCGCGGTGCCGGCCTCGGCCATCGCGACGCGCAGGCGCTCGCGCATCTCGTCGAGGCCCGCCTGGTCGGACTTGTCGAGGGCCTCGCCTGACTCCACGCCGACGAGGTTGTCCATCTCGTTCGGGTCGCGGTCGAGGTCGTAGAGCTCGTACTCGCTCTTCGCGTTGCCCGCCGGGTCGAAGTAGAGGCCGTACTTCCAGCGGCCGTCGCCGACCGCGCGGACGCGGTTCGGCTGACCCGAAACGTTCTTCATCGCGGTGCCGGCCTGGTGGTCGTCGTAGGTGAAGTGGAAGCACTCGTGGACCGAGGGAGCGGGGGAGACGTCGCGCAGCCACTCGTGATCGGTGCCGGCGTGCTCGGCGACGACCGGGCTCAGGTCCCTGCCCTTGAAGTCCCCGTTCGGCGAGGCGCCGGCCAGCGCGGCGAGCGTCGGCGTGATGTCGACTAGCCCCGCGATCGCATCGGTCTCGACGGGCTTCGGGAAAAGGGAAGGGCAGGAGACGACGATCGGCACCCGGACGGTCTCCTCGTAGGCGTTGAACGCCTTCTGGCGCAGGCCGCCGTGCGAGAGGCCCATCTCGCCGTGGTCGGAGACACGTACGAGCACGGTGCGCGAGCGCAGGGACTCGGGATCGTCCGCGTCGCCGAGCGCGCCGACGACGCGGCCGAGCTTCTCGTCGATGACCTTGTGAAGGTAGGCGTAGAAATTGACGTAGTCCAGCCGGGCCTGGTGGTTGCGCAGCGGGCCGAGATAGGCAGTCATCCCCATCTGCATGACGGAGTGGACGTGCGGCTTGCCGAACAGGTTCTCGTCGTAGGACGGCGGCAACTCGACGCCGAGCTCGCGGAACTCCTCCCGGGCGTAGCCGCCGCGCTCATACGAGCTCGGATAGCCGAGGACGTCATGCGGGTTGACCAGCGAGACGATCAGGCAGAAGGGCTCCGGCAGGTCCTCCTGGCCGAGCCAATCCTCCACCTGGCGGGTGTAGACCTCGTCCCACCCCTCCTGGTACGGGCCGGCGTTGCCGCCGCCGAAGTTCTCGGCCTTCGTGTTCTCGCCGGCGTCCGGCGGCACCCAGCCGGCGAACCCGTAGTCGCGCTCGATGCGCTCGGAGTCGGCGTCGCTCCACTCGCCGCCGCCGGGGTGGGTCAGGTGCCACTTGCCGCGGTACTGGACCTCGTAGCCCTGCTTGCGAAGGATCGAGGCGAGGTTCGGGATGTCCGTGGGCAGCTCTGGCTCGTTCCCGGACTTCGGGCCCAGGCGCAGCAGGCCGCGGCCGAACCCGGCGAGCATGCGCTCTCTGGGCGCGCCCTCCTTGCGCATCAGGTTGACCATGTTCTTCACGACGAACGGCGCGTTCTTCGGATCTGGAGTCAGGTCCGCCGCGGTGTGAGTCAGCGTGACCCCGTGCTGGGCCGGATAGACCCCGGTGAACAGCGTCGCCCGGCTGGGGGAGCACATGGAGGTGTTTGTGTAGCTCTGCCGGAAGCTCAGGCCGGTGCGGGAGATCTCGTGGTCGTTCGGCGTCAGGGAGCGAACGAACGAGGGATCGTCGGGCCAGTGGCGCGGCGTGCGCTGCTGGTCGGTGATCAGGAGGACGATGTTCGGCTTCGCGGCCATCGCGGCGATCCTATTTGCGCCGGACCCTCGGCACAATCAGCCCGTGACCTCCGCGCTCGCCCGATTCTTCGTCCGCGGCTGGGGCCGACTGCTCGGCCGCTTCACCGATTCCTCGGCCCGAACCCCGGGGGAGCCGGCCGGAGCCTGGGACCCGGAGGACTACCGCGGGCGTTCCTACTGCCTGCTCGTCAGCTACCGGCGCGACGGCCGACCGGTGCCGACCCCGCTCTGGTTCGCGCACGTAGGCGATCGCCTGCTCTTCCGTACCGACGCCGAGTCGCCGAAGGTGGCGCGAATGCGGCGCGAGCCGGGGGTGCTCGTCGCCCCATGCGATATCCGCGGCCGACCGCTCGGGCCGGCCGTCGAGATGACGGCGGTCCGCGTCACCGATCCCAGCAACGAGCTCGAGATCGAACGCGCGATCGGCTGCGCCTACGGACTGGCGGGACGGATCTGGAACGTCCTCGTCCGCGCCTCGCAGGTGGAGGCCGCCTGCTTCGAGCTCATTCCGCGACCTCCGGCAGGCCCTCGAGCAGGCTGACCCGGGCGTTGCCCGTCCGGATCCGCTGCGGGTGGTCGCCGACCGGGATGTGGGCGACCTCCTTGCGCTTTCGGAAGGAGATCACCGAGATCGAGTCGGTGCCGCTCCATGAGACGTAGCACTGCTTGCCGTTGCTCGAGGTGGTCGACCAGTACGGCTTCTCGCCCGCCTCGATCAGCTTGTAGCGGAACGACTTCCGCGAGACGATCGCCGCGTAGTCGGACATCGTCCCGGCGACGCAGAGCTTCTTTCCGGCACCGTTCATCGCGATCCCGTGGTGCGCGGAGTCGAGCAGGTATTGCTCCTCGGGCAGGTCCTGGATCTCCTCGGCGATCGGCAACCTGGCGACCCGCTTGACACTGTCGGTCTTGAAGTCGTACTCGACGAAACCGTGGAAGAAGGAGACCTGGAAGTAGACGTAGCGCTCGTTGGGGGAGAGCGCCATCGGCCGCACGGCCGAGCTCATGCCGGGGTAGCCGGCCTCGGCGAGCTTCTGGCCCATGTCGATCCGCTCGAGAATTTCGAAGCTGTCCGCGTCGACGATCTGGAAGAAGCGATCGCCCTTGCTCGTGTCCGCCGTCGGATCGTCGGCCGGTGTATAGACCAGGCCGATCGAGGCGTGGTAGATCAGCTCGCCGTCGGCGGAGTAGGTGTTCTCGTGCGGGGAGTCGCCGGACTCGAAGCGGCCGACCTCCTCGCCGGTGCCGGTGTCGAGGATGTGGACGACGTTCCCGGTTGAGGCGGAGACGGCGACCTGCTTGCCGTCGGGCGATATGGCCATGTGGTCGGAGCGCTGGCCGTCGACGACAAAGCGCCAGGCGATCTCGCCGGTGCTCAGGTCGATCCCGACGACGTCGGCGAGACTCGGCCGTGAGGCGATCAGCAGGCGCCCGTCGTGGGTCGAGAACATGTCGTCGACGAACTGGTCGTGGCCCTCGCCGATCAGCTCGCGGATCGCCAGGAAGTAGCCGAGCCTAACGGGATTCATGAAAATCTCGAGCATGCGCTCGTCGATGTCCGGGATGATGTTGATCCGGGCGATCCGGTCGAAGCCGTGCCCCGGTTCGATCACGTCGGCGGTCCCGGCCCAGTTGCTGCCGACGAAAATGAACTCGCGCAGGTCGCGCTCCTTGCCGGGCGGTTTCGCGGTGGCAGGAGCCGCCCCGAGCGCGGCGATGGCGAGAACGGCGAACGCGGCTGAGATTCCCTTCTTGCTCACTTCGCTCCCTGAAGCTTAATCCGGCGGATCGAAGCCGACCTGAAGCTCCTCGATCGCGTAGATCCCGAGGGGCGTGTCGTATATCGGGTCGGCCTCCAGCCGCAGGCCGGGCATACGTGGTGCGAGGTAGGTCAGCGCCTCCTGCAGTTCGGCGCGCGCCAGGTTGGCTCCGAGGCAGAAGTGAGGGCCGGCGCCGAAGGTGAGCGGCTTCGCGCGGCCGCGGTCGGCCGTGATGTCGAAGCTCTCCGCGTCCTCGTAGGCGGCGGGGTCGCGGTTGGCGGCGACCGCGGCGGCCAGGACGAGGGTTCCCTCAGGGAAGGTGACGTCGTGGTATTCGACGTCCTCGAGGGTGATCCGTGCCGTGATCGGCGTGATCGGCTCGTAGCGAAGGAGCTCCTCGACCGCCTGCGGGGCGAGCTCCGGCTGCTCGGCGAGCATCGCCCACTGGTCCGGATGCTCGGCGAAGACGACGAGGGCGTGGGCGAGTTGGGCCTGGGTCGTGTCGACGCCGCCGACCAGGATCGCGCTGGTCAGGTGCACGACCTCGTCTTCGGATAGGCGATCACCCTCCTCCTCGGCCGCGATCAGCACCGAGATCAGGTCGTCTCCGGGGTTGTCGTGGCGCGCGGCCAGGAGCTCGCGGGTGTAGACGACGAACTCGGCCGCGGCCCGTTCGAGCGTCTCCCGCTCGTTGGCGACCTTGATCGGATCGAACTGGCCCTGGATCAGGTTCGCCCAGACGCCGAGCCGGTCGGCGTCCGACTGTGGCGCGCCCATCAGCTCCGCGATCATCCGCGCCGGGTAGGGCTTGGTCAGCGCGGAGGTCGCCTCGAAGCCGCCGCTGCCTGCAATCGGCTCGAACAGATCCGCGAGGTGGCGGCGCATCGCGGCCCGGTGGCGATCGGCGGCGGGCGGGGTGAAGGCCGGCTGGACGAGCTTGCGAAGCCGCCGGTGGTCGTCCCCGTCGAGGTCGAGCAGGTTGCCGCGCAGCCGCTCCCACAGCGGGCCCTCGGTCACTCCCTGGAGCTCGAGGATGGTCGTGCCGGGGAAGGTCGCCTTCGGGGTTCGCAGGAAGAAGGCGGCGGCCTCCCGCTCGAGCACGAAATAGCCGACGGGCTCGGCGCGGGCGAGCCAGTTGCGTTCGCGGGCATTGCGAACGGCGTCGTGCCAGGCGGCGCCGGTCAGCTCGGGGTCCGAGTACTCGAACGCCGGCAGGTCGAGCTCGGTGACCGCGGTCATTTCACCCGGTGCAGCTTGCCCCGGCTCTCGACCCCGCCGCCGACGAACTCGTAGAGGAGGCGGTCGCCGATCGGGCTTAGCGTGACCTGCCCGGCTCCCTTGCACTTCTCGCTCTTGCCGCGATTGATGACCTCACGGAAGCGGAACGCGGTGCCCTGACCCTCGTAGTACCAGCGGCCGGCGCAGTCGATCCCGGTGTAGCCGACGAAGTTGCGGTCGCCGTTGGAGAGGCCGGTGATCCTCGCCTTCACCGTGAAGGGCTTCATTCCCTGCTGGCGCAGCTGCCCCTGCCAGGTGCCGACGATGTTGAAGTTCTGGGTGGGGGCGGTGGTGGTCGTCGTCGTCGGGGCGTCCGCGCTGAGCTCCGCGCTGCTCGGCTCCTCCTTCTCGCCGCAGGCGGAGAGCCCGAGCGCGAGGAGGAGGGCTGCGGACAGGGCGATCAGCTTGCTTCTCATCATCTGCAGCGGTCATGATGACGCGGATGGGCCTGTTCAGCGACGGCAACGAGAAGGATCCGGCGAAGCTGGAGGCGCTCGGCGCCGAGGTGGCGCGCCTTGGCGAACGTCCCTCGTACCCGCGTATACCGCGGCATCAGGGACGTTCGGTGCTCGAACCGCAGCTTGCTGGGTCGAGTTCTCCCGTTACCTCCCAGATCGTGACGCCGTACTCGCTCACGACCGGCGCGAGCGGCGGGTCCTCGCCCAGCCATCCCTCCTCCGGCGAGGGCAGGGGCGCGGCCTGGTCGTCGAAGTTCAGCCTCGGGGAGGTGACCAGGTAGTCCAGGCCGGCGTCGTTGACCGCGGTGCGGAAGCCGGCGCAGGCGGGGATTGCCGAGAAGGCGCCCTTCGAGCCCTCGCGGCCAAGGTAGACGACCTCGTTGCCGAGTTTGCCGCCGTAGAAGCCGTAGCGGTAGAAGCCGGCGGTCGTTCCGGCCAGGCCGATCCGCGCGCCGTCGAGGTCGTTGGCGAAGCGCCAGGCGTCGTCGATCTGCGCCTCCGACTCGAAGCCCTCAAAGCGGTCCTCCAGGTAGCTGTCCTGGATCAGGTAGCCGGCGGCGAGCGCGATCGCGCCGAGGATCGCGAGTCCGGCGACGAAGGCGGGGCGGGGGAGACCGCGGCGGTGAAGCGCGTACAGGCCGGCGGGGAGGAGGACGAAGAGGGTCGCGATGCCCACGCCGGCGGCCCGCTCGTCGGCGTCGAGGATCGAGAACGGGTCGTTGGTGATCGCGAGCACCAGGAGCGTCCCGCCGAGGAGGACCCAGCGAGCCGCGGCGCTTCGGCCCGGAATTGCGATCGCGAACAGGGTCAGGCCGAGCAGCAGCGCGGGGATCGCGAAACGGACGTTGATCTCGAAGGCGACCGGCATGCCCTCGGTGCCGGCAGCTCCGAGCGGGGTGAAGAGGTAGGCGAGGACGCCGAACAGGCCGACCGCGCCCAGCGCTCGCACGATCGGGTCGAGTCGGCGGGCAAGGGCGAACGCCATGCCGGCGATCGCGGCGCCGATGACGAGCGGCCAGAGGACGCCGAAGGCATCGTGGAGCCCGGGCCCGAAGTACTCCTTCCAGACGTCGAAGTCGGTTGCGTAGTGGGCGACCGAGAAGGGTTCCCTCGCCTCCTCGAGGCGCTCGGGGCCGGGGAGGCTCAAGGGGCCGACGTCGGTGATCCACGGGAGGGGGTTGGCGGCGTGGATGAGGTTGCGGAGGTACCAGAAGCCTCCTGCAGCGATTACCGGGATTCCCCACCAGGCGGTGGTCTTCCATCGCTGGCCCTTGGGGGCGAGGAGGATGACGGCGACCGTGAGGGCGGCCACCGGGGCGAGGGCCGTCAGCTTCACCCCGCATGCGAGGCCGGCTGCCAATCCGCCTACTACGAGCGCTCCTGTGGGGCGGGGGGAGGGCATCCCCTCGCCCGAGAACCCATCACCAACTGCTTTTTCGAAAAATGACTCTCGTTCGAGGGGACGCCCTCCCCCCGCCCTACGGGCCAGCGCCGTGATCAGGATTGCCGCTGCTGCCAGAAACAGCGCGGCTGCTGCAACGTCATTTTTTCCCGTTCCCGGCTCGCGGACCACCAGGTTGTGTGCCTCCAGAAGGACGGCGACGGCTGCGACTGCGTGGGGGCCTCGGCCGTAGGGGCGGCCCGCGGTCCAGGCTGCGAGGAGGGCCAGTGCGAGCCAGCCGAGGTTGGCGAAGAGCGCGAGCGTGTCCCGCTCCGTGATGAGGATCGTGGCTCCGCCCAGAAGTTCGGAGACCTGCGGGTAGAACCAGTTGAGGAAGAGCGGGTCGGTCTGGACCAACTCCGTCGTTGAGCCCGCTCTGAGCGAACTCCGCGGCGAATGGCAGGTGGTACCACCGCGAATCAAAGTTCGTGATCGCGTTGTTCAGCGACTGCTGCGTCTCGAAGCCCCAATGTGCAAACAGCAGCGCAACGACCCCGACCGTGACGAGAACCTCGAGCGTGGAGAGGGCGGGGGGAGGGGGCGGAGGGCGGCCCCTCGAACGAGAGTCATGTTTCGAAAAAGCAGTTGATGTTGGGTTCTCGGGCGAGGGGGTGCCCTCTGACTCCTCCCCCCGCCCAGCCACCAGGCCAATCGCGACCCCGGCGATGACCGAGGCGAGTACGAAGGCCGCCTCCGTGAAAAGGCCCACCACGCCAAGCAGCTCCGCCACGAGCACGACGAGGGTGAGGCCAAGGACGATCTCGGCCAGGCGGGCGGGGGCGCCGGTCCAGCCCGGGAGCAGGCGGGCACGCATGCGGGTTGCCGCGAATGCGGCTGCGCCGGCGACGAGGACGAGCTCCGCCGCGCCGGCGACGTACTCGCCGAGTCCGACCGTCACGCGCGAAGCCTATTTCGCGCGCATGCCCTCCAGCATGAACTCCAGCTGGCGGCGCCAGATCCGGCCCTCCGGATCGGCCTGGACGCGGGCGACGGCGCCGAGCCCGCACATGATCGTGGGGATGTCCTCCTGCTCGACGTCGTCGCGCAGGACGCCGGCGGCCTTGGCGTGGTCGATGACCGCGATGGTCACCTCGCGCAGGCCCGTCGCCTTGGCGATCGCCTGACGACGCTCGTCGCCGACGGCCTCGGTGATGAAGTCGCAGATCATCCGGTCCTCGGCCTGGATCTCGCCGCAGAGCATGAGCCAGTCGTGGAAGCCCTGCCAGACGTCGTCCGCCTCGAGCGCCTCGCGACCGGAGGCGGCGAACTGCCCGAACCGCTCTTCGACGAGCGCCTCCACGAGCGCGGTCTTGTCGGGGAAGTGGCGGTAGACGGTGCCGATCCCGACGCCGGCCTTCTTTGCGACGTCGGCCATCTGGGTGTCGTAGCCCTGCTCGGCGAAGCACCTGCGGGCAGCTTTCAGCACGCGTTCACGGTTGCGACGGGCGTCCGCGCGAAGCGGCCTTTTCGGGGTTGTTAGCTCTGTGACGGGGTTCACATGCAAACGGAATCGTAATTCCGTATAGTCTCTAACCGAAACCGGAACACCGCTTCCACTTTACCACCGGGAGGAGACCCAAGTGACGGATCCCACGACAGCCCATCAACGACGCTGGATCGCCCTGGTCCTGCTCGCGGCGGCGCAGTTCATCGTCGTCCTCGACGCGTCGATCGTCAACGTCGCCCTGCCCTCGATCGGCGAGGCGCTGACCTTCTCCCAGGAGGACCTCGCCTGGGTCGTGAACGCCTACATCCTCACCTTCGGCGGCTTCCTCCTCCTCGGTGGCCGGCTGGCCGACCTGCTCGGCCGCAGGCGCGTCTTCATGGCCGGTCTCTTTGTCGTCGCGGCGGCGTCGCTCGCCGCCGGCTTCGCGGCGAACGAAGCCCAGCTGATCGCGGCCCGGGCGGCGCAGGGCCTCGGCGCGGCGATCATCTCTCCTGCCGCGCTCTCGATCGTCACCACCACCTTCCGCGAGGGCTCGGAGCGCAACAAGGCCCTCGGGGTCTGGGGCGCCGTCGCCGGCTTCGGCGGTGCCGCAGGGGTGCTGCTCGGCGGCATCCTCACCGACGGCCTGGGCTGGGAGTGGGTGCTTTGGGTGAACGTCCCAGTGGCGCTCGCCGCCGCGGCGCTCGCCCCGTCGCTGATCGCCGAGAGCCGCTCGGAGTCGGCGACCCGCCACTTCGACGTCGCCGGGGCCGTGACCGTCACGGCCGGCCTGTCCGTGCTGGTCTACGCGCTCGTCGATGCGACGAACGCCGGCTGGGGGTCGGGCCAGACGCTCGGCCTGCTCGCGCTTGCCGCTGGCCTGATCGGCGCGTTCATCGCGATCGAGCTGCGCTCGGCAGCGCCGCTGATGCCGTTCCGGATCTTCTCCAACCGGACGAGGACCGGGGCCAACATCGTCGGGCTGCTCGTCGGCGCGTCGCTGTTCTCGATGTTCTTCTTCATCACGCTCTATATGCAGCAGACGCTTGGCTACAGCCCGATCGAGGCGGGCCTCGCCTACCTGCCGCTTTCGGTCGCGATCATCCTCTCGGCGGGTATCGCCTCGCAGCTGGTGACCCGCGTCGGCTTCAAGCCGGTGCTGGCCACGGGGATGGCGTTTATCGCGATTGCGCTCGCCTGGTTTTCCCAGGTGTCGCTCGGCGGCGGCTTCACCTCCGACATCCTCGGACCCTCGCTGCTGGCGGCGGTCGGACTCGGCTTCGCCTTCGTGACGACGACGATCGCCGCGGTCACCGACGTCGGCGAACAGGAGGCGGGCCTGGCCAGCGGGCTGATCAATACCTCTCAGCAGATCGGCGGCGCGCTCGGGCTCGCGGTCCTGGCGACGATCGCCAACTCGACCACGAACGACGCCCTGGCGAGCTCGGGAGGGGACCCGTCGGCGCTCACCGGAGCGCTCACGGAGGGCTTCCAGTCCGCCTTCCTGGCCGGCTCGGGGATCGCGGCCCTCGGGCTCGTCCTGACCCTGACGCTGATCAGCAGCCGCGACAGCCGCGCCCACGTCGAGATCGGCCAGGGCGCGGACGCCGAGCCAAGCCCCGCGTAGGCCTTATCCCACCTACGCGGGGAACGGAGCGCGCCCGCCGGAGGCGCGCTCCGCCGCCGCCAGCAGCTCGTCGCGGAAGTCCGGGTGGGCGATCGCGGCGAGCGCCTCGCCGCGCTGGTGGATCGTCTTGCCCTGAAGCTCTGCCGCGCCGTGCTCGGTGACGACCACGTCGACCTGGTGGCGGGGGGTGGTGATCACCGTGCCGGCGTCGAACCAGGGAACGATCCGCGAGAGCTTCTCGCCCTTGATCTCGACCGTTGAGGACATGCAGAGCAGCGAGCGGTCCTCGAGCGACAGCGACGGGCCCGCGATGAAGTCCTCGTGGCCGCCGATCCCCGAGTACTGGTTGCCGGCGATCGTGTCGGCGACGACCTGGCCCTGGATGTCGATCGCCATCGCGCCGTTGATCGTGACCATCGCCCGGTTGCGAGCGATCGACTCCTGCGAGTTGACCAGGTTGACCGGCAGGAACGCGACCTCCTCGTTGCCGTCGAGCCAGGCGTAGAGCTCGGGCTTGCCCGCCGCGAAGGTGGCGACGGAGACCCCGTCGTAACAGCCCTTGCTGTTGGTCACCTTGCCGGCTTCGTGGAGCAGCATCAGCCCGGTGGTGAACATCTCTGAGTGGACCCCGTAGTCGCCCCCGTCGCCGTCGGCCAGCAGGCCGGCGATCGTGGAAGGGACCGCGCCGATCCCGGTCTGCAGCGTCGCGCCGTCGGGGATCAGTGCGGCAGCGTGCTCGGCGATCGCACGGTCGGTCTGGTTCGGCTCAGGCTCGGTGATCGGCAGCGGCTCGCGGTCCGAGGCGACGAGGATGTCGATCTCATCGACGTGTAGCGCGTGCCGGTGCTCAGGGAGAATCCCGAAGGTCCGGGGGAGCTTCTCCGACGTCTCGACGATCAGCAGCCGGTCGGGATCGGCGCCCGCGCGCTTGCACTCGGCGGTGGTCGCGCCGGCGTGCAGCGAGAGGCTGCACCACCCGTCCGCATCGGGCGGGCAGGCGATCGTCGCCATCACCCGCGGCTTCTGCGCCTCCAGGATCGGCTCGAAGCGGCGGAAGTCGGCGGGGGCGAAACCGATGTTCGCGCCCTGGTCACGGAGCGCCCGCTCGAGCGGTCCGAAGAAGCCGGAGAGGTAATGGACGTTGGGGTGTCCGAAGAGTTGCGTCAGGACGGTCAGCAGCGCGCCGCCGACGCGGAGCTCCTCCCAGTCGTCGCGCTCGCCCATCGCCTCGAGCAGTGCGCCGGGCTGGCCGGGGCCCAGCGGGATGCCGAGCGTGTCGCTGCGGTTGAACCTCGCCGCCGCCGCGGCCGGGCTGAGCTCCTCGGGCACGGGCGGACACTAACTCCGATTGCTTGCCAGATAGGCTGGTTCCGATGAGCGAAGAATGGCGAGTCGAGGTGGAGTTGAACGAGGAGCGGCACGGTTTCTCGCTGGGCGAGCGGCTGCGCGCGCACGGTCTCGACGACGATGCCCGAGAGCGGCTGGGCGGCGGCGCGATCGTCACCCGCGACGGCTCCCGCCTCAACGTCTACACGGACAGCCAGGACTCGGCCCAGGAGGCCGAGCGAGTCCTGCGAGGCCTGCTCAACGCCGACGACCTGTCGGCCGACATCTGGATCACCCGTTGGCATCCCGACGCGGAGACCTGGAAGGATGCGGGCGAGCCGCTGCCCGAGACCGAGTCGGACCGGATCGCCGAGTACCGCGGCCGCGAGGCCGCCGCGCTCGCCGAAGCCCAGGACACCGGCGAGATGCCGTTCGAGGTCCGCGTCGACTTCGAGAAGCTCGAGGACGCGCTGGAGCTGGTCGAGGAGACGCGCGCCGCCGGCAACCCGGTGCGGCGCCGCTGGCGACATGTCTTCGTTGGCGCGCCCACCGAGGAGCGCGCGAGTGAGATCGCCGACGAGCTGCGCGCGAAATTCGGCGACGCCGAGATCGAGGTCGAGGCGCACGGCGTCCGCTATCCGCCGTTCACGGTTCTCGGCTGGTCGACTTAACCGGCGCCCGCGCCGGCCGCCACGTCTAATCTCGATTCCGTGAGAAGGGTGCGCTGGGGCAGGCGCGTCCTCGCCGCGACATTCGCGCTGGCTCTGACGGTGCCGGCCATTGCGTTGGCGGGGGCGAACACAACGCGGGGCGAGGCCGGCGGCGATGCCGCGTGGGTCGAGCGAGCGCTCGCGCTCCAGTACGAGCTGAGCTCGGACCTCGGCTTCCGCGATGCGCCGTGGGTCGGCACCCACAACTCGTTCAACTCGACGGCCGAGATGGGCCAGACGATCTCGGCCAACGACTCGAACCAGCAGATCACGATCCGCGAGCAGCTCGACATGGGCATCCGCTCGATCGAGCTCGACCTCCATTACTTTCCGAGCCTCGCTGGTGGCGGCATGACGACCGTCGTCTGCCACGCCCGCGACAGCTCGGAGGGGAACCTCGGTTGCACCATCGAGAAGACCCTCGATCAGGTCCTCACTGATATCGCGGCCTGGCTGGCCGAGAACCCGGACCAGGTCCTCCTGCTCTACCTCGAGGACGACATGGACACCCCGCCTGGCTACGAGGACGCGGGCGCGACGATCGAGGAGCGGCTGGGCTCGGCTATCCACAGGCCAAAGCCGACGGCTGACGGCTGTGAGGAGGTACCCGCCGACCTCTCGCGCGAGGACGTCCGCGCCACCGCAGCCCAGGTCGTAATGGTCACCGACTGCGGCCCCGCCGCGAGCTGGCGGGGCGCGGTCTTCACCTGGGATGACCACCTGGAGACCGGGATCGGCGAGTACTCCGAGTTTCCCGAGTGCGGCACCGACTTCACCCGCGAGGAGTACGACGCGCAGATGGTTCGCTACTACGAGGACTCGACCGCGCTCAGCGCGACGGTCGGCGACCCGGGTGCGATCGACGATCTGACGGCCGCCCAGCTCGCCCGCTGCGGCGTCGAGTTGCTCGGGTTCGACCAACTCGCGATCGCCGATCCCAGGCTGGCTGCGGTGATCTGGAGCTGGGGGCCCGGTGAGCCCGCGAAGGGGTCATGCTCGGTGCAGCGCGTCGGTGGCTCGGTGCCGTTTGGTCGCTGGAAGAGCCGCGCCTGCGCCGGCAAGCGGCCGGCGGCCTGCCGATCGAAGGCGGGTGAATGGAGCGTCAGCGAGGACCGGGTCGAGTTCGCCGATGCGAAGGCCGCCTGCCGTGCGCAGAAGTCCAGGTTCGCGGTGCCGCGCACCGGCTACGAGGCGCAGCTGCTGCGCCTCGCGATGGAGGCCGCCGGAATTCGCGGCGCCTGGCTCGGCCAGGAGCGCGACGGCACCGCCTGGACCCCGCTCGACCGCCGTTAGACGAGCTAGACGGGGAGCTTGCCGCGGGCCTCGCGGCCCTTCGAGGCGCTCTTATTGGTCGCCTTGCGCGAGCTCGAGAACGGCTTCTGAAGGAGCCGACCGATGGGCCCCGGCACCGAGCCTCCGGCGCGCTGACCGACGCCGAGCGTCTTGTCGACTCCGCGCTGCGGACCGTGTGAGAGCCGCGGCAGCAGGAAGGCGAGTATCGCGAGGATGATGCAGACGCCGACGATGACCGCGATGGTCATCGGTCGTCCTCGTCGTCCTCGGGGCTCTCGTGCGGTTCCTCGTCCTCGCCCTTCGGGCCCGCGGGATCCGGCGACGGCTGGGTCAGCAGCTTGTCCTTCTTCCAGGCCTTCACGCCGCCCTCGAGCACGACGATCTCGCGATCGCCGGCATCAAGCTCCTCGGCGACTTCGGCGCTGCGCTCGCCATCGGGGCAGACGAGGAGAATCTTGCGGTCGTCCGGAAGCTCGTCGATCCGGGACTCCAATTCGTCCGCGGCGATGTGCGCCGAACCGGGCACCCGCTCGGCGCCGTCGGACCATTCCTCTTCATCCCGCACGTCAAGCACGAAGACGTCGTTCGAGGCGACGGGTTCGCGGGCTTCCTTCGGATCCATCGTTTCGGCCATGTGACGTTCGCTACCCGGCCGGCAACGGTGGAAACACGATGACTTGCGAGGGCCAATATCGGGTACGCGTCACGAATGTCGGAAAGTCTGGAGATCGGCGAGGGCACGCTTCTCGCCGGCAGATATGAGCTGATCGAGCGCCTGGGAAGCGGCGGCATGGCGACCGTCTATCTCGCCGAGGACCAGGTCCTGGGGCGTCACGTGGCCGTCAAGCGGCTGCGCCGGGAGTACGACCCGGACGAGGCGACGGGACCGTTGATGAAGCGGTTCCGGCGCGAGGCGCGCCTCGGGGCGACGTTGAGCCATCCGAACGTGGTCACCGTCTTCGACACCGTCACCGGTTCTGACGGCGTGCTGATCGTCATGGAATACGTGGAGGGGGAGACCCTCGCTGACGAGATCGAGCGTGGCCCGCTCGAGCACGAGCGCGCGCTCGACATCCTGTACGCCGTCGCCGCGGCCCTCGACCACGCGCACGACAACGGGATCGTCCATCGTGATGTGAAGCCGGCGAACGTCCTGCTGGGTGACGACGGCTCGGTCAAGCTCGCCGACCTCGGGATCGCCACGGCGGCCGAGGCCACTCGGATCACGACCGCCAACGACATCGTCGGCACGCTCGCCTACGTGGCGCCGGAGCGGCTCGACGCCGACGACCCGGGCGGCCCGGAGGCTGACGTCTACGGCCTCGCCGTCCTCGCCTACGAGTCGCTCTCCGGCGAGGCCGTGAACCGCGGCTCGACCCCTGCCGAGGTCGTCCATCGAGCGGCAACTTCGGCGCCGCCCGACATCCGCGACGCCTGGCCGGAGGCCCCCGGCGCACTTGCTGAGACCCTTCAGGCGGGGCTCGCTCGCAACCCCTCCGAGCGTCCGCGCTCCGCGGGCGAGCTCGTCGACCGGATCACCGACGCGCTCGACGCCGACCAGCCTGGAGCCGTTCCCCGCGACCCGCTTCCGCTCCCACCTCGCCCGCCGAGCATGGTGATCCACCGGACCGAGGACTCGGCGCGCAGGCCGCCCAGAGCCCTCCTCATCGTCATCGCGGGACTGGCCCTGGCCGGCCTGATCGTCTTCGCGATCAACCTCTTCACAGGCGAAGACGAGCCCAACACCACGCAACCGGCCCAGAACGCGGAGCGAGCCGGAGCGGACACCGCCACCAGAACCAGAGCGAGCCGGAGGAAACGCCGAACGGGGGCGCCCGCCCCGACACCCTCCAACGAGCCGAGCCCTCAAGAGCCGATCCCGCCACCCTCAACGACCAGGGCTTCGCCCTGATCCAGGAAGGCCGCTACGACGAAGCCATCCCGATCCTCCAGCAGGCCGTCGACTCCTTCCCCGAGGGCACCACCGACCTCACCTACGCCTACGCCCTCTTCAATCTCGGCAACGCGCTCCGGGAGGCCGGGCGCCCCGAGGAGGCGATCCCCATCCTCGAGCAGCGCCTCGAGATCCCGAACCAGACAGGGACGGTCCAGCGCGAGCTCGACCTCGCCCGCCAAGAAGCCGGCCAGGGCTGAGCCGCTTGGCTCGGTAGGCTCGACCCGTGGACGACCTCGGCACACCCGGCTCGTACCTGACCCTGGAGGGCGGGGAGCCCGTGTACTCGTGCGACGGCGAGGAGCTGGGCAAGGTGAAGCGCGTCGTCGCCGACATGCAGGCAGACATCTTCGACGGCCTCGAGATCGAGCAGGGCCTGCTCGGCGGCAGCGAGCGGTTCGTCGAAGGGGAGCTGGTCGAGGAGATCTTCGAGCGCGGCGTGCTGCTGAAGATCGACGCCGCCGCGGCCGCCGAGCTGCCCGCGCCGCGCGGCCAGGAGTCCAGCTGAAGGAGTCCCAGCGGATCCTGCTCGAGGCGCTCGAGCGGGAGGCTGAGGCGCAGCGAGCGCTGCTCGACGGCCACGCCGATGCGGCTGCCGTTGGTTTCGCCGAGGTCTCGCGGCTCTATCGCCGCTCCTGGGAGGAGGCGCACGCCACCGCCTACGGCCGGCTGACGGGGATGCTGAAGGCCGCGGTGCTCGCCGGCGCCGGCGATGAGGAAGCGGCGTTTGCGCGCGCAGAGGTCGGGGAGGCGACGACCCCGGCCGCGGCCTACGTGATCGCGCTCGCGGCGCTTGTGGAAGGCGACGACGAGGCCGCCCGCCCGGCGGCCGAGACCATGGCCGGAGGCGGTGATGCGTACGACCGGGCCGCGGCCGCGATCGACGCGCTGGCCGCGGGCGACGGTCCCGGCTACGCGGCCGCTCTCGCGGCGATCATCGGCGACTTCGAGGCCCGCGACGAGCACGTGACGGGCGTCCCGATCGCCGACACCGCGCTCGTCCTGGAACGCCTGGCCGAGCGCCGCGGGCTCGCGGCAGAGCCGAAATCGGCGCTATTGCCGCAGCCCTGAGTCGGCTCGCGTGTTGAAAGAGACGGCACTAGCCTCAATTGAAGGCAGGGAAGCACGATGCTTCTCGTAGATGGAATGAACCTGATCGGATCCCGGCCCGACGGTTGGTGGGAGGACCGGACCGAAGCGATGCGCCTGATGGCGTGGGTTCTGCGTGCCTACGCCGAGGAGTCGGGCGACGAACTGACGGTCGTCTTCGACGGCCGTCCGATCGACTCGGTCCTTCGGGGCCACGGGATCGAGGTCCAGTTCGCCCCCGGCGGGGCGAACGCGGCCGACCGGCGGATCGAGCGGATCGTCGCGGACCATCCCGACTCGTCCAGCGTCACCGTGGTCACCTCGGACAAGGCGCTGAGCCGCGCCGTCACCGACGCCGGCGCCGAAGTCGTCGGCTCGGGCGAGTTCCGCACGCGGCTCGACAAGCTCGACGCCTCCGGCGCGAGCAAGGGCCGCTAGATCTGCGGCGGGTCCGGGTCGGGCGGCCCGGGCGGACCCGGCGAGGGATCGGGCGGGCCGGGCCCAGGGCTGGGCGGCTCGGGCTGAGGGGTCGGGGGCGCGGGCGGACCGGGCACCGGGGCTTCGTGGATCGTGCTCATGCGGCTCGCCTACCCGCGCCTGACGGCGGAGAAACGGACCGGTAGGTTGGGCTTGTGACTGAGGACTACGAAATCGTCGTCGCGACCGACGACGACTTCCCCGAGCTGCTGCCGCTGATGCGCGGGTACTGCGACTTCTACGGCACCGAGCCGTCCGACTCCTCGATCGAGGCGATGACGCGCGCGCTGGTCGGCGGCGAGGGGATCGTCTTCGCCGCCCGCAAGGAGGGCGCTCCGCTGGCCGGCTTCGCGACCTCCGCGATCAAGTGGTCGATGCTCCGCGGCGGCCGCGTCGGCCTGCTCGACGACCTCTTCGTCGATCCGGCCGCGCGCGGCCTGGGCCTCGCCGACCGGCTGATCGAGGCCTGCGCCGATTGGGCCCGGTCGCACGACGCCGTGGCGCTCGAGTGGCAGACGGCCCTCGACAACGAGCGCGCCAAGGCCGTCTACGACCGGCTCGGCGCGAAGGCCTCCCGCTGGCTCGACTACGAGCTGGAGCTCACGGAATCCCCGGGCCGCGCGGCCTGGAAGGGCAAGGGGTAGGAGCCGGGCCGAGCGGGCGAGGGACGAAACCGCGCCGGACGCGCGTCGCGAGGCGCCGTAGGTCGCGAGGCATTAAGGGAAAGGGATGAGGGGGCCGGGGCGCGTTTCGGGCGCATATGACCGGATAACGCGCCGCAGCATGGCTCGCGAACCTCGGCCGTCACGAGTTACTGGTCGTATAGACCCATAACTCGTGACGGCGCTCAACTTCACGCACGAAAAGACGCGCAAGACGTCACCTAACTCGCCCCATGGCTCACTCCCTACAAGCCCCGCGACCACGGCGCCTCGCGGCGCGGACGCAGCGCTCCCGACCCTCGGCCGATAGGAGCCCGCCCTCACCAGCGCGAGGTGATGACCTTCTTGCGCGTGTAGAACTCGACCGCGTCGGTCCCGTTCGCGTGCAGGTCGCCGTCGCAGGAGTCCTTCCAACCGGCGAATGGGAACCAGGCGACCGGAGCGGGGACGCCGATGTTGACGCCGAGCATGCCGGCCTCGACGCGACGCTGGTACTCGCGCACCGCGGCGCCGGAGCCGGTGAAGATCGCCCCGGCGTTGCCATAACGCGAGCCGTTGACGAATTCGAGCGCGTCGTCCAGGTCGGCTGCGCGGACGAGAGCGAGCACCGGGCCAAAGATTTCCTCGCGGGCCAGCTCCGACTCGCGGTCGGCGGTTTCGACGAGGGTGGGTCCCAGGGTCGTGCCGGCCTCACCGCCGCCGACGCGGCCATCGAGAACCAGCTCGCCGCCCGCCTCGATCGCCGTTCCGACCGCCGCCTCGGCCCGCTCGCGCGCCTCCGGCGAGACCATCGGGCAGACGTCGGTGCCGGCGTCGGCGCCCGGACCGGAGACGAGCTTGGCGGCGGCCTTCGAGAGCGCCTCGCGCACCTCGTCCTGGCGCCCGTCGTCGCCGACGACGACGCAGACCGAGCCGGCCAGGCAGCGCTGCCCTGCGGCTCCGAAGGCCGAGCCCATGATCGCGGGAACGGCCTGGTCGAGGTCGGCATCGGGCATGACGACGAGCGAGTTCTTCGCGCCCCCGAGCGCCTGCGAGCGCTTCCCGGTCTCCGCGCAGCGGGTCGCGATGATCCGGGCGGTCGAGGCCTGGCCGACGAACGAGACCGCGTCGACCTCGGGGTGCTCAAGCAATGCCTCGACCGCGGGGCGGTCGCCGTGGACGAGGTTCGCGATTCCGGGCGGGAAGGCCCCGGTCGCCTCGAGCAACTCGAAGATCCGCTCGGAGGGCAGCGGGTCGCGCTCGGAGGGCTTCATCACCAAGGCGTTGCCCGTCGCCAGCGCGAACGGCAGGAACCAGAGCGGGATCATCGCGGGGAAGTTGAACGGGGTGATCGCGGCGACCACGCCGACCGGCTGGCGGACCATCTCGACGTCCACTCCGCGCGCGACGCCCTCCAGGGTCTCGCCCTTGAGCAGGTGGGGGATCGCCGCGGCGGCCTCGACGGACTCGATCCCCCGGCCGACTTCGCCGTCGGCGTCGGCGAGCGTCTTGCCCATGTCGGCGGTGACCAGCGCCGCGATCTCGGACCGATGCTCGACCAGCGCCTCGCGGAGGGCGAGCACGGCGCGGGCGCGCTCCTGTGGCGGCGTCTCCGCCCACTCCGGCTGAGCGGCGCGAGCGGCGCTAACTGCGGCGTCCACTGCGCCGGCACCGGACCGGGGCACGAGCGCGGTCAGCTCGCCGCTCGCCGGGTCCCGATCCTCGAGCGTGCCCTCGTCCGCCGCCTCGACCCACGAGCCGGCGACGAAGTTCCGAAGCGTCCGTGCTTGTGCTGCGACAGCCACCGGTAATCGAGTGTAAAGGCGGGTATGAGCTCAGGGTCGTGAAAGAGGCCGAGGTCAAAGAGACGGAAACCGGCAAGGTCGTCGAGGGCGACGGCTGGTTCGTCCTCAACCTCTCCGAGGCGAGCTGGGAGCTGAATCCGGATCACGGCCGGTGGTGCCGGTTCGAGAGCGACGAGGTGCCGTTCGGCCAGTACGCATTCAACGTCCACGTGGTCGAGCCCGGGCAGGCGAGCGCCCGCTACCACGCCGAGTCAGACCAGGAGGGCTTCCTCGTTCTCGCCGGTGAATGCCTGGCGATCGTCGAGGGGGAGGAGCGCCCGCTCCGGCAGTGGGATTACCTGCATTGCCCGCCCTGGACCGAGCACATCTTCGTCGGCGCGGGCGACGGGCCCTGCGCGATCCTCATGACCGGCGCGCGCTCTCCGGACCAGTCCACCCACTACCCGGTCAACGACGTGGCGGCCCGGCACGGCGCCTCGGTCAGCGAGGCAACCGACGATCCCGAGGAGGCCTACGCGGGCCTCGCCAGGGAGACCACGCGGGTCCGCTCGCCATGGCCCCTCTAGGCCGTCTCCACATCGAAGGAGATCGTGCCCAGGTAGCCGTCGCCGTCCTCGGCCATCGCCAGCATGAGTGACTCGTCGAAGATGCCGTCGTTCGCGTTGGTGACGGTGCGGCCGGACGAGACGTACGGAGCCTGGGCGAAGACCTCGTCGGACAGCTCGTCGGGGAAGTAGAGCTGGGTGGTCAGGACGGTCTGCTTGTCGACGTGCACCTTGGCGTGGATGTGGGTGGTGCGGCCCGGGTACCAACCGGGATAGATCGTCTTGAACTCGACGATGCCGTCGCGATCGGTGACCTGGGCGCCGCGAAGAAAGGTCTCGCCGGCGCCGTCCTCGAACCCGGAGTACGTGCCGCCGGCATCGGCGTGCCAGATGTCGACGACGGCGTTCTCGAGTGCCTCGCAAGCGTCCGCACCACGAACCCGAACGGCCAGCCGCAGCGGCACGCCCTGGCGGTCCTCGCGGATGTCGCTGCGGATCGAGTCGACGTCGAAGTAGTAGGGACCCTCGGTCTCTTCGGCGGTCAGCGTGCAGGCCGAGGATCTCGTCGAACCGCTCGGCGCGGGTCGTCGTCGCGCTATCGGCCCCGCACGCCGCGAGCAGCGCTCCGAGGCTCACCGATCCCATGCCGGCAAGTGCCTGTCTTCGATTCAGCTTCGGTTCAGAGCCCATGGTTCGGCCATTCGGGCGTCTCGCCGCGCTTGAACGCGCCGGCGCCGATCGACTGCGAGTCGCGCCGGGCGAACATGGAGTAACAGGCCTCGGCCTCCTGGCGCAGCTGCTCCTCGTAGGTCCGGCCGACGTTGCGGACCATCGTCTCCTTGTCGGAGCGGATCGCGCCCTGGGGCAGCTCGGCGATCTGGTGGGCCAGCTCGACCGCCCGCTCCAGCGACTTGCCCTCGGGCACCACCTCGTTCGCGAGGCCGATCCGCAGGGCCTCCTCGGCGTCGACGGGCCGGCCGGTGACGATCATCTCCATCGCTCGGCCGTAGCCGACGACGAGCGGCAGCCGCACCGTCATCCCGTCGCCGGCGACGATGTTCCAGCGCCGCTCGAGCGCGCCAAAGACCGCGTTCTCGGCGACGATTCGGATGTCGGCGAGGAGTGCGTTCTCCAGCCCGGCGGCGACCGCCCAGCCATTGACGGCGGCGATCACCGGCTTGATCACGTCGACCTTGCGCGTGTAGCCGCATTCGCCCGGGGTGTTCATGATCGAGGTCTTGAACTCGTCCCACTCGGGCTTCTCCAGGTCGGCGGCATCCTGGAGGTCCCAGCCGGCGCAGAAGGCGTCGCCGCGCCCCGTGATCACGAGCACGAAGGCCCCGTCGTCGTCGCGAAAACGCTGCCACGCGTGGTGCAGCTCGGAGTTCATCTCGCGGCTGACCGCGTTGCGCTGATCGGGCCGGTCGTAGGTCAGGACGGTGACCGGGCCGTCGGTCTCGTAGCTCAACGTGTTGTATTCCATGTTCCTCCCTTGGAACGACTCTCATTTGACGACGCGCAGATCCTCCGCCTCGAAACCGAGGCGATCAAGGGCCACACCCTGAAGGTCCTGATCGTCGGACCGCGGCCCGGTGGGCCGCTGACTGCCGACGATCTTCGTAAATCCGTCGCGTCGCGCGTCCATCGCGAGCCGAGAGCGCGCCGCCGAGTGGTCTTCCCAGCGGGCTCGGTCGCCGATCCCTCCTGGGCCGACGATCCCGAGTTCGACATCGCGAACCACGTCGGTGAGGTCGAGGTCCCGGAGCCGGTCGACGGCCAGGGGCTGCTCGAGGCCGCGTCCCGCCTGTTCGAGCAGCGGCTCGACCACGAGCGGCCCCTGTGGCGGATCGACGTGGTGCCGATGCAGGGGGACCACGCCGGGCTGGTGATGAGGTTCCACCACGCCCTCGCCGACGGGATCACCTCGATGATCGCCGCGGGCGAGCTTGTCTGGGACACGGAGCCGGATCCGCCGCCGGAGGAACCGGGGGAGTGGGAGCCGGCGCCGGAGCCGAGCGCGCTCGACGCCGCCGGCGCGACTGTGCGCAAGCGGATCGGCGAGGTCCCCGGCGCGGTCGCCGGAACCCTGAAGGGCGCCGGCGACCCCTCGAAGTGGGCGGCGGGCGCACGCGAGGTGGCGAAGCTGCCGGCCACGGTCGCGCGCGAGCTGCTCCCGCTCGGAGGAACGAGCGTGCTCGACCGCAAGATCGGCCCGCGGCGCGAGGTCGCCGCGGCATGGCTCGACATGGACGAGCTGAAGGGCGTCGCGCACCTCGGCACCACGCGGCTCGGCACGCACGTCACGCTCAACGACGTCCTGCTGGCGGTCGTCGCCGGCGGACTGCGGGACTGGCTGAGCGCGCAGGGCGGCGGGTCTCGCGGAGCCCTGCGGGCCCAGGTACCCGTCAGCCTGCACGGCCGCGAGGGCGACGAGGGGCTCGGCAACCGCGACTCCTTCCTGAACGTCGACCTGCGCCTGGACATCGCCGATCCGTTCGAGCGGCTGCGCGTGATCAACGCCGAGACGACGACGCGCAAGGAGGCCGGCGACCCGGAGGAGCTCTACGACTTCTTCCACGCCGTCTCCCGCTTCAAGCCGCTCTACCGCGGCGTAACCAGGCTTGCCTCCGGCCCCCGGGACTTCGCGGTCTCGATCTCGAATGTGCCCGGGCCGAAGGACGCGGTCTACGTGCTCGGCGCGAAGGCCGCGGGGTTTCTCTCGGTCGCCGAGCCCGCCGATCGCCACGCGCTGCGGGTCTCCGCCGTCTCCTATGCGGGCGCGCTCGCCATCGGGCTTGCCAGTGACCCGGACGCCGTCACCGGCATCGGCGACCTCGCCGACGCGATCGAGAAGTCCGCGGCCGACCTGGCCGTGGCACTTGCATAGGATCGGAGCGATGGTCGAAGCTGGCGAAACCGCCCCTGATTTCACGCTGCCGAACCAGGACGGCGAGGACGTCAGCCTCGCCGAGCTGCGGGGCGGCCCGGTGGTCCTCTACTTCTACCCGCGAGCGGATACCCCGGGATGCACAACTCAGGCCTGCGGTGTCCGCGACCACGCGCCGGACTACGACGCCGCCGGCGCGACCGTGCTCGGCGTATCCCCGGACACCGTGAAGAAGGTGAAGGCCTTTCACGAGAAGCAGGGCCTGAACTTCGACCTGCTCGCCGACGAGGACCACGCGATCGCCGAGCTCTACGGGGTCTGGGTCGAGAAGAACATGTACGGCAAGAAGTACTGGGGCAACGAGCGGACCACGTTCGTGATCGACGCCGGCGGCAAGGTCACCGACGTCCTGCGCAAGGTGAAGCCCGCGCAGCACGACGACCAGGTCCTCGCGGCTCTCGACGCGTGAGCGACGAGATCCGGGCGGCCGGTGGCGTCGTCGTGCGCGACGGCGACGGCGGGCCCGAGGTGGCGGTGGTCCACCGTCCCAAGTACGACGACTGGTCGTTGCCGAAGGGCAAGCTCGACCCGGGGGAGGGGTGGGAGGAGGCGGCGCTGCGCGAGGTCGCGGAGGAGACCGGCCTGGAGTGCGAACTCGGGGCGGAACTGACCGCAATCGAATACCACGATCGCAAGGGCCGCCCCAAGCGGGTGCGGTGGTGGGCGATGACCGCGCTCCCGGGACCGGACCGGTTCACGCCCAACGCGGAGGTGGACGAGTTGCGCTGGGTCCCCGTCGGCGAAGCCGAGGGCCTACTGGACTACGAGCACGACAGCGACCTGGTCGGCGAGGCGCTCAGGGAACGCTAACGGCCACGTGCCACTCGCCGTCGGAAAGGGGCACGGTTCCCCATGCGGTGTGAAGCGGATTGCCCGCCAGGGTGAACTTGCCGTGGCCGAAGTCGTCGCCGAGGATCGCCTTCGCCAGCTTGCCGCCGCCGATGTTGGTCCCGTTGGGGGTGTCGATCTCCCCGGCTCGCGCGAGCACGGTCCCGTGGTCGTCGAGGACCAGCGAATCGGCGGCCTTTTTCGAGTGCCGCCGCGCGACCCTGTCGCCGAGCCAGGTGAGTGAGATGGGCGCGATGGTGATGCCGGTCAGCGCCCCGTCGTCGCCGAACACCGGATAGCCGACGCCGGCCGCGTTGATGCCGGTGGCGCGGCCGATCTGGAAGTCGCCGACGCCCAGGGCGCGGGTGCCGACGGTGCGTAGGAAGTAGGCCCGGTCAGCGATGTTGATGGGGGAGGGGAGCCCGGCCGAGAAGCAGTAGAGGCCGCCGTCCAGGTTCGCCGCGCCGACTCCGGTGTAGCGCTTGTCCGCGAAGGGCGCGATCTCCGTCTGGCAGGCCGCTGCGTCCTGCGCCTGGACCGAAGGCAGGTCCGCGGCCTCGGCGAGGCTCGCCCGAGTCCCCGCGAGCACCCCGTTCAGGTCGAGGATCGTCTTCTCGGCAAGCCGCTCCGCCGTCCCGGTAGGCCCCCGAGCAGCATCAGCCGCCGCGGGGACGGCGAGACACAGGACACAGATGAGTACGAGAGCGCGTCGCATGTGGGCCGCGCATTGTGCCGAACTCAGCTCCAGCGGTCCCAGGCGCGCATCTTCGGCACCGGGTCCAGGAAGTCGCCGCCCTCGTACCAGCCCGGTGCCGACCAGAGCTCGAAGTGCAGGTGGCAGCCCTGCGCGTTGCCGGTCTCGCCGACGTTGCCGATCGGCTGGCCGGTGCGGACCTTGTCACCCTCCGCCAGCGGCGAGGCGTGCTGGAGGTGCATGTAGACGTAATCCTTGCCGGTGCCCTTCCCGTCGATCACGAGATAGTGGCCCGCTCCCTCCTTCTGGAAGGCCTTGAACTGGACCTTGCCCGCACGCGCCGCCTGCAGCTTGGTGCCGCAGCCGGCGAAGACGTCCACGCCGCGGTGACCGCGCCCGTCGCCGAGGCCCGCGCCATAGGAGTGCGCCCCGCGGATCGGGAACTTGTGCTTGAAGAAGCCGGCCTCCGGCTTGCCCGCGGCGTCCTTGGTGATCGCCGCGTCGCCGTGGCGCGCTCGGACCTTGAACTTGTAGTTGCCCTGCCGAGCGAACTTCTTGCCGTCCGTGCGCCCGTTCCACGCGACGGTCCGCGTGTCGTTGGGGCGGACCCCGGTCAGCTCGAAGCGGCGGACGATCGCCGGGTCGGGCCCCTTGCGTTTGACCTGGACGATCACGTTCCGCTTCCGCCGCCCGTCGATCTCGAATCGGAAAACGGCGTCACGGCCCTTGAACCAGGCCTTGCTCGGCTTCGCGTCGGCGCGGAGCAGTTTCAGCGGTCGTCGGCCGGGCTTGTCCTTGCCCCCGTCCCCCTTCCCGCCATCCCCCTTGCCTCCGTCGCCGTCGCCCTTCCCACCGTCGTCATCGTCATCGCCACCGCCCGGGCCCACACCGCCGTCGCCGAGCGGCACGGGGGCGGGCTCGGCGGGCGTCTCGGCATTCGCCGCCGGCTCGATCTCGGCCGCCGGCGTCTCGCCGGTCGCCGGCTCCTGGGCAGCGGCAACTCCCGCGGTCAGAACCGCGGTCGCAACACCGGCCGAAATGGCTGCAAATCGATACACGCTTACGAAACCCTTGCAAATCCTAAAGGTCGCGCTTGCAGTGGAAGGGTCGGAAGACCATCCGAACCCCCTTCGCCAGGGAACGGAGACTGCCTGCAACGCTGAAGAGCCGAGGGACGAAACCGCGCTGGGCGCGTCGCGAGGCGCCTAGGTCGCGGGCATGAAGGGAAAGGGATGGAGGCCGTGGCGAGTTAGGTCCGGATATGACCCTTTTCTCGCCACGGCGGTCCCAAAACCAGGTCGCGAAGTCACCGAACTCAGCGCACGAAAGTCGCGCAAGAAGTCACCAGACCCGCCAATCCACCCTCCCTACAAGCCCGCGACCTCTGCGCCTTGCGTCGCGGACTCGGCGCTCCCGTCCCTTCGGGGAACCGCCGTGCCTACAGCGGCTGGCGGCCCCCGAAGCCGGACTCGAGGTCGTGCCAGTACTCGATCTCGTCTTCGCCGAACTCCCAGCAGAGGTAGACCTCCTCGCCGTCCATCACCGTGGGGAAGTCGATCAGGCCGCGGTCGACGTCGCGGACGACGATCCCGGCCTGGCTGAGCGCCTCGAGCAGCCGCCGCACCTGGAGGAACGCTTCGCCGACCTGCTTGCCCGGGTCGCCGCCGCCGTTCGTGGCGGAGGCCTCGGTGAGCAGTTCGCGGGCCTCGTCGTCGAGCAACTCGTTCTTGGCGTCGCGCAGCTTGTGCAGCATCGGCGTGATCCGGTCGAGCAGGGCGTTCGCCTCCTCGACCGTGAAGTGGCGATCGTGGATCACGTGGGCCTCAGCGCGGTCAGGCGGGGACCGCGGCCTGAATCCGCGACCGCAGCAGCTCGGCGTCCGCCTCGCCGACGGTGCGCAGCTGGCCCTGGAAGGCGAGGTGCCAGTGCTCGAGCGGCCACTTGGAAACATGCTCGAGCTTGTCGACCAACTCCTCGGCCGGGAGGAAGTCGTCCTCGTCGAGGATCGTCACCGGTTCCGCGTCAACACGCCATGGATACGGCTCGGGGTACTTCTTCTTGCCCTGCGGCCAGATCGGCTCGCGGTCCTCGAACATCTCGGACGTGACCCGGGCGATGCCGCCGAACGCCTGCAGGCCGGTCACGTAGAAGACGATCTCGTCGCCGGGCTCGAACTCGGCCGCCTGGTTGCGGCGGCGCTCCTTGAAGCCGATCACGTCGAAGCCGCGCTCGACGTTGATGCGGAAGTTCTCCACGCCGCCGGTGAGGATCCAGGTCGCCATGCGTGGATCCTAAGGGTCGGTCCGAAAACTCCGACCGACCCTAATTGCCCCGCGACGGTTCCCCGTTGAACTTCCGGATGGCCATCCGTACGCTTTTCCCATGGTTCGCGTTGTCGGGGGACAGGCGGCCGTGGCAGCGTGCGCCGCGGCGCTATTCGCCTGCGCCATCGCCCCCGCCACGGCCGGAGCCGCGGAGCAGCAGGCCTATTCCAACGCGCTGATCTACACGACGCCGGCGCTCGCCGCGTCCAAGGGCGACACGCTTCGGTTCACCAACCAGGACACGGCGGCGGAGCACGATCTCGACTCCGATCAGGAGGGCCTCTTCCAGAGCGCGCTGGTGGCGGCGGGAGAGTCGACGCTCGTCGAAGGGGTTCCGTCGCTCGAGCCCGGCAACTACGGCTTCCACTGCTCGCTGCACTCCTGGATGAAGGGGACGCTGGCGGTGAACGACACCGGAACAGGCGGCGGCACACCCCCGCCCGAGGGCGAGCCGCCCCCTGAGGAGGAGCCTCCGCCCGAAGAAGGCGGCGGTGGCAGTTCCACGCCCGACCCGATGACCCTCGCGACGCCGGCCGAGCAGGCCCCGTTCACCGGTGGCGCTTGGCCGGTCTACGGCCACGACATCTCGAACTCCCGCGATGGCGGCGAGTTCGGGCCGACGGCGACGGAGGCGGCGAGCCTCGGCCCCGCCTGGAGCCACCACTCCACCGACGGCGACTTCACCGGCACCCCGGTGGTGGCGAAGGGCATCCTGGTGATGGGCTCGCGCGGCGGCACGGTCTTCGCACTCGACGCGGTCACCGGCGAGGTGCGCTGGGAGCGCGACCTGCTCGCCGAGGAGGCGGAGGCGGAGGCACGGATCACTGCCTCGGCCGCGATCAAGGGCAAGCGCGTCTACGTCCCCGTGAACGCTGTCGGCCAGCCCGCGATCGCGGCGCTCGACCGTCGCACCGGCAGAGGTGATCTGGCGAAAGGTGATCGACAAGCAGGAGCGCTCGGACCTCTACGGCAGCCCGCAAGTCTGGGACGGCAAGGTCTTCGTCGGCACGTCGGGCTACTTCGGCGAGCAGGTCACGGGCATCGAGGTGAGCGCCCGCGGCACAATCAACGCCCTGGCGGCCCGCGACGGAAAGAGGCTCTGGAAGACCTACACCGTCCCCGAGGGCCACGACGGCGGCGCAGTCTGGTCGACCCCGTCGATCGACCCGGACACCGGGCGTCTCTACATCGGCACAGGCAACGCCTACCACCAGCCGGCCGGCCCGATGACCGACTCGATGGTCCAGCTCAACTCGAAGAATGGCAAGGTGGTCGACTACTTCCAGGCGACCGCCGGCGACGCTTGGAACGGCGTCGAGGACTCGCTCGAGAGCCCGGACGCCGACTTCGGCTCCTCAGCGAACCTGTTCACCCTCGCCGACGGGCGCAAGGTCATCGGCCAGGGCCAGAAGTCGGGCGTCTACTGGGCGGTCGACCGGGAGACGATGGACCCGGTCTGGAGCTCGCTTACCGGGCCCGGCAGCTTCCAGGGCGGCATCGTCGGCTCGACCGCCTTCGACGATGGCCGGATCTACGGTCCCAACAGCCTCACCAGCCAGGTCTGGGCGGTCGGCCGTGAGGGCCTGCCCGCCTGGACCTCGAGCGACGTCACCCCGCTCCACTACGGGGCCGTCTCGGTCGCCAACGGAGTCGTCTACTCGACCGATGTCGGTGGCTTCCTGAACGCTCGTGACGCCGCCACCGGCCTGCCGGTCGCCAAGCTCTCGCTCGGGGCACCATCCTGGGCCGGCATCGCGATCGCGGGCGGCTACGTCTACACCGCGACCGGCCTCGCCTCGGCCTCCGGCTGGATCGCGGCCTACCGTCCCCGCGGCTAGCGACTGCGCTCGACGACGTTCCGGAGCCCGTCCAGGGAGTTCTCGACAAGGCGGCGGTACCAGCGCTTGCCCACCGTCGCGTTCATGACGCGGTAGGGGACGGTGGCCGGATCCATCCCGATCTCGACGTCGAGGAACGTGTTCTCGCGCGCCTCGGTGAGCAGCCAGCGAGAGTAGAAACCGCTCGTCTGGCAGCGCAGCTTGATCTCGTGCAGCTCGTCGAGTTCCTCGATCTCGAAGGTCGTCTGGTCCTTGCTGATCGGGGTCTTGGTCACCTGTTGAAAGGTCTGACCCTCGTCGACGGAGGCCAGGCCGGTGATCTCGAGGACTTCCGCCGCCCATTCCGGGTAGCGGTTCGGATTCCCGATCAGCTTCCAGACGTCCTCGAGCGGGGCCTCGATCAATGCCTGCTGGCGCCAGGAGGACATCGTCAGCCCTCGACGAGGTCGCGGGCCCGGCGGGAGAGATGCACGACGCCGACCTCCTCGGCCATCGCCGCGGCTGTCTCGAGGGCGTCGCCGGCCTCGTCCGATCCGATCTCGAGCAGCCGGCGACCCCGGTGCAGCTCGCAGCGCGCGGCGTCCACCGTGCGCCCGAGCCCGGCCCAGGTGTCACGCGCCTCGGCGAGCAGGCGGGCGCCCTCGGCGGCGTCGGAGTCGGTGACCCCGGACGCCTCGAGCGCAGCGGCGCTGCCCGCCGGATACTGGAGCCGCTCGGAGAGGCTGCGGGTCTCCGCCGCTGCCTCGCGGGCGTCCTCGGGACGGTTCGAGAGCTCGAGCGTGAGGGCGCGCGCGGCCGTCGCCTCCATCGACTGGGCGACCAGCCCGGCGCGCTCGCAGACGTCGAGCGCCTGGGTCAGCGCGGTGTCGGCGGCCGCGTAGTCGCCGCGGTCGCGCAGCGCGCGGGCAAGCCAGTAGAGCGCCGAGAAGGCGACCTCGCTGCGGCCGGCGGCCTCGCCGAGCTCCCGCGCCCTGGTCAGGATCTCCTCGGCGGCGTCCCAGTTGGACTCCCGCCAGCGCAGAACGCCGCGCATCAGCTCCGGGAAGCAGAGCTTGCCGAGCAGGCCCTCACGGTCGGCGAGCGCCGCCGCCGCCTCGGTGGCCCGGGCGACCTCGTCCCAGTCGGCTCCGTAGGCGGCGATCTGGGCCAGTGCCGCGTGCAGCTCGACCTGGGAGGGCAGGTCCCCGACCTGCTCGGAGAGCGCCAGCGCCTCGCCGTAGGCGCTTGCCGCGGCCTCGTAGGAGGCCTCGGAGACCTCGAGGTGGTTGCCGAGTGCGAGCAGCGCGCGGATCGCCTCGCCGGGGTCCGAGCCGCGGGCGAGCTCGACCGAGCGCTCGAGGTTCTCCCGAGCCTTCTCCGGGTTGCCGATGCGGCCGAAGACGCGGCCGAAGATCAGGTGGGCGCGGCTGGCCGCGGCCGACTCGCCGAGCCGCTCGGCAAGCCGCAGGGCCTTCTCGGCCGCGTAGATCGCCAGCATGTTGTCGCCGGTATGGAGGTAGAGGGAGGCGGCCTCCTCGTAGAGGCGGACGAGCTCGATGGACGGGGGGCCGTCCTTGAGCAGGTCGATTCCCTTCTGGTAGTGGCCGATCGAAGCCTCGCGCTCGCCCTTGTGCCAGAGCCCGGCGCCGATCTTGCGGTGCAGGTCGCCGATCCTGGCCAGGTCCTCCTCCCGGCGATGGTGCTCCAGCGCGCGCTCCCAGACCTCGACAGCCGCATCGACCCGGCCGAGCCGCAGCGCGACGTCGCCCTGCTTCTCGCCGATCCTCGCCTCCGCGGCTTCGTCGATCCCGTCGGGCAGCTCGAGCGCAGTCGTGTAGTGGCCGATCGCCTCCTGGTTCGAGTAGATCGCCGCGGCCGCGTCGCCGGCCGATTCGAGGGCGGCGAGCGCCATCGGGTTCACTCGCTCGCGCTCGGCCGCATCGGCACCGGTCTCGGCTCCAAGCGCCGCTGCGGCCGCGAGGTGGTTGGCGACGAGCGCGATCACTCCCTCGCCCCGGTCGCCCGCCTGGTCCGCGATGAAGGTGCCGACCTGGAAGTGCTTGCGGGCGCGGACCGCCTTCGGCAGCGTCGAGTAGGCGACGTCGCGGATCAGCACGTGCTTGAAGGCGTACTCGTTCTCGCCGGCGAGCCGAGTCCCGGCCGACGAGACGACGAGGTCCTTCTCCTGGAGCGAGTTGAGCACCTCGCCGAGGTCGAAGTCCTCCTCCTCGGCCGCGGTGCGGAGGGAGCCCTCCCAGAAGACCTGGCCGACGACCGACGCGTGCTGGACGAGCCGCCGCTCGGGCGGCTCCAGCGAGTCGAGGCGGGCTGCGAGGACCGAGTGGACGGTCTCCGGCAGGGCGCCGGTCATCGTCGCCGCGCCGCCCTCCTCCATCATCCGGTTGACCATCTCCTCGGCGAAGAGCGGGTTGCCGCCGGAGCGGTCCGCGACCTGGCGGATCAGCTCGCCGAGGCCGTTCTCGGCGTTGCCGGGCTCGGGGATCAGGGCGTCGACCAGCGCGAGGGCGTGGGTGGAGTCGAGCGGTTCGAGCGCGAGCGAGCTCGCGTTCCGCCTGCCGCCGCCCCAACTCGGCCTGCGGTCGAGGAGCTCGTCGCGGGCAAGGCAGATCACGAAGAGTGGGCCCCGGACCCAGCGGGCCAGGTACTCGATCAGGTCGAGCATTCCCTCATCCGCCCAGTGGATGTCCTCGATGACGAGGACGAAGGGGCGCCTGGCGGCGACGGCCTCGGTCAGAGCGCGGGTCGCGGAGAAGATGCGGTCGCGCATCTGCTGCGGGTTCTCGTGCTCGGTGCCGGTCACCGTTTCGACGCCTTCCGGCGGCTCGATCCCCAGCGGTAGCGCGATCACCGCCGCGAGCCGCTCGGGCGGCTCGTCGGACTCGGAGCCGTCGAGGAGGTCCTCGAGGCCGCGGCGCAGCTTGCCGAAGGCGGTCTCCGGGTCGTCCGTGTCGAGGATGTCGAACTGGCCCCGGATGATCTCGCCGAGCGCCCAGTAGGCGATGCCCGAGCCATAGGCGGGGCAGCGGCCGACCCTGATCGCCGGCTTCTCGTCGCGGCCGGCGATCGTGTCGGTCAACTCGGCCATCAGGCGGGTCTTGCCGACGCCGGCCTGGCCGAGGACGGTGAACAGGTGCGGGCGGCGCTCACGGACGACGCGCTCGTAGGTGGATAGAAGGAGCTCGGCCTCGTCGTCGCGCCCGATCAGCGGGGTCGCGGCGCGGGTCGAGCGGGCGCCCGTGCCGTCGACGAGCACCGCGCCGGCCTCCCACGCCGGGACCGGCTCGGATTTCCCCTTCAGCTGGAGCGGCTCGAGCTCGGTGTAGTCGATGGCGTCGCGGGTGAGCTTCTGAGTCACCTTGCCGACCGTCACGGTCCCGGGCCGTGCCGCCGCCTGCAGCCGCGCCGCGACGTTGACCGCGTCGCCGATCACCGTGTACTCGTCGCCGACCTTTCCGGCCAGCACCTCGCCGGAGTTGATCCCGACGCGGAGCAGGAAGTTCACGTCGTCGAGGTTGGGATTGGCCTCAAGCTCCTCGTTGATCTCGCCCATCGCAGCCTGCATCGCGATCCCCGCCCGCACGGCCCGCTCCGGATCGTCCTCATGCGCCACCGGCGCCCCGAACACCGCCATCACGTTGTCGCCGATGTACTTGTCGACGCGGCCGCCGTACCGGGTGACCTCTTGCCCCAACCGCTTGAGCGCACCATCGACCATCGACTTGACGGCCTCCGGATCAAGCCGCTCGGCGACGGCGGTGTACCCGCTCAGATCGGCAAAAAGAACGGTGGCCTTGCGTCGTTCCTCGCGAAGCTCCTCCGGGGCCTTCGGGTCAGGTGGGGCGGCGGCGGGCACACCGCCCGAACTGCGCCAGTCTTGCTCGGTCGGCGTGCCCGCCGCCGCCTCTCCGGCGAGGGAGGTGCCGCACTCGGTACAAAACTTGGCCTGTGGGGGGTTCTCCGCCCCGCACTTAGGGCAGGTAGCAGAAAGCCCAGCCCCGCAGGACATGCAGAACTTCGCCCCCGCGGGGTTCTCGGTACCGCAGCTGGAACAGGTCCCCGAGCCCATCAGGGCTGAGGATACGGAGCTAGCTGATCGGGATGTCCTCGACGCGCGAGGCCGGGCGCTCCTGCCCGTCGATCCGTTCTATGTAGTGGTCGAGGACGGTGCGGATGGCGACCAGCGCGTCGCGCTGGACGTCCTCGAGCTGGGAGCGGACCTCGGGCGGGAAGGTGGTGCGCACGAGCTCGGCGGTGCGACAGATCGGGCACCACTCGAGGCACTCGTGCTGAGCGTGAGCGTGTGCGGCGGGAGCGGGCTCGGGCTCCGGTTCCCGAGGGGTCTGACCCCTCTGTCCCCCCTCGTGGGTCCCCGACGCCCAATCGGGGTCGAGCGGCTCGCCGAAGCGGATCGTCTCGGGCTCAGGGGGCGGGGGAGGCGGTTCGTGCGCCGGCTCAGGTGGAGCTTCGGGCTGCGGGGCTCCGTTGCCCTGGCCGTTGCCCTGCCCGCGACGCTGGCGCCAGCGGCTCCAGATCGGGTCCTCGGGTTGGTGCGGCTCGTTCATCGGTGGTGAAGGTGACGGTCAACGTCCCGTCGTGGAATCCGGCGCCGGCCGGGGTGTGGTCGGCCATCGCGGAGGGCAGGATGATAGTTCGCTTCTCGCGGCCGACGGTGACGATCAGCTCCTGGCCGACCTTGCTCAGCTTCAGGTCGCCCTTCGCCGTGAACGGGATTGGCAGACGCAGCTCGGTACGCCCGTCGACAGAGCTCAGTTCGTGGGCGAGCTCCGTGTGGAGGACGTCCTCGGCGCGCTCGCCGGCGAACAGCTCGACCCCGAGCCGGTCGAGCATCTCCGCCCCCACGACCTCCTCCTCGAAGTAGCGGGCGGTGAGCACAGGGACCGGGGAGAAGCCCTCCACGACCGTCCGCAGGTTCTCCTGCTGGCGCTCGCGCCAGGGCCCGAAGTACCCGCCCTCGACGTCGTCGGGAAAGACCCGGTTGACGACGACCGCGTCGGTCAGGTAGCCGTAGAGGTTCAGGTAGGTGAAGGTGCGCTGGGCCTCGCGGATCACCATCCGGTCCGGGTTCATCACGAGCCTGATCGAGGCGTGCTCGCGGTCGCGGAGGATCTCGTTCATCGCGATCAGGTTCTGGACCAGTCGCTGCACCTCCGCGAAGACGTCCTCGCCCGGAAGCGGGATGTCCAGGAACCCACGTGCGATCGGCCGCGCGGCGGCGACCATCCGCCGGTTCCAGGGGAAGACCTTCTCGAGCCACCAGCGGCAGATGTCGGGAAACGACAGCAGCCGCAGTGTCTCGCCGGTCGGGGCGCAGTCGACGATGACCGCGTCGAAGTCCCCTGACTCGTGATGGCGCTTGATCTGCAGCAGGCTGAAGAGCTCGTCCATGCCTGGAGGCACCGTCAGCTCCTCGGCGGCGATGTCCATCACGCCGCGATCCGCCAGGAGCTGCCCGAGCCAGCTCTGGACGGCACCCCAGTTCCGCTCCATCTCTAGCTGTGCCTGGACCTCCTGGCCCCAGAGGTTCTGCGAGACCTCCGTCGGTTCGCCGCCGAGCGGCGCCTCCAGCGAGTCGGAGAGGCTGTGCGCGGGGTCGGTCGAGAGGATGACGGTTCGCAGACCGGCCGCCGCGCAGCGGCGCGCGGTCGCGGCTGCGACGCTCGTCTTGCCCACACCCCCCTTGCCCGTGTAGAGGATCGTCCTTGGCGCACTCATAACGCCGCGAGGGTATCCGTAGCCGCTACGCTCCCGCGCTGTTCAAGGGATTCCAAGGAGGCGACAAGACTTTGACTCGGATTCACAAGTTTTTCCTGCTCTCACTGCTGGTGCTGATCGCACCGGTCGTTCTGGTGGCCTGCGGCGGCGACGACAGCGCCGACGTCGATCCGGCGACGGTGCTGCGCGAGACCTTCTCCAACGACGAGGACGTGTCGAGCGGGACGATCAACCTGACGCTCGGCGGTTCGGTCGAGGGCGACGAAGGCGGCAGCGGCGAAGCGACGCTGAGCGGCCCCTTCCAGTCCGACCCCGACGACCCGACGGCGCTGCCCCAGTTCGACCTGACCGCGTCGCTCAGCGGTGAGGCAATGGGCACGTCCGCCAGCTTCGAGGGCGGCCTGACGGTGACCGAGGACAACATGTTCATCGAGTACCAGGGCACGACCTACGAGGTCGGCACGGAGCTCTTCGAGAGCTTCAGCTCGGTCGTCGAGCAGGCGGCAGCCCAGACCGCGGGCGGCACCACCGGCGCGGAGGGCGCGACGCAGCCGTCCTTCAGCGAGCAGTGCTCGACGCTGCTCGAGACGGTCGGCGGCAACGCCGCGGCCTGCGACACGATCGACGTCTTCTCCTGGTTCGAACTGACGAACGAGGGCGAGGAGGAGGTCGAGGGTTCGCCGACGATCCACATCCACGGCACCGTCGACATCCCGGCGATGATCGAGAACATCAACGCCGCGATCGCCGCGGCGGAGATCCCCGGCGCCACGTCCATCCCCGAGGAGACCGCCTCGCAGATCGAGAGCGCCGTTTCGGAGCTGAGCTTCGACGTCTACTCGGGCACCGAGGACCGGCTCCTGCGCGGGCTCGACCTGAACGTCTCGGTCGACCCGACGTCGATCGAGGGCTTCTCCACGGAGAACCCCGGCATCAGCGCCATCAGCGGCAACTTCGGGACCCGCCTCGGCGCGGTCAACGAGCCGCAGACGATCGACGCGCCGACGGACGCTCAGCCGATCGACGACCTGCTCGGCCAGTTCGGCCTGAGCGCGGCCGACCTCGAGACGGCACTGGGTGGCTACATGACCCAGTTCGGCCTCGGCGGAGTTGCGACGCCGCCGGACCTCGGCGGCTCCGAAATCCCTGAGATTCCGGACAGCGGTGGCGGTGGCCTCGAGGACCTCGGTTCTGGTGGCGGCGGCGGTGGTTCGGACGACCTGGATGCCTACTCGCAGTGCATCCTCGAGTCGACCTCGAACAACCCGTTCAAGGAGTGCGAGGACCTGCTCGCTCCGTAGTTGTTCGCCACGCCGAAAAGAAGTGTTGGAGGGCCCCGCTTCGGCGGGGCCCTTCTCGTTTCACTGGTGATCGTCTCCGGGTGCGGGGGAGGGGACGACGAACCGGCCGAGACGACTTCGGGCGCGGGGGGAACCGTCGCGGTCATCGAGGGGATCGAGGACGGCGAGATCGGCGCGGACGAGCTCGAGCAGGCGATCGCGACGGACGCCGCCGCTCAAGGAGAGGAGCCGCCGGCCCAGGCGAGCCCCGATTACGACCTGGTGGCCGGCGAGGCCCTGGACGGGTTGATCGTCGCCCGATGGGCGCAGGCGGAGGCTGCGGAGGACGGCTCCGCAGTCGGCAACGAGCTCGAGGAGGAGTGGAGGCCGCGCACCACATGCACGACGGACCTCCTGAGCCGGTTCTGCGCCAACGGCGAGCTCGAGGCCCCGCCGGACATCCCACCCGCCTCGGGCTGAGACCTAGACCGAGACCGGCTCGACGTCGAAGTTGCGCGCGTAGAGCTCGCCGACCCGGTCGAGCTCCTCGTCGGAGATCGGGTCGGCGTCCGCCGCTGAGGCGTAGGTGCGCAGCTCGTCCTCGTTGGTGATCGTCGGGATCACGGTGGTGATCCCCGAGTCGAGGATGTAGCGGAGCGCGGCCTGGGGCATCGAACGGCCGGTCTCCTCGCAGAGGAAGCGGATCGTCTCGACCTTCTGTAGTCCCTCGACCAGCCACGAGCGGGGCCGGTGGCGCCGGTGGTCAGGAGCCTCGAAGGTGGTCTCGAGCGTCAGGTTGTCGTCGAGCAGGCCGCTCGAGGTGGGGACGCGGGCCATGACGCCGACGCCCCGACCGGCGGCGGCGTCCATGAACGCGCGCCCGGGTTCCTGCTCGAGCAGGTTGTAGACGGTCTGGAGGGCGGCGATGTCGCGCGTCGCGATCGCCTCGAGGCCCTCCTCCTTCCAGCCGATCGCCGGGCCGAGCGCGACGCCGTACTCGCGCAGCTTGCCCTCTGCCTTCAGTTCCTCGAGGGCGGCGAAGGTCTCGTCGGACTCGACGGCGTCCATGCGCGGGTTGTGCAGCTGGAAGAGGTCGACGTGGTCGGTGCCGAGCCGCGTCAGGCTCGCCTCCAGCGCCTGCTTGACGAAGGGACCGTCCCAGCGCTGGGGCCGCTCGCCCTCGGAGTGCTCCTGGCGGCCGGCGCCGAGGTCGTAGCCAAATTTCGTCGCGATCTGCACCGAGTCGCGGTGCGGGGCGAGCACGCGGCCGACGAGCTCCTCGTTGGCGCCCTTGCCGTAGGCGTCGCCGGTGTCGAAGAAGGTGACGCCGAGCTCGACCGCGAGCGAGAGCAGCCGCTCTCCGTCGGCCTCGGTGACCTCGCCCCACCAGTTCGAGCCGAGGGCCCAGGTGCCGAACCCGATGGCCGAGGCGGTCAATTCCGTGTCGCCGAAGCGGCGCTGCTCCATCACGGCGAGAGTCTAGGCAGGTGGCCCAATAACCTCTCGCCCCGATGGAGGGCGCGCCGACCGAGCGAAGGGGATTCCCCGGTTTCCTGCTGACCAGCCAGGGCTGGCCGTACATGCTGGTGCCGTTCATCCCGCTCGCGGTGATCCTCGAGTTCTCGCACGCCTCGGCGACGCTGATCTTCATCGTCGCCGCGGCCGGGATCATCCCGACGGCGGCGCTGATGGGGCTCGCGACCGAGGAGCTCGCCGCGCGCTCGGGACCGGGGATAGGCGGCTTCCTGAACGTCACATTCGGCAACGCGCCGGAGATCATCATCGCCCTGTTCGCCCTCAACGCCGGCCTGCAAGAGGTCGTCAAGGCCTCGATCGCGGGTTCGATCCTCGGCAACATCCTGCTCGTCCTCGGCGCTTCGATGTTCATCGGCGGGCTGAAACGCGACAAGCAGTCGTTCAACCAGACGGCGGCGAGCGCGCAGTCGACGATGCTCCTGCTCGCGGTCGCTGCGCTGATCATGCCGGCGATCTTCGAGCTGGTGCAGGGCACCGGCCTGCCGCCCGTCGGCGCAGAGCTGGTCGAGTACGACTCGACGGTCGAGCAGCTCTCCCTGGCGGTGGCGATCGTCCTGATCGGGACCTACGTCGCGGGTCTCTTCTTCTCGCTGAAGACCCACCGCGACCTCTTCAACCCGCCCTACGCCGAGCAGGAGGAGCACGGCTTCGGCTGGTCGGTGCGCCGGTCCGTGAGCATGCTCGCGATCGCCGGTGTGGCGGTCGGGCTGATGTCGGAGATCCTCGTCGGCTCGATCTCGGAGGCCTCGGAGTCGATCGGGCTGTCGGAGTTCTTCGTCGGCGTGATCGTCGTCGCGATCGTCGGCAACGCCGCCGAGCACTGGGTCGCGATCCTGATGGCGATGAAGAACAAGATGGACCTGGCGGTCAACATCGCGGTCGGCTCGAGCGCTCAGATCGCGCTCTTCGCGGCGCCGCTCCTGGTCATCCTCTCCTTCTTCATCGGACCGTCGCCGATGCCGCTCGTCTTCAACGGCTTCGAGCTGGGCGCGGTGCTGATCGCGATCCTGATCGCCAACTACGTGACCCAGGACGGCGAATCGAACTGGTTCGAGGGCGTGCAGCTGCTCGCCGTCTACGCGATCCTCGCGATCGCCTTCTTCGCCGCGTGATCGCGCGGCGTCGTTTGCGGGTAGAGCTCTAGACCATGGAAGTAGTCCTCCTCCTCGCGAGCTTCGCGGTGATCCTCGCGGGTGCCCAGTTCTTCACCAACGCGGTCGAGTGGGTCGGGCCACCGCCTGGAGATGGGGGAGGGGGCCGTCGGCAGCCTGATCGCCGCCGTCGGCACGGCGATGCCGGAGACGCTGATCCCCGTGATCGCGATCCTCGGCGGCTCCGAGGGGGCGGAGGACGTCGCGATCGGCGCGATCATCGGTGCGCCGTTCCTGCTGGCGACGATCGCGATGATGCTCGTCGGCCTGTTCGCCGTGATGTTCCGCGAGCGGCGCAAGCAGGGGGTCGAGCTGGACGCTCACAAGCCGACGCTCGAGCGGGACCTCGTCTTCTTCATGGTCTTCTTCGCGCTCGGTGTCGGCGTCGGCGCGGTCGATGCCCCTGAGGGCGTCCAATACGCGTTCGTCGGGGTGATGCTGATCGCGTACGGCGTCTACGTCGTCCGCACGCTGCGCGGTGGGGGAGACATGCAGTCGGAGGAATCGCTCGCGCCGCTCTTCTTCGCCCGCCCGAAGCCGGTCAGCGCCGAGCCGGAGGACCCCCCGACCGGTCTGGTCGTGTTCCAGCTCATCGTCTCCCTCGGCGCGATCGTCGGCGGCGCCCACCTGTTCGTCGAGGAACTCATCCACGTCGCCGACTCGCTCGGCGTCGAGACGATCATCCTCTCGCTGATCCTCGCTCCCCTCGCCACCGAGCTGCCCGAGAAGGCGAACAGCTTCTTCTGGGTCCGCGAGGGCAAGGACAGCCTCGCCCTCGGCAACATCACGGGCGCGATGGTCTTCCAGTCGACGATCCCAATCGCCTTCGGCCTCGCCTTCACCGAGTGGGACCTCGACAAGTACGCGATCCTCTCCGCCGTCCTCGGCATCCTCGGCGGCATCGTCGCCTACATAACCCTCCACCGCCGCGGCCGCTTCGGGTGGCCCGCGGTGGTCGCGTGGGGCCTGCTCTACGCGACGTTCCTGACGTTCGTGCTGGTGGCTTAGGGCCTCTGCGAGGGACCAAGAACTGCAGCTGGTAAGGGAGTAGGGCCGGATTCGGGGGGAGAATCTCGGCGCCGTCCTGCTTTACCCACCGTATGGGTGGGCAGAACAGGACAGCGGACCGGCGTGATCTCCGAGATCGCGGGGCGCCACAAGGGAAACGTGACCCGGGCCGAGCTTCTGCGACTGCCGGGATCTCGGAGCGACAGCGAGTCGAAGGCTGCGCGGTGGGCCTGCTCATCGCGAGTACCCCGGCGTCTACCGCGTCGGCCACGCCGCTCCGTCCATCCTCGCCACCTACATGGCCGCCGTCCTCGCCTGCGGAGCGGGCTCGCTCCTGCGCGGCAATGCCGCCGGGCATCTCGAGCGACTCCTGAAGCGCGCCCCTACGTGCCCCGAGGTCCTGACCACGACCGAGCGACGGATCCCGGGCATTCGCACCACTCGCGCCCGAGCCGGGATTGACCCACGCGAGGCAACCATCGTCAGGGGCATCCCGGTGACCTCCGTCCCGCGCACCCTCGTCGACCTCGCCGCAGGGCCTCTCCTCATACGCCCTCGCCAAGGCCTGCCACGAGGCCGGCTTTCACCACCACACCACGCCGGCCCAGGTAGCGGCGGTCATAGAGCGCCGCCCCAACACCCCCGGCGCCAGCAAGGCTCAGGTCGCATTCTCACCGGCGACGAGCCGGTCAGCCTCTCGCGCCTCGAGGCCCGCTTCCTCTCACTCCTGCTCGCCCAGAACAACCTCCCCCTCCCAATCACCAACAAGCCCGCCGGCGGCAAGCGAGTCGACTGCCGCTGGCCCGAGCACCGCCTCACGGTCGAGCTCGACTCCTATGCCTTCCACAATTCCCGCCACTCCTGGGAGGCCGACCGCAGGCGACGAGCGCCAGGCCTACGCCCGAGGCGACGACTTTCGCCGTTACACCTGGGACGACGTCTACGAGGACGACCGCGGCAGATGCTGCGGGAGCTACGAGCGCTGACGAGCGCCTAAGCCTCGTCGGCGTCTGCCGCCGGCGTCCTCGTCGCCGGCTTCCTCGCTCTCGCCCTCGATCACGGGCGGGGGAGGCTCCTCTTCTTCGGCGTCGGCGCCGATCGGCTCGTCGTCTTCGGAGACCTTCGCGCTGAGCGCGCCGGGGGCGCTGGTCTGGAAGCGCTGGAGGACGGTGTCGACGGCGTCCTCGTCGACAGGGACCTCGTCCGAGATTCGCACCCAGTCGACGCCCTCGTACTCCTCCATGTCGAAGATCTCCTGGTCGATTGAGGTGGAATCGTCGACCACGACGACAACTTCGGTCTGGGGGTTGAAATAGGTGCCCGGCCGGACGAGCAGCTCTTCCAGCTCGACCTCTCGGGAATTCGTTTCTGGATCAGCCATCGGCGAGACCCTACTGACCCAGGTCCTCGAGGTCTCGCAGCTGCCGCTCGATCTCCTGCTCGACGTCCAGCGGTTCCTTGCCCTGGCGCTCGCGCCGCTCGTTGCGGGCGACGACGAGCGTCCTGATCTCCTCGACCAGCCCCTTGTCGGAGGCGAGCGTCGCCGGCCGCTCCTCGGTCAGCTTCTTGTACTCGGAGTCGATGTCGAGGGGGCTCTCGCCGCGCGCCTGCTGGCGGTACGCCTTCGCCTCGAGCATCTGGCGGATCTCCGCCTCGCGCACCTCGCTCGAGCTGGGCGGGGCGGCGGCCGGACCGCCTCCGGAGGGGCGCTCCATCTGCATCGCAAACTTGCCCTTGCCGAGCTGTTTGAGGAGGGGACCGACCGTGACGAAGGCGATCGCGGCGAATGGCACGACAACGGCTCCGATGAGGATGATCACCTCGCCGTTCGTGATCGCGACCATGCGTCAACTCTACCTGGCACCCCTGGTAACATTTCGTTGACTGACCAGTCAATCAGTGCCGGCATCCAAGCTGCGAGCCGGACACGCACGACTTCGGAAAAGGAGCACTCGACAGTGGTCGACTTCACGCTTACCGACGAGCAGAAGGACCTGCGCGAGCTCGCACACAGCTTCGCGGAGAAGGACATTCGCAAGGTCGCCTGGGAACTGGACAAGGAAGGCACCTGGCCGCAGGAGATCATCGAGAAGGCCTGGGAGATCGGCCTGATGAACACCCACGTGCCCGAGGAGTACGGCGGGCCGGGCCTCGACTTCCTGTCGGGCTGCCTGATCGAGGAGGAGTTCGGCTGGGGCTGCTCCGGCATCGGCACCTCCCTCGCCGCCAACGGCCTGGCGATGACGCCGGTCGGCCTCGGCGGCTCCGACGACGTGAAGAAGCACTTCCTCGGCATGCTGACCGAGGAGCCCAAGCTCGCCTCCTTCTGCCTGACCGAGCCGGACGCCGGCTCCGACGTCAGCGGGATGAAGACGACGGCCGTCAAGAAGGGCGACAAGTACGTCATCAACGGCTCCAAGTGCTTCATCACCAACGGCGGCTACGCCGACTGGTTCACGGTCTACGCCAAGACCGACAAGGAGGCCGGCCACCGCGGCATCTCCGCCTTCGTCGTCCCGAAGGACGACACGATCACGGTCGACAAGAAGGAGGACAAGCTCGGACAGCGCGCCTCCAACACCGCGACGATCACCTTCAACGAGACGGAGATCCCCGCCGACTACCTGCTCGGCGAGGAGAACCACGGGTTCAAGCTCGCGATGATGACCCTCGACCGCACCCGTCCCGGCGTCGCCGCGATGGCTGTCGGCATCGGCCGGGCCGCGTTCGAGTTCGCCGCCGAGTACTCGAAGGAGCGCGTCCAGTTCGGCGTGCCGATCGCGATGCACCAGGCGGTCGCCTTCATGATCGCCGACATGGCGACCAAGGTCGAGGCCGGACGCCTGCTGACGTGGTCCTCGGCGGCGCTGCTCGACCGGGGCGTTCGCAACACGCTCGCCTGCTCGCACGCGAAGCGCTTCGCCGCCGACTCGGCGATGGAGATCACCGTGGACGCCGTGCAGGTCTACGGCGGCTACGGCTTCATCAAGGAGTACCCGGTCGAGAAGCTGATGCGCGACGCGAAGATCATGCAGCTCTACGAGGGCACCTCGCAGATCCAGCGCCTGGTCATCGCGAAGGAGGTCCTGATGGGCCGCGACGTCAACGAGCCCATCCCGGAGGCGGTCGCCAAGAACGGCGCCGGCGACGCCGAGGTGGCCAAGGAGGTCGCAGCGGCCAAGACGGAGACGGCACCCGCCTGACCCGCTGCTAAAGAGTTCTCGAAGAAGGGGCCTACGGGCCCCTTTTTCGTGGGATCATTCGGGGCGATGCAGGGGAAGGGACTACTCGGAGGGCTGGCGGCTGCGTTCGCAGCGGCTCTACTTGCCGCGCCCGCGCAGGCGCTCGAGACCGTTCCCGGCGAGGTGATCGTCCAGTTCGCCGACGGCGCCGGCCGCGGCGAGCGGGCCGACGCGCTCGCCGATTCCGGCACCGATCAGATCGAGGGGCTCGGCGCGCCGGGGACGAAGCTGCTCGCGGTCGAGGACGGTGGCACCGTCGCGCGCACGATCCAGTGAGCTCGAATCAAACCCCGCGGTCCTGAGCGCCGATCCGAACGGAATCGAGCAGCCCTCGGCCGCCCCGAACGACTCGCTGTTCCCCAGCCTTTGGGCCCACCTGAACGCAGGCCAGACCGTGAACGGCACCGCTGGCGCGGCTGACGCGGACATGGATACCAACGAGGCCTGGGACATCGAAACAGGCAACACGAACACGGTCATCGCGATCATGGACACCGGAGCTGACATAACCCACCCCGACCTGGCTCCGAACCTCTGGCAGAACCCGGGCGAGGTTGGAAGTAACGGGGTTGACGACGACGCAAACGGTTTTGTCGACGACGTCAACGGATTCGACTTCGTCGGCAACGCCGCCGGCGACGCAAATCCGCTGGACGATGTCGGCCACGGCACCCATGTCGCCGGAATCGCCGCGGCCAACGGCAACGACGGATTCGGGGTAACTGGGGCTTCGCAGCGCGCTTCGATCATGGTGCTGAAGGCCTGCAACGTCAACGGCTGCTTTCAGTCGGACCAGATCCAGGCGATCAATTACGCGGCCGCGAACGGCGCGCACATCCTGAACGGATCACTCGGCGGTTTCTCGGGAACCGAGAACGCCACCCGCCGCGCGGCGATCTTCTCCCACCCGAACGTCCTTCACGTTTTCGCAGCTGGCAACGACAACGCGAACGCCGACAACACGCCTACGGAGTGCGACCCGGTTGCCGACCCTTGTCGCGCCTACCCGTGCGCCCACGCCCCGGTCGCCGGCGAGATCGACAACACGATCTGCGTCGCGGCGACGACGCAGACCGACGCGAAGGCCGGCTTCTCCAACGTCGGGGTCACGAGCGTCGACCTCGCGGCACCGGGGGTGAACATCCAGAGCTTCGGCCGCAGAGCGAACGCACTTCACGGACACGTTCGCGGCTAACGACTTCGCCACTCGCTGGGACCCGAACCCTGGCGACGACTTCGACTGGACCCGGACAAACGAAGCACCGCTCAACCCGAACTTCGGAATCACCGACACCGCAGGTGCGAACTACGCCGCGAACACTGACTACGGGACGATTACCGCACCGATCCCCGTTGGGGCCGTCTCGGAGCGAGGCTGCGAAGTTCAGGTGCGGCGGAGCATCGCCCTGGCGGGCACCAACGACACCTTCAGAGTCGCCCTGCTCCACAACGGGTCGGTGGTTGGGGAGGTCTCCCGGACCTCGGCTAATAACTCGGCGATGGCTACTGAGACCCACGAGTTCGTGACGCCGACGGGCGGAGGGAACCTGCAGGTTCGCCTCCGACTCGTCTCGGCCAACGACGGGTCGCAGGACGTCGGGGTCCACGTCGACAGCGTCACCCTCAGCTGCGGCGAGTCCCCCGGCCCCGGAGGACACGAGTTCAAACAAGGCACCTCAATGGCGAGCCCTGAGGTCGCTGGAGCCGCCGGACTCCTGTTCTCGCGTAACCCAGGAATGTCGCCTGCCGAGGCGAGAGCGCTGATCTTCCAGAACGTTGACCCAGTCCCCTCGATGACTAACGTCACGACCACGGGCGGCAGGATCAACGTCGGCTCCACTCTCGCCCGCACGCCGCCGGACACGTCGATCACCGAGCGGCCCGGGGGAGGGCGAGGAGGTCGGCGGTCCGGTAGCGCGTCAGGCCACCACGGTGCCTGGCGCCCTCGTGAACTTCGGTTTCTCCTCGAGCGATCCGGCGGCAGGGTTCCAGTGCTCGATCGACGCTGCCAACTTCGCCGCCTGCGCCTCTGGTCAACCGCTCGGGCCGCTAGGACCGGGCCCCCATAGTCTCGTCGTCAGGGCCGTTGATCCGCGCGGCAATGCGGACGCTACGCCTGTCACGCGCACCTTCGCGGTCGAGTCCGATCCGCCCGAGACGACGTTCGGGAAGACGCCGAAGAAGCGGACGGGCGCGCGCAAGGCGAAGTTCACGTTCAAATCCGACGAGCCGGGCTCGAGCTTCGAATGCAAGTTCGACAAGAAGCCCTTCGCGCCGTGCACGTCACCGCGCAAGCTGAAGAAGCTGAAGCCGAAGGGCCACAAGTTCTTCGTCCGGGCGATCGACGCCGTGGGGAACGTCGACAACACCGCCGCGCGCAAGCGCTGGCGGGTAACCCGCTGAACTGAGCGCTGCTGCTAGGACTTGCGGTTCGGACTGACCGCGATGATCAGGCCGATCGTGGTCAGGATGATCATCCCGAGCACGACAAGCGAGGGCCAGCCGTCAATCCGCTCGATCGTCTGCCAGCAGAGCAGGCCGGCGACCACGAGCGCGATCACCGTGTAGATGATCATCGGGCGATCGCTCTTCGTCTTCAGGCTGCGGTCGGGCGCGTTCAGATCCTGGCGCTCGAACTGCATCCTCTGGTTCTCCGTCATGTGCGACATTTCTCTCCTCCGTCTCCCCGTGTCTCGATAGTCACAAGCTACTCCGAAGCATGGCGGGGATGACACCCTGTGTCTGTGAGGTCCCTCACGTGCATGTTTCTGGCGGTGGCCGCCTGCGCGCTGCCGGCCCCTGCCCTTGGCGCCGAGGGCGTCGTTGACACGGGTCCGCTCTACGCCGAAATCGAGCGCGATCCGTGGGGGCTCCAGCTCTATGGAGGTGGTGGAGAGGAGGTCCTCTCGGAGCATCCCGGTACCGGACCCACGGCGGCGGGCACCGTCGGTTTTCGGACCTCGTCCGGCTGGAGCCACGCGACGCGCGTGATCTCCGCCGGTTTCGAAGGCGGCAACGGCGATGCCTGGTTGGCCGAGCTGGCGACAACCGATCCAGCGCGCTCGCTTGCGGTGAGGATCGAGCCCGTCGCCGAGGGAGAGATCGCCTTCGAGGCGCGGGTGATCGGTCCAACCGCCGGGATCGAGGCGGTCGGGATCGGCTTCGGGGCGGAGGCCGGCGAGCGGTACATGGGGTTCGGCGAGCGGTCGAACGCGGTCGCCCAGGAGGGGGTCGTCGAGAATTACGTCTCCGACGGGCCGTACCAGCCGATCGAGTACCCGGCGCTGAACGCCTTCGTCCCCGTGTGGGGCCTGCGCGAGCGGACCGAGTCGACCTACTTCCCCATCCCCTGGCTGCTCTCCTCGGCCGGCTACGGCGTCCTCGTCGATAACTCCGAGACCAGCTACTTCCGCCTGCGCTCGGAGAGCACAGACGCCTGGAGCGTCGAGGTCGTCAAGGCCCCGGAGGGCGAGGCCGGAGCCGACGGCGCGGCGCCGCCGGACCGCATCGCGTTGCGCTTCTTCGCCGGCCCGACGGCCGCGGACGTCGTCGGCCGCCTGACCCGCTCGCTGGGCCGCCAGCCGATGCCCGAGGCGCCGTGGGTCTACGGGCCCTGGTACCAGGCCGACGACGACGAGAAGTCGGAGCTGGCGCGCTTCGGCGAGCGCGACGTGCCGGTGTCGGTGCTCCAGACCTACACCCACTACCTGCCCTGCGGCGCCCAGCGGACCGACGCTGAGCGGGAGCGCACCGCCGCCGCCCACGCGGCCGGCGTCGCGATCACGACCTACTTCAACCCGATGGTCTGCCAGAACCACTCGGCCGCGTTCGATCCCGCGGCGGCCGCAGGGGCGCTGACCCGCAACGCGGCCGGCGAGCCGTACCTCTACCGGTACGGAGCCGACGTCGACGACCTCTTCGTCGTCGGCCAGTACGACTTCTTCAGCCAGGCCGGCGCCGACGCCTACGCGACGCAGCTCGGCGAGGCGGTGGCAGATGGCTACGACGGCTGGATGGAGGACTTCGGCGAGTACACGCCGCTCGACTCGGTCTCGGCGGGCGGCATCGACGGCACACGCGCCCACAACCCCTACGTCACCCGCTACCACTGCGCGGCCTACGACGCGGTCAAGGGGGCGAACCCGCCGGTGGTCCGCTTCCAGCGCTCCGGCTGGACCGGGTCCGCTCCGTGCGCGCAGGTGGTGTGGGGCGGCGACCCGACGACCTCGTTCGGCTACGACGGGCTGCGCTCCGCGGTCACCCAGGCGCTCACGATCGGCCTCTCCGGGATCAGCGTCTGGGGCTCGGACATCGGCGGCTTCTTCGCGATCGGCGACAACTCGCTCAGCCCCGAGCTGCTCACCCGCTGGGTCCAGTTCGGCGCCGTCTCGGGCGTGATGAGGACTCAGGCGAACGGCGTCGCGCTCCCCTCGAAGTCACGCCCGCAGGTGATCGACGATGACCAGATCGACAACTGGCGCCGCTACACGAAGCTGCGCACCCAGCTCTACCCCTACCTCGTCGCGGCGCAGCGCCAGTACCGGAAGTCGGGGATGCCGCTGATGCGCCACCTGGTCCTCGTCGATCCCGGCGACGAGCGCGCGGCGATGACCGACGACGAGTTCCTCTTCGGCCCCGACCTGCTCGCGGCTCCGGTGCTCGACGAGGGGGCGACGGAGCGCAGCGTCTACCTGCCGCGAGGGCGCTGGGTCGAGCTCTGGCGGGCGGCGGCATTCGACGAGGACTCCGGCGGGCTGGTGCTGGACAGGTCCAAGTCCGTGAAGGGCCCGCGCGAGCTGAACGTCAAGGCGCCGCTCGAGGAGCTGCCGCTCTTCGCCCGCGCCGGCACGATCCTCCCACTGCTCCCGCCCGAGGTGGACACGCTCGCCGAGGATGCTGAAGGCTCGGGTCTCGTGTCGCTCGCTGAGCGGGAGGACCGCCTCAATCTCATCGCCTTCCCGCGCGGCGAGACCAAGGCGCGCTTCGGCGAGGAGGGCAAGCTCACCTCGACGGAGATCGAGGACGGATGGAAGCTCACGGTCAAGGGAGGCGATGTCGACCGCTTCGACCTGCAGGCTTCGCTCGCCACCATGAAGTCAGCCACGAAGCCCTGCCGGGTCGAAGTCGACGGGAAGCGCCTCGCCAAGAGCCGCTGGGACTTCGATCGTCAGGACGAGGTCCTGACCGCCCGCTTCCGCGGCCGCTCGCCGAAGCTCGTCGCAACCGAGAGAGGTTGCTGATGGCGCGGGAGCGCAAGCCGAGCAAGAAGGTCGCCGACGCGGTCGCGGACACGACCCGCCATGCGGCCGACGCGCGCACGCGCGGCAGCCGCGGGCGGCGTGGCGGACGGCCGTCCGACGTCTTCGGCGGCGAGATGCGCCGCCGCGACCTCATCCCGCTCCTCGTCCTTCACCTCGTCGCTCGCGAGCAGGCGTACGGCAACCGGCTGATCGAGGAGATCGAGTCGATGACGCAGGGCGTGATCTCCGTCAACCCGAACACGATGTACCCGCTCCTCCGCGATCTCGAGAGCCGCGGCCTGATCGAGGGCCGCTGGGAGCACCCCGACCGCCGCACGCGCCGCTTCTACGCGATCACGCCCGCGGGCCGCAAGGAATACCGCCGCCTGCGCAAGGAGCTGAAGCCGTTCCTCGACTCGGTGATCCGCTCGGTCACGCTGATCGAGCGCGAGATCTACGGCGAGGATTCGGGCTAACCCGGGTCGATCCGGGTAACGCTCGAGTCGCCCTCGTTCGCAGTCCAGACCGCGCCCAGGCCGATCGCGATGTCGGCGGGATCCTCGCCCACGTCCAGCGGGTCGCCGACGAGCTCGCGACTGGAGGGGTCGACGCGGACCACGGTCGAGTCGCCGCCGTTCGCGATCCAGACGTAGCCGAGGCCGACCTTGACCCCGCGCGGCAGGCCGCCGACCTGGACGGGTTCGCCCTCGACGCGCTGAGCGGTGGGATCGATCTGCGAGAGCGTGCCGTCGACGTTGTCGATGACCCAGACCGAGCCCTCCCCGACCGCCAGGTCGTTCGGGCGCGAGCCGGGCATCGCGATCGCGCTGCCGACCCGCTTCGCCGTCTCCGCGTCTATCTCGGAAACGGAGCCGCCGTCGATGTTGGCGGTCCAGACTGAGCCTTCCCCGGTGGCGATCGAGCGTGGCGCGGCCCCGGTCTCCTCGGTCGCGTCCACCGCGTTCGTGTCCGGGTCGATCCGCGAGACGGTGCTGTCGCCCTGGTTCGCGACCCAGACGTGGTCGGTGTCAAAGGCGACGTCGCCGGGCTCGTTCCCAACGGGGATCTCCGCCGTCACCTCGCCGTCGTCAAGCCGGTAGACCGAGTCCTCGACCGGGCTCACGGCCCAGATCGACTCGAACGCGACTGCGACCGCGGCGACGCTCGGAACGCTGGCCTCGGGTATCTCCGCCTCGTTCGTCTGCGGATCGACCGGCTGCACGTCGCCGACGCCTCGTGCCGCGACGAAAACCCGCTCCGGCCCGGTCGTGATGCCCGAGGGCGAGTCCCCGACGACGATCCCCTCCTTCACGACCGCTGGCTCCGTCGCCTGGCCGGAAGAGGCCTGACCGTCCCCCGAGCTGCTTCCAGGGTCGCTCTCGCCGTCGCCACCCGTTGCGATCACGATCCCGGCGACGATCGCGACCGCTGCGACTGCCAGCAGCGCGAGGAGGGCTCGACGCGGTTTCCGCCGGCGTTCACCCGGCATCGCCCGAGTCTTGGCATCGTCGTCCGGCGCGCCGGCTGGGACGGTGCCTGCGGGAACGGTCTTCGCCGGCGTCGAGGCGCCGGGAATGGACGCGGTCGGAGGAGCGGCCACGGGGATCTCGCCTGGGGCGACGCCGAGCGCCTGCGCCAGCGCGGCGGCCAGCTCGCCCGCCGATCGGTAGCGGTCGTCCGGGTCGGTCGCCATCGCCTTGACGATCACGGCGTCGACCGCCTCGGGCAGGCTCGGGTCCGTCTCCGTCGGCCGCGGGCGGGGAGCGTTCGCGTGGGCAAAAAGCGTCGCCATCGAGTTCTCGCGTGGGAACGGCGGCCGGCCGGTCAGCGCGAAGTGCGCCACGCCGCCGAGCGAGTAGACGTCGGTGCGGGCGTCGACGGGCTCGCCTGCGGCCTGCTCGGGGGCGATGTATTCGACGCTGCCGACGAATTCGCCAGTCCCGGTCAGGGTCTCGCCGCCGCCGGTGGCGCGGGTGATCCCGAAGTCGGTCAGGTAGACGCGCTCGCCGTCCTCCGAAGGTTCGATCAGGACGTTCGCCGGCTTCACGTCGCGGTGGACCAGGCCCTGCGCGTGCGCGGCATCGAGGGCGGCGCCGACGCCGGCGATGATCCCCGCGGTCCTCACGTGCCCGAGCCGACGCTCGGCTTGGACAACGCGGTGCAGGTCGCTGCCCTCGACCAGGCGCATCGCCAGGAAGAGCATCCCGTTCTCCTCGCCGGCGTCATGAACGGGGATCACGTTCGGGTGCTCGATCGCCGCCGCCATCCGCGATTCACGCTTGAAGCGCTCCTGGAAGCGGATGTCGTTGGAGAGCGCCGGCGCGATCACCTTCAGCGCTCGCTCGCGGTCGAGCGCGAGCTTCGTGGCCCGGTAGACGACCCCCATGCCACCCTTGCCGAGGACTCCCTCGATCCGGTAGCCGGCGAACTCCGTTCCGTTCGCGAGGCTCGGTGTGTCCTCGGCGCCGGCCACTACAGGTCGCGGATGTTGATCAGGCCGCTGCGCAGGGTCAGCTCGACCAGCCGCACCCTCTTCTGGTTCTGCGGCACGTCCCCGAGTTCGAAGCGCTCGAAGAGAGTTCGCAGATGTCCCTTGACGGCGTCGACCGAGAGGAAGACCTCCTCGGCGATCTGCTTGTTGGTCGCCGGCGTCGCGTACTGGTCGCCGTCCCGGAAGGGGCGGCAGAGCGCGATGAGGATCTTCCGCTGGCTGTCGGTGAGCTCCTTGACCGGTGGCCCGTCCGGCGCGGCCGCGGTCTCACCGGCCTCGACCGAGGCCGGATCGCGGAAGACGGCCACGGTCGCGCCGAAGCGCAGCTCGTCGCCGTCGCGCAGTCGCTTGCGGCCGCTCGTGCGCTCGCCGTTGAGGAACGTTCCGTTGCGCGAGAGGCCGTCGTCGGTCACCGTCCACTGGCCGCCGATGCGCTCCAGCTCGGCGTGCAGGAGGGAGACCTGGTCGTCGTCGAGCGTCAGGTCCATCTTGTCCTCCCGGCCGAGGCTGAACCGCTCTTGCTCGGTGCCGAGCACGACGATCCGCTGGCCCTCCGCATCGCGGTAGAACAGGAACGGTTCCCCCTCGCGCTCGGCCTCGAGCCTCTCCTTCAGCTCTGCGGGGGAGGCCACGTGGGCGTCGTCCGGGCGAGCCATCGGTCGGGAGTCTTACACCCAGGGTGGAGGTGTCGACACCTTGGAGTGCGGCATTAACACCGAGGTCCCCTGGTTCGGGAACGCGTCCTCGCCGACGCTTCCTTCGATAACGAACGAAGGAGGCACAGATGCCAACTCAGAGAAAGACCATCTCCCGCATCATCCTCGCCGCGCTTGCGGCGCTTGCCGTGCTGGCACTGCCGGCGTTTGCGAGCGCGAAGCCGGCCGAGAAGCCGGCGCCGAAGTGCTTCGGCAAGAAGGCGACGATCGTCGGCACGACGAAGTCCGACAACCTCCGTGGCACCGACAAGGCGGACGTGATCGTCGGGCTCGACGGCAAGGACAGCATCACCGGCAAGGACGGGAACGACCTCGTCTGCGGCGGCGATGACCGCGACTGGATCCGCACTGGTGCGGGCGACGACCGCCTGGACGGCGAAGCCGACAACGACACGCTGGTCGGCCAGAAGGACGACGACGAGGCGCTCGGCGGCGACGGCAACGACGAGATCGACGGTGAGGTCGGCGACGACAACCTCGACGGCGGGAGCCGGTAACGACGACCTCTACGGAGGCAACGACGACGACCGCTCGCCGGCGGGAAGGACCGCGACGAGCTCTACGGCGACGAGGGCAACGATGACCTCGCAGGTGACGAAGACACCGACGAGCTCTACGACGGGCCCGGAGTCGACACGGCGGATGGCGGAGTCGGCAACGACGCGCTCTATCCCACCGACGATCGCACCGGTGGCGACACGTTTGCGGGTGCCGAGGGAATCGACGCGATCTCCTACTACGAGTACAGGACCGAGGTCCGCGTCTCGCTGGACGACCAGCCCAACGACGGCAGCCGGTGCCCGCAGCAATGCGAGGGCGACAACGTCTCGACGACGATCGAGAACGCGTTCGGCAGCGCCTACGACGACGTCCTTCTGGGCAACGACGCCTCGAACCTGCTGAACGGCGGGGACGGGTCGGACTTCATCCACGGGTACGAGGGCGGCGACATCGTCTCCGGCGAGGGCGGCACGGACAGCGTCCATGGTGAGTCCGGGGACGACTCCGTCTCGGGTGGTGCCGGTGACGACACGCTCGACGGTGGCTCCGAGACGGATGACTGCCGTGGCGAGTCCGGCATCGACACGGCCGCGAACTGTGAGGCGGTGGTGGGGACGGAGGGCTGAACGAAACGGGGCGGGGGCGGGGGCATCCCGGTGCCCGAGACGAGCACTAACTGCTTTGATCACTCCAGTCTCGTTCACCGGGATGCCCCCGCCCCCGCCCCAACCGCGCTTAGGCTTCCCCCGCATGGGCAAGGTGAGTGAGGAGATTCTGATCGCGGCGCCGCTGGCGGAGGTGTGGGACTTCTATTTCCAGGAGGACACGTGGGGTGGGTGGGTCGATCAGTTCGGGAAGGTTGAATCGTCCTTGGGGTATCCCGAGCAGGGAGGGAACCTCACGTGGCAGTCGGGGCGCGCTGGCAGGGGGAAGGTTCAGGAGCGGGTGATTGTCCATGAGCCGCGGTCGAAGCACCGGATCGCTTTCACCGATCCCGAGTCGGAGGGGGAGATGGAGACGCGGTTTGCGATCGAGCCCGGTGGCGACGGGCAGCACGACGAAGGTCGAGCAGGAGCTCGAGTACTCGATCACCAGCGGTGGCGCGCTCAGCCCGCTCACCGACGTCCTCTTCGTCCGCTCGCAGATGCGCCGATCGCTCCAGCGTTCGCTCGGCCGCCTGAAGATCGAGGTCGAGGCGCTGGACGAGTCGCTCGTTTAGACCGCGTTGCACCGCGGGCGTAGGATGCGCTTTGGGTAGGGCCAAAGCGGGATCACGGAGGTACGGGAATGGGAACGTCGGTGTCGGGTCACATCCGCAACAACGTGGTGGGCTACATCGCGTTGTTCTTCGCCGTGAGCCTGGGCACGGCCTACGCCGTGGACAAGAACTCGATCAAGTCGAAGCACATCGCCAAGAACGGCGTCAAGTCGAGCGACATCAAGAACGCGAATGTCAGGGGGGCGGACCTCGCCAACGGGGGCGTAAGCCTCGACAAGCTCGGCGAAAACTCCGTCGACGGGAGCAAGGTCGTCGAAAACTCGCTCACCGGCACCGACATCGACGAGTCGACCCTCGATCTCAGCGGTAACGGAGGGGCAGGAGGAGCTGGAGGGGCTGGCGGCGCCACGGGCACGGCCGGGGGCGACCTGACCGGGACCTACCCGAACCCCGAGCTGGCGGCTGCGAGCGTGGGGGCCGCTGAGCTCTCGGGTGACTCGGTCGCCTCCCTGAACGTGCTCGCGGACACCCTTACGGCGGACGACCTCGCTGCGAACTCTGTCGGAGAATCGGAGATCGGCATCAACGCCGTCGGCAGCTTCGAGATCCAGGGAGATGCGGTAACGAGCGTCGAGTTGGCAGACAACTCGGTCGGCAGCGCCAAGATTGTCAACGACTCGGTTGGCACCGCGGACATCGCGGCCAACGGGGTCGCGAACAGCGAGATGGCCAACGATGCCGTGGACACCCCGGAACTGGCGGGCGACGCGGTGACGGCCCCCGAGATCGCAGCCAACTCGGTCGCGAACAGCGAGATGGCCGACAACGCGGTCGGGGCGGCGGAGGTAACCAACAGCTCGCTGCGGATGGCCGACACCTCGATCTCGAACCACGCCGACTCGAGCATAAACCTGGCCGGGAACATCAACAACGGAGAGTGCTCAGCCACAATCGACGAGGGCGCGGCCGGGGCGGTCGCGAACAATCTGACGATCGTCTACTCCGTGAGGGGCGCGGGAAGCAACGGCTGGACGATGGAGGGCGAGGTCAATCCGGCCGTTAACGAGGGCCGCTACCGGATCTGCAACAACACGGGTGCGGTCGCCGATCCGCCGAACCTCACGTTCAGCTTCATCACGATCGGGGCGTAGCGGAAGGCTTCATATACAGAACCACCTCCGGCCCGACCTCCTCGAAGCCCAGCCGCGCGTAGAGCTTGCGGGGCCAGTCGTCTGTGAGCGCGCCGAGGTAGATCAGGTCGGGGTCCTCGGCCCGAGCCGCATCGATCGCGGCGAGGATCGTCGCGCGGGCGTAGCCGCGGTTGCGCGCGGCCGGCAGCGTCGCGACGTCCTCGACCTGGGCAATCCCGCCGTCGGTAAAGAGGCGGCAGAAGTTGACGATCCGGCTGTCCTCGCGGACGACGAACCAGCGGTCGCCGGCGATCTCCCCCCAGAGGCGGTCCGCCGCGATGAACTGGTCGAGGACCTCGTCGGTGACGGGGTCGATCCACTCCGCGAGCTCGAGCCGCAGGAACTCCCGCCGAGCCTCCTCGATCTCGTTGAGGCCGACCTCGTCGACCTCGATCCCCGGGTCGGCCGGCCGGTCCGGCTCGCCGCGGAGCGCCATGTAGACGTTTCGCTCGACCTCCCAGCCGCGCGGCTCGAGCTCGGCGATCAGCCGTTCGCCCTCGGCTGGATCCATCGTGAGCAGGGTCCGGTGACCCATCCCCGCGGCGCCGATCGTTTCGTCGCCGAACGCGACGATCCGCTCGATCGGCAGCCCCGGCTCCTCGACGTAGACCCAGTTCAGATCCCAGACGTCGGACAGGTGTGGCATCAGCATCGCGGTCAGCCCGTCCGCCTCGACCCTCTGCATCGCCGCCTGCGCGTCGCGGCGATCCATCACCTCGACGATCCGCTTCATCTCCTGGTTCATCCCAATATCCTCTCGCGCCCCCAACCTCGGAGGTAGCTCCAACACATGTTCGTCTTCAAGGCCGCAGTCGTCGGCGCGGGCACCATGGGCGGCGAAATCGCCCAGGCCATCGCAGCCGCGGACATTCCCGTCGTCCTCAAGGACATCGATCAGAAGTTCGTCGACGCCGGGCTCGACAAGGCCCGCGAGGTGACCGAGGGCCAGCTCGGCCGCCTCGTCAAGAAGGAAAAGCTGACCCAGGAGCAGGCCGACGCCCAGGTCGAGGAGATCATGGGCCGGATCGAGGGCACCACGAGCTACGACTCCTTCGGCGATGTCGACTTCGTCATCGAGGCGGCGCCGGAGAAGATGGAGATCAAGCAGTCCGTCTACACCGAGCTCGACTCGGTCACGCCGGGCCACGCGATCCTCGCGTCCAACACATCCTCGCTCTCGATCACCGAGATGGGGGAGGCAACGCTGCGGCCCGACAAGGTCGTCGGCTTCCACTTCTTCTACCCGGCCTCGGTGATGCCCCTGCTCGAGATCGTGGCGGGCGAGGAGACTTCCGACGAGACGATGGACGCCGCAGTCAACTTCGCGCAGCAGATCAAGAAGCAGCCGATCACGTGCGCCGAGGTCCCCGGCTTCGTCGTCAACCGCATCCTCAACTCCTCGGTCGGCGAGGTCTGGCGCGAGCAGGAGGCCGGCGGCCTATCGATCCAGAAGATCGATGCGGCGGTGGCCGAGGCAAACCTCGCGCCGATGGGCCCGTTCTTCCTGATCGACATGCTCGGGCTCGACACTGTGTTCCACGTTGCCGAGCACCTGCGCGAGTCCTACGGGGACCGCTTCTACGTCCACGAGGGAATGCGGAAGCTGGTCGCCGACGGCAACCTCGGCGCCAAGTCGGGCGGCAGCGGCTTCTACAAGGACGGCGAGCCGCAGATCCCGGGGGACGCCGATCCGCCCGAAGACCTGGGTGACCTGTTCACGCTGAAGGCGTTCGTCGAGGCCTGCCTGGTCCTCGAGGAGGGCGTCTCCACGGTTCGCGAGATCGACCTCGGGATGATGGCCGGCGCCGGGCTCGACCCGCGCCGCGGCCTTTTCCCCCCGTTCTGGAAGGCAGACCTCGAGGGCCTCGACGTCTGGCTGGAGAAGCTCGAGAAGCTGGAGGAGTCGCACGGCGAGCGCTTCGCGCCGCCGGTGACCCTGAAGCGTCTGGTCGCCCAGGGCCGCTTGGGCCTCAAGTCGGGTCAGGGCTTCTATGCCTATCCGCAGCCCGACGACGGCGACCAGACGGACACGATCAAGGTCGAGACCCGCGACGACGTCGCGATCGCCTGGCTCGCGAACCCGCCGATGAACGCGGTCTCGCCGCAGGTGATCAAGGACCTGAAGACGGTCTGGGACAGGCTGAACGACGAGGGGAAGGTCGGCGCGATGCTGGTCTACTCGTCGCTGCCCGTCGTCTTCTCCGCCGGCGCCGACATCAAGGCGTTCACGCAGATGGACGAGGAGGGCGGGGAGGAGCTGATTCACACCGGCCACGCCCTGCTGCGGGAGCTGGGTTCGGGCCGGATCTCGACCGTTGCCGCGGTCAACGCGATCGCCTTCGGCGGTGGCTGCGAGCTGGCGATGGCCTGCGATTTCCGGATCGCCGCCGAGTCGGCGATCTTCGGCCAGCCGGAGATCAAGCTCGGGATCATTCCCGGCTTCGGCGGCACTCAACGACTCCCACGTCTGGTTGGACCAGGGAAGGCGCTCGAGATGAACCTGATCGGCGACGCGATCAGCGCCGCCGACGCGTACGACCACGGGCTCGCAAACCGGGTCGTCCCCGACCACGAGCTGTTCGACACCGCGCTCTCCTGGGCCCGCAAGCTTGCTGGCCAGGCACCGCTGGCGGTCGAACAGGTCAAGAAGGTCTCCCACAAGGGCGACCTGGACGAGGGGATCGAGGCGGAGAAGCAGGGCTTCG
>CAWAUB010000004.1:0-727423 GCA_963785155.1 uncultured Thermoleophilia bacterium
GTGGGATCCTGACTTGGTTCTGGGGTAGGTAAGACAGAGGTTTATATTACTTACCCTCGCGGTTACCGGCGTCATAGGGGTCTGTGGCAGCTCCTTTGCCCTGGACACCAGAGATGGGTTCCTCGCCATGTTGGAGATTTTGCTGGGTGCTTGAGGAGTCGTTCTCGCCCCAGATGGCGGTCGAAGCAGCGTTGACGTATTTGTTGACGGTCTCCATGATAGATTATCTTGGTTTAATTCAGATATCGATAAGTAGGTGATGTGGTGTGGAGTGTGGACGGGATAGACGTGAAGCGTGGTAATGGAAGATGATACGGAGCTGAAGTAGGTATAGTAGAAGAGGTGGATTAAAGCCTTAGGCAGAGAGATTCAGGTATTAATGGAGCGATTGATGAAAGTTGAATGGATTGAGTGTAAAGTGTAGAGTGTAACGTGTAAAGTCAACTGGGCAGGCAAGCTTTAAGAACAGGAGATTTAGACCCCCGTGGGGGCTACGTCAGTGGGCGGTGGCTTACACATGGAACCCCTGCTTAGGCATTAATTCCACCACAATTGCGAATGAGGTTGGACTGGCGAAATGAAGACGATGGAAGTGATCGTCTGGGCCTATGTCATGGGGTGACGTCATGGACTGCCTATCATCTATAGACCATTGAGACCTCTGATTGGGTGTGCCAAACAGATATAGTAGTCATCCACCTACGATAGCTATAACTGTTCTATTCTGGATATGAAGACTTAAAGAGATATTATCTCGTCATGCTTGGCGTATTTAGTGGCGTATATAGATTAGAGAGCGCGTATGGAGAGGACGCCAGGGAGCGATGTATATTGGAGGATTGGTGAAGTATTAAAAGAATGATTTAGTAAAGCATCGGCGAATAGTTTATTAAATGGAACACGCCTTGGGATATTGGAATACGTCGTACAATACGTCTCAAAACTTGCTAAAGACACTTAGATACATCATTGTATCAAAAACCATGAAATAATAAACAATAGAAGGCAAGACGTCCCGTCCCGTCTAATGCAAGACACGGAATAAAAATAACGAATGATAAAGCAAAGCAGAATAAAACCAAGAGCTCCCTAAGCAAATGTAAATCATGAGGGTATCGTGGGAGTCTGGGGGGTAGGAGTGGTAGCTCCCCCCTTCTTGACAGCATTGGGATTTAATGGATGCGCTGGGTCATATCCAATGCTCTTAACGATCCCTAGACCCTTGGTCTTACCCTCGCGGAAGAGGACACGATCTCCGGGGACTAAGAATTCCGGCCGTTGGATGAATCGGAAGGCAACCCTGGCGCGGTCGCCTGTCCGAATGAAAGGGCGGTCAATGTCGATGACCGAACAGGTTTGGCTGACTGCTCCGACGTGCAGCATGGCCTGGTACTTTGGTTTGATAGTGGTTGCGTGGGAAAGAATCAGAACTGAACTCTTGTTAGCACACATCCTCTTCAATGCGCTTTCCATGCAACTTACCCTCTGCAACGAATTCGCGGTAGACCTTCGGAGGATTCTCCAGCTTCTTCAGCACCACCATGCCCTTGCGCACTTCCTTTCGGCGGACACGCTTCAGGGCGAAAGATCCGGACTGACCGGCGAAACAAGCATTCACCTGGATACGCTTGCGCTCAATGGACTTGATTGTGGTAGTGGTGAACTGGCCAAGAGAGTCAGGTCCCACAATGACGGTATCGCCGACATGGATGACACCAGACTTGACAACGCCTGAGACTACTGTACCAGCGTAGGGCACAGAGAAGATGTCGTTGATGACGAACTCGAAGGCCCCCTCAGAGTCATACTGACCGCGGTGAGGCAGGATATTGAGGAAAGTTCGGACTAGGTCAAGGTTCTCTCCGGTGACATTGGAAACCTGGAAGATGGGACAAATGCGCTGGCTGACGAATTGAGTGGCCGTGTTGATGCTCTCCTCCATGTTCTTCACGAAAATGGGGATTTTGTGCGCGCCAGGGGATTTGAGAATTTTTTCCAGCTGGGACAAGGTCTCCTGCAGAATATGGGGCGGGCAAATGTCGATTTTGGTGACGATAACCATGACAGGTACATTCAAAGCCAATGCGATACCCAGATGCTCTTTGCTCATTCCGATTAGACCATTGTTGGCTGCGACCATGAGCAGACAGTAGTTGGGGCTGCTGCTCAGCATGCCGAAGACGGTCGTTCGAAGGTACCGTTCGTGGCCTGCCAGGTCAGAGAAGGAGATGACTTTGGCAGATCGCTTCCCGATATCCTCCCAAGAGAGCTTTCGGCCTTGCGAGTTACTGACAATGTCTCCATGGCTGTCGAAGCCCATGATCTCCATGCCCACAGAGCTGGTCCGGCCACTCTCAATTTCATGCTTATGACGGAAAAGGTTCACTCGCGCACGACCGCGGCCATCATCAAGGCCACCCTTCACCAGGACTCCTAGCATCGTACTCTTCCCCGCATCTACATTCCCCACCACGGCGACCCGGAGCTCCGCCATCTCCTCAATGGTATCGGGATGGTGGCGCACTAGAACCTTACCCCAGGCACCTTGTATTCGGGAAGTATTCACGGGCGACTCCTCCGGGCCGCCGACATTGTGGGTAAGTAATACCCGACAGTGAGCGGGGATAGTCTCGGCCGCCTCGCGCAGGCGCTGCAGCGCCGTCTGCCACTGGGCTAGGTCGAAGCCCATAGAGTCACCTCCATCCTCCAGGCCGAGGTCGAAGATGGTCTCTCCATGGCCTTCATCGATTCGGGATTGTATTGTGCCAGCTAGCACCTGCAGGTTGTCTTCGATAGCATCGCCTGTTCCCAGGAGTAGCTCCTTTAGTTTCGCTGTGCGGGGGGCATCGGACAGCTCGAGCTGGTCGAGGATGTCGAGTTCCGCGTGGTCTTCGAGATCGTGCGACACGCTCGCTGTGGAATATCCGCTATCGCTGGGCGGCACGACAGAGCGGTGAGCCTGTTGCTTTTCGGCATACTCGGCGAATTCACTGAGCGCCTGGAGAGATGGCCAAGTCAGATAGGGGTAAATGCGTTAGACTAATTGTATACATACGACCTCGCCTCGCCTTCGCTCCTCGTGGTTCAATTTGGGCGCCATCGTAGGCAGGCGGGGTGTTGATAAGGGTAAATGTGTTGACTATGTTCCGCTTCTTCGGGGTGGTGACGTTATTGGCCGGTGGATTCAATCTCCGTTGGTTAATGTTGGGTTGAAGCTTGTATTCGAGGAATCATTATTATCTTCTGTTCACAGAAGATATAGGAATAGAGAGATTGAGAATGTTCAAGAAGTAAGAGTCCAGATATGGGAACTGGGAGAGCTTTATCGATAAGTCGAGTCACTGATTGAGTCATCCCCAAGCGCCGCACTGCGCCACAGACTATAGCTCTGATGGGTCTAGGAAGAACAGTGAATCATATGGAATACTTTTACTGACATTTAGGGGCTGTTTAAGACTCAATCTCGTGACTCAAGGCTCAAGGCTACAGGGCACAGCCTGTACATCTCTCATCTACGCCGGGGAGTCGATGATCATAAACCAATTTCCATGGTATCGTTATCTATGCCTTTTGTGGTATCTCAGTTTCTTCCTCCTAGCATTCCCAGTCGCCGGACGCCCGTTCTATCAATTTAAGAGTCGCTCATGCCTGGGGGGAGATCAAGACGACGGAGTCTCCTAGACAGGGATCAGCAACCGATTCACATTCACCAGTCCAGTATTCCAACTCACCTCGCACGAACAACATCTCTTCTTGCTTCTTAATCGTCTGTATCGGGAATACCAGATTAGCCTGTCGTCTCTGTATAAATGCCCGGAACCACATGACCCTACCCGCACAGTCTCCTCCTCGTTATCGTCCTCTTCCACCACGTAGATTGTCTCTTCCACATCTCCGAGGACCAAGTTGCAGTGGCTGTCGTAGGCCTAGACACACACATCATGGTTAGCATCATCCCGAGGAGACCGTTTTGGGGGGAAGGGGGAAGAGCTTACGTGGAGGCGGCCCTTGAGTTCACGGTCACCGCGCAGCTTCACAAAAACGACCTCATCAAGGGAAAGGCGAACAAGATCCAAGGGCTCCGGAACGGATGCGCCAGCATCTTCGGTGTCGGCCATAACGAATTGAAGGGGTATGGAATTGGGATACGAGCAGGTCCACACACGCAGAATCGACGAGCTTTGGCTGATACCTGATCGGGTTTAGCGTGGATAGTGCCAAGCCAGACGCTGAGTCAGTGAGTTAGTCAGCATTTACCCCGGGTTTTCGGGATGTACCCGCACGGATCCACTGAACTGTCAGTTTGGTAGGAATGTGTTGACGGTTGTATAGATCAGCTATTCAGGAACTGTACAGTTATAAATTGATGTAAAGAGTAGTCAGGCTAGGGTTGGAATATGCTCTCTAACAAATGGACAGGGGTTTGATTAGGCTGAAGCACGACCTGCAGAAAGTACCACGGCCCCCCCCCAAAGATCCGGGGTCGTAGCGCCTTCCCCTCATCTGGCCACTCCTGATTTCCCTCTTTATTTACATCTTGAAGACTGCCATCAGACTCAGGCCCTTCGTTGGGATTGTCTTACAGATGCGGAGAATTTTCCTTTCTGGTGAGAGGTTCTCTTCTCACTGGGGCGTCTCGTCTCGGCCTAGAACTGGAGACGGGGGCATCAAACTCAGACAATTTCTCGCACACAGTCCAATCGGTCAAACCAAGCGATTATCCTGGGTCGCAATAGCCCCAAGAACCAGATCATCAATTATTCATTCACGGCGAAAGCAAGGGGACAAACACAACCCGATCCGAGAATTGACTACAACGTCTCAGCTTTGGAGCAGCGAACTCGCCGTACCACGCCCGGAAGAAGATCCCCCAATAACTCTACCACAATGGAACTCTGCAACGGAAGAATCAGAGTATACCGCCAACTTCCACCAAATCATCGAAAATCGACAACCGAACCAAATACTCAAGGCGATGACTGACCCACGGTCGGTGGGGCTAGTTGGGTCGATGCCGCGGACCACGTTCCTCGCAACCTTACAATTACTCTCTCCCGACCACTTCGTGAAACCATATCGGGATCTTCACCATCCACTACACTGGTGGGGGGTGCTGAAGCAAGGACTGAAATCTATCGAAGGGATCTTCGATGATTTTGTGAAAGACTTGATCAAGATCATACATTATAGAGTTGCGGGTGGGTATCCACCTCAACTAGCGGAATACACACACCTGCTGGACTGCGCACGAGTCATGGGAAATGCTCCCCTGGCTGATGAAATATGGGACGCGATGTACGACCACCAAGTCATCCCAGATACGGCGTGCTTCAATCATTACATGGGCGCAACAATCTGGGACCACTGCTATCTGGGAAAAGAGGCATACAATCTTCAGACGACTCCCGACAGCTACAGGAAGAGGCGCATGAACCAACCGAATGCTGCCTGGCGTGGATATGGCACGGCAGAGCATAGTGTTAGAAAAGTTATCATGAACATATTCAGTGACATGACTCAGATGGGGCTCAATGGCGACGAGCAGACCTACATCAACATCATCGTCGCCGCGGCCCGAGTTGGTGACAGAGATGCCGTCTGTAACGTCCTTCAAACTGTGTGGAACGTCGATGTCGAGGCCATCATGCTTGAGAAGGATAATTCGAAGTTACCACCGGTCGCTCAATACGATACCTGGTCCGGATTATACCCAACAGACCGTCTTCTTTTCGCCGTGGCCCATGCCTTTGGAACAACTTCCGACATTCACGCTGCCATACGGACAATAGACTTCTTATCGTCATCGTACGACATTCCTATATCCCATGAAGTCTGGTACGAATTGCTAGAGAGAACATTTATCCTTTCCAAGACACACAAGGGGAAACAGGCAGAGGTGGAGCTGTGGGGAAGGGTGCCCAAAGAGATGGTGTACCAAGTGTTCGAAACAATGACAGCAGAGCCCTACAACGTCCCACCGACTGTTAAGGCATACCGAATGTTGACCTCAACGAGCCAAATCCTGGGCAACTTTGAGAAGTGCCAATTCCAACTCCGGCAGGCATATGATGTCTTCAGCAAGACCCGCGCAAAACGAAAAGAGGCCAGAGACATGGTCCTGCAATGCCTACAGCCAATCCTGGATGACATGAGACAAAAGGCAGGAAAGGCGTATTGCGATACCCAGCCCGATCCATCGCTATTCCAGTCCCCTCTTCTTGCCGAAGCAATTCACGTCTACGATATTCTCAGACTCGAGGCCCACCAGCAACTCGACCAGCTCAAACGTATGGTGAACACAATATCAATTGCGGAAAAATGGGACGACTTCTCAGTCGATACTTGGGAACGAAAAGAACGTCCCAAATTTCAGGAGCGATCTGCGCTGCGTAGCGCGGCAGCACGGAGGCCGTGAGCGAACCGGCGACCGCGATCGCCACCCACGTGACCAGGAAGGCAACGGCCGCGATCCTCGACCGCCGCGGCCCGACGAAGACGAGCAGGATGATCGCGAGCAGAGCGAGCGATGCGATGAAGCCCGCTCTGATCAGCAGGTCGGCAAATCTCCAGGTTCCGGTCGCGACCTTGCGCAGGGGCGCGCTCACGTCCGCGCCGAGTTGCCCCAGCGCGACCTCCCTGGCGAAATCGAAGCCGTGCGGCGCGGCGTTCAGGCGCCCGTAGTCCTTCACGTTCACCGCGGTCCCACGGAGATAGGTCTTCGGGTGGTCGAGGATCGCCTGGATCGCCAGGTCGCGCTGGATCGCGATCGCGTCGAACATCGACATCTCCTGTCCAAGCTCGTTGAAGACGTACGTGTAGGACTCGGTCTCCGCCAGCGTCTCCGGGTTCTGGGCGTATTCGGGCGGCGGGTCCTCGAGGTACTCGTGGTAGAGCTCGTTTGCCCGCACGCCCTCAGGAGAGTCCGTCGGGATCGGCAGCTTGTCCTGATCGAAGACGCGCAGCCAGAGGGCCTGCCCACCCTGCACGCTCATCGTGAACTGGTCGTAGCGGATCCCGTTGTGGGCGATCCACGGCAGGATCACCGCGATCATCACGCCGCCGACGACGAGCGTGCCGCGCCAGGTTTGACCCCACGACCGGGTTGCGAAGGCGAGTACGAACGGCGCGACAGCGATGAGGACCTGCGCGGACGGCTTCACGTGCGCAGCGACGCCGAAAACGATCCCAGCGAGGACCAGGCCCCGCATCGAGGGCTTGTCGGGCAGCACGGCCTCGATCAGCGCCACGGCCCCGGCGAACACCAGTACCCCGAACAGGAAGTCCGGAAGCAGGAAATGCTCGACCATCGCCATCGGCGGCGCGACGGCGGTGATCAGGGCCGCGAAGATCGCCGGCAAGCGGCCGAAGTAGCGATCGGTCACCCAGAACACGGCCGCTACGAGCCCGATCCCGATCAGATGCTGAACGAGGATCAGCGCTGCCGGAAACGAGTAGGAGGTGCCGTAGACGTCGGCGGAGATGTCCCAGGGAATCAGGGTGAAGGGGGCGACGAAAAGCGGGTAGCCGAGCGTTCTGTAGGCATTGGTGTCGGCGCTTCCCGGGAGTCCCTCAGCGATCTGAACATAGGTCGGGGCGTCAGGGGTAATCGCCGTGGCAAAGTCGCCAAAGAGGAATGGAGCGCGGGCGATCAAAGCGAGCCCGGCCAGGGCGAGCGCCCACTTCCAGCGCGGTCCGTCGAGCGCCCGCAGGACGAAGCCCCAGACTGAACGGCCTATGCCGCGAACACGCTCCATCAGACCCGCTCGACCAAGACAAGACAGCGGAAGGCCGCCAGTGGGTTGAACGCAGGGCCCAGCAGGCGCTCGACGGCGAGCGCCGGGCCCAACAGGCGCTCCGGTACGAGCGAGGGGCGCGAGAACCCGCCGGAGAGGGGATATACGAGCCAGGCGAGGCGCATGCGCTCCACGACACGCAGGCCGGGAGCCCAGCGCGCGACCGTACTGGGGCGCCGCCAGAAGAGAATCGTCGGCAGGGCGATGTTGGCGTCGAAAGGATCGCCCGTCTCGTCGCCCTGCGGCGCCTCGGGGTTGACCTCGAAGTCGAGATGCTCCTCGTGCAACCGCCCGTACGCGGGGGTGGACAGAGGCGCGCAGAAGGGCTCGAGCATCAGCATTCGGCCACCCGGCGCAAGCACGCGCTCGGCCTCCTCGAAGCAGGCGCGCGGGTGCGGGACGTGGTGCAGGACATCCACGAGCAGGAGGTTGGCCAGAGTGCCGTCCTCGAACGGGAGGCTCGCCGCGTCGGCGACCCGATCGGCCCATGGGGACTCGACGACGTCGGTCGTGATCAGCTCGGGGATCGTCTCCCGCAGGGCGCCGAAGCCGCTGCCGAGCTCCACGGTGTCCCCATTCACGGGGCTGAGCCGGGCGGCGAGCAGCTGGAACCACTCCTGGTAGAGGCGCCGGACCACCGGCCGGGAGTCCCAGGCAGCCCGGTTCTCCTCCAGCGTCACGACCGTACGATCGCGCGCCGCGTCCGAGAGCGCCGGCTCAGCGCTCAACGGGCCGGATCCAGATGCGGCGGAAGCCTCCGACCGCGAGCCGCGCGAGCTGGCCACCCCCGGAGAACCGCTGGATGTTCGTGTCGCCGTAGGTTCGCGCCCCGTAGCGGACCGGCACGTTCAGGATCTTCAGTCCGAGTAGAGCCGCGCCGAGCAGGAAGTCGAAGTCCCCGTAGGGATCCTCCCCCCCTACCTCGTCACGCTTGGCCATGATCCGCTCGTAGTCGCCGCGGCGCATGACCTTGGTCCCGCACAGGGTGTCCTTTACGTACTGGCCGAGGACGACTGACATCAACGACGCGAAAAGCCGGTTGGCGAGGAGGTTCAGAAAGCGCATCGCCTCGTCCTCCATGCCGTAGACGAGACGGCTGCCGTTGATCAGCTCGCCACGCCCCGAGATGATCGCGTCGTAGAACTTCGGCAGGTCCTCGGGCGCGACCGTCAGGTCGGCGTCGAGGATCATGAGGATCTCGCCGTTCGCCACCCTAAAAGCCTCGTGGACAGCGTTCGCCTTGCCCTTCCCGGACTGAAGGATCAAGCTCATTCGGCGCTCAGGGTTCGCCTCGATCGCGGCCTCGATACGCGCGCGGGTGTCGTCGCTCGAACCGCCCTCGGCGAAGATGATCTCGGTGCCGAGGCCCATCTCCGGCACCCGCTCGACGATCGAGTCGATCGAGCCCGCCTCGTTGCGACAGGGGACGACGACCGTGACCGCCTCGTCGCGCTGCATGCGCGGCGAGGGGCGGGCGACCATGAAGTAGGTGAGAGTGAGGCTGCGGAACACAGGAAGCCGCGCGATCGCGCCGTTCCAGAACGCGGAGGCGAGACGGGAGCGGACCGGCAGCAGGATCTCGTTGCGCTGCTTGATCACCTCAAGGCCGCCAAGCTCGAGCAGATTGGCGAGGTCCTTCGGCGCGACCCAGTTACGGGTCGGCCGATCCGGCCGCAGGCCGAGCTTACGCATCATCCAAAGCGGGCCGCGCCAGAGGTTCGAATGGGTGCTGGCGACGATCCTCGTGTGCGGATCGCTATGCGCGGCGACCGCCCTAATCACCGCCTGGAGGTCGTTCACGTAGGGCACGAGGTCGGAGAGCACGATGTAGTCGAAGCGCTCCCCCAGGTCGAGCGCCTCGCCGGTCGAGTGGACGAACTCGAGCTCCGGATACCGGGAGCCAGCGGCCTCGACCATGCCCGCGCTGACGTCGACGCCAACGCCTCGGCTCGGATCGAGCGACGCGAGCAGGTCGCCGCGGCCGCAGCCGATCTCGAGGACCTTCGCGCCGCGCGGAATCAGCGATCCGTAGATCGACCTGATCAGGCGGTGGTAGGGCTCCGTCTTGCGCGCCCAGGCGTCAGCGTCGCCCACGTACCGGTCGAAGTACTCGGCAACCTCCCCATAGCCTGCGAAAGATTCGGTGCCAGTCGGCTCACTTGCCAATTGCACGGCGCAGGATCGTAGGGCCTCACTACCATCACGCCGCTGATGAGCCAGTCAAACGGGCTCTCGGCCGAGTCCTCCGCCGCCGCTTCGAGGCGGAACGGCGCCAAGGCGAGGAGATCGCCGCCGGGAGCGAAGACGCATGGGGATGGACGACGCCGGCCGGCCGCCTGCGCGCGGAGCGGCGCGCGCGCTTCCTGATCGAGTCCTGCCGGCTCGGGCCGGGCGTTCGGTGCCTGGAGCTGGGCGCCGGCACCGGCGAGTTCACCGAGCGCCTCGCCAAGTCCGGCTGCGAGCTGATCGCGGTCGAAATCAGTGAGGCGACCGCCGAGCTTTGCCGAGAGCGCGTCGGCGACCGAGCCGAAGTGGTGCTCGGAAACGTCGAGACCGGCGAGGGGCTCGAGGGGCGTGACTTCGATGCGATCGTGGGCGTCAGCGTGCTCCACCACCTGAACCTCAATGCCTGCCTCGATCACACCTTTCCGAAGCTGCTTGTCGGTGGCCGATTCGCGTTCTCGGAGCCGAACATGGCGAACCCGCAGATCTGGGCCGAGCGCCATGTCGGATGGGTGAAGCGGCGCCGCCACGTAACCGAGCACGAGACCGCGTTCACCGCGTCGGAGCTGCGGAGCGCCTTCGAACGGCGTGGCTACGAGGTCGAGACCGCGGAGCCGTTCGAGTTCCTGCACCCGGCAACCCCGGAGGCGCTGATCGGCCCGCTCCGCAGGTTCGAGTCGCGCCTCGAGTCGAGCCCGGTCCGGAGGATCGCCGGATCGGTCCGGATCGCCGGGCGGCGTTCGGGGTGAGCGCTTCCTTGCCGTTCTCCTGCCCTGACTGCGGGGCCGCGCTCAAGGAAAAGTCGAACGTCCTGACGTGTGCCTCGGGGCACTCGTTCGATGTCACGCGTGGCGTCCCGCGATTCGTCGCCGGCGCGGACTACACCGACAGCTTCGGCCGCCAGTGGAACCACTGGGCGACGACGCAGATGGACAGCGTCAACGGCACATCGATCTTTGCCGAGCGGTTCGCCCGCTACTTCTGCCCGCCGGAGGAGCTCTCCGGCCTTCGGGTGCTGGACGCCGGCTGTGGCGTGGGTGCCTTCATCGACGTCGTCTCCCCCCACGCCGACGAGGTGGTCGGTTTCGACCTCTCGAGCGCGGTCGAGTCGGCCCAGGCCAACGTCGGCGGGCGCGAGAACGTTTCCATCGCCCAGGCCGACATCTTCAACCCGCCACTCGAGCCGGAGAGCTTCGACCTCGTCTATTGCATCGGCGTGATCCAGCACACCCCCGATCCGGAGCGCGCGTTCGAATCCCTCTCTCGCCTGGTCCGGCCCGGAGGCCGCCTCGCGGTGTGGATCTACGACGCGTCTCGCTGGGAGGCGCTGAAGCCCCGCCACCTCCTCCGCCACTACACGAGCCGGCACCTGCGGCCGCGACCGTGCGATGCGCTTCGTCGAGGCATACGCTCCACGCGCCCTGCGTGCGCGCCGCGCGATCGGAGCCGATCGGAGGCGGGGGGCTGCGGAAGGCTGATCCCCGTCGCCGATCCCCACGACTACGCCGGGCGAGATCACCGCTCAACTCGACGACGAGCAGATCGCCGAGTGGTGCGTGATGGACACCCACGACATGCTGATCACGACCTATGACTCCCCACAGACGCCCGGAGACCGTCGCCGGCTGGTTTCGCTCGCGCGGCTTCGACGAGCCGGTGCGGGGCGAGGCGGAGGGCGTCGCGATGATCGCGGAGCGGCGCTGATGTGCGGGATCGCGGGCAAGGTCTCGGCGCGCGGGCCGGATCGACGAGGCGCTGATCGAGCGCATGTGCGAGGTGATCGAGCACCGGGGGCCCGACTCGCGCGGCCACTTGCTCGGCGACGGCGTCGGGCTCGGCATCCAGCGGCTCGCGATCATCGACCTCGAGACCGGCGACCAGCCGATCTGCAACGAGGACGAGACCGTCGTCGTCGTCCAGAACGGCGAGATCTACAACTACCGCGAGCTGCGCGAGGACCTGATCGCGCGCGGGCACACGTTCCGCACCCAGTCCGACACCGAGGTGATCGTCCACCTCTACGAGGAGCACGGCGACGCATGCGTCGAGCACCTGCGCGGGATGTTCGCGTTCGCGCTCTGGGATCGCGACGCGAGCGGCGGCTGCTGCTCGCCCGCGACCGGGTCGGCAAGAAGCCCCTCTTCTACTGCCGAGCGCGGCGACGACCTCTGGTTCGGCTCGCGAGGCCAAGTCGATCCTCCAGGACCCCGAGATGCCCCGCGACGCCGGACCTCGACGCGATCGACTGCTTCCTTCAGTTCCAGTACGTCCCGCACCCGCATGAGCGCCTTCGCCGCGCTGCGAGAAGCTGCCGCCCGGGCACGTCCTCGCCTGGCAGGACGGGCGAGCGTCGAGATCGACGCCGCTACTGGAAGCTCTCCTACGAGCCCGACGACGCCTACGCGAGCGAGGAGGACATGCACGAGCGGATCCGCGAGGAGCTCCTCGAGGCGACCCGGCTGCGCCTGCGAAGCGACGTGCCGCTCGGCGCGTTCCTCTCCGGCGGCGTCGACTCGAGCGCGGTCGTCGCGGCGATGGCGAAGCACAGCGATCGCAGCCGGTGAAGACCTTCTCGATCGGCTTCGACGTCGAGGAGTTCGACGAGACGCGCCTACGCCCGCGAGGTCGCGGAGCTCTTCGGCACCGAGCACCACGAGTTCCGGGTCGAGCCGCACGCGATGGAGATCCTGCCCACGCCTCGTCTGGCACTACGGCGAGCCGTTCGCCGACCAGTCGGCGATCCCGAGCTTCTACCTCGCCGAGCTCACCCGGCGCCACGTCACCGTCGCCCTGAACGGCGACGGCGGCGACGAGAACTTCGCCGGCTACACGCGCTACGTCGCCAACACGCTCGCCGACCGCCTCGACTGGATCCCGCGGCCGCTCGCGCGGCGCGCGGCGCGCGGGCTCGACCGCATCGGCCCGGGCCGCAAGCCGCGCAGCCCGCGCACCCGGCTGCGCCGTCTCGCCCATGCGCTGGCGCTCGGTCGCCGCCGGACCGCTACGCGATGTGGATGGCGTACTTCACCGAGCCCGACCGCGCCGACCTCTACACGCCGGAGCTGCGGGCCGCGCTCGCCGACCGGCACGCACCGCGCCGCGCGTGATCCGCGACCCGTGGACGGCGTCCGACGCGACCGACGCTCGATCGACCGCCTGCTCGACGTCGACGTGCACAGCTACCTGCCCGGCGATCTGCTCGTGAAGATGGACATCGCGACGATGGCGCACTCGCTCGAGGTTCGCTCCCCGCTCCTCGACCACCGCTTCATGGAGATGGCCGCCCGGCTGCCGGCCGCGGCCAAGCTCGACGGCTCGACGACGAAGAAGGCGCTCAAGGACGCGCTGCGCCCGTGGATCCCCGACCACATCCTCGACCGCGAGAAGATGGGCTTCGGCGTGCCCCATCGGCGACTGGTTCCGGGGAGCCCTGCGCGAGCTCCCGGCGGAGATCCTGCTCGACCCGCGCACGACCGAGCGCGGCTACTTCAAGCCGGACCGGGTCCGAGCGATCATCGACCGGCACCTCACCGGCGCCGAGGACACCTCGAACAAGATCTGGGCGCTGCTCCAGCTCGAGCTCTGGCTGCGCACCTACGTCGACTCGACGGTCCCGCGCTCCGGTCTCGATCTCGGCCGCCTGATCGGCGCCGCCGGGCTTCCGCGCGACCAGGAAGATCCCCGCGGTCGCGAGATCCGCGTCTCGAAAGTCGCCTGGTAGCGGGGTAGGAGCTGCGGCCGGATCTCGTCGATGAGGCCCCTCGTGGATTCGCCGGCTCCAGGTCGCTTCGGGTGGGGGACGATCTCCTCGCCGTCGATGGGCTTGGTCGCGAACAGCTCGTACTCGTAGCCGAGCGCCTCGAGCTTCGCCCGGTAGTAGTCGGCGAGGCGCCGGTTCGGGCGGCCCGGAGTTCCGCGACATCAGCTGCGTAGAGGCGGTCCGGGACCGTGAGAAACGTCAGCGGGTGCATGCCGCCGTCGGTGAACATGCCGTGGTCGCGGAAGTCGACCTTGTGGAGCATCGTTCCGCCCGGTTGCGAGCAGCGTCGTCCATCGCCGCGAACGCCGCGTCGAGGTCGTAGAGGTGCTCGAGCACCGCGCGGGAGACGATCAGGTCGAACCGCTCGCCGGCGAGCGCCGTCGCCGCCTCCTCGACGGCGACGCCCTCGATCGCGCGCAGTCGGCCGGGTCGAAGCGCAGCCGTCGATGTCGATCGACGCCTCGACGCGCTCCCGCTCCTCGCGTGCGAGCCGTCGAGAAGCGCCTCGTAGATCTGGCGCTGCTGGGCGGGGTCGCGAACGGAGGCGAACTTGTCCATCGCGACGACCCGCTCGGCGCCGGCCGCAAGGAAGCGAAGCGCGACGCCGAAGTTGTCGCCGGGCCCGAGCTCGAGCACGCTGGCGCCCGCGAGCTCGCCGTCGCCGAGGTCCCCGTAGGCGAGGTAGTCGCCGAAGACCTCGTCGATGTACTCGAGGCTCTGCTCGAGCGAGAAGGCGCCGTGCGTCGAGCCGCTGGTCGATGCGCGCCGCGCCGTTTCGCGCGGCCAGGCGGGCGCGCTGGTCGTCGACGACGTTCGCCGCGCAGACGAGCCATTTCGAGCGCTTTGCGATGATCGCAGGCGTTCCATTCGGGCGGCAGCGTAGGGCTATCCTGGGCCGTCCTGCCGGGGCTACGGGTCAGCCCGGCTCTCCATGCGCGCACTCGTCACAGGCTGCGCGGGCTTCATCGGCTCGCACCTCACCGAATCGCTTCTCGCCGACGGCGAGAGCGTGATCGGCATCGACTGCTTCAACGACAACTACGGGCGCGCGGAGAAGCTCCGCAACCTCGAGCGAGCGACCGACTGGGACGACTTCGAGTTCGTCCCGATCGACCTCTCCCGCGGCGACCTCTTCGACCTCGTCGCCGAGTGCGACGCGGTCTTCCATCTGGCCGCCGAGCCCGGGGTGCGGCCGAGCTGGGGCCAGCGCTTCGAGCAGTACCTGCGCAACAACGTGCTCGCGACCCAGCACCTGCTCGAGGCCGCGCGGGTCTCGCCCGGAAGCCGCTTCGTCTACGCCTCCTCGTCCTCGATCTACGGGCAGGCGGAGGAGTTCCCGACGCCCGAGTCGGCGACCCCCGCGCCCTTCTCTCCCTACGGGGTGACGAAGCTCTCCGGCGAGCACCTCTGCGACCTCTACCACGGCAACTACGGCGTCGAGACCGTCTCGCTGCGGCTCTTCTCCGTCTACGGGCCGCGCCAGCGGCCCGACATGGCCTTCAACATCTTCAGCCGGGCGATCCTCGAGGGCGAGCCGATCACGATCTTCGGCGACGGAGGCCAGACCCGCGACTTCACCTACGTCGGCGACGTCGTCGACGCGCTGCGTCGCGGCGGCACGCGACGGACGCGGCGGTTGGCGGCAGTCTTCAACGTCGGCGGCGGCTCCCAGGTCGAGCCTGACCGAGGCGCTCGAGCTGCTCGCCGCCCAGGCCGGCTCTGAGCCCGAGGTGACACGCACCGACGTCAGCAAGGCGACGTCCGGGACACGTGCGCAGACACGAGCCGAATCTCCGAGGTGCTGGGCTTCGCTCCCTCGACGTCGCTCGCCGACGGCCTCGCCGCGGAGCTCGAGTGGATGCGCGAGTCGCTCGGCCGCGACGCCGAGGCCGTTACCTAGACTCGCGCGATGGCTGATCCGAAGCGCGCGCTGATCAGCGGCATCACCGGCCAGGACGGCTCCTACCTCGTCGAGAGCCTGCTCGAGCGCGGCTACGAGGTGCACGGGATCATCCGCCGCTCCTCGAGCTTCAACACCGATCGGCTCGACGACGTCTACCGCGACCCGCACGAGTCGGGCGCGCAGCATGTTCCTCCACTTCGGCGACCTGACCGACTCGACGCGGCTGGTCAAGCTGATCTACGACGTCCAGCCGGACGAGATCTACAACCTCGGCGCCCAGAGCCACGTCCGCGTCAGCTTCGACATCCCCGAGTACACGGCCGACGTCGTCGGCACCGGCACCGTGCGCCTCCTCGAGGCGATCCGCGAGTCCGGCGTCCAGACCCGCTTCTACCAGGCGGGCTCGAGCGAGATGTTCGGCTCCTCCCCGCCGCCTCAGATCGAGGACGACGCCGTTTCATCCGCGCAGCCCCTACGGCGTCGCGAAGGCGATGGCGCACATGATGACCGTCAACTACCGCGAGGCCTACGGGATGTTCTGCGTCAGCGGGATCCTCTTCAACCACGAGAGCCCGCGCCGCGGCGAGACCTTCGTCACCCGCAAGATCACCCGCGCGCTGGCGCGGATCAAGGCCGGGATGCAGGACGAAGCTCTACCTCGGCAACCTCGACGCCAAGCGCGACTGGGGCTACGCCCCCGACTACATCGACGCGATGTGGCGGATGCTCCAGGCCGACGAGCCCGAGGACTTCGTGATCGCCACCGGCGAGATGCACACCGTCCGCGAGTTCCTCGCGCTCGCCGCCGGCGAGCTCGACCTCGACTGGGAGTCGTTCACGAAGATCGACGAGCGCTACTACCGGCCCGCCGAGGTCGACGCGCTCTGCGGCGACGCGACGAAGGCGCGCGAGAAGCTCGGCTGGGAGCCGACCGTCAGCTTCGAGGAGCTGGTCAAGATCATGGTCGAGGCCGACGTGCAAGCTGCTCGAGGACGAGCTCGCGGGCCGCAAGGTGCGGCTCTGATGGCCGACGCGCGCCAGCCCGACCCGCGTTCTGGGAGGGCCGTGACGTCGTCGTCACGGGGGGCTGCGGGCTTCCTCGGCCGCTTCGTGGTCGGGCCGGCTCGAGGACGCCGGCGCGGAGGTCCGCGTGCCGCGATCGGCGGAGAACGACCTGCGCACCGCCGAGGGCGCGGCCGCTGCGGTCGCCGGCGCCGACACCGTCCTCCACCTCGCGGCCAGAGTCGGCGGCATCGACTACAACCGCCGCAACCCCGGCCCGCTGATCCACGACAACCTGGCGATGGGGATGAACGTGTTCGAGCAGGCGCGGCTCGGCGGCGTGCGCAAGCTGGTCGCGGCCGGTTCGGTCTGCGCCTACCCCAAGTTCACGCCGGTCCCGTTCCGCGAGGACGACATCTGGAACGGCTACCCGGAGGAGTCGAACGCGCCCTACGGGATCGCGAAGAAGACGCTCGTCGTTCTCTCCGACGCCTACGCGCGCGACTACGGCTTCAACTCCTGCGTGCCGATCATCGCCAACCTCTACGGGCCCGGCGACAACTACGACCTGAACGACTCGCACGTCGTCGCAGCGATGATCCGCAAGTTCTGCGAGGCGGCCGAGCGCGGCGACGACGAAGTCGTCCTCTGGGGCACCGGCGAGCCGTCGCGCGAGCTGCTCTTCGTCGACGACGCCGCGCGGGCGCTGATCCTCGCCGCGGAGTCGCTCGACGAGGCGGTCCCGGTCAACATCGGCACCGGGCGCGGGACGAAGATCCGCGATCTCGCCGAAACGATCCGCGCCGAGGTCGGGTATGAGGGTGAGATCCGCTGGGACACCTCGATGCCCGACGGCCAGGCGGAGCGCTTTCTGGACGTGAGCCGGGCCAGAGAGCTCTTCGGCTACCAGGCCGCGGTGTCGCTCGAAGAAGGCCTGCGGCGGTCGATAGAGGACTTCCGACGCGCGGCTGGAAACCACGACGGGATCGCTGGCTTGCCTTGACCGCCCTCGGCTCTGCCGTTGACGTCCTGCGAGAACGCAAGGCCGACCCGATCCTTTGGCTGGTGGTCGCCGGCTGCCTACTTCGATTGGCCGCCGGCCTCGACGAACCAGATCGAGCCTGAATCGGACTTCCTGATCTATGACGCCCTTGCCACGACAGTCGCGGAGCACGGTGACTACGGACAGTCTGCTGGTACACATGACGCCTATTGGCCGCCAGGCTGGCCGATGCTGCTTGCTGGCGCCTATTGGCTGTTTGGAACGGAACCAACGACGGTCGGCCAAGTCCTCTGCGCGATCTTGTCGTCGGGAACCCTGATCGTTGCAGCGCTACTCGCGACCCGCCTCCTGAGCAAATGGTTTGCCATCGCAGCGGTTGCGGTGATCGCCCTGAACCCGACCTGGATTGCATTCGTATCCGTCCTCGCGACCGAGCATCTCGCGGGTTTCCTTCTCGTCACCATCCTCGCCCTGGCGATCCTTCGCCCTCCCGATGCGAAGACGGCAGTCGCGATTGGCGTCCTCACCGCGGGGTTGCTACTTACCCGCGCGGATATTGGCTACGCGACGATCCTGGGGCTCGCGTCCCTGTTGCTAATTCGGGGCCCGCGGGGCCAAGGTAAGTTCGCGCTTGTCGCGCTGCTGGCATTCATCGCGGCCCTTGCGCCATGGACGATTCGCAATGCGATTCAGTTCGGGGAGTTCGTTCCGACCAGCGCAAACTCTGGCTTCGCGCTCTACCGAGGCAGCTTCCAGGTGATCGACAACTCCGTCCCCGATCCCGATCCACCTCCCGAAGAATCCGTGTCCGATTCCCCTCGCGGCTACGACAGCTACTACCTCGGATTGGCGTGGGATCACATCCGAGAGGATCCCATCGCTTGGCTCGGTTTCAATCTCGACCGGCTTGAGATTCAGCAATGGCACGACGCAGAAACCTTGTCGTGGTCAGGAATACTCACGCGGTCGTATGGCGGGCAGCTTGCCAGAGCCACAGACTGGCTCTGGCGAGTAGTAATCGTCCTTGCGCTTCTTGCGATCCTTCTAGTCGCACTCGGACGGATTCCACGGGAGAATTGGGTCCCCATCGCCGTCGTCGTGCTCGCCTCGGTGCTGATCTCGTCCGCGTTCCCCGGGGCAGCGCGCAGGCACTACCCCTTAATTGCTCCAGTGACGCTGCTCGCCGCGGCCGGTGCCCAGGCGACGTTCAATCAAGGCGCTCGAAGGGCCGCTTCGCTACGTGCCTCGTCGTCTCGGGCCTCCTGAGCGTCAGTTGGAACTCGCGGACCTCGTTGCCGGATCGACCGATCGCGATCGCGATTCCGCCCGGAGCAGACGCGATCGCCACCGCGGCCACGGCGAGGAGGGACAGCAGCGTCGCATCGGCCGACGAGACCCCGAACTCGCCGAGCAGGACAACGAAAGCGCCCTCGCGCACACCAAACCCGGCAACGGAGATCGGCAGCAAGCGCCGCAAGTAGCACGGTTGGAACGACCACCGCGAGGATCGCCGGGTCGAGGGACAGGCCCAGAGCCTCCGAGATCAGCCAGAAGCCCGTCAGGACCATCGCCTGGTAGACGGTTCCGCACCCGATTACCCAGATGATCAGGCTGCGATCGTGTTCGTAGGCGCGGATCACGTTGGCGATCTCGGTGGTGTACGGCCTGACGGCATCGGGAAAGAAGCGGCCGAGACCTCGCCGGCGAGCGACGACGAGGCCCGCAAGCCCGGCGATGGCGACGAGGGCGGTAGCCAGTCCGAGCAGGAGGATGATCCCGCCAGGGATCTCGTCACCCTTGATCAGCGCGGCGATCCAGGCGAGGAGCAGAAGGCAAAGCAGCGCGCTGATCCGGTCGACGAGGACGGAGGTCACAGATCGAGCGAGTGGCTTCCCGGTCCCGCTGACGACCCACGCCCGGACAGCGTCGCCCCCGTATCCGCTCGGGAGCAGATTGTTGGCGAACATGCCGATCAGGTAGGCCCGCAGCGTGGATGCCTGTGACACGTGTACGTCGGCGACATTGAGCAGCCGATGCCATCGGATCGACGCGACCACGAAAGCGAGAAAGTAGAGCGCGACGGCGGCGACAAAGAGGCCCCACGACGCATCTGCGAGACCGTCGACCACGGCGTCCCAATCGATCGTCTCGGCGACGATTACGAGCAGGCCGACGCTGATCAGGATCCGAACCGGCAGGGACGTCGCCACTGCTCCGATTCGCTTCCAGTTCATGCCGCCGCCTCCGGGTCAGCTTTCTGAGTACGGAATCGAGCGGCAAGGAGCCACACCCCGGCTGCCGCGCAGCCGACGAGCGGACCTGTCACGGGAACCGCGTAGCGAGCACTCCAGATCGCCGTTACAGGGGGGATCACGAGCAGAGCGGCGCTGACGCCTAGCGCCAGAAGTAGGCCTGCGCGGACCCTCCCTCGAGCGAGGAAAACGCCGATGAGCGAGAACACGGCCACCACGCTCATCAACCACGGCTGCAGGCGAAGGACGTCCTGGAGGTCAGCCAGCTCACCCGTCAGTCCCTCCACCTCGACGGAGTCGTCCGCGTAGTAGGCGTCAAGGCCGGCGTCCACTTCCTCTTCGACTCCTGGCGCTCGGCGATCGATGTCGATCACGTCGTAGCCGACCCCTCCGTATGGCCGGGCGCCCAATGAGGTGCGGAAGTATCGGAGGGAGTCGATTGTCGCTGTCCTCAGGTAGTCGAAGGGTTGGGCGAAAAGGGCCGCGCTAGCGAAGGCTCCAAGCTCTTCGTCGCCGTTCGGTTGCTCCCCAAACATCTGCCTTGCCGGTGAACCCGGCTCGAAAGCGTAGAAGTCGGGGCCGTTTCGGTCCTCAGGGGGCGTGTCTTCGCAGAGTGCTTCCGTGCCCGCGGGGGGATCGAACCGGTCGCAATCGGCGAACTGAGCGGTGCGAGAGTAGAGCGTCCATCCGGTTGCCCGACTGAATCCAAAGTGCCCGTTCTCGGCAGCCTGAAAGCCCGCGTAGGCGAGCATCACTGCGATCGCCGTCGCGCCTCCAATCGCTGCGCGTCCGATGCGCACCCGCCAGTTGCCGGGGATCGCGAGAGCGAACCAGAGCGCGAGCAGGAGCGCCAACGGCACGCCCAGCGGGCGGATCCATGCGGAGACACCGAGTGAGAGCCCGGCAGCCACGATCCAGAGGCCGCGACTCGAGACGGCGGCCCCGAACACGGAGAAGGCGGGACGTGGCTCCTCGAGCGCCCTCACGGCGACGTAGAGCATCGCGGCGATCGCAAGGGTGAACGGCGTCTCGCTGAGCAGCGAATGCTCGAGGAAGACCTGATCGAGCGACAGCAGAACCCCGGCTCCCCCGACGACGGCAACCCAGACCGGAGTCCCGATCCGACGGAACGTTCCGTAGACGAGCAGTCCGGTGCAGATCCCGAGGAGGTGCTGCACCGCGATCGTGAATTCGATCTGGGATGAGAGGGCATGCAGCGTCCGGAGAATCAGCGGGTACCCGATCGTCCGAGACGGATCCGTGAAGAGATCGTCGCCGGCCATGCCCACGTAGACGAGGGAGTCGTAGAAGACGAGCGGCGTCGGGTCGTAGGCGAGTGTGAGTGCCACCCGCAACTCGATGCCGAGGATTAGGACGATCCATAGACCCAAGGGCACCTGGCGAATGCGATCCCTCATCGCAGGAACAACCCGTCGAACTGGAGCATCCGGCCGCTCGCCGGGTCCTCATAGCCGGGCTCGACGCCAGCGAGCTCGAAGCCGCGCTCGCCGAGCCAGCCGACCAGTTCGAGCCACGGGACGTCGCCCTCGTAGAGCGGGGTGAGCGAGAGCTCGGCCTGGACCGCGCGGACGTCGGCGATCCGATCGCCCGCGCCACGCAGCACCGGCAACTCGAAGCCCTGGACGTCGAGCTTCAGCCAGGGACGCTCGGCGCCGGCTGACGAGGTCCTCCCAGATCGAGTCGAGCCGGGCCGCCGGGACCCGCTCGGTGTCGACGTAGGCGGAGTCCGGGGCGACCTCGAGGTGACGGTCGCGCATCGGCAGCAGTGAACTCGAGAAGGAATTGCCGGAGACGTTCAGCTCGGCCTCGCCGTCCTCCTCGCCGAGCGCGAGTCGGCGCGCGTCCCAGTTCGGGTCGCGGGCGGCGGTTCGCTCGAGCTGGGCGAAGGCCTGCCCGTAGGGCTCAAAGGAGACGATCCGGCCGGCGTAGCCCGCGTCGCGCAGCTTGCTCGAGTACTGGCCGACGTTGGCGCCGACGTCGAGGACGAGGTCGATCCCCTCGGCTGCGAGCAGCTTCGCCCGCGAGGCCTCGGCGTCGCCGGTGAGCGGCTTGATCTCCCAGCCCGCGCGGGCAAGGGCCGCCTGGACCCGACCGCGCACTGCGTGCCGGGCCCGGGCGACGCCGCCCGAACCCGCTCTGGAACTCGACTCCATGCGGCGGAAACCCTAGTTTGGCGTCGATGAACGAAGCGCTCGAGATCGACTTCGTCGTCGCCCGCGGCCAGAACGCGTTCTTCCGCGAGCTGGCCGAGGCGTTCTCGGCCGAGCTCGTTGCCCTCGGCGTCGACTCGCGGGTGACCGAGGAGGTTCGGCCTCCGGCGCCGCACCGCGCCTACGCGCTGCTGCCGCCCCACGAGTACGCCTGGCTGCGCTTCGGGATGCTCCCCCGCGAGGTCCTGCGCCGCACCGTCTTCGTCTGCGCCGAGCAGCCCGGGACCCACTGGTTCGACGCCGACGTGAAGATCGCCCGGCTCGGCGGCGCGGTGCTCGACATCAACCGCGCCGCCGTTCGCGAGTTCCGCGACCTCGGGATCGCCGCCGAGCACCTGCCGATCGGGTGGACGGATCGGTGGGATCACGCGGGAGCGCCGGAGCGCGACGTCGACGTCGCTTTCCTCGGCTCGCTCACCGACCGCCGGGAGCGGCTGCTGGCGAACTACGCGCCGACGCTCGCCGGGCACCGCGCCGAGCTCGTCATCTCCGACAATCGACGCCCGAATACGTCGAATTCCAGCTCATTCGTCGCCGGCGAGCGCAAGCGAGAGCTGCTCGCCCGCTCGAAGGTGCTGCTGAACGTGCACCAGGACGAGCGCTCGTATTTCGAGTGGCTGCGCGTGGTCGAGGCGGTACATTGCGGCGCGGTTGTGGTCAGTGAGCCATCGAGCGACCACGCTCCCCTCGTCGAGGGCGAGCATTTCGTCGCCGGTCCAGCCGATGAGCTCGACCGGTTGGCCGCGGCGATCGCGGACGACGACGAACGGCGCGCCGAGATCTCCGCTGCCGCGCGTGACCTGATCAAGACCGAGCAGCCGCTGTCGGCCTCGGCCGAGCGCCTGGCGGCTGTCGCCGAGCGGATCTCCGCCGACCCTCCCCCCGCCCCGCTCTTCCCCGGCCTGCGCGCCCGCGCCGCCGTCGTCCGCCCGCGCCGGGTCCTCCGCCGCGGCCTGCTGCCGCTCGCGCAGAAGCTCCAGCCCGACCGCTTCCGCCTTCGCGCCGAGCTGAAGGAGGCGCGGCTGGAGCAGATGGAGTTGAAGCGCCGCGTCTCGCTGCTCGAGGAGACGGTCCGCCGCGGAGCCCCTCCGCCCGAGGTCGAGCCGGTGCACGAGACATCAGCCCGCAAGCGGGGCGAGACGCCGACGGTCTCGGTGATCACCGCCGTCTACAACCACGCCGAGCACGTGGCCGTCGCGCTGGAGACCGTGGCGCGCGGCCGCTTCGCGGACTTCGAGCTGATCGTCGTCGACGACGGCTCCGATGACGGTTCGGGCGACGTCGTGCGCAAGTGGCTGGAGGCCCACGACGAGACCCAGGGCGTGCTCCTCCGCCACCCCGCCAACCGCGGCCTGCCCGCGACGCGCAACACGGCGCTCGAGCACGCCCGCGGCCGCTACGTGCTGATGCTCGACGCCGACAACGAGCTCTTCCCGAACTGCCTCGAGCGGCTCGTCGACGCGCTCGAGCGCGATCCCGGCGCCACCTTCGCCTACGGAATCCTGCAGAAGTTCGACGACGACGGCCCGAAGGGACTGCTCGGGGTTCCCGGCTGGGATCCGCGGCGGCTCCGGGTGACGAACTACATCGACGCGCTCGCGCTCGTCCGCCGCGACGCGCTCGTCGAGGCCGGCGGCTTCGACACGGACGTCCGCCTCTACGGCTGGGAGGACTACGACCTGTGGTGCGGCATCGCCGAGCGCGGCGGCTACCCGGCGCACGTGAAGGAGATCGTCGCCCGCTACCGCGTCGCCGACGGCTCGATGATCACCCTCACCAACCTCGACCGCGAGGGCCCGCGCTCCCTGCTCGCCGAGCGCCATCCGCGGCTCTTCGCGGGCAAGCTCGACGCACCGGTGAGCGAGGACCTGGAGCGACGGGTCCGCGAGCTCGAGCGGGCCAACGAGGAGCTGCGCCGCGCCAACGCCGAGCTCGCCCGCGAGCGGATCACGCGGTCGGACTCCGGCGGCGCCTCCGCCATCCACCGCGCGACTGCGGCCGAGCGCGACCTGCTGCGATCGCAGGGCTGGGACGAGTGGCCGAAGCCGCTGCGCTTCCTGGTCGGGATCGCGATCAAGCTGCGCAGGCTGAAGGCGCGGATCCGCGGCGGCTAGTCGCGCCGGCGGAGAAGCGCCCGCAGCGGCGCGCTGGCCCGGTACAGCGGTGAGGACTCGATCCGCTCGAGCCTGGCCTCCAGCTCCTGCAGCCGGTCCCACATCCGCTTGTTCGCGGCCTCCAGCTCGAGCATGTAGGAGCGGTTGGCCGGCGCGGTCTCCAGCAGCATCCTGGCGCTGAGCTCGGTGGCGGCGTCGCCGAAGCCGGCGAGGCCGATGTAGTGGCTGGCGAGCTTCGGGCTCGGCGCGGCCCTCGAGCGCCGGGGTGGCCGAGAGCTCGCCGCCGGAGCCGGCCTCGCCGCTGATCAGCGAGCCCTCGGCGAGGTACTGGCAGAGGACGACGACGTCGTCGCCGAGGCCGCGCAGGGTGGCGACGGCGCTCTCGTGGTCGAAGTCGGTCTCGTGGAAGGGGTTGTCCTCCTCGCCGAGGAGGCGGCTGTTCGGGATCGAGATCGCGAGGCGGACTCCGTTGGCCGCCAGGGCTCGCAGCGCCGCGACCGCACGTTCGAGGTCGGGCAGGTGCTCGAGCCCCTCGAACATGACGACGGCGTCGACCTCGCCGGCGAGGTCGCGCTCCAGGTAGTCGAGGGCGTCGGCCTGCTCGAAGCTCGCCTCCCCCACCCCGCCCGCGCCGGAGCGCGCCTCGGCGATCGCCTCCGCGGAGCTGTCGATGCCGATCGCGACCGCGCCGCCCTCGGCGAGGATCCGGGTCCCGTAGCCGGTGCCGCAGCAGACGTCGGCGACGCGCAGGCCGTCGCAGAGGCGCGCCGCGACCTCGTAGCGGTGCAGGTGCTCGCTGGCGATCAGCGACGGCGCCCGCACCTCGTCGAGGCCGAGCCGCTCGACGTGGTCGTCGCTCACGCCGTCCACTGCACGCTGCGCTCGCGCTCGCGGGCGCGCATCTGGTTGCGGTGGCGGCGCTTCTCGGGGACGCCGACCGCGCGGGCCATCGAGCGGCGGCGGATCCGGTAGCGGTAGAGCGGCTCCGGGACCACCTGCCCGTAGAGGCCCGCGGCGGCGAGCTCGCGGAAGAAGTCCCAGTCCTCGTAGCTCGCCGAGCTCGGGGTCGAAGGCGAAGCCCGCGTCGAAGACCCGGCGCGGGATCAGGGCGACGCAGCCGCCGGCGACGTTCTGCTCCTCCAGCATCCCGCTCGCGTTGCCGAGCGGGTGGTAGCCGTCGCCGCCGGGCCACGGCTCGCCGTCGTCGGTGACGAAGGTCGACCAGCTGGTGACGTAGGCGAGCTTGGGGTCGGCCTCGGCCGCGGCGACGAAGCGGGCGACCAGGCCGGGCTCGGCGATGTCGTCGGCGTCGAACGGCAGGACGTAGTCGCCGCTCGCCTGCGAGACGCCGAAGTTCCGCGCCGCCGAGAGGCCGGCGTTCGCCTGGGTCACGAGCTTGATCTGGGGATGGCGGTCGGCGAGCTCGAAGAGGATCGCGTCCTCGGGTCGCAGCGAGCCGTCGTTGACGAGGACGATCTCGATGTTCTCGTAGGTCTGGGCGAGGATCGAGTCGACGGCCTCGGTGACGTAGGCGTCGAGCTCGAAGTAGGGCATGACCACGCGACACCTTGGGCTGGAGGGCGGGGACCCGCCCGCCCGTCACGGCGGTTTCTGCGCCCACTGCCAGGGCTCGGGGCTGCCCCGCCGTCGCCGCCAGCTCCAGGTAGCGCCGCTTGATCCCTTCGGCGTTGGTCAGCTCCTCGAAGACTTCTCGTGGCCCGTTTGGCGGCAGGTCGTCGAGCTCGCCGTCGAGAACCCGCGTTAGCGCGGCAGCAAGCGCTTCGGTCGACGTGTCCTCCGTCAGCAGCCCCGAGCGGCCCGGCACGACCATCTCGGCGAGGCCGCCCGTCGGCGTGCCCAGCACCGGCTTGCCGCGCTGGAAGGCCTCGAGGCAGACGTTCGGCCAGCACTCCCACAGCGAGGGGATGACGACGACGTCGTGCTCGTCGACCAGCTCGAGCACCCGCTCGCGCGGGACCCGGTCGACGAAGGTGATCCGCGGGTCGTCGCCCGCCATCAGCTCGAGCTGGGCGCGGACCGAGACGCCGACGGGCCCGGTCCCGGTGTCGCCGCCGAGCAGGGTCAGCGACCAGTCGTCGCGATCGAGCCGGCCCAGGGCGCTGACGAGGTTGGCCACTCCCTTGCGGCGCTCGAGCCGGCCCATGTAGAGGAGGCGGAGCGGATCGCCCGGCGCCCGCTCCCGGCGCGGCGGCGGAGACTCGGCCGAGTCGGCGCCCACCGCGTGGCGGATCCGCACGTCCCGCGCGATCGCCTCGCGGCCGTAGAAGCGCCGGTAGGTCTCGAGCACGTCGCCGCCCGGCCAGATGATCACGTCGGCCTCGCGCAGGGAGAGGCGCTCGAGCTCGAACATCGCCCGGACCGCGAACTCGTCGTCGAGGTGCCCGTCGAGGGTCAGGACCATCTCCGAGCTCGAGTTGAGCCGGACCGCGACGCAGGTGTCGGCGAACAGCGGATCGCCGCTCCGGCGCGCCTGCAGGGTCACCGCGCCCTCGCCGTGGTAGTCGGCGAACTCGATCAGGTCGGGACCGCGGTCGGGGTAGGCGCGGCGGAGCGCGTCGAGCACGTGCGAGCTCCAGCGGTGGAAGTAGCCGTAGAACGTGCCGTGGTCGTCGTAGTCGAAGTCGGGCGCGAAGTGGAACTCGACCCGCGGGTCGATGCGGGGGTCGCCGGCGGCGCTGAGCTCGCGGAACTCCTCCTCGTGGCTCGCCGACGTGATCAGCTTCACCTCGGCGACGTCGGCGAGCGCGGACGCGGTCCAGCTGATGTAGTTCCCCATGCCGCCGCCCCCGAACGGGTAGAGCTCGCGCGAGACGACGGCGATCCGTGGCTGACCGGCGGCCATGAGCCGGACGTTAGCCATTGCCCAAGTACGTGTGTGCGGCTTACCTATCCTGTCGCCACCGATGAGCGGCAGCGAGACCGCGATCGAGGTGAGGGGACTCTCGAAGAGCTTCCGCATCCCCTCGCATCGCAAGGACACCCTGAAGGAGCGCGTCGTCAAGCCGCTCGCGCGATCCCCGCATCGCGAGCTGCACGCGCTGCGCGACGTCTCCTTCGAGGTAGGGCGCGGCGAGTTCTTCGGCGTGGTCGGCCGCAACGGCTCCGGGCAAGTCGACGCTGCTGAAGCTGCTCGCCTCGATCTACCGCGCCGACGCCGGCCAGATCCGCGTGGCCGGGCACGATCGCCCCGTTCATCGAGCTCGCCGTCGGCTTCAACCTCGAGTTCTCGGCGTACGAGAACTCCCTCCTGAACGGCGTGATGATGGGCCTCACCCGCAAGGAGGCGGAGCGGCGCTTCGACGAGGTCATCGAGTTCGCCGAGCTCGAGGAGTTCGGCGACCTGAAGCTGAAGAACTACTCCTCGGGGATGCTGACCCGGCTCGCCTTCTCGCTGATGGTCCAGGTCGACGCCGACGTGATGCTGATCGACGAGGTCCTCGCGGTCGGCGACGCGAGCTTCCAGCGCAAGTGCGGCGAGGTCTTCGAGCGGCTGCGCGGCAAGCGGACGATCGTCTTCGTCACCCACGACATGACCGCGGTCGAGCGCTACTGCCACCGCGCGATGCTGATCGACCACGGCAAGCTCGAGGAGATCGGCGAGCCGGTCCGGGTCGCGCGCTCCTACGTCAACCTGAACGCGAGCCCCGTCATGGCCGGCGACGGGCCCGGCGGGTTCAGCGCCGTCTGGGTCGAGGACGCCGCCGGCGAGCGCCCGTTCACGCTCCGCCACGGCGAGGAGATCAGCTTCAACGCGATCGTCGAGGCGCCGCAGGAGATCGAGCGGCCGCGCTTCTCCTTCGCGGTCCGCAACGCGGCGGGCGTCTGGGTCTTCACGCTCCCCTACCGCCCCGCCGCGGCCGGCGAGGCCGACCGCCTCGCCGCCGGGGAGCGGGTCCACCTGCGCGCGGGCCTGACGAACCCGCTCGCCGGGGGCCAGTATTCGATCCAGGCGACCCTGGTCTCCGCCGACCGCGAGGACGACCTCGTCGCCGTCGCGGAGGACGCCGTGACGGTCGTCGTCGACGGGCCCGGGCCGGACGGCTCGCTGCTCGCGATCGAGTCGGAGCTCGCCACCAACGCGCTGTCGACGGACGAGGTGAAGGCATGAGCACGCCCTCGGAGTCCGTACCGCCACTCAAGCCGATCACCGGCCCGAGCGCCTTCGGCGGCAGCCTGCGCCGCTTCGGCAGCCTGCTCTGGCTGCAGTCGGTGACCGAGTTCAAGGCCGGCTACCTGCACACGAGCTTCGGCTACCTGTGGTCGCTGGTCCGGCCGCTCCTGCTCTTCGGCGTCCTGCTCGTCGTCTTCACGAAGATCTTCCGGATCGGCAGCGAGGTCCCGAACTACCCGGCGATGCTGCTCTTCAACATCATGCTGTTCACGTTCTTCGCCGAGGCGACCACGACCGCCGTCACCTCCGTCGTCGATCAGGAGAACGTCGTCCGCAAGATGCAGTTCCCGCGGATCGTGATCCCGCTCTCGATCGTCCTGACGGCCGCGTTCAACCTCTGCCTGAACATGATCGCGGTCTTCGTCTTCATCCTGATCTACGGCGTCGACCCGCAGTGGACCTGGCTCGGGCTGCCGCTGATCCTCGCCGCGCTCGTCGTCTTCACGACCTGCGTCTCGATGCTGCTGTCGGCGCTCTTCGTGCGCTTCCGCGACGTCGGGATCATCTGGTCGGTCGTCGTGCAGGTGCTCTTCTACGCGAGCCCGATCCTCTACCCGATGAGCCTCATCGGCGAGGGCGAGCTCGACAAGCTGATCCAGATGAACCCGCTGACCCCGCTCTTCGAGCTGGCCCGGCGCTGGATCATCGACCCGACCGCGCCGACGGTGATGGACGAGGCCGGCTCGGCACTCCTCTTCGCGATCCCGATCGTCCTCTTCGCCGCCGTCTGCATCCTGGGCTACTGGGTCTTCACCCGCGAGGCGCCGCGGATCGCCGAGGAGCTCTAGCCGAGCTCAGCCGCCCGGGCGCCGCGCGACCGCCAGCAGCGAGCCGCCGCCGCGCCACGTCCAGCCGTGGCGGATCATCCAGGCCTCGGCCGAAAGGACGCGGTCGAGCGTGCCGGCGAGCGGCGGGGCCTTGGCCTCGGCGATCGGGTCGTAGTCCTCTCCCCCGCGCTCGAACAGGCGGCTGAGCGCGAGCGCGGGCAGCGGCAGGGAGACGAAGGAGGTGACGAGCTCGATCTCGAGCCCCGCCCCCTCGATCCGCTCGATCAGCTCGCGGCGGCGGTAGCGGCGCTTGTGGCCCGCGTACTCGTCGAAGGCGCTCCAGAGGCGAGGGTGCTGCGGGACGGTGACGATGACGCCGCCGCCGGGCCTGACCGCCTCCCGCAGAGCGGCGAGCGCGCCCGCGTCGTCGTCGAGGTGCTCGATCACGTCGAAGGCGCCGGCGACGTCGTACTCGGTCGAGCGAGAGGTTGCGCAGGTCGCCGGTCTCGAGCCGCACCCCTCGACGCGCTCGCCCGCCAGCTCGATCGCGCGCTCGGAGGAGTCGACCCCCGTCAGCTCGAGCTCGGGCCGGCTCTCGCGCAGGTAGCGCAGCACCGAGCCGGTGCCGCAACCGACCTCGAGCACCGAGCGCGCCTCGGGGAAGTACTTCTCGAGCGCCCAGCCGATCAGCCGCTCGCGGGCGCGGAACCAGAACCGGTTCGCACGCTCGAAGCGCTCCCAGCTCTCGAACGCCGCCGCCGGGTAGTCGGCGGCCGTGGAGGGAAGATTTCCCTGCATGCCGCTGAGCCTAATCGCGCTTGGCCACTGCTAGCGTGGCCTCGCGATGCCCGAGCTGAGCGTGGTCATCCCCGTTTACGGCTGCCGCGAGTGCATCGAGGCGCTCCACCGGCGGCTGCACGAGAGCCTCGGGGAGATCACCTCCGACTACGAGCTGATCTACGTCGACGACCGCTCCACCGACGGCTCCTGGCAGGCGCTGCTGGACGTCGCCGGCTCGGATCCCCGGGCGCGCCTGCTCCGCCTGAGCCGCAACTTCGGCCAGCACCGGGCGATCACCGCCGGGCTCGCCGAGGCCTCGGGAGCGTGGACGGTCGTCATGGACTGCGACCTCGAGGACCGCCCCGAGGACATCGCGAAGCTCTACGCGAAGGCGCGGGAGGGCTTCGACTACGTGCTCACGGGCCGCACCCAGTACACGCACTCGCGGATGCGGCGGCTGGGCAGCCGGATGTACCGCTCGCTCTCGCGCAGGCTCGTCGGCAGCGAGGTCGAGCCGCGGCATCGCAACTTCAGCGTCGTCTCACGAGAAGTGGTCGACTCGCTGCTTCGGCTTCGCGACCAGGACCGCGAGTACATGCTGCTGCTCCAGTGGCTCGGCTACGAGCACACGACGGTCGAGGTCGAGCAGGATCCTCGCTACGCGGGCCACAGCTCCTACACGTGGGCACAGCTCGTCCGGCTTGGCGTCGACGGCCTCTTCTTCCAGACGACGAAGCTTCTGCGGTGGGTGGTCTACGCCGGCTTCGCGGTGACCGCTGTGGGCTTCCTGCTCGCCGCTTTCGTCCTCTTCAACTACCTCGTCCGCGAGCCGCCGGCCGGCTGGACCTCGCTCGCCGTGATCACCCTGATCATCGGCGGCTTCGTCATCTCGAGCATCGGCGTGGTCGGCCTATACATCGAGAAGATCTTCAACCAGGTGAAGGGCCGGCCGCTCTACGTGGTCGACGAGCGCGTCGTCGGCGGCGAGTCATCTGACGCGCCCGACGAGGACGGCGAATACCACCTGTGGAACCAGAGCTCCTCCGAGCGCGGCAGGAACCCCGCCGCCCGGTAGAGCGCCGACGCCGCCTCGTTGCGGCCCTGGGTGATGACCTCGATCTCTCCCGCGCCGTTCTCGCGTAGAGAGCCGACGAGAGCCGAGAGGAGCGCCCGCCCGAGCCCGCGGCCCCGGGCCTCCTCGGCGACGGCGAGGAGGCCGACGGCGGATCCGCCGCCGGTTGCGTAGCCGGCGGCAGCACCGCCCTCGCCCTCCGCCACGAGCACGATCCGCTCCGGGTCATCCAGCTCGGCGCCGATCCAGCGCCGGTAGAGCTCATCGCAGCGCTCGCGTGGAAAGCGGCCGTCCGCGTAGAAGCGAGAGTCGCGATGGGCCGTAGAGGCGATCCGCTCGAGCGCCTCACGATCTTCCGCGCGCGCCGCGCGAACCCCGAGGCCGACGGGGACTGTCCCCTCCGTCCCCCGCCAGCACGAGCGTCAGCCGCTCGTCGACCAGCTCGAAGCCAGCCTCGGACGCGAGCCGCTTCGTCTCGTCGTCCTGCTCGGCGAGGAAGTAGAGGCAGTCGATCTCGTGCTCGCCGACACCACGCGTCGACCGCCTCGACCAACTCGGGATCAAGTCGGCGGTCGTGAAGCCGGGCGATCCGCAAGCCGAAGTGATCGCTGTCCCAGGCGAGCGTGCTCGAGCGACGGCTCGGTCATCCGCGCTGGGAGCGCACCGAGGCGCCGGCGCCGACCGTCTCGCGCACGCCCTCGATCACACGCTCGACCTCGGGCTCGCTCATCCCGGTCCAGAGCGGGATGCGGACCAGCCGGGCGCTCATCTCCTCGGTCACGGGCAGCTCGCCGTGGGCCCGCCCGAGGCGCTCGCCGGCGGGGGCCGTGTGCAGCGGGACGTAGTGGAAGACGGCGTGGATGCCGATCTCGTCCAGGGATTCGATCAACCCGTCTCGCGCCTCCCGGTCGGGCAGCAGCAGGTAATACATGTGCGCGTTGTGGTCGCGGTCGTCCGGGACGATCGGCCGGCGCAGCAGTCCCTCGGCCTCGAGCTCGGCGAACGCCTCGTGGTAGGCGCGCCAGATCGCGAGCCGGCGCTCGGTGATCGCGTCGAGCTCCTCGAGCTGGCCCCAGAGGAAGGCCGCGTCGACCTCGCCCATCCCGAACGAGGAGCCGAGCTCGACCCAGGAGTACCACTCGACGTCGCCGCGCTCGAACGCCCGCCGGTTCGTGCCCTTGTCCCAGACCGTCTCCGCCTTCGAGATCAGCTCGGGGTCGTTGATCAGGAGCGCGCCGCCCTCGCCGCAGGTGACGTTCTTGGTCTCGTGGAAGCTGATCGCGCCGAGGCTGCCGATCGAGCCGAGCGGCCGCTCCCGGTAGCCGGCGGCGAGCCCCTGAGCCGCATCCTCGATCAGCGCCAGCCCGTGCTCGTCGGCGAGGGCCGAGAGCTCGTCCATGTCGCAGCCGACGCCGGCGTAGTGGACCGGCACGATCGCCTTCGTCGCCGGGCCGATCGCCGCGGCGACTTGCTCGGCGTCGATGCAGAGCGTCTCGGGGTCGATGTCGACGAAGACCGGGGTCGCGCCGCGCAGGGCGAAGGCGCTCGCGGTCGTGACGAAGGTGAACGAGGGCAGGACGACCTCATCGCCGGGCTCGATCCCGCTGAGCAGCGCGGCCGCCTCCAGCGCGGCGGTCGCCGAGTGGGTGAGCAGCACCCGCTCCGCCCCGGTGCGCTCGGCGAGCGCGGCCTCGCAGCGGCGCCCGAACTCGCCGCCTGCCGCGAGCCAGCCGCGGCGCGCGGCCTCCTCGATGTGGCCGGCCTCGGTGCCCACCAGGTAGGGGCGGTTGAAGGGGATCTCGGTCATTCGACGGAGCATGATCGCGGATAGGACGCCGTAACCTCCGCCGCCGATGCCCGAGGGCTGGGGACATTCACGCGTCTTCGCCAGCGCTCGCTGGCAGATGACCTACGGCGAGCGGGCCGCGCTGGAGGGCCTCGTCGCCGCCGCGAAGCCCGAGCTCGCGATCGAGATCGGCACCGCCCAGGGCGGCAGCCTGGACGCGATCGCGGCGCACTCGGGCGAGGTGCACTCCTTCGACCTCGTCCCGCCCGAGGGCGAGCTGCCGCCGAACGTCACCGCCCACACGGGCAACAGCCGCGAGACCCTCCCCCGCGTCCTCGGCGAGCTCGCCGACGCGGGCCGCACCGTCACCTTCGCCCTCGTCGACGGCGACCACACCGCGGCCGGCGTCCGCGCCGACCTCGACGCCGTCGTCCGCTCCCCGGCCGTCGACTTCGCCCTCGTCGTCCTGCACGACACGATGAACGAGGAGGTCCGCCGCGGCATCCGCGACGTCGGCCTGGAGACGCGTGCCCCGCGTCGTCTACGCGGACCTCGACTTCGTCCCCGGCCACCTCGCCGCCTCCGGCCCCTACGAGGGACAGCTCTGGGGCGGCCTCGGCCTCGTCATCGTCGACTCGGGCGGCAAGCCGTGGCGCGAGGGCGTCTACGAGGACGAGCACCGCGACCCGCACAAACTGCTGGCCGCGGGCGCGAGATCGCCGAAGGCGATCGCGAAGCGGATGCGCCAGCGCGCCGTCGACCGGATGGGGTCGAAGCAGGCGGAGTAGAAAAGACGAACGGGGCCCGAAGGCCCCGCTCGTAACGACGTTGGTGTCTCCCGGATTCCGGGGACGCTTCCGACTACTTGGCCAGCATGTTCAGGCTGCCGACGCAGGCCGGAGCTGTCGGGATAGCTCGCCGGATTGCGCTGAGTCGCCCCGCCCGAGCCCGATCTGGGTCGTCGCCGTTGGTGCCGTAGATGAGCACCTGACGCGCCCTGGTTACTGTCGCCAACGGCGAGCTCCTCCCGCCGGCGTCGCGGCCCCGTAGGCGACTCCTCGACATCGTGTTCGTCCACGACCGAGTCGGCCACAACCGCGACCTCGCCCTGATCGAAGTCGTTCGACTGATCGGCGGCGATCGGAGCTCCGCGTCGCATCCAGGAAGCGTGAGCGCCCCGCGAGGTGCGAGTTGTCGCCACCCTGAGGTTCTGGACCACGAGGATTGCCTCGGTGCCCGGAGTGCCGCTCGGAGCCGGCGTTGGCACACCACGGCCCACGCGAAGCCCTCGTTCACCGCGAGCGGCACGATCGCGCCGTTCTCGAGTGTCGGGGCTAGCCTGCGCCGTGGCGATCTTCGGCCTGCGTGTCGACCTGGACGTTCGCAGGGCCGGCCGGACCAGCTTCACCCTGCGGACCCTGCGGGCCCGCGGGCCTGCTGGACCGACCAGCGAGTCTGGGCTCGAACTTCAGATCCTTGTACTTGATCGTCGCGTCCTGGATCCGGGCGCTGTTGACCGCCTCGTCGTCGATCTTCGGCTTCGTGACGGCCCCGTCCTGAATATCGCCGGTGCCGATCTTTCCTGCGGCATAGCCGATGCCGCCGATCGCGAAGAACACTGCCACTACTGAGATAACGAGCCCCGGCGATAGCCGCAGCCCTTTCAACCTTCTCCTCATGTACGCCTCCATGCATTCGTGCCGGGGATCTCTCTCCTCCCCAGCGGTATGCGACCGAAGCAGCTACCCCGGGCTACTTTGGCTGCCCGGCCAGCCTCCCACGACTCCGGACTAAATGCAAATCGGCACTAATAGGCGCCGGTCCCGCGGATGATCGCCGGGATCGTCTGGCCGATGATGCGGAGGTCGCGGCTGAGGGAGAGGTTGTCGATGTAGTCGAGCTCGACCGCCATCCGCTCGGAGAAGGTGAGGGCGCCGCGGCCGAAGACCTGCATCGGGCCGGTCATTCCCGGGCGGACGGAGAGGCGGAGCTTGTGCTCGGGCCGGTAGCGCTCGACGACGACGAGGACCTCGGGGCGGGGGCCGACGAGGCTCATGTCGCCGCTGCAGCACGTTGATCAGCTGCGGCAGCTCGTCGATCGAGAAGCGGCGGAGGAAGCCGCCGAGCCGGGTGACGCGGGGGTCGTGGCGAAGCTTGAACATCGGCTCGTCGAGGGCGTCGAGGTCGACCAGCTCGCCGAGCTTCTCCTCCGCGTCCTCGTTCATCGTCCGCAGCTTCCAGACCCTGAACGGCTTGCCGTCGAGGCCGGCGCGCTTCTGGCGGAAGAAGACGGGGCCGCGGCTGTCCAGCTTGATCGCGACCGCGACGATCGGAAGGAGCAGAGCGAGCGGGACGAGGGCGAACGCCGAGACGGTGACGTCGAAGACCCGCTTGATCAACATCGCCGAGCGCGAGACGTCCCAGGTGTCGTACTCGAGCACCGGCAGGTCGGCGATCTCCGACAGGCGCGGCGCGGCGCTGGCCGGGCCGCGGAGCGGGGAGACGACGCTGAGCTTCACCTGCGACTCGCGGCACAGCTCCGCGAGGACGCCGATCCACTCCGGGTCCATGTGGTCGGAGGCGACGACGATGCGATCGACGCGGGCGGCGAGCTCGCGCAGCGTCTCCTCGTCGACGCCGCTGTCGCCGGGCGTGTGGAGCGTCGGGCCCGGGGCGATCTCCAGGTGGAGGTCGTTGAAGAGGTCGACCTTGCGGCGAGCCGCCCAGGCCAGCTGGCCGTCGCCGATCACGGCGGTCATCTCCGGCGGGGTGATCCGGCGGAAGAGCATTCGGGCGGCGGCGCGGAAGAAGGCGCCGCAGGCGACGGCGATCGCGCCGGCGAGGACCGCCTCGGGGACGGTGAGCACGCCGCGGGGCGTGAGCTCGAGGAAGAGGCCGAGGCCGGCGACGCCGAGGCCCGCCCAGGCCGCGATCGAGGGGATCTCGTCGAGCGTCAGGTGGCGGATCGACCGGTGGTCGCGGTCGTACATCCCGATCAGCTTCGCGATCAGGATCCAGACCGGGAGGAAGAGGAGCGCCCAGGTCGCATACGCGACCCCGGCGACGGCGACGATGCTGGCGACCGCGGCGGCGGCGAGGTCGGCGACGGCGAGCATCCGGCGGCGGCGCGCGTCGCGCCAGAAGCGGTCGCCGGTGGCGACGTCGACGGAGGTGATCGGTCGGCGTTCCCGTACGCGGACGGGCGCAACATCTGTCGCGCCCGCGCTCTGTTCGGCCCGCAACATGGCGAGTCGTTCGGTTGGAACGTCTGTCATTTGAGCCTTTCGGCCTCCCCCGTGCGCGACGAGGATATTTGATCCACCTGACCCTTACCCAAGAACACGCATGGCTGCACGAAGGAGCGGCATTCGCTTAGGCGACCTTTAGCCCTCAGGAGGCAGTTCGACGGGCAACGGCACCGGACTGAGCGAATTCGCCCTGGCCAGCGCGTCCTCGGCTGCGGCGCGGTCGCCGTCGCGGGCCTCGATGCGGGCGAGGACGACCCACGTGCGCCAGTCGCCCTCGGCCCGGTCGACCGCCTCGTTCGCCGCCTCTCGGGCCTCGTGGTAGCGGCCGCGCAGCTCCTCGACCTGGGCCAGCTGCAGCCGCGGACGCGGGGACCACGGCTGGAGGGCGGCGGCGTAGGAAGCGTTCTGCGCGGCGTCCTGGAGGTCGCCGTCAGCCGTCGCGGCCCGGCTCTCGTCGAGCTGGATCGTGGTCAGCAGCGACACACCGGCCATCCAGATGCAGGCGAAGCCAGTCAGCATCGTCGCGACCCCGAGGCCGAACCCCGGCCTCTTACCCGAACCCTCCGGCGCCTCCGCCTCCACCGCCCGCGGCCATGGCGGGCGCAGCGTCGCGGGCCCGGTCAGAACCGCCGCGGCCAAGACGATCGGCATCGTCGCCGCGGGGATCTCCCAGGTCCACTCCCCTGCCGCCGACGCGAGCCCGGCCGCGATCAGGCCGAGCCAGACGGCGACCTCGCCGCGGCTCGACCGGCGGCGGCCGATCCCTGCATACACGGCCGTCGCGAAGAACGCGAGCAGGAGCAGGAGCCCCAGCGGGCCCAGCTCGGCGAGGATCTCGAGATAGAGCGTGTGGGCCTCGACGGTGATCACCGGCAGCGGTGTTGTTGGCATTCCAGTAGAGCTCCCAGTTGCCGGCGCCCAGGCCGGTCAGCGGTTCGCTTCGCCAGCCGTCGATCGCAGCGGACCACCACTGGTAGCGGCCGTTGCCGGAGGCGCTCGCCACCGCGGCCGAGTCGTCCTGCTCCCCAGCCGGCGCGCTTGGCAGCTCGGCGAGGGTGCCCGGGTCCTTGAAGTCCTCCCAGCGCTGGACCGGGTCGACGACGATCACGGCGGCGACGATCGCGATCACCGCCACCGCGCCGACAGCCCAGCGCGGAACGGCCGGACGCAGCTCGCGCAGGCCGCGGACCCGCTCGTCCAAGAGGTACCACCCCCCGCCGAGGAGGAGCATGACGAGCAGGGTCAGGACGAGCATCTCGTCGCCCTGCGAGCTCAGCTCCGAACCGAGGACACCGTCGACGAGCTCATCTCGACGCGAGGCGAGGAAGACGAGCAGGCCACCCCCGAGCGCCCCGGCGAAGACGGCCGCGAGCATCGCGATCCGCTCGCGACTGGCAAACACCAGAACCGCGACGCCGACCACCGCGGAAACCGCACCGCCCATCGATTGCGTCAGGTAGATCGCGAGCACGGGAAGCGGCAGCGCGGCGACGGCCAGCGCGCGAGCAAGCCGGCCGCGCCCGCGCATCCCGATCCAGGCGAGCGCGACGAGGGCCAGCGCCATGCAGGCGGCGAGCCCGTTCCAGTATCCGATCGGGAAGCTGAGCCGTCCGGCGGCCGACGGGATCTCGGCGGCGAGGTCACCGGCGCCGGCGGTCAGCAGGCCCGGCTCGAACCGGCTGAGCAACGCGATCCCCGCCACCGCCGCGAGGCCGGCCGCGAGGCCACCCGCCCACGAGCCAGAGCTGGATGGGCGCGAGGCGAGCACGGCCAGGACGAAGAGGCCCAGATAGGCGGCGATGCGGACCGTGAAGTCGAACGCGCGGCCCGGATCGTCTGCCCAGAACAGCGAGAGGCCCGCGAGCGCGCCGAGCGCCGCCAGCGAGCCGCCGCAGGCAACCGCCGCCCGTGGCGCCGATGAGCCGGGCCAGACGCGCACGACGATGCCGACGATCACGACCCACCAGATGGCGATGGCGATCGCGGAGTAGGCCTTCGAGTCGAACCCTCCGTCGACCAACGAGAGCGTCACGAACAGGACCGCAACCAGGCCTGCGCCTGCGTGTTTTACGAGTGTCGCCATCGCTGGGCTGAGGCTATCCGCGGCGCCGACGAGGGGCCCCGATTGGACACGGAGAACTACTGAATGACGCTGCTAACCTCACGCACCTCGCCAGGTCAACTGGCTTTTATGTACTCCCGCTCGCGCACAATTCTGCTGCTCGCGATCTGCGCCCTCGCGGCCGCTCTGCTCGCGTCCCCGATCGGCGCCTCGGCCCAGGCGCCGGCCGACGAGACCTACCTCGTGCAGTCGCCGTCGGACGAGACCTACGTCGTCGACACACCGAACGCGGGCAATCAGGCGGGCAGCGACGACGACGGCGGCAGCGGGCTGCCGATCCTGCTCGTGATCCTCGCCGGTACGGCGCTCGCGGGCGCCTCGATTGCGATCATGAGAAAGCAGAAGTCTGACTAGGGAGGAACTGACGAGATGACGAGCACACTCAAAAAGATTCGCGGCCTTCGCACGACGGCGCTCGTGGCAGCCGCCGCGACCGTCCTCCTCGTTGCCGCAGCGCCCGCCTCCGCGGCCAAGGTCCGCTACGGCATCTCGCCGCAGACGACCCTGACCAGCACAGACTTCACCCAGATCAACTCGCTGAAGACGGACATCATCCGCCAGGGCCTCTCCTGGCCTGGCGTCCAGCCTGCTGCCGGCAACTGCACGGCCCAGGGCGATGCCTGCAACTGGTCCTTCCCCGACTCCCAGGTCGGCGCGTCCGCCGCGAACGGGCTCGAGACGATGCTGGGGATCTTCGGCTCTCCTGGCTTCGTCGAGAGCTCGGTCAACAAGCCGCCGCTCAACAACCTCGGCGAGTGGGAGCAATTCATCACGGCCGCCGCGCAGCGCTACGGCCCCGGTGGTGCCTACTGGTCCGGCCCCTACCAGAACGCCTTCGGCGCCGGCGCCCCGGTCAAGCCGGTCCGCGTCTGGCAGATCTGGAACGAGCAGTCCTCCAACCAGTTCTTCGAGCCGAAGCCCGACCCGAAGAAGTACGCGAAGATTTTCAAGCCCGCTGCGAAGGCGATCCACGGGGTCGACAAGAAGTCCGAGGTCCTGACCGGCGGCATGTTCCCGGACACGGGCCCCAAGGGAATCAAGATCGAGCCCTTCCTGAAGACCTTCCTGAAGGACAAGAAGGTCAGGAAGGAGCTCGACGGCGTCTCGATCCACCCGTACGCCAAGAACGCGAAGGAGCTCGACAAGCAGACCAAGGGCGCCCGCAAGCAGATGGACAAGTCGGGCGCGAAGAAGACCGACATCTGGGTCACCGAGATCGGCTACGCGTCGGGCGGCCCGAAGAGCCAACCCGTGGTGAAGAAGAACGAGAAGGATCAGGCGAAGGCGATCACCGACGCCTACAAGTTCCTGAACAAGAAGGACAAGAAGCTCGGCCTCGCCGGGATCGTCTACTTCACGTGGCAGGACGTGCCGGAAGGCATCGGCTTCTGCAGGTTCTGCTCGTTCGCCGGACTGCTCAATACAGGCGGCGCGCAGAAGCCTGCGTTCAACGCCTATAAGAAGGTCGCGAAGTAGCGGCCGGGCCCCGACCGCCCTCCCGACATCCGTTCTTGGAGCGCTTCGTCGCCACGGCGGTTCTGCTGTTCCTGCTCGCGATGGGGCAGCGGATGCGGGGGTGACGGGGGCGCGGAATCGCCGCCGCCCGCGGCGCAGGGCACGGACGAGGCCGCCGGCTTCTTCGGCGTTTCCCCGCAGACGGTGCTCGATGACGAGGACTACAGCGAGATGGCGGACACCGGGGTCAGCATCCTCCGCGTCCCGCTGAGCTGGGACCAGGCTCAAGCAGAGGCGGGAGACTGCGAGCCGGCGCCCAAGGTCGGCGTCTGCGACTGGTCGTTCTTCGACGAGATCGTCGGACAGGCGGCTTCCAACGGGATCCGCATCTTCCCGACGCTCGCCGGACGTCCGGCCTTCACCCTCGACGAGACGACCGACGAAGACCGGATCCGCGAACACCCGCCGACGACCGGGCCAGGGCTCGAAGCGTGGCAGGACTTCACCGAGGCCGCGGCAGCACGCTACGGCGATGACGGCGAGTTCTGGAAGGAGCTCTCCGACGCCTTCGGCACCAAACCGGTCCCGATCGAGGAATGGCAGGTCTGGAACGAGCAGAACGCGGCCTCCTACTGGCCGCCGGAGCCCGACGCCGCGGAGTACGCGGGGCTCGTGCAGGACACGGCTGAGGCGATCCACCGAGCCGACCCCGAGGCGGAGGTGGTGCTCGGCGGGATGTTCGGCGAGGCGACCGTGCCCGCCACGGACTACCTGCGGGAGCTCTACGGAGTCGAGGGCGCAAGCGAGGCCTTCGACTCGATCGCAATCCATCCGTATGCGGCTGACGTCGAGGGCGTCGAGTCGCAGACGGAGGCGCTGCGGGACGTCGCGATCGAGGCCGGCGACGAGAACGTGGGCCTGTGGGTGACGGAGCTCGGCTGGGGGTCCGGAAACGGCGACCACCCGCTGGAGGTCGGCGAGGAGGAGCAGGCGAGCCTGCTCGACGGCACGTTCCGGCTTTACCTGGATGAAAGGGAGCCGTGGAATGTTGAGGGCGTCTCGTGGTTCACGTGGGAGGACCGCGACGACGACACGGTCTGCCGCTTCTGTCGCACCGCGGGGCTTCTGGATGCCGACGGCGAGCCGAAACCATCCTGGGACGTGTTCAAGAGCTACGCCCAGGCCGAATGACCGATGAGCCGAGCCCGACAACTCCTCGCAACGCTCTTCGCCGCCGTGGCGATGGTCGCGGCATCCGCCGCGCCCGCGCAGGTGTCCCCCGCGGCGCCGCAGAAGGCGGCGGCGGAGCCGGGGTTCTTCGGGGTCGCGCCGCAGAACATCCTCCACAAGAAGGACTACAAGCGGATGGGGGCCGGCGGCGTCGGCCTGCTCCGGGTCCCGCTGAGCTGGGACCAGGTCCAGTCGAAGCCCGGCGACTGCGAGCCCGAGCCTCAGGTCGACGTCTGCAGCTGGTCCGAGTTCGACGCGATCGTCGGGCAGGCGGCGGCCAAGGGCATCCGGGTCTTCCCGACCCTGGGCGGGCGGCCGGCATTCACGATCAAGGGCAAGGGCGGCGACAGCCCGCGCGAGCACCCGCCGATCAACGGCCCGGGCCTGGAGGCCTGGCGTGACTTCACCGCGGCGGCGGCGGCCCGCTACGGCCGTGACGGCACGTTCTGGACGACGGATCCCGCCTTCGGCTCCGATGCGGTCGAGGCGCGCCCGATCGAGGACTGGCAGGTCTGGAACGAGCCGAACGCGGCCTCCTACTGGCCTCCGGAGCCGAGAGCCGGGGAGTACGCGACGCTGCTCGGCGCCACGGCCGAGTCGATCCGATCGTCGGACCCGGAGGCGGAGATCGTGATGGGCGGGATGTTCGGCTCGGCAACGGTGCCGGCGGCGAAGTACCTGCGGAAGCTCTATGGGATCGAGGGCATCTCCGAGTACTTCGACTCGATCTCGATCCACCCCTACGCGCCCGGCGTGGAGGGCGTGCAGAAGCAGGCCGTGACGATTCGCAAGGCAGCGATCCGCGCCGGTGACGAGGACGTGGGCCTGTGGGCGACCGAGCTCGGCTGGGGGTCCGGCAACGGCGGCCACCCGCTCGAGGTCGGGGATAAGAAGCAGGCGAAGCGCCTCGACGGCGCCTTCGAGCTCTTCCTCGACAAGCGCGAGATCTGGAACGTCGAGGGCGTGACCTGGTTCACCTGGGAGGACCGCGCCGACCACAAGGTGTGCCGCTTCTGCCGCCACGCGGGGCTTTTCGACGTGGACGCCGCTCCGAAGGCCTCCTGGAAGGTCTTCAGGACCTACACCTTGCCCGACGAGGAATGAGCCGACGCCTACGACACCTGCTCGCGACGATGATCGCCACCACGGCGGTGGCGGCCGCCTGCGCCGCTCCGGCTCAGGCGGTCCCTGAGCGCTTCTACGGCGTCGTCGCCCAGGGCGGCTTCGATCAGGGTGACTTCACCCTGATGGAGGAAGCCGAGGTCGGCACGCTGCGCGTGCAGCTCGGCTGGCCGATCGTCCAGGGCGCCGAGGGCCGCTGCCAGGCAGGCGCCCAGGTGGGCGTCTGTGATTGGCGCCTGTACGACGAGCTCGCCGGGCTCGCGGCCGAGCGCGGGATCGAGCTCTTCCCCTACCTGCTCAACGTGCCTTCCTTCATCGCCAACGACGCCGAGAAGCCCCCCATCCACAACAAGCGCGCCCGCCAGGGCTGGACCGACTTCGTCCAGGCCGCGGCCAAGCGCTACGGGCCCGGCGGCGTCTACTGGGAGACGGTCTTCCCGATCACCCACCCGCTCGCCGACCCCGTGCCGATCGAGCACTGGCAGATCTGGAACGAGCCGAGCGCGGAGCCGTTCTGGCACCCGAAGCCGAAGCCCCGCGAGTACGGAAAGCTCGTGAAGCTCACCTCGAAGGCGATCACGGACGTCGACCCCGGCGCCTACATCGTGCTCGCCGGCCTGTTCGGGACGCCGACGATCGGCATCGACCAGCCGGAGTTCCTGCGCGGCCTCTACAAGGTGCCGAAGATCGAGCGCTACTTCGACTCCGTGGCGATCCACCCCTATGGGCCCGACCTCGACCGGGTGAAGTTCCAGGTCGACTGGGCGCTCGACGAGATGCGCCGCGCCGGCGACCAGAAGGCGGACCTGTGGATCTCCGAGATCGGCTGGGCCTCCGACCACCTGCACAACCAGCTCGGCGTCGGCCGCAAGGGCCAGGCGAAGATGCTGAAGAAGTCGTTCGGCCTGTTCCGCAAGAAGCAGAAGGCCTGGAACATCGAGGCGGTCAACTGGTACGCCTGGCAGGACACCGACCAGGCGGGGTTCTGCGACTTCTGCCGCCGCTCGGGGCTGGTCAACATCAACCAGGAGCCCAAGCCCGCCTACGACGCGTTCCGCGCCGAGTCGACCCGATGAGGCGGCTCGCGCTCCTCGCCTGCGTGGCGCTCGCCGCGCTCGCGCTGCCCGGCGTGGCGGCGGCGAAGAAGGCGCCGAACGACTTCTTCGGGGTGGTCAGCCAGGAGGCGCTGACCGGCGCCGACTACTCGCACCTCGCCGAGGGCGACGTGGGGACGATGCGGATCGCCTTCACCTGGGCTTCCTTCCAGCAGGTGGAGGGGCAGTGCCAGGCGGAGGCGCAGGTCGGGATCTGCAGCTGGACCGTGATGGACGGCATCATCGGCAGCGCCGCGCAGGCCGGGACGCGGATCATCCCGATCCTGGCGGGGCCACCTTCCTTCGTTTCCAAGAACCCGAAGAACCCGCCGATCAAGGGTCAGGACGCGAAGCGCTGGAAGGCCTTCCTCTCGGCGGCGGCCGAGCGCTACGGGCGCGGCGGGCTCTATTGGAAGGTCTACGACGACTACGGCGCGAAGCCATTCCCGATCACCGACTGGCAGGTGTGGAACGAGCAGAACTCGAAGCAGGGCTGGCAGGGCCGCCCGGACGCGAAGAAGTACGCGAAGCTCCTGAAGATCTCCTCGAAGGCGATCAAGAAGAAGGACAAGAAGGCGAACATCGTGCTCGGCGGCATGTTCGGCGACTCGAAGGTGACGCTGACGAGCTACATGAAGCAGCTCTACCGGGTGAAGCACGTCGAGCGCTACTTCGACACGATCGCGCTGCACCCGTACGCGCCGCAGATCGGCGACCTGAAGCGCCAGCTCGGCAAGGCCCGCAGCGCGGCACGCAAGGGCGGCGACCGCAAGGCGAAGCTCCGCATCACCGAGCTCGGGTGGAGCTCGAAGAAGGGGAAGCACCCGCTGATGAAGGGCCCGAGCGGCCAGGCGAAGATGCTGAAGAAGTCGTTCGGCCTGCTGAAGCGCAAGCGAGGCCGCTGGAACCTCGTGGGCGTCAACTGGTTCGCCCTTCAGGACACCAACAACCCGACCACCTGCGCGTTCTGCCGGCAGACCGGTCTGTTCCAGACGAACGGCAATGCGAAGCCCGCCTGGGGCGCGTTCAAGAAGTTCTCGAAGTAGCGCCCGCGCCCCGGGGGCGCTAGCAGCCGCCGGCCATCGCCGGCAGGATGACCACGGTGTCGGTGTCCGACGCGGCGGTCCCGAGCCCGTCGAGGACGCGGACGTCCTCGTCGTTCAGGTAGACGTTGACGAAGCGGTTGAGCTCGCCGTCCTCGGAGAAGAGCTGGCGCTCGGTGCCCGGGTGGGACTCGACGAGAGCGCGCAGCGCGTCGCCGACGTTCTCGCCGGCGACCGAGACCTCGGACTCGCCGCCGGTGTGCTGGCGCAGCACAGGGGGGATCTTGACCTTGGGCATCGGCGTGAGCTTATTGGTCGGTGCCTAGGCGCGGCTGAGCGCGCCGGGGGCCGCGCAGAAGGCGTCGTAGTCGGGGAACTTGCCCATCTCCGACTCCGGGATCTGCTCGGCATGCTCGCCGCAGATCGGGCAATCGGGGTCGCGGCGGACCTTGAGCTCGGTGAAGCGGGTGCCGAGCGATTCGTAGATCAGCAGGCGGCCGATCAGCGGCTCGCCGATCCCGGCCACCAGCTTGATCACCTCGTTCGCCTGCAGCAGGCCCATCTGGCCGGCCATCACGCCGAGGACGCCGGCGGCGCCGCAGCTCGGGGCGAGCTCGGGCGGCGGCGGGGTCGGGTAGAGGCAGCGATAGCAGGGTCCCTCGTAGGGGACGAAGGTCGAGATCTGGCCCTCGAAGCCGAGGATCGAGGCGGAGACGACCGGCTTGCGCAGCCGCACGGAGGCGTCGTTCAGCAGGTAGCGGGTCGGGAAGTTGTCGGCGCCGTCGACGAGGACGTCGTAGTCCTCGATGATCTCGAGGATGTTCGAGGAGTCGAGGCGCGTCTGGTACTCGACGACCTCGACGTCCGGGTTGAGCGCGTTGATCGTCGCCTTCGCGGACTCGCTCTTCGGCCGGCCGACCCGCTCGGTGTTGTGGATCACCTGGCGCTGGAGGTTCGACTCGTCCACGACGTCGTCGTCGACGATCCCGAGCGTGCCGATCCCGGCGGCCGCGAGGTAGAGGGCGCTCGGCGCGCCGAGCCCTCCGGCCCCGAGCAGGAGCACCTTCGCGTTCAGCATCTTGACCTGCCCATCGACGCCGACCTCGGGCAGCAGCGTGTGGCGCGAGTAGCGCATCCGCTGGTCCTTCGTCAGGCCCTCGGGCTCGTCGACGGCGAGACCCTCCTCCGCCCAGGCCGCGATGCCGCCGGCGACGGAGGCGGTGTTCTCGTAGCCGAGCTCGGACGCGAGCGCGTCGGCGGCGCGGGCCGAGCGGTTGCCCGTGGCGCAGTAGATGAGCACGCGCTGGGAGGTGTCGGGGGCGGCCTCGCCGATCTTGTCGAGGACATCGGCGGGCGGGATCAGGGTCGAGCCGGCGATCTTCGAGATCTGCGCCTCGTGCGGCTCGCGGGTATCGATGAGGACGGCATCGCCGGCCTCGAGCTCACGCTGGGCCTCGGCGGGCTCGACCTGCTCGATGCGGGCCTTGATCTCGTCGAGCGATTCGGTCGGCGTAGCCATCGTTCTCCTAAAACTCCTAATCCTGACTGGCTTTTAGGGCTTTCAGTGTAGCGCGGTGCCTGTGGCGGGTTCCTCAGCCTAAGGGACGAAACCGCTCCCGGCGCGTCGCGAGGCGCCGAGGTCGCGGGCACGTAAGGCAACGGATCAGGGGTTCGAACGTCGGATCCGAACCGCGATTGGACGTTCTTGGACACCTAACCACGCCATGGTGTGGTCAGACGTCCAATCGCTGGCCGGGGGCGAGAGGGGCTACTAGCCGATGGCGGGGCGCATCTGGCGCAGGCGGCGGACGCGCTCCTCGATCGGCGGGTGGGTCGAGAAGAGCCCGGCGATACCGCCGGCGCTGAACGGCTTGACGATGTAGAGCGGCTCCGAGGCCTGGTTCACCTGCATCGGGATCGCCGCCGCGCCCTGCTCGAGCCGCAGGAGGGCGGAGGCGAGGGACTCGGGGTTGCCGCAGATCTCGGCGCCCGTGGCGTCGGCGGAGTACTCGCGCTGGCGCGAGATCGAGAGCTGGATCAGGCTCGCGGCGACCGGCGCCAGGATGACCATCGCGAGCGCCCCGATCAGCCCGAGCGGGCCCGCGTCCTCGTCGCCACCGAACCACAGCAGCATGTAGGCGAGGTAGGTGATCGCGCCGGCGACCGTCGCGGCGACGGACTGGATCAGGATGTCGCGGTTGCGGATGTGGGCCAGCTCGTGGGCGATCACGCCGCGCAGCTCGTCCTCGGAGAGCAGCTTGGTGATCCCGCGGGTGACCGCGACGGCGGAATTCTTCGGGTTGCGGCCGGTCGCGAAGGCGTTCGGCTGGTCCTGCGGGAATCATGTAGAGGTCGGGCATCGGGAGCCCGGCGCGGGTCGTCAGCTCACGGACCATCTGGTAGAGCCGCGGCGCCTCCTCCTCGGAGATCGGCTTGGCGCCCGACATCCGCAGGGCGATCCGGTCGCTGAACCAGAACGCGAAGAAGTTGAAGAGCGCGGCGCCGATCAGGAAGTAGAGCGCCATCTGCGGCCCGCCGATGGCGAAGCCGATGACGACGAGCAGGCCGGTGAGGGTCGCGAGCAGGATCGTCGTGCGCAGGGCGGCGGCGAAGTTGGAACGTTTGGTGCTGGTCATCTCGTGGCGACTCCTGGCGCGTGGTTGGGGGAACGAATTATGGCTTACGAAGGCTAAAAACTGCCTGAGGTCCAGTCCCCATTCGGCCTGGGTACAGGACCGACCTCACCGTTGCCGATACTAGGGGTGTGAGACCGCGCACGCTCCTGGTCCAGGTCCTGGTCGCGAACCTGCTGCTGATCACGGTCGCAACCGTCGCCGCCGCGTTCGTTGCCGGGACGGGCAGCTTGAACGAGGACTCGCCGGCAGGAATCGTGCTCGCCTTCGCGGTCGCCCTGACCGTGCTGGTCAACGTCTTCACGCTGGCGCGCAGGCTGGAGCCGCTCGAGCGGCTGGCCGACGAGATGGAGCGCGTCGACCTCTCACGGCCGAGCCAGAACGTCGCACTCGACGAGGACCTCGGCGGCCCGGAGGAGGTGCGCCGGCTGCAGAGCTCCTTCCTGCGCATGCTCGACCGGCTGGAGGCCGAGCGGCTGCGCTCCACGAGCCTCGCGCTCGAGGCCCAGGAGCGCGAGCGGACGCGAATCGCCCGCGACCTGCACGACGAGGTCAACCAGTCGCTGACGGGCCTGGTGCTCCGGCTCGAAGCGGTCCGGGCGAAGGCGCCGCCCGAGGTCGCCGCCGAGCTCGCCGAGACGAGCGCGGTCGCACGGCAGGCGATGGACGAACTGGTCGCCCTCGCGCGCCAGCTGCGGCCGACCGCCCTCGACGACCTCGGCCTGGAGGCCGCCCTGGCCTCGCAGTCGGAGGATCTGGAGCGCCAGAGCGGGGTCACGACCAGCTTCGGCGCCGCCGGCGACTTCTCCGACCTCCCCGACGAGGTCCAGCTAGTGCTCTACCGGGTCGCCCAGGAGGCGCTGGCGAACGCCGCACGCCACGCGAACGCAGGATCCGTGGTCGTCCGGCTGGCGCGGCAGAACGGGCGGGTCGAGCTGACCGTCTCCGACGATGGCAGCGGTTTTGCCTTCGACGACGCCGGCGGGGGTCTCGGGCTGGTGGGCATGCGCGAGCGGGCGCTCCTCGTCGGCGGCGATCTGCGGATCGAGTCGCGCCCCAGCCTGGGCACGCGCGTGCGCCTGACCATCGACCCATTACGGTCCTCCACGGAATGAGGCGCCACCGATGAGGGTCATGATCGCCGACGATCACGGGATCGTCCGCTCGGGCCTGCGCGCGCTGCTCGAGAGCCAGGAGGATCTGGAGGTCGTCGCCGAGGCGGCGGACGGGCTCGAGGCCCGCGACCTCGCGATCCGCGAACGGCCGGACCTCGCCATCCTCGACGTGAAGATGCCCAAGCTGACCGGCCTGCAGGCGACCCGCGAGATTCGCGAGCAGGCGCCGGAGGTCGCGGTGCTAATTCTCTCGATGCACGACGACGAGCGCTACCTCTTCGAGGCGCTCAAGGCCGGCGCCTCCGGATACGTGCTGAAGCGCCAGGCGGATTCCGAGTTACTGGAGGCCATCCGCGCGGTCGAGCGCGGCGAGCCCTTCCTCACCCCCGACGCCCAGCGGGCGCTGATCCAGGACGTGCTCGCGCGCGGCTCGGAGCGCTCGGACGAGCTCAGCCCGCGCGAGCAGGAGGTCGTGAAGCTGGTCGCGGAGGCGCACACCAATAAGGAGATCGCGGAGCTCCTCCACCTCTCCGAGAAGACGGTCGAGAACCACCGCGCGAACGCGATGCGGAAGCTCGGCATGCGCGATCGGGTCGAACTGGTGCGCTACGCGATCCGGCGCGGCCTGATCGAGCCGTAGCCCGGCCTAGGGCGGGGCGACGCCCGCGGCGTCGGCGATCGCGGCAACCCGGATCTGCTCGACGAGCGCTCGGAAGATCGGCGGCAGCTCGGCGAGCTCCTCGCGCGAGTACGCGGGCGAGCCGAACTCCTTGACCGCCTCCAGGTAGGGACCGGCGGTGACCGTGAGCTGGTCGGGAACCGAGTCGGCGACCTCCAGGTCATAGCGGGGGACGTATTCAGGATTCGGATCGGGGGCGCGCTCGAGCCCGGCCAGGACCGCCTGGGTCCGCGCCGAGTAGTCCTTCAGGAAAGCCTCGCCGTCGTGAAGCTGGCGGATCCCGGTCATCACCGCGACAGCGGCAACGAGCGATGTCGCGATCACGATCCCGCGGCGGATTTGGATCCCCTTCAGCGCATTCGCCGCGACGAGCAGGAGGAGGACGGCCCCCGGGAGGATGAAGCGCGACTGCTCCGCCGTGCGATCGGGCGCGAGGCTGAGCGCGATCAGCGCCCAGTAGGCGACCAGAACGGCCGAGGTGACCCAGAAGGCCCGCGGCAACCCGCGCTTGCGAATCCGTAACGCGAGGCCGACGAGCGCCCCGACCGCGAGCACCCTCCCCCACGACGGCTCGATGTTGATCGTCGCGTTGATGCCCTCGCCCGAGAGGTTCGCCGAGAGCCCGGTGAGCGCGGCGAGGACGACCGCGAGCGACTCGGCCGCGAACGCCGGGATCAGCCAGACGTTGACGGCCATGATCGTGCCCTCGTTGTCGAACTGAAGGGCCCACAGCCACCAGGCGGCGAAGAGGGTGAGGGGGATGATGAAGACCCAGGCCCGGTGCCACCGATCGCCGCCGAGCATCACCGCGACGAACGCGCCGAGCAGGAACGGCAGGCCGTACGTGAAGGTCGCGAGGGCGAGGATCAGGAGCAGGCAGGCGACCACGTCGCCGCGCCGGTCGTCGCGCTCGAGCGCCATCAGAGCGCCGATCCCTGCCGCCAGCACGATCCCGGTGTTGATCGCCGGGAGCGGCCACAGCAACACCTCCCACGCCGAGCCCATGAAGAGGACGACGATCGTCGCCGGCAGGGCGAGCGCGTCGCGGACGCGCCGGCGCAGATAGGCGAAGAGGACGACCGCCATCGCCGCGATCGCTGCAATCCCGAGGAGCTGGAGCACCAGGCGGTCCGGCCCGAAGATCTCGAAGACCGCCTGGTAGATCAGCGACCCGGTGAAGATCAGGTGGCCGTTGAACGGCTCCAGGAGCGAACCGAGGTCCCAACCGGCGGTCGCCTGCTGGAAGATGACGAGCTCGTCGTTGTAGAGCGTGTTGTGGCGGGTCTCGTAGAGGACGAGCAGCGACGAGGCGATGATCGCGATCGCGAGCCCGATCTCGGCACCGCGCCCGCCCTCCCGCTTCGTGCGCTTGCGCTTCCGAGCCGGATCCTCTTCGTCTTCCTTCGCCATGGGGCGGGGAATCTAACCTGCGTCCATGACCCCTGTCCCGCCCGCCGCCGCCGAGCACGTCGAGTTGCCGGACGGCACCGAGCTCGTCGTGCGCTCGATCCTGCCCGACGACAAGGAGGCCGTCGACCGCGCTTTTCACCGGCTCAGCCCCGAGTCGCGCTATCGCCGCTTCTTCGCCCCGCTCGACCATCTGAGCGAACGCGATCTCGCCTACCTGACCGAGATCGACCACTCCGACCACGAGGCGCTCGCGGCGATCGATCCCGCGAGCGGCGAGATCATCGGCGTCGCGCGCTACGTGCGCACCGACGACGGCCTGGCCGAGGCTTCGATCGTCGTCGGCGACGACTGGCAGGGCCGCGGCGCCGGCACCGCGCTCTTGGAGCGGCTCTCGCGGCGTGCACGGGAGGCCGGGATCACCCATTTCGTCGCCCTGATCCTCGGCGACAACCGCGGCGCGATCGAGCTGTTCCAGCACTTCGCACCCGGCGAGCCCGAGAAGAGGTCGCGCGAGGGCTACATCGAGCTCCTGCTCGAGCTGCCGGAGCCGGACGAGCTCGGTGGCTCGCCGCTCGCCGGGGCACTGCGGGAGGCCGCGCGCGGTGTGGTGACGATGAATCCCTGGAGCTCCCTCGTCGAGGCCATCCGCGCCCGCTGGCATAACCGACCGGGTCGCTAGGATTTAAGAATGCTGTTCTCGACCAAGGCGGAGTACGGCGTGCGGCTGCTCGTTGAGCTCGGCCGCCGCGGCGATTCGGCGCCGGTGGCGCTCGCGAGCGTCGCCGAGGCGGAGACGCTGCCGCTCTCCTACCTCGAGCACCTGGTCGCGCGCCTGCGCGACGTCGGGCTCGTCGACTCCACCCGCGGCGCCCACGGCGGCTACCGCCTCGCGCGGCCGGCGGAGGAGATCACGATGCTCGAGGTCGTCGAGGCGCTCGAGGGCCCGGTCGCGCCGATGGAGTGCTTCCACACGGACAGCGAGGGCCGCGTCCTATGCTCGCACGAGTCCGACGGCGATCGCGCCTGCGCCACGAAAATGCTCTGGACGAGGGTCCACGGCGGGGTCACCAAGGCGCTGTCGGGAACCACCCTCGACGAGCTCGTGAACTTTTCTACCCCGAAGGAGACGACCCCAGTTGGCTGACCTCGAGATCCGCAACCTGCACGTGAGCGCCGAGGGCAAGGAGATCCTCAAGGGCCTCGACCTCGAGGTCTCCAAGGGCGAGATCCATGCCCTGATGGGGCCGAACGGCTCCGGCAAGTCCACGCTCGCCAACGTGATCATGGGCCACCCGAGCCTCGAGATCACGGAGGGCGAGATCGTCTTCGAGGGCGAGAACATCACGGAGGCCGACCCCGACGAGCGCTCCCGCGCCGGCCTCTTCATGGCCTTCCAGTACCCGGTCTCGATCCCGGGCGTGACCGTGACCAAGTACCTGCGGATGGCGCTCAACGCGCATCGCGAGGCCCAGGGCGAGCCGCCGATCAAGCTGAAGGATTTCCGCAAGGACACCGAGGCCGCGATGGAGCTGGTGAACATCCCCAGGGAGTTCTCCAGCCGCTACCTGAACGAGGGCTTCTCCGGCGGCGAGAAGAAGCGGATGGAGATCCTCCAGCTCGCGATGCTCCTGCCGAAGGTCGCCGTCCTCGACGAGACCGACTCCGGCCTCGACATCGACGCGCTGCGCGTCGTGGCCGAGGGCGTGAACAAGTTCGCGGGGCCCGAGATGGGCGTCCTGATCATCACCCACTACCAGCGGATCCTGCACCTGGTCGAGCCCGACTTCGTCCACGTGATGTTCGAGGGCCGGATCGTCAAGCAGGGCGGCGCGGAATTGGTTACGCAGCTCGAAGAGAAGGGCTACGGCTGGATCCGCGAGGAGGTCGAGGCGGCGGCGTGACCACGGCCCCGGCTGCCGCCTACCCGCTCGAAAAGGTTCGCTCGGCGTTCCCCGCGCTCGAGCGGGAGGTGAACGGCAAGCCGATCGCCTACCTCGACTCGGGGGCGAGCTCGCAACGGGTGCTCGCCTCGATCCAGTCGGTGGACCGCTACGAGCGGCGCCACCACTCGAACGTCCACCGCGGCTCGCACACGCTTTCGGCCGAGGCGACCGCGGCCTACGAGGGCGCCCGAGCGACCGTCGCCGACCACATCGGAGCCGCCGAGCGCCGCGAGGTGATCTTCGTCCGCAACGCGACCGAGGCGATCAACCTCGTCGCCAGAGCCTGGGGCGACGTGAACGTCGGCGAGGGCGACGTGATCGTGCTCTCGGAGATGGAGCATCACTCCAACCTCGTCCCCTGGCAGCAGCTCGCAGAGCGGCGCGGCGCGAGCCTCGAGTGGATCGGCCTTACCGATGAGGGGCTGCTCGACCTCGACTCGTATCGAGCGGCGCTCGAGCGCGAGCCGAAGCTGGTCGCGATCGCGCATGTCTCGAACGTCCTTGGGACCGAGAACGACCTCGCCGAGATCTCCCGCCTCGCCCACGATGCCGGGGCGCTCGTGCTCGCCGACGGCGCCCAGGCGGCGCCGAAGATGGCGCTCGACATGGGCGCTCTGGGGGTCGACTTCTACGCCTTCACGGGCCACAAGGCCTACGCGCCGACAGGCATCGGCGTGCTCTGGGCGCGCGGCGAGCTGCTCGCGGAGATGCCGCCGTTCCTCGGCGGCGGCTCGATGATCCGCAAGGTGACCAAGGAAAAGACGACGTGGGCCGACCCGCCCGCCCGCTTCGAGGCGGGCACGCCGGCGATCGCGCAGGCGATCGGGCTGGCCTCGGCGCTGCGCTGGCTCGACCTGATCGGGATGGACTCCGTGACCGCGCACGAGCGCGAGATCACCGCTCACGCGCTCGACGCCCTCGCCGGCGTCCCCGGCCTACGCGTGATCGGCCCGCCCTCCTCCCCGGACCGGGTCGGCCCGGTCTCCTTCGACCTCGAGGGGATCCACCCGCACGATGTCAGCGAGATCCTCGACCGCCACGGCGTCGCGGTCCGCGCGGGCCACCACTGCGCGCAGATCCTGATGGACCGCTACGCGGTCGCCGCGACGACCCGCGCCAGCTTCGGCGTGTACACGACGCCCGATGAGATCGACCGCCTCGTCGAGGGCCTGCACGACGCCCGGCGGGTCTTCAAGCTGGACTGAGGGACGGATCAGGCATGGATGACTTGGACGAACAGCTCTACCGCGAGCAGATCCTCGACCATTACAAGAGCCCGCAGAACTTCGGTGAGCTCGACGAGTACGACCTCACCTTCGAGGACACCAACCCGCTCTGCGGCGACGAGCTCCGGGTGCAGCTGAAGCTCGGCGACGATGGGCAGATCGCCGACCTGCGCTTCTCCGGCAAGGGCTGCGCGATCAGCCAGGCGTCGGCCTCACTCATCTCCGACGAGGTGATCGGGATGACGGTCGATGATCTCCTGCGCCTTGACAAGGACTTCGTACTCGAGCTGCTCGGGATCGACATCTCCGCAACGCGGATCAAGTGCGCGCTGCTCTCGCTCAAGGTGCTGAAGTCCGCCGGCCTCGGCGGCGCAGCGCAGTGGGAGGACGAGGGCGAGCAGGGCGACCCGACGCAGGCCGCACAGCTCTAGAATCGGGCCCTAGGAGGGTCACATGCTCGGCATTCGGCATCGACGGGGACGGACTTTTTTCGCGGCGGCATGCGTCGCGATCGGGATCGCCGTCCCGGCGGCGATCGCCGACGTCGGCGAAGTAACGCCCCAGGCGTGCATCCAGGACGACGCGACCGGCGCGCCCACCTGCGCCTCGGTGGCGCCGGCGATGAACGGCAGCCGCGGCGTTGCGGAATGGAACAGCGCGGTCTACACGGTCTCCTCCCAGGACCACGCCCTCGTCCGCTTCGACAGGAACCTCGACACCGGCGCGCTGGGCTTCCGCCAATGCTTCGAAAACACCGACGAGGACTGCGGCCGCGCGCCCGTCACCGGGCTTCGCACGCCGAGCTCCGTCCTGGTGCCGGAAGACGGTCACTCCCTCTACGTCACCTCATCCGCGGACGACGCCGTCGTGGCGTTCAAGCGATCGCTGAGCGGCAACCTCACCGAGGTCGGCTGCGTCGAGGACAACGAGGACAGCATCGGCTGCGGGGACTCCGCGCGGGCGCTGCGCGGAGCGGCCGCGATCGCGGCCACCCAGCGCTCGGTCTGGGTCGCGTCATCGACCGATAGCGCCGTCCAGCACTTCAAGCGAAGCCGCTCGCGGAGCACCCTGACGCCGATGGACTGCATCCGTGACGAGACCGCCACCACCCGCTGCGGCGATCGCTCGCACGGTCTCACCGGAGCTCGCGGGATCGCCGTCAGCCCGACCGGGTCGACGCTCTACGTCGCCTCCTCGGACTCGGACGGCGCGCTGGTCACCATCCCCGTCGACAAGCGGACGGGCGCGCTCTCGAAGGGCCATTGCGTCGCCTCGGAGGGAGACGACGCAGAGACCTCTGGCTGCCTCGGCACCGCACCCGGGCTCGCCGGAGCCGCGGCGGTCGTCGTGAGCCCCGACGGAAGCTCCGTGTATGCGATCGGAAGCACCGACGATGCGCTCGTTCAATTCAACCGGAGCGGGGACGGAAGACTCACGTTCCACGGATGCGTCGAGAACAGGACCTCCAGCACGTCCGGCGACTGCGTCATCGCCACGCCGGGGCTGGACGCGCCCCGGGGGCTGGCGATAAGCCCCGACGGGATGTCGGTGTACGTCGCCACCGACGGCGACGACTCGCTGGTCCACTTCAGGCGCGACCCCGCCACGGGCGAGCTCTCGCCGTACGGCTGCGTCAACCGGCCGGCGGGCGCCGACGAATGCGCGCAGACGAGCGAGGGGCTGCACGACGCCAACCGCGTCACCGTCAGCCTCGACGGTCGCTCGGTCTACGTGACCTCCGACGAGGACGACGCGGTGGCCAGCTTCACCCGCGAGCCGGCAACCGGCCGGCTTTCGCCGGCCGGCTGACCCGATCGCGACTTCAGCGTCGGGCTACTGCCCCTCGCACTCGTTGATCTCGTCCTCGCTGTCCTGAAGCAGGCCCTCGACGTAGGCCGGGTCCTGGACGTCGGTGAGCTGCTCACCGCTGACCTTCGGCGCGACGATCTTGGCGACGCAGTCAGCCTCGCCCTCGCTCAGGCCGCTCGCGGCGAAGGCGGTCGCGAGCAGCGACTCGACCTCGGCAGTGCCCTCGGGGGCTTCCTCGCCGGTGGTCGTATCGCCCTCGGCGCCGGTCGCTCCGGTCGCTCCGGTCGTGGTGGAGGTGCTGCTGGTCGTGCTCGTCGTCTCGTCGTCGTCGCCGCCGCAACCGGCGACTCCGAGCGCCGCGACGCATGCGACGATGGCGATGATGATCCTGGCTTTCAAGTTGGTCTCCTCTTTTCGATGGTGCCGTGCTGGGGCGCGCGAGCTTATCGCTAGAATTCCTAGTCAGGAAGTAGGAATAACGTGACAAGCGCAACGAGCACAATCACCGTCTGTCCCGCGTCCGAGCTGGGCGAGGGCGAGGTGCGCCTGGTCGAGGCCGATGGACAGAAGATCGGCGTCTTCCGCTGCGCCGGTGGCGACCTCGTCGCGATCGAGGACCGCTGCTCGCACGACGACGGCCCGCTCGCCGAGGGGGAGTTCGACCCCGACGCCTGTACAGTGGAATGCCCCCGCCACGGCTCGTTGTTCGACATTCGCAGCGGTCGCCCAAAGACCCTCCCGGCGTATCAGCCGGTTGAGACTTTCGAGGTCCGCGAAGAGGACGGCGAGATCAAGCTGGAGGTGGATTGACATGGCTACTCCTGAGACCCAACTGACACCCCCGCCGCTCTCCCCCAAGGAGCTGACCGACGCCGAAGAAGGCCTCAAGGACATCGGCTCCGACTACAAGGAGCGCTTCGGCTTCTCCGACTCCGAGGAGGGCTACGCCTACAAGGCGCCCAAGGGCCTCTCCCGCGAGGTCGTCGAGTCGATCTCCGAATACAAGGACGAGCCGCAGTGGATGCGCGACTTCCGGCTCAAGGCTTACGAGCACTTCGAGAGCCGCCCGACCCCGCAATGGGGCGGCAACCTCGATCAGATCGACTGGAACGACATCCACTACTTCGTCCGCGCTTCGGAGAAGAACAGCCGCGACTGGTCCGAGGTCCCCGACGACATCAAGAAGACCTTCGACCGGCTCGGCATCCCCGAGGCCGAGCGCAAGTTCCTCTCCGGCGTCGGCGCCCAGTACGAGTCGGAGGTCGTCTACCACCAGGTGAACGAGAAGCTCGAGGAGCAGGGCGTGATCTTCACCGACATGGACACCGCCCTTCGCGAGCACGAGGACCTCGTCCGCGAGCACTGGGCGACGGTGATCCCGCCGAACGACAACAAGCTCGCCGCGCTCAACTCGGCGGTCTGGTCGGGCGGCTCGTTCGTCTACGTCCCCGCCGGCGTCAAGGTCGCGATGCCGCTCCAGGCCTACTTCCGGATCAACACGGAGAACATGGGCCAGTTCGAGCGCACGCTGATCATCGCCGAGGAGGGCTCGGACGTCCACTACATCGAGGGCTGCACGGCCCCCGTCTACTCCTCCGACTCGCTGCACTCGGCGGTCGTCGAGATCAAGGCGAGGCCGAGCTCGCGGGTCCGCTACACGACCGTCCAGAACTGGTCGCAGAACGTCTTCAACCTGGTCACCAAGCGCGCCGTCGCCGAGGAGAAGGCGACGATGGAGTGGGTCGACTGCAACCTCGGCTCGAAGCTGACGATGAAGTACCCGTCGATCTACCTGCTCGGGCCCGAGGCCCACGGCGAGATCCTCTCGATCGCGTTCGCCGGCGCCGGCCAGCACCAGGACGCCGGCGGCAAGATCATCCACGGCGCGCCGAAGACGACCTCCTCGATCTTCTCCAAGTCGATCTCCAAGGACGGCGGCCGCGCCACCTACCGCGGCCTGCTCGAGGTGGGCAAGGGCGCCTCCGAGGCCCGCTCGAAGGTGGTCTGCGACGCGCTCCTGCTCGACCCCGACTCGCGTTCGGACACCTACCCGACGATCCGCATCGACGAGAACGACGCCGACGTCGGCCACGAGGCCTCGGTCTCCAAGATCGGTGAGGAGCAGCTCTTCTACCTCCAGAGCCGCGGGCTCAGCGAGGAGGAGGCGTCGAAGATGATCGTCAACGGGTTCATCGAGCCGATCACCAAGGAGCTTCCGATGGAGTACTCGGTGGAGATGAACCGGCTGATCGAGCTGCAGATGGAGGGCTCGATCGGTTGAGCGCCGCGGTCGCCCACGCCGAGCCCGACTGGCTCACGGAGAGGCGCCGAGAAGGCGCCTCTTTGGCGAGCGAGCTCGAGCTGCCCACGCAGAAGACGAAGGGCTGGGAGTTCACCGACCTCTCCGGCCTCGAGCTCGACTCATTCGAGCAGGGCTCGGCGCAGGTTTCCGGTCTCGTCGAGCTCGAGGGCGGCGCGATCGCGCTGCCCCTCGCCGAGGCCGCCGAGCGGCATCCCGAGCTGGTCAGCGAGCGGCTCGGATCCGTCGTCGCCGACACGCGACGTCTTCGTCGCCCGCAACGCCGAGCGCTGGCGGGAGGGCGTGCTCGTCTACGTCCCGGCGGGGGTGCAGCTGACCGAGCCGCTGCGACTCGAGATCGACGCCGGCGACGGGACCGAGGTCCATTGGCGCACGCTCGTCGTCGTCGAGGAGGGCGCCCAGGCCGAGGTCTTCGAGCGCTACAGCTCCACCGGCGAGGGCCTCTTCGACGGCGTCGTCGAGCTGATCGTCGGCGAGGGCGGCAATCTGCGCTACGTCTGCGAACAGGAGCTCTCCGACAGCGCCTGGGCGTTCTCGACGCAGAGGGGCGTGGTCGAGCGAGACGCGACACTCGAGTGGATCGCCCTCGGCTTCGGCTCCGCGAACGGGAAGACCAGAATGGACACGAAGCTTGCCGGCCAGGGTTCCTCGGCCAAGGTGACCGGCGCCTACGCGAGCGACGGCCGCCAGCACCTCGACTACGACACGAACCAGGAGCACGCCGCACCGCACACGAACTCCGACCTCGCCTTCCGCGGCTTGCTCTCCGGACGTTCGACCGCGGTCTGGAGCGGCATGATCAAGGTCGACCGCGACGCGCAGCAGACCGACGCCTTCCAGGAGTGCCGGAACCTGCTGCTTTCGACCAAGTCGCATGCCGACGCGATCCCAGGCCTGGAGATCGAGGCCGACGACGTCCGCTGCACCCACGCCGCGGCGGTCGCGCAGGTCGACCGCGAGCAGCTCTTCTACCTGACCTCGCGCGGCCTGTCCGCGGAGGATGCGACGCGACTCGTCGTCGAGGGCTTCCTCGCCGCGCTGGTCGAGCGGATTCCCGAGGGCGACCTTCGCGAGCAGATCGCCGAGGCGCTCGAGCGCCGCACCGCAGCGCTACTCGCCTGAGGCGCCTTCCCGCCGCTGCCGGATCACGCTGACCACGATCGACCCGACGACGATCAGGACAGGCAGCGCGTAGAGGATCCACAGCGCCCAGTGGCCGGCATGCGCGACGACGAGCATGGGGTCAATTATGGCGATCAGCGCGGCTGGGGGCGAACCACGAGCGTGACGAGGAAGGCGCTGACGGCGACGAGAACGATCGACGCGCCCGGCTCGATCTCCAGGTGCCACGCGATCAGCAGGCCGATCGGGGCGCAGACGACCGCGATCGCGACGGCAAGCGCCATCATCGCCGGGAGGCGCTTGGTCCACAGGCCGGCGGTCGCCGCCGGCGCGACCAGGAGGCCCAGGACGAGCAGGGTGCCGACGATGCGGAAGCCGAGGACGACGGCGATCGCGAGCAGGACGAGCATCGCCAGCTCGAGGCGCCCCACCGGCAGCCCGAGCGCAGCGGCACGCTGGCGGTCGAAGGAGAGGATCAGGAAGGGCCGGTACAGGAGCGCGACGACCGCGAGCACGCCGAGCACGATCGCGGCGCTCGCGGCGACCTCGCCGAGGCCGACGTCGAGCACGTCGCCGAAGAGGAATCCCTCGAGTTCCTCCTCGTCGCCCCCCGTGCCCGTGATCACGAGCACGCCGAGGACGAGCATGAAGACGAAGGTGATCGCGGCGGCGGTCTCGTTGCGCACCCCGCCGCGCTGGAGCACGAGCGCGGTGCCACCGGCGGTCACGAGGCCCGCGCCGAGGGCGCCGGCGCTGATCGCGAGCGCCGACGGCTCCCCGCCTCCGGCGCCTACGGTCAGCGCGAACGCGACCGCGATCCCCGGCAGGATCCCGTGGCCGAGGCCCTCGGCGACGAGGGCGATCCCGCGCAGGACGACGTAGCAGCCGAGCACCCCGCAGACGACGCCGACGACCGCCGCGGCGAAGGCGCCGGTCCGCACCGCCTCGGAGGAGAACGGGTCGGTGATGAACTCCATCGGCGGCTACCCGGCTCCGTGGTGATGGTGGGCGATGTCGAAGACGAGGTCGCCGACCCGCACGACCTTGCCGGCGAAGGTCTCGGCGAGGACCTCCTCGGTGCAGGTCTCGGCCGCCGGGCCGAAGGCGACGAGGCGGCGGTTGACGGCGAGCACCAGGTCGTAGTCGCGCGCGGCGCTGCGAAGGTCGTGGGTGGCGACGAGCACGCTGCGCCCCTCCGAGCGCCAGGTGTCGATCAGCTCGCTGACCCGGTTGGCCGCCGCCGCGTCGACGCCGGAGAAGGGCTCGTCGAGGAGCAGCAGCTCCGGGTTCTGTGCCGCTGCCTGGGCGAGCAGCGCCCGCTGGCGCTCGCCGCCGGAGAGGACGCCGAAGCGCTCGTCGGCGACGTCCTCGATGCCGAGCCGCTCGATCGATTCGGCGACGAGGCGGTGGTCCTCGTCGCGGAACCGGTCGAGCGGGCCGAGATCGCCGTAGCGCCCCATCCGCACGACGTCGCGGGTCGTGACCGGGAAGCCGGGCTCCAGGTCGAGCCGCTGGGGGACGAGCGCGACGCGGTCGGTCGCGGCCTCGATCCGGCCCGCCGAAGGCCGGACGAGCCCGACCGCGGCGGCGAAGAGGGTGCTCTTGCCCGCGCCGTTCGGCCCGAGCACGGCGACGCTGCGCCCGCGCGGGATCTCGAACGTGATGTCCTCGATCGCGGTCTTGGAACCGAACCGGACGGTGAGCCCGCTCGCCGTGAGCGCCGTGCTCATCGCCCGCTCGCAGTCGGGGCAACGGCCGTGGATCACCACGTCGTGCGCGGTGACCTGAAGCTCGAGGTCGCGGCCGAGCCGCTCGATCGCGCGCTCGAGCGCCGCGTCCTCGAACGGCGTCAGCTCCCCGCAGCCCTCGCAGACCGCGTGGTGATGGTGCTCGCCGCCGGGCAGCGCTCGCTCGTAGCGAGCCTGGCCGTCGCCCGCGTCGAGTCGCTGGACGAGCCCGAGCGCGTGCAGCCGCTCCAGCGCCCTGTAGATGCTGGCGAGCCCCACCCGGCGGTCGCGGGCGCGCAGTTCCTCGGCGATCTCGCCGGCGCTCAGGCAGCAGCTCTCGTTCCGCCAAGCAGCTCGACCACGGCGTCGCGCGCGCCGCCGCTACGGTGCCCCGACTTGGCCAGTTCGGCCCGCGCCATCTCCGCCCAATCGCTCGCCATCGCCGCCACGGTATCAGATAGATGAGAACGATTATCATTATCGTCCTGGCCATCCTCCCCGCTTCCGCGCTCGCGGCATGCGGCGGCAAGCCCTACGAGGACGCCCAGGCGTTCGTCGCCGCGGCCAACGCCGAGGGGGCCGACCTGCGGCTCGGCCCGACGCTCTCGACGAACAACCCCGAGCACGACGTCTACGCGCTGGAGGTCGGAGGCGGCGGCGGCCTGGCCGAGGAGGCCGACGAGGGCGGCCAGGCGCACCTGGGCGGCGGCTCGATCACGGTCACCGAGAGCGAGGACGACGCGCGCCTCGAGTACGAGGAGTGCGAGTCGGCGGCGACCCTGCTCTGCTACCGCGCCGGCAACGTCGCGCTCGTCCTCGAGGGGGAGATCACGCCCGCGCAGCGCGCTCGGATCGACGCCGCGATCGAAGCGCTCGCCACCGACTGAGGCCGAGCGCTACTGGTTCGCCTGGGAGAGCAGGTAGAGACCGAGCGACGTGAAGCCGACCATCAGCGCCAGCATCCAGTACTGGGAGCGCGCGGCGATCCTGGAGTCGCCGAACATCGCTACGGCTCGATCGTGCGCGATCGTCAGCGCCGCGGCGTGGCCGATCACGAGCGCGGCGACCTGGATGTAGGAGACGGCGTTGGCGCTGATCAGCTCGTAGTCGATCGGGCCCGAGTTGATGCCGAAGAAGTTGGAGCCGTCGCCGAGCGGATCGGTGAGCAGGTAGGTGAACTGCGCCTGCTCCTGGTAGAGGACGAGCGTGAAGTAGTGCGCGACCAGGTAGGCGAGGGCGATCGGGATGAAGCTGTGGGCGAAGTCCCGCGCCAGCTCGCGGGTCGAGATCTCGCCGATCTTGCCGCCGACGGTCCGCATGCCCGCGATGCCGGCGTAGAAGATCGCCGCCACGAGGGCGATCGTGAGGAAGAGCAGGATCGAACCCGCCAGCCGCAGCGAGAGGACCGGGCTCAGGCCGATGTCGACGAAGCGGTCGAACATCCAGCCCGCCGTCCCGTCGAGCACACCCTCCCGTGCCCCGTCGTAGGCGGTGCCGCCGATCGTCACGAGCACCATCGCCACCGAGCCGGAGACGCCCGCGACCCAGAACTTCGCCCCCGTCAACGCGCGGCGAATGCCAAGCCGGCCATCGCGCACCGAGATCGCGGCGAGGCTCGCGAACATCGAGAAGTAGACCGAGAAGGTCTCGCCTCGCTCGAGCCACTTGTCGATCCCGAAGAGTGCCATCGCGCCGAGGGTGTAGACGGTGTAGAGGAGGACGGCGATGCGCGACGATCCGCGGCTCGAGGCCGACGCTGCCGAAGCCGGACTCGCCGTAGACCAGCTCCAGCCAGAGAAAGCCGATGAGGCCGCCCGCGGCCGGCCAGCGGCCGAGGCGCTCGGGGTAGGTGAGCGGCGCGCGGTGGGCCTGGCCGGCCACGAGGCTGAACACGCCGGCGAACGTCCGCGCGATCGCGCGCCAGGGGTTGAAGGCGCGGAAGACGTCGCCGAAGCAGACGCTCAGGAGCACCAGGCCGAGCCAGGCGGTGACGAAGACGAAGGTGATCGAGAAGTTCCGGTCGGGCGACTCGGTCCCCGAGAGGCCGCTCCAGACGGTGACGGCGAGCAGGCCGACGCCGATCAGGCCCGCGAGGACCTGTGCCGGCGGGCCGGTGATCGCCGCCGACAGCCAGCCCGCGGTCGGGCGCCAGCGCTCGTCCTCGAGCTTCGGCTCGCGCCAGAGCACCGTCAGCGCGACGAAGGTGACGATCAGGACGAGGGCGGCGCCCCAGGCGAACAGCCACTCCGGGATCGGCAGGTCCTTCTTGCCGACCAGGGCATGCGCAAGTACGAGTGGGAACGGCATCGGAAGCGTTGCGCCTCAGCCTCGGTCGGAGACCGTTACCTCGGCGATCGGGACGACGATGTCCTCGAGCTCCATCTCGAAGACCCCGTCGATCGTCGCGTCGAACTCGATCGTCGCGGGCTTGCCCGGCGCGAGGTCGGAGAAGACGTCGTAGCCGTGCAGGTGGACGTGATCGGTCGTGTCGGGTGAGCTGACGACGATCTTTGCCTTCTCGCCGGAGGGGATCTCGATCTCCTGGACCCCGCCGACCGGCTGGCCACCCTTGACCTCGATCTCGGTGAGAGCGAACTCGGGCTCAGGCTTCGGTTCTGGCTTGGGCTTCGGCTTGTCGCCGCCGGAGGGCTCGGTGGGCTGCTCGGTCGAGGCGGGCGTGGTCGTCGTCGGCTCGTCATCACCGCCGTCGTCGCGCAGCACGAAGAACAGCACCGCGACGATGGCGATCGCCGCCACCAGCACTCCGATCCGGGCACCTCTCGATTGCATCCGGGCTCCTTTCGAGAAAACCTCGGCGGGCGCCCGCGCGTTGCGGGCGCCCGCCTTGCGGTTCTTGTTCTAGCCGATCGCGGCGGCTAGCCGTTCTTGCGGCTGCGTGCGAGGGCGGTCCCGCCCGTGATCACACCCAGCGCGCCGACTATCAGCGCGGCGATCGCGAGGCCGTCGGAGCCGCCGTCGTCGGCCTCGTCGGCCGCCTCAGTCGCCTCTTCCTCCGCGTGCTCAGCCGTCTCCTCGGCTTCCTCCGCGCCTTCGGCTGCCTCGTCCTCGGCGGCGTGATGGTCCTCAGCGGGCTCGCCGAGCGTGACCGTTGCCGCCGGGTCCTCCTCGGAGTCGGGCGGCTGGATCCAGCGCACGACGTCACCGTTGTCATACGTCTGGATCGCCGGGAACTCGAGCACGGTGCCCGCCGGCTCGTCCGGGACGCCGACCGAGAGGCCGAAGTCACGGAACTGGCCGGGCTGGATCGCCGCAGCGGAGTCGTCGGCGGTGAACGTCACCGACGCGACCTGCTCCGTGATCTCCTCGCCGAACTCCTCGACGGGCTCGTCGAGCTTCTCGGTCTTCACCTCGCCCGTCCAGCCGTCCACCGGCTCATACGAGACGAACAGGAAGCCGTCGGGCATCTCGACCTCGACCTTCTCGGTCGCGGCGTCGTCCTGCTCGTTCGGGACCCGCACGTCGAGCCGGGTGAAGCCTCCGGAGGGGACCTCCTCGGGCTGCACCGTGACGTGGGCCTGGGCGAGGGCCGGCAGCGCGAGGCAGCCGGCGATCGCCGATATCGCGATTGTCTTGATCTTCATTTCTTGATTTCTCCTTGTCTTGAATTCACACAGAACGGAACGTCGCGGCCGGCGGAGGCCCGCGCCCTGCCAGCGAGTCGGCGATGAGGCGACCGCCGCGCGCGAACACGGCGGCCACGAGCTCACGGAGCGCCGGCGCCGACGGCAGCCGTTCGCTCCAGCGGTCCCGCAGCCGCTCGCGGAAACGTCGGAGCACACGCTCGCCCGGATAGCGGCCCGCGAGCAGCAGGGCGACGAGGACCGCGAGGGGAACGAGGGTGACGAGAAGAGCGCCGAAGGTCATTCGATCGGGACCTCCACGAGCGCCTCGTCCTGGTCGAACTTCGAGACCCGCAGCGCGACGTCGACCTCCCACTCGCCCGGGACGCCGAACGGCGCGGACGGGGCGACGAAGTGGCCTGGGCCGGAGCGCTGGAGCTCGGCCTCGATCGGACCGATGTCCTTCTCCGGAAGAGCGAGGTCCACCGTCAGCTCCTTGAAGTCGGTGAACTGTTCGCCGGTCTCTGCGTCGAACAGGTAGAGGTGCATCTCGTTCGGCCCGGCCCTGGCGGGATCGACCGTGTATTCGAGACTGGCTTCACCGAGCGCCGCGCTGCCGGAGACGGGGCCTTCGGCCGCCTCGCCCGGGGGCGCGTAGCTGACCAGGGCGGCGGTCACGGCAAGCACGACGGCGATCAACGCGACCTCGGCGCGCAGGGCGCGGCGGAGGGTGAGGCCGGGGCCGCCCGGCGGCTCGTGGCCGTCGGCGAGCGTCTTGAGGTCGGGGATCGAACGGCGCCGGTGGTAGACGCCGAAGCCGATCAGCACGGTGAGCAGGAGCGCCTTGGCGAGGATCGCGCGGCCGAATCCGGTTTCGACGAGTTCCGGGATCGAGCCCAGGTAGACGATCGACTGCACGACGCCCGTGATGGCGAGGGCGATGACCGATGCCAGCGCGATCGGCGAGACGCGGAGCAGGAGCGAGGCTAGGAGGCGGCTCCGGTCGCCCTGTTCGAGTTTGCGGGTGGCGGCCGGCACGGCCGCGATGAGGAAGAAGAGGCCGCCGAGCCAGGCGCTCATCGCGAGGACGTGGATGAGATCGGAGGGGACGAGAAGCAGGCCGGGTGACTGAGTGGCCGGGTGGCCCGCCTGGCCGGGGGCGACGACGAGGAAGGCGAGCGGGATCGCGAGCACGGCGAGAACCGGCCAGGTGAGACGGCGAGCGGCCGGGATGAGGACCGCGAGGCCGATGAGGAGCCAGGCGAGCGCGCGGAAAGCAGCGACCGTCCCGAACCGCGTGTCGAGCACATCGGAGACCACGTCGGGATCGAGCGCGGACCAGAACGAGGTGCCCGAGGCGATCGCGCCCTGGAAGACGATCGAGGCGAGGGCGGCGAACAGGCCGGCTCCGGCGGCGGCGAGGACGATGGTGCGGAAGCGGCGGTCGAAGGCTTCGCTCGCGTCGGCCCAGCCGGCGCCCTCGGCGCGGCGCATCGCGGGGCGCCATGCCGCGAGCAGGAAGATGAAGGCGCCGACGCCGACGCCGATCGCCGCATAGCCGAGCCAGCGCACGACGCCGAAGGCGATCGAGGTCACCGGGCCGGCGTCGGACTCCTCGAGCAGTTCGGAGACCCCTGCCGCCGGTGCCACGCCGCCGTCGCCCACGCCGAAGACGAAGCCGCCGGAGACCGGGTGGGAGTCGGCCGAGACGACGCGGTACGTCGCCGTGTAGTTGCCGTCGGCGAGGTCGGCGGGGAGCGCGGCGGCGATCGCCGAGGAGTCGTCGTCTGGGCGCACAATCGGGCCGACGTCGACCTCCGCCCCCTCCGCGTCGAAGACGCGAAGGGCGCCGAAGCTCGCCTCCACGGGCTCCGAGAAGAAGAACGCGACCCGCTCGGGCGGCTGCTCCACGGTCTCGCCGCGCTCGGGCTCCGTGCTGTCGAGCAGCGCGTGGGCGCTCGCTGCCGCGGGCGCGAGCAGGCAGAGCGTCACCGCGAATGCGGCGACGATGCGGATCCTGGAGCCCCGCCCGATCACCAGGCTTCCTTGGCCTCCCCGGCCTCGTGGTCGTCGCCGGGCCCGCCGCCGGAATCGCGGCGCCGGCGGACGATCAGGGCAAACGCGATCAGGGCGACGCCGACCACGGCGAGGATCACGAACGGCACCAGCGGGAAGCCGCCCGCCTCGCCGACCCAGGTCAGGGTGCCGTCGATCGCAGCCGGCTGTCCGCCGACCTCGATCGGGATCTCGTAGTCGAAGACCTTGGTCTCGACGCTCTCGTCCTCGACCTGCGGCGGCGTGCCCTGCGCCATGTAGTGCGAGCGGTGGTCGTGCCAGCTGAACTGCCCGGTCCCGTCGACCTCCTTCCACTCCGGTTCGGCCTTGGGGTCGGCGCTGTCGGGCACCGGCGCCTCGGCGAAGCGGTCCTCGTTCAGGTAGTAGGCGGGCGAGTTGGTGTTGACCTCGACGGTGCCGTCAGCCGAGATCCGCACGTACGGCTCGCCCTCGTAGCCGAGGATGACGATCTCCTCGCCTGTGTCGTTGGTGAGCTGGATGCTGTCGTCGAAGTTGAGCACCTGGGCGTCGAGCCCGCTGGTCGCGGGGTCAAAGCCGGTGATCTCTGATCTGAAGTTCGGGTTGCCTTCGTGCGCTTCCGCCACGGGCGCCGCGAGGGCGGCGATGGCGAGCGCGCAGGCGAGCGTTGCTCTGGTGCGCATTTATCTCCTCGGTCACGGGACGAGCGCCCGCGGCCGAGAGCCGGGGCGCTAAAGGGCCGGGACGGGAAGCGGCGGTGGCCGCTTGGCGAGCGAGTTCGCGAGGAGACGGGCTCCTCGCGGCATCAGGGATTCATCGCGGCTGCGTGGGAAGAGGGGGCGGCGGAGCCGGCGGGCGGGTCGCGCCGGGATCGCGGCGAGCGCGTGCAGCGCGTCCTCGCCGGGGTAGATCCGGACGGCGAGCGGGGCGGCCAGCAGCAGCGCGGGGACGAGGAACAGGAAAGCCTCGTGAGCGCCGAGGGCAGCCAGCATCAGGCACCAGACCAGGGTCACCGCAAGCAGAGCGGCGGGCAGGCGTCGATCGCGCGGATCCATCTGATGCAGATCAGATCGCGCCGAACTCGGGCGCGTCCCGCTCGTTGGGAGGATTCGGCGCTTCATGTTTGGGATCGTAGATGAGCCGCCCCTAACGCGAGCTAATTGCCTGCCGCGATCAGTTCTCGATCGCAGGCGCGTCGATCGTGTCGGCGCCACCGCCGAACACGAAAAGGGCGACGATCGCGATCCCGAGCAGGATCCCGATCGCGACGCCTATCGCAAGCTCGCGGCGGGTCAGACCCCGTCCAGCAGGCGCCAGTTGGCCCGGTAGGCCGCCTCGGCCTCCGCGACGAGCGTGTCCGCGTCCTCGGGGCTGGAGAGCTCGGCGATCAGCTCGCGAGCCTCGGCCGCATGCTCGACGTCACGGGTCTCGTGAACGCGGAAGTAGGCGGTGCCTGCGCCCTCCTCATAGCCATAGCGCTCGACCAGGCCTTCGCGCTTCGTCCGCGAGATCGCGGGCTGGCTGCTCTCGATGGCGTAGAGGCGGGCGAGGTTCGCGACGGTGCCGTCGTTGGCGGCCCAGGTCTCGACGCACTCGGTGGTCTCGGTCGTCGGAGCGGCGTCGACGTCGCCACCGGCGGCGCGCACGAACCCGTCCCAGAGCTCGACGTGGGAGGCCTCCTCGACGACGTGGCTGCGCAGGTCGGCGCGCTCGGGGGCGCCCGCGGCGACGTGCTCGCTCATCCGGGCGACCGCCTCGACGGCGTGGCGGTACTGGCCCGAGTAGCGTGCCAGCTCCTCACGGCTCAGCTCGCCGGCCGACCAGCGCTGGTAGAACGGGTGCTCGAGGACGTTCCAGCGCTCACGCGCCGATTCGATCCGCTCCCAGATGCTCTTGCTCAAGACAGTCCTCCCTCGTACTCGCTTCGGACGCCGGAGGTTACCGCCCCGCCAAGACCGGTTGAGGCCGCCGCGGCCGGACATCGCGGTACCTCCGATGCCTCCTGCCATCGAGTGGGTCGGCGAGGAGCCGCCGAAGGTCGAGCGGCTGACCGCTCGCGGCCCGGTCCTCGTCCATTTCTTCGACGTCGGCCACCTCTCGAGCGTCCGCACCCTGCCCTACGTGGCGGGCTGGCATGAGCGATATGGGCCGCTCGGCCTGAGCGTGCTCGGGGTCGCCTCGCCGCGCTTCCCGTTTGGCGCGGACACCGCGAAGCTCGCCGCCGCGCTCGGGCGGCTCGCCATCCCCTTCCCGGTCGCGGCCGACCCCGAGTTCGCCATCTGGCGCGACTACGGCTGCGAGGGCTGGCCGTCCTCGTTCCTCTGGGCCCAGGGCGGCGTGCTCGGCTGGTTCCACTTCGGCGAGGGCGAATACATGGCCACCGAGGAGGAGATCCGCGCGATGCTCCCGCCGTCCGCGCGGGAAGCCGGCCTGCCCGCGGCCGGCGAGCCGTTGCGCCCAAGCGACGCCCCGGGCGCGGGGGTGATGCCCCCGACCGAGGAGATCTTCCCCGGCGGCGACCCCTCCCGCTCCTGGCGCCAGGCCCCGGGCTCGGCCCCGCTCGAAATCCCCTACAAGGCCGCCGGCGCGGCGGTCACGGTCGACGGGCACGGCGAGCTGCGCGTGAGCGTGGACGGGGAGGCGGAACGGGTCGTCGAGGTAACTGCGCCGGGCGTCTACGAGCTCTCCGAGCACCCGAGCCACGGCTCACACGAGCTGGCGCTCGGAGCGTCGGTGGGGGTCGAGGTGTACTGCGTGGCGTTTGCGGCGGGGGTGCCGTAGGGGTGAGGGACGGAGGCGTTGTGTCCGCGACGCGAGGCGCCGAGGTCGCGGGCACGTAGAGGAGTGAGTTCGGGCGTGGACCACTCCTTTGAGGACGAGATCACCCGAATGGGGTGCGCAAACTCGCCAAACGATGCCGTCTTGGCAGCCTGTGAAGGATTGGGTACCCCATAGGGGACCTAACCCTTCACACGTTCGTCAGCGGGCGGCGTTTGGCGAGTTGTGAGCACTTCGGGACCCGCCCACCTTGATCCACTCCCCTTACTTGCCCCGCGACCTCGGCGCCTCGCGGCGTGGACGCCGCGCTTCCGTCCCTAACCCGCGCCGCCCAACACGATCCGTTCGCTCGTCCTATTCCCAAACCGATCCCTCGCCGCCCCCGCCGCAACGCTCACCGGCTTCCCGCCCGCATCGACGCTGAACACCGAGCCCTTCTCCTCGCGCACCTTCACCGTCTTGCCCCCGACCTCGAAGGCCACCTCTCCCCCGCGTGCGCTTGCCGGGCGGGCCAGCAGGTCGACGTTCTCGATCGCTGCCGGGTAGTCGAGGCGGACTCCGACGCGGCCGCCGCCTAGGTCCACCTCGTGGGGAACGAGCTGGTCGTGGGCGATGAGCTTGAACGGGCGGGCCTCGAGCCGGTAGCGGCGGGCGCTGACCACGAGCCGGTAGGTGCCTAGCGGGGCGCCGAGTGGCGCCTCCCAGTAGGCGGTGTGGTTGCCCTGCGCATCGACCCGCCAGAGGATCGCGAGGCCGAGGTCGGAGTCGACCCGCTTCCACTCGCCGCCCTCGCGGCGCTCGACGATCACGAAGGGCTTCTCGAGCGGACGGTCGTGGCCGTCGGGCGCGCCCTTCCAGGCGATCTCCGCGTGACCCAGGCGCTGGACGCGCCGGGGCGGATCCCCAACCAAAGCTCCTTGCGCCACTCCCTCGGGATACGGCGGGCCGTCGGGTGCGACGCCGTTCTCCGGGTCGTACGGGTACGGCTCCGGCGCCGGGCTGCCGTCGCGAAGCGACGTCGCCAGCTCGACCAGCCGGTCGGTGAGGAACGGGCCCTCGTACGGCCCGAAGAGCGTCGATCCGCCCTCGTAGTGCTGGCGCTCGTACTCCTCCGGGGTCGTGATGTAGGAGATGAAGTCGTTGGTGAGCCCGGAGACCGTCACCCGGCGCACGCCCTCCGAGCGCAACACGTCGAGGACGGCGGCCTCGACCCGCTCGCCGATCTCCTTTGTCGGCTCGCCCGGCAGCGACGCGATCGCGCGGTCGCCGATCCTCGTCACCGTCAGCGGGACGGCGGCGGGGAAGCCCCCGGCGGGAACGACGATCTTGTGGCCCTGCGAGTCTCCGACTCAGTCGGCGAGCGCCGGTCCTCGAAGACCTCGCCGGTGACGTCGAAGAGCGGCCCGCGCTCCTCCTCGGAGCCGGTGAAGAACGGAGCGCCGGCACGGCCCTCGACGGCGACAGTGCCCTCGCCGGCCGCCGCGCCGCAGAAGCAGGCGCGCGTCCACCGGGAGTCGATCTCCGGGCTGCCGCTCAGGTTGCGCCCCGCTTCCTTCCAGGTCGCGAACATCTCCTTCGCCTCGGCCTTGCCGACCTCGTTAGCCCCGGCCGGGCCGGTGAAGTCGAGCCCGGCCGACATGTCGCCCTCGTTGGAGTTGCCGTAGACGTTGAGGACGAGCTGCCCTCCCGGCACGTCGCCGGCCCGCCGCACCTTCTTCTCGAAGACCCGGTGAGCGGTCGAATGATGGTCGCCGTTGTAGGCCTCGAACGGCGCCTTCACGACGGTGCCGTGGTTGGCGAAGCTCGAGAAGCCACCGATTGGGACGCGCTTGCCGCCGATCAGCTTGTCCACCCGCAGCACGTCGACGACCGGGTCGATGGTGTGGAGCGCGCCCTCGGGGTCCTGCTCCGGGCTGCCGGTGCCGCGGTCCTCGATGATGTCGTGGTTGGCGAGGTGGGCTTCGATCGAGCGGTTGCGGGTGATCCCGGTGAGCGAGCCCTGGCCCCAGCCGGCAACCGCGGGATCGAGGTCGCGCTCGGCGCGGCGGATCGATTTCGCGATCTGGGTGGCGAGGAACGTGTAGAGCTGGCGGTCGGCCGGCTTGGGATCGAGCAGCTCTACGAACGAGATCGGGTTGGTGATCGTCTCGGTGCTCGGAGCGGCAGTGTTGTAGGTCGGGAAGTTGGCGAAGCCGCCGGGGCCCGAGTGGGTGTGGGTCGGCAGGATCAGCACGTTCCCCGGCTCGAAACCGTCGCCGGCGAGCGCGGCGATCTGCTGCTGCATCCCGGCCGGGATCATGAACAGGTCGATCGAGACCAGCGCGACCTTCTCGCCGTCCCGCTCGAGCACCATCGCCTTCGAGAACAGGCGGGTGTGCTGGCCGAGGGCGAGGCGGTCGGCGCGGGTGAAGCCACCGAGGTAGTAGCCGGTCTGGAGCGGCGTGATGTCGGCCTGGCCGACGCCGGCGCGAAGGTCGACGTCCGAGGCATCGGCGGAAGCAGGGGCGACCGCGACCAGGGCGGCCACGACGGCGAGGAGCGACAGGGAACGGCGCATCCGACGAGGGTAAAGAAGGTGCGCCTGGCGAGCGCCGGGCGATCTAGCTGATGTTCGGCGCGATCGAGGGCCCGGGACCCTCGATGAAGAGAATCCAGACCGAGAGCGCGATCAACGCGAGCGCCGTGCCCAGAACGAGCGCCGGCTCGAACAGGCCGTACCTGGGCCGAGCGCCGGCGCCGCGGCGCACGGCGAGCCACAGGGCGTCCAGCCGCCGCGCGAGCCAGGCCACGAGGACTATCGAGGCGACCGAACCGGCGAAGGCGACGGCAAGGCCGGCGCCGAGCGACTGCGTCGCCCCCTCGACCTGCGAGCCAAGCCAGAGCCAGGCGATCTCGAGCGGCCCGAAGAGCGAGACGCAGAGCACCGCGACCACCGGCGGCAGGATCGCGGTCGAGGCGACCCGAGCCGGGGCGGGCAGGGCGAGCTCTGGTGGATTCGTTGCGCGATTCATTGCTACTCCTCGGTAGGAAAGTGTACCGTACGCTCGATTCCGATGTCCCCACCCAAGGCTAGAGAAGCGGAAGCGCGCCCCCGCGCCGAGCACCTCGGCCCGGAGCGGCGGCGCCCGCTGGTCCTCGACGCGGCGCTCGAGCTCTTCGTCCGTCAGGGCTACCCCGGGACCTCCATGGACGCGATCGCCGCCGCCGCCGGCGTCTCGAAGCCGGTCGTCTACGCGTGCTACGAGTCGAAGGACGAGCTCTTCCGAGCTCTGCTGGAGCGGGAGGAGAAGCGCCTGCTCGACGGCATCGCGGCGGCGTTGCCGCGCGAGCTGACGCCCGAGGAGCCCGAGTCCCTGCTCGAGAACGGCCTCCGAGCCCTCTTCGAGGCGGCCGCCGACTCCCCCGACTCGTGGCGGGTGGTCTTCGACTCCGAGCGCGTGGCCGAGCCGGCCGTCGCACGGCGGGTGCGCCGCGCGCGAAACGAGCTGACCGACCAGCTCACCGGGTTCATGGCGCCCGTGCTGGAGGCCGGCGGCGTCGAGGGCAGCAAGCGCCTCGCCCCCGTCTTCGCCGAGCTCCTGACCGCGGTCGCCGAGGCGGGCGTGCGGGTGCTGCTGCGCTCCGACGAGTGGGAGCCCGCCGAGCTCGCAACCGTGCTCGCCCGGGCAACCGTCCGCGGGCCGTTCGCCAGCTGAACCGGCGCCAATCGTTCACATCTTGTTTAGCCTCCTCGCCGCAGGCGACTTCTTGGGGGATTTCGAATGAGACAGCTGGTGGCAGGAAGCGCGATCGCGATCGCGCTGCTCGCGTGCGCGGCGCCCGCTTCGGCGACCCCGGTCGCCACGAGCGACCCCGAATATCAGGCGCTCGGCCGCGTCTTCCCGGACCCACTGGCCGGCTGCCAGAACGTCCCGCCGAACCCCGCCAACCCCTGCTCGCCGAACGCCCAGGGCAACGTCCCGGCGGCGCAGTTCATCCAGATCGGCGAGTTTCTCCAGGCGATTCAGTACATGAACCAGCGTCAGGAATGGCAGCGGTTCATGGAGGTGCTTGTGCTCGACGGCCAGTTGGGCGCTGGGGGCGCGCCCGACGCGGACCTCGGAATCGGCTCGCCCGGCGCCTCGGTGGTCCCCGGCAACAACCAGCCGCTCGAGTTCGACCCGAAGCCGCAGTACCAGTCGGCCGGGCTGCCGACGACGACGCTCGATCGGAACAAGTCCGACCTGATCACGCTCCGCGTCACCGACGAGTCGGTGCCGGACGCCGGCAAGGAGCGCTACGCCCTATCGCTCTCGATCCACGGGATCGAGCGCGCGGGCATCGAAGGCGGCACCCGTGCGGCCGAGGACCTGATCACCGCGTACACGGTCGGCCGCCAGGACCAGCCTGTCGTGTCCGAGAACGTGCGCGCCGGGGCGCCGAGCTTCGCTCGGGTCCTGCGCGAATCGATCATCTACTTCACCTACCCGAACCCGGATGGGTGGCGCCGCGGCTCGGTCACCGAGGGTGGCCTCTTCTTCCAGCGCTACAACGGCAACGGCGTCGACCTAAACCGCGACTGGCCCGACATCGGCTTCAGCTTCCGGCCGTACAGCGGCCTCTCCGAGCCCGAGAGCCGGGCGCTCTCGTCCAGCCTGCTCGACATCCAGAGCTCCACCGGCACCCAGTTCGCCGCCGGGGACGACTTGCACGGCCAGCCGCTCGCCGACGCCCTCTCCTTCACCCTGCTCCCCCACGGCAGTCACGACTTCGCGAAGAACGAGCGCATCCGTGACAGCGCGATCGCGATCCACCGGGCCTCGGAGGAGGCGCTCACCTGGTCGCCGATCGTGCAGCCGAACGACGCCCCTCCGGGCGGAGGCGCTCCCTGCGTACCGACCGACGCCGTGGGCACCGCCTGCGCCCAGATCTACGGCCAGACCTGGGGCACGGTCTACGACACGATCAACTACACGACGACCGGCGCGCTCGGCGACTGGTTCGACTCTTCGGTCGGGCTCGGCGCGGACGGCATCGATAACGAGATGTCGTTCTCGCACCTCGACAAGAACATCAACTTCGACCCGCACACCGAGCAGCTCCACGTCGACGGCAACAAGGCGCTGATCTACGCGCATCTGGCGACGATCCTCGATCCGGTCTCCAGCGAATTCGATGTGGCAGGGCGCAAGGGCTTCGTCCCGGGCACCCGGATCGCCCGGGAGGAGAAGGTCTTTCAGGAGGGGCCGCCGGCGGGCACAACGCCGCAGGCGGACATCGCCCAGGGACCGTCTCCGCCGGGCCCCGACGGCACAACCGCGTTCCCGTTCGAGGTGCTGAGCGGTCCTCAGCCAGGCGGCGCGAACATCTTCAACGGCGGCATGAGGGTCGACATCACGGAGACCAACGCCGGCGGGATCGGCGGCGGCAACCTGGTCCAGGGGCTGAAGATCCAGTGCCAGGGCTGCGACGAGCACCCCGGGGTCACCGAGACCGACGAGTGGGTGACGGTGACCGAGGACTTCAACCAGTCGCCCGTCTACCTCCAGGCCGGGCTGACCGCGGCCGTCAACAGGCCCCAGGCGACGAAGGCGGACGGATCGCCGGTCCTGTGGCGCGCCCTGGTCGACGGGCCGACCGCGCTCGCGACGATGAACGTGGAGTTCACCTCCGGGCCCGCGTCAAGCGACGGCGCCACGGGCGGCGACGATCCGCCCAGGGCCGCCGCTTACAACGTCGCCAACACCGACTTCTTCAACGACCTCGACCCGTTCATCCCGGGCGAGCGGCGCGACTTCGGTGAGGTCGACCCGCGTGACGTGATCGAGGGCCGCGCGCTCGCTCGGCAACCTCGACTCGCTGGTCCTGGCCGACGACGCGCTGCCCGGCTACACGGGCCGCTACGGCGGGAGCGGCTCCGGTACGCCCGGCGGCGGGCCGACGGCCGATTCCGAATTCAGCGGCACGGCGAGCGTGCCGGGAGCAGGCTCCGACGCGCCCGGGACCTTCCAGGACTTCCCGTTCACGATCAAGCGCAACGAGGGCAACGCCAAGGTGACTATCCGGATCGAATGGATGCTCGCCGAGAACGACTTCGACATGTACCTGAGGAAGGACGGCGAGGACGTCGCCTCATCGGTCCAGGCCCAGGGCTCGTCCAACTTCGAGGAGATGGTCCTCGAGAACCCGGCCCCCGGCGACTACGTCGTACATGTCCAGAATTGGGCGTCCGCCGATCCGCGGTACAGCGGCACGATCAAGTTCGAGCCCGCAAAGGGCAACGACCAGGCGACCAACACCGGCGCCTTCACCGTCGCCGAGAAGGACGCCTGGATAGCCGCGCTGCTCGACTTCGCGAAGGGCGGCGGCAACCTCGTGCTCACCGACGGGGCGCTCGACGCGCTTCCCGACCTCGCCGGGATCGAGTCGGACGCGGTCGACCGCTCGACGGTCTACGCCGGTCAGACCGCGTTCGAGACAGCCGCAGAGGAGGACACGCTCGACACCGAGGAGAACCCCGAGCCGCTGACCAAGGACATCGCCCAGGAAGGCGCTCGCTTCGGCTCCGGCCATCGCCGCCAGACGTTCGAACCGACACCCCTCGGGTACGCGATCCAGGACGAGGGCGGATCGAACCAGTCGAACGCACTCCAGTTCGACGTCAGGCGCTCCGCATGGGAGAAGGTCGGCGGGCGGATCGCCGGAGTCTCGGTCTCCGCAAGCCCCACTGCTGCTGCGCCGAAGCACAACCGGGTGGTCCTGGGCGAGCTCAAGATGGGGAGCGGCCAGATCAGGATCGCCGGCTCGCTCCTGCCGCAGCCGACCCAGCAGTTCGACCACACGCTCGGGCTCGAGCCCTACGCAACCACGTACACCGGCTACATCCTGGTTCGCAACTTGCTCGACGCGAAGGACCGCGGCGGCGGCGGATGACGGCGGTGGCGGTGGCGCCGCTGACGGCAAGCGCAACTGCGAGAACGTGATCCTCGGCGACGGCGGCCGCGACAAGCTCCGCGGCACGCCGGCCGACGACCGGATCAAGGGCAAGCGCGGCCGCGACAGGATCAAGGGCGGCGGAGCCGACGACTGCCTGAACGGCGGTGGCGACGCTGACCGGGTCGCCGGCAACGGCGGCGCCGACCTCGTCAAGGGTGGCGAGGGCCCCGACAAGCTCCGCGGCGACGCGGGCGCGGACGTGATCAAGGGCGGCGACAAGCGCGACAGCGTCAAGGGCGGCAAGGGCCCCGACCGGATCTCCACGAGCGGCGACCGCGCCGACCGGGTCGACTGCGGCCCGGGCAAGGACCGGGCAAAGGTCGACCGCAAGGACCGCGTCCGCCGCTGCGAGAAGGTGAAGCGCGTCAGGTAGAGCGGCGCCTAGGCGCCTGGGCCCGGCCTGATCATCATCCGGCCGTCGATCGGAGGCCGGAACCCGAAGCGCTCGTAGAGGCCGTGCGCGTCGGCCGTGCCCAGCATCGAGCGCCGCACGCCGCGACGTCAGGGTGGGCCAGCACCGTCTCGACTAGCCAGACGCCGAGGCCGCGGCCGCGATGCGGCTCGAGCACGAAGACGTCGGCGATCCAGGCGAACGTGGCGCTGTCGGTGACGGCGCGCGCGAACCCCGCCTGCTCGCCGCCGGGCGCGTAGAGGCCGAACGGGATCGAGCCCTCGATCGACCGCACGACCACGTCGCGCTCGACGCCCTCCGACCAGTAGGCGGTGCGCAGGAAGCCCCAGATCGCCTCGACGTCGAGCCGGTCGGCGTCGGTCGAGATCTCGTAACCGTCGCGCGTCGCGGCGTCAGGGCCGTTCAAGCGCGGGCGAGCTCACGGCTCTTCAGGTCCTCGCGGATGACCTTCGGCAGCATGAAACGGACGTCCTCGTCGACGGTGCGCAGCTCGGAGATGTCGTCGGCGCCGCGGTCGCGGAAGAACTCCACGAGTCCCTCGACGAGCTCCTCGGGAGCGCTCGCGCCGGAGGTGATCCCGACGGTCTCGACGCCCTCGAGCCACTCCTCCTGAACCTGGGTGGCGAAGTCGATCAGGTAGGAGGCCGCGCCGTGCTCGCGGGCCACCTCCACGAGGCGGTTGGAGTTCGACGAGTTGCGCGAGCCGATCACGAGGACGAGGTCGCACTCGCGCGCGAGCTCCTTGACCGCGAGCTGGCGGTTGGTCGTCGCGTAACAGATGTCGTCTGACTTCGGCGACGTGATCTCCGGGAACTTCTCCCGGAGGCGGGCGATGATCTGCGCCGTCTCGTCGACGGAGAGCGTCGTCTGGGTGATGAAGGCGATCCGGGAGGGGTCGTCGACCTGGAGGTCGTCCACGTCCTCCGCGGTCTGGACGAGCACGATCGAGTCGGGCGCCTCGCCGGTCGTCCCCTCGACCTCCTCGTGCCCCTCGTGGCCGATCAGGACGATCGTGTAGCCGTCCTCGGCGAACTTGCGCGCCTCGACGTGGACCTTCGTCACCAGCGGGCAGGTGGCGTCGATCGTCCGCAGGCTCCGCTTGGCGGCGTTCTCGTGCACGGCCGGAGCCACCCCGTGTGCGGAGAAGACGACGAGCGCGCCCTCCGGCACCTCGGTCTCCTCCTCGACGAAGATCGCGCCGCGCTTCGTGAGGACGTCGACCACATGCTTGTTGTGGACGATCTCCTTGCGCACGTAGACCGGAGGCCCGTACAGGTCGAGCGCGTGCTCGACCGTCTGCACGGCTCGGTCGACGCCTGCGCAATAGCCGCGCGGGGCGGCGAGCAGGACCTTTGAAGGGACGGTTGCCATCGCCGAACAGGGTAGCCCGGAGCGGGCTCAGCCGAGCTCGGGAATCGCGGCCACGGCAGACTCGCCGACCGCGTCGAGGCTCTCGGGGCAGACCTTGTCGACAGTGTCCTCGGGGGTGTGCCAATAGGTGCCCGGGCTCGCCGTGCCGCCGAAGGTGAAGTCGATCAGGTCGACCGCCGGGATACCGGCGTCGACGAAGGGGATGTGGTCGTCGGCGATCGGGGTCGTCGTGCCGGTGAACGGGGCCGTGCCGCCGTCGGCCTCGGCAGAGGCATCGGCGAAGGCGGCATACAGGCCCGCGTCGGAGTTCGACTCGCGGGGGATCTGAAGGTCGCAGTCGCCGACGAGGTCGAAGAGGACCATCGCGCGGATCGACTTCAGTGGCGGGGAGCCCTGCCGCTTGCGCCTGCGCTCGGCGTATTCGACGTATTGGCGGCTGCCCCGCGTGCCGTCGGAGGCGAAGTCCCGGCCCGGGCGTGCCTCCTCGGCGTCGAAGAGCGCCAGCCGCAGGTCCGGGCCGTCGACGCGGGCGGGAAGGGAGCGGGCCAGCTCGAGCACGACCGCGACGCCAGACGCGCCGTCGTTGGCGCCGACGAAGCCGGGGATGTCGACGGTGTCGTGGTGGGCGCCGACGACGACCGAGCCGCGCTCGCGGCCGGGGATCGTGCCGACCACGTTCAGGCGCGGCTTCTGGATCCGCACGTCCTCCACCCCGGCCTCGCGCAGCTCGCGGGCGATCAGCTTCGCCCCCTTGGCGTTCGCCTCCGATCCGGCCGGCCGCGGACCCAGCGCCACCTGGCCCTGGACGTCCTCCATCGCCCGGGCGGCGTCGAACGCATCCGGCGGCGCCTGGGCGCTGGCCCCGTCGTCGCCGCAACCGGCCAGCGCGACGACGCAGGTGGCGCCGATCGCGAGCATTCTCCTCACGAGCTACCGCTCGCTGAGCGTGAACGAGAGCTTCGACTCGGTGCCCGCTGCATCGTCCCCGTTGGCGGTGCGGGCCGTTACGTCGACGTCCTTGCCCTTCTCGATCTTCTTCCGAACCGCCTTGCGCAGGTCGAAGCGCAGGACCTTCTTCGTCCCGGCGGCGATCTCGTAGTCGAAGCCCTTGCGGGCGCCCTTCAGGCTGGCCTCGCCGTCACACGTCTCGCCGAGGCCGCCGGGCCACGCGGGCGGGCAGCGGAACCGGACCATCGCCCGGCCGCGCTTGCTCAGGTGGGCGGCGCGCGGCTCGATGATCGTCGCCCGGGCGCGGAGCGGGCCGGCCGGCGGGAGCGGCGGCGGGTTGCCGCCCTGCGAGTACTGCTCCGGGTTATCGATCGCCTGCCCGAAGCCGTGGTCGACGTCCTCCGTGGAGACGTTCTCGGCATCCGGTGAGGGCGGCGGGCTCGTGATCGGGGTGTCGGTGATCGAGTCCAGCATCTGCCCGTACATCTCCTCCTGCCAGCCCGAGGCGCCAGTGAAGGTGCCGTTGTCCTGGCCGGTGCGGACGACGACGAGCCCCTGGCTCGGGAAGACCGTTACCCATTGGCCGAAGAGCCCGGCGAACTGGTAGACGTCGGCCGGCAGCGACTCGAAGTCGCGCGTGTCGTCAACGGGGCGGTCGATCACGCGTGGGCCGACGCAGGGCTTCGCGGCGTTGAGCCAGATGAGGTAGCCGTAGCACCCGTTCTGCTCGACCGGGGTGATCGCCTCGGTCACGAACCGCTCGGAGAGCAGTCGCCGCCCCTGCCAGACGCCGCCGCGGCGCATCAGCTCGCCGAATCGCGCGAAGTCATCGGCGGACATATGCAGGCCGAAGAAGCCCTGCGTGTGGCCGGCGGAGTCTCGGGCCCACTGCCAGTCGCCGGGGGAGATCCCGATCGGCCCGAAGAGCTCGTTCTGGGCGAACTGCTGGAAGTCGTGGCCCACGGCCCGCTGCACCGCCTCGGCCAAGAGTGCAGGCCCGTCCTGCGAGTACTCCCAGTAGCTGCCCGGCTTGCGCGCGACCGGCGTCGTCAGCGCGTTCTGGAGCCGGTTCGGCATGGTGATGTTGTAGTCCCGAAAGCCGTTCCACTCGAGCCCGCTTGTCATCGTCAGCAGCTGGAGCATCGTGATCTCGCCGTGCGCCTGGTCGGCCTCGGGGATCAGCGAGCCGAGCGGGTCGTCGGGCGAGATGTAGCCGAGTGTCATCGCGCGGCCGAAGACGAGCGAGGTCATCGACTTCGCCATCGACCAGCTCTCGAATCGGGCCGGTCGCGACGCGGGCGCGAGCGGGTCCTCCCCGACCCGGCAGCCGTTGCGGTAGACGCGGATGGCGTAGGAGCTGTTCTGCTGCTGGCCGAAATTGATCGCGGCCTGAAGCTTTTCCCCGTCCATTCCCGCCTCGGCGGGGGTCGCCGTCTGCCAGTCCTCGGTCCCCGGCTCGTCGCATTCGACGGCGGCGGAGGCAGCGCCGGGCAACGCCACGAGGGCGAGAGCGCAGGCGGAAGCGCATGCGAGGAATGTCCGGCGAAGGGAACGCATCGTCGTTAGGGTCTGCACAGGATGACGCAAGGACATATGGATCGCCTCAGTTCGATCGACTCCTCGTTCCTGACGAACGAGGGGGACTCGAGCCACATGCACGTCGGCGGCGTGCTGATCTTCGAGGGGCCGCCGCCCAACTACGTCGACCTCCTGGAGCACATCCGCGGCCGCCTCCACCTCGTCCCCCGCTTCCGCCAGAAGTTGGCGTTCCCGCCGTTCGCCTCCGGCCGGCCGTTCTGGGTCGACGACCCCTCGTTCAACCTCGAGTACCACGTCCGGCACTCGGCGCTGCCCGCGCCAGGATCGGAGGAGCAGCTCGAGAACATGGCCTCGCGCCAGTTCTCCCAGCAGCTCGACCGCACCAAGCCGCTGTGGGAGCTCTGGCTGGTCCAGGGCCTCAAGCGCAAGCGATTCGCGCTCCTCTCGAAGACCCACCACGCGCTCGTCGACGGCGTCTCGGGAGTCGACATCGCGACCGTTCTCTTCGACGTCAAGCCGGTTCCCGAGCCGGCCCAGGCCGAGCACGAGTGGGTGGCGAGCCCCGAGCCGTCGTCGGCGGCCCTCCTCGCCCGCAACGCCGAGGACCTGGCCGGGACCCCCGTGCGCTTCGCCCGCCGCGTTGGCTCGGCCGTGACGCATCCCAACACGGCCGTTCGCCAGGCCGGCGAGTCCGCCGAGGCGATCGGCGAGGTCGCCTGGAACTTCGCCAACCCGGCGCCCGAGGTCCCGCTCAACACCGAGATCGGCTCGCACCGCCGATACACGTGGGTCCGCACGGAGCTGGCGACCCTGAAACGGATCAAGGACGCGCTCGGCGGAACCGTCAACGACGTCGTCCTCGCGGTTGTCGCCGGCTCGCTGCGGCGGTGGTTGCACTCGCGCGGGATCCGGACCGAGGGGCTCGAGCTGCGGGCGCTGGTACCGATGTCGATCCGCGCCGCGGACGAGCACGGCCAGCTCGGCAACAAGATCGCCGCCATGCGCGGCCCGCTGCCCGTCTACATCGCCGACCCGGTTCGGCGGCTGGCCGCCGTGCGCGAATCGATGGGCCACGTGAAGGACTCGAAGCAGGCGCTCGGCGCCGAGGTGATCTCCCGCTTCAACGACTTCGCCCCGCCGACCCTCCTGGCGCAGGCCTCGCGGATCAACTTCTCGACCCGCCTCTTCAACCTGATCGTCACCAACGTCCCCGGCCCGCAGATCCCGCTCTACGTGCTCGGCCGCGAGCTGGAGGACATCTTCCCGGTCGCCTTCCTGCCGGAGAACCACGCCCTCGCGATCGCGATCATGAGCTACAACGGCCGCCTCGGCTTCGGCCTGCTCGCCGACTTCGACGCGATGGGGGACGTGGACGTGATCGCCGACGGCATCTCCGACGCGATCGAGGAGCTGGACGAGGAAGCCGGGCACGCGGCGAAGGCCGCGGCGTCCGAGCCGGCGCCGGCGTAGCCGTTACCGCTTCTTCTTTTTCTTCTTCTTCAGCGCGGCCTTCAGCGCATCGTTCGCGTCGAGGATCCCCCAGCCGAGCTCGTCCGTAAAGCCGCCACTGCGGGTCGCCTTCTTCTTCAGCAGGGAGATCACCTTGGCCGCGGTGAGTTTCGGCTTGGCGCTGCGGATCAGGGCGGCGGCGCCGGAGACCTGCGGTGTCGCCATCGAGGTGCCCTCGAGGTAGCCGAATCTGTTGTCGCCGCCGAAGTCGCCGCGGCAGGAGCCGCAGAGCTCGAGCGTCTCGATCTCGGTCAGGCTGCCGGGGAAGGTCGAGAAGATGCCGCGGAAGCCCTCGCCCGCGGAGCCGTAGGCGGCCAGCGAGATGCCGCTTCCCATGCCCGGGCCGAACCATGCCCGCGAACCGTCGTACTGGGCCGCGGTGACGACGAGGCCGATGCCACGGTCGATGTTCGCGGCCGAGCCGATCGGCTGCAGGTATGACGCGGGGATGCCCTGGTCCTCGGTCGGGTTGCCGTCGTCGTCGACCTCGTCGTTGTCGGCGGCAGCGACCATGACGACATCCGCCGCCGCGGCACGCTCGATCGCGCTTTTGAGGGCCTCCGAGTCCCCCTCGCCGCCGAAGCTCATGTTGATCACGTCGGCGCCGTGGTCCGTCGCCTCGACGATCGACTCGGAGATCGAGGCGATCGACAGGTCGGTCTTGTAGACCAGCAGGCCGCAGCCGAACCCGGCGGACGCGACCCCGTAGTCGCCGCCGGACTGCGCGCAGGCGAGGCCGGCGACGTGGGAGCCGTGGCCGACCTCGTCGGTGTCCGCGCCGGCGTGGAGAAGCGTGTCGTCCTTGTCCCAGGCGCCCTTGATCTGGGGCGCGAGATCGGGGTGGGCGGCGTCGGTGCCGGTATCGATCACGGCGACCTTGGCGCGGGTGCCGTCGGAGCGTTTCCAGGCTCCTTGGAAACCGGATTTGCGCAGGTGCCACTGGTACGCGTCGCCGCCAGGCGCGTTCGGGTCCGCGGCCGCATAGGCGGGATCGCCGGGAACGGCCCGCGTCTCGAGCACGATGTTGGGCTCGATCGCGACGACGCCGGGCTCGCCGGCGAGGTCCTCGCGGAGCTCGGCAACGGTCTGCCCCGCCGGCAGGTCGACCGTGCCGACGCCGATCTCCGGCACCGCGCGCTCGAGCGAGGAGCCTGATTCCGCGATCGCGTCGCGCAGGCGGTCGCGGACCTCCGCGTTCCCTCCGGCAGCGTTCACGAGAATCACCGCCTCCTCCGTCCGGAGCGGGGACTCCGCTCGCGCGCCGGCCGGCACGGTGAGGAAGACCGCGAGCGCCAGAACTGCGAGAAAAGTCCAGCGCCTCCCCGTCGGCTCAAGTTCTCCGGTCATGATTCCGACAACCATAGGGAGCGCAAAAAGATGCGCTCACAGGCGTAGAGCGTAACATTTGACACAAATGAACGACTTCCGATTTCACCTCGAGCTGACCCCCGTTCAGCTCAAGATCGTGCACACGGCGCTGCACTCGCTGGGCGACGATTTCGGGCACGACCAGTCCGCCGTTCGGCGGGTGATCTGGGACGTGCTGGAGAAGCTGCCCGACGAGCACGCGATCAGGGCGATCGAGCTCGACTCGGAGCTACGACGCGAGCGGCCCGCTGCTGTGGGCACCGCTCACGTCAACGGATCCCACGTCGGCCCGACAGTCGCCGTCTGAGCCTCGAGCCTCAGAACGAGGGAATGGTGCGCAGGATGAGCACCAGCAGAAGCGCCAGCGCGAGCGCGATCAACATGGCGAGCGTGTGTATCGGCATTGACCCCTGTCCCCGTCTTACTGGCGCGGCAGAGTCTCACAACCAGGCAGGCGGCGCGCCAGTCGCCCTAGCCTCGGCCAGTGCCGCTCTCGGTCCAGATCGGGCTCCTGCTCGCGCTCGCGACCGCCTTCGCATCGGTCGTCGGCTTCCTCTACAAGCACCGCGGCGCGGTCGAGTCGCCGGCGGTCGAGATGCGCCGGCCGGTGCGGACCTCCCTGGCCCTCTTTCGCTCGCGCTGGTACACGCTCGGGATCATCATCGCCACCTCGTCGTGGGGATTTCACGTCGCGGCGCTCGCCCTGGCGCCGATCTCGCTCGTGCAGTCGGTGATCGCCGGCGGGCTCGTGCTGCTGACCGTCTGCGCCGACCGCCTCTTCGCCCACAAGGTGACCCGCCGCGAATGGATCGGCGTCGCGCTCGCCGCGGCGGGCCTTGCGTTCCTGGCCGCGACGCTCGACGGCGCGGGAGACGAGGCGCACTCCGACTACGAGGTGGCACGGCTGGTCCCTTACATCGCGGGCTGCGCGATCGCTGCGGCCGTGGCGGCGATCTGGGCGGGCCGCTCCGCGCTTCGCGCCGGTGTCCTCTTCGGCGCCTCCGCGGGCCTCTTCTGGGCCGCCTCGGATACGGCGATCAAGGCGCTGTCGGGCAACCTCGGCGAGGGCGCCGCCGCGGTCCTGCTCAACCCGCTGGCCGTGGTGATCGCCCTCGCCTCGGCCGCCGGCCTGGTCGTCTCCGCGCGCAGCCTGCAGGTCGGGAAGGCGGTCCCGGTGATCGCGGTGACGAGCGTCGCCGCCAACCTGCTCACCATCGCCGCCGGCACCGTCGTCTTCGAGGAGCCGCTGCCGGACACCACACTCGGCGTCATCGCCCGCTTCGCCGCGTTCGCGCTCGTGATCGGCGCCGCGGCACTCACCCCCGCGCCCGTGAACGCGGCGGAGGAGCTGGAGCACGAAGCGGAGCTGGGGGCGGCGCGAGCCTGATTCGGCGGCGTGGGCGACATCCACCCCGTATACCCGGGTCAATGTCGCCCAGAGTCTGATCGGCACCGGGCCGGCGCTTATCGAGGATCATCGGCCAATGGCTCGGACTCGGCCCACGATCCTGTTCGGTGCCTTACTTGCGCTGTTTGTCTCTTCCCCGGCCACCGCCTCGCCGATCCAAATCGAGTCGCGAGGGGCGACGGCGGCCGTTAACGCCGACCCCTGGTCGGTCACCTTCGAGCAGGAGGGCGGTCCGTCGCTCGAGTCGCTTCGCGGTATCGCGGTAGTCACGGCAGCGGGGACGCAGCGGGCCATCCGCGCTCGGTCCCTCGCCCGCGACGGCGATGCGATCGTGGCCGAGGTCGAGCTCGACGGAGGCGGGACCGCCTCGGTCCGGATCGCCCCCGCCGGCAACGGCTCGTTCTCCTACGAGATCGACGGGCCGGAGTCGGCCAGCGAGACGGCGGCCGAGTTCGTCGCCGCCCCCGACGAGCGCTTCTACGGCTTCGGCGAGCGCTCCGACTTCGTCGAGCGTCGCGGCCACGAGGCGGAGAACTACGTCTCCGACGGGCCGGTTCGGCCCGAGGACCGCGAATACGTCCGCCCGTTCGTCCCGCCCTGGGCGATCCGCGACCGAGACGACTCGACCTACTTCCCCGTCCCATGGCTGCTCTCCAGCCGGGGTTGGGGCGTGCTGATCGACGAAACCGCGACCAGCAGGATGCGCCCCGCGGTCGATCCGGACGACCGCTGGCAGGCGGAGGCGGACGGAGCGTCGCTTCGCCTGCGCGTCTTCTCGGGGCCGACCCCGGCAAAGGCGCTGGGGCGCTTCACCGCGGCGGTCGGCCGCCAGCCGGAACCGGAGGCACCGTGGACGTTCGGCCCCTGGTTCCAGACCGGCCAGCCGAACGTGATCCCGCCCGACGAGGAGCGCGGGATCATCGACACGCAGCGCGCGGCCGGCGTCCCGGTGTCGGTCGGCGAGACCCAGATGCACCACCTGCCCTGCGGCGCGCACGCGAGCCGACTGGACGCGGAGCGGGAGCGCAACGCCTACTTCCACGCCGCCGGACTCTCCCGCCTCGTCTACTTCAACCCGTCGCTCTGCCTCACCTACCGCGACGTCTACGACCGCGCCGCGGCTGCCGGCGTCCTGCAGCAGGCCGCCGGGACGCCGTTCAACTACCCCGCGTTCGTCGGCGGCTCGGGCCCGCTCGGATTCACCGAGGAGCCGCTCGCCCAGTTCGACTGGACGCATCCGGCGACCGAGGATTTCTACGCCGAGCTGATCGGCGAGGCGGTCGAGCTCGGCGCCGACGGCTGGATGGAGGACTTCGGCGAGGGGGCGCCCACGACCGGCGTCGTCCAGCACGACGGTTCGACGGGCGAGGCGATGCACAACCGCTACCCGACCGACTACCACTGCACGCTGCAGCGGATCGCCGCCCGCTTCGACCAGCCGCTCGTCCGCTTCCAGCGCTCGGGCTGGACCGGCAGCGCCGCCTGCGCCGAGGTTGTCTGGGGCGGCGATCCGACCACCGTCTGGGGCTTCGACGGGATCAGCTCGGCGGTAACGCAGGCGCTTTCGATCGGCCTCAGCGGCGTCGCCCGGTGGGGCACCGACATCGGCGGCTACGTCTCCTACGGCGCCGGGTTCGACGAGAAGCCCGGGGCGACCGAGGACGAGACGCTCACCGACGAGCTGCTCACCCGCTGGATGGAGCTCGGCGCGCTCCTGCCGGTGATGCGCACGAAACGCAGTGGGATCGCGGTCCCCTCCTACCCGCGGCCCCAGGTCTTCGACGAGAAGCACATCGAGGACTGGCGCCGGCTGACCGAGCTCCACCACCAGCTCAACCCCTACCTCCGCGCGGCCGACGAGACCTACCGCCGCAACGGGCTGCCGATCGTCCGCCACCTGGTGCTCGCCCACCCGGCGCAGCGGCAAGGCGCAGGGGGCGGACGATGAGTATCTGTTCGGGCCGGACCTGCTCGCCGCGCCCGTGACCGAGCCCGAGGTCACCGAACGTCGCGCCTGGCTGCCGCCCGGGCGCTGGGTCGAATGGTGGGACTCGACCAAGGAGGCGAAGGACGGCGCCTTCCGGCTCGGGAGGGTGAAGGTGCTCGGCGGCGACCGCGACCGCACCCTCGACGCCCCGCTGGGCGAGCCGCCGCTGCTGCTTCGCGCCGGCGCGGTGCTGCCGCTGCTCGATCGCGAGGTGGAGACGCTGTCGCCGTATTCGGGCGATGCGGGACTGGTGCGGGCGGAGGACCGGGCATCACGACTGCGACTCCTCGCCGTCCCGCGCGACAAGTCGAAGTCCGCGCTGCCGGATGGGGGCGTGGCGAAGTCGCGGGAGCACGATGGCGGGTGGGAGCTTCGGTTGCGCTTCCCGACGCGGATGAGGGTCGATATCGAGGCGAGCCTCGGGGCACTGAAGAAATCGTTCCGGCCCAGCAGGCTGACCGTGGACGGCGAGAAGCTGCCGGCGTCCAAGTGGTCCTACGTGAGTCGTTCGCAGGTCCTGCGGGCGGCGATCGGTGGCAAACGAGTCCATCTGGTCGCCGAGTGATGGGTTTCCACACGCGAGACCGGCTCACGGCTCGCCCGATTGCGGCAGGATGTGACCATGAGTAGATCGCACATCCAGCTCTGCGCAGCCTTGCTCGCCCTTACCGCGGGTCTGGCGCTGGCGAGCCCGGCACTCGCGGCGCAGGACGAGCTCTCCGGGGGAACGGTGACCCTGGAGTTGACGAGCTCGAAGGCGCTGAAGTTCAAGCCCAGCAGCCTGAGCCTGCCGATCACAAGCGGCGAGGTGGACCCCGTCAGCGGCGACGGCACGGTCAAGGCCGCCGGGAAGGTCCAGGTCAAGGCCGGCAAGCGCAAGGCCGAGTTGAAGATTTCGACCTTCACCTTCGGTGCCAACGGAGGGCCCGGGACGATTGGCGCCAAGGCCGGCAAGAAGCGGGTGAACGGATTCGGGGACCTGAGTGGCGGCACCGTCGCCCGCGACGGGTTTGGAGCGCAGATCAGCAGCGTCACCGCGAGTCTCAGCGCCGACGGGGCCAAGGCGCTCAACAAGGCCCTAAAGACGGGAAAGAAGATCAAGGCCGGCGAACCGCTCGGGACCGTCTCGGCGGCCACGATCCCGAAGACCGTCGAGGTGCTGCCGGGTGGCAGCATGACCCTTCACACCGAGCCTGGCCTGGTCACGAAGCTCCTCGCCCACTGCATCAACGGCCTGCCCGGAGCGGGCGGCGTCTATCCGATCGCTCCGGCGACGCAGGACCCGGTCTCCGCCGCCTTCACCTTCCCGGTCACCGGGGGTGCGATGGCGCCGAGCCTCGCCGATGGAAAGGTGATCACGGGCGGTGGCCAGGGGCTCACCAAGAACATGAGCGGGGGAATCCCATTCCCGTGTGACGGCGATCCCGCCGTCGGAACCACGGTGCTTCAGACCCAGCTCGCAGTCGACTTCCCCTCCGCGCACCTGGTCGGCGTGGCGCAGCTGCCAGGCGCGACCCAGAACGCCTCGATCGGGATCATCGACTTCTCGACCGGGACCAAGTCATTCGACCCCGCCACGAATCAGATCACGGTGACGGGGGCAACCGTGACCCTTGATCCATTGTCGGCGACCCTCCTCAACCAGATCTTCCCGAATCGCTCCGGGGACCCGGCCAACGACTTCAGCGGCGCGGACGTGCTCGGGACGTTGGATCTAACCGCGATCCTGCGCTAGAACCCCAGCGCGAACTTCGCGTCCTCGGACATCATCTCCGGGGTCCACGGTGGGTCGAAGATCATCTTCGGGTGAACCTTCTCGACGCCCTCGAGATCACCGACGAATTCCTTCATCTGCTCGGAGACCTGGGGCCCGATCGGGCATGCCGGCGTGGTCAGGGTGAAGGTGACGAATACCTCGGCACCCTCGATGTCGACGTCGTAGACGAGGCCCAGCGAGACGAAGTCGAGTCCGAGCTCGGGGTCGATGACCTCTTCGAGGGCCTCCATGACATCGTCTTCGGTGGTCGCGATCAGCTGGTCTTCAGGAGCCATGAACCAATGTTAGAGGAGGCCTTAGGAAGCCCTCCCTAACCTTGTGCCGCCATGTGGTTATTGCTGATCGCTTTCATCGTGGTGCCGGTCGTCGAGCTCGCCGTGATCATCAAGGTCGGGCAGTGGATCGGGCTGTGGCCCACCCTCTTCCTCCTGCTGGCGAGCGCGGTGCTCGGCACGATGCTGCTGCGCTCACAGGGGCGCGCAGTGTGGGAGCGATTCAACAAGGCTCTGGCGGAACGGCGTGCTCCGCACCGCGAGGTCTTCGACGGCGCCATGGTCATCGTCGGCGGCACCCTGCTGCTGACGCCGGGCTTCATCACCGACATCTTCGGAATGTTGCTCCTGATCCCGCCGTCTCGCAACGCGATCCGCGGGCTCTCGGGCAAGCTGTTCTTCGGCCGATACCTGTTCGCGGGCAAGGCGGCGGGCTGGAGCTACAACAGGGTCCGCGATCGCCGCGGTGGTGCCGCGAACGGAGCCGGACCGGGGGCGCCTCCCCCGCCCGGCGGCGCGCCCCCACGCCGGCCCCGCCCGTCGCGAGCCTTCGACGTCGAGGGAACCGCGCAGGAGATCAGGGACGAATCCCTCATCGAGCCCCCACCCCCCTCCACCGACCCCGAGCGATGAGCGACTCGCTACTGCGCTTCGAGTCCGGCGACGGCTCGGCGGTCCTGGAGCTCGATCCCGCCGCCCTCGGCCCCCTTGCCTCCGGAGAGCCGGCGGAGAGCCCCTGGCGGCTGGCCGTCGGGCCCGACTGGGAGCGCTTCGAGTCGCTGCGCCTACTGGCGGCCGGCTTCAAGGACGGCTCGGTCGCCGCGGTGGTCGCGATGCGCCCGCACGGCTCGTCAGGGCACGACTCAGATCAGGTCAGCGCCGTCTTTGCCGAGGGAGGCGATGCCGTCAGCGATCCCCACGAGGTGCTGCTCTCTACCGAGACCGATGCCGAGGGGCGGGTGCGCCGCGTCGGCGTCGAGGTGTGGACCTCGGAGGAGCCGCCGCCGCACCGGCTCGCGGCCGACCGCGCCGAGTCGAGCACGAGCGAGGCCGACGGCGTCGAGCGCGAAAGCGTGCGGATGGACGCTCGTCTGGACGGCGAGACAGGCGCCGCCCTCTTCGAGGTGCTCCGCCCACGATGAAGATCGAGGCGGTCATCTCCGACTTCGGCGGCGTCCTCACCACCCCGCTGATCCAGTCGTTCGGCGCCTTCCAGGACGAGACCGGGATCACGCCCGCCTCGCTCGGCCGGGCGATGCAGCGCGCGGCCGACCGCGACGGCGTCCACCCCCTCTTCGAGCTCGAGTGCGGCCGGATCACCGAGGCCAAGTTCCTCGACGACCTCGCCGCCGACCTCGCGGAAGAGCTGGGCCACCAACCGCGGCTTCACGAATTCCGCGAGATCTACTTCGACGCGCTCGAGCCGAACGAGCCGATGATCAAGCTGATGCGCGAGCTGCGCGACTCGGGCTACCGGATGGCCCTGCTGACCAACAACGTTCGCGAGTGGGAGCCGGTCTGGCGATCGATGCTGCCGGTCGACGAGATCTTCGAGTTCGTCGTCGACTCGGGCTTCGAGGGGGTCCGCAAGCCCGACGCCGTGATCTACGAGCGGACGGTCGAGCGCCTGGGCGACGGGATCGCGATGGAGAGTTGCCTCTTCGTCGATGACGTCGAGGTCAACATCGACTCCGCGCGCGCGCTCGGGATGACTGCCGTCCAATTCCGCGACAACGACCAGGCGATCGGCGAGATCCGCGCGGCGCTCGCGGCGGGCGGATAAAGACCGGCGGCCTCAGTTTTCCGAGCCCGCCCGGTCCCAGATGTAGAGCTCGACCGCCTCCACGACGAGCTCCATCAGCCGCGGCCCCGACAGCCAGTCGAGCACCGTCTCGAGCGCGCGCTCCTCGGTGACGCCGCGGTCGACCGCCTCCTCGCCCCGGAAGCCGGCGGCGAGCTTGAGGGCCTCGCGCCGATGTTCGCCGAGCGAGCCGAACGCGCCCATCAGGAAGTCGCGGTTGGGAACCGGGGCGCCGACGTCCATCGAGGCGTGCCAGGCGGCCAGCATCGAGATGTCGTGCTCGTCGAGCTCGGCGATCGCCCGCGCGTAGTGCGACTCGAGCTCGTCGTCCGGGATCTCGTCGACCCAGGCACGCACGGCCTCGCCGAGCAGCTGGCGGCGGGCCTCACGCCCGATCGAGTCGCCGATTGCGCGGATCGCATCGGCCGGATCAATGAAGGCAAGCATTGAGCGCGAGGCTAGGGACGCCTGCCGACGGAAAAACCGTGCGTGGGCACGGGATGCAACATGTCCTTCACAGGCGACCCGTCCCCGGTGCCGCAACCTGCGCGAAGTCCGGCCGGGCGCGTCAGCCGAAGGTGCCGGGACGCGACTTATTCTCGTGGCATGCCCTTATCCCTGATCGTCGGGCCGCCGAACAGCGGGCGCGCGAGTGAAATCCGGAAGCGAATCGAGGCGACGCTCCGCAGCGAGCCGTTCCTCGTCGTGCCGACCGGAGATGACGCGACCGCGTTCGAGCGCGAGCTCTGCCGCACCGGCGGCGGCGTCGCCGGCGTCGAGGTCGGCACCTTTGCCCGCCTTGTCGACGCGATTGCCGCGGCGACGTCCGCCCCTGCGCCCGAACCGCTCAGCGCTCCCCAGCGGCTTGCGCTCGTCCGCCGCGCGAGCCGCGAGGTGGAGCTGCGCCTGCTTGCCCGCTCGGCACGACGCACCGGGTTCGCGCCGGCCCTGGATCGCCTGATCGGTGAGCTGCAGGCGGCCCTGCTCGACCCGGGCGCACTGTCCGGCGCCGAGGAGGGATCCGATTACGAGGCCGAGCTCGATGATCTGTACGGCCGCTACGTCGAGCTCCGGGACGGCGCCGGCCGCGGAGACGACCACACGACGTACCGAGCCGTCGTCAGCGCGCTCCGCTTCCAGCCTGGGGCCTGGGGCGGGCGGCCCGTGTTGCTCTACGGGTTCGACGACCTCACGGAGGAGCAGTTGGAGCTCGTCGCGGCCCTCGCCGCCGAAAGCGAGGTCACCGTCGCGGTCAACTACGCGGACAGGGAGGCGCTCAAGGCGCGCGCGGAGCTCCGGCACCGCCTCGTCGAGGACTACGGGGCGAGCGTCGAGGAATCGCTCCCGTTCGACGACTCCTATACCGAGCGGGACACCCTCCGCCGGCTGGACCGTGAGCTGTTCGAGCCCAGTGCCGAGCGGGTCGATCCCGACGGCGGGCTGGCGCTGACGGAGGCAGCCGGGGAGCGCGGCGAGGCCGAGGGCGTCGCGGCCGAGATCGCGGCGCTGCTCGCGGGCGGCGAGGTGCGGCCCGACGAGATCCTCGTCGTCCTGCGCAACCCCGATCGCCACGGGCCGCTCTACGACCGCGCTCTGCGCGCCGCGGGCATCCCGGCTGCCGTCGAGGCCAAGGTGCCGCTGGCAGCGACGGCGACCGGGCGCGCGATCGTCTCGATCGCCCGCGCCGCGCTTCCCGGTGGCACCCCGGAGGATCTGCTCGCCCACCTGCGCGCGCGACCCGACTTCCCGGCCGGGATCTCGGACAACCTCGAGCTGCGGATCCGCCGCGAGCGCCCGGCGGGCCCCGAGCAGGCGGTCGAGGGCTGGGCGAACCCGCCGCGCGCCCTGGTCGCGCTCGCCGACGCCCCGTCCGGCGCCGCGCGCCTGCGCGCCCTGGCGACGATCGCTCGCGAGATTCCCGAGGCGGCCCACCGTCACGCGGAACCGCTTTCCGGCGATCGCTCCTCGGAGGGCGTGCCGCTCGAGGCCGTCGAGCTGCGCGCCGGAGCGGTGGCCGCGAGCGTCCTGGACGAGCTCGCCGCGCTCGACAACGTCCCCGGCTGCGCGGCACCTGAGCTCGACGAGGCCCTGGCGCAGCTCGACGGCGAGAGCGTCCCGCTCTGGCGCGGCCCGACCGCCGGCCGGGTGCGGGTCCTGAACCCGTACCGCGCCCGGGCGGCCCGAGCCCGCCACCTCTTCCTCGCCTCCCTTCAGGAGGGCGAGTTCCCGGGGCGGCGGCTGGACGACCCGCTGCTCGGGGAGGAGAGAAGGGCAGCCCTGGGAATCGCCGCCCTCCGCCGCCGCGACCCGCTCGACGAGGAGCGCTACCTCTTTCACGCCTGCGCCTCGCGGCCGACCGACTGCCTCTGGCTGTCATGGCGGAGCTGCGACGAGGAGGGCGCGCCGGCCGCGCGATCGCCGTTCGTCGACGACGTGCTCGACCTGATCGCCCCCGACCCGGAGACCGCCGAGCGCGAGCTGGTCCTGGTCCGCGGCCTGGCCGACGTCGTGCCGGCGCCGGCCGAGGCGTCCTCCGAGCGCATCCTCTCCCGCTCACTCGGGATCCTCGCCGGCGAGCACGGGCTCGACGCCGCCATCGCAGCGCTCGATCGTGCAACGTTGCCCGACGGCCTCGCCGCGGATCTCGCGCCGCGCCTGCGCTCGGCCGCCGAGCGCGGCGCCGCCCGCCCCGGGCCGCTCGGCTCACCGGCCGTGATCGGCGCGATCGCAGCCCGGGAGGCGATCGGCGCCGGCACGCTCGAGAGATGGCTCGAGTGCCCCTATCGCTGGTTCGTCCAGCACGAGCTCGGGCCTCAGGGACTTGACCCCGACCCCGAGTACCTGCGGGCCGGTTCGATCGTCCACAAGGTCCTGGAGATCCTCTACCGCGATCCGCCGGGTGACGACACCATTCCGCGGCCCGCCGACGTCGGCCGCTGGCGGGAGCGCGCCGGCGCCCTGCTCGCCGAGCAGGCCGAGGAATTCGGGTTCGACGTCGACGATCCGCGGGCGCGGATCGCGCTCTCCCGCTCCCAGACGCAGATCGAGGCCTTCCTCGGCCGCGAGGCGGAGGTCGAGACCCGCCTGCGACCGGCCCTGCTCGAGGCGAGCTTCGGCGAATGGGAGGAGGCCGATCGCCCGGTGCTCGAGCTGGGCAAGCTGCGCCTGCACGGGATGATCGACCGCGTCGACACGGTCACGGACGGCGATCGGACGCTCGCCGTCGTCTACGACTACAAGACCGGCAAGCGGGTGACAGCCGCGGCGAAGCTCGTCAAGGAGGGCAAGCTCCAGCCACAGCTCTACGCGATCGCAGCCCGCGAAAACTGGGGGTTCGACCCCGTCGGCGCGCTCTACCACCCGCTCGGCGCGAGCGACGATCCGCGCCCGCGCGGGCTCGCGCTGAAGGAGGCCGAATGCACCGGCGATCTGCCCCTCGTGCCGAACGACCGGCTCGACCGCGAGGGGCTCGACGAGGCACTCGACGAGGCTGAGCGGATCGCGGGCCGGGCGGCCGGGGAGATGCGGGACGGGGAGATCGGCCGCCGGCCCCTCGAGGGATCCTGCCCGACGTACTGCACCTACCAGCCGATCTGCCGCAAGGAGCGCGGCCTGGGACCGGCGGACAGCTAGTGCAATGAGCGATCAGGCACCCCCCTCCCCGACCCCCGAGCAGCAGGCTGCAATCGATGCCCGCGGTGGCGACGTCTTCCTCGAGGCGGGCGCCGGGACCGGGAAGACGCGGACCCTCGTCGACCTCTATTGCGCCGCGGTCTGCGACGACGACGTCGGGGTCGATCGAATCCTCGCCTTCACCTTCACCGACCGGGCGGCCAGCGAGCTGCGCGGCCGCGTGCGGCGCGAGCTGCTGCGGCGCTCCCGGCTGGCGGCCGAGACCGACCCCGACCGCGCCGCGATGATCGCCCGCGCCGCCCGCGACACCGAGCGTGGGTTCGTGACCACGATCCACGGCTTCTGCCGGCGGCTCCTCGCGACGAACCCGGGCGCGGCGGGGGTTGACCCGCGGTTCCGCGTGCTCGACCAGGCCGAGGCCGCGCGGCTGGCCGGGATCGCCGCGACGCGCGCGATCGACGAGCTCGCCGACACGGGCGATCCGAGCGTGATCGAGCTCGCCGCGGGCTTCCGGCCCGGCCGGCTCGGCGAGCTCCTGCGCCTCGCCCACGAACGGCTTCGCAGTCAGGGCTCGATCGAGCCGAAGCTGCCCGACCCGGGCGACCCCGTGCGCTCGATCAAGAAGAAGGACGAGGCGCCCCTGTCGCCCGCGGAGGAGCACTCCGCCCGGGAGGCGATCGGGGCGCTCCAGCGCGTGCTCGACCGATACGGCGAGCTCTACTCCGCGCTCAAGGACGAGCGATCCGGGCTCGACTTCGAGGACCTGCAGCTGCGCGCGCGCGAGCTGCTGGAGCGCGAGGGTCCGGTGCGCGACGCCTGGCGCGGTCGCTTCGAGCATGTCCTCGTCGACGAGTTCCAGGACACGAACAGCGTCCAGGTGGGGCTGATCGAGGCGCTGCGCGGCGAGGACACGAAGGTGCTCACCGTCGGCGACGAGTTCCAGAGCATCTACCGCTTCCGGAACGCCGACCTCGAGGTGTTCCGCCGCCGCCGCGCCGCCGCCGAGGCCGATCCCGGGACGCAGACGCTCGCGCTGCGTGGCAACTTCCGCTCGCGGCCGGAGATCGTCGCCGCCGTCGACTCGGTCGGTGGCGCGCTCCTCGACGGCTTCCGGCCGCTCGTCGCCTCGGTCGAGCCGGACGGCGAGCCACCGGGCGACGGGCCCGCGGTTGAGCTCCGCCTGACGGAGTCGAGCGGGGGCGAGATGGGCGGCCGGGGCGACGGCGGCTGGAGCGCCGAAGGGATCGAGCTCGAGGCGCCCGAGTCCGAGCGCAACCCCGTATGGGTCGCGGAGGCGCGGGCGCTCGCGGCGCGTCTTCACGAGCTCGCGGAGGCCGGGGTGCCACGCGGCGACATGGTCGTCCTGCTGCGCGCGTTCACCCACGTCGACGCCTATGAGGAGGCGCTCGAGCGGGCCGGCCTCGCTCCCTACATCGTCGGCGGCCGGGGCTATTGGTCCGCGCAGCAGGTCGAGGACGTGCTGCGCCTGCTGCGGGTGATCGCCAACCCGCTCGACGACGAGGCGCTGTTCGGGGCGCTCTCGTCACCGGCCTGCGGCGCGAGCGCGGATGCCCTGTGGCTGCTGCGCGAAGCGGCCGGGCGCCGCAAGTTCGTCTGGCCCGTGCTCGAGCGAGCGTTCGTCGAGGGCGAGCCGCTCGACGCGCCGATCGACGACGAGGACCGGGCTCGCCTGATCACGTTCTGCGCCACACTCGGCGAGCTGCGGGCGGAGGCGCCGACCCTGCCGCTCGACGCGCTGATCGACCGCACGATCTCGGCCTACGACTACGACCTGGCGCTGCTCACGCTCCCCGAGGGCCGCGGCCGGATGGCGAACGTGCGCAAGCTGATGCGCCTCGCCGCGGAGTTCGAGACGCACGAGGGCCGGGACCTGCGCGGCTTCATCTCCTACGCCGAGGAACGGACCGCCCGCGACGAGCGCGAGGGTCAGGCGGCGCTGCAGGCGGAGGAGCACGACGGCGTGCGGGTGATGACGGTTCACGCCGCGAAGGGCCTTGAGTTCCCCGTGGTCGCAGTCGCGGACCTCGGCCGCAGGCTGAGCGCCGGGGGAAGGGCCGGCGACCTGGTGATCGGCCGGTTCGAGGATGGGTCTGGTGACGAGGCTGCGGGAGCGGACGTCCCGTTCGGCATGCGCCTGGCGATGCCGGCGCAGAAATCGCTTCGGCTCTGGCAGCTGGTCGAGCTCGAGGACGCGAACCGCGAAGCGGACGCCGAGGAGGCCTGCCGCCTCACCTACGTCGCCGCCACCCGAGCCCAGAAGAGGCTGATCCTGAGCGGCGTGTACGACCCGGAGAAGCACGTGGAGCCGGGCGACCCGGTGCCGGGCGACACCGCCCTGCGACGGTTCCTGCCCGCCCTGCACGAGCTGGGCTGGGGAGGCGGCGAGGGCCTTGTCGCGATCCCGCCCGCGGAGGGCGTCCAACCGGCGGGCACGCCGGAGATCGCAGTGACGATCAACCGTCCTTCGCCGGAACGCGCCGCGGAGCTCTGCCGCCGGCTGCCCGCACTGGAGCCACCCGCCGCGGAGACCCCCGAGGCCGAGGTCCTGCGCCCGCCGCTCCTCGAGATCGAGCGGGTCCCCGCCCTCGCCGGCCGCCTCTCCTACTCGGCCCTCGCCGCGTATGAGCGCTGCGGCTACCGCTTCTACGTCGAGCGCGTGCTCGGCCTGACCGGCGATCCGCTCGGCCCGGCGGACGACGAGCAGGGCGCGGAGGGCGAGCCCGCGGGCGAGGCGGACGTCACCGGGGCGGAGGACGAACTGGTCGACCCGCCCGGCGATCACTCCGGCATGCGACCGCTCGAGCGCCGGCTTGCGATCGGCAACGCGGTTCACGCGGGCCTCGAGTGGAGCGCCCGGAACGGCTGGCGCGAGCCGGACGAGGAGCGTCTCCTGGCCGCGCTCACCGCCGAGGGCTTGGGCAGCGACATGGAGGCCCTGGCGCGTGTTGAGGAACTGGTCAGGGGCTGGCTCGGCAGCGAGCTGCGCCGCGAGCTGGATGGCGCCCGCGTCTACCCCGAGCTTCCGTTCGCGCTCGAGATCGGCGGCGCGATCGTGCGCGGCAAGATGGACCTGCTCGCCGAGCTTCCGGGCGGCGAGCTCGTCGTCGTCGACTACAAGACCGACGACCTGGCCGGCCGCTCGCCCGCCGAGCTCGCGGAGCGCTACCGGATCCAGCGCGCGGTCTACGCGCTCGCGGCGGAGGTAACCCGCGCCGATCGCGATGCCGAGCATCCCCCGCTCAGGTCCGCCTACTGCTTCCTCGAGGCCGCGGACGACGTCGTCGCGCAGACGCACGATGCGGCGGACCTCACCGAGGGGCGGCGCGAGCTCGAGGCGATCGTGGGCAGGATCGAGGGCGGCGAGTTCGTCCGCACCGAGAAGCCGGAGGGAGCCATCTGTTACGGCTGCCCTGCCGCGGCGCGACTTTGCGGCGCTCCCGCCTGGCGTCCGCCGAAAACCGCGACGGCGCCGCGTCAGGAGCAGCTGTTCGCGTGAGGCTCGCCGTCTTCGGCTACGCCTCCCTCGTCAGCCGCGAGAGCGCAGCGCAGACGCTCGGCCGGCCCGTCGGTCCCTGCCCCGTCGCCCGGCTCGAGGGCTGGCGGCGGCGCTGGTCGCTCGTGCGCGACAACGAGCGGGCCGAGAAGACGTTCGCCCGCGCGGACGACGGCACGCTGCCGCCGTACATGCTCGGCCTGAACATCGAGCCCGGCGGCGAACCGGCCGAGGCGCCGAACGGCGTCCTGATCGAGCTAACGGACGCCGAGCTCGACCGGCTCGACGTGCGCGAGGTTCGCTACGACCGCGTGGACGTCACCGAAGCGATCGCCGAGCACGGCTTCGACCAGGTCGTTGCGTACACGGCGAAGCCGGAGCGATTCTCCGCCGAGCCACCGCCGGGCGCCGTCATCCTCGCCCCATACGCCGAGACCGTCGAGCGCTGCTTTGCAGAGCTGGGCCCGGAGCAGCGCGACCTCTACCTGGAGACGACGGGCCGACCGCCGGTCGAGGTGATCGAGGCCGTCCTGGTCCGCGACGCGATCCCGGAGGGGAACCCGCGGGACTGGTAGCCGGTCGGTACCGTTCGCGCCCATGGCCGTCGCCAGCCCCGCACCGCGCACGACGAACCCGCTGCGGCGGATTCGCCAGGACATCTCAATCGAGCGACGGGCGACGAGCCGGATCGCGCTGCCGCCCGGGCCGACGAGCTGGAGCCCGGCGCGGGACTTCCGGGTGCGGCGGCGGATGCTCGACGTATTGCTCGAGGCCTACCACGAGTACGGACCGGTCTTTGCGCTGCGCACGTTCCACCTCGCGGGCGTGTGGATGCTCGGGCCGGAGGCGAACCGGTACATGCTCGTCACCGACCGCGACAAGTTCGTCTGGCGCGACGGGATGCTGGGCGACCTGATCCCGCTGATCGGCGACGGCCTGCTGACGACCGACGGCGAGTACCACGACGTCGCCCGGCGGATCATGATGCCGGCGTTCCACCGCGACCACGTCGTCGCGACGACCTCGGTGATGATCGAGGAGGCCGATCTCGGGATCGCCGCCTGGCGTCCCGGGACCCGCGTCGATCTCTACGACTGGGCCCGCCACGTCGCGATGCGGGTGGCGATGCGGGCGCTGTTCGGCCTCGACCCGGACGCGACGGGCGGCCACGACGTCGCCCGCGAGTTCGAGCGCGGCCTCTCCTTCCACGGCATCGAATTCGTGCTCCAGGTCCTTCGCGGACCGGGCGCCCCGTTCCAGCGCATCAAATCGGCCCGCCGGGTGCTCGACCGGATCCTCGGCGAGGAGATCACGCGCCGCCGCAACGGCGACGAGGGCGACGACGTCCTGACGATGCTTCTCCACGCGACCGACGAGGACGGATCGAGCCTCACCGACGAGCAGGTCCGCGACCAGGCGCTGACGCTGCTCTTCGCCGGCCACGACACGACCACCTCGACCGTCGCCTTCCTCTTCTACGAGCTGGCGCGCAACCGCGAGTGGCGGGAGAAGCTGGTCGCCGAGCAGGACGCGCTGGTCGGCGACGGGATGCCGAGCGGCGAGCAGCTCTTCGGCGAGATGCCGCTGCTCGACCAGGCGATCGACGAGATCCTGCGCCTCTATCCGCCGGCGTGGGTCGGCCCGCGCCGCGCCGCGGTCGACTTCGAGTTCGCCGGCCACCGGGTACCGGCCGGGGTCCCGGTCAACTACTCCTCCTGGGCCAGCCACCGCCTCCCCGAGGTCTTCGCCGACCCGGACGAGTTCCGCCCCGAGCGCTTCGCCCCCGACGAGCGGGCGAAGCTGCCGAAGGGCGCCTACGTCCCGTTCGGCGCCGGGCCGCGGATCTGCATCGGCATGCGCTTCGGCCAGCTCGAGGTGAAGGCGATCGCGAGCCGGATCCTCTCCCGCTTCGAGCTCGGCCTCGAGCCCGGCTACGAGCTCGTCGTGCGGCAGAACCCGACGCTGGGGCCGGACGGCGGGCTGCCGGTGGTCGTTGCGGCGCGCGGGTAAAGGCTGAGGGACGGTCAGCGCGGCGTCCGCGGCGCGAGGCGCCTAGGTCGCGGGCACGTAGGGCAGCGGATCGGGGCTTCGTGACGATTGCGTGCGCATTCGCGCGTGTTTCGTGTGCGGTTCACGGACGTGTGGCGTCTAACGGCGGACTATCGGCGCTTTCTGACCACACGTCTCCCGCGCGGCCGGAATCGCTGCCCTTCTACGTGCCCGCGACCTCGGCGCCTCGCGACGCGGAAGCGGCGCTTCCGTCCCTCGGCCGAAGCGCCTAGCGGCTCAGTCCTTCCACCGCTGCGCCCAGTCGCGCAGCTCGCGGACGGCCGGCTCGACGTCGCGGCCCTTTTCGGTCAGTGAGTAGGAGACGCGGGCCGGCGAGCCCGGGTGGACCGAGCGGTCGACCAGGCCCTCCTCCTCGAGCTCGCGCAGTCGCTGCGAGAGCAGCTTGTCCGAGAGCCCGGGGATGCATGCCTTGAGCTCGGCGAAGTAGTGCGGCCGCTCGATCAGGGACCAGAGGATCGCCCCGGTCCAGCGCCTGCCGACGAGCTCGACGGCCGCGTGGTACTCGGGGCAGACCTTTGCCGGGGCGCCTTCCGGCGCGGGCACGGTCGCCGCAGCAGCTCGCTTAGCGGGCTCCTCCACCGTGGTTCCAGGGTACAGAGGCGGGTCGATGGGGACAGAGGGGTCGGAGGGCTCGGGGCTCAGGCCGCGCAGGGCCCGGTGCCCACCGTCCCGCCGATATTGCCGAGCGCTCGTTCGACGATCGGGTTGGGGACGCCGAGGCCGCTCGGCGGGCCCTTCTCGGTGGAGGCGGCGAAGACCGTCGTCTCGACCTCGCCGTTGCCGTTCACGACGGGCCCGCCGGAGTTGCCGCTGCGGACGTCGCCACGGAAGGCGGTCATCTCGCGCCGCACCGGCCCGCGGCCGTAGGAGTCCTCGCTGACCACCTCGGCGGTCGTCCCGACCCGCGCGGCGGCGACGGTGTACGGGCCACCCTCCGGGAAGCCGAGGACCGCGGCGTCGGCTCCCTTCTCGACCTGCTCGGCCAGCGGCAACGCCGGCGCCTCCAGCCCGCCGACGCTGAGCAGCGCCAGGTCGTTGCGGGTGTCGTAGTGAACCGGCTCAGCGTCGAGCTCGACGCCGTCCTGGGTGGTGACCGTCGTGTCGTCCTGTCCAGCCACCACGTGCGCGTTCGTCGCCACGATCCCCGGCCCGGCGACCCAGCCCGAGCCCGAGACGCCGAGCCCGCAGGCCGTGCCGAGCACCTGTACGACGCTCGGGGCAGCGGCGGCGACCTCGGGGTCGTCCGCGATCGCGGGGTCGGGCGACGGAACGTCGGCGTCCGGCCCCTTGATCACGGGGGTCGGATCGATCCTGTTCAGCGCCTTGATCACGCCCGCGGGCGGAAACCGCTCGTAGAGGCGGCCGAGCAACTCCGAACGCTGCACCGACTTGCGCGCCTCGGCCAGGCCCGGCGTGTTGAGCACGACCGCGCCGAAGAGCCAGGCGAGCGCGAGGCCGAGCGCGGCGAACAGGACCGCGCCGCCCGCGCCGTCGACGGCGAAGCCGGCTCGGCTGCGAACCAGCCGGCGGTGCAACGCACGCGCGATCCCCTCCATGCCGATCGCCGCGATGCCGCCGAGCAGGAGCCCGCCGAGCAGCGTGACCAGCGGCGCGTAGGGCGACTTCGAGCCCTCTTCGAGCAGCGCCGGGCCGATGCGAGAGCCCGCGAACGCCCCCGCGATGAAGCCGACCAGGGTGAGCAGGCCGACGATCAAACCCTGCCGGTAGCCCCAGACCGCCATCCCGATGCAGAAGGCAACGATTACCCAGTCGAGAATTGTCATCGCTGGCTCGTCACTTACGGTTGAGGGCGTGTCGCTGGAGCATGCAATGCCGCCGGAGGATCGGCAACGCTAACGGCTGGACCGGGGGTGGCATCGAGAGTGACAGCGATCTCACAGGAGGCAGAGCGGCGCCGGCGCATGATCACCCGGGCGCTGCCGCTCGCCCTGATCGCCGTCGTCGCCTTTTACCTCGGGATCACCATCGGCGGCGGCTCGGCCGAGCTGGACGCGGCGAAGCGCTACCTCGCCGCCTGGGAGGCCGGCGACCTGGACGCGATGCACGCCGAGCTCACCCCGGCCGCGGCCGCCGAGTACCCGATCGATCGCTTCACGGAGCTCCTCACGTCCGCCGAAACCACCGCGACGACCGAGTCGATCGCCGTGGGCGATGCGAAGGGCCCGACGTCGTCCGGCGACGCCGATGTGGTCGAGGCGCCGGCAACGGCGGAGACGAAAGCGTTCGGGAAGGTGTCGGAGACGGTCGAGGTGCCGGTTGACGACGGCGCCGTCGCCTGGCAGCCCAACCTCGTCTTCCCCGGCCTCGGCCCCGACGAGCAGCTCGACCGGCGCACCCGGGCGCCGGAGCGCGCGGAGATCCTCGCCGCCGACGGAGCCGCGCTGGCGAAGGGACCGTCGGTCGCGCGCACCTCGCCGCTCGGCCCGTCCGCGATCGACATCGCCGGCGAGGTGGGTGTGCCGAAGGGCGACCAAAAGGAGGCGGTCCTCGCCGCCGGCTTCCCGCCCGGGACGCTCGTCGGCACCAGCGGCCTCGAGCAGGCCTTCGACTCGCGGCTGGCCGGCACCCCCGGAGGCCAGCTCCTCGCCGTTCCCGGCGATCGCATCCTCGCCGATTCGGAGCCCACCCCCGGCGAGCCGGTAAAGACGACGATCGAGCCTGGCCTCCAGGAGACGACGGTGGGTGCGCTCGGCGACCTCTTCGGGGGCATCGCCGTTCTCGACGCGACCAACGGCGAGGTCAAGGCGCTCGCCGGGATCGCGTTCTCTTCCCCCCAGCCTCCCGGCTCGGTCTTCAAGATCATCACCACCACCGCCGCGCTCGAGGCCGGCGCGGTGAAGATCGACGATCAGTTCGAGGTCGTTACCGAGGCGGTCGTCGAGGGCCGCGCCATCTCGAACGCCGGCAACGCGCCCTGCGGCGGCTCGTTCACGCAGTCGTTCGCCGATTCGTGCAACTCCGTCTTCGCCCCGCTGGGCGCCGAGGTGGGCGGCGAGAAGCTCCTCGCCACCGCGGAGGACTTCGGCTTCAACTCTCCCCCGGCCCTCTACAACGCGGAGGCGACCGCTGTGGTCGATCTACCCGCTTCGACCATCCCGGACCCGATCGGCTCGGAGCTGGACGTCGCCGTGACCGCGATCGGACAAGGCCAGGTGCTCGCGAGCCCGCTGCAGATGGCGTCGGCTGCGCAGACGATCGCGGCGGGCGGCAAGCGCAGCCCGACCCCGCTCGTCACCGAGCCCGCGCTCGGGCCCGACCCGGCGACGACCGACGTGACCGAGACCGAGATCGCGAACACAGTCCGCGACCTGATGGTGGCCAACGTCGAGTCGGGCACCGGCAACGCGGCGAACATCCCTGACGCCCAGGTGGCCGGCAAGACCGGCACAGCCGAGCTGGGGCCCGACCCGGACGCCCCGGCGCCGGGGCCCGGCGAGGACCCGGTGCTCGAGGAGAACGCCTGGTTCACCGCCTTCGCGCCGGCGGACAAGCCGAAGCTGGCGCTCGCGGTGATGATCATCGACGCATCCGGCTCGGGCGGCGAGGTCGCCGCGCCGATCGCCGCCGAGATACTCAGCGCCGCGCCGAGTCGCTTAGATATCCAGCTCGATGGACCCGACCTCGCCGGCCGGGCCTGGGATCTCGAGCGTGAGCGGACGGTTGTTGGCAGCTTCCTCGTCGACGAGGAAGAGGAGCATCGCGCCGCCGATCACGCCCTCCGCCGCGGTCGAATCGGGCACGGGGATCTCGCCTCCGGGCGGGAGCGTGCTCGGCTGCAGCGCCTCGACCTGCCCTTCCTCCACCCCGGTCAGCGACTCCTCGTCGCTGCCCGGCAGCTGGATCGCGTAGTCGCTGCCGCTGTCGACCGGCGTGTACTCGGTCCCGAGCGTGTCGTGGACTCGGAACGCATAGGGGAGGTCGACGCTCTCCTCACTCTCGTTGTCGATCGTCAGGAAGACCGCGAGGAAGTCCTCGCCGGGCTCGGGCGGCTCCTGACCGACGAGGTATCCCTGGTCCTCCGCGTCGTCGGCGTTGAGGAACCTGGTGATCTGGACGTTGTAGCGGAGCTCGCCGAGCTCGAGCGGCTCGCCCTCGATCACATGCAGTTCTTCCTCCTCGCCGCAGCCCACGGCGAACACCGTGAGGGCGAGTGCGAGGACGAGCAGGATCGCTGTGCGGGCGGCGTTCATCGGTCGCGGCATCCTATTCACCGCGGCCTGGGATATACCCCGGCCACCTCGACCAGCTCGACGGGCCGGTCGGTCTCCGCGATCTCCTTGAGGCGCTCGAGGGCCTCCCGCCATTGGCGGCGCATCCAGCGCCGCGGGCGGCCCTTCTCGCGGTGCCTGTCGAACGCGTTGCCGGGCTCGGTCCAGAAGGTGACGCGGGCCTCCGTCGTGCGCCCGGCTCCCTCCTCGAGCTCCCAGACGGTGAAGATCGGAACGCGGTCGAGCCGGCCGCCGCGCCCGCGCTCGAAGATCCTGTGCGGCTCGTCGGCCTCCTCGATCACCGATTCCATCCAGTACTTCATCCGCGGGGCCTCGACCCGGAACCTCGCCGACGCACCGACGCCGCGCGACTCCAGCCGCTCGAGCCGGAACTCGTCCTGGAAGTGGTCGCAGAATCCCGGTCGCGCGGCGAGGTCGATGAGGAGATCCCAGACGCGCTCGCGCGGCGCGTCGATCAGCGTCTCGGCGGAGATCGGCCCCATCGATCGCGATTTTGCTATGAGTGAACGTGGAAGGAGGCGAGCGCGGGACGGCGAAGTCCGACGTATGGTCGCCCGCGCCGGTGAGTTCCAATGCACCTGCTGTCACCGGAGCCCGCTCGTCGGCGAGAAGGCGATCCTCCACGTTCGCGACGAGCGAACCTCCTGGGTCTGCGAGCTATGTGAGCGCTCCGCCCGGAAGGTCGCTCCGCTCGGCGAGGTCCAGCGACCGCGTCCGCGTCCGCCCGGCGCTGACCGGCGTCGATCTGTACCTGCAAGCCGCCTAGCGGCCGCTTTCGGCCCTACTTGCTGGCGCTCGAACCAGCCGGCTCGCGCTCTTCCGCCGGCTCGCTCGCCGGCTGACCCTCGGCTTCGGGCTCGAGGCCCGGATCCGAGTGCGCTGCGCGGTCCTCGTAGGCCTCACGGCTGCGCGTGTCGGCCTCGGCAAGAATCTTGTCCGCCCCGAGGCCCTTGGCGACGGCCTCGCGAGCCGACCGCGGCAGAATCGCCATCAGCCTTCCGATCGTCCCGGAGATCTTCGGCACGTGGACCTCGAACCGGTTCGTCTTCAGGGCCTCGACGATCGCCTCGGCGACGTCCTCGGGCTCGACGCTCTTGATGCCACGCGCCTGCTTGAGGCCGGTCGCGAGCTCGGTGTTCACGATCGCGGGCATCACGACGGAGACCTCGATGCCGGTGTCGGTCGTCTCCGCCCGGACGGCCTCGCTGACCCCGACGACGGCGAACTTGGTCGCGCAGTAGGTGGCGCCGCCCGGGAAACCGCCCTTGCCGGCCTGGGAGGCGATGTTGACGATGTGGCCGCTGTTGCGGCGCTCCATCCGCGGCAGGGCCGCCTTCATCCCGTAGAGGACGCCGTGAAGGTTGATGTCGATCATCCGGTGCGCGGTCGCATCGCTCTCGTCGGCGAACTTGCCGAGGGGCATGATCCCGGCGTTGTTGATGATCACGTCGAGCGATCCCAGTCGCTCCTCGACCTGATCCAGGTACCCCTCGAAGGAGTCCCGGCTGGTGACGTCGAGCTCGAGCGCGATCGTCCCGCCGCCGAGCTCCGTGGCGGTTTTCTCCGCCAACTCGACATCGAGATCGCCGATCGCGACCTTCGCGCCCTCGCGCACCAGGGCCTTGGAGGTTGCCTTCCCGATCCCCCGGGCCCCCCCGGTGATGGCGACGACCTTCCCTTGCAAAGACTTCAGTTCTTTAGCCATGGCGGCAGGCTATCCGACACAGGGCCGCGAGGCGCCCCTACCGCCTGTCCTACTGCGGCTTCCGCTTCACCAGCACATCGCCCTCCTGGACCGAGGTTCCGCCGGGCTCAGTGGTGCGCGCCTGGGCGGTGGCGAACAGCGAGCCCCCGTTCTTCTCGAGCAGCTGCTTCCCCTTCTTGTTCAGCTTCACCGTCGCGGCGCCCGTGCTGCCAGCGCCGATGTCGTAGGCGTCCGATCCGATGCCCTTGCCCGACACGCTGAGCGCGAGTGTGCCGGCGCAGGCGGCGCCCTCCTCGACGGGACAGCGGACCCGAACCTTGACTGACTTCTCCTTGCTCACGGTCGCGGTGTCCGCGGCCACCTCCGCGCCGGTGCGCTCGCACTGCGGGAGCACCATCGTGTCGTCCGGCTGGACGAGGACGGCGTCGTAGCCCGCACCACATTGCGCGGCGTCGCGGCCGGCACCGCCGTCGTGGAGATCGTCGCCGCTTCCCCCGATGAGGGCGTCCCCGCCGCCGAGCCCGAAGATCTGGTCGTTGCCCGCCTGGCCGGCGAACAGGTTCTCGGCGTCGTCACCGATCAGAGTGTCGTTGCCCGACCCGGCGAACACGTCCTCGACCTGGACGTTGTCGGCCTCCCCGGCGATGCCGTCGTTCGCCTGGCCGTCCAGCGACACGCTGACGTCGGCCTGCCGTTGATATGCGGCGATGTCGGTGCCGCCCTGGCCGTTCACCTCATCGTTGCCGCCGGTCTCGGTCGCGCCCGAGCCGCCGTCACTCATGGTGTCGTCCCCGTCTCCGCCGAGAAGACCATCGTCGCCGAGCTCACCGGCCACTTGGTCCTGCCCGGCTTCGCCGTCCACCAAGTCGTTCCCGCGACCCCCGAAGAGGAGATCGTTGCCGCCCGCTCCCTTGATGGTGTCGTCACCCCCGAACCCCGGATCGCTGAAGTTGAAATCGCCAAATATCTGATCGTCGAGCGGACCGCCGGTCAGGGCGTCGTTTCCGCCGCCGCCGGCCAGCGAGTTGAACTTGGCGCCACCGGTGAGCGAGTCGTTTCCAGCCCCGCCGTCGAGGAAGGCCTGCTCCGGGCCGCCGGAAAGCGTGTCGTTGCCGCCTCCGCCCTGAGCCGAGGACGTCAGCGCTGCGCTGGCGAAGAAGTCGTCGCCTCCCATGAGGCCGGCGACCAAAGCATTGACAGGTGCCACCGGAGCCGCCGGAGGCGCCGGGTCCGGAGGATCTAGCGGGCAGGTCACGGTGGTCGCGTTCACCGGCGAGCACTCCGGGCCGGGGGTGGTCACACCTCCCGTGCCGCTGTCCGTGATCGTGATCGTCGCGCCGGCGAGGGAAACCGACACCTTGTCGTCGTCCGCCTCGCCGCCGACGACCACCGTGCTCTGCTCATCGCCGGGGGATATGAAAACGTTCGATGCGGCCAGCGACTGACCCGTGGCAAACATCATTGTCAGCGCGACAGCGACGACTCCTACGATCCAACGACTCATTCCGACACTCCTTTGCCCAGGGCCCGCCAAGAGCCGTGTCAATCGGTGAGGGCAGGATAGGCACCCTCCGCGCCCACGCCTACTCGGTCGAGATACTCGGGTCCGCCTGGACCTTCTCCGGGATGATCGTGAGGAAGTTCTGGCGCGCGGCGGCGGCGAGCCCGAGGATGCGATCGGCCTCCTCGTCCTGATCGGTCGCCCGCAGCTCGCCGGCGTAGTGGCCGAGCAGGTCATCGATGTCGAGCTGGCCCTCGTCGTCGAGCTCGACGAGCGCGACCTTCGCGCCCTCGCCGAGGCGGCTCTGGATCACTTCGCGATTGAGCCCGAGGTCGTCGTTGATGCGGACGTAGACCCGCCCGCCGGTCATCCCGGCGCAGGCCCATGGGCCGATGTCGCCGAGGACGACGGCGCGGCCTGAGGTCATGTACTCGAAGGCGAAGCCCTTCGCGTTGGCGCGGTCGGCGAGGCAGCCGCGGCTGTCGTCGAGTGGCTCCTCCGGCTCGCCGGCGAGGACGACGTCGGCGCCCGAGAGGCGGATGCAGAACCGCGAGTCCGCTGATCCCTGGACGAAGAGCCGGCCGCGCTGCGCGCCGTAGGCGAACGACTTGCCCACCGACCCGTTCAGGCGCTTGCCTCCCGCTCCCTTGCCTTTCAGGATCGAGACGGTGCCGCCGAGCATCGTCTTGCCGACGCCGTCCTGGGCGCCGCCCTCGACCCGCAGCGAGACGCCCCAGGCGTTGAAGGCGCCGAAGCCCTGGCCGGCGATCGAGCCGCCGTTGAAGGAGATGTCGGCGAGGATGTCGTCCGAGCCCTCGGCGAGCTCCCCGTAGAGCCGGCCTCGGGAGATCGCACCGGCGAGCTCGGTGCCGAGCACGCGGTCGTTGGCGTCGGTGGGACGCGAGAACTCGCTGCGGACCGAGCCCGGGCCCGCCCCGCCACCGCCACACACCTCGTCGGCGAGCGACGCAACCTCGGCCGAGGCCTGCTTCGCCTCCATCCGGATCGGCCGCGCGACAACGAGCCCGGCGGCCTCGCGCTCCTCGCTCGACGCATCGGCTGCGACCGGCAGGTCGACCGGCTCGAGGTCCAGGAACTCCTCGAGCGGGGTGATCAGCTCGGTTAGGTCGAGGCTCTCGGCGTGCGACGCCTGCTCGAGCAGGTCGTAGCGGCCGACCAGGTCCTGGGCGCGGTCGAAGCCGAGGCTCGCGACAACCTCCTTGACCTCCTCGCCCATCGAGCCGAAGAAGCGGGCGCAGTTCTCGGCGGCGGTGCCGACCGCCTGCGGCGTGAACTTCTTCAGGCCGTGCTCCTGTGCCTGCTCGGTCGTCTCGATCTGCGTCGCGATTCCGACGTGGCAGGTGTCGAGCTGGCAGCCGCGGCAGATCGTGCAGCCGAGCGAGACCATCGCCAGGGTGCCGAAGGCGACCCGATTGGCGCCGAGGCAGTGGAGCTTCACGATGTCGTGGGCGTGCCGGTAGCCGCCGTCGGCCCAGATCTCGACGCGGTTGCGGATCCCGGCCTCCATCAGCGCGCGGTGGACGGCGCGGGTGCCGATGTCGGAGGGCAGGCCGACGTGGCGCAGCGCGTGCTGGCGTGCCGCGCCCGTCCCGCCCTCGAAGCCGGAGAGCGTGATGATGTCCGCGCCCGCCTTGGCGATGCCGAGGCCAATCGTGCCGATGTTCGGCACCACCGGGACCTTGACCGAGACGCGCACGTCGGGGTTCACCGTCTTCAGCTCGTCGATCAGCTCGGCGAGGTCCTCGATCGAGTAGAGGTCGTGGTTGTTGGAGGGTGAGATCAGGTCGGTTCCGGGCGACGCGTTCCGCGCCGCGGCGACCTTCTCGGAGACCTTCTTGCCCGGCAGGTGTCCGCCCTCGCCGGGCTTCGCGCCCTGGCCGATCTTGATCTCGGCGACATACGAGGCATTGAGCATCTCCGCCGACACGCCGAAGCGGCCGGACGCGACCTGCTGGCCGCGCCACTCGCGATAGCGGCCGTACATGTCCTGGATCTCCCCGCCCTCGCCGTTGATGCAGAGGATGTTGAGGTTCTTCGCCGCCTCCGGATAGGCGCGGAAGGCAGGCTCCGATTGAGAGCCGAAGCTCATCGAGGAGATCACGATCGGGTAGTCGTGCCGCCCCACGCCGGCGTCGACGTCCGCGGCGCTGATCGGGTCGCGATCCGACTTCAACCGCATGATGTGGCGCATCGAGATCGGGTTCTCGAGCTCGAGCTCGCGCACCTTCGCCGAGTACTCCTCGTAGGTGGCGGTGCCGTTCGCCGCGGCGACCGCCGACTTGTAGACCTTCGGGTAGAAGCGGAAGGTCTTCGCCGGCTTCGACTTCTCCTCCTCGCCCTTGATGATGTGGTGGCGCTGCGCGGTGTCGGCGTCGAGGTCCGAGAAGCCGACGCCGCCCTTCTCGGATGCGGCGTAGTGCGGGGTGCCCAGGATCTCGGCGAGCTCGGGCTTGATCCCAATTGAGGAGAACTGTCGCGCGTAGCCACGCACCTCGTGGATCCCGATCGTCGAGATCACCTTCTCGGCCCCCTTCTTCAGGGCGGCGCAGATGTTCGACAGGTCCTGCGCATACTCATCGACGCAGATCACCTCGAGCATCACGTAGGGGCAGACGCCGTTGGCGCCCAGCCCGAGCGCGAGCATCACGTCGTGGACGTTGCGGATCGCTGCCGAGCGCAGGACGATCGAACAGCGGCGGCGCAGGTTCTCCTCGCCCGGCTCGGTGCGGAAGGACTTGAGCGCCTGGTCGACCGCCGAGGTCGCCAGGTGCGGGTCCAGGAAGCGGCGCTCGCCGTCGTAGACCGTGCGGTCGGTGAGGACGATCAGCTCGGCGCCCTTGCGCACGCTGCGCTGCGCCTCCTGGCGGATCCGGTCGATCGCACCCTGGGTCGTCTCCGACTCGAGCAGCGAGATGTCGATCGCCGCGGCGCGGTCCCCGTCGCGGAACTCCTCCCAGAGGTCCTCGAGGAGATAGGTGTTGTGCTCACGGGCGATCTCGCGGTACTTCGCATCCGAGAGCGGCGCCAGCTCGTGGTGGCCGCCGAGGATCACGGGGAACGAGGTCTCGACGATGCCGGTGTCGGCAGCCGGGTCGTCCACCGCGGGCCGGCGGCCGAAGATCGCCCTTGTCGAGAAGTGCTCGATCTCCCGCTCGCGATCGATCGCGGGGTTGGTGACGACCGCAACCGTCTCCTTGAAGTAGTCGGCGAGGTTCTGGCGCTCCGGCGAGAGCGCGGCCAGCGGGCCGTCGTAGCCGAGAGAGCCGATCGGCTCGGCGCCGTTCGACGCCATCTGCTGGACGAGCTTGACGTCGTCGCGCTGCCAGCCGAATCCGGCGAGCACCGTGTCGGAGACCTTGACGGGCTCGGCCGGCCCGGCAGCGGTATAGCCGGGGATGTCGGCGCCCTCGAGCGGGCCGCCGGTATCGAGGGCACGGTCGTAGCCGGCGACCTCCCCGCCTCCGGTCCGCTCGACCCAGCGGGCGGCGACCAGGCGCATCATCTCCTCGTGCGGGCGCAGCGTCGAGGCGCGCTTCTCGCGATCCATCGAGACCATCGCCTTCTCCCCGGGGGCAAGCGGCTTCGGCTCGGAGACCATCTCGGAGACCGAGACCACCCCGGGCTCGGAGGAGAAGACGAAGTCGTCACCCGTCTCGACCTGCCAAAGAGGGCGCAGGCCGAGCGCATCGGCGGAGAAGACGCACTCGTCGTCGTGGCGTGCGATCAGGGCCACCGGGCCCTGCGCGAACGGGCCCATCGTCTGGCGCAGGTACATGTAGAAGCGGTGCAGCTCCGCCGGCAGCGCGCGGATCTCGTTGACGATCGGCGGGACGACCATCTCCATCGCCTCGGCCAGGGAAAGGCCGCGGGTGCGGACAAGGGTGTCGACCGTGCGGTTCAGGTCCTGGGAGTCGGAGTTGCCCTCCTCGATCGGGACGCCGAGCATCGTCGCCTCCTGGCGGAGCTGGGCGATCGTGTTGATCTCACCGTTGTGGCCGAGCACGGAGAACGGCTGGACCCGCTTGAACGACGGCCAGGTGTTGGTCGAGTAGCGGTTGTGGCCGAAGCAGCCGACGGTCTCGAAGCGCTCGTCGACGAGGTCGGGGTAGTACTCGCCGAGGATCCGCGGCGCGCCCATCACCTTGTAGACGCAGGTCGTTGCCGAGAACGAGGGCATGTGGACGCCGAGTTCGCGCTCGAGCTCGATCATCAGCTCGAAGAGCGCCTTGTCGCGGTCGGCGTCGTCGCCGACCAGCCCGCCGAGCTGCCAGAAGTGTGGTTCCTCCTCCCGGGCGGTGGGACCAAGCGCCGAGGAGTCGACCTCGCCGAGCCGCTCGGCGAGAACGCGGAAGCCGGCGCGACCGAGGATGTCGCGACCGTCGTGCTGGAGCTTGGCGAGGTCCTGCGAGCGCTCGACGAAGATGTGGGCCACCGCGAAGCCGGGATCGAGCGCCAGCGCGGGATTGTGGCCGCCGGAGCGCACCTCCTCCGACCAGATCTTCCGCGGGATGTCGACCAGGAGGCCGCAACCGTCGCCCTCGCCGTCGACGTTGCCGGCGCGATGGAGCATCTTCTGCATCGCGACGAGCGCGCGTGCGACGGGCTCGGCGGACGGCGTCGCGTCCTTGCGGACGGATGCGTAGATCGCACACGCGTCCTTGTCCTCCACGGACTGCGGCGAGACGACGGGACGCCAGGGCAGCTCAGGCGAGTAGAAACGGCGCGGCTCAGTCAATTGTTCCTCCCGGGTTCCGCACCTTCTTCGAGCGGGCGCGTGACGGGTTGGTCGGACCGGGAATTATAGGCACGGATAAGGTCGGCTCAGGTGTCCGCGAACCTGAAGTACACGCTCCTCGCTGTCGGTCCGATCCTCCTCATCGTCGGGGTGATCGTCTTTTTCGCTCTCGCTGGGCCGACCGAGGTGGTGCGGGTCAAGATCACCGACTCCGAGCGGGTGACGAGGACAGGGGGCGGAGCTCCCGGCAATCCCGCCTCGCGCACGAGATACACCGTGACCGAGGTCGATACCGATATCGGCGAGCGCTTCGGCACCGGAGGCGATGACGACCTCGCGCTCGCGGTCGGTGGTGTCTACGAGTGCGGCGCCGAGGGCTTCAAGTTCGTCCGGTCGATCTTCATCCGCCACCTCGTTGATTGCGTCGCGATCGAGCCGCCGCCGCCACCGGCACCGAGCGCGCAGGCGATCGCCCTGCGCGACGAGTTCGTCGAGTGCATCCGCGATCGGGTCAAGCCGCTCGGCAAGAACGACGGCCTCGACTTCGCAAATGCCGCGGCGCCCTGCCTGCCAAACGAGGGCGGGCCGGTGGCCGCAGGCCTCCGCGGCTGTCTCGCCTTCGGCGATCCCAGGCACCCGGCCACTTCGGCGGAGCTGTGCGCCGAAAGCGCGTTCCCGTAGGATCGCGACGAGTGGCGATAACGATCGCGGTCCTATCCCAGAAGGGCGGCACCGGGAAGACGACGACGGTGCGCTCGCTGACGGATGTCTTCACCCGGCTCGGGCTCGACACGGTCGCGATCGACGCCGACCCGCAGGGGAACCTCTCCGACTACTTCGACACCGATCCCAATGCGCACCCGACGCTCGGTGAGGTCCTCGCCGGGCAGGCGAAGGCGGTCGACGCGGTTCACGGCCAGGTCATCCCGGCCAACCTCGGGCTGGCCGAGTCGGAGCTGATCCTCGCCGGGAAGATGGGCCGCGAGCTGACCCTGCGCAACGCGCTGCGCGAGCTGAAGCGCCAGCGCGACGTGATCGTCATCGACTGCCCCCCGACGCTCGGCCTGCTCACCGTGAACTCCCTCGTCGCCTCGACCCACGCGATCCTCTCGACGGAGGCGCAGTACTTCTCGCTGCAGGGAGTCGAGCAGGCGATGGAGGTGATCGGGCTCGCCCGCGAGACGCTCAACCCCGACCTCGAACTGCTCGGCGTCGTCCTCAACATCGCGAACATGCGCACCAAGCACGCGCGCCAGACCCGCGAGATCCTCGCCGAGGAGTTCGGAGAGAAGCTCTTCGACACCGTGATCCGCCAGTCGATCGCCTACGCCGAATCGGCGGAGCGGGCGATCCCGATCCTCGACTACCGGCCCGACCGCGGCCGCGACTACCTGAGCCTCGGCCGCGAGGTCATGCTCCGGCTGGAGATGCCCGAGCGCGCCCGGGAGGTCGAGCGGATGGAGGCCGAGCTGGCACCGGCGAAGGCCGCTGCCGCCGGCTAGCGCAACAGGCTCTCGATCCGCGACTGCAGCTCGCGCGGGTCGAACGGCTTTCGCATGTAGTCGTCGGCGCCCACCTCGAACCCGCGCGCCATGTCCCGCTCCTGGACCGACGCGGTGAGCAGGATCACCGGGGTCGCCTTCAGCTCGGCGTCGGCGCGCAGAGCCTCGATCGCGTCGTAGCCCGTCATCTCGGGCATCTGGACGTCGAAGACGCAGAGCGCCGGGCGGCGCTCCCCCGCGATCTGCACCGCCTCCGCCCCGTTTCTCGCCTGAACCACCTCGTAGCCGGCCTGCTGGAGCCGGAACGAGACGAGGTTGAGGATGTCCTCGTCGTCGTCGGCGACGAGGATCAGCTTTGAGGAATCTCCGGGTGGCGTCATGCGACCGAGGGGATCTTGTCAAGTGGGAGGTCGATGAGGAACGTCGTCCCCTTTTCGGGAACGCTCGAGACGGAGATCGTTCCGTCGTGCGCCTCGACGATCGCCTTGACGATGGTCAGGCCCAGGCCGAGGCCCTGGATGTGGCGCTCGGTCGCACTCGAAGCCCGGTAGAGGCGATCGAAGAGCTTCGCCTGCTCATCGGCCGGGATCCCGATCCCGGTGTCCGCGACCTCGATCCGCGCACGTTCGTCGTCGTAAGTTAGGCGCAGCTCGACCTTGCCTCCGTCCGGCGTGAACTTGATCGCGTTCGAAAGCAGGTTGTCGATGACCTGGCCGATCCGGTGCGGGTCGGCGCTGGACTCGGGAACCTGGTCGAGGGTCGCCTCCAGGGAGACGCCACCCTTCTCCGCCCGCGGCATCGCCGCGTCGACGGCCTCGCGGGCCACAGCGGTCAGGTCGATCTCCTCCGCCTCGACTGAAAACGTGCCCGCCTCGATCCTGACCAGGGCGAGCAGATCGGCGACGAGGCGCATCTCACGGCGGGCGTTGCGCTCGATCACCTCGAGGAAGCCGCGTCCCTGCTCGGAAAGGCGCTCGGACTCGAAGTCGGCGAGCAGCTCCGCGTAGCCGATGATCGACGTCAGCGGGGTGCGCATCTCGTGGGAGACCATCCCGAAGAACTCGTCCTTGAGCCGGTCCGCCTCGACCTCGGCGTAGCGGCGCCGCATCAGCGCCGTGAGCAGGCTGCTCACCGCGCTCGTCATCGAGATCGCCGGCTCGTCGCGCTCCAGGCGGCGCCGGGTGAGGAGCTGCACCGCGCCGAGCATCGTGCCGTCGATCGTCACCGGCACCCAGATGACGGTTTGCACCCCGGCCTCGGCCGCGAGCGCGGCGGCTGGGGTCACGCCGAGGCCTGCGCCGATGTTCTCCCAGGTGAGGGTCTTGGCCGGTGGGCTGTCGAGCACGACCACCTGGCCCGGCTCGAACGGGCACGGCGGTGAATCGATCTCGGGGTTGTGCCAGGTCTCGACGCAGCGCAACCGCTGATCGTCGCCGTCGCGGTACCAGATCGCGCCGCACGGCCAGCGGACGGCGCGGCACATGATCTCGGTCAGCTTCGGCACAGCGGCTGCCGGCTCGGGGACCTCGGCGAGGAGCCGCGTCGCTTCGTGCTGTCCCTGCCGGTAGCGCTCCTGCCGCTTGCGCTCGGAGATGTCGCGCGCGACGATCGCGGCCTCGATCACTTCGCCGGCGGGGTCGCGGACCGGCGAGACGGTGAGCGCTACGTCGAGGTACCGCCCGCCCTTGGCCACCCTGACGGTCTCGTAATCCTCGACCAGCTCCCCGCCCTTCACGTGGGAGAGGATCCGGTCCACGTCCGATGGGCGGTCCGGCGGGATCAGCTCGCGGGTGGTGTTGCCGGTCATCTCCTCGGCGGAGTACCCGTAGAGGCGCTCGGCGCCCCGGTTCCAGCTGGTGATCGATCCGTCCATCGCGTAGCTGTAGATCGCGTCGACCGAGGACTCGACGATCGCGGCCATTCGCGTGTGTTCCTGCCACGTCCGGGCCCGCTCGGACACGTCGAAGACGAAGATGTTGAACCGCCATGTCTCCCCGTCCCGGAGAGGAGCAACGAGCAGCTCGAAGGTGCGCGGCTCGCCGCTGCGGTGCGTCCCCTCGACCTCGTCGTGCCAGCGCCGGAACCAGGGTGCGGGCTTGCCGGCGACGGCGAGCGAAAGGTTCTCCCGCAGCTCGGCCGCCGGCTCGGGCGCGAGCAACTGCGCGAAATCGACTCCGATCGCCTCGTCGCTCGGAAATCCGAAGAGCTCCTCGGCCTCGTCGTTCAGCGCGATGATCCGCGCGTGCTCGTCGATCGCGACAAACGACTCACGCACCGTCTCGATCAGCTCGGAAAGGTTCCCCTCCGCGTCCTTGGTGGCGGTGACGACCGCACGCATCCGATCCCCGACGAGTCCCAGAAGCCACGCGTAGGGGACGAAGACCAGCGCGATCGCGACCGCGCCGGGAGGGCTCAGGTCAAACGCCGTGGCGACGGCGACGAGGCCAACCGAGAGGAACGACGCGGCGGCTCCGAGACGCGGACCGAAGTAGAGCGCGACGATCGAGATCGGCAGCCCGTAGAGAAGGCCCAGCGGGGCGCTGGAGTCGTCGTCGATCAGCCGCGCCGCGAAGACCAGGGCGAAGAGCGCCACGGCGACGGCGGCCACCATGGGCCGCTCGCGGACCGACCCGCTCGAGGTCGGATCGAATGTCGCTCGGTCGAGTAGCACGGCTCCTCAGCTCATACTCCCCGAAAAAGCTAATCGACGACGGCCGCGGCGGGGCTGGGCTCGGGCGGGCGGTCGCCGGCGCCCACGGTGGGGGTCGCGAGCTTGCCGATCCCCCGCCGCTTCATCTCGCCCCAGCCGCCGCGCCGGCGCGCCCAGTCGATCATTCCCTGGAGCCGGAAGAAGTCAGTCAGCTGGCGGTAGCCGAGGTTGTCGATGACCGCGTAGAGCAACAGGCGCGCGGCCTCGCGGTGGCGCGAGTGGCGGCGGAACGAGATCTCCTCGAGCGACAGCGCTGCGATCGAAAGCAGCACGCCGAGCGCGACGGAAGCCGCGAGGAAGCCGATCAGGTACGAAATGTTGAGCATGCCGAGGGCGACGGCGACCGGGATGAAGATGTAGCCGGCTGCCTGGATGACCGGCCCGACGAGCTCGAAGAGCCAATAGAACGGCGCCGCGAGCGTTCCGAGAGCGCCGTAGCGGGGATTGCCCGTGATCTTCCGGTGCTTCCAAAGCGTCTCGCCAAGTCCGCGCTGCCAGCGACGCCGCTGGCGCGAGAGCGTGGCGAAGTCCTCGGGAGCCTCGGTCCAGCAGACCGGGTCCGCGACGAACTCGATCCGGTAGTCCTCGTCGCGCTCCCGCATGTAGCGGTGCAGACGAACGACCAGCTCGGCATCCTCGCCGACGGTCTTCGTGTCGTAGCCGCCAACCGCCTCGACGATCGAGCGCTTGAAGAGGCCAAACGCACCCGAGATGATCATCAGCGAGCGGAATCGGCTCCAGGTGACCCGGCCGACGAGGAAGGCGCGGAAATACTCGACCACCTGCAGCGTCGCCAGGCGGCTCTTCGGCAAGCCGACCTCGGTGACCTGGCCGTGATCGATCGTGCAGCCGTTGGCGATCCTGACTATGCCGCCGGTGGCGATTACGCGGTCCGGGTCCTCGAGGACCGGCTTCGCGACCATCAACAGGGCATCTTCCTCGATCAGGGTGTCGGCGTCGATCGAGCACACGTAGGGGTAGCGGGCGGCGACGATCCCGCAGTTCAGTGTGTCCGCCTTGCCGCCGTTCACCTTCTCGATGACGGTCAGGCGGGGGTCTGTCCGTGAGACCCAGCTGGCGGTCACGGGCTTGTGCGCGATCGAGTCGCGAAGCGCGAGCCGGACCGGGACGAGGTCGTACGCCTCGGCGAGGCGAGCGATCGTGCCGTCCTTCGAGCCGTCGGAGACGACGACGACCTCGTGCTGCGGATAGCGCAGCGCGAGCAGCGAGCGGACGCTTTCGACGATCCCGGCCTCCTCCTCATACGCGGGCACGAGGACCGAGATCGGCGGCGCGAACGGCGAGTTGAGCGCATCGTCGACAGCGGAGAACGGTCGGCGGCGCAGGTGGCCCGAGAGGTCGCGCCAGGAGACGACCGTGAAGATCAGGTAGATCCCGTTGAGGGCGAAGCAATAGACGATCGCCAGAACTCCCAGGACCTCGAGTGCGTCGCGCATCAGGCGACCCCCCAGGCGATCCGATCGGCGAGCTCCTGCAGATGCGCTCCGGCGCCTGGCTCCTGCGCGGCAGCGGTGACGCTCGCGGGCGCGATCCGCGCCGCCGCCTGGGCGGCCGACTTGGCAGGGGTGTACGAATCGCGGCGCGCCGCCTCGATCAACTCGTCGACCGCCGTGCCGTCCCCCACGCGGCCAAGGCCGACCGCAGCGGCGGCACGTTCGAAGGGCATCCGGGCGTGAAGGGCCTGCCGCAGCCGCGTCGCCGCATCCGCCGTCGCCAGCCGGCCGAGCGCTCGGCTCGCGCGTGCCCGCACCTCAGCCGAAGGGTCGTCCAGGCAGCACAGGATCCGCTCGCCCTCGCTGGCGCAGCCGAGGCGCCCGATCAGCTCGACGGAAGTCGCACGCACATACTCGTCGTCGGAGTCGAGCATTCCGAGCAGCGCCGGGACCGCCGCCGAGCCGATCTGGAGCAGGGCGAGACCGGCAGCTGCCCGCGGGATGTTGCCGGAGGCGAGCGCTCGAACCAGAGGCTCGACGGAGTCGGGGTACCCGAGCCGGCCGAGCCCGCGCGCAGCGGCGGAGCGTACGGCCGCATCGCGGTCCTCGAGCGCCTCGATCAGCGCCGGGGCGGCGGTGGACGAGCTCATGTCGCCAAGCGTCTTCGCCGCCGTCGCGCGCCGCCATCCGCGGCGCGAGCGGAGGCGTGAGATCTCAAGCTCGACGGTGCCGGAACCCTCGAAGAAGGCCGCCACCCGTGCGCGCGACTCACCGTTCAGGACCTGGGCGTAGCGCTCGAGGACTCCGGCGAGCGTCTCGGCCTCGAGCCGGGTGAGCCCGCTGCCGTCAGCCGGTTCGCCGTCGACCAGCGCCAGAGCCAGGGGGGCGACCCGGCTCTCGAGCCGCTTCGCGCGGCGCTCGTGGTAGGCGAGCCGGAAGCGGCGGACCACCAGCATCGCGATCACCGGCAGAGCCGCAAGCGCCAAAACGAAGGCGACGATGGGCAGGCTGTCGACCATCTCTCCGCACCTGCCTCACACGGCGCGGCCGAGCACACGCTCGACTCGCGAGGCCAGTTCCTGCGGGCTGAAGGGCTTGCGGAGGTAGTCGTCGGCTCCGGCGTCGAAGCCGCGCGCGACGTCGTCGTCGGCCACTCGGGCGGTGAGCAGGACGACCGGCAGGCGCTCGGTCTCGACGTGGCTGCGCAGCTCGCGGGTCACACCGAGCCCGTCGCGCTTGGGCATCATCACGTCCAGGACGCAGACGTCGGGGGAGTGCTCGCGGGCGAGCCGGAGGGCCTCCTCGCCGTCGGCCGCCCGGTGAACGTCGCAGCCGGACCGCTCGAGGCGGTAGCCGACGAGGTCGCGGATGTCGGCATCGTCGTCGGCGATCAGGATGACGGGCTTGGTGCCGGACTTCGTCGTCATCGCGGATCGTCCTCAGCGAGCAGCCGCCGCGCGGTGTCGGCGTCGATGCTCCAGGTGGGCAGCACGGGGTATGGCCGGCAGGGACGGGCGGACCCGGCGCCGGTGGCGTACCAGGACGGGATCGCCGCGTAGCGCCGGGAGATGGCGCCGCTGGCGGCGAGGACCAGCGAGGAGCGCACGTTGTCGCAGACCTCGCGCAGGACCTCATCGGCGTGCGCGGTGTCGCGATCGTGGGTCTCGTCCTGGAAGCTCATGCGATCGCGTGCTCGAGGTCGGCAGCGGCGCGGCGCATCTCGGGGTCGGCCGAGTCACGCTCGAGACGGCGGAGCTCGGAGACGGCCCTGGGGCCAAGGCCGAGGATCGCGTCGCGGGCGCCGTCGGCGCGCCGCGACCGGGTCGCGACGGCGTGGACGAGCGGCTCGACGGCGTCATCGTCGGCGAGCGTCGCGAGACCGCGGGCGGCCTCCGCCCGGACCGCGTCGTTGGAGTCGAGGACCGCGACCAGCATGGTCGTGACCGACTCCTCGCGACCGAGCTGACGGAGTTCGCGAAGGGCGGAAGCGCGTTTGCTGGCGGCGCGGGCCTGGACGGCCTCGTACTCAAGGGAGCGGATATGCCAGCCGGGAGCCGGCTGCGGCGCCAGGGCGTCGGCCACGGCCGGGATGCCCGTCGGAAGCGAAGGAGCGGAGCGACCGTCGCGACCCCGCGACCGTCCGACGAGGTGGCTGATCAGTGCCGGCGCGATGCAGAGAGCCCCGAGGGCGGCGCCGACCTGAAGGAAGACCAGGAATTCTGAATGTCCATCGCTCATGCCTCATGTTTCGGGCCTCAGAGCAAGGCGCCGGATCGCCCACCCGGATGGTCCCGCGAAGGGGCCCGATCAGCCGGACGGCTGACGGGGTCGACCGATCGGTTGAGTGGGACGCCTGGGCGGGACGGGTGAGGGACGTACTAGGGACGGGAGCGCAGCGTCCGCGCCGCGAGGCGCCGAGGTCGCGGGGCATAGTAAGGGAGAGGGATCGAGGAAGTGCGTGGACGCTAGGCGCCACTCTTGCGAACGCTGATAGTCCTGACTTAGACCGTCATATGTACGGCCAATCCAGGAATCGCTCCCTTCGAAGCGCGCCTCGCATCCGGTAGCCCACCCTGATCCATTCCCCTTACATGCCCCGCGATCTCGGCGCCTCGCGGCGCGGACGCGGCGCGCCCGTCCCTCGCCGGAAGGACCGCCCGCCTAGTCCCGCGCTTCCAGCACCGCCCGTACCCTCGCCCGCAGCCCGCTCGGGCTGAAGGGCTTCTGGAGGTATTCGGCGGCGCCGACCGAGAAACCCTCGGCCGCGACCTCCTTGGCCTCCTTCGCGGTCAGCAGGAGTACGGGGATCGACTTCGTCGCCTCGTCTTCGGAGAGTCGCCTGGCCACCTCGAACCCGTCGAGGTGGGGCATCATCGCGTCGAGGACGCAGATGTCAGGCTTGCGGTCGAGCGCGATCTCGAGGGCCTCGGCTCCGTCCGTGGCCGTCAGCACCTCGTACCCCTCGCCGTCGAGGGTCAGCCGGACCAGTTCGAGGATGTGTTGGTCGTCGTCCGCGGCGAGGACCAGCTGGGGTTCCACTAGCGCTCTATGCCCATTCCATCGGCTCGTAGCCGGTGTCGCCGGGCACGCCGATGAGGAGCGCGGTGAGCGGGGCGTCGGAGCGGTTGAGGATGTTCCGCTTCACCTCCGGGTCGAAGCGGGCCCACGTGCCGGCCGGGGCCGGGTGCTCCTCGCCGTCGGCGAGGAAGACGCCCTCGCCCTCGAGCACGGCGTACACCTCCACCTGACCGGACGCTCCCTCGTCGTGCTCGACGATCGCGCTCCCGGCCGGGATCTCGACCAGGTTCATGCCGAAGCTGCCGATCTCGAGCCCTCGGCGCGCGAGGATCCACCTCGCCCCTCCGGAGCCGTCGAGCGTCTCGAATTCGGCTGCCTGCTTGATCTCATATGAGTTCGCCATACCGCCCAACCTACCCCGCAATCGGGGTAGGCTCAACTAATGGCGAGGCCGACTCCGCAACGGCGCTCGAAGCGACGATCGGGCGCTACAACGACGCCTGGAACTCACACGACCTCGACGCGATCATCGCGATGCACGCCGAGGACATGGTCTTCGCCAACCACACCGCCGGCGAAAGCGCTCAGGGCCCCGAGGTCCGCGAGCACATCGCCTCGATCTTCGACTCCTGGCCGGACATCGCCTTCGCGACCCGCCGCCTCTACGTCCGCGAGGGACTCGTCGTCCAGGAGTGGACCGCGAGTGCGACGCACACCAAGACGATGCGCCGCGGCGACATCGTGGCCGAGCCGAGCGGCGAACGGGTCGAGTGGGACGGACTCGACGTGATCCCGTTCGAAGACGGGCTGGTCAAGCGCAAGGACGTCTACTCCGACTCCGTCTCGATCCTGCGCCAGGTGGGACTGCTCGACTAGAGCTCGGGCACGTCTGCGCCGAGCGGTGTGAACGGCACCCGGCGGACCTCGGCCCAATCGCCGAACCGCTCCTCGAGCTTCGACGCGACCGTGCCGGTCGTCTGCCAGAAGCACCAGACCAGGACCGACGGGCCGGCGCCGGAGATCGAGGCGCCGATCGCTCCCAGCTCGGGAGCCGCCTCGACCACCTCCATCGACCGCGGATAGAGCGGAGCGCGATGGGGCTGATGAAGCCGGTCGGCGAGCCCGCGGCCGATCAGGTCCAGGTCGGAGCGCTCGATGCCGAGCACGAGCTCGGACACCGCGGCGACGTTCGCGGACGCGTCGCCGAGCGGGACCGCTTCGGGCAGGGCCTCGCGAGCGGACTCGGTCGCGACCCTCTCCCCCTCGGGGATCACGATCAGCCCCTCGACGCCCTGGGGCGGGTCGAGCTGCGTCACGGTCGGGCCCATGCCGTCGTGCCCGCAGACCACGAACCCTCCATAGAGGGCCGCGGCCACGTTGTCCGGATGGCCCTCGATGTCTGCGGCCAGGGCGAGCAGCTGCTCGCGGGAGTGGTCCAGCTCGTATAGGTGGTCGGCCGCGGCGAGGCCGGCGACGATCGCGGCCGCACTCGAGCCGAGCCCCGCGGTGAGCGGGATCTCACTGCGGATCTGGAAGCGGAGACCGTCCGCAGGACGAAGCTGCTCGAAAGCCCGGATGCAGAGGTTGGTGCGATCTGCCGGAACCGGAAGGTCGCCTGCGTCGACCTCGAACTCGCCTGATTCCTCGACCTCGAGCTCGAGGTGCAGCGAGAGCGCCGCCGCGAGCACGTCGAACCCCGGGCCCAGGTTGGCGGATGAGGCGGGAACGCGAACTAGCCGGTGGCGCCTCACGGTTCGGCAAACATAGTCGCCATTAAGGACCGGGCTGCAAGATGCCGAAGATGGGCTCAGTGCGACGGCTGGGGGTGTTCACGCTTGCGTGTCTTCTGAGCACGGCGATTGCCGGCTCAGCTGCCGCCTGGGCGGGTCCGATCGTCAAGCCGGTCGGCTGGGGGCCGCTGACCAGCAAGGAGGCCGCGAAGCGCGTCATCCGCGACTCCGGATTCGAGCCCAGGCCGTCGAACGCGGACGAGAACCGCACGGTGCCGACCAAGGCGCAGATCGCCGACTTCCGCGCCCGCAGCGACATGCCGCTGGCCGGATACGTCGATGGCCGCTTCAAGGGAACCACCGACGAGATCCTCCAGTGGGCCGCGAAAAAGTGGGGGTTCCAGCCGGACCTGTTCCGGGCCGTCGCGCGCAACGAGAGCTACTGGGACATGAACATGCTCGGCGACCACGGCGACTCATTCGGGATCTTCCAGGTTCGCCGGCCGTACCACTGCTGCCTGCCCTTCATGCGCGACTCGACCGCGTTCAACGCCGACTACTACGGCGGCATCCTGCGCGCCTACTTCGACGGCGAGCAGGACTGGCTGAACAATCCCGATGTCGCCGTCAACAACATCGGCCGCTATGTCGCCGGCGACCTCTGGGGCAGCGTCGGCGCCTGGGTCACCGGCAACTGGCACGTCCCGTCGAACGAGCAATACGTCCGCGACGTGCAGCGCTGGATGGACGAGCGGCCGTGGGCGAACGACGAGTACTTCGCCGAGCCCTGGTACAAGCCGCACCCCGAGTAACGGCTGAGCGCATATATTCGCGGCGTGGGCTGGTTCCGCCGCAGAGACCGGGACGCCGAGGCCGAGGCCGCCGCCGCCGAGCGGACGGCCGCGCTCGAGGCTCGGATCGCCGATCTCGAGCTTCAGCTCGAGGCGCGCGACCGCGAGCTTAAGGCGGCCTACGACGACGTCGATGCCGCCTCGGCCGAGCTCGCCTCGAGCGCGGCGGCCGTCCGCGACGCCCTCGCCGTGATCGACGAGATCGAAAGCGAACGCGAGAACGGCGAGTCACCCGCCGACTCGGAGGACGCGCCAGCCGACGCAGAGGACGCCGAGGAAGAGGTGGCTAGTTGAAGGTCAACGTGACCTGGGCGGTCTTGTTGCCACACTCGCGCGGCTGATCCAGCCGGCCGCTGACGACCATCGTGTAGCCGCCCGGCTGCAGGGCCCGGGTCAGCTTGTTGTTGAACGTGAGGCGGCCGAAGAGCACCTTGTAGTCGTCGATGTTGCGACCGTAGAAGGTGCCGTCGAAACTGAAGATCTCGCTCTCCGGGTGCTTGATCAGTGCTCCCCCGCGCGACTCGACCGGAACCGACAGGAAGGCGCCGTAGTCGGAGGCGGTCCCGCCCGGCAGGCTGGGGAACTTGACCGGGAGCCGGGTGGTGCAATCGGCGAAGCGGACGACGTCCGAGGTCACCGACTCGCTGTGGCAGCCCCGCGGGAAGCCCTTGATCACGATCGTGAACTTGCCCGGCTGGATCGGGAACTTCAGGTCGACCCGGACGGTCTTCGTGTTGTTCAGGGCGCGCTTGCGCTTCGTCTGCCCGAGCAACTTGCCCTGGAAGGTGTACATCTGCACCTGCCATTCGACGAGCGGGCCATGGTGCGTGGTCACGCTCACCTTGAGCTTCTTCTTGTACTGGCTCGCGTACAGCTTCGAATAGCGGCTCTGCACGCTGTATTTCGCGGCCAGGCGCTCGCCGCAGCGCGCCTCGGCCGAATCGGGGCCGACAGGCGTGCCTGGGGGGCCGGCGACGAGCGCGGCTGAAACCACTGCGGTCGCCGCGACGATCAAGAAGCAAGCGCCGAGCGCCTTTCTAGGACGAGAACCCGGCATCTCATGCAGATGAGATCGAGCCGAACCCGGGCGCGTCCGCGATGTCCCAAGGATTCGGCGGTTTCATTGTTTGAAGATACTCACGGCCTCGGCTAAATCCCCTATCAAATGCCGTAACCAGCGGCCGGCTAGCGCGTTGCAACCACCAGGCATGGTAAATTTTCGCGTGTACAACTGGATCGGCTCTCACGATTGGGCCAGGAAGGCCCGTTTGAGTTCGGCCAATGACATGGGTACAGGAAAAGCCCAGGGGTAAACGGAGAAACCAAGGATGACTCTCGAGTTGCGCGGCAGCGCGCGTCCCACGCTTCAGCAGGCTTTGCGCTGGATCGGTTCCCGCGTGGACGATATTTACGGCGCCTCGATCGGCAAGCTCGAGGACATCTGGATGGATCCGGATTCCGGTGAGCCCCTCTGGCTGCTCGTTCGCGACGGCCGGATCGGCGGGCGGCACACGCTCGTGCCGTTCGCGCAGGCCGCGAGCGGCGCAGGCCACGTCTGGATCCCGTTCGAGCGCGAGGTCGTGCGCGGTGCTCCCGCCGTTCGCCCGAGCGCACCCCTGAGCCACGAGCTGAGCGACACCCTGCGTCGCTACTACGCCGAGAGCGGCCATCCCGTCGGCGGCACCATCGCCGAGGACGCGCTTCGCATGGCGCCGTCGCCGGCGTCGGCACCGGTGTCCGCGGAGGCCGCCCCGCCCGCGCCCCGCTGGACCGAGCCCGCACCGGCTCGCCAGGCCGCCACGACGACCACGACCGGCCAGACCCGGGGACCGGCCCCTCCGCCTCCGGTGCCGCCGCGCCAGGAGCCGCGCCGCCATCCGGCATGGACCGCGGCCGCAGCCGAACGTGGGCCGGTCGCAGAGCCGCCCCCGCTTCCGCCCCTGCCCCCCAGGCCTCCAGTGCCGCCGCGCGTGCAGCAGCGTGCCGCGGACGCCCGCCCCGCCTCGCGCCCGCAGGAGCCGTGGACGGCGCCGCGCCAGTTCGAGGCGCCGTCGCCGCCCCCGCGTGAGCCGCTCCGCCCGGAGCAGGCTCAGCAGGCGCCACAGCAGCCGCGGGCGGAAACGCCGCAGCAGCTGCCGACGCTTGACGAGCTCCGGCTGACCGTCGGGGACGGCGTCGACATGGAGCTGGTCGGCCGCCTGCAGTTCCGCGGCAACGTCGTGCGCGTGGCACCGCTGCCGAGCGGCGCCGACACGCAGTCGTAGCTCTCCCGCTTTCCGGAATTTCCGGCCCAAGCAGGGATTTCCTGCCTGTCTAGGTTTAGACAGGGCCGCTCGGTGGTACCGTGAAGAGGGAAAGGAGGGCCCTTCATGCTTGAAGTTCGAGAATTGCACGGAACCGCAGTGCCTGGAGCCGACGAGGCTCGCACGTGGATTGGGAGCAGGGTTGAGGACGTCTACGGCGCCGGCGTTGGCCGGGTCGAGGACGTAGTCGTGGGCGCCGACGGCGCGCCCGCCTGGTTGATCGTTCGCGAAGGACGCTTTACCACGCACGAGGTGGCTCTCCCGTTCGAGGGTGCCGTCGCGAGCCCCGGCCACGTCTGGGTGCCCCAGGACAAGGAGACGATCAAGTCGGCTCCGGCGGTGGGCAACAGGCGGATCGAGGGTGACCTCGAGGCCCGCCTGCGCGAGCACTACGCGCCCTCCCGCTCCCTGGCCTAGGCAGGGAGCTAGAAGCCGCTTCCCTGCTGGCCGTTCGCCTGGCTGTCGAACGGCGCCGGCTCCGCGGTGCCGAGGCCGGCACCCTGGCCTGTGTTCCCGCCGCCGCCCGGGATCCCCTGGGTGCTCTGCTGGACGGTCGGCTGGGTGGTCGTCGTCGCACCGGCGCCCTGACCTGCGGCGTCGTCGGCCGTGCTGCTCTGGCTGGTTGACGTCGACGTCGATTCCTCGGCGTTCGGATCCTCGTTTGCCACCCGCACGACCGTGTAGCGGTCGTTCGAGGTCAGGACCTCGAAGCCATCCACCTCGCCGTCCTCGATCCCCGGGTATTGGTCCGTGATCAGGTCGGAGCGCTCGATCACCATGTAATCGACCTTGCCGTAGGGGTTCTCGAGGATGCCCTGCCAGACCTCATCGCCCATGTCGACCCGGTCGAGGAAGAGCTCGGGCTCCGCGGTCAGGGAGATCACCCCGAACGTCCGGGCATTGTCCGTGAGGATGTCGCCCGTCCCGGAGTCGAGGGTCTCGACGAATTTTGCGACGTCGCGCTCCTGGGCGACGCCGACGGTGAAGCCGCCGCGCGAGGAGGTGCCCTCCTGGTCCTCGTTGGAGAGGGCGGCGCGGGTGAACGCCTGTTCCAGGTTCTGGTGCGGATAGTCCTTCATCGCGTCCCAGGCGAACGGGAGAGCGATCCCGGCGCCGATGATCGTCCCGATCGCGATGATCGTCCGCGCTCCCTCGAATAAGTAATGAAGCCAGGCGAGCCCGGCAAGGGCGGCGAGCATGCCGGGGAGCGCGTCCTTCAGCTCGATCGCGTCGATCGAGCCGGCGATCGCGGCACTGCCGATCGACCAGCCGATGTTGATCAGGATCAGGAGCGCGAAGCCGATCGAGGCCGCACCACCCTCCCGGAAAGCGCTGAATAAGAGGAACGGCAGGACGACGAGGGTGAGCGGGAAGATCAGTTCGATCTCGATCGCCGCGGCGAAGGCGTCTCCGAAGGCGAAGTCCGGGCCGGGGCCCGTGGCAAAGATCGGCTCGGTGCGGGTCACCTGCACCCATTCGAAGGGATCCCCGAGCACGATCAGGTTGAAGAAGACCCAGAGCCCGACGCAGTAGAAGATCGGCGCCAGGAAGGCGACTACTGAGCCCTGAACCTCGTCGCCCTCGCGGTCGCGCTGAGCCAGCACAGCGGCGAAGACGAAGGCGAGCAGCAGGGTCCAGACGATGAACTCGTAGCGGACCAATCCGGCGACAGCCATCGCCAGACCGGTGCCGATCAGATAGCGGACGGATGTCGTCCGCGCCCAGGCGACCAGGCAGAACAGCGCGAAGCTGACCATCAGGAAGTAGAAGGCCTCGGGCATTCCGTTGACCGCGTAGAAGGCGAACATCGGGTTGATCGCGACCAGCAGGACGACGCCGAAGCGCAGGAAGCCCATCTGGGCGGCGGCGAACATGCGGTCGATGAACGCGAGGCCGCCGGCGGCGAAGATCGCTGAGGAGAGCGGCAGCGCGAGGCCCGAGCTGACGAGGTCGCGGAAGAGCGCGAACGGGACCAGGGCGAGGGTGCCAAGCGGCGGCAGCGTGAAGCCGATCGCGGCAAGCTTCGGCGGATCGTTGTGCCAGACCATCAGCGCCCGCGAGAGCCGGTCGAGCGCGTCGAAGACGATCACGTGCTGCTCGACGACGACCTTGTAGCCGAAGAGCGCGAAGGCGATCGTGAAGAGGACGAAGATCGCGAGTGTCTCGAACCTCGCGACGCTGACCGTCTCGGGCATGTCCGGCTCGAACGCGTCCTGGCGCGGCTCGGCGAGGCCGCCCGGACGGGTCCCGGAGCGTGCGCCGATCGTGCCCGATGCAGCCTCCACTACTTATTGCCTCCGCCGGTCGTGTCGAGGCCGTGCACCGTCTTCTCCCAGTAGAAGGGCTTGGTGAACAGCTGGAAGAACCCGCGGTAGGCGCCAACCGACATCAGACCCCAGTAGACCGGTGTGAAGAGCGCGTACTTGACCAGGTCGAAGAGGCCGCGCTGGAGCGCGCCGGCGACGGTCAGGTAGGTGAAGATGAAGTTGCCGATGAAGAGCTGCGCGGAGGCGATGTAGAAGATCGCGCCTGGGAAGAGCGCCTCGATGAAGCCCGCCTCGGTCAGCAGCCAGAGCGTCGTCAGGGCCCAGAAGATCGGGTTGAGGAGGAAGATGATCGTGCCGCCGACGATGAACTGGAAGGAGAGGAAGGCGCCGATACCGAGCTCGCGGAGCAGCCGCAGCGGGTGGCGCATGTGGACCAGATAGGTCTGCAGGTAGCCCTTGACCCAGCGCGAGCGCTGGCGGACCCAATTGCCGAGGGCCGAGTTCGCCTCCTCGAGCGTGGTCGAGTCGAGCATCGCGGTCTTGTAGCCGTCCTTGTGCAGGCGCAGGCCGAGGTCCGCGTCCTCGGTGACGTTGAACGGATCCCAGGCGCCGATCTCGATCAGCACCTCGCGCTCGAAGTGGTTCGAGGTGCCGCCGAGCGGGATCGGCGCGCCGCTCGCATCAAGGCCCGGCAGGAGTAGGTCGAACCAGAGGGCGTACTCGGTCGCGAAGAAGCGGGTGAGCAGGTTCTGGGTCGAGTTGAAGTAGTTGAGCTTGCACTGGATGCAGACGACGCGGTCCTCGGCGCGGTCGAAGGCGATCACCGCCTTCTTCAGCTGGTCGGGGTCCGGCTGGTCCTCGGCGTCGTAGATGACGACGTACTTGCCGGTCGCCTGCACGAGGCCGTAGTTGCAGGCCTTCGGCTTCGTCTTCGGCTGCGAGTCGGGAACGACGATCGTCTTGAATGCCGGCGAGAGGTCCATCTCGCGGATCGCCTCGATCGTCACCTCGTCGTCCTCCTCGGCGAGCAGGAGCACCTCGAGCTTCGACTTCGGATAGTCGAGCGAGTCGATGTTGGCGACGAGCTGCGGCAGCACCTCGGCCTCGTCGTAGAGCGGCACCAGGATCGTGTAGATCGGTAACGCCCGTTCGTCGAGGGCGGCGATCTCGGCCGGGGAGACGACGAACTCGCGACGGCGGCCGAAGGAGTCGTAGAAGAGCTTGAACTTGTAGAGCGAAGCGAGCGCGTAGATGATCACCGAGCCGATGATCAGCGCCTGCGCCGTCTCCAGCGGGTAGAAGATCGCGGCGACGGCGATCACGACGAGGAGGCCGATGAAGAAGGCCCGCTGGCCGTCCGAGAGGACCCGGTTCGCGCAGTCGTCGGGGAAGCGGGTGAGCAGCTCGGTACGGGCGGCGCGCACGTACTCGTCCTGGTGCACGCGCCGCAGCAGCGACTCGAGGTCGGTGCGCGCGACGAGATAGGCGCGCAGGTTGAGGTCCGTGTGCTCGCGGAGCGCCGCGTAGGTGTCGTCATCGAGCGGGTCGGTGATCGCGACGTGCAGGGTCGTCCCGTCGACGGCGAGCGGGATCACGCGGCTGCCACGCTGCAGCGACTCCGGGATGATCGCGAGCGCCGCCGGATCCGGCTCGATGCCCTCGAGCTCGACCAGCGGCACGCGTAGCTGGTCGGCGAGCGCCTGGGCGAGGTCGTCCTCGCGCACGAGCCGCTCCGCGTAGAGCAGCTCGCCGAGGCGGGAGCCGGTGCGCTCCTGCAGCTCGAGCGCGGCGTAGAGCTCCTCCTCGGTGATCAGGTTGCGGGAGACGAGGATCTCGCCGAGGCGGCCCGGGATCAGCAGCGAGGACGGCTCGCCGTTGGTGGGTCTCGGCCTCGAGCGGAGCCGGCGCCGGCGCCCCGCCGAACGCGCGGTCGATCGCCCGGTCGATCTCCTCGGGTGCCGCGACGACGATTCGCAGCGGGTCGTTGGTCAGCGAGTGGGCGACGCTCTGGGCGAGCGAGTCGGACGGATCGGTGACCGCCAGCGTCAGCTCGCCCTCGACGTAGGAGATCGGGACGATGCGGAAATGGCGGCAGACCGACTCGGGCAGGAGCTGGGCGGCGAGCGGGTTGACCGGGTCGACGCCGCCTGCGGGGTCGAGCTGGACGAGGTCGGCGTAGGCGGCGCCACCGCCGTAGGGATCCGGGTTCGTGCCCCAGGGATCGTTTGGCCCGATCGTCGCCATGGCTACTCCCCGCCGCTTCCGGCGTTGAAGAGGGCGTAGCCGACGGCGATCACGACGAGTGGCGCGAGCACGAAGCCGACGAAGAAGAGGATCAGGCCCAGGAGCAGGGCCATCGCGAAGAAGGTGTTGGTGAAAGCCTCAACCATGTTCGCCACCCTGCTCGGCTTCGGCAGTCTCGGCCGGCTCGCCGATATCGGGTTCCTCGGCGATCACCGGCTCGCCGGTCCCTCCGGTCCATCGCTCGTCGTGCAGCTCGACGGACAGGGTGCCGTCCGGCTGGACGAGGGACTCCGCCTCGGGCGCGACGCGGCGCACCTCACGGGCGAGGGGAGCGGTGCCGATCATCTCGATCTCGATCTCGGCCCGGCGCGCCGCAAAACGGCGCACGCGAACGTCCGCCATAGAGGGGAGAGCGCTGAGCTGCTCCTCGAACGCAGTCATGGCAAGCAGGTCCTCGAACGGGCCGACGTCGACTCGGAAAAAAGTACCGAGCCCATCGGACCCCTCGACAGGCGCGGTCGGCGCCACCGGGACGCCGTAGACATCGGCCTGGGCGGGGGCGCCATAGGGCGCGGCGGCCGGGGCCGGTTCCGCGTAGTAGGGAGGCGCCTGCGGCGGCTCCTGGTAGGGCGGCGGATACGCGGGCGGCGGCTGCTCCGGCGGCGCATATGCGGGGGGCGGGGCGTAGGCGCCTGCGGGGGGTGGTTCGCCGATGCCCGGATCGGCCGGTTGGTAGGCGGGCGGCGGGTACGCAGGGGGCTGCTGCTCCGGTGGCGGCGAATAGGCGCGGGCGGCGCGGCGAGGGCGGCGGCTCGTACGCGGGCGGGGCCGGGGGTGGCTGGGCCGCGCCCGGGCCGAGGTCGTCGACGCTGACGCGAAGGTCGGCGATCCGCGAGTGGAGATCGTTGATCGCGCGATCGAAGCCGCTCAGATCTCCCGGCGGGCCGCCCGGCACCGGATCGTTTCCGCTATCGGTCATCGCTTACCCCTGGCACGGCGACGAGGCGCCCAAAGGGGGGCGCTCTGTCGCGAAATGCCGCAATTTGCGTGTTCAATCGTAATCGCCAATCTAGGGTCGGTCTTCGGCGGCGGCGTCCGGTGCCCTCTGCTCGGCGATCGAGCCCTCGGTGCCGGGGCCCGGCACCGTCGTGGTGGTCTCGGTCGTCCCGGCGCCGATCGTCGTCTCGGTCGTCGTCTGCCCCTCGGTGCCCTCGGTGACTTCCGTGGGCTGAGGGATCCGGTAGGCGATGATCACTCCGGCCTCGTCGACCAGCGTCGGCTCGGCCAGCGCCGTCGGGTTGTCGAGCCGGCGCAGCTGGGCCTGGCGCTGGGTGTCGAGGAGGGGGATGAAGTCGTTCGCGACCGCCAGGTCCTCGGCGCGCTCGATGAACGCTCGCATGAACTCGCGGACCTCGGCGCGCTGGAGGCTGCGAGTGGTCGTGTAGAGGCGGAGGCCCTTCGTGAAGGGGTAGAGGAGCGCGGAGATCGTCTCCTCGGAGGGGAAGACGCAGCTGTCCCCGGTCTCACCGTCGATCTCGAGCGGGCGCAGCTGGTTCTCGTGCAACCCGTAGAAGGAGAAGCCGACGATCCCGAGCACGCCCTTCTGGTTGCGCCAGACGGCACGACGGACCGGGTCCTCCTCCGCGAACCCCTCATAGTCCTCGCGCAGGTCGGCCTGGGTCGGGTTCGGTAGGCCGAGGATCCGCTCGAAGACGAAGTTGAAGTCGCTCGTGCCCTCGGCGGGGCCCGCGGTGTCGAGCCTCACCGGGAAGAAGAACGGCTCGATCTGGTTCCACGCCTCGATCGGCGAGCCGGCCTCGAAGACCTCCCGCAGCTGGCTGATCGAGACGCAATCGGCGCCGACGTCCGCCTCGTTCTTCGTCGCCAGGACGGCGGCGTCGTAGCCGAGCACGAACTCGACGGCCTGGAGGCCGTTGCGCTCGCAGCGCTCGACCTCCTCGGGGGCGATCGGGCGTGACGCGTCGACGAGGTCGACGCGGCCGTCGCAGAGGTCGTTGAAGCCAACCCCCTCGTCGGTCTGCTGCAGGACCGGCTCGATGTTGAGCCCGGAGGCCTCGGCCCCCACGGCGAACCCGGGGGTCGTGCCGTCGCCCTCGGTGAAGAAGGTCGTCAGCGAACCGTCGATCGCGCCCTCGACCGCGACCTCGCCGGCCGGCCGCGGCGGCAGTTCCTCCGGCTGGTTCTCCGGCTCCGCCGGCCTGCCCTCGGCCTCGGCCTGTTCCGACGGGGTCGTCAGGGTGTCGTCGTTCTCCGGCCCGTCCCTTCCGTCGAGGCCGCAGCCGTCCAGGTCGACGACCAGGATGATCACGACGACGATGATCGCGGCGATGATGAAGCCGAGAAGGCCCCTCATGGCGTCGTCGTCGTGGTGGTGGTCGTCGTATCCCCGGTCGTCGTCGGCGTGGTGGTGCTACCGGTGGTCTCGCTCGTCGTGGTCGCCGTCGTCGTCCCCGTGCTCGTGTCGACGCCCGCGGCGGTGCCCGGGATGCTCGTCGGGGCGGCCGTCGGCAGGCCGGTGAAGGGGTCGATCTGCGTGAAGCTGCCCGGGTCGTTGAGGACCTTCGGCAGCTCCAGCACCTCGAAGTTGCGGAGCTTGATGTCCTGGAGCACGTTCAGCGGCAGGACCTTCTTCCAGCGCGCGTTCCGCTGGGCGTACAGAGTCGGGGAAGCGGAGCGCTCGACGACGATCGCGCCGTAGTGCTTGAGGGCCTCGATCAGGATCTGGGCGGTACGCCGCTGGACGCCGTTGCGGACGAATGTGCGGCTGAGCTGGGCCTCCGGGCTCCTCGCCAGCCCGCAGGGCTGACGGGCGATTCGAGCCAGCTCCCGCTCCAGGTCGCGCGCTCGGGCCCGAGCAAGCCTGCGCCTCTCAGCGCCCTTCGGCTTGAACTCGCGGGTCTGCTGCCTGGCCAGCTCCTGGTTCTGTCGCCGCGCCTGCTCGAACTTGCGAGCCTTGTCGCGCTCCCGTTCGCGGTCTGAGCAGACCCGGTTGATGTAGTCCTCCGTGTTGCGGAACCGAAGCCGGAGGCGCGCGCCCTCGGGGATCGACGTCCGCTTGCCGACGCCGTCGGTGCGGGAGGCCGGCTGCACGAACCGCTCCTTCGCCGCACCGGGCACGGCGATCGCGAGGGCGTGGTCGATCTTGCCGCGGTCGATCTCCTCGGGACGGACCAACCCGGCGAAGAGCGGCAGGCCGGAGCCGCGGGCGCTGACGCCGCCGGGCTCCTGGAAGCCCGGTCCGTTCAGGTCCCAGGCCTTGACGAAGTGATAGGAGATCGACCCGTCCTGCTCCCGGCGGGCGCGCCAGAAGTCGAGCGCTTCGCGGGTCTGGGTGTTGATCACCGTCATCCAGCCGTCAAAGCGAGGGTCGGGCCTCGCATCCGGCGGTAGCCGGATCTCGTCGACCGCGTCGGGGCCGCAGTCGACCTGGCGGCAGACCGCCACGGTCGGCACTCCGCCCTGCTCGGAGAAGAGCGGGACCGTCCAGCGCGTCGTGTTGACGGTCAGCCCCTCCTCCTTCAGCTTCTTCTCGACCCGGACCGAGCGCCCGTTGATCTCCTCCACAGCGATCCGGGTGCGCGCCTGGGCGATCATCTCGTCCGAGCGCGGATCGACGCCCTCGCGAGAGACGTCGGTGTTCCATGGGCTGCCGGGGGCAAAGAAGCGGGGGAAGGACGCGCGGGCGCCGAGGCCGGGGATCATCGAGAGGCCCGACTGGGCGTTGGTGACGCGCCCTCGCGCACCGGGGCGACCGCCGTCGCGGTTTCGCGGGGCGGGGCGATGACGACCACGCCGTCGGGGCCGACCGTCGTCTCCGCCGTTGTCTCGGCCGTGGTCGTCGCGATGGTCGTGGTGGTGATGAGCTCGCCGGAGGCCGGGTCCCGGACGGTCGTCGTCACGGTCTCGGGAGTGGTGGCCGCCGTGGTCGTGACGACGGTCTCGCCGGTGACGGGGTCGACCGTCGTGGTCTCGACGCCCTCCGCGTCGGCGGTCTCATCCGCCGTCGCGGCTTCGTTCTCGCCCGCGACCTCGCCGGCCTCGGTGTCGGTCGCGTCGGCGTCCGCAGCGGCCTCCTCGTCGGTGGCCACCTCGCCCTCGGTGGTCTCCGAGGTCGTCTCGGTTGCAGTGGTCGTGGTCGTGGTGTCGGCGTCGCCGTCATCGCCGCCGAAGACACCGCAGCCGCTGATCACCAGGGCGGCTACGAGCAGGGCGAGAGTGAGACGAACCCCGTTCGCCGTCACCCTGCCGTGAGAATCAACCTGAGGCGCCATGGAAGCACGGCGTACAGGCCGTGACAGCTGAAGTTACCATCGGTTTTTTAACGCTCAGACAGCGCCTGGGTTCCCCGGTACGGCGCTCGGGTCCGAAAGTTGGCAAAACCTAGGCAGCCTCCGCTAGACCTGACCCAGGGGCTGCATCATCCCGCCCGGGAAGCCGGGAAATCGGCCCGTCAGCGACAGCGGAAGCGCTCGGAGTGCTTTCGAGGGCAAGCCGGTCGGAGGCCTCGCTGAGGCTCTGGACGAAGAGGTCGAACTGGCCCTTCACCACGTCGGCCTCCGCCAGACGGCCGGCGAGCGTCTCACCGAGCTCGAGGATGCGGTCGCTGACCTCGGCGATCCTGCGGCGCCGCTGATCGACGAGTGCGTCCGCCTCGGCCTCGGCGCGGCGCAGCCGGCGCCGGGCCTCGGTCTCCACCTCACGCCAGCGGGCGTCCGCGCTCGCCTCGACGCTTGCGTGAAGGGCGCGCGTCTCACTCTGCACCGCCTCCGTGATCGTGCGGACGAGGGCGTCGGCCTGGCGCGACGCGGACTCGAAGCGCTGGCGCGCATCCGCCATCGCAGCCTCGCGCTGCGCCTGCGCTGGGCTCGGGCCGGAGTCCTCATCGATCTCGGGGAGTGGTGGCGGCGGGGGCTCGACCGCGCGTGGGGGCAGCGGCGAGACCGGGGCCGGCGCGATCCGGGCCACGCGGGGCCGCGCGAGAGGGGCGTCGGCGCGGGCGCGGGATCCCGAGCGTCCGAGTTCACCTCGTGCCCGGATTCCGCGAGCCGGTCGCGAAAGTTGGTCGTCACGTCGCCGAGGTCGCTGACCGCGCGCCGCAAAGCCGCGCGCCTGTCTGCGAGCCGCTCGTCCGAGGCGTTCACGGCGCCGCCTCCGCGCCCATCGTCTGCGATTGGGGACATCGCGCTCCTCCTGGTCTCCATTGAGGCTCCACCGCCGGGGATGATCGAGTCACCAGCGGACGCTTCACACGAGCGCCGCGAACTCTAGGCACGGGTTCGGCGGCAAAACCGTGCGTGAGGAGTGCGTGGAAACGGGGGGTTTTTGGGGTTGGGCGCGGGGTTCACGCCGAGGGACGGGGCGCAATGTCCGCGCCGCGAGGCGCCGAGGTCGCGGGGCATGTAGGGAGGGTGGGTTGGGCCGCGGCTCGGGACGCGAGGCGTCGGTGGCCATCGACTGTGCACCTAAGCCGCCTATGACCGGCTCAATCGCACAGTCGATGCGTGCTCAGCGTTGACTGCGCACTTACCGGTGCTATGGCGCCACTAAGTGCACAGTCGATTCGAGACCTCACGCGAAACGCGCGCAAGGAGTGACGGAATACGCACGAGCCCCTGATCCGTTGCCCTACATGCCCCGCGACCTGGGCGTCTCGCGGCGCGGACGCGGCGCTTACGTCCCTAGCCCGTGCCGAAGAGGCGCCCTCAGCCCGGCGGCTGGGCCCAGGGCACCCGGGTCTCCGCCGGGCTGCCTCGGCCGAAGATCTCGTCGAGCACGGAGGCTCGGGCCGGTGCGGGCGCGTGTGCGAGGTGCGCTTCGACTTCGCCGCGGGTGCTGCCGGACGCGGCCATCTGGATCGCGATGCGGTGCGCGTCGTCGAGGGCCTGCCAGGCGCCTGCGGGCGGCGCGCCGGGGGCTGCGGCGGGGATTGCCCGATGGCCTGGTCGGCGGGCGGCGGATAGCCGGGCGTCGGAGCTCCTTCGCCGGGCTGCGGGTAGCCGCCGGGCGGTGGCACGGTCGCGGTCCCCGGTGCCGCGAAGGCGGGCGAGTGCTCGGGTGGCGGCTCGCCGGCTCCGGGGAGCGGCGCCCCCGTTGCCGGAGGCGGCGTCGCCTCCCTGACCTCCTCCCAGGAGGGCTGGGCAACATCGGAGTAGTCCTGGCTGGCCAGCCGCTCGGCGGTCTCGCCGAGGGCCTTGACGAGGTTCTCGAATCCGGCCTTCACCGGGACGGCGTAGTCGAGGCGCTCGAGGACCTCCTCGGCCCGGGCCATGAGCGCGTCGGAAAGCTCCTGGATCCGCTGCACCCGCTGCGCGGCCATCGCGTCGGTCTGCTGCCGGGCCTGGTCGGCGTAGCGCTGCGCCTCCTCCTGCGCCTGGAGGCGGATCTGCTGGGCGTCCTGCTCGGCTTCCTGGCGGAGCTTCGCCGCCTCGCGCTCGACCGCGTCGACGATCTCGTTGACGCGCGTGCCAAGGCCCGGGGACTCCCAATCGAAGTCGCCCTCGCCGGGTCGCTGCCCGGCATCCCCAGGTGGTTGCTCGGGAGAGCCCATCAGTCCTTCAGCCTATGTCATCCACCGACGATCGCCCCGGCGAGAACGGCGCCTGCAGGCACCTCTGCACCGGGCAGCACCACGGCCTCTCGCAGCTGGGCGCCCTCGCCGATCCGCGCCCCGTCGCCGACCACCAGGGGGCCGTGCAGCCACGAATCCGCGCCGATCTCGCAACCGCGGCCGAGCAGCGCAGGCCCGGTCAGCTCGGCGTCCGCCGGCACCTCCGTCCCGGCCGAGCGGATGCCGTCGGCGACCTCCTCGCCCTCGAAGCTGAGCCTGACGGCGCCGGCCAGCGCATCGACGTTCCCCTGCCGGTACTCGTCGAGCGAGCCGATGTCGTTCCAGTAATCGTCGAACTCGTGGACGTAGAAGGAGACGTCCTCGGCGAGCAGCGCCGGGAAGACGTCCATCGCCCAGTCCGCGAACGGCTCCTCGGGGAAGTAGTCGAAGATCTCCTTGCGGAAGACGTAGATGCCGCAGTTGCCGAGGTCCGAGAGCGCCTCGGCGGGGTCCGGCTTCTCCTGGAACCCCTGGACCCGCCCGTCGGCACCGTGGATGACGACCCCGTACTCGCGCGTGTCGGCGACCCGCTTCACCGCGAGCGTCGCGATCCCGTCGTGCGATTCGTGGCGCTCGCGGAGCGCGCCCAGGTCGATGTCGGTCAGCGCATCACCGGAGATGATCAGGAACGAGTCCCCCTCCCCGCCCGTGAGGAAGTCGGCGACGTTGCGAACTCCGCCGGCGGTGCCGAGCAGCTCCTCCTCCTCGCTGAACGACAGGTCGACGCCGAGCGCCGAGCCGTCGCCGAAGTGGTCGCGGATGCGGTCGCCCAGGTGCGAGAGGTTCGCGATCACCTCGCCGAATCCGTGCCGGGCGCAGAGCTCGACGATGTGCTCCATCACCGGCCGGTTGACGACCGGCGCGAGCGGCTTGGGGGTCGTGAAGGTGAGCGGCCGCAGCCGCTTGCCGAGCCCCGCCGCTAGGACCATCGCTCGCATCGGTCGACTGACCCTAGTAGAGGTCTCCGCTCGCTACTGTTCTGCCCGCCCCAGACCCCATTAAGCGACGGAGGGACCACCCAGAAGATGGCCACCGCCACCGAGGATTACAAGGTCGCAGACATCGGCCTCGCCGAGTTCGGCCGCAAGGAGATCACGCTCGCCGAGCACGAGATGCCCGGCCTGATGAGGACGCGCGAGGAGTTCGCCGCGTCGCAGCCGCTCGCCGGAGCGAAGGTCATGGGCTCCCTCCACATGACGGTGCAGACCGCGGTCCTGATCGAGACCCTGGTCGCCCTCGGCGCCGAGGTGCGCTGGGCCTCCTGCAACATCTTCTCGACGCAGGACCACGCCGCCGCCGCGATCGCGGCCGCCGGGATCCCCGTCTTCGCCTGGAAGGGCGAGACGCTCGAGGAATACTGGTGGTGCACCGAGCAGGCGCTCACATGGCCCGGCTCTGACGGCCCGAACATGATCCTCGACGACGGCGGCGACGCGACGCTGCTCGTCCACAAGGGCGTCGAGTTCGAGAAGGCCGGCGCGGTTCCCGACCCGGCCTCGGCCGAATCGGAGGAGTTCCGGATCGTGCTCGAGACGCTCCAGCGCTCGCTCGAGGCCGACCCCGAGCGGTTCACCAAGATGGCGGCCGGCATCCAGGGCGTGACGGAGGAGACGACGACCGGCGTCCTGCGCCTCTACCAGTTCGCGCAGTCCGGCGATCTGCTCTTCCCGGCGATCAACGTCAACGACTCGGTCACGAAGTCGAAGTTCGACAACCTCTACGGCTGCCGGCACTCGCTGGTCGACGGGATCAACCGCGCGACGGATGTGATGATCGGCGGCAAGGTCGCCGTGATCTGCGGCTACGGCGACGTCGGCAAGGGCTGCGCCTCATCGCTGCGCGGCCAGGGCGCCCGCGTGATCATCACCGAGATCGACCCGATCTGCGCGCTCCAGGCCGCGATGGAGGGCTACGAGGTGCGGACGCTCGAGGAGGTCGTCGAGACCGCCGACATCTTCGTCACCGCGACCGGCAACAAGGACGTGATCACGGCCGCGCAGATGGCGCGGATGAAGCACCAGGCCATCGTCGGCAACATCGGCCACTTCGACAACGAGATCGACATCGCCGGCCTCGAGCGAATCCCCGGCGTCGACAAGATCAACATCAAGCCGCAGGTCGACGAGTGGGTCTTCGCCGACGGCCACTCGATCATCGTCCTCTCCGAGGGCCGGCTGCTGAACCTCGGCAACGCGACGGGGCACCCCTCGTTCGTGATGTCGAACTCGTTCACCAACCAGACGATCGCCCAGATCGAGCTCTTCTCGAAGAACGACGAGTACGAGAAGCGGGTCTACGTCCTGCCGAAGCACCTGGACGAGAAGGTCGCCCGCCTCCACCTCGACGCGCTCGGCGTCAGCCTCTCCGAGCTGAGCGCCGAGCAGGCCGCCTACATCGGCGTGCCCGTCGAGGGCCCGTACAAGTCGGACCACTACCGCTACTAGAGCGACAAATCACGTAGTTCTCCACCGCTGTTTCGCGGGTTTCCACGCTAGGAATCCGCGTCCCGATGCCGCATGCTCGTTCCGGGTTCAGGGAGGAGCGGGGAAAAGGGAAAACGGAGGCGGTATGGCAGAAGCATCCTCAGACGATCGGGCAGGCAAGGGAACTCGCAAACCCGGCACGGCCAAGCGCGTTGAAAGCGCAGGCAATGCGAAACGGGAGATTTCGATGAACACTCGCGAGTTGTGGCTGGCGCTCGAGCAGGACCAGATCGAGGTGCACCTCCAGTCGGAGGTCTGGCTCGAGGACGGCAGGCATTTCGGCTTCGAAGCGCTGCCCCGCCTGCGGCATCCGAACGGGCTGATCGCCGCCGAAGACTTTCTCCCGCACGCCGAGCGAACGTCGCTCGCGCTGCCACTCGCCCGCAGGTTGGTCGAGCGCGCATGCCAGGAGCTCGAGGGGCGCGATCGCGCGCGTCCCGACGCTCTTGTGAGCATCGCGCCGACCGGCCTCGGCGAACCGTCGATCGGCGACACCGTCGCCGGCGCGCTGGCGGCCACCGGTACTTCACCCGGCCGGCTCTGCCTCGAGGTCAGCTCCCGGCTGCCGGCCGCCGAGCTCGAGGCCGCCCGCGACGCCTGGGGCGAGCTGCGCCAGCTCGGGGTCCGCTTCGCGCTCGACCACTGCGGCGCCGGCGTCTCCAGTGAGGACGAGACCATGCCCCTCGAAGCGCTCGCCGTCTTCCCCTTCGACTACGTCCGGGTCGACAGCTCGCTGATCCGCGCCGTCTCGCGGTCGTCGAGGGCACGTCGCCTCATCGCGACCATCGCCCGCGCCGCGACCGAGTTGGAGGCGATCCCCGTCGCCGACGGGATCCAGACCAACACCGAGGCGATCGCCGCGTACGAGATGGGCTGCCAGGTCGCCCAGGGCCCGCGCTTCGGCAGTCCGCTGCCGCCGCGGTTCGCACCGAACGGCAACGGCGCGAGCGAGCGTCCCGCAGCGGTGCCGCTCCACGCGGCTCCGGCCCAGGCCTGAACTACTCGTAACTGAGAGCCTTGATCACGTCGAGCCGCGCTGCCCTGCGCGCGGGCAGGATCGAGGCGATCAGCCCGAGGACGACGCCGGCGACCGCGACGCCCACCATCGTCGCCACCGGCGGCCGGTACTCAACGCCCGGTACCCCTGCGGAGAGTCCCTTCAGCAGCGCCCAGCCCAGCCCGGCGCCGACGGCGATTCCTAGCAGCGCCCCGATCAGCCCGATCACGACGCTCTCGTCCGCGACCTGGCGGCGGATCTGCCAGCGCGTCGACCCGAGCGCCCGCAGGACCCCGATCTCCCGGGTGCGCTCGAGCACGGACATCGAAAGGGTGTTGATGATCCCGAACAGGCTGGCGAAGATCGCGACCCCGACGATCGCGTTGAAGACCCCGAACTGCTCGTTCACCTGCGCCTCGACCTCCGACTTCACCTCCTCGTTCGAGAGCGCGACGAGATTCGGGTAGTCGCGGCGCAGGATCGCCTCGACCTTCCGCTCCAGCTCGCCCCGCTCGGCCGGCGTTCGCGCCTTCAGCGCCAGCTCGGAGTCGGCGGTGACGCCGTAGACCTTTCGCATCGTCTCCAACGACATTCCCACTGTTTGACCGCCGAAGACGACGGTCTCGACGATCCCGGCGACCCGGGCCCGCTCGGTCCCCGAGGGCCCGTCGAGCTCGAACTCGTCGCCAACCCCGAGCGACGTCTCGTCGGCGTAGCCCTCGCCGATCGTCACCTGGCCGCGGGCCAACCGGTCGAAGACGACTTCGCGCGGTGGGCCACCGGCGTCGATCTCGGTCGTGTCCAGCTCCCCGAACTCGGGCACCTCGAACCCGAGCAGCAGCCCGTCGGAGCCACGCTTGCCCTTCGGGCCCGGCAGGTTGTTCGAGTAGAGGATCCGCTCCCGGGCGATCACGCCTGTCTGCGGCAGCTTCGCCAGCCGCTCGCTGACGTTCTTCGCGATCGTCTGCTGGGGGCCCTCGCCAGGCGAGAAACCCGCGGGACGGACCGAGAGGTCGCGGGCGAAGGCACGGTCGAACTCCTCCTCGATCGACTGGAGGAAGCTGGCGCCGAGGCTGTTCACGGCGACCACCAGCGCCAGGCCGATCATCAGCCCGGTCGCGGTGGCCGCGGTCCGGTTGGGGTCGGAGCGGGCCGAGTCGGCGGCCAGGCGGCCGGCGACCGGCGAAACCTTGCGCAGCGGCCAGGAGATGAAGCGGACGAGCGGCGCGATCACGAACGGCGCGACCATCGCGATCCCGAAGAAGATCGCGATCGTGCCGCTCATCCCGGCGGCCGCCACGAGCGGCGTCGTCTCGTCAGCGGCGCCGAGCCAGAAGGTGCCGGCGAGGCCGACGCCGATGAGGACGATCCCGAAAGCTGCGCGGCGGAGGCTCGGGCGCACGCGCAGGCCCTCCGCTCCCAGCACCGCCCGGATCGGCGAGGTCCTGGCGGCGCGCCGCGCCGGAAGCAGGGCTCCGAAGACCGCGGTGATCAGGCCGCAGGCGACGGCGGCGATGCCCGGCAGCGCGGTGAAGGCCACCTCGCCGACGGGGAAGTCGAGGCCGTCGCGCATCAGCTTGACGAGCCCGAGCGCGAGCAGGACGCCGAGGCCCAGGCCGAGCAGGCAGCCGATCACCCCCAGGACGAGCGCCTCGCGCAGAACCGTGCGGACGATCATCGACCTCGTCGCGCCCAGCGTGCGGAGCATGCCGAGCTCCCTCGTCCGCTGGAGCACCGTCATGTTGAACGCGTTGAAGATCAGGAAGCCCCCGACGAAGAGGGCCATCGCGGCGAAGAAGTAGAGGATCGCGTTGAACGCCTGCAGCTGTCCCTCGACCTCGTCCGACTTCGCGTCGGGGGTGGCGATCTTTGCGCCCTTCTCGAGCTTGCCCCGCAGATCGCGCTTGACCGCGGCGATCCCGTCGCTGCCGCCCGCGACGACGACGTCGATCTCGTCGAACCCCCGGCCCTTGTCCATCACGTCGCGGGCGCGGTCGATCGGCATCGTCGCGAACCCCTGGCCGCCGAAGTCGAGGCCGGTCGCGAACTGGAAGAGGCCGGTTACCTCGAAGCGGCGGGTGCCGACGGGCGTGACGAGGCGAAGCTCATCGCCCGCCTTCAGGTCCTGGTCGTTCGCCCAGCTCTCGAGGACCATGATCTCGAGCCCCTCCCGGGGCCGCCTGCCCGAGGTCACGTCGGAGTCGGTGAGGTCGGAGACGCCCGGCTCCTCCCCGACGACGTTCAGCTGGTCCGACGGGTCGGGCTTCGGCGGCTTGGGCGGGTCAGCAACCGGCGGGGCGTCCTCCGCTTCGCGTCCGGGGGCCCCTTCTGCTCAGGTACGGGTACCGGGTTAATCGGCTCCGGGGGAGGCGGCGGCTTCACGTACTTGGTGAAGACCGAGAAGACGTTCCCCTGCGCCTCCTCCACCCCCGGCACCGAGCGAACCTGGCGGAGCGTCTTCTTCGGCAGGCTCGTCGACTCGCTGCCGGAGACGACCAGGTCGGCGCGGCCGTAGACCGAGTCGAAGAGGTCGGTGAAGGTGCGCGAGATCGTCCCCGACAGGGTCAGGACGCCGAAGATCATGCCGACGCCGAGGACGATCCCGGCGGCGGTCAGGAGCGCCCGCATGCGCCGGGCGCGGACCTGGCGCATGGCGATCGAGCCGAAGGAGCGCAACGGTCAGCCCGTGGCGGGAGCGGTCTCCAGCGCGGCGAACCGCTCGCTGACCCGCTGCGCGTCGGCACCCTCGACCTCGCCGGCGATCTTGCCGTCGCGCAGGAAGACGACGCGGCCCGCCGTCGCGGCGGCGGCGGGGTCGTGCGTGACCATCACGATCGTGTGGCCCTCGTCGCTGTTGAGCTCGCTGAGCAGGGCGAGGATCTCGCCGCTCGAGCGCGAGTCGAGGTTGCCGGTCGGCTCGTCGGCAAGGACCAGCTCGGGCTCGAGCAGGAGCGCGCGGGCGATCGAGACCCGCTGCTGCTCACCGCCGGAGAGCTCGGTCGGCAGGTGCTCGCGACGGGGGCCGAGGCCGACCCGCTCGAGCAGGTCCACGGCCCGCTGGCGAGTCGCATCGTCGCGGCGGCCGGCGATCAGTGCCGGCAGGACGACGTTCTCCTCGGCGGTCAGGGCCGGCAGCAGGTTGAAGAACTGAAAGACGAAGCCGATCGTCTCGCGCCGGAGCAGGGTCAGCTGCTTCTCATTCATCCCCTCGAACGCCTGGCCTGCGAGCGAGATCCGGCCGGACGTCGGCGTCTCGAGCGCCCCGAGCAGGTGCAGCATCGTGCTCTTGCCCGATCCCGACGGGCCCATGATCGCGACCATCTCGCCCTGCTCGATTCGCAGCGATACGCCATCGAGGGCGCGCACGGCGGTCTCCCCCTCCCCGTAGATCCTGCGCAGGTCCTCCGTCTCTACCGCCGGGTGCTGAGGAGACCGGCCTTGCCGGTCGGCCGTTGATTCCGTTGTCACGGTCTGCCGAGGCGGTCCTTGAGGCTCTCGATCACCTCGACCGGCTCAGGGTCTTGCCCGCGGAGGCCCGCAAGGCAGAGCGAGACGAAGTCGCCGAGCATCACCGCCCAGAGCAGCCGCTCGGTGCGCGATTCGCCCTCCGTCTCGATCGTGTGCACCCCCTGCGCGTTCGGCGCGATCAGCTCAGCGGTCAGCTCGAAGCGGCTGCGGATGCGCGGATGGTGGTCGCGGTCGGTGAGGAAGATCGCGCTGAACGAACCGGCGCCGCCGTCCCCGGATCCCTGCCAGCCGACGATCTCGTTGTGGTCGAGCTCGGGCATCTCGTGGGCGAACGCCGGCCATTTGGCGTTCTCGTTCATCTGGCACTTCCAGCGGTAGGCGACCGGGGCGGTCAGGTCCGCTCCGCCGATCACCGGCACGCTGCCCTCGACCGCTGTCGCGATCTCCTCGGCGCGCTCCCAGAGCGCGTCCAGCTGCCCCTCCAGGTGCGCTGCCGCCGCGTCGATCTCCGTCCGGATCGACGGGGCGGCGCCGCAGAGGGCGGCGACCTCGGCCGCGACCGCAAAGGCGTAGCCGACCGCGGCGCGAGGCTGGAAGCCGGCCGGCAACCCGATCACCGGCACGCCGTCGCGGCGCGCCGCCTCGCCGATCGTCCCGCCTGTGGTCGCGACGATCCGCTGCGAGCCGAGGGCCTCGGCCGCCGCGTAGCACGCGACCGTCTCCTCGGTGTTGCCGGAGTAACTGGAGCAGAAGACCGCGCGGTCGGCCGGCGTCACCGAGGAAAGCCCGTACCCGCGGACGACATCGATCGCGAGGCTCTGGCGGTCGCCGAACGCCGCCGCCGCCAGGTCGCCGCCGATCGCCGAGCCGCCCATCCCGCAGACGACGAGGCCGGAGCACTCGACCGGCGAGAGCCCGGCGGAGTCGAAGCGCCAGAGCGCGTCGCGCAGGTGCTCCGGGAGCGCCTTCACGACGTCCGCCTGCCCGGTCGGGTCGACCGCCTTCAGCTTCTCGGCGATGCTCACGCGACCTCCTCGGCGGGCTCGATCCGGCTGCCGCTCTCGACGCGCGCACCCGGGTCGATCGCGGCGCCTTGGCCGATCACGCAATCCGGCTCGACGACCGCGCCGGCGCCGACGCGTACGTTCGGGGCGAGGATCGAGCCGCGAACCTCTGCGTCGGGGTCAAGCTCGCAGTTGCGGTGCAGGACGGCGCCCTCGACGGTCGCTCCCGCGCCGATCTCACAGCCGGGGCCGAGCGCCGCGCGCGGGCCGAGGGTCGCTCCACTCGCGACCGTCGTGCCGGACTCGATGAAGACCGAGCCGGCGAGAACGGCGCCGCCGTCGACCGAGGCGTCGGCGGCCACGTAGCGGCCATCGTCGTCGACCATCGCGCCGGGCTCCGTCTCGACGCGGCCCTCGAGGATGTCCCAGCTCGCCTGCAGGTAGCGATCGGGGGTACCGATGTCCATCCAATAGCCCTCGAGCCGCTGGGAATAGAGGCCGTTGCCGACGAGGCGGGGGAAGACCTCCCGCTCGATCGAGAACTCCTGGTCCGGCGGGATCATGTCGAGGACCGAGTGCTCCAGCACATAGGCGCCGGCGCTGATCTCGTCGGTGTCGATCTCGGCCGGATCGGGCTTCTCGAGAAACTCCCTGATCTCCCCGTCGTCCTTTCGCCGCACCAGGCCGTAGGCGGTCGGGTCGTCGACCGGATAGAGGGCGAGCGTGCCCGTCGCGCCGGACTCCTCGTGGCGGCGGATCAGGGCCGTCAGGTCGAGGTCGGTGAGGACGTCGCCGTTCAGGGCGAGGAAGCGATCCTCCAGGAACTCCTCGGCGAACTTGATCGCGCCGGCGGTGCCCCTCCGATCAGGCTCCTCGACGTAGCGGAGCTTCGGCCCGCCCGGGATCTCGTCACCGAGGCCCTCGCGAATCCCGTGCGCAAGGAAGCCGATCGAAAGGATCACCTCGTCGACGCCGTGCCGCGCGAGCCAGTCGACCATGTAGCGGATGAACGGCCGGTCGACCAGCGGGATGATCGGCTTCGGTGCCGTCCGCGTCAGCGGGCGCAGGCGAGTCCCCTCGCCGCCGACGAGGACCAGCGCCTGCATCAGCCTCGGCCGATCCCCTCGTAGGTGAAGCCGGCGGCGCGCAGCGCCTCCGGGTCCAGGAAGTTTCGTCCGTCGATGACCAGGGGATTCGCCATCTCGCCCGCGATCGCCTTCCAGTCGAGCTCCGCGAACTCGGGCCACTCCGTGACGAGGATCGCCGCGTCGGCGCCGCGCAGGGCGTCCTCGGCGGAATCGGCGAACTCGACATTTGGAAGCAGGTCGCGGGCTCGGTCCTCGGCAACCGGGTCGTAGCCACTGACCGCGGCGCCTTCGCCCTGAAGCCGGGCCGAGAGAACGAGACTCGAGGCCTCGCGCATGTCGTCGGTGTCGGGCTTGAAAGCGAGCCCGAGCAGCGCGACCTTCCGGCCGACGAGCGAGCCGAGGTGCTTCTCGAGCTTGCCGATCACGCGCCGCTTCTGCAGCTCGTTGACCTCGATCACCGAGTTGAGCAGCTGGAAGTGGTAGCCGGTGTTGCCGGCGAGCTGCTTGAGGGCGGAGACGTCCTTCGGGAAGCATGAGCCCCCGTAGCCGATGCCCGCGCGCAGGAAGCTCGGCCCGATGCGCTCGTCGAGGCCCATGCCGCGGGCGACCTCGGCGACGTCGGCACCGACCTCCTCGGAGACGTTGGCGATCTCGTTGATGAAACTGATCTTGGTCGCCAGGAAGGCGTTCGAGGCGAGCTTGATCATCTCCGCGCTCGCGACGTCGGTGCGGACCAGTTCGCCGCCCAGCGGCTCGTAGGCTCCGGCGATGGCGTCGGCGGCCCACTCGCTGCCCTCGTCGGCTCCGACGACGACACGGTCGGGATGCATGAAGTCGGCGACCGCCGTCCCCTCCTTGAGGAACTCGGGGCAGGAGACGTAGGCGAGGTCGGGCACGTCCCGCTTGATCGTCCGCCCGGTGCCGGAGGGCACGGTGCTCTTCATCACCAGCGCGTGTTCGCCGTCGGCGCGCATCTCCGCCACGACCGCCTGCACCCGCGAGAGGTCCGCATCGCCGGAGTAGGTCGGCGGCGTGTCGACGCAGCAGAACAGCAGTCGCGCGGCGTCCATCACCTCGCCGATCTCGGTCGTCCAGTGAAGGCGGTCGGAGTTCTTCTCGAGCAGCTCGGGGAGGCCCGGCTCGTGGATCGTGATCTCGCCGCGGCCGAGCGCGTCGATCTTCGCCGCGTCGATATCGATCGCGTGCACCTCGTGGCCGAGCTCGGCGAAGCAGGCCGCGGTGACGAGACCGACCCAGCCGACGCCGACGACGCCGATCGGCTCCTTCTGAGGATCCTCAGGGGCGCTCATGGAGGCGAGGAGCCTACTGCTCGGGCGAGTAGGCCTTCATCGACTCCGCGACACCGAGCATCTCTTCCTCGCTGAGGGTGCCGGTGAGCGTGTTCGAGACCCAGTAGGACCCCTGCGGGGTCTTGAAGCCGACGACCTGGAGGCGGTCGCCCTCGTAGAAGAGGAGGTACTTGCGATCGCCGATCTGCCGCGTCTCGCTCGGGTTGTCGAGGATCGGGGGGTCCTCCCACTTCGTGCCCATCACGCCGTAGTACTCGGGCACGCCGAACTGGCCGCCGAGCGAAAAGACGAGTTTGTAGGCCGGGAAGTGCTCGCCGTCGTAGGTGTCGATCTGGTACGCGCGGGACTGATCGGTGTACTGCGAGCCGGCCTTCAGCTGGGTCGGGGCGTAGACGGGGAAGCGGAGCTTGCCGTCGAAGTCGAGGCCGTAGCGCTGGGCCGCGTCGGATGCGTCGATCAGGTTGGCGTCGGGTGCGGGTGCCCCGCCGCCGGAATCGCCACCAGAGTCGCCTCCTCCGGAGCCGCCGCCGCCGGAATCGCCGCCCTCTCCTCCGCCGGAGTCGCCGCCGCCGTCACCTCCGTCATCACCGTCGTCGTCGCTCTCGCTCGGCGCCGCCTGCTCCGTGGGCGCCGGCTTCTCGCCGAGGAACTGCTGCACCGCCGCCTTGATCTGCTCGCTCGACGCGGTCACGTAGGCGGACTCGGGACCGCCGATGTCGCCCTGGAACTCGATCCGGCGGATCGGCGCGTCGCGCAGCTCGACGAACAGCTTCAGCGTGTCCAGCATCGCGATCGGGTCATCGACGTCGGAGGTCGTGTACTTGGTGAAGATGTCGATGAACTCCTTGCGCTTCGTGAAGAGGCGCGCGGGCGGGACCTTCTGGCGCGCCTCGCGCAGGAACGACTGCTGGCGGGCGGCGCGGACGAGATCGTTGTCGTCGTGGCGGTAGCGGACGTACTGGAGCGCCTTGAACCCGCAGAGCTGCTGGTAGCCGGCGTCGATGTCGATCTCCGAGTAGAGCTCTTCGCCGAAGAGGCCCTCGTTCGAGTGGAAGTACTTGCGATCCACGTCGACGAATACGCACTCGATCGCGTTCACCGCCTCCGCGAAGCCGGCGAAGTCGATGTTGACGACGTGGTTGATATCGAGGCCGGTGAGCTGGTTGACGACCTCCGTCGTCAGCTTCGGCCCGCCGACCGTGTAGGCCTCGTTCAGCTTGCCGATCCCGTAGCCGGGGATGTTGACGCGAAGGTCGCGGGGCAGGGAGAGCAGCGAGAGGACGTTCTTGTCGGCGTCCAGGCGGAGCAGCATCGTCGTGTCCGAGCGCCCCTTCTCCTCGATCTCCGGGCGGATGTCCGAGCCGAGGATGAGCACGGTCTGCGGATCTCCGCCTTCGACGGTGTCGAGCACGTCCTCGACAGGCCGGGAGCCCGCCCAGCCCCTCGGCGATGTCCGTCAGGTAGAGGAGGAAGGTGGCGGCCGTCGCGGTCGCCATCGAGACGATGATGATGAATGAGGCGGCGATGAAGCGCGGCCAGAGGCCGGCCCGAGGGGGCTTCTTGTCGTCGCTCAGCTCGTCTTCGTCCGACTTCGCGGGGACCTTGACGGGCGGGGAGGGCGCGATGACGGTTACGGGTTCGGCGTTTCTCCTCCTGGCCGGTTCCTCCTCGGCTCGGGCTTCACTTCCGGAGCGTGGCCTTCTCCGGATCTGACATGACTTCCGGTGCCTCGCTGGCTTCGCCAGTTTCCTCGCCGGGAAGATCCCTCGGAGACATCACTGCCGACCGCCTCCTCCGCTTCGCGTCCGGGGCGGCCGGTTCGGGGTTGGGCTCGCCTCAGGTTCGCTCGGCGACGGCTTCGTCCTCGCCCGTCTCATCGGCGGCCGGCTCGTCTTCGTTGGGCTTGTCGGGGACGACCGCGTCTTCTTCGCCGGTCTCGGCCGGGGCGGCGGCTCCTTCCCTCGGGGGGCCTACGGCGACGAGCTCGTAGCTCTCGCCGGTCGCGGGCTCCTCCCATTCGCCAGTCTCGTCGGCGACGGGCTCCTCTTCGCCGGTCTCGCCCGATGGCGGTGCGCCGGGCGCGTGCGGCTCCTCGATCGGCTCGGCGGGCTCGTCCTCGGGCGGCTCCTCGACCGGCGGCGGCTCCTCCGCCGGGTCCTCGGGCGCCTCGTCCTCGAGCGCGAACTCGTCGGTGATGCCGGCGCCTATCTCCTCGCCGGCCTGTCATCGGGCTCCTCTTCGCCGGCAGCGTCTGTGGGGTCAGACCCGCCGGACTCTGTGGGGTCAGACCCCTGTCGGCTACGCGGGCTCAGGCGTTTCGTCCGGGCTCGGGTCAGACCCCGCTTCTTCTCTTCCCGGCGGCCGGCCCAGGTTGCGGGAGGCGGCAGCTCGCTCTCGTCGTCGTCGCGCGGATCCTCGTGGTCCTCGTCGTCGGGCGGGCGCTGCTCGCTCATCATCCGGCTCCGTTTCCGTCGAGCCAGCTCGGCAGCTTGCGGATGAAGTCGGTGAGCGTGCGGCGGTAGCTCGCGAGCGAGGTGACGGAGACCCACTCGTCGGGCCCGTGGTGACCGGCGCCGACCGGGCCGAACTCGACCGCTGGGATCCCGGCGCGCAGGAAGGAGACGGCGTCGGAGGCGCCGTCGCGGCCGATGCTCATCACCTCGCCGTTCGCGTGCGGCGCCGCGGCGTCGCAGAGGGAGCGCACGTACACCGACTCACGGTCGACCAGCGCCGGGGGCCGGCGGAAGGTCGAGACCACCTTGGAATCGCGCAGCTCAGCCACCTCCGCGACGATGCGATCTGGGTCCTGCTCCGGCAGATGTCGGATGTCGACGTCGATGACGCAAGTGTCGGGAACCTTGTTCAGGGCGTCGCCCCCCCAGATGCGGCCGAGGTTGATCGAGGGGCGGTCGAAGAGCTCGGAGCTCTCAGCCGCGAACGGTAGCGTTTCGATGCTCCGGAAAGTTTCGAAAGCCTTGAGAATCGCGTTGTCGCCCAGCCACGGCGTGGCCCCGTGCGCCGCGCGGCCGCTGACCTCGAGCCGAATCGCGATCACGCCCTTCGCGGCGACCCCGATATGCATGTCGGTCGGCTCTCCTGTGATCGCGAAGTCGCCGATGAATCCCTGGTCGACGAGTTGGTCCGAGCCGCGGTCAACCTCCTCCTCCGACTCCTCGTCGGGCACGAAGGCGAGCCGGACCCGGACCTCCTGCTCGTCCGCGAGGTCGTGGAGCACGAGCATCATCGCGGCGACCGCGCCCTTCATGTCATAGGCGCCGCGGCCGATCAGCTTGTCGCCCTCCACCCGCGGATCGAACTGCCCGTCCCGGCCCGGGACCACGTCCAGGTGGCCGTGCAGCAGGACGGTCGGCCCGTCCTTCGGGCCCACCTCGGCGTACGCGACCGGGAGGTCACGGACGGCGACCTCGCGCGCCTCGATGTCGCGCGCCTCCAGCCAGCCCTTGACGAAGCCGGCGGCGAGCTTGATCCCCTCCGGCTCCGAGGAGTCGTAAGCGATCAGCTTCTCTGCGAGTACCTGCTCATCCACGAGCGGGAGAGGGTATCCGCGGGGAGAATCCACCCCGCTTGGACGCTTAACCACACGATGGTGTGGTCAGACGTCCAAGCGCTGGCGGGATCGGTGTGGGAGCTCGCTCGACGCCAGCATGGGGTGGTCGCCCTGTGGCAGCTTCTCGAACTCGGCCTGAGCCGGCGGGCGATCGAACATCGGATCGCGAAGGGGCGCCTACACCCCGTCTACCGAGGGGTGTACGCGGTCGGGAGACCCGAGCTCACTCGTGACGGACGTTGGATGGCCGCGGTACTTGCCTGTGGGGCCGGCGCCGCCCTCAGCTGGCGCAGCGCCGGCGCCGCGATGCGCATCGTGCGAGAACGCCCCGGGCTGGTCGAAGTCACCGTCCCCATGCACCGACGACCCCGCGTGAAGGGCATAACGATTCATCGTTGCCAGCTGGGCGCAGGCGACCTTGGCTCGGTGAGAGGCATCCCCATCACGAGCCCCACCAAGACCCTGCTCGACCTCGCGACGAGCGTCTCCATGGATGAGCTCGAGGAGGCCGTCAACGAAGCGGACGCGCTCGAGCTCGTCCGAGTCGAGCAGCTCAGGGAGGACTTAGATCGGCGAGCCGGCCAGCGTGGCGTGCGGACCCTGCGCACACTCCTCGACCGCCACACATTCCGCATCTCCGAGTCTGAGCTCGAGCGACGGTTCCTTCGACTGATTCGCGGAGCGGGCCTACCGCTGCCGGATACCCAGGTGGAGCTCGCCGGTCGTGTGGACTTTCATTGGCATGAGCTGGGCCTCGTTGTGGAGACCGATGGCTGGCGGTACCACAGGACTCCAGCGCGGCAAGCGAACGACAACCGGCGGATGCAGGCGCACGCCGCGGCGGGCCGAACGGCCGTCCGCATCAGTCACTTCGAGATTCGCTACGACGCGCCGCGGGTCGAGGCGACCCTCGCCAGGACCGTCGAGCGTCTCGGCCGCTAGCCCTCGGCGATGCTCAGGAAGGCTTCGGCGCGGGCGCGTTCGCGCTCGGCCTGGTCGGCGGCGGCGCTGCCCTCCTCGGCGTCCTTCAGGCGGTCCTCGGCCTCGGAGAGCTTGTCCTTCAGCTCGCTGGTGTCCAGGTCGTCCGGGGAGACGGCCTCGGAGACGAGCACGGTGGCGCGGTTCGCGAAGACCTGGAGCCAGCCCTCGGCGGCCGCGTAGGTCTCGACCTCGCTGTCCGACTTGTGGAGCCGCAGCTCCGAGGGGACGAGGCGGGCGAGCACCGGCACGTGGCGGGCGAGGATGCCGATCTCGCCGGTCTGGGTCTTCGTCGAGAGCTGCTCGAGCTCGCCGTCGAAGACCTCGCCCTCAGGGGTGAGGACACGCGCGTGGAGCTTGTGCTCCTCGGCCATCGTCCTTGCCGTCGTCCGATTCGTCATCGCCTCCGTCGGCTCGTCGGCGTCGTCCTTCTCGGACTTCGCGCCGGACTCCTCGTCCTCGGTCTGGCCCTTCGCGTCGTCCACGGCCTGCTCGATCGAGCCCTTCATGTAGAAGGCGCGCTCGGGGATGTCGTCGAGGTTGCCCTCGACGAGCTCCTTGAAGCCGGAGACCGTGTCGGAGACCGGCACGTACTGGCCGGGGCTGCCGGTGAACTGCTCGGCGACGAAGAACGGCTGCGAGAGGAAGCGCTCGATCTTGCGCGCCCGGTTGACGATCAGCTTGTCCTCGTCGGCGAGCTCGTCGATGCCGAGGATCGCGATGATGTCCTGCAGCTCCTTGTAGCGCTGCAGCACCTCCTGGACCTCGGTCGCGACCTGGTAGTGCTCCTCGCCGAGGATGTCCGGCTTGAGGATCGTCGAGGTCGAGTCGAGCGGGTCGACCGCCGGGTAGATCCCCTTCTCCGAGATCGACCGCGAGAGCGTCGTCGTCGCGTTCAGGTGGGCGAACACCGATGCCGGCGCCGGGTCGGTGAGGTCGTCGGCGGGCACGTAGATCGCCTGCACCGAGGTCACCGAGCCCTTCGTGGTCGAGGTGATCCGCTCCTGCAGCTCGCCCATCTCGGTCTCCAGGGTCGGCTGGTAGCCCACCGCGGAAGGCATCCGGCCGAGCAGCGCCGACACCTCGGAGCCCGCCTGGACGAACCGGAAGATGTTGTCGATGAAGAGCAGCACGTCCTGGCCGCCCTCCTCGCGGAAGTACTCGGCCATCGTCAGGCCGGAGAGGGCGACCCGCAGGCGCGCTCCGGGAGGCTCGTTCATCTGGCCGAAGACGAGCATCGTCTTGTCGATGACGCCCGACTCCTTCATCTCGAGCCAGAGGTCGTTGCCCTCGCGCGAGCGCTCGCCGACGCCGCAGAACGCGGAGAGGCCCTCGTGCTCCTCGCCGATGTTGCGGATCAGCTCCTGGATCAGCACCGTCTTGCCGACGCCGGCGCCGCCGAACAGGCCGACCTTGCCGCCCTTCGCGTAGGGCGCGAGCAGGTCGACGACCTTGATCCCCGTCTCGAGGATCTCCTGGGTCGGGGTCAGGTCCTCGACGTCGGGGGCGGAGCGGTGGATCGGCCAGCGTTCCTCGACCGCGACGTCGCCGGCCTGGTCGATCGGGTCGCCGAGCAGGTTGAAGATCCGGCCGAGGGTCGGCTTGCCGACGGGAACGGTGATCGGGCCGCCGGTGTCGACGACCTCCTGGCCGCGCCGCAGGCCGTCGGTCGAGTCCATCGCGACGCACTTGACCCGGTCGTCGCCGAGGTGCTGCTGCACCTCGAGCACGAGCTGCGTGGCCTCGTCCTCGTCGCGATCCTCCTGGCCGGCATCCATCGCGATCGTGAGCGCCGAGTAGATCTCGGGCAGCTCATCGGGGAAGGCGACGTCGACGACGACGCCTGTCACCTGCTCGACCTTGCCGACGTTTCCGTTTTCTTCAGCCACTTGTCGCTCCTCTTCGAGATCAGCTATCCGAGCGCCTCGGCGCCGCCTACGACTTCCAAGATTTCCTGTGTGATCTCCGCCTGACGGACCCGGTTCATCTCCAGGGTCAGGTCGCCGATCATGTCCTGTGCGTTCTCGGCCGCGCTGCGCATGGCCGTCATCCGCGAGCCGTGCTCGGACGCGGTCGACTCGAGCAGAGCCCGGAAGACCGAGAGGTCGACGTACTCGCGGAAAAGCTGTGGGAGGAGAAGCTCGGGGTCGGGCTCGTAGACCCAGAGCGCCTTCGCGTGCGCCTCGGCGAGCTCGGAGTCCTCGGGCTCCTCGGGCTCGGGGATGCCCTCACCGAAGACCTCCGCCTCCTGCAGGGGCAGCAGCGTCTGCCGGCGCACGTACTGCGTCAGCGGCGAGACGTAGCGGTTGTAGATCAGCTCGACGCGATCGACGTCCTCGTCCATGTAGGTGGTGCTCAAGTCCTCGCCGATCTCGCGGGCGTTGGCGAACCCCGGGCGGTCGGTGAAGCCGACGTACGCCTTCGAAACGTCCTCGCCGCGGAAGTTCATCGTCGAGTTGCCGCGGCGGCCGACCATCGAGAAGGTGGCCTCCACCCCGTCGGACTCGAACTCGCGCTTCAGGTCGAGCCCGGCGCGGATGATCTGCGCGTTGAACGAGCCCGCGAGGCCGCGGTCGCCGGTGACGAGCAGGATCCCGACCTTGCGGACCTTCTCGCGATCCTCCATCACGGGGATGTCGGGCATGGTCCCGGCCGCCTCGGAGACCTGGCGGGTCATCTGCCGCAACGCCTGCGCGTAGGGGCGCAGGTGCGCGATCCGCTCCTCCGCCCGGCGCAGCCGCGCTGCCGCGACCATCTCCATCGCCCGCGTGATCTTGTGGATGTTCTTGACGGACGAGATCCGGTTCTTGACTTCTTTGCGAGTGGCCATGCGCTAGGCGGGGACTTCCGCCTCGGCCTCTTCACGGTCTTCTCGGCGGCTTCCTTGTCCTTCTCGGCCGCTCTCTCCTCGGCGTCCTCGTCGGTGCGGCCGGGCTTCTTGTGCTCCTCCTCGTCCTTGACGCGGTCGGACTCGCCCTCCTCCAGCGGCTGGCCGTCCTCGTCGAAGTCGGGGCCGAAGTCGTCGACCATCTCGGCGATCGCGTCGCCGAGCTTCTCCAGGTCCTCGTCCTCCAGCTTGCCGTCCTCGTTGATCTGGTCCATCAGGTCCGAGTTCTCGGACTTCAGGCGACCGAGCAGGTCCTCGAGGAAGTCGCCGACTCGGTCGACCTTGATCCGGTCGAGGTAGCCGCCGGTGCCCGCGTAGATCGACGCCACCTGCTCGGCGACCGAGAGCGGGCTGCGCTCGTTCTGGTTCAGCGCTTCGACCAGGCGCTCACCGCGGGAGAGCGTCTTCTGCGTCTCCGGGTCGAGCTCGGAGCCGAACTGGGCGAACGCCTCCAGCTCGCGGTACTGGGAGAGCTCCAGGCGCAGCTTGCCGGCGACCTTCTTCATCGCCTTCGTCTGCGCGTTGCCGCCCACCCGCGAGACCGAGATGCCGACGTTGATCGCCGGCCGCACGCCGGAGAAGAACAGATCGGACTCGAGGAAGATCTGCCCGTCGGTGATCGAGATCACGTTCGTCGGGATGTAGGCGGAGACGTCCGAGGCCTGCGTCTCGATGATCGGCAGCGCCGTCAGCGAGCCGCCGCCGAGGTCGTCGTTGAGCTTCACCGCCCGCTCGAGCAGGCGCGAGTGCAGGTAGAAGACGTCGCCCGGGTACGCCTCACGGCCGGGGGGCCGGCGCAGGAGCAGCGACATCTGCCGGTACGCGTACGCGTGCTTCGTCAGGTCGTCGTAGATGCAGAGCGCGGCCTTCCCGTTGTAGAGGAAGTGCTCGCCCATCGCACAGCCGGCGTAGGGCGCCATGTACTTGATCGGCGCGGCCTCGTCGGCCGAGGCGGCGACGATGATCGTGTTGTCGAGCGCGCCGGCCTCGTCGAGGATCTCCTTGACCTGGACCACGGTCGCCATGCGCTGGCCGATCGCGACGTAGATGCAGATCAGGTCCTTGTCCTTGTTGTTGATGATCGTGTCGAGGCCGATCGTCGTCTTACCGGTCTGCCGGTCGCCGATGATCAGCTCGCGCTGGCCACGGCCGATCGGGATCATCGAGTCGATCGCCTTCAGGCCGGTCTGCATCGGCTCCTCGACCGGCTGGCGCTGGACGACGCCCGGCGCCTTGAACTCGGCCGGGCGGGTCTCGGAGGTGTTGATCTCCCCCTTGTCGTCCATCGGGCGCCCGAGCGGGTCGACGATCCGGCCGAGCAGCTCCTCGCCGACGGGGATCTCGAGCAGGCGGCCGGTGCGCTTCACCGTGTCGCCCTCGACGATCTTGTCCCACTCGCCGAAGAGGACGGCGCCGACGTTGTCGGCCTCGAGGTTCAGAGCGAGGCCCGTCACGTCGTGGGGCAGCTCGAGCATCTCGAGCGACATGCAGTTGTCGAGCCCGTGCACGCGCGCGATGCCGTCGGCGACCGAGAGCACGGTGCCGACCTCGGAGAGGTCCGCGGCGTCCGTCTCCAGCCCCTCGATCCGCTGGCGCAGGATCTTGGCAATCTCGTCCGGCTTGATTTCCATTTAGTCGGGCTCCTTCTCGGTTCTCATGCGCGGGAGATCTCCCGCCTCATTTTCTCCAGCTTGCTCTTAAGGCTTGCGTCGAGGACGACGTTGCCGACCCGCAGGACGAGCCCGCCGAGCACGTCCTCGTCGACCGTCGCGCTCAGCTGCACCTCGCGCCCGGTCTGCTTCTCGATCTCATCGCCGACCTGCTTGACGATCTTCTCGTCGAGCTCGATCGCGCTCGTCACATTCACCTCGAGCTGCTTGTTCTCCTCGGCGTAGAGCTCCTCGAAGTTCTGGCGGATGCGGAAGAGGGCCGGCATCCGGTGCTTCTCGGCGAGCAGCTCGAGGAAGTTGATCAGCTCCTCCTCAGCTCCGGAAACCGCTCGCTCGATGCCCTCGCGCTTCTCCGCCGAGGAGAAGTAGGGGCTGAAGAAGAACGCCTGCAGGTCGCGATCCTTGTCGACCGCATCGGTGAACTCGCCGAGCTGGTCGCGCACCTTGTCGAGGATGTCCTTGTCCCGGGCCACCTCGAACAATGACTCGGCATATACACGGGCGATCTCCTCCACTTAGGAGCGCTCACCTTCCGATTCGCCCCCGGTTGCCTGCCCCGCGAGGGCGGTGAAGTCGACCTCGGACAGGGCCTCCTCGACGAGCCGCTTCTGGTCGTCGTCGGAGAGGGACTTGCGGGTCACCTTCTCGGTGGCGAGCACGGTCAGGTCGGCGACCTCCTTGCGGATCTGCTCGAGCGAGCGACGCGTCTCGGCGTCGATGTCGCGGCGCGCCGCGGCGACGAGCTCCTCGCGCTTGGACTTGCCCTCGTCGGTCGCCTCGCGCTCGAGGTTCTCGGCGGCCTTGCGGGCGCGGGCGGTGATGTCGTCCGCCTGCTCGCGCGCCTCCTTGAGCCGCTGCCGGTACTCGGCGAGCAGCTTGTCCGCCTCCTCGCGCTGCTTCTCGGACGCCTTGATGTTCTCGCTGATCGCGTTGGCGCGCTTCTCGAGCGCCGCGCCGATCCGCGGCAGCGCCGCGCGCTTGAGCACCAGGAACGTCACGCCGAAGGCGATCAGCGTCCAGATCATCAGGCCGAGGCCCGGCGAGACGAGGAAGCTGCCGCCCTCCTCCTCCGCCGCCGCGACTAGCGGCAGGCTGTTCAGAAGCGCTCCCAACGGCCTAGAGGAAGAACGCGATCAGGCCGAAGATGAACGTGTAGAAGGCGACCGCTTCGGTCAGCGCGAAGCCGAGCCAGCGGATCGACTGCAGCTCGTCCTTCAGCTCGGGCTGACGGGCAACGGACTCGATCTCCGAAGCAAAGATGAGGCCGATGCCGATACCGGCACCGATCGAGCCGAGCCCGGCGCCGATGCCAAGCGCGATGGACTTCAGCCCGTCGTCGGTTACACCCGACGCCGCCTGGGCGAGGGGAAGCAGTAGGTCTTCCATTATTTGCTCCTTACCTTGATTGTCGAAGCCACTTAGTGTTCGTCGGCGGTCGCGCCGCCAATATAGATCGCGGTCAGAGTCGAGAAGATGAACGCCTGGAGCGTGGCCACCAGGCCGATCTCGAAGATGAAGAAGGCGAACGCCATCGGGAAGGTGAGCACCCCGAGCGCGGCGAGGCCGAGCAGGACGGCGAGGCCGCCGGCCATGAAGAGGATCAGCAGGTGGCCGGCGAGGATGTTCGCGAAGAGCCTGACCGCGAGTGAAATGACGCGGACCAGGTGCGAGATCACCTCGATCATGAAGATCGCGGAGCGGCCGAAGAGGTTCATCGACTCGAGGCCCGGGGGCAGCCAGCTGGCGAAGTACTTGCCGACGCCCTTGGCCCGGATCCCCTCGACGTGGTACGAGGCCACCGAGACCATCGCGAGGACGAGCGGGATCGAGATGTTCGCGGTCGCCGCGTAGATCGCGAAGCTCGGGATCGAGAGGCCGAAGATGTCGATCTCGTGCTCGGTGTTGGTCGGCAGCGGGATGTAGCCGAGCATGTTCGAGAACCAGATGAAGAAGAAGAGCGTCGCCAGGTAGGGGAACCACTTGGTCGCGAGCTTCTGCTCCGGGATGTTCCCCGCGATGTTGTTCTTCGTCAGGTCGTAGGCGACCTCGATCGCCATCTGGATCTTGTTCGGCTCGCGCTGCATCCGCTTCGAGATGTAGGTCATGACTCCGATCGTCGCCGCGGCGGCGAGGAAGAGGTAGAGCACGGCCTTGTTGATCGACATGTCGGCGGGGCCGATCTGGATCGAGATCCAGGGATCGAGGAGGAACTCGTTCTGCGGCTGGAACTCCTCGTTCTTGCCGTCGCTGCCGACGATGACGACGAGCAGGATCGTGATCCCGAAGTAGAGCCCGAGGGCGAGGAAGACCTTGGCCTTGCGGCTCCAGGAACTCACTTCTGTTCCTCTGCGACCTGGGCGGACAGGCGCGAGATCGCCTCGCCGGCGAGATCAGCGGTGACGAGCGCGGCCGCGAAGACGGCCGCGGTGAGGCCCGTCTCGTCGTCGGTGGCCACGCCGACGACGAGGATCGCGATCGTCAGCAGCCAGAGGCGAGCGATGAACGAGCCCGCGATCAGGCGCAGCGCGCCCATCCGGCCGGAGACGTCCTGCATCCGGGTCTCGGCGTAGTGCTGGATGCCGCGCTGGGCGAGCCAGGCGGCGGCGATCGCCAGGTAGGCGACGATCTCGAGGCCCGCGAGCAGGAAGACCGGCAGGGCGACGACGAGCAGGACGAGGTCCGCGAAGCGCGCGAGGGAGCCGGCGCGCCGGCCCTCCGCGTCGTGCCTAGAGGGCTCTAAAGCGAGCGTAGACAAGTCCGAGACCCCCGAACACGCCCGCGAACAGGCCGATCAGCCCGAGCGGAACCGCCAGGCCGACAAGCGAGCCGATCCCATAGCCGATCGCTCCGCACAGGACGATCGAGCCGATCAGAAGGCCACCGGCCGCGGCGGCATCCCCCCTCATCGCGGGGCCACCTCTCGCCGGGGGTTTCGAGGTCGTCGAATTCCAATCGGGATCCGTGCGTGAAAGTGATTGAGAGCGGTTGGTAAACGATTTCCGCCCCGGTCGTCGTGACCAAGGCGGGACGGCAAGCCTATCCGAAAGCGGGCTTATGGAGCCTCGTCCGCCTTGACGAAGCGCGAGCGCCCTGATTATCTTCCACGGTGCCTTCCCCCAGCCGGGGGATCGGCGGGACCGGAGGAGGAACAAGGCATGACTCGTACGAGGCGTCTTCGCGTCGTGGTCGCGACCTCGATCAGCACGTTCGCCGGCCTGGCGCTGATCGCCGCACCGGCGTTCGGGGCATCAGCGGTGAGCTACTCCCCGAGCGCGTTTGGCAGCTCGCTGAACATCACCGGCGACGCCAACGACGACCAGGTCACGATTTCGTCCGACGGCACGACGATCACGATCGCCGACTCCGGCACCGGCGGGATCGCCACGGCCGACCCGGACTGCGCGAACGCGGGTGGGGCCGCGGTGACCTGCCCCTTCGATCCCCCCGACCCGGCGCCCCCGGCCGATCCGACCTCTCCCGTGACGTTCATGAGCGCCAGCCTGCAGGCGGGCCAACGACACGTTCTTCAGCAGCGTGCCGGGGGTCCAGCTCTCCATCTCCGGCGGCGACGGCGACGACATCCTCACGGGCGGCCCCGACAACGACTCGTTCGACGGCGGAAACGGAAACGACCAGATCTCCGGTGGCGATGGCAACGACTCGATGTCCGGCGGCGGCGGGCAGTTCGACGACGGGCGGCAGCGACGTGCTCGACGGACAGGCCGGCTTCGACACCGGCTTCTTCTCCCGCGAGCTGCAGGTCATCGCCAGCCTGAACGGCGTCGCCGACGACGGCTTCCCGGGCGAGGGCGACAACGTCATCGCCGAGCGCATCAACGGCGGCAGCGCGGACGACGTGCTCACCGGCAACGCGGAGAGCAACTTCCTCGACGGAAACTCCGGCAACGACCTGCTCACCGGCCTGGAGGGGAACGACACGCTCGACGGCGACGACGGCGACGACGCCCTGATCGGTGGCCCCCAGCGGGATCAGTTCGAATGCGACACCAACTTCGACACCGCGATCGTCGACCCCAGCGACGTCTTCGACGCCGAGTGCGAGCGCACCGGCGCCGAGGTCGTGGGCGGGACCGCGACGGTGAACAAGAAGTCGAAGACGAAGGTGGAGGTCACCTGTCCGGTCGAGGAGGCGAACGCGTGCGCCGGAACACTGGCGCTGGTCGCCGGCAGCAAGGTGCTGGGCAGCGCGTCCTTCTCAGTTGGGGCCGCCGCGACCGGCAAGGCCAGCGTGACGCTGAACAAGGAGGGCCGCAAGCTCCTGGACAAGAACGGTGGCACCCTGCTGGCGAGCGCCGAGGCGCAGACGACCGAGCCGGTCGGGACCTCGATCAAGGAGGACGAGGTCCTGCTGCGGCGCAAGCCCGGGAAGAACGGCGGCAAGTGAGCATGCGGGCCAGGCGGCTCGGCGGCGCCGCAGCGCTCTGCTGCATCGCCGGCCTGGCAATCGGCGCAACGCCCGCTCTCGGTGCCGCGAACGTCATCTACAGCCCGTCCTCGGGAGGATCGACGTTCGTGGTCATCGGCGAGGCCGACGACGAGCAGATCTCGGTCACGGTCAACGACAACCTGATCACGATCGCCGACGCCGGGACCGGCGGGATCACGACCGCTGACCCTGACTGCGCCATCGCAGGCGGGGGCACGGTGAACTGCCCGCTCGATCCCGCCTGACCCGGCTCCTCCGGCCGAGCCGACCGCGCCGGTGTTCGGCGCCGGCTTCGATCTGCAGGCCGGCAACGACACGCTCTCGTCCTCGGGGCAGTTCTTCCTCGAGGTCGTCGCAGGTGGCGGTGACGATGTCGTCAACGGCGGTCCCGACGAGGACTCGATCATCGGCGGCGAGGGCAACGACGCGCTGTTCGGCGGCGACGGCAACGACGCGTTCGACGGTGGAACCACCGGTCCGACCTCGGCCGGCGGCGCGGACCTGATCGACGGACAGGGCGGGGACGACTTCGCCCAGTACCCGCGCACGTCGCCCGTCACCGTGAACCTCAACAACCTGCCCGACGACGGCTTCCCGGGCGAGGGCGACAACGTGATCACCGAGCAGGTCTTCGGCGGGACCAAGGACGACACCCTGATCGGCAACGCCCAGGGGAACACCCTGATCGGCGCAGCGGGCAACGACGTCATCTCCGGGCTCGAAGGCAACGACGTCCTCGATGGCGGCGCCGGGGACGACGCCCTGATCGGCGGCCCCCAGCGCGATCAGACGTTCTGCGACGTGAACTTCGACACGTCGATCATCGACCCCCGCGACGTCCCCGACCCGACGTGCGAGCGCACCGGCGCCGAGGTCGAGGACTCCACCGCGACGGTGAACAAGAAGTCGAAGGCGAAGATCGAGGTGACCTGCCCGGTCGAGGAGGCGAACACCTGCGCCGGAACGCTGGCGCTTTTCGCCGGCTCCAAGGCCCTGGGCAGCGCGTCCTTCTCCGTCGGCGCCGGCCTCACCGGCAAGGCGACGGTGAAGCTGAACGGCGACGGCCGCAAGCTCTTCGACAAGAACGGCGGGACGATGCTGGCGACGGCACAGGCCCAGACGACGGAGCCGATCGGGACCTCTGTCGCCGAGGGCGACGTCCTGCTCAAGCGGAAGTCCTAGCTCCGCTCAGCGGTCGTCGATCGCCAGCTCGCCGGTGTCCGGATCGACCTTGGGAAAGCTCCCCGTCTCCAGCTCGCGGGCGACGCCGCGGTCCACCTCTTCCTCCGGTAGGACGACGCCCGCCTCGCCAAGCTTGCGCACCCGGAAGCGGCGCAGCTTGAGGATCTCGAGCACGTAGACGAGGTAGACGCTCGCGGCGAGCGCCGCGATGCCGCAGGCGATGATGACGGCGGTCCAGGCGGGGTCAAAGTTGCCGTGGTCGTCGGAGTAGGGCACGAAGCGCAGCGCCAGGGCCATCCCGGCGAGCACGAGGGCCCAGCCGTACAGGTAGGCGAGGGTGCGGCGCTGGGAGAACCCGATCGCGGCCATCCGGTGGTGGAAGTGCCAGCGGTCGGCGCGGTAGACCGGCTGGCGGTACTTCAGCCGCTTCGCGATCACGAAGCTCGAGTCCATGATCGGGATCGCCAGGACGACGAGCGGGAAGAACAGGGCGACCACAGCGTTGGTCTTCAGCGCGCCCTGGATCGCCACGCACGCGAGCAGGAAGCCGAGCAGGTTGGAGCCGGTGTCCCCCATGAAGCTCGACGCGGGCGGGAAGCCGTGGCGCAGGAAGCCGAGCGCACCGCCGGCGGTCAGCGCCGCGAGAACGGCAGCGCCGGGCCGGTCGAGCGAGAGCGCGATGATCGCCAGGGTCGCGCCGGAGATCACGCAGACTCCCGCCGCGAGCCCGTCCATGCCGTCGATGAAGTTGATGACGTTGACGACCGCGACGATCCCGATCACCGTGAGGATGAAGGCGACGTCGACCTCGCCGACGAGCGGGGCGTCGAAGAGGTTCACCGAGCCCGGCTCGAGCCGTCCGAGGAAGGGCAGCGTGAAGGCGCCGGCCTTGACCCCGGCCTGGACCGCGATGATCGCCGCGACCGTCTGGCCCAGGAGCTTGACGGCTGCCGGGAGGTCGAAGACGTCGTCGAGCACGCCGACGGCGGCGATCACGGTCGCGCCGGCGAGGATCGCCGCCGTCTGATCGCCGCCCTGGAGCCAGAGGATCCCGGAGACCAGGACCCCGGCGAGGATCGCCAGCCCGCCGAGCTTCGGCGTCGGGGACGTGTGCAGGCTGCGCTCGTTGGGAATGTCGATCGCCCCGATCCGGTAGGCGAGCTTCTCGGTCAGCGGCACGAGCAGCCAGGCGACGATCGCCGCGACGACGAAGGCGAGTAGGACCTGGATCGAATCGGGTCGGCCGTCTACGAGCATGCTGCGAGAACCGCGTCGACGAGGAGGCCAGGATCGCGGGGATGGCGGACGCCAGGCTCGCCCTCGCGCTTGCGCAGCTCGATCGCCGCTGGATCGTCGAGCGGGCGGAGCATGCCCGCGTCGATCAGGCGCTCGTCGACCGCGCCCATCTCGCCGCTGAAGATCGTGTAGACGGGGGTGCCGAGCGCGACCGCCTCGCGGTTCATCGTCCCGCCGGCGGAAACGACGAGGTCGGCGTAGGCGATGAGGCTCTGCGCGTCGATCGTCCGGTCGGGCACGATCAGGGATGGATCCGATCGGGCTCGCAGTCGCTCCCCCTGGGCGCCGCTGCGCGGGATGACCACTCCGGCAAGTCCGGGATCGGAGCCGAGCCGGTCGAGAACCCGCTCGTAGAGCGGATTCTCTGCGTGGTAGGCCGAGGTGTCGGGCGGCGGGCGGATGACGACGATGACCCGCTCGCGGTCGAGCCCGAGCTCGTCGAGGATCGCCGGGTCCGGCCTGAAATCGGCCAGGTAGTAGTCCTCCTTCAGCCCCGGGAAGAGGAAAAGGCGGTCGGCCCGCGCCCCGGCGGCGATGAGCCGATCGACCGGGATCGCGTCTGGCGCGAGCACGCGCCGTGCGGCCCGGAAGCTGATCTTCCGCTGCAGCCCCGCGAACTCGTAGTCCTGCATCTGCACGGAGGGGATCCGCAGCAGCCGCGAGACGACCGCGATGTCGACCGAGCCATGGGCGAGCGCGAGGTCGAATTTCCGCGGCCGGGCCCAGCGGCCGAGCTGAAGGCTGCGCGACGCGACGGCCGAGCCCTTGGCGAAGGTCGAGCCATCGGAGTGATGACCGAAGCTGGTGTACGGCATCCCGAGCCGCTCGAGCACACCGTGGGTCTGGCCGTACTCACGGGCGGTGATCTCGACCTCGTGGCCCGCCTCACGCAATCGCTCGATGATCGGGCGCAGCACGAGCGGGTGCGGCGCCGCGGTGCAGTCGACCCAGACCTTCATCCCCGGCTCCCGAGCGCGGCCTCGACCTCGCGGCAGATCCCGTCGGCGCGCGCCTCGAGCGGGAAGCGCTCCAGGATCCGCGCCCGGGCCCGGGCGCCGGCTTCGGGGTCGAGCGCGATCGCCTCGCGTACCCCGGCCGCGATGTCCCCGGCGTCGACTGCGTCGATCGTGACTCCCGTGTCGCCGACCACCTCCGGCAACGCTCCCGCCGCCGTCACGACCGGGATCGAGCCGGCGAGCATCGCCTCCGCGAGGGACAGGCCGAAGCCCTCGTGCCAGGACGCCTGGACGTAGGTCCCGGCGCGGCGGAACTCGCGGTCGAGGTCTTCGTCGGACAGTCGCCCGGTGAAGTTGACGTTGTCGCTCGCGACGGCCCGCAGTCCCTCGATCGCGTCGTCCTCCCAGCCTCCGGCGAGGACGAACTCGAGCTCCGGCAATTCCGCCGCCGCCTCGACGAATGCGCGATGGCCCTTCCGCTCGAGGTTCCAGGAGTGGACCGCGCCGACGGTGAGGACGACGCCCCGATCGCCTTCCGGCGCGCCGAAACGGTCGGCAAGCCCATGGTGGACCACCGCCACCCGCTCGGGCGGGATCCCGAGGTTGCGCTCGATCTCCCCCTCGAGGTAGTCCGAGTTGGTGATCAGCCGGTCGGCGCGGGCGATCGCGAGCCGCGCCCGGTAGCGGCGGAAGCCCGGCTGCTGGTTGCCGTAATCGATCTCGGGCACGTTGGCGGTGTCGAAGCCGCCGATGATCAGGACGGTCGGCTTCCGCATCGCCTTCGCGAGGTTGAGCGCGGCGAGCGTGTGCCAGGAGGCGAACCAGCCGAAGACGACGTCGCAGCGCCGCAGCTTCCCGATCAGCTCACCCAACCGCGGAACGGCCCCGTCCTGGAAGTACTCCTCGACCTCGAAGCGCTCCTCGAGCGCCTCCCGGTCGATCCGGGTGAAGGTGTTGCGACGGCTGTAGACGAAGAGGACCCGCGCCACGGGCTGGAACCCCCTCCCGGGCCGTTCTCTCAGACCGGGGTCGCGGAGAGCTGGGGATAGAGCGGGAAGCGTTCCATCAGCGCCTGCGAGCGCTCGAGCAGCGACTCGCGCTCGGCGTCGAAGCGGTCGGAGAGCGCGACGCAGATGACCTGAGCGATCTCGCGCATCTCCTCCTCGCCGAGGCCGCGCGTGGTCAGCGCCGGGGTGCCGATGCGAAGGCCGGACGGGTTGAGCGGCGGGCGTTCGTCGAAGGGGATCGCGTTGAAGTTGACGGTGATGCCGACGTCGGCGAGCCGCTGCTCGGCGGTCTTGCCGTCGAGGCCGGTCGGTGTCAGGTCGACGAGGACGAGGTGCACGTCGGTGCCACCGGTCAGCACCTCGACGCCGCCGGCAATCAGCTCGTCGGCGAACGCCTGCGCGTTGGCGATGGTCTGGCGCTGGCGGGCCCTGAACGGCTCCGAGCCGGCGATGCGCGAGCGCGACGGCCTTGGCGGCGATCACGTGCATCAGCGGGCCGCCCTGCTGGCCCGGGAAGACCGAGCGGTCGACGTCCTTGGCGAGCTCCTCGCGGCAGAGGATCATGCCGCTGCGCGGGCCGCAGAGGGTCTTGTGGATCGTCGTCGTGACGACGTCGGCGTGCGGGACGGGGCTCGGGTGCTCGCCGGCGGCGACCAGTCCCGCGAAGTGGGCCATGTCGACGAAGAGCTTCGCGTCGACCGAGTCCGCGATCTCGCGGAAGGCGGCGAAGTCGAGGTGGCGCGGGTAGGCGGACCAGCCGGCGACGATCACCTTCGGCCTGTGCTCGTGAGCGAGCCGCTCGACCTCCTCCATGTCGCAGCGCAGGTCCTCGCGGCGCACGTGGTAGGCGACGACGTTGTAGAGCTTGCCCGAGAGGTTCAGCTTCATCCCGTGCGTGAGGTGGCCGCCGTGGTCGAGGGCCATGCCCATGATCGTGTCGCCGGGCTCGATCATCGCCATGTAGGCGGCGTTGTTGGCCTGCGCACCGGAATGCGGCTGGAGGTTCGCGTGCTCGGCGCCGAAGAGGTCCTTCGCGCGGTCGATCGCGAGCTGCTCGGCGACGTCGACCTCCTCGCAGCCGCCGTAGTAGCGGCGCCCGGGGTAGCCCTCGGCGTACTTGTTGGTGAGCACCGAGCCGGTCGCCTCCAGCACCGCCTGGGGGACGAAGTTCTCGGAGGCGATCATCTCCAGGGTTCCCTGCTGGCGGGCGAGCTCGCGGTCGAGCACGCGGGCGATCTCGGGATCGACCTCGGCGAGGGAAGCGGTCTGGAAGTCGTCGGGCAGCTCGGTCATCGGGCCGTAGGTTACGGCGTGACGCCGATGGCTCGGGTCGTGGAAATCGAACGAGATGGTGCCGATGCCGCACGTTCGGCACTCGAGGAGGTGGTGGGCGCCGGGGGCGTCGCCGTCTTTCCGGCGGACGGCCTCTACGGCCTCGCCTGCGATCCGCTCAACGAGATCGCGATCGACCGGATCCAGGAGCTCAAGGGCCGCGACGACGGCAAGCCGTCGGCGGTCATGTACTTCTCGCCGCTCACGATGCGAGAGCTCCTGGGCGGGATCGGGCCGCGCACCGGGGAGGCGGCGGGGATCCTCCTGCCGGGCCCGGTGACCCTGGTGATCGCCAACCCGGAGGGCCGCTACCCGCTCGCGAGCCGGGACGATCCGTCGCGGCTCGGCGTCCGGCTGATCGGCGGACCGCTCTCGGGCGCCCGGGTGGTGATCTTCCAGACCTCCGCGAACCGGAGCGGCACCCCTCCCCCGTCGCGCTTCGAGGAGATCAACGAGGAAATCCTCGACGGCGCCGACCTCGCGATCGACGGCGGCGAGCTGGCCGGCAAGCCATCCACCGTCATCGACCTGAGCGAGCTCGACGACGGCGGAAGCTGGGCCGTCCTGCGCGAGGGCGCCCTCGACCGCGTCGAGCTGGAACGCCTACTCGCCGGACGATCTGACGCGCCTAAGTGTTGGATCCCGACACCACGCGCTCGATCCCGGCGAGGTCGCGGTGGGTTTCGACGCGGTCGAAGCCCGCCCGGCGGACCAGCTCCGCGACCGTCTCCGCCTGCCCCGCGCCGACCTCGAGCGCGATCGCGCCGACCTCCAGCGGGCTGAGCGAGAGCTCGCCCAGGACCGCCTCGAAGGCCTCGAGGCCCGTTGTGCCCGGAACCAGGGCTCCGGGCGGCTCGTAGCGCGTGATCTCGGGCTCGAGCCCCGCCCACTCGGCCTCGCTCACGTATGGCAGGTTGGCGACGAGCAGGTCGAAGCGACCGGTGGGCGGCAGGCTCCCGAGCTCGAAGGAGACCCGGCCGGCGAGGCCGAGCCGCTCGGCGTTCTCGGCGGCGAGCCGAAGCGCCCCGGCGGAGGTGTCGGTGGCGACGACTCGAGCGTCGGGCAGCTCATCGGCAATCGCCAGCGCCACCGCCCCCGACCCGGTGCCGACGTCGAGAAACCTAAAGGGGGTCTGACCCCCTTTAGGTTTGATCGCCAACTCCACCAGCAGCTCGGTCTCCGGCCTCGGGATCAGGGCTCGGGGGTCGACGGACGAGTTCGAGGTGGCGGAAGCCCCTGCGGCCGAGGATGTAGGCGACCGGCTCGCGGACGATCCGGCGGCGGACCATCGCCGCGAAGACGCGGCCGGCCGCCGGCTCGATCGGCGCCTCGGGCTCGGCTACGAGCTGCGCGCGGTCGATCCCGGACGCTTCGCCGAGGAGCAATTCGGCGTCGAGACCCGGGCTCGCCACCCCGGCCGCGCCGAACGCGTCGCGGGCGGCGGCGAGTGCCTCGCCCACGGTCGAGCGCTGCGAGCGACCGGGGCTCAGGGCAGCTTGGTCTCCGTGACCGCGAGCGCGCCGCCGGACTGGGTCACCGAGATGTTGAGGGTTTCCCTGCCCTCGCGCAGGAGGTTGAAATCGAGGATTCCGCCGCCGGCGACTCGCTCGAGGCGGACGGGGCAACCCTGGTCGAGCCCCACCGCCAGCAGGTGCTCGACGTTCGAGCCGGTCGACTGGAAGCGCACGGTCGAGCGCTCGACCGGGATCTCCTGCTTGGGGAAGTAGAAGCCGCGCAGAGGGTTCTCCGGTCGCCCTCGTAGACCGCGCCCTTCGACGCGATTCCCCCAACCGCCTCGTCCTGCACGCAACCGGTGAACCCGTTCGGCCCCGAGAGCGAGAAGGTCGAGGGGGCGGTCCTCGTCACGTCGACCTCGTGGCCGAACTGGAGGTAGCGGCGGTATTTGTGCGCCGTCGCCGAGGTCAGCACGTCGTGGATCACCAGGCCGATCTTCGGGTGGTAGAGGAACAGGCGGGTGTGGCCCACGCCCTGAGCCTCGACCTGCGGATTGCGGACGAGGACGGCGTACCAATTCGATCCGCCCGTGCCGGTGGCGAGGAGGCCGCTCCCGTAGGCACCGGTGCCGTCGGTCGGCCACGGGCGCGTCGTCGACCGTCAGCGTCGAGCTCGCCGCGTTCGAGATGTTGAAGACCCTCAGGTCGTTCCGGTCGAACCCGTACTTGCCCGCGCCCGTGAGCACGCGGACCTCGTTGTCGTGAAGCTCGAATGAGGCGTCGTCCGCGTGCTTGTGGCTGCCGTTGTGGTACCCGGCCGTTGCGGCGAAGTAGCTCTTGTTCTTCCGCACCACCGCGTAGCCCGCGTCGGGGAAGGCGGCCATCCCGTCCAGCTCCTTCGCCGCCTTGCGGTACTCCGGCTCCACCCGCTCCTCCTCCGTGTCGCCGATCAGCGGGGTCTTCCCGTCGGGGGCGACGAACCAGGGGGCCGTCGCTTCGAGGCGCAGGATCGCGTCCGCGACGGCCTGATCGGTCCCGCGGAAGGAGAGGTAGCGCTTGGCGAGCCGGATCGCCAGGAACTGATAGCCGGCCGAGTGCTCGAGCCAGACGCCCTCGGCGCTCGTCCTGCCGGCAAGCGTCTGCGGGAAGCGCTCCGCGGCGAGCTGAGCCCATCCCTGGGCCTGCGCGTGGAACTGGAAGTAGCGGGTCGCCAGGAGGTAGAGGCCGAGGTCGGTGAACAGGCCGTGGTTCGACTCGAAATAGCCCCCTCCGGTCGAGAGGTAATCGCCGTGGGCCAGCATCGAGTCGAGCAACATCTCGGCGGGGCGCGCCGGCAGCATCCCCTCGCAGGCCGAGGCCCGGGTGACGAAGCCGAGGAAGGCGGCGCGATCACCGGCGACGAGGTTCTGCCAGGCGAGGATCGGCGTCCCCGTCTCGCCGAGCGGGTTCTCCTTCACCCAGTCGACCATGATCCGTCGCGCCTGCAGGAGCGCACGGCGATCGCCCTGCTCGTACGCGTAGAAGAGGACGTTCATCCAGCGGAAGTTGTGCAGGTCCCTCTGGAAGACGCGCCCCGCGTCCTCCTCGCTTCCCCAGTCGCGGCCGGGCACGATCTTGGTCCGCTCGCCCGCCAGCGTGTACCACCCGTTCATCGCCCGGTCGATCTCGCGCTGGGTGAACTCCCGCGGGTTCGGGATCGCGAGCTCCGGGCACTCCTGCTGGCCGAGGATCGCGACGAGCTCGTCGCTGGCGGCCTCGGCGCGGGGCGTCAGCGCGAGCAGGCAGAGGGCGGCCAGGATCGCCGCCACGGGTGCCAAGCTCCGTACCATCCAATGCGAATGCATCCTGCCGAGCGAGGGTAAGGCGATCTCCAGCCTGGTTGGTCGATCCCGCCCAGCAATCGTCCTCGCGATGCTCTCGGTTGGCGCGAGCGGGGCGATCGCAGCCGAGCCCGACCGCGACCCGTACCGGCCGGACCTCGAGGCGATCGCCACCGCCACGGAGTCGGAGCTGGTGAAATCGATCGCGATCGAACGGCGCGCCGGCCCGAGTCGCACCTCGGTGTTGTCGCTTCGGCTACCGGATCTGGAGTCCATGGATGGCATACGCGTCTCGGCGGAGGTCACGGTCACGAACACGTGCGTCGAGCGCAGCCGGCGCTGCATCGGCCGGCGCTACTCCTACAGCCCCAAGGTGGGCGCACAGTTGCGGCTCGCGTCGCGGCGCACCGCCGCCGGGAAGGCGGGGTCGGTCGCCTTCAGCCCGCGTCGATCGCTCGCATGCAGACAGCAGCGACCCGACCGCAACCACCACTGCCCGATCACCTTCTCCCTTCCGAAGCGCTCTATCGACGCCGCCTCGCTGCCATGCGCCGTGCGCGGATGCCGGCTCAACCTCGTCCTCGACGCACACCATCGGAAGGCCCGGCGCGGCGATCGCCTGGTGGTCGGAGCGGACCGGCCGGACGGATCCATCGTGCAGGGCCGCGGCAGGATCAACGCCATCGCCTTCCGCGAGGGCTTCGACGTAACCACGCTGCGAAGCGAGTCCCGCCGGCGCCGGCACGGCTTCCTGCGCATGGTGCGGGGCAACCCGACGAGCCGCACCGGCGGGCACACTGTCACGTACTCGGCGAGGGTCCCCAGCGTCGAGCGAGGCACCGTGATCAGCGCCGACGCCCACCAGCGGCTCGCGATCGGCCACCTGCCCTACAGCGCGTTCATCTCGACCGAGCTGATCCTCGCCTCGCGACCCGGGCGGACGTCACCGGACCAGGTCGCGAAGCGGGCGGCGACGTTCAACGGCCATCTGACCGAGACGAACGGGTTCAATTGCACGCAGGGACCAAGCGCGTTCAGGACGCCCTGCGACTCGCACAAGGCGGGAACCGTGCAGCTGCGCCGGACGCCGACGCGGAATGGCGAGGCGGTCCCGCTCTTCGTGAACCTCGTCTCGCGCACCTTCCCGAAACGAACCGCAGCCCACGCGGGTGACCGCGCGAAGATCCGCCCGGGCGGATCGGTCGACGTGGTCGCCTACCCGCCATTTCAAAAGCCCGACTGACCTACGCTTTGGCCGATGGCGGAGAGGAGAACCCGGCGCGGGAGGCCGGTGATCGCCCTGCTCGCCCTCGCGATCACGATCGCCGGGCTGGGACTGAGCGCTTCATCGGCCGGCGGCGCCAACAACGCGCTGATCCACGCTTTGCGTGCGCAGCCCTGCCCTGAGCTCGCGGTGCATTCCGACCGGACCTACAGCAAGCGCGAGCTTCGCCGTGCGAAGCGCGGGCGGTTCATCTTCGCCGGCGATCGCGCGAGGCTGAAGAGCCGGCCGAACTGGCATCAGAACCACGCCTCCAGCCGCGAGTTCCAGAAGCAGCTCCACGCCTGGCGCTGGATGGAGGTCCTGATCCAGGCCTACAAGGAGGGCGACCGCGGCGCGCTCCTTAGGGCCAGGCGCCTCGCGATCGACTGGATCGAGAACAACCGCCTGAGCGACCGGAGGAGGCCGGCCATGGCCTGGTTCAACCTCGTGGCCGGGATCCGAGCTCCCCTCCTCGGCTACGTCACGCGAGCCGCCGCCTGCGAGAACATGCTCCCGAAGCACGCCGCTCGAACGCTGCTCGACTCGATCGCGAAGCACGGCGAGTACCTCGCGGGACCGGGCTACTTCCACTCGAATCACGGCCTCTTCACGGATCTCGGCCTGTTCCTCATCGCCGACCGCTACGCGCCGTTCTTCCCTCAGGCCGGCTCGTGGGAGAACCTGGCGCGAGAACGCTTCCCGCAGACCCTCGCGGGTCGCACCGCCGCGTCGGGCGCCTGGCTGGAGCACTCGACCGACTACCAGTTCCTCGCGATGCGCCTGGCCCAGCGATACCTGGGATTCGCGGGCTCCGACCCACGCGTCGAGGCGCTGCTCGGCCGGCTCAACGGCGCCGCGCCCTGGTTCGTCCAGCCGGATGGCAAGTTCGCGCTGGTCGGCGACTCCTCCGCGGACCGCGCTCCGGCTGAGATCCGCAAGGTCGCGAAGAACCTCGACGGATATCGCACGTTCCTCGACGCCGGCTATTTCGCGGTGCGGAAAGGATCCCGCCACTTCGTCGTCACGAACGCCTTCCACAACGAGAGCCACAAACACTCCGACGAGCTCGGCTTCGAGCTCTACGACCGCGACACGCGTGTGATCACGGGACCGGGCAAGTACGGATTCGATCGGGATGAGCGGCGCGCCTATGTGCTCTCGAATGCCGCCCACAGCGTCCTGACGATCGACAAGCAGGGGTGGCGCAGGGACGGCAAGGCCGCATATGGGAGCGGCCTGATCGCGACGGGCGCCGGCGAGAACGGATGGTTCGCAGTGCTGGGCCACAACCCGCTCACCGAGCGGCAGGGCGTGAGCCACAGCCGCCTCTTCGTCTACCACCCGCTCGTCGGGCTCTTCATCCTCGACTCCTTGGACTCGCGCTCCGGCAAGCACGAGTACCGCCGCTATCTCCAGTTCGGCGAAGACGTGGATGTCGACCGTGCGAACAAGCGCGGCATGGAGCTGGACTCGAAGGGCGACTTCGAGGGGTGCGTGCGCGACGAGGTGAGCCCGACGGTGGGTTCGAACCTCCGGCTGGACCGCGGCAAGCAGCACCCGTACGAGGGCTACACCTTCCCGAACGGCGAAAAGGGCATCCCGCGGTGGACGGCCACCTTCCGCTCGAAGGCAACCGATGTCTCACACCTCTACGGGATCGGGCTCCAGCGCGGGTGCCCCTTCTCGGTCCAGCGGGTCGCCGGCGCGGGACTCCTCGATTTCGTCCTCACCCGCGAGGGTCAGCGGACGGTCCAGGTGACGGTCACCCGGAGCGAGGGAGTCCTCAACGTGACCGAGACGAGGCTCGACGGCGACGAGCTGCCGATCGTGCCCCCGACCCTGCCGCCGATCCCGCCGATCTACGGCGAGAACCCTTAGCCGACGGCCGAGATCCCCGGCATCGCGGGTTGCAGCCGGCGCCACGTGCGGGTCAGCTCGTCGTCGACCGGTCGCAGGCAGTAGGTGTCGAACCCCTCCTCCATCGTCTCGTAGCCGTTCTCTTGCAGGCGCTCGCGGGTTCCCGACCGCTCGTCGGCCGGAAGGTGGAAGTGCTCGTACAGGACGAGGCGCGGCCGGAAACGCTCGAAATCGACGCCGGCGAGGATCGCGGCGTCGTGTCCTTCGGTGTCGACCGCGAGCAGGTCCAGGTCCTCGATTCCGTGCCTTCGGCACAGCGAGTCGAAGGTCAGGCACTCGACCTCGGTGCCGACGATGAGCTCCTCGCCACCCGGCATCTCGCGGGCGCTGCGGCGCACGGTCTCGAGGTCGAAGGAGCCGATCGCGTCATACCACCACGGCGCCGCCTCCCGCTCCTCGCCCTTCAACTCGGCCAGGTGGTGAATCGTCGCCGACTCGTCTCGTACGCCGACGGCTGCGTTCTCGAGCGCGATCCGCTCGTTGTCGCCGTAGGTATCGCGCAGGCGCTCGAAGACATACGGGACCGGCTCGACCATCACCCCGGTCCACTCCCCGGTCGTGATCTCCTCTCGCAGGTGGTCGTGCCGGGTGCCGTCGTTCGCGCCGACCTGAACGAAGCGCGCCCGTGGATAGGCCGCGCCGAACGCGACGACGAGCGGGGTGACCGCGTTGCGCCGCTCGTAGCGACGGAATTGGCGCCGGCTGCGCCGCTCCCGCAGCCACCCGGCCGGCCCACGGCTCGGAGACATCGCGGCCGTCAGCCGCTTTCGGCGGTCTGCGCTTCCAAACGGGCGCGCTTCTCCGCGTCGGCGAGCGCGTCGGTGAACTCGCGCAGATCTCCTCCGAGGACGCCGTCCAGATCGTGCGAGGTGTGCTTCACGCGGTGATCGGTGATCCGCCCCTGCGGGTAGTTGTAGGTGCGCACCTTCTCCGAGCGCTGGCCGGTGCCCACCTGGGCGCGGCGCTCGGATGCGATCTCCGCCTGCTGCTCGGCGATCGCCCGCTCGAGCATCCGGGCGCGCAGCACGCGCATGGCCTTCTCCCGGTTCTGGAGCTGCGACTTCTCGTCCTGCATGGAGACCACGATGTTGGTCGGCTTGTGCGTGATCCGGACCGCCGAGTCGGTGGTGTTGACCGACTGCCCGCCCGGCCCCGAGGAGCGGTAGACGTCGATCTGGAGGTCGTTCGGATCGAGGTCCACGTCGACGTCCTCGGCCTCGGGGAGGACCGCGACCGTCGCGGTGGAGGTGTGGATCCGGCCCTGTGACTCGGTCTTCGGCACCCGCTGGACGCGGTGCGTCCCGCCCTCGTACTTGAACAGCGAGTAGGCGGCCTCGCCTTTGATCGCGAAGGTGACCTCCTTGAACCCGCCGACCTCCGCCGGCGACTGCGAGATCACCTCGGTGGAGTAGCCGCGCTCCTCGGCGTAGCGGCTGAGCATCTTGTAGAGGTCGCCGGCGAACAGCGCGGCCTCGTCGCCGCCGGTCCCAGCGCGGATCTCTACCAGGACGTTCTTGTCGTCGTTCGGGTCGCGCTCGACCATCGCCAGGCGCAGCCGTTCCTCGAGCTGCTCGAGCTGGGCCGGCGCATCGGCCACGACGGCGCGCAACTCGGCGTCATCGCCGTCCTCTTCGAGCATCTCCCGGGCACCCGCGAGGTCGTCGGCGAGCTTGCGGTACTCGCGGGCCAGTTCGCGCGCCGGCTCGAGCTCGCGGTAGGCGCGGCCGACGTCGGCGTAGCGCTCGCGGTCGGCGATCACCGCGGGGTCCGACATCTCGCCCTCCAGCTCGGAGAAGCGGCTCTCGATCTGCTTGACGAGCTGCTCGATCATCTCTCGAGGAAGGCTAGGAGTTGGGCAGCGCGCAGGAGAGGCCGAGGGCGGGCGGTCCGGGCAGGGCCGCCGCCGTCGGTTGAGAGCCACCGGACGAGCCCGAAGCCTTCGGCAGCTCGGCGTACCGGTAGCCGAGCTTGTCGATGTCGAGCACCGACTTCGGCGTCACGCGCTGGCCGACCTCGTCGTACGGGAGCATCGCCTGGTTCAGGTTCTCGTCGGGACGGGGCCAGCCGCCGAGAGGCTCATAGACCTCGCCGTTCTCCTCGATCCACGCCTGCCAGATCCGGTCGACGTTCGAATGGTGGAGCCAGAAGACCGGGTCGTTCAGCGAGGTGTTCAGGTCCATCGTGCCCTGTCGCTCGCCGACAACACCGCCGACCCAGAGGTGGACGCCGTTGTGGAGGTCGTGCTTCTTGGCCTCGGCGGTCGGCCCGGTGAGCGGTGCGAGCAGTCCCTCCTGGCATTTCTGACCGACCGTGCCGCGCCAGCCCTCGAGGTTGTTGCGGAAGCTCTGCTTCGGGTTCGACTGGTCGTTGAACGGAACCGTGTCGTAAATCGGGCGCCCGAGCGCTTTGTCGACATCCTTGGCGCTCGGCAGGACCTCGTTCGAGGGGAACGTGCCCATCTGGCGTACGAGGTAGCTGAGCTGGAGGGGATCGTTGGCCTTCGGGTCGACCACCTCCAGGCGGAATTCGCCCCGGCGGAACGGGCCCGAGGTGAGCGCGTAGCCCTTCTCAGGGTCGCCGTTGCCGCCCAGCAGGTCCTCACGGAACACGGCGTTGGTCGAGGCGGGGTCGGTCCAGTCCCAGTAGGGGATCGCGACCGGCTTCCCCGCCGCCTTGCTCAGGGCCTCCTCGAAAAGGATCAGGAAGTGGCGGTGCCAGGGCAGGAAGTTCGGCCCCATGTGCGCGGTCTGCTCGTCGCAGTTGAAGGCGTCCTTGTGCCACTGGACAAAGGTGTCGTAGTAGCTCAGGTCCTCGTAGCCCTTGAACGGCGAGGGCATCTCCTTCAGCTCGAGCACCGCGTCGGTGAACGTCTTCTTCTCCGCGGCGCTCAGGTCCTGCGCCGGCTCGCGCACGAGCGCATCCGGCGCCTTCGGCTTGCCGCCACCGTCATCGTCGCCGGAGTCACAGCCTGCGACTGCTGCTGAGGCCAGCAACGCCGCCGCGACGATCAAGGACCGGACCACGGGTTGAGCCTAGATCGCCTTGACGGAGGTGTGGGATCTCGACACCATGGGGTGGTGGCTGTGCAGCGTCAACTCAGCGATATTTGCCACATGAAAGGCAAGCTCACTCTCATCGTCACCTCCGCGCTCGCGGCCGTCTGCGTCGCCGCGCCCGCCGACGCGGCGGCCGCGCCCAAGTGCTTCGGCAAGAAGGCGACGATCGTCGGGACCAACGGCAAGGACACGATCGAAGGCACGACCGGCAAGGACATCATCGTGGCCAAGGACGGCAACGACACGGTTCAGTCGAAGTCCAACGACGACTTCGTCTGCCTCGGCGACGGCGACGACTTCGCCGGCACGAGCCGCGGCTTCGACAAGATCGACGGCGGCGAGGGAGAGGACGAGATCCACGGTGGCGGCAAGCAGAATCAGGCCGACCCCGGCGACGGCGACACGATCTACGGAGGCCCCGGCAACGACTTCCTGGACGGGACCCGCGGCGAGCTCGACGACAAGATCTTCGGGGAGGACGGCAACGACTTCATCCAGGGAGGTGAAAGGGCCGAAGGCGGCGACGGCGACGACGAAATCTTGATGGAGGGCCAGGTGCAGGACAACCACGCCGACATCGCCCTTGGCGGTGAGGGCGACGACATGATCAACGGCGACCTGGACGACAGCCCGGCCGAGCTACACGGGGGGCCCGGCGCCGACGAGCTCACCGGCTACGGCGGCGAAGACGAGCTCTTCGGCGACGCCGACGACGACGTGCTGGACGGGGGCGGCGGCAACGACGACCTCGACGGCGGAGCCGGCAACGACGACTGTCCGGACAACACCGCGACCAAAGTCGGATGCGAGACGTGAAGTAGAGCAAGGAGCCGGCCCGGACGCGAAGCGGAGGAGCCGGCGTTTGTTAGTCGCCGTCAGGCGACTATTTCGATGTGCTCTTCCTTCGCCTCTTCCTCGGGGCTCTCGACGGCCAGGACGGCCTCGAGCGCGGCGATCGCGACCGCGAGCTGATCGCGGTCGGGCACGCGGGTGGTCAGGTTCTGGAGCATCAGGCCGGGCCACATCAGCCCTCGGACCCAGCGCTTGTTGCGGTTCTTGCCGGCCCACTTGATGACCTCGTAGGAGAGGCCGGCGATCAGCGGGATGCCGAGGATCCGGGAGGCGACCAGCCAGTACCACTCGGGCAGGCCGATCGGGGCGAAGACGAAGATCGCGAGGACCATCACGATCAGCAGGAAGCTCGTGCCGCAGCGGGGGTGCAGGCGGGAATACGTCTCCGCCCGGGCCGGGATCAACCGGTCGCCGGCCTCGTAACAGGAGATCGTCTTGTGCTCGGCGCCGTGGTACTCGAAGACGCGCCGGAGGTCGGGGAGGCGGCTGATCAGTGCGATGTAGCCGATGAAGATCGCCGTTCGCAGGACGCCCTCGACCAGCCAGAAGAGGAGCGCGGATCCGAGCTGGTCCTTGATCAGGCTCGTCGCGCCGACGGGGATGACGAAGAAGAGGCCGACGGCGAGGGCCAGCGAGAGCGCGATCGTGAGGGCCCAGGTGAAGCCGCCGATCGGCTCCGGCTCCTCCTCGCCCTCCTCCAGCGGGATCTGCGCGTTGGCGGAGATGCCGAGCGCGCGGAAGCCGATCTTGAGCGACTCGCCGAGCGCGACGACGCCCCTGATCACGGGCAGCCTGAGGATCCTGTGGCGCTTCGCCCAGGAAACGACGGGCTCCGACGTCACCTCGATCTCGCCGAGCTCGATGTCGGAGTCCTCGGGGACCGGCTTGCGCACGGCGACGGCCCAGGTCGAGACGCCGCGCATCATCACGCCCTCGAGCACCGCCTGGCCGCCCAGCGGCGCGTCGCGGCTCGCGACGGGAAGGCCGTCCGGCATCTTCGTCGCCGAGCGCGCAAGGCCCGCGCCGTTCTCGGCCGAGCCGGCCGGCTCTGATCCGTTCTCGCGCGTGTCGCGAAGGGGGGCGGCCTCGGCGTCGCTCACGGGCCCAGGCCCAGTTCTCAGCGGGAGCGCTTCGCCGCGCGCCGCTTGAACCGCTCGACGCGGCCGCCGGTGTCGACGAGCTTCTGCTTGCCCGTATAGAAGGGGTGGCACTCCGAGCAGATCTCGACATGGAGATCGGACTTCGTGGAGCGCGTATAGAACTCGTTGCCGCACGAGCAGCGCACGTGCGCGAGGACGTATTCGGGGTGGGTCTCCTGCTTCATCGGACATGGATTCTACCGGCGCTCCTCAAGAGGCCCTTACGCATCATCCGTTCGGCCCATCCGACTGCGTAGTTCCTACGGTCTCGACGCCCAAAATCCGTGCCGATATTGTCGGCGAGGACCCGCATCGCGGCGGGCTTACACGGATGGACCAGAGAACACTCGTCGAAAGGAATCGGCTCCTGACCCTCTCGCTCGCGGGAGTGGTTCTCGCGGGCTTCGCGCTCTACGTCGCCCACGTGCTCTTTGGCCTCGGCGGCAGCGGGACGGTCGATTGGATCGACCACTTCCTGTACCTGGGGATCATGGTCGGCTGCGCTGCCCTCTGCTTCGTGCGTGCGGCGAGCGTGCGCGAACAGCGGCTCGCCTGGGCGCTGATCGGGGGCGGGATCCTCGTCTTCGCCGCCGGTGACCTCTACTGGACACAGGTGCTTGCGGACCGCTCCGGCCAGGCGACGTTCCCCTCGCCCGCGGACATCGGCTACCTCGGCTTCTACCCGCTGGTTCTGGCGGGCGCCGTCCTTGTCGTGGTGGACCGCCTACGCGCCCGCGCCGCCGGCCTTTGGCTCGACGCGACCGCCGTCGCCTTCGCGATCGCGGCGATCGGGTCGGCGATCGTGCTCGAGACCGTCAGCGACGGGCTCGGCAACGACCTCGGGGCGCTCGCGGAGGGCCTCAGCTACCCGGTTGCCGACCTGCTCCTCCTCGCTTTCCTGGGCGCGATCCTCGTCGTCAGCGGTCAGCGGCCGGGCGCTTCCGTCGCCTTGCTCACGGCCGGACTGGCGACGCTGGCGGTGGCCGACGCCGCCTACTCCTACGAGCTCGCCTCCGGCACCTACACCGAGACGAGCGCCCTGAACGTCCTCTGGCCGCTCGCCGCGCTCTTCGTCGGCGCTGCCGCGTGGATGCCGATCGCGGAGCCGGTCACGGTCCGCCCCCGACGCGGCTGGCGGATGCTCTTCGTCGCCGGCGTGGTGGGCCTCGCGACCTGCGCCGGCTACGCCTACGAGCGGCTGTCGGGGGGCGACCCCCTGACCGAGGGCCTTTTGCTGGCGACGATGATCGCCGTGCTCGTGCGCCTGACCTTCGCCTTCGCCGAGAACCAGCGTCTGATCGCCCGTGTGAGCCATGACTCGCTGACCGGGCTGGGCAACCGCGGCCGGCTCGAGCTCGACCTTCGCGAGGCGATCTGGAAGAGCAGGCGGCCGAGCGTGCTCGCGCTGCTCGATCTCGACGGCTTCAAGCGCTACAACGACACCTACGGGCACCCGGCGGGCGATGCGCTGCTGTCGCGGCTGGCCGAGCGCCTGCAGAGCTCCATCGAGGGCGCCGGGCAGGCCTACCGGGTCGGGGGCGACGAGTTCTGCGTGCTGATCGGCGGGGACATCGAGGGCACCACGGCAACGCTCGCGGACGCGCTCGACGCCTTCTCAGAGCGCGGCCACGGCTTCGAGATCTCCAGCTCGATCGGCACGGTCGAGCTTCCGCGCGAGGCGCCCAGCCCCGAGGCCGCGATCGGCCTCGCGGACCGGCGCATGTACGAGAGCAAGGCGAGCTCGCGGGTCGGCGCCCCCGAGCAGGCGGCGGCGGTCCTGGCTCGCGCGCAGCGCGAGCGGACGCCGGAGCTTTCGAGCCACACCCGCGACGTCGCCGAGCTGGCGACCGCGGTCGGGCGCCACCTCGGCCTTGGCTCCGACCAGCTCGCGCTGCTTGCTCGCGCCGCCGAGCTGCACGACATCGGCAAGGTCGCGATCCCGGACGCGATCCTCGACAAGCCGTCCGGCCTGAACGAGACCGAGCGCGCCTTCGTCCGCCGCCACTCGGTCGTCGGCGAGCGCATCCTCGCCTCCGCACCCGACCTGCTTCCGGTTGCTCGGATCGTCCGCTCGAGCCACGAGCGGTTCGACGGAAGCGGATATCCGGACGGCCTCGAGGGCGACCAGATCCCGATCGCCGCGCGGATCATCTTCGTCTGCGACGCCTTCTCGGCGATGACCACGCCGCGGCCGTACTCGCAAGCGATGACCCCGCGCGAGGCGCTACTGGAGCTGCGCCGCTGCTCCTCGACCCAGTTCGACCCGGTCGTGGTCGGGGCCTTCGGCCAGAGCCTGGCCGCGGGCGGCCCCGAGCTCGCGGCGGACGACCGGCCCCGATCCGAGCGTCGCTCGCTGAGCGGCTGGCTCGTGCCTCGTGCCTACGGATCGGCGAATGAGGGGTGAATTAGGGTCGTCGCTCGATAACTTCGGGCCTCGGGCGTCGTTTCTCTGTCAGGGCCGCAGGGCAGACTCACGAATGGATGCGGTGATGCCGATACACCCGAGCAAGGATTGATGGCCCAAGCGATCGCATATGGCGGAGGCGGAGGCGGCGCTGCCGCGCCCGCAGCGATACCCGTCCTCCACAACCTCGAGGGGGACGGTGGCTGGGGCCACGTCCACTCGACCCTCGCCGAGGCTCGCTCGATCGCGGCGGCCGGGCCGGCAATCGATGCTCTCCGCGTCGCCCTCGAGGGCGACGAGGTCTCGCTCTCGAAGCTGGTCAGCACCCGCGGCGAGCGCTGGATGGGCGTGATCGGCCCCGACGACTCGCAGGCGATCGAATGGTGGCCGCTCGCCGACCATCCGTTCGTCGCTCAGGTCATCGACACCGGCGTGCCGCGCCAGGTCGCTGACACGGACCCCACCGCCCACCGCCGCGAGCTCGAAGTCCTCGGCGCGGGCGGCTACCGCGCGCTCCTGCTCCTACCGATCGAGCTCGAGGGGATGGAGATCGGGCTGCTCGAGGTCTACTCGGCCCAGCCGCGGCGCTGGAGCGTCGCCTCGATCGCCCACGCGCGCGCGGCCTGCAACCAGCTCGCAACGCTCCTCCTGCTGCCCTCGGCACGACGAGCGGAGACGACTGCCGGCGTGCTGGGCCAGCTGTAGAGCGCCGGGACGGATTAGGGACGGAAGCGCCGCGTCCGCGCCGCGAGGCGCCGAGGTCGCGGGCACGTAGGGAGGGATCAGGGGTCGTGACCTGCGTGCGCTTCGCGCATGTTGGCCGGGACGGACGTGTGGCGTCTGAGGGCTACCTGAACCGTCTGTAACCACACGTCCCCGAACGCCGGAATCGCTTCCCTTACGTGCCCGCGACCACGGCGCCTCGCGACGCGTCCGGCGCCTTCGTCCCTCGCCGGAGGGACGACCCGGCTCAGACCTCTTGGTACAGCGGCCCGTCGCCGCCCTCGGGCGGGGTCAGGCGGCCGCCCTTGGCGGTGATCGCGCCGCATTGGACGCAGTTCGAGGGGACGATGTTCAGGTCGACCTCCTCGGCGCCGTTCTCGAGCTGCTCGTCCGGGATCTCGTAGACCTGCGCCGGGCACATCGAGACCCAGGTCTGCGCGACCTCGCGCGGGAACGTGCTTCTGGACGCGGATGTGGTTCGGCGCGTCGTCGCGGGTCGCGTTGCCCGAGGCGAAGACCGATGAGAGCTTGTCGAACGTGTACTTGCCGTCCGGCTTCGGATAGTTCTTCGAAGCCTTGCCGATCTCCATCGGCTCCTTCGAGTCCTCGTGCTGCTTCCAGCGGCCGGGCGGGAAGATGCCCTGGGTGATGGTCGCGGCGCTCGCGATCGCTCCGCCCAGGAAGAAGCCCCTGGAGAACGCCTGGCGGGTGTTGCGCCACTTGTGGAAGTCCTTGTCGACGATCTCCTCGCGGACCCGCTCGTCGTAGGCCGAAAAGTTCACCGATCCCTTCTTGAGGGACTTCACGATCTCCTCCGCGGCGTACATCCCGGCGTGCATCGCGTAGTGGATGCCCTTCAGCTCGGAGACGTTGCACAGGCCGGCGTTGTCGCCCGCCATGACCATCCCCGGGACCGAGAACTGGCGCGGCATCGACCAGTAGCCGCCGGAGGGGATCGTCTTCGCCCCCCAGGCGACCCGCTTGCCGCCGTCGAGGATCTTCTTGACGAACGGATGCAGCTTGAACTCCTGGAGGACGTCGTGGACCGAGAAGGTCGCGTCCGTGTAGTCCAGGCCCGCGACGAAGCCGACGCAGACCTTGTCCTCGCCCATCGGGTAGATGAAGCTGCCGCCGAACTCGTTGTACTTGGCGCGCTTGCGCAGCGGCCAGCCCATCGTGTGGATCACGCGGTCGAGCGGCTTCTCGACCTCCCAGACCTCCTTGACCCCGAGCTCCCAGCGCTGCGGCTGCAGGCCCTGGAGCTCGAAGTAATCCAAGGCGGCGCCGGTCAGGTGGCCCTGCGTGCCCTCGGCGAGGACCGTCGCCTTCGCGACGACGTCGGAACCGGGCTCGAAGTTGCCGAGCTCCTCGCCATCGCGGCCGCGCCCCTTGTCACCTGAGCGCACACCCTTGACGATCCGGTCCTCGACCAGCAGCTTCTCGCCGGCGGTCTCGGTGAGGATGTAGACGCCCGCCTCCTCAGCCTTCTCGCCCAGGAAGCGACCCAGCTTCGCGATGGAGGTGACGTAGTTGCCGTGGTTCTTGAAATTGGGCGGCGGCGGCTTCAGCGGGATCGCCAGCTTCGGCGTCATCAGGTAGACGGCGTCCTTCTCCACCTCCCCGTAGACCGGCCAGTCCTTCGGATCCAGGTCCGGGAAGAGCTCCCGCATCGCCGAGGGGCGCATGTTCGCGCCCGACAGCAGGTGGGCGCCGGCCACCTTCCCCTTGTCGAGGACCGCGACCGGGACCTCGCCGAGCTCCTCGGCGAGCTCCGGCTCGTCCTCGAGCAGCTGCATGATCCGGATCGCGCAGGCGAGCCCAGCGGGCCCGCCCCCGACGATCGCGACGCCGACCTCGATCCGCTCATCCTCGGCGTCGGTGATCGGCCCGACGAACTCCTCGGCGGGGTCTACTGGCGGTGGAAACTCCGCCGGTTGGACGGCGCCCATCGCTGGGTCACCCGCCCTTCTTCGCCTTGATCGCCTCGGTGAGCTTGGGCATGATCTTGTGGAGATCGCCCACCACGCCGAGGTCGCAGAACTCGAAGATCGGCGCGTTCTGGTCCTTGTTGATCGCGAGGATGTGCTCGGATCCCTGCATGCCGACCTTGTGCTGGATCGCGCCCGAGATGCCGGCCGCGAGGTAGAGCTTCGGCGCCACCGTCTTACCGGTCTGGCCGATCTGCGTCGAGTACGGGTACCAGCCGGCGTCGACGACCGCGCGAGTCGCGGCGACGGCGCCGCCCATCGACTCGGCGAGGTCCTCGGCGAGCTTGAAGTTGTCCTTCTCGCCCAGGCCGCGGCCACCGCCGACGAGGATGTCGGCGTCCTCGATGTTGACGTCCTCGCCGCCCGACTCACCGCGGGTGACCAGGGTCGCCTTCGTGGAGAACTCGGAGAGCTCGACATCGACATCGACCACCTCGGCCGTGCCGCTGCCGCCCTCGGCGACATCGAACGCGTTCAGGCGGCCGATGATGATCCCGGGCTCGTCGACGTAACCGACGTCGACGATCGCGGAGTCCTGGAGGACCGGGCGTTCGGCCACGAGCTTGCCCCCGTCCGCCTTGACCGCGGTCACCTCCATCGTCACACCGGCGTTCAGGCGCGCGGTCAGGCCGGCCCCGATCTCGAAGCCGAGCAGTCCGCCGCCGAACAGCGCATAGGAGATGTCGTTCTCCTGAATGACCTTCGCCATCGCGTCGACGATCGGCTGCGCCAGCCCCTCGGGGACGTCCTTGGCGCGGTAGACCTTGGCGGCGCCGTAGGCGCCGAGGCCGGCCGCCGCGTCGTCGGCGATGTCGCCCACGATCAGCGCGGAGGCCTCGCCGCCGATCTCGCCGGCGAGCTTGGCCGCCTCGGAGATCGCGCCCAGGGAGTTCTTGTTGAAGTTGCCCTCGTCGTCGTGGAGGGCGTAAACCAGGATGCCTCCCATTTAGATCAGCTTCCTTTCGTCGAGCCAGGCGACGATCTTCTCGACCGTCTCGTTGGTGTCCTCGTCCTCGATGATCTCGCCGACCTGCTTCTCGGGCGGCGGGTTGATCGCGAGGACCGTCGTCTTCGACCCCTCGGTTCCGACCTGGCCGGCCTCGATGCCGACGTCGCCGGTCGCCTTCGTGTCGAGCTGCTTCTTCTTCGCGCCCATGATCGCCTTCAGCGACGGGTAGCGCGGCTCGTTGATCGCGTCACCGACGGAGATCACCGCCGGCAGCTGGACGTCGACGGTGTCGTAGCCGTACTCGGCCTGACGCTGGCAGCGCAGCTTGCCGTCCTCGACGTCGATCTGGATCACCTGCGTCAGCGAAGGCATCTTCAGGTGGTCGGCGACCACGGCGCCGATCGTGTAGCACTCGCCGTCATCCGACTGCTGGCCCAGCAGGACCAGGTCGGGGCTCTCCGACTCGAGCACCTTGGCGAGCGCGAGCCCGGTGGCGCAGACGTCGGAGCCCTCGAGCGCGGCGTCGGTCAGGTGGACCGAACGGTCGGCGCCGAGCGCGACGGCCTTGTGCAGCGCGCGAACGGCGCTGTCGGGGCCCATGGTGACCGCGATGATCTCGTCCACGTCGGCCTTGCCGCCTTCGCGGATCTGCATCGCAGCCTCGATCCCATGGGTGTCGAACGGGTTCAGGTTCTTCTCGCCGGAGCGGTCGAGGCGCTTCGTCTCAGAGTCGATGCGCTTCGTGACCGCCGCGTCGGGAACCTCTTTGACGAGGCAGCAGATCTTCAACTTCGGAGCCCTTTCTCGTGGTGCCGCGAGCGCTTCGTACGGCTCTGCGGCCCGGTTGGGGTGCCAGCGGACGGGGATATTAGCCGACTGTCTGTACCCGATTGACTGGTCAGTCAATCCTGCCCGCCGTGCGCGCCGCTACTTCGTAGGCGACCCCGGGTTTGCGGGTACTAGGCGCACGGGGGAGCGCTGACCAGGAGGTGGATGTTGATCAGCAGGATTGGCCGGCTACGCAGGCGGCTGTCTTACGCAAACGTGGCCGCAACCCTCGCGCTGTTCCTTGCGCTCGGTGGTGGAGCGGCGGTCGCTGCCGGGCAGATCGGCGCCAAGGACCTGGCGCCCGACTCGGTCGGCGGTTCCGAGCTCAAGAACGACGCCGCGAAGGGCAAGAACGTCGACGAGGACAGCCTCGGGCCGGTGCCGTCCGCCGGCAAGGCGAACAACGTCCTCTGGGCCGTCGTCCAGAACCCGAACGGGCAGCCCAACGCCAACCTGATCCGCGCAGGCCAGGACGGGACCAGCGTGATCGAGGGCGGCGCGGTGGTCGAGGTCGACTTCGGCCGTGATGTGACCAACTGCGTCTGGTCGGCGACTCGTGCGTCGGTCGGCACCGCGGTCGAGCAGGCCGGCTTCGTCCAGGCCAACGGCGGCGCGACCGCAAACAGGGTTGCGGTGCGGACGCGGAACACGGCTGGTGAGGTCGTCGACGGCGACTTCCACCTGATCGTCATCTGCTGAGCTGAAGGCGAAAGTAGACGTGCGGAGGGCGGCTTCTGCCGCCCTCCCGCGTTTACAAGTCATACGCTTACGCCTCATGGGAAGGCTCAGGGAATTCGGCTGGTGGCTTCGCGAGCACGCGGGCGGCATCGCGCTCGTGCTCGCTCTGATCGCCTGCGGTGCCGGCGCCGCCGGGATCGTGATGGCGATGGAGGCCAAGGACGACGCGGAGACAGCCGCCGCTGCCGCGGCGGCCTCGGCGGCGACGGCACCTGTCGCCGCTGACCCGGCCGTTCAGGAGACGGTGGCCGAGCTCAACGAGCGGGTCGCGCAGATCGAGGAGTCCGTATCCCAGCTGCGCACGGAGAGCTCGACGACGTCGACGACCCCCGGCGAGACGACGACCCCCGAGGAGGGTTCGACGACGACGCCGGAGCTGCCCGAGGGGATCGAGCTCCCCGAGGGCGTCGAGCTGCCGGGCGCGGGCACGCCCGAAGCCGAGACGCCGCCAAAGTAAGGATTCGCCTAGTTCGCCTTGTAACGCGCCAGGGCTATGCGGCGCTCCCTGATGTCGTCGAGCAACGACCCGGCGCTGCTGTCGCCGACGAGGACGATCCTGCCGTCGCCCTGGACCAATAGCTCTGACGGGTAGTCCGTGCCCCCGAAGCCGGTCCGCTGCCGGCCGTCCTCGGAGAAGCCTCGGTCGAGCCGGCCGCCGGGCTTGAAGCGGGCGACGCCGAAGCTGCTGCCCTCGATCGAACCCGTCTCGGCAACTGCGGCCGAGACGGCGATCCGGTCCTTGCCGTCGACCTCGATGTCGGTTCCCTCGTCGAAAGCCCCGCCCTTGTAGCCGCCGAAGTCGGTGGATGCGACCCCGGCCCGCCCGAAGCTTCGATCGAGGCGACCATCGCGGCGGAATCCGACCAGCGCCAGGTCGGCGCCGGCCTTGCCGTCCTTGGTCGCGAGGACGACGATCCGGCCGCTCTTCTGAATCGCAACCGCATCGTCGTTCAAACCGCTTACGAGCCCGTCGACCTGCGGCCGGCTGACCCCGTCGCCCGAGAACGATTCGTCAAGCTGCCCGGAGGGAGTAAGACGCGCCAGGGCCGGTAGCGAGACGAAATCACCCTTCTTCTTCTTGATCAGGTTTCCGGAGACGACGATCGCGCCGTTCTCATCGACGGCTAGGTACCCCCCGTCGGTGAACGCGTCGAAGTCGACGACGGCCTTCCCGCCCTCGCCGAACGCGGGATCCAGGTCGCCGTCAGGAGTGAGCCGCGCCGCGACAAGCGGGCCCTGCGGGCCGCTCGCGGGGAACATCAGGCCGCCAATCATCATCGAGCCGTCCTCCAGGACTCGAAGCGACGCCGGGAAGGTGCTCCCGCCGAGCTCAAGAGTCTTCAGCCCATCCGGGGCAAAGGCCGTGTCGATCGTGCCGTCGGGATTCAGGGCAGCGAGGACGACGGTGATGCCCGCTAAGACGTCGCCGCGTGTCCCGGCTATGACGATCCGTCCGCTCGGCTGGATCGCGACCTCATGCACCTCGAACTCGCCGACGTCGAGGAGCGCGATTCCGTCGCCGGCGAACGAGGGGTCGAGGCTGCCGTCGCGGAGATAACGGGCCACCGCCGTCTGGAAGGTCGTCTCGGAGGCCGCGAACCCGGCAGTAACAATGCGCCCATCGGGCTGGAGCGCCGCCGCGTCGGCCCCCACGGAGACGAACGGTGCCTCGAGCTTCGTCGTCACCTTCCCCTTGTTGCCGAAGCTGGGGTCGAGTGCATCAGCGCCGGCAGCCCACGACGCCGCTGCGGCAGCCAGAAAGGCGGCTATGACGAAGCATCCGACGCGTTTGAGTCGTACCGGTGCCTCGACCTTGGTCGATTCGGTCATTCCCCCGTGGGAAGAATACGTCAGGCCCGCTGCGCTGCGGCGCCGCGGACGAACTCGACGATCTCGTCGGTCGAGCTGCCCGGGGTGAAGACCTCGCTGATGCCGAGCTTCTTCAGCTCGGGCACATCTTCGGCGGGGATCGTGCCGCCGACCGTGATCACCACGTCGTCGACGCCCTGCTCGCGCAGGATCTCCACGATTCGCGGGACCAGCGTCATGTGAGCGCCGGAGAGGATCGAGAGGCCAACCGCGTCGGCGTCCTCCTGGATCACGGTTTCGGCGATCTGCTCGGGCGTCTGGTGGAGGCCCGTGTAGATGACCTCCATGCCCGCGTCGCGGAGGGCGCGGGCGATGATCTTGGCGCCGCGGTCGTGTCCGTCGAGGCCGGGCTTGGCGACCACGACGCGGATCTTGCGGCCGCTGGCTTCCTCGCTCACGGCTGGGAATGTAGTGCGTCAGGGACCGCCGGCGGCTCGGTAGGGCCGTCCATTCGGCGCGGAACCGGGCGTTCCCCGAGCCTTGCTCCACGCAACCCGATCGCGGCCAGCGCGAGGACCAGCAGAACGCCGAAACCGGCGACGGCGAAGGCCGCGCGCGGGTCCAGCGCGACCGTGATCGCGCCGCCGGCGAGGAAGCCGATGCCCGGCGCCGCACTCGCCGCCGACTCGAGCACGGAGACGACCCTGGCCTGGTAGCGCTCCTCGGTCAGCTCCTGCACGGCGCTGATCAGCGAGACCCACTGGACCCCGTTGCCCGCGCCGCCGACCACGGCCGCGGCGCAGGCAATCGCGAGGGTGGGCGCGGCGGCCGTCGCCAGGTACGCGAGCCCGATCGCGAGCGTGGAGATCCCGAGCAGCGAGCGAAGCGAACGCCCGCGCACCGCGGCGAAGAGCAGCGCCCCGGCGAACATCCCCACCCCCCAGGCCGCGAGCAGCGCCCCGTACCCGGCGTCGCCCGCATCCAGGGTCTCGATCGCGAAGACGACCTCGATCGGGACGATCAGGGCGAAGAAGGTGATCGCGGCCGCCTCGGCGAGGATCAGCCGGCGGAGGTCGACCCGGCTGCGCACGTAGTCGATTCCCTCGCGCAGGCGGTGCGACCAGGTCGGGGCCTCCGACTCCGCGCGGGCCAGGCCCGGCACCCGCGAGACGAGAATCGCAACGAAGAGGAAGGAGACGGCGTCCCCGAGCAGCGCCCCCTGGGCGCCCCAGGCGGCGACCGCGAGCCCGCCGAGCGCCGGTCCCGCCGCGGCCCCTCCGGTGAAGGCGAGGTTGAGCATCGCGTTCCCCTCCCGCAGCGTCCCGCTCGGTGCGAGCATCGCGGCCGCGGTGGCCCGCGAGAGTGCGCGGGCGGCGGATGCGAGCGCGCCGTCGAGCGCGGCGAGGATGAAGACCACGACGAGGGCGAACTCGGACGCGGTGAGCGCGAGGAGGCCGAAGACCGCGGCCTCGGCCGCGTAGACCCAGGGCAGCGCACGGCCGCTGCGCAGCAGCTCGAGCCGGGCGACCAGCGGCGGCGCTACGAACGCCGGCAGGAACTGCGTGGCGAGGAACAGGCCGGCGGTCGCCATCGCGCTGCCCGTCTGATCGAACACGAGGATCGCGAGCGCGACGGAGCCGAGCCAATCGCCCAGCTCGTTGACGCAGAAGGCGACGACGAGCGGCTTGAACCCGGGTTCGCGCAGCGGTTGGAGGGAGGCGCGCACTGCGCAACTTTCTCAGCTTTCATGCCGTTTGCTGGGCTTATCCGTGCGTGAATTGCATAGGTTCCTGGAAGTTTGCTCAGGTTTTTATTACTCTTGCCGATACGTAAGGGGTATGGCGAGTAGGGAGAAGGAAGGAGTGCTCCACATGGGCTGGAAGCGCTAAGAGAGACTTGCAACGTGCGAAGAGGCCGGCTTTTCAGCCGGCCTCTTCTATGAGGAGCTCTTCGATCGGGCGCGGCTCCCCGATCGCGAAACCCTGGGCCTCGTCGACGCCGATCGCACCGAGCATCGCGATCGACTGCTGGTCCTGGACCCCCTGGGCGGCGACGAGGGCGCCAAGCCCCCGGCCGACCTCCGTGATCGCGTTCACGACGAGCTGATCGGTCGCGTCGCGAGGGAGATTGCCGACGAAGTCGGAGGAGATCTTGACCCGGTCGACCGGCAGGTACTTGAGCGCGTGGAACGAGGCGAACCCCGTCCCGAAGTCGTCGAGCCCGAAGCGGCAGCCCATCCCGCGCAGCTTCGTCGCGAACTCCGCCGCCTCCGTGACGTTGCCGAGGGCCTCGCTCTCCGAGAGGGAGAACAGCACCGCGCCGGGCGAGATCGGGGAACGCTCGAGCGCCATCTTGAGCGCGACGAGGAACTCGCTGCCCTGCACCGTTCGCGGCGAGAGGCTGACGGCCAGGCCCAGATCGGACCGGCCCGCGTTGCGCAGCTGCTCCGCGAGGTGGATCGCCTGGCGCATCGCCCGGCGGTCGACCTGCTCGCCGAGGCCAAGCCGTTCGGCGACCGAGGTGAAGGCGCGTCCGTCGACGACGGCGCCGGCCGCGTCGGTCGCCTGAGAGCTGAGCTCGTAACCGCAGACGTCCCCTGAGGCGAGGTCCAGGACAGGCGAGGCATAGAGCTCGACGGCGCCGCGATCGACCACCTCGCGTACCCATTGCGACCAGGAGAGTCGGGCCTCGGCCTCGGCGCGGCGCGCGCTCCCGGTCTCGGCCAGCGCGATCCGGTCGCCGCCGCGCTCCTTCGCGTCGTACATCGCCAGGTCCGCCTCGATCATCAGCTCATCGGTGGTCAGGCGCCCGCCGACGAACGGCGCGATGCCGACCGAAGCGGTGACCCCGACCAGGACGCCGCCGACCGAGATCCGGGTCCTCGCGATCGCCTCGCCGATCTCGCCGGCGACGGCGGAGGCCGCGGCGGCGTCGGTCCGCGCCAGCAGGACGGCGAACTCATCGCCGCCGATCCGGGCGATGAGAACGTCCTCCGCGAGCTCCGCCTTCAGCATTCGGGCAACCCCACGGAGGACCTCGTCGCCGGCGCGGTGCCCGTGGCTGTCGTTCACGTCCTTGAAGTGGTCCAGGTCGAAGACGAGCAGGGCGCCGCCGCCGCCGACCCGCTCCGCTTGGTCGATCTCCTCGCTCAGCTTGGCCTCGAGGTGGCGCCGGTTGGCGAGCCCGGTGAGGCCGTCGTGATCGGAGAGGTACTGGAGGCGCTCGACGAAGCGATGGCGCTCGGTGACGTCGCGGAAGCTCCAGACGCGCCCGTGGGCGCCGTTCGACGGGTCCGGAGGCGAGTACCGCTCGAACAGGCGGCCGTCCTTGAGCCGCAGTACGTCGAAGCCGGCTGCCTCGGGGCGCTCGCTGATGCTGCGGAAGCTCTCGATCGAGCTGCTCGGGTCCTCGAGCTGGTCGAGCACGACGTTCGCCGCCGCCTCGATGTCACCGGCCTCCACCACTTCCGCTGGGATCCGCCACATCTCGAGAAAGCGCTGGTTGAAGCCCGCGATCTGGTCGCCGGCCTCGAGGACGACGATGCCGTCGGCGGTCGAGTCCAGAGTGGCCTGGAGCCGGGTCACCGAAACCTCGAGCTCGTCGCCCCGTCGCTTCGCCAGGACCAGGGCGCCGACCAGGTACTGAAGGGTCGGCAGGGTGGCCGCGAGGATCACGAGCGCCGCGAGGCCGGTCTCGTCGTAAACGAAGGAGACCGCGAGCGTGACCACCGCCGCGAGGACCTCGTACGGAATGACTGGGACGAAGGCCTGGCGAACGGCGTCGAGGAACCGAGTGCGCTCGACGTAGCAGCCGTAGGCGCCGACGATCGCGAAGTTGATCACCAGCGCCGCTGCGAACAGCGCCAGGATCAGCAGGTAGAAGGCCCCGTCGGCCGCGGTCAATCCGGCGGCACCGACCGCTTCGTGGAATAGGGCGCCGGCGACGAGCGGGTAGACCGAGTACGCGACGAGGTTGATCAGGAGGTCCTGCCTGGGGAAGCGGTGCCAGCCCCAGTCGGCGAGGACCGTGAGCACGCCGATCAGCGCGGCGGTGCTGGGACCGAGGAAGACCGCGGCGACGATGATCGCCGTGAAGCCGCTCGAGATCCGCAGCCGGGGCCGGTCGATCTCGATTGCCGTCAGCTCGCCGGCGATGGCGAGCGCGAGCAGCACGACGAAGAGCGCCGGATCCCATTCGCCCGTCTGGACGAGCAGGACGCCGACGACCACGGCCGCAAGCAGCGCGCACCATTCGAGCGCGAGTGCCGTCCGGCTCGGCCGTCCCGCGGGAGCGGGACGCGCGATGGTCTCGGTCGAAGCCAAGGCGGTTGGGCTCAGCCGGCGCCGGTGCTCGCGTGCTCCTCGTCCCCGGGCTGGCGCATCGAGGTCATGAAGTCGTCGAGGTCACCCGGGACGTAGCGGCGCTGGCCGCCGGGAGTGCGGTAGACGGAGACGAGGCCGCGGTCCGACCACTTGCGAAGCGAGGCTGCGCTCACCCCGATGTAGTCGGCGGCCTCGCCGACATTGAGAAGTTGTGAAAACCGGCCCATAGCTCTTCCTCTCTGCGTTCGATTCCGAGAAGCGGCGAGAAGCTCGCCAGGCCCCGATTAAGAGCCACGCATGGGAGGTCCGCAAGGTGCGGAGATCCGGCTGACGGGAAATGCACAGGTTCCGGGGCCGGAAGCTGCACGAAGCGCACAACTTCCGCGAACTTAGGCGAGATCTTGCAGGCGGTTCCCGCCCGCGGTGGGCGACTAGGCCAGGTTCTCGAGGAGCTCTGCGGCGGCGGCGATCGGGGAGTCCTCGAGCCCGCTCATCGAGCGGCCGGGATCGGCGCGGTAGGCGTATGCCCTACCGGCGCCGGGGGCGCGCATGACGCCCTGAAGGGCGAGGCCGCGAAGCTCTTCGCCGGCCTCGGCTCCGCAGATCACCACGGCGCCCGGCCGCAGCGCTGCGGTCGCGGCGCCGAGCCGCTCGCCGGCGATCTCGATCGAGAGGGCGAGGACACGGAGTCCCAGCCGGCGGAGCGAAAGGTCGAGCGCCTGGGTGCTGACCGAGTCGACGTTAGGACCGGGATTCGCCTCGAGCAGAAGCACGCCGTCCTCGCGCCAGGCGGCCGGCGCGTGGCCGCGGGCCCGGTGCAGCCAGCCGGTTGCCCAGCGGCAGCCACCCTCGAGCTCGGCAGCGCGGCCGGGCCGGTCGGCGGCCATCTCCAGAGCGGGCAGCATCAGCTCGTCGACGGCACGCTCCACGGACCTGACGGCGATCGACTCCTCCATCTCACGGTCGGCGCCGGCCTCGTCGAAGCGGTCGAACGTGGCGACGAGCCGTGTCACCGATCCCGCGGTGCGGCCGCGGCGACGGGCCATTTCGATGGCCGAGGAGATGCTGCCGGTCTCGTCGAGCGCCTCCCGCAGGGCCTCGAGCTCGTTCAGCTCATAGAGGCGATGGTTGCCGGGGGTCCGTCGCGGCGCGGGGTAGCCGTGCCGTCGCTCCCAGCTGCGGAGAGTGCTCGGGCTGACGCCGAGCATGGAGGCGGCGGCGTGGGTTCTCATTCCGGTCATCGCGAGGCGGATTGTGACCGGTCGGGGCCCTCCCACTCGCTACGAACGTTGCAGCACGGCCTCCGCCATCGCGACGCCCTGCCCCGTCGCCTTCGCCAGATAGGTCGCCTCGCGGACTCGTTCGAGCAGTTCTCCGGACTCGGCGGCGTGTTCGGGCCAGGACGCGACGCCGATCGAGACGTACACCGGGATGCCGTGGTCGGCCTCGAGCATCGCGAGCGAATCGCGCAGCCGGGAGGCGATCTCCACGGAATGGGGGCCGGGGATCTCGAGGATCGCCGCGAACTCGTCGCCGGCCCGCCGGAAGACGCGGCCCGGGACGCCGACCACCGCCCGCAGGGCATCGGCGATCGCAATGAGCAGCCGATCCCCCGCCTGATCCCCATGCGCGGCGTTGATCCGGCCGAGCCCGTCTACGTCGAGCTCGAGCAGCGAGAGTGGGACCCCGGCGGCGGAGGCCGCATCGATCAGGCGGTCGAGCTCCAGGCGGATGGCGTCCTCGCCGGCGAGCCCGGTGACCGGATCGAGCCCGTCGCGCTCGAAGCGCTTATCGAGGAGCTCCTCGAGATAGGCGGCCTGAAGCTCGCCGAAGAGCAAGCGCGAGGCGCCCCGCCCGCTCGCCTGCATCGTCCCCTCCCCCGTTTCTGGCGAGGGCCTCACCCACCAATCGCTGGAGGTCGGCGAGGTCTCGCGGCACCTCGGCGGCACGCGAAGACCGGCGGAGGTCCGTCAACTCTCTCGCACGGGCCACCAGATGGTCGGGCAGGGCCGCCGGCGCTGCGGAGTCGACCTCGGTGAGGAGGTCGCCGACCAACGCCTGCGAATCCCGGCCGAGCCGGCCGAGATCGAGCTCGCCGAGGTCGTCGAGCGGGGTGCGCGCGACGATTCCCGCGATCCACGCTCGCGCCAGCTCCTCGCAGGTCCTATCGCGCCAGGCCCGCTGCGCGTGCTCGGCTGAACTCACCTTTCCGAAGCTAGAGCGCGGACCGGTCGTCACCGCGAGCCGCGAAGAATCGCTAGTTGCAGGACTCCAGGGCGCATGACGCCGCAGCCCACTGGGTATGTAGGTTTTCGTACAGCGCAGGGTCGGCGGGGTCCGAGAGAGGGATGGATCGCTGACCATGAGAGCCCGGATTTGAGCGACGCGGTCGCCGCGCCGGTCGAGGCCATTCCCGGCGGACCGTCCGTCGGCGGTCCGGTCGAGATCGCGGCTCGCTCCCCCTGGCAGCTCTTCTGGAGCCGCTTCCGCGAGGACCGGCTGGCGATGTTCGCGCTGGGGTTCCTCGCGTTCCTCGCGCTTCGTGGCCATCTTCGCGCCGCTGATCGTCGACGTGCTCGGGCTGCCCGACCCGAACGAGGAGGACTCGGGCGCCCGCGATCTGTTCGGGACGGCCACCGGCCCGAGCTCCGAGCACCTGCTCGGCGTCGACCAGCGCGGTCGCGACGTCCTGTCGCGCGTGATCTACGGCGCCCGCGTGTCGCTGCTCGTCGCCGTCGTCGCGACGCTCCTCGCCTCGATCGCGGGGATCATCTCCGGGCTTCTCGCCGGCTACTTCCGCGGCTGGGTCGACTCGATCGTCTCGCGCGCCGTCGACGTCCTGCTGGCGATCCCCTACCTGCTGCTCGCGACCGGGCTCGCCGCCTCCTGCTCGCTCGGCGGCGGCTGCCTCGGCGGCGCGATCCAGCCCGGCCTCGTCGTCGTCATCTTCGTGATCACGTTCACGAGCTGGATGTACATCGCGCGCGTCGTCCGCGGCCAGGTGCTCTCGCTGCGCGAGAAGGAGTTCGTCCTCGCCTCGCGCTCGCTGGGCGCCTCGCACAAGCGGATCGTCTTCCGCGAGATCCTGCCGAACCTGGTCGCGCCGATCGTCGTCTACGCGACGATCCTGATGCCGCAGGTGATCCTCTACGAGTCGGCGCTCTCGTTCCTCGGCGTCGGCGTCGGCCCGCGGACGCCGAGCTGGGGCCAGATGATCGCCGAGGCGACCTCGATCTTCGACACAGCCTGGTGGTTCATGTTGTTCCCCGGCGTAGCGCTGCTCCTGACAGTGCTCGCGTTCAACCTCGTTGGAGACGCACTTCAGGATGCCCTCCACCCACGAACCAGAAGGAGCTGAGAGCAGATGCGCAACGAGACCGCTGGCAATCCTCATGGCGATCTGGCGACTCACCATGACCGTCGCGCTCGCCGCATGTGGCAGCGACGACGAGTCGAGCGACAGCCAATCCTCGGCGGAGATCGAGGAGGCGCTCAAGGAGTTCGAGCCGGTCACCGAGCCGCCGAGCGACGCCGCAGACGGCGGCACGCTCGAGGTGATCTCTTCAGGCGACGTCGACTACATCGACACCGGCGCGCATGTACTACCAGTTCTCCTACATGATCCAGCAGGCGATGGCTCGCACGCTGGTCGGCTGGCCGCCCGCGGAGACGAAGGAGCCGCAGCCCGACCTGGCCGAGAGCTTTGAGGTCGCGGAGGACGGCAAGTCGGTGACGTTCACGATCAAGGACGGCGTCGAGTTCAGCCCGCCGGTCGACCGCGAGGTGACCGCCGCCGACGTCGAGTACGCGATCGAGCGGACCCTGATGCCCGGCGTGGCGAACAGCTACATCCCGGTCTACCTGAGCGACGTCGACGGGTTCGACGACGCGCTCGAGGCCGCCAAGGAGGACGAGACCGTCGCGCCCGATATCAAGGGGGTCACCGCGACCGACGACAAGACGCTCGAGATCACGCTCACCAAGCCCACGGCCGGGGCCGTCATGCAGGCGCTCACGCTGCCGGCGTCGGCGCCGATTCCGGAGGAGTACGCGAAGGAGTTCGACGCCGAGAACCCGTCGACCTACGGCCAGAACCAGGTCGCCACAGGGCCGTACATGATCGAGAACAACGCCGAGGGCGAGGCGATCGGCTACGAGCCCGGCAAGTCGATCCACCTGGTTCGCAACCCGAACTGGGACCCGGAGACCGACTTCCGGCCGGCGTTCGTCGACGAGATCCAGGTCACCGAGGGCTTTACGGACGTCAACTCGGCGGTCCGCAAGATCCTCACCGGCGACTCGCAGGTGAACGGGGACATCCTCCCCGAGCCAGAGGGCCTGAAGCTGGCCGCGCAGGACTACCCGGACCAGCTCCAGCTCGTTCCCGGCACCGGGAACCGGTACGTCGCGCTTAACACCGCGATCGCGCCGTTCGACGACATCAACGTCCGCAAGGCCGTGATCGCCGCGGCGGACCGCGAAGCGCTGCGGCTCGAGCGCGGTGGCGAGCTGATCGGCCCGATCGCCACCCATTTCATCCAACCGACGATCCCCGGCTTCGAGGAGGCCGGTGGGTTCGAGGGCCCGGATCTCGATTTCATCGCCAGCCCGACCGGCGATCCGGCGGTCGCCGAGAAGTACTTCAAGGAGGCCGGATACGAGTCAGGCAAGTACGAGGGCGACGAGGAGATCCTGGTGGTCGCCGAGAACGCCGGCGTCGACAAGCGCGTCGGCGAGGCGACGTTCGACCTGCTGGAGGAGCTCGGCTTCAACGTCACGTTCCGCCAGGTCAACGGCGACATCATGTACACGAAGTTCTGCAACCGTCCCGACGCCGAGGTGGCCGTGTGCCCGAACGTCGGCTGGCTGAAGGACTTCAACGACGGCCAGGCGATGCTCGATCCCACGTTCGCGGGCGACGCGATCGCGGAGGTCAACAACTCGAACTGGCCGCAGCTGGACGTGCCCGAGGTCAACGAGGCGATCGACGAGGCCACGCTCACCAGCGATCCGGCGAGCGCGTGCCCAGGCATGGGGCGACGTGGACCGCCTGATCATGGAGCAGGCGCCCGCGATCCCGTACCTGTGGGACAACCAGCCGAGCGTCAACTCGGCGAACGTGAACGCGGTCATGAACCTGTTCAACGGGCAGACCGACCTGGCGTTCACCTCGCTGAAGGAAGGCGGGAACTAGAAGTCGACGGGGTTAGGGGGACGGGCCGCAAGGCCTGTCCCCCGATCTTCGCCCATGGTCCCCTACATCACCCGCCGCCTCCTCTGGGGGGTGCTGCTGCTCTTCATCGCCAGCGCGGTGATCTTTCTCATGTTCTACGTGCTGCCCGCCGCGGATCCGGCGGAGCTAGCGCGCCGGACGGCAGTCCAACGAGGCGCAGATCGCGGAGATCCGGGAGACGCTCGGCCTCGACAAGCCGATCTACGAGCAGTACTGGATCTACATGAAGAACCTGGTCCTGCACTTCGACTTCGGCTACAGCTACGAGTTCGACGTCCCGGTCCGCGAGCTGATCTTCGATCGCCTGCCGGCGACGATCTTCCTGACGATCGGCGCCGTCGTGATCTGGCTGTTCATCGGGATCCCGACCGGGATCGTCTCGGCGATCAGGCGCCGTTCGGCGCTCGACCGTTCGATGATGATCACCTCCCTCGCGCTGATCTCGGCGCCGGTCTTCTGGATGGGCCTCGTGCTGCTCTACCTCCTCGCGGACGAGGTCGGCCAGGTTCAGGTCTTCCCCGGGATCGGGAGCTATCTCGAGGCCGACTCGCTCGGTGACAAGGCGTGGAGCCTCTTCCTGCCGTGGATCGTCCTATCGGTCTCCTTCGCGGCGATCTATGCGCGCTACATGCGCTCGGGCCTGATCGAGGCGATGGAGGAGGACTACATCCGGACCGCTCGCGCGAAGGGGCTCACCGAGCGCCGGGTGATCCTCCGCCACGGCGTGCGCAGCGCGATGACCCCGATCGTCACCCTGCTCGGGCTCGACATCGCGATCCTGCTGGCCGGCAACGCGATCCTCACCGAATCCGTTTTCAACATCCCAGGTCTTGGGCGGCTGGTGTTCACCGCGATCGAGCGCTCCGACCTGCCGGTGATCCAGGGCGTCGTCCTGATCGGCGCGATCTTCATCATCATCCTGAACCTGCTCGTCGACATCGCCTACGCGTACCTCGACCCGAGGGTGCGGTACCGATGAGCGGCCCGCTCCTGGAGGTCGATGACCTCAAGGTCCAATTCGAGACCGACGACGGGACCGTGAAGGCGGTCGACGGCGTCTCCTACTCCGTCGAGCCGGGAAAGACGCTCGGGATCGTCGGCGAGTCCGGATCGGGGAAGAGCGTCTCCAACATGACGGTGCTCGGCCTCACACGCGCGCCGAACGCCACGATCACGGGCTCGATCCGCTTCCGTGGCGACGACCTGCTCGAGCTCGACGACGAGGGGCTGCGCGCTGTGCGCGGCAACGAGATCGCGATGGTCTTCCAGGACCCGCTCTCCTCGCTCCACCCCTTCTACAAGGTCGGCTGGCAGATCGTCGAGGCGATCCGGGCGCACAGCGAGATCCCCAAGTCGCAGGCGCGGGCCCGCGCCATCGAGGCGCTCGGCGACGTCGGCATCCCCGAGCCGGCGAAGCGGATCGACGACTACCCCCACGAGTTCTCCGGCGGGATGCGCCAGCGGGCGATGATCGCGATGGCCCTCGTCAACGAGCCCTCGCTGCTGATCGCCGACGAGCCGACCACGGCGCTCGACGTGACCACCCAGGCCCAGATCCTCGCGCTCCTCGCGCGCCTCGGCCGCGAGCACGGCATGGCGGTGATCCTGATCACTCACGACCTGGGGGTCGTCGCAGAGAACGCCGACGATGTCGCCGTCATGTACGCGGGAAAGCTCGTCGAGAAGGCGTCGGCACAGCAGCTCTTCGCGGCACCGCAGCATCCGTACACCTGGGGCCTGCTTCGCTCGATCCCGAGCCTGACCGACGAGGCCGGGGCCGAGCTGCACCCGATCGATGGACTGCCGCCGAGCCTGATCCACCCGCCCACCGGCTGCTCGTTTCACCCGCGCTGCCCGTATGCGAAGCCCCGCCATGCGGAGGTCGAGCCGGGGCTCGAGCCGGTCACCGGCTCAGCCGGCCATCGCGTCGCGTGCCTGCTCGCGGACGAACGGCGAGCGGAGATCTGGGAGGACCTGCGTCCATGAGCGCGTTGCTGGAGGTCCGCGACCTCGTCAAGCACTTCCCGCTCACCCGCGGGGTCGTCTTCCAGAAGCAGATCGGCGCCGTGCAGGCGGTCGACGGCGTCTCCTTCGAGCTCGAGCCCGGTGAGACGCTCGGGATCGTCGGCGAGACCGGCTGCGGCAAGAGCACGGTCGCCCGCCTGATCGTCCGCCTGCTCGACCCGACAGCGGGGAGCATCCGGATCGAGGGAGAGGACATCGCCGGGGCGAAGGGCGAGGAGCTGAAGCGGCTTCGCCGCGAGGCGCAGATCGTCTTCCAGGACCCCTACTCCTCGCTCAACCCACGCAAGAGCGTCGGCTCGATCCTCGCCGAGCCGTTCGCGATCCACGGCATCGAGACGGACGAGGAGAAGCGGCAGCACGCGATTCAGGAGCTGATGGAGCAGGTCGGCCTGAACCCGGAGCACTACAACCGCTATCCGCACGAGTTCTCCGGCGGCCAGCGGCAGCGGATCGGCGTCGCCAGGGCGCTCGCGCTGAAGCCGAAGCTGATCGTCGCCGACGAGCCGGTCTCCGCGCTCGACGTCTCGATCCAGGGTCAGATCCTGAACCTGCTGCGCGACCTGCGCCGCGACCTGGGCCTCACCCTGATCTTCATCTCACACGACCTATCCGTGGTCCGGCACATGTGCGACCGGATCGCGGTGATGTACCTGGGCAGGATCGTGGAGCTGGCGACCACCGACGAGCTCTTCAGCCACCCCCGGCACCCGTATACGCGCGCGCTGCTGTCCGCGATCCCGGTTCCCGACCCCTCGCGCCCGGCGCGCGAGCCGGAGCTTGCCGGCTCCGACGTCGCGAGCGCCGCCGACCCGCCGTCAGGGTGTCGCTTTCACACCCGGTGTGTCCACTGCCAACCGCCGCGATGCACGACCGAGGACCCCCGGCTCGAGCAGAAGGACGGGTCCTCGGGCGTGGCAGCCTGCCACTACCCGCTGGACGTCTAGCTGTCTAGCCCAGCAGCGGGCTGAGGAACATCCCCTCGCCCAGGTTCGCGTCGTCAGCGCCGAACTCGGTCTCGCCGCCGATCACCGAGACGATGATGATGATCAGCGTGATCAGGATCAGCAGGCCCAGCAGGACCGCGAAGTAGAACTTGACGCCCCGGCCCTCGTCGCTGACCGGTTCCGCTGCCTCCTCCTTGACCACGACCTCGACGTCGCCGTCCTCGTGCTCGGCGAGCTTGTGCGCAGCCTCGACCGCGGAGCCCTTGTCGGGGTGGTTGGAGATCGCGTCCGCCGTGCCGGCGTGCTTGACGTCCCAGCCGTCGTAGCGGTTCGGCAGGACCTCGAGCTCTGGTGTCTCAGTTTGGGTGCTCATCGGCCTAGGAGTACCCGGACCAGCCCGAATCTATGCCTCGGAGCCCTCCGCCAGCGCTCGGCGCACGAACTCCATGTCGGCGGCCATGGCGTCGGGGCCGCCTGGGGTCTCGACGACGGCCGGCGTGCCTGCGGCGGCGATCATCGCGCGCAACGCGTCCTCTCCCACCTCGCCGGCGCCGAGGTTCTGATGGCGGTCGCGGCCCGAGCCGGCGGGGTCCTTGGAGTCGTTCGCGTGCAGGAGGTCGATCGAGCCCACGATCGCGAGCACCCGCTCGACAGCGTCGGAGAGGTCCTCGCCGGCGGAGTGGGCGTGGCATGTGTCGAAGCAGAAGCCGACGTCGATGTCATTCGGCGCGTCGGTGACCGCCTCCCAAAGTTGGGCGAGGGCGTCGAAGCGCCTTGCGACCGCGTTCTCGCCACCGGCGGTGTTCTCGATCAGAACCTTCATGGGAGTCTCTAGGAGTTCGAGGCTCCGCGGCCAGCGCCCAACCCCCGCCTCGATCCCGTCATCCGCGTATCCGGCGTGGACGATCACCGCCGCGGCGCCGACCGCCTCGGCCGCGTCGCAGGTCTGCTGGAGGATCTTGCGCGATCCGTAGCGGATGTTCGGCTTCGGCGAGCAGACGTTGATCAGGTACGGCGCGTGGACGTAGACGTCGATCTCCGAGTCCCGTATGTCGTCCGCGTCCGGACGCGCCGGCGGCTTGCGCCAGGTCTGGGGATCCGAGAGGAAGAGCTGCAGGCAATCTGCGCCGAGCGCCTTCGCCTCCTCGAGGGGCTCGGCGAAGTCGACATGCGCCCCGATGGGCCCGCTGGCGGCCGCGGCGCTCAGAAGATCGGGGATTCGGTGTAGGTGCCGAAGACCTGCTGGAGCGCGGCGACCATCTCGCCCTCCGATACCCGTGCGCGGGCGCAGTCGAGGAACGGCTCCATCAAGTTGCGATCCGTCGCCGCGGCGGCCTTCAGCTCGCCGAGGGTGCGCTCGACCTCCGCCGAGTCGCGGCGGGCCTTGGTCGCCTCGAGGCGGCCGCGCTGCTTCGTCTCGAGGGCGGGGTCGATCTTCAGGGTCGGGATCTCTTCGTCGCCGGACTGCTTGTACTCGTTGACACCGACGACGACGCGCTGGTTCGAGTCGACCTCGCGCTGGTAGCGGAAGGATGCGTCGGCGATCTCCCGCTGCGGGAAGTCCTGCTTGATCGCCTCGACCATGCCGCCGAGCTCGTCGATCCGGGCGAAGTAGCCGTAGGCGGCCTCCTCCATCTCGTCGGTCAGCTTCTCGACGAAGTAGGAGCCGCCAAGGGGGTCGATCGTGTTGGTGACGCCGGTCTCGTGCGCGATTACCTGCTGGGTGCGCAGAGCGACGCGGACCGCCTCCTCCGTCGGCAGGGCGAGCGCCTCGTCGAACGAGTTGGTGTGCAGGCTCTGCGTGCCGCCGAGGACGCCGGCGAGCGCCTCGATCGCGGTGCGAACGATGTTGTTGAGCGGCTGCTGGGCGGTCAGGCTGACGCCGGCGGTCTGGGTGTGGAAGCGCATCCGCCAGGAGGCCGGGTCCTGGGCGCCGTAGGTCTCGCGCAACTCGCGGGCCCAGATCCGGCGGGCCGCGCGGTACTTCGCGATCTCCTCGAAGAAGTCAATGTGCGCGTTGAAGAAGAAGCTGAGGCGCGGCGCGAAAGCGTCGACGTCGAGGCCGCGCTCGAGCGCCTCCTCGATGTACGTGAAGCCGTCCTTGAGCGTGAACGCGAGCTCCTGCTGCGCGGTCGAGCCGGCCTCGCGGATGTGGTAGCCGGAGATGGAGATCGGGTGCCAGCGCGGCATCCGCTCGGTGCACCACTCGACCATGTCGGTGACCAGGCGCATCGCCGGCTCGATCGGGAAGCACCACTCCTTCTGGGCGATGTACTCCTTGAGGATGTCGGTCTGGATCGTGCCGCCGAGCCTGTCCGGCGTCACCCCCTGCTCCTCGGCCGCGACCACGTAGAAGGCGAGCAGCATCGCGGCGGGCGCGTTGATCGTCATCGACGTCGTCACCTCGCCGAGCGGGATCCCGGCGAAGAGGTCGGCCATGTCGTCGGCGGTGTCGAGCGCGACGCCCTCCACCCCGACTTCGCCAAGCGAGCGGTGGGCGTCGGAGTCGAGGCCCATCAGGGTCGGCATGTCGAACGCGGTCGAGAGGCCGGTCTGGCCGTGGTCGAGGAGATAGCGGAAGCGCTCGTTGGTCTCCTCGACGGTGCCGAAGCCGGCGAACTGGCGCATCGTCCACAGCCGGCCCCGGTACATCGACGGGTAGACGCCCCGGGTGAAGGGCGGCTCGCCGGGATAGCCGAGGTCCGAGTCCGCATCCCAGCCGGAGAGGTCGTCCTCGGTGTAGAGCGGCTTCACCTCCTCGCCGGAGATGGTCGTGAACAGCGCCTCGCGCTCGGGCGTGGCGGAGTAGACCTCCTCCTGCCACTCGTGCGCGCGGCGCCGCGCGTCGGGCTCTACGGCCATGGCGGAAGTCTAGGCCGCGGGGTGGTTGCTTAGGCTGCGGCCATGGGGAGCGGCCCGAGCGTTCGCAGCGTCGCCCGCCGTGCGCTGCGCACCATTCGCCGCCACTGGCGGCCGCTGCTGATCATCGCCACGGTGATCTTCGTCCCGCTGGGGATGATCGACGTCGCCGACGAGCGGATCGGGGACGTGGAGATCGAGGAGCTCAGCAACTTGCGGGCCGTGGAGATCGCCGCGATCGGATTCGTCCACGCGGCCACTGCACTCTTTGGCGAGATCTTCTTCGCCGGCGTGGTGGCCGGCGCCATCGCCGAGACGCAGGGCGGCCGGGCTCCCACGGTCGGCGAACTGATCAGCTCACTCCCCTACGTAACCCTGATCGCGATCGACGTGATCCTCTCGCTCGCGGTCGCCCTCGGCCTGCTGCTCCTGGTCATCCCGGGTGTCCTCATCTTCGGCTACTTCGCCCTCGCGGCGCCGCTAGCGAAGGTCGAGCACCTGCGTACCCGTGACGCATTCCGGCGTAGCCGCCGCCTGGTCCGCGGGCACCTTCTCCTCGTGCTGGGGATCCTGCTCCCCGTGATCTTGGGAGGCGAGCTGATCGGCGAGCTGATCACCGAAGGCGGAGGCGACCTCCTCGGCGAATCCGTACTCGCCGAGTTCGCCGGCGCCTTCCTGAGCGAGGTGATCGTGACGCCGCTCTGGGCATTCGCGGCGGTCTCGCTCACCTATGAGCTCCTCGACCACGAGGGCCGGGGTACTAAGGCTCGATAGCGGGTGCTATCAGGGCGATAGCAACCGCTATCGCTTCAGCTTCAGCTTGACGCTCGCGTCCTCGGTGTTGGCATCCCCGCCGGTCGGCGTGAAGGTGACCTCGACCGCGGCCTTGGCCTTGCCCTTGTCCTTCAGCTTCCTCTTCAGGTCGCCCTTGGCCTTCACCGGCAGCTCGACGGTTGATGCGCTGGACGCGTTCGCCGACGCCGGCTTTACGTCCTTGCCCTCGAGCTCGAGCTTGCCGGCGCCGGGGACGACGACCGGGAGCGTCGCTGTCCCCTTGTCCGCGTTCAGCTTGGCCTTGCCGAATGAGAAATCGTTGGAGGGCTTGGGGTCCGGCGTCGGGTCGGGGGTGTCGACCGTGAACGCCACCCGCTGGGCGCCGCCGGTGTTGCCCACGTCGTCGGTCGCCCGAACATCAACTGTGTGGGCTCCGTCGGCAAGCGCCGGGGTTGTGAAGGGCGAGGCGCAGGCGCCGAACGCCGCGCCGTCGACCGAGCACTGGAAGGCGGACGCGTCCGCGGCAGGCGAGGAGAAGCCGACCGTCGCCGTGTTGCTGGTAACCGTGGCAGGCGGCGCGGAATCGATCTGCGTCGCCGGGCCGGCGGTGTCCACCGTGAAGTTCGCCGTGACGGGGGCGCCCCGGTTGGCGGACGCGTCGAACGCCCGGACCCGGATGTTGTGTGCGCCGTCCGCGAGCTGGCCCGTGGTCAGCGAACCCGGCGAGCCCGCGCCACAGCCCGCGAAAACGGCCCCGTCGATCGAGCACTCGAAGCCTGCGAGGTCCCCGGCGGCGGAGCTGTAGCCGACGGTGGGCGTCGAGTCTGCGGTCCGCGCGGGCGGCGGCGAGGTGATCGAGGTCGTCGGCGCGACGATGTCCACGTCTGCCTCGCGGGTGTAGACGTCGGTGTTTGGGGGTGGGTTGGGCGAGGGGTCATCAGGGTCGAGGTTGGTCGCATCCGTGTAGAACGCCGTGATCCGGCCGTCCCCCGAGATCGAGGGGCGGAGGGACGGCTCGTTGCCACCGGTGCCGTTGGCGCCGTCCTCGCGGCTCAGGAGGATCGTCTGGTTCGTCTGCGTGTCGCGGATCCAAAGGTCGGTGTCCGCGGGATCGACCGCGGTTGCGTCCTCGTCGAAGTTCGTCGAGGAGGACTCGAAGGCGACGAAACGCCCGTTCTGCGAGATCGACGGCCGGCCCGAGATCGAGTTGCCGACGTCGCCGGCCGGGCCATCGTCGCGACTCACGAGGCTCGTATCGCTCGATTCGAGGTTCCGCGTATAGACGTCGCGCACTCCCCCGTTGGTGTCCGCTGCGTCGAGATTCTGGGCCCCCGAGGTGAAGGCGACGTGCTTGCCGTCGGCGGAGAGCGACGGATCGGACGACTGACTGTCGCCCGCGTCGCCGAGGGCGCCGTCGGCGCGGCTCGCCAGCGTGATCCCGGCGGCCTGTAGTACACCCGGGAGGGGGCTGTCCTCCATCTCGGAGACGAAGACGTCGAGCTGGGCATCGGTATCACCCGGGTCCAGGTTCGTGGAGGTCGAGTCGAAGGCGACTCTGCGCCCGTCCGCGGAGATCGAGGCGTTCTCGGAGTCGTCGTCGCCGCGGAAGTTGAAGTCATCGCGACTCTGGAGGTAGGTGCTGTTGCCGACGATGTCGCGGACGTAGACGTCGCTTGCGGCGTTGGTGTCGTTGCCGGGGCCGCTCAGATTGGTGGCGTCCGTCTCGAAGGCGACGAACTGGCCGTTCGCGGAGATGGAGGGATCGGACGATCCCGCGTCGCCCGGGTCTCCGTTGGTGGAGCGGCTCGCCAGGATCGTCGAGTTCGTCTGCCGATCGCGGACGAAGACGTCCGTTTCCGGGGGGTGGTACCCGCGTCGGTGTCGAGGGCGTTCAGGTTGTTCGCCGTCGACTCGAAGGCCACGAAGCGGCCGTCGGCCGAGACGGCGGGGCTGGTCGCCGCGGAGTTCGGGTTGACCAGCGGCGCGCCGTCCGCGCGGCTCACGAGCTCGACCGTGTCGTCCACCGTGTCGCGGAGGAAGACCCGCTCGGGACCCACCCCTCCGTCGAGGTTGTCGGCGTTGGCCGAGAACGCGACGTAGCGGCCGTCGGCGGAAATCGCGGGCCCGTCGACGAACGTGCCGTTCTGCTTGTCGCCGCCTGCCCCGTCGGCGCGGCTGACGAGGTTCGTGTCGTTCGGCGCCGCGAGAGCGGAAGCGGGGAACGCGAGGACGACGGCCGCTCCCAAGAGCACCACCGTCGAGCGAACCCCGAAGCGTCCCTGCTTCACGCCATGCATCCTACCGACGACGGCGGGCCGCCGTGGGGCGCCGGCCGGGGAGTCGCCGCGCCGGCGGCCGGCGGCGGGACGCGAGCACGCTTCCTCCCCACCCCACCGTCGCCGCGACCACCGTCGCGGCGGCGATCGCCATGCGCCGGCCGAGCTTCTCGAAGCGCATCACGCGCCAGCCCTCGGCCTTCGCGGTCCCGGGCGAGCGGGTGCGTCCGGATTGACGACGACGGCGTTGCCGACCGCGCGGAGCATCGGCAGGTCGGAGGCCGAGTCCGAATAGGCGTAGGAGGTCTGCTAGGTCGATGTCGTGCTCGGCGGCGTAGTTGCGCAGCGCCTCGACCTTGCCCTCGCCGTACATGAAGGGCCCGTCGAGCTCGCCGGTGAGGATTCCATCGGCGTCCGCCGCGTAGGCCGTCCCGATTCCCGCGTCCATCACGAGCACGCGCGCGAGCAGCGAGACCAACTCGTTGCCGGCTGCCGAAACGATGAAGACCGGCCGTCCCGCCTCCTGATGGGAGCGGACCTCGTCGAGCATCTGCGGGTAGATCCGCGGCAGTATCCCGGCGAGGACCTCCGGCGCCATCCAGGCGATGTTGCGCTCCGGCACGCCGGAGAGGAGCTCCTTGATCTGAGCGAGCAGGGCGTCGGTCTCGTCGTCGGTCGCCCCGCGCACGCGATAGCGGAGGTGGTCGACACCCCACCGGGCCATCTGCCGCCGGGAGATCAGCCCGGTCCGCGCCGCGACGCGCGCGAAATGCATCCCGGAAGACCCCGCCATGAGGGTCTTGTCCAAATCAAAGAAGGCGGCCGCCTTCTTTAAATGCCCGACGCCTCCTCCGCTTCGCGTCCGGGGGCGTCGGGGTCTGCCAAGGGACGGGTTGCTACGACCCGTTGACCTCGAGCACGATCGCGTCGCCCTGGCCTCCGCCGGAGCAGATCGCCGCTACGCCGAGGCCGCCGCCGCGCCGGCGCAGCTCGTGCACCAGGGCGCCGGTGATGCGGGCGCCGGAGGCGCCGATCGGGTGGCCGAGGGCGATCGCGCCGCCGTTCACGTTGACGTTGTCCTCCTCGACGCCGAGCATCCGGAGCGAGTTGAGGGCGACCGAGGCGAACGCCTCGTTGATCTCCCACAGGTCGACGTCCTCGGGCGACTTGCCGATCTTCTCGAGCGCCTGCTTGGCGGCGTTCGCCGGCGTCTTCGCCAGGTAGGGGAAGTCGTCGGCGACGGTGCCGTAGGAGATGACCGTGGCGAGCGGGGTGCGGTCGTTCGCCTTCGCCCACTCGTCGGAGGCGAGCACCAGCGCGCCGGCGCCGTCGTTGACGCCCGGAGCATTGCCGGCGGTGTGGGTGGCGTCGTCGCCGCCGATCGCCTTCAGCTTCGCGAGCACCTCGATCGTCGTATCCGGGCGGATCGCCTCGTCGGCGACGACCTCCGTCTCCGCCTTACGCGACTTCACGACCACGGAGACGATCTCGTCGGCGAGCCGGCCCTCGTCGGTCGCCTTCGCGGCGAGCTGGTGCGAGCGCGCCGCCCAGCGGTCCATGTCGGGACGGGTGATCTCCAGCTCGTTGCCGACCTCGCTGGCCTCGTTGATCATCTGCTTGTCTGTGAAGGGGTTGGTGAGGCCGTCATGGGTCATCGAGTCGATCGCCTGCACGTCGCCCATGCGGAAGCCGAAGCGGGCTCCCGGCAGCAGGTACGGGGCATTCGACATCGACTCCATGCCGCCGGCGACGGCGACCTTCGTGTCGCCGGCGCGAACCGCCTGGTCGACAAGCCCGACTGAGCGCATGCCCGAAGCGCAGACCTTGTTGATCGTCTCCGAGGGGACCTCCTTCGGGATCCCGCCCTTGATCTGCGCCTGCCGCGAGGGAATCTGACCCTGGCCCGCCTGCAGAACCTGTCCGTAGACGACCTGCTCGACCTGGTCCGGGGAGACTTCGGCCCGCTCCAGGGCCGACTCGATCACCTTGCCGCCGAGGTCGGTGGCGTCGAGCGATGCGAGCGCGCCACCCATCTTGGCGAAGGGCGTACGAGCGGTTCCAAGGATCACGGTCTGGGGCATTCAGGGCCTTTCTAAAGGACGCGGTTGGTGCTACCGATGCTAGAACAAGGGCCGATTTTGGAGGTCACCGTCACCGACACCTCCCTGCAGGGATCTGACGCCGAGCTCGTCTGCGTCGGCCTGTTCGATGGCGAGGACCTGCCCGAGGCGATCTCGGAGGCGCCCGGCGCCGGCGATGCAAGGGGCGGCTACAAGAAGACCGCCCTCCTCCGCCCCGATTCGCCCGCGAGGCTGCTGGTCGTCGGGCTTGGCGACCGCGCGGAACTAACACCCGAGCGCTGCCGCGTTGCGGCAGCACTCGGGGTCCAAGAAGGACGCCGAATCGGTACTTCGTCTATCGCCTGGGAGGTTCCCGAAGGCGGCGACGCCCCGGCGCTCGCCGCCGCGATCGTCGACGGCACGATCCTCGCCTCCTACAGCTTCGACCGGTTCCGCGGCGGGGACGATGACGATGAGAAGACGGAGATCGAACGGCTCGAGCTGCTCACCGGCAAGGACGTGGAAGCAGCGGCTGGCGTCGCCCGGGTCGCCGCCGAGGCCGCGAACCGCGCCCGCGAGCTCCAGAACCTCCCCTCCAACGTCGCGACCCCGACCTTCCTCGCCGACCGGGCCCATGAGATCGCCGAGGGCAACGACTCGGTCACCGTTGAGGTGCTCGGCCGCGAGGACTTCAAGCGGCTCGGCATGGGCGGGCTGGAGGCGGTGTCGCAGGGCAGCGACGAGGACCCCTGCCTGATCATCCTTCGCTACGAGGGTGGCGGTGACGCCGGCACGGTCGGCCTCGTCGGCAAGGCGGTGACCTTCGACACCGGGGGGATCTCGATCAAGCCCGCCGCCCGCATGCAGGAGATGAAGATGGACATGTCGGGCGGTGCCGCCGTGCTCGAGGCGACCGCCGCGATCGTGGAACTGGGGCTCTCGATCGATCTGATCTCCGTCATCCCGGCGACCGAGAACATGCCCTCGGGCCACGCGGTCAAACCCGGCGACATCATCAGCCAGCACAACGGCAAGACCGTCGAGGTCAACAACACCGACGCCGAGGGCCGCCTGATCCTCGCCGACGCGCTCAGCTACTGCACGGAGCTCGGCGCGACCCGGATCGTCGACCTCGCGACCCTCACCGGCGCGGTTCTCGTCGCGCTCGGGTCCACCTACGCGGCGCTGATCTCCAACGACGACGAGTGGGCCGCGATGGTGAGCGAGGCCGGCGAGGCGACCGGCGAGCTCGCCTGGCGCCTGCCCCTCCACCCCGAGTACAAGGAGCTGACGAAGGGCTCCGTCGCGGATCTGACCAACGCATCGGAGAAGCGGAAGGCCGGCACGATCTATGCCGCCTCCTTCCTCGAGGAGTTCGTCGGCGAGCAAACCTGGGCCCACCTCGACATCGCCGGCACCGCCTGGGACGTGGGCCGCGAGTACGTCGGCAAGGGCGCGACCGGCTTCGGCGTCCGGCTCCTCGTCGAGCTCGCCGAAGAGCTTTCCGGCAGTTAGTCATGAAGTAGGCACGCCCGGCGCTCAAGTTGGGGCGCTCGGATGCCGATCCTAAAGACAGCGTGGTACGGCTCGCCGACAGGGCGGAGACGGGGCTCGGGGAAGAGCCCGCTGTCGCACGCCTGGTTTCTGCTGACGATCGCCGTTGGGCCGCGGTCGGCAGCTCGGCCCTGGAGGACTCCCGAGCTGCCGGATCGGAAGCCGCCGCCGCGGCGATCACCGCGAGCGACGCGAAGCTCGTAATCGTCTTCTGCGCCGATCGCCACGTCCTTCCCGAGCTGATCGCGGGGGTCCGCGAGCATTCCGGTGACGCCGAGCTGATCGGCTGCACGACCGCCGGCGAGATCTCGACCGACGGGCCCGCGGACGGCGGGGTCGTCGTCACCGCGCTCGGCGGGCCCGGGTTCAGCGCGCGCAGCGGCCTGGGGCGCGCCGATGAGGGCGGCACTCGGGCGGCCGGAGCCGAAGCGGCAGCCTGCATGGCCGATGCCGAGCCCGGCGAGAACCAGATCCTGATCCTGCTCACCGACGGCGTGATCGGCGAGAAGCAGGAGATCGTCCGCGGCGTCAACGAGGTCGTCGGCGCCGGGACCCCGCTGGTCGGCGGCTGCGCCGGCGACGGGATGAAGATGGAGAAGACCTTCCAGTTCCGCGGCGACGAGGTGATCTCGGAGGGCGTGGTCGCCGCGGCGCTCACGTCTGACGGCCCGATCGGGATCGGCTGGCGCCACGGCTGGGAAAGGGTCGGTGAGCCGATGCTCGTCACCCGCGCTTCGGGCGACCGCGTCGAGGAGATCGACGACGGGCCGGCGCTTGACGTGTACCTGGACCGCCTCGAGGCCCCCGACGAGGTCCGATCCGATCCCGCCGCATTCACCCGCTGGGCTCGCACCCATCCACTCGGACTCGGAAGGCGCCCGACCGGCCAGGAGCCGGTCCGCTGCGTCAACGAGGCCGGATTCGACGATCGGACGCTCGGTTGCACCACCGCCGTCCCGGAGGGCGGGATGGCCTGGTTCATGCACGGCGACTCGGACTCGATCCTTCGCTCGGCCGAGGGCTCGTGCCGCGACGCCGCCGAGGCGCTCGGCGGTCAACCGCCCATCGGCGTCATCGCGTTCGACTGCATCGGGCGCCGCGGCGTCCTCGGCGAGGAAGGGATCGAGGCGGAGGTCGAGCGCATCCGCGAGACGGGGAAGGCGCCCGTCTCCGGCTTCTACACCTATGGCGAGATCGCGCGGCGGCGCGGCGTCAACGCCTTCCATAGCCAGACCCTGGTCACTCTCGCCTTCGCGTGACGGAGGAATGATGGAGGCGCGGACTGCCCTCGCCCCTGCTGAGACCGCGCTGCGAAGTTGGGCGACCGAGCAACTCACGGCGTTCCTGGGCGCGGTCACCGCGGCGGACAACGAGGCCCATTCGATCCGTGCCGCCATCGAGCGGATCGCGGAGACCTTCGAGGCCGAGGTGGCGGCGATCCTCTCCGAGGACGGGGTCGAGTCCTCCTGCGGGTTCCCGCGCGGGAGAACGCCGACCGAGGCGATCCTGGCGGTCGGCAGCGGCGAGAGCAGCTCCCTCCAGGTGCATGGGATCGGCGAGTGCGGCGCGGTGCCCGTGCCGATCGAGGACGACCGGCTGCGCACGCTCGTCGTCTGCCGCTCCTGGCCTCCGCGCTTCGACACGGAGGAGCTCGGCCTGCTGCGGGCGATGGCGCGGGTGCTGACGATGAGCCTGCGGACCACCCGCGCGCTCGAGGCCGAGCGTGAGCTCCGCTCGCGCTCCGAGCGCCAGACCGCTGAGAACACCCACCTGCTGACCGTGCTGCGCGAGCGCGAGGAGCTCCTCGCGCGACTCTCGCGGATCCAGAAGTCGATCGCCAGCCGGATCGCCCTCGAGGAGGTCCTCGACACGATCGTCGCCGGGGCCGCCGAGCTGCTGCAGGACGAGGTCGTCGGGTTGCGCCTGGTCAAGCAGGACGACCCGAGCGGCTGGGAGATGGTCGCGAGCCGGGGAGTCTCGGACGAGATGATCGAGCAGACCCGGGAGGGCCTGGTCGGCGAGGGCTGCGGAGGGCGCGCGATCGCCGAGGGCAAGCTGATCGTGATCGAGGACTACACCGAGGACTCGCGGACCCTGCCGGCCTTCGTCGACGACGGGGTGCGGGCAGCGATGGCCGCTCCGGTTCGCGAGCGCGGCGAGGTGGTCGGCAGCCTGGTCGTCGCCACCCATGCGACGGGCCGGCAGTACTCGCAGGCCGAGCGGGAGATCCTGCTCGCCTTCGCCGAGCACGCGAGCCTCGCGCTGAACGACGCCCGGACCGTCGACGACGCGATCCACCAGGCCTTCCACGACTCGCTGACGGGACTGCCGAACCGCTCGCTATTGCTCGACCGGCTCCAGCAGGCACTCGCCCGCTCGCAGCGTTCTGGCACCCACGTCGGCCTGATGTTCTGCGACCTCGACGACTTCAAGACGATCAACGACAGCCTGGGCCACGCGGCCGGCGACGAACTGCTGGTTGCGGTCGCTCAGCGCTTCGCGGGCTGCATCCGCCCCGGGGACACCGCCGCCCGCTTCGGCGGCGACGAGTTCGTCCTCCTCTTCGAAGAGCTCGATCACGCGCAGGTCACGGAGCCGGCGCGGCGCATCCTCGAGGCCCTGGGGCGGCCGTTCAAGGTCCGCGGGCGCGACGTCGTCGTCGGGGTCAGCATCGGGATCGCGGCCGGCAGCGACAGCGCCGAGGACATGCTGCGAAACGCGGATCTGGCTCTCTATCGCGCGAAGGACGCCGGCAAGGGCCGCTTCGAGGTCTTCGAGCCGCGCATGCACACGGCGATGGTCGAGCGGCTCGAGCTCGAGGGCGAGCTTCGCCTCGCGCTCCGCCGCAACGAGCTGCGGCTCGACTACCAACCGATCGTGCGCCTGGTCGATGGCCGGATCGAGGGCGTCGAGGCACTCGTTCGCTGGCAGCACCCGGAGCGCGGCCTGCTTCAACCCGACGACTTCATCCCGATCGCCGAGGACTCGCGCCTTGTCGTCCCACTCGGTCGCTGGGTGCTCGAGGAGGCCTGCCGGCAGGCGATGCTCTGGGAGGCCGCCCTTCCCTCCGACCGGGCGCCGGCGGTGAGCGTGAACCTCTCCGGAGTGGAGCTGGCGGCAGCCGACACGCCCGCGTTCGTGGCGTCGATCCTGCGCCAGACCGGCCTGGCGCCGGAGAAGCTGATGCTCGAGCTGACGGAGACCGCGCTCGTCAAGGACACCGACCTGGCGATCGAGCGCCTCAGCGAGTTGAAGGCGCTCGGGGTGCGCCTGGCGGTCGACGACTTCGGCACCGGCTACGCGTCGCTTCAGCATCTGCGCGGCTTCCCGGTCGACGTGATCAAGATCGCGAAGCCCTTCGTCGACGACGTCGCCGGCGGCGCCGAGGAGTCCGCCCTCGCCCGGGCGATCATCGATCTCGGCACCAGCTTCAGTCTCGGCGTCATCGCCGAGGGGATCGAGACGACGGCGCAGCGCGAGCGCCTGATCGCCCTCGGCTGCGACCTCGGCCAGGGGTTCCTCTACGCGCGTCCCGCTCGCGCGTCGGAGGTCACGCCGAGTCTGCTCGGCGAGCGGGACAACGTGCTCCCGATCAGGTGATCAGGCAGCTCGTCGATCCGTGGGCGAGCAGCTTGCCGTCCGCCTTCGCGGAGAGCTGCGCGGTCGCCGTCGCCTGCCGCCGGCCGCGATAGGCCACCTCCGCCTCGACCCTGACCCTGCCGGTATCGAGCGTGATCGGCCGTACGTACTTGGCCTCGAGGCCGAGCATGCCGTAGGCCCCGCCCTCCGGCAGGGTCGAATGCACCGCGCAGCCGAGCGCCGAGTCGAGCAGGGTCGCGGCGTAGCCGCCGTGCACGGCGCCGGTCGCGTTGAAGAACTCCGGCCTGGGGTCGGACTCGAAGACGATCCTCCCCTCCTCCGCCTCGACCAGCTCGATCCCCATGACGTTGGCCATGGGCGGCGGGTCGAAGCGGCCGGCGAGCATGCCCTGGAAGAACTCGATTCCGGTCGTCAATTCGACGCCGCCGGGTAGAGCAGGTCCCCGAGGATCTCATCGAGGGTGAGCTCGATCGAGAGGTTCTCGTTGACGTAGACGACGTCCTGCCTGGTGAACTTGCTCGTGTCGGTCGTTGCTTCCATCTGCGGCCTCCTGACGGCCTTGGTTGCTTGACGAAACGGACCGTACCAGAGCAAGTTGCATGATGCAACCTAGTGTGCGACAATCACACAGCCATGCTCGCCAGGGACTACCCAGGACAGACCTGTTCGATCGCCCGCTCGCTGGAGCTGGTCGGCGAGCGCTGGACGCTGCTCGTGATCCGCGACATCTTCCGCCGCAAGCGGCGCTTCGAAGACATCCAGGAGTCGCTCGGGATCGCCCGCAACGTCCTCTCCTCCCGCCTCTCCCTGCTCATCGACGAGGGCATCGTCGAGCGCCGCCGATACCAGGAGCGGCCCGAGCGCTACGAGTACTTCCTGACCGAGAAGGGCCTCGACCTCTGGCCGGTCCTGGTCGCGCTGATCGGCTGGGGCGACCGCCACGAGGCCGGCGCCGACGGCCCTCCCGCGGTGATCGTCCACAAGGATTGCGGCGGCCGCGTCAACGACCGCCGCATCTGCGAGCGCTGCGGTGACGAGCTCGCCGTCCGCGAGGCGCGGATGCTGGAGGGCGACGAGGCCAGCGCGTACCTGGCAGGCGCTGCGGCTTAGGGACGGGAGCGCGGCGTCCGCGGCGCGAGGCCCCGAGGTCGCGGGCATGTGGGGAGCGAATCGTGGGGCTGCGTGCGTTTCGGCGTGTTCGGCGGGTTTTGGGTCGTGGTTGACCCGAAACCCGCCGCAACGCCCCTCATCCCTTCCCCTTAATGCCCGCGACCTCGGCGCCTCGCGCCGCGCCGGGCGCGGTTTCGTCCCTCGCCCATCCCACCACCCGCACTAGGCTCCCGCCCCAATGGACTTCGACCTCACCGACGAGCAGCGGCTGCTGCGCGACACCGTCCGCGACTTCGCCCGTGGCGAGGTCGCCCCGGTCGCCGAGGAGCTCGACCGGACGAAGAGCTTTCCCTACGAGCTCGTCGGCAAGCTCGGCGAGCTCGGGTTGATGGGGATCCCGTTTCCCGAGGAGTACGGCGGCGGCGGCGCAGACACGCTCTCCTACGTGCTTGCCGTCGAGGAGCTGGCGCGGATCGACTCGTCGGTCGCGATCACCATGGCGGCCCACACCTCGCTGGGAACGATGCCGATCCACCTCTGGGGCACGGCGGAGCAGAAGGAGGAGTGGCTGCCGCAGCTCTGCCGCGGCGAGAAGCTCGCCGCCTTCGGGCTGACCGAGCCGGAGGCCGGCTCCGATGCCGGCAACACGCGGACGAAGGCGAGCCTCGGCGACGGCGAGTGGACGATCGACGGCGCGAAGCAGTTCATCACCAACGCCGGCACCGACATCTCGGGCTGCGTGACGATCACCGCGCGCACGAACGGAGACGGCGAGATCTCGAACCTCATCGTCCCGAACGGCACCCCCGGCTACGAAGCGGGCGAGCCCTACCGGAAGATGGGCTGGAACGCGTCCGACACGCGGCCGCTCAGCTTCGACGGCGCCCGGGTGCCCGAGGAGAACCTGCTCGGCCGCCGCGGCGACGGCTTCAAGCAGTTCCTGCAGATCCTCGACGGCGGCCGGATCGGCGTCGCGGCGATGGGCGTCGGCCTTGCCCAGGGAGCGCTCGACGAGGCGATCTCCTACGCGAAGGAACGCCGCGCCTTCGGCCAGCCGATCTCCAAGTTCCAGGCGATCCAGGGGAAGATCGCCGACATCTCGACCGAGCTCGAGGCGGCGCGGCTGCTCACCTACAAGTCCGCGATCGAGAAGGACCGCGGCGAGGCCTTCACGCTCACGGCGGCCCAGGCGAAGCTGAAGACGGGGCGGCTCGCGGTGCGGGCGAGCGAGGAGGCCGTCCAGATCCACGGCGGTTACGGCTACATCGAGGAGTACCCCGTCTGCCGCTTCTACCGCGACGCGAAGATCCTCACCATCGGCGAGGGCACCGATGAGATTCAGCAGATGGTGATCGCCCGCCAGCTCGGCTGCTGAGCATCTGAATCCCCCAATTTGCGCCCTGTTCACATCGGAGGGATTTTGACCGACCGATCGCGGCCGTATATTCGCGCGCGCAGGTCAATCGAACCGGGGAGAGACCGCATGGATACGGGAAGTGCGCCGCGCCGCAGGACCGCGATGGCTCGTGGCCTCGACGCCGCTTTTGCCGGATGCGACCGCTGGGATCAGGCACCGCCGCGCAAGCGTCGGATCGAGCCGCCGCCCCCGCCGGGGCTGGCCGGGCCGATCGCGCTGGCGCAGACCGAGCACATGCTCGGCCAGACGCGCCCACACATCTAGGAACGGGATCTGATCGTCCAGCTGCCGTCGCGCGCCGTCAGGCGGGCGGCTGCGCGGGCTGGGCCGTGACCGAGCCCTCGGGCCGGCCGGCGATCTCGGCGCCGCGGCCGGCGTCCTCGCCGATCCCGTAGAAGGCGCAGAGCTCCAGCTCGCGCTCGCGGGTGAGTGGCTGACCCGCGTCGACGCGCGGCGCCTGGCGGACCATCTCGCGGTCATAGGGCGCCCACACGCGGCCGACGCCGCCGACGGCATGCGTGAACGGCAGGGCCGAGTGGTGGCCGAAACGGCCCATGCGGATCAGCAGCCACTTCGGGTCGCCGCTCTCCGCGTCCACGAACACTCCCTCGACGCGACCGACGACGCCGCCGCCCATCTCGTCGAGCTTCGCGCCGGCCCAGCCGAGCGCCTCGTCGGTGCCGGGAAGCTCCGCGTCTGTCTGATTTTCGTCAACCACCGGTGTCACGTTCTAGCAACTCCCTCGCCGCTGTAGCCGGATCGATCTCGCGGCGGACGACGCGCTCGAGCATCTCCCCCACCTCCGGGTCGTCGCTGGCGCGCGCCTCGAGATCGCGCTTGAGTTTCGCCGCCGCCAGGCCGATTACCTCCGCCCGCAGGTTGCGTGCGCGGCGCTTCTCGAGCGTGCCCTCCGCGGTGATGTGCTCGCGGTGGGCGTCGATCTGCTCGAGGAGCTCGGCGACGCCCTCGCCGCGCGTCGCCTCGGTCTTGACCACCGGCACTTGCCAGGTGACCTCGGGGCCGAGGGCCAGCACGTTCTTCACCTCGCGCATCATCGTCTCGGTCAGCGGGTGGTCGGACTTGTTGACAACGATCACGTCAGGGATCTCCATCACGCCCGCCTTCAGCGCCTGGATCGAGTCGCCCGATCCGGGCATCAGGGCGAGGACGATCGTGTCGGCGTGGTCGACGATGTCGATCTCCGCCTGACCGACGCCGACCGTCTCGAGCAGGACGTCGTCCTTGCCGGAGGCGTCCATCAGCAGCGCCGCCTGAAGCGCTGCCTCGGAGAGCCCGCCGAGGGCGCCGCGAGAGGCCATCGAACGGATGAAGACGCCGGAGTCGAGGAAGTGGTCCGAAAGGCGGATCCGGTCGCCGAGCAGGGCACCGCGGGTGAACGGGCTCGAGGGGTCGATCGAAAGCACGCCGACATCGCGATCGGCCTTGCGCAGCTCGCCCGTGAGGGCGCCGATCAGGGTGCTCTTGCCGACGCCCGGCGGCCCGGTGATGCCGACGATGCGCGCGTCGCCCGTGCGCGGGAAGACCTCGCGGACCAGCTCCCAGCCCGCGGGGTCGCCGTTCTCGATCAGGGTGATCGCCCGTGCGAGCGCCCGCTTGTCGCCGGCGACGAGCCGCTCGGCGAGGGGTGCATCCTTGGTCGCGGCCATCGGTTGGCGCAGTCTAGGGCGGCCGCGTGGCTCTAGATTGGCGCCCGTGGGACCCATCCGCTTCCTCACATTCGCGCGCCGCAACGGCATGCTCAACGCCAAGTACGCGCGCCTGTACTGGCGCTATCTGTGGCGCCGTTACCTGACCGCTTCGGGCTGGCGAATGGAGACCTCGGGGCCCGTCTTCTTCGGCCGCAACCTGCAGATCCAGATCGCGCGTGGCGCGAAGTTGCGCCTGGGGCCCTTCGTCTGGGTCGGCGACGGGACGAAGATCCGCTGCCACGAGGGCGAGGTGGTCGTGGGCGCGAAGACGGTGCTCGGCCAGGAGTGCACGATCTCCGCCTACCGGCACGTGCGGATCGGCGAGCAGTGCGTCGTCGCCGACCGCGCCATGTTCATCGACTTCGACCACGGCATCGTCGAGGTCGACCGGCCGATCCGCCTGCAGGGGATCTACATGCGCGAGGTCGACGTCGGCTCGAACGTCTGGATCGGCTACGGCGCGTGCGTCCTGCGCGGCTCCAAGGTCGGCGACAACTCGGTCCTCGGCACCTACAGCGTGGTCACGCGTGACGTGCCCGCGAACGCCGTCGTGGGCGGCGTGCCGGCGAGGGTGATCAGGATGCGCGAGACGCCGCGCGAGCTCACCTGGCCCGACCCGGTCGACCCCCACCCCGCTCCGATCCCACCGCCCGCTCCGGACGCGGAGGGCGCGGCGGACCCGGCACGTCCCGCCGGGCCGGGGCAGCGGGAGCGCGGCGAGCACTACCAGCGCCGCTGAGAAACCTAAAGGGGTCTGACCCCTTTAGGTTCGCGCTGAGGTCTCCCCGACCAGTTCCTCGTAGATCGCCGCGGTTCGCTCGGCGACGTCGTCCCAGTCGAAGCGGAGGACGTGCTCGTGGGCCTCGGCGACCAGGCGCTCGCGCAGCTGCTCGTCGCCGAGGACGCGCTCGGCGACCTCGGCGATCGCCTCGGGGTCCTGGGCAGGGAAGCGCAGGCCGGCCTCGTCGTGCGGGACGACCTCGCGCAGGCCGCCGGTGTCGGCGGCGATGCAGGCGCAGCCGGAGGCCATCGCCTCGAGCGCGACCAGGCCGAACGGCTCATACAGCGACGGGATGATCGTCAGGTCCGCGATCCGGTAGAGCGAGTGCAGGACGTCGTCGCCGATCCAGCCGAGGAAGGTGCCGTGCTCCATCAGGCCGAGGTCCTCCGCCTGGGTCCGCAACTCGGTCTCGTGCGTGCCCGAGCCGGCGACGAGGAAGCGCGTGCCCGGCATTCGGGAGACCATCTCGGGGATCGCCTCGAGCGCGTCCTGGAAGCCCTTCTCGTAGACCAGCCTGCCGATCAGCAGGACGAGCTTCTCGTCCGGGGCGGCGAACTCGCGCCGCAGCGAGGCGAGCGCGTCGGGATCCTGGGCCGCGAGGTCGTCGGGATCGATCCCGTTCCAGATCACCTCGACACGTCGCTCGTCGACGCCGAAGATGTCGGCGATCTGCTCGCGCATGTAGTACGAGCAGACGACGACGCGGTCGGAGCGGTTCGAGATCCATCGCTCGACCCCGTGGATGTAGGACTGCGGGTGCTTGTCGACCCAGCCCTGGTGGCGCCCGTGCTCGGTCGCGTGGATCGTCGTCACGAGGGGGGCGCGGAAGCGGCGTGCCAGATGGTCACAGGCGGCCGCGACCAGCCAGTCGTGGCCGTGGACGAGATCGAACTCGATGCGGTCGCCGAGCTCGACGCCGGCGGCGAGCATGTCGGAGTTCATCCGCTCGACCCAGGCGACGAACTCGCTCAGGTCGCGCGGCCTGGTCGGCTCGAGGACCCGGTGGACCTCCACCCCGCCGACGGTCTCCTCGCGCGGCGACTCCTCGCCGCCGCGGGTAAGCACATGGACCTCCACCCCCTCGCGGACGAGCCCCTCGGAGAGCTTGCGCACGTGGCGCGCGAGGCCGCCCTCGATCAGAGGCGGGTACTCCCAGGAGAGGATCAGGACGCGTGTCATCGCGGCGGTCAGTCGGTCTAGGGCTCGCGGAGTGGGGCGAGGCTCATGTCGGGTGCGAGATTGCGCACCCGCGGATCGGGCGAGCCGCCTGAGTCTATGGCCTCGAGCATCGCGCGCGAGTGGAAAACCGCCCGCTCGTACGCGTAGTCACCTGCCTGACGACGCTGGTCGAGGAAGGCCCAATCGCTCGATTGAACCGCGAGCAGTTCGCGCGCGGCGCGCGCGGCGGAGGCCTCGGCGATGCCGTTCGATTCGAGCGCGCGCAGCAGGCGCAGCTCCAGGCGGCGAGCGGCCCAGGTCAGGTCGGCGACCGCCGGCGAGTCCCAGGTCGAGAGGTCCTTGCTCTCGCCCCAGCTCGATCGCGCGAGCGGCCGGGGCTCGGCCTCGTGGTCGGCGAGCGCCTGCTCGAGGTGGACGAGGCGGATGCCGTGGTCCGGGCAGAGCTCGAGCACCCGCTCGAGCCAGACCGGCCCCTCCGACCACCAGTGCCCGAGCAGCTCGGTGTCGATCGCGAAGACGAGGAGCCCGTCCGCGCCCCTTTCGGTACGGTGCCCGCGCAGGCGCTCGGCGACGGCTGCAACGAACTCGGCCGCCTGCTCCCGCGCGCGCTCGGCGGCCGCCTCCGGCCGGTAGGGCTCGCCGTCGATCGACCAGAGGCGGATCCCCATCATCGACTTGCGGTGGAACTCGGCGTAGCCGGGGTCGGAGGGATAACCGGAGAGGGACCAGACCCGTTCGATCGTCGGCCAGTCGATCGGGAACGCGACCGGGCCCGCCTCGCTCGCGATCGGCGCCAGGGCGGCGGCCTCCGGCTCGTAACGGCTCTGGTCGGTGCAGAAGAAGCCGATCCCGGCGTCCGCGAGCACCGCGTCCAGCCCCGGTTCGTAGGCGCACTCGGGCAGCCAGAAGCCGTTGCTCGTGCCAAAGCGGCGCCGGTGGGAACGCAGGCCCGCGTCGATCTGAAAGCGCCGCCCGGCGGTCGTCGCCAGGAGCGGCAGGACCGCGTGCGTCGCGGTGGAGGGAAGCAGAGCCAGGTTGCGCTCACGAGCGGCGTTGGCGAACGCGTCGATCATGTCGCCGCCGAGCGACGCGAGAACCTCGAGCCCGCGCCGGTATCCGTCCGCCTCGGCCCGCGCCGCGTCGCGGGCGGCCGGCTCGGCGAGCTCCGCCTCCTGCTCGGCGGCCCCGAGGCGGTGGTTGCGGATGAAGGCGGCGAGCCGCGCCTCAACCCCAGGCGCCTCGAGCTGGTCGGCGAGGACCGGGGTGACGGTGAAGGTCAGGTCGTGCGCGATCCCCAGGAGCGGCAGGTAGGAGCGGGCGACCGCGTCGAACAGCCACTCCTCGCCGAACGGGTAGGTCCCGAAGCCCTCGACGTAGGGCATGTGGGAGTGGAGGACGATCGCAAGAGAACCAACGCTTGCCGCGTCCTCCGCTCCGCGTCCGGGCGCGGCAAGGTTCGCGGTGGGACTAGGCATGGCAGACGGCGACGAAGTCGAGCGCCTTTTCGAGGTCGCCCTCGCGCAGGACGAAGTCGGAGGCCGCGATCGCGGGGCCGAAGCGGTCGTAGAAGGGCTTGGTGATCCGCAGCGCGGGATGGACGCGATCCCAACCGACCTTGATCGCGAGCTCGTGGACCCGGAGCTTGCGCGCGTGGTGGAGGCCGAGGATCTGGACCCGCGAGAAGTGCGGCTCGAGCAGGTCGCGGTACTCGCTCGCCCTGTACTCGCGCAGGTGCCAGGGGTTGTCGGATTTCTCCGCGCCCTCGGGCGCGAGGGTCAGCAGGTTGGGGGTCGAGACATAGGAGACCGGCGCGGCGCGCGCGAAGCCCGCGAGCAGCGCTCCTGGATCCTCGATGTGCTCGATCGTCTGCAGGAAGACGATCGCGTCGACCGGCCCGGCGAACTCCTCGACAAGTGAACGTTCGTAGCGCAGGCCCGGCCGCTCGTAGCGGGCGCGAGCGTGCTCGTGCGCCTCCGGGTTCGCGTCCACGCCGACGACGTCGGCGGCCGATCCGGCGAGCACCGACGAGCCGTAGCCCTCTCCGCAGGCCAGGTCCGCGACCGCGAGCCCCTCGACCCGCTCCGCGATCCACTCGTAGACGGCAAGGTGGCGCCGGTACCAGTAGTTCTCCTCGGGCACGTCGGGAAGCGTCCGCTCGCCGGTGAGCGCCAGCGGCGGCACCCCGTCCGGCTGATCCTGCTGTACGTAATGCACCGCTTGAACACTAGAGTTGCGCTCATGGAAGCCGCCTCAACGGCGACCGCGGCGACGGCCGAGCGGATCAAGGACGTCAACACCCGCTACCACGACGCAGCGGCGCACGAGTACGACTCGAAGTGGGGCATCGACCTCGGCGAGGTCGGCCAGCGCCAGGTGCTGAGCAAGTTCGAGAAGGCGCTCGGCGGGGCGCCGGATACCTACGGCGACACGCTCGAGATCGGGGCGGGGACCGGCTACTTCACGCTCAACCTGGCCCAGCTCGGGATCATCGAGCGGCCCACAGCGACCGACATCTCCCCGGGGATGCTCGGCACGCTCTCCGAGTCGGCCACCGAGCTCGGACTCGACGTGACGACGCTCGAATGCGAGGCGGAGGAGCTTCCCTTCGAGGACGACAGCTTCGACCTGGTCTTCGGCCACGCGGTCCTCCACCACATCCCGGACCTGAATCGGGCCTTCGGCGAGTTCTCCCGGGTGCTCCGCCCGGGCGGCACCCTCGTCTTCTGCGGTGAGCCCTCGCGCTACGGGGACACGATCGCCGCGCTTCCCAAGCGGGCTGCGCTGACCGCCGCCCCGCTCTGGCGGCTCGCGATCGGCGCGGGCGAACGCCGGGAGCATCCGGAGGGCAACGAGTGCGGCGGCGACCACGGCCTCGAGTGGGAGGTCGACGTCCACGCTTTCGCGCCGGGCGACCTCGACTCGATGCTCGACGACGCCGGCTTTGGCGCCGTCCGGATCCGCGGCGAGGAGCTGCTCGCGAACATGTACGGCTGGGTCCTGCGCTCGCTCGAATCGACCGCGGAGCCGGACCGGGTGCCGTGGCGCTGGCGCACCTTTGCCTTCCACAGCTACCTGGCGCTGCAGCGCGTCGACACCGGCCTGCTCGAGCCGCGCCTGCCCCCGGCGCTCTTCTACAACCTCGTGCTCTCCGCACGGAAGCCGGGCTGAGCGAAGATGGCAACCCTCTACGAGGAGATCGTCGAATCCATCGATGGCCTCACGGGGGGTCCGCACGACGGGCACCGTGCCGCTCACGCGAAGGGGATCCTCTGCGAGGGCAGCTTCAAGGCGACGCCGCGTGCCGGGGAGCTGAGCCGCGCCGAGCACCTGAACGGTGACGAGGTCCGGGTCACGGCGCGCTTCTCGAACGGGAGCGGCAACCCGGGGCTCCCAGACAACGCGCGCACCGAGGGCCGCGGCCTCGCGGTCAAGTTCCACATCTCCGGCGACCGCGGCACCGACTCGGTGACGCTCACGATCCCGGTCTTCTTCGTCCGCACCCCGGAGGACTTCCTCGACTTCACACGCGCTCGCAAGCCCGATCCGGAAACCGGACAGCCCGACATGGAGAAGCTCGGCGCGATGCTCGCCGAGCACCCGGAGACCGCGGAGGCGATCCAGCTGATCCTGCCGACCTTCACCCCGCCGGTGAGCTACGCCACCTGCGCCTACAACTCCCTGCACGCGTTCTGCCTGGTCAACGCCGAGGAGGAGGCGACGTGGGTCCGCCTGCGCTGGGAGCCGGAGGCCGGCGAGCAGATGCTGCCCGAGGAGGAGATCGACGGCGCCGGCGCCGACTACCTACAGCCGGAGCTGCGCGAGCGGATCGGCGGCGAGCCGGTCCGCTTCCGCCTGATCGCGATCCTCGCCGAGGACGGCGACACGCTCGAGGACCCGACGAAGGCATGGCCCGAGGAACGCGAGCGGGTGGAGCTGGGGACACTCGAGCTGACGACGCTCGCCGCCGGAGGAGGACCCGGCGAGCCCGATCGTCTTCGACCCGATGAACCTGCACGACGGCATCGTCCCCTCGGACGACCGCATCCTTCACGCCCGCTCGCACGCCTACTCGGTCTCGATCGAGCGGCGGATGTCCTCCGGCTCAGCTAGCCGTACGTGAACGCGTAGCCCTCGACGCCGGGCTCGAACTCCAGCGTGAGCATGTGGTCCCCGGCCTTCGGCAGGTCGACGAGGCGGTAGAGGCGCTGCCCCTCGACCGTCGTGACCGAGTCCGTGACGTCCTCGCCGGCGTTCTCCGCTGAGATCGGCTCGCCGTCGAGCAGGACGCGGACACCGGCCGGGCCGTCCTCGGAGCCCATCACGAGGAAGACGCGGCGGGCCTTGAAGCGCTGGTCGATCGCAGCCCCCTCGCCCGCCTCCGCCGACTCCGTTCCGATCGTCCATTCGCCGCGGTAGAAGTACCCGTTGGGGGGCAGGTCGACCGGCTCCGAGCCGCCACCGAAGTCCTGCTCGCCGGGCAGGATCGGCCCGTTCAGGAAGCCCTGGGCGCGGGCGGCCCCGAGATAGGTCTCGGGCGTCCGCAGGCCCGCATCGGCCGTCTCGGCGTCGGCCTCCGCGTGCTGCTCGCCCGGCGGATTGCCGGCCTCGGCGAGCAGCGAGCGGATCGCGCGCTCGGTCGTCTCGTAGTCGCCCTCGCCGAAGTGCGTGTAGCGGATGTTGCCCTCGGCGTCGATCAGGTACTTGGCCGGCCAGTACTGGTTCTGGTAGGCGTCCCAGGTGGCGAGCTCGTTGTCCTGGATCACCGGATATTCGATGTCGTACTCGTCGATCGCGTTGGCCACGTTCTCCTCCTCGCGCTCGAATGGGAATTCCGGCGCATGCACCCCGACGATCGTCAGCCCGTCCTCGCCGTACTGCTCCTCCCAGGAGCGCAGCTCGGGCAGCGTGCGGATGCAGTTGATGCAGGTGTAGGTCCAGAAGTCGATCAGGACGACCTCGCCCTCGTCCGTGAGCCCCTTCTGCGTCAACGGCTCGTCGTCCGGCGTGTTGAACCAGTTGCCGCCGGCGAACTCGGGAGCGCGCCCCAGCACCGGGAGCGCTTCGCCGAGCTCGGCCTCCGCCGCACCGCCCTCGGCCGCGCCCTCACCGCCGCGAACGGCGGCGAGCTCGTCGGCGACCTGCTCCGACTCCTCGAGCGACGTCGCCGGGTTGCGAAGGAAGGCCGGCAGGTCCTCGGCGATCGCACGCTGGAAGCGGAGGTCGAGGTCGGCGACCATCGCCACGGCGGTGGCCACCATCACGGCGCCGAGGGCCATCTGGATGCGGGCGCGGTACGGCGCGAGCCGGTCGAGCAGCTTCCGGCCGCCGATCAGGACGGCGTAGAGCACGACGGCCGAGCCCAGCGCGTAGGCGAGGGCGACCGTCAGTCGCGCGGCCGTGAACTCCTGCGCCGCGGAAACGGTGATCACTCCTGCGAGGATCGGGCCGGCGCAGGGCGCGTAGATGACGCCGAGGCCGGCGCCGAGGGTGAAGCCGGACCAGAAGCCGTCGCCGCCGCGCTTGCCAATCGCCGGCACCAGCCGCGAGATCAGGGCCTCCACCCGATCGGCGAGCGGCGGCACGAGCAGCATCAGGCCGAACGCGAAGAGGACCACGATCGCGAGCGTGCGGACGAAGTCGTTCGGCAGGCCGAGCGCGTCGATCACGTAGACGAGTCCGACGATCGCGAAGGTGAAGCTGACGAAGAGGCCGGTGACCACGCCCATCGGCCGCCGCTGGCCGCCCGAGACCCCCGCGCCGAGGACGGCCGGCAGGATCGGGAGCACGCACGGCGAGAGCGCCGTCCCTGCACCGGCGATGAATGCGAAGAGTGCGAGCAGCAGCATCGCTCAGGCGAGCCTCGCCCCGGACGCTAAAGCCCCCGTAAGGGGTGCCTGGCACCTAAGGTGCCAGGCACCTGATGGCTGAGGTGCGCGAAACCGATGTCGTCGTGGTCGGGGCGGGCTTCGCCGGCCTGGCCGCGGCGCGGGACGTAGTCGCCGCCGGGAGCGAGGCGGTCGTGCTCGAGGCGCGCGATCGCGTCGGCGGGCGGGTCGTCAACGAGCCGATCGGCGACGGCAAGGTGGTCGAGATGGGCGGACAGTGGGTCGGGCCCACCCAGGACCGGATCGCTGCGCTCGCGGATGCGCTCGGGGTCGAGACCTTCCCCACCCACTCCGATGGCGACAACCTGCTGCGGGTCGACGGCAAGCTCGGCCGCTACTCGGGGACCATCCCGAAGCTGGGGCCGCTGGCGCTGCTCGACGTCCACTTCGCGACGCGGCGCCTCAACAAGCTCTCCGCGCGGATCGACACCGAGGCGCCGTGGGAGGCGAGCGGAGCCGCCGAGATGGACGCCGAGAGCGTCGGCGCCTGGATCGAGCGGACGATGCGCAGCAGGACGGCGCGCCGGCTGATGCGGGTCGCCGGGCGGACGATCTGGGGGGCCGAGCCGGAGGAGCTGTCGCTGCTCCACCTGTGCTTCTACCTGCGCTCGGCGGGAAGCTTCGAGATGCTCACCGACGTCGAGGGCGGCGCGCAACAGGACCGCTTCGAAGGCGGCTCCCAGCTCGTTGCGATCCGGGCGGCGGAGGAACTGGGCGACCGCGTCGTCCTCGGCGCGCCGGCACGGCGGATCGCGCACGGGCCGGATGGCGTCGTGGTCGATGCCGGGAAGGTCGAGGTGCGGGCGCGCCGGGCGATCGTTGCCGTCCCTCCCGCGCTCGTCCCGAGGATCGACTTCTCGCCAGCACTACCCCCCGCCCGCGAGCAGCTCGCCCAGCGCATGCCGCTGGGCTGGCTGGTCAAGCTGACGGCGCTCTACGACGAGCCGTTCTGGCGCGCCGACGGGCTCTCCGGCGAGGCGCTCAACGAGGCCGGCCCCGTGACGATGACCTTCGACAACACCCCGCCCGACGGGAGCCCGGGCGCGCTCGTCGGCTTCGTCGGCGGCGCCGACGCGCGCGAGTTCGCGAAGCTCGGGAAGTCGGAGCGCCGCCAGGCCGCCCTCGGGTGCTTCGAATCGCTCTTCGGCCCGAAGGCGAAGGCGGCCGAGCGCTACATCGAGCAGGACTGGGCGGCCGAAGGCTGGAGCGGCGGCGGCCCCGTCGGCAACTTCGCGACGGGCGGCTGGACCGCCTCGGGCCACGCCCTGCGCGAGCCCGTCGGCCCGATCCACTGGGCGGGCACCGAGACCGCGACCCGCTGGGCGGGCTACATCGACGGCGCGGTGCAGTCGGGCGAGCGCGCCGCCGCCGAAGTCACTCGCTGAGACGGGCGGGCGCGGAAGAGCTTCAACGGGTGGTCGAAACCCTTGATCTTCCGCGAGCCGGCGAATGACCAGTCGAATGCATCCTCGGTGGCCTCCATCGCCGCCTCGTCGCAGAGGACGCTGCCGGGCCTGGAGATCGCCGTGAGGCGGCTGGCGAGGTTGACGGCGCGGCCGTAGAGGTCGCCGGCCCTCGCCAGGGCGGGCCCGCGGGCGATGCCCACGCGCAGCTCGGGCAGGTCCTCCCCCTCGGTCGCCGCCTGCTGGAGCGATAGAGCGGCCGCGATCACGGGCTCCGTCTCCCGCGAGACCAGCATCGCGGCGTCGCCGATCATCTTCACCAGGCGGACCGGCGGCTCGGCGATGTCCGCTGCGAGCTCGCCGAGGCGGTCGGTGACGGCCCCATATTCCTCCGGCGCGAGCTTCTCTCCGAGGCTGGTGAACCCGACGAGGTCGGCGAAGCAGACGGTGTACTCCTGCGAACCGGCGAGCCGGCCCTCGGCGATCTGCTCGCTGCCGACGACCTCGCTGCGCAGCACCTCGAGCTGGTGGACACGGAAGGCGTGGTCGAAGATCTCACTCGCCATCGGCGTCAGGGCGCGCGCTGCGGCGGCGAGCCGGATCGCGACGTCGCGCTCCGACTCGGCGTCCTCGAGCACGGTTCGCGCGGTGAGCTGGGAGACGGCACGGGCGACCTGCGACATCGCGAGCCCGATCACCCGCGTCACCTCGACCAGCCCCTCCTCCGGCAGGCCGGCGTCGCGGAAGCCCCGCACCAGCTTCGCCATCTCCAGGTGGCTCTCGGTCGCCATGCGCTCGTCGGGGTCCGGGATTCGCATACCGAGCGCACGCTGGTAGCGGACGAGCGCCTTCAGGGGGATCCCGGCCTCCTCGGCCACCTCCTTGGGCGTGTAGCGGTCGCCGGGCGGGTCGTAGACACGCTCGACCGGCAGCAGCGCGAGCCGGTCCTCCTCGACCGCCTCGCGCAGCTCCTTCAGCTCGACGCCGTCGTTCTCCAGCTCGGTCAGCAGCTCCAGGCGTGCCTCGCGGGCTTCGCCCTCGAGCCCGTCGAGCAGGCCCTCCGCTTCGAAGTCGGAGCTCATCGCGCTCATACAATCGCAACAGTGACCGAATACACGAGACTTGCCCCTCTTCGAGCTGCCGGTCGTGCTCCTGCCCGGAGAGCTCCTCCCGCTCCACATCTTCGAGGAGCGCTACAAGGAGATGGTCGAGCACTCGCTCGCCTCCGGGGAGCCGTTCGGGATCGTCTTCCGCGACGAGGAGGACGGCGCTCACGACATCGGCTGCACCGCCGATGTGGCGGAGGTCCTCGAGCGCTTCGACGACGGCCGGCTCAACATCATCGTCTCGGGCGGCACCCCGTTCAGGATCGTCGCGCGCAACGGCGACGAGGACCACCCGGCCGGGACGATCGAGCCGATCGACCTCGCCGCCGAGCCCGACGACGAGGATCCGGAAGCCCGGGAGCGCGCCGGGGAGGCGTTCGCCGAGCTCGCGCGCGAGGCCGCCGAGGACCCCGACGACATCCCCGAAGCCGGCGAGGACAATGCCTACGAGCTCGCCGCGCGGATCACGCTGCCGCCGGAGACAAAGCAGAAGCTCCTGGAGACGCGCTCGGAGGCTGAGCGGATCCGCCTGCTCGCGCGGGCGCTCGAGGCGGTCCTGCGGGCGGTGCGCCGCTCACAGGCCATCGCCGAGACCGCCCAGACCAACGGTCACGGCCAGATCTAACCGCGCGCAGCTCGCGCTCGGCCTCGAACGTCAGCCCGCGTTCCGTCGCGTATTCCTGAAGGTTCATCCGGGCTTCATACCCAAGCGACCGCACCGCCGCGGCGCGGGTCCCCGCCCGCCTCGAGCTCCCCGCTCCCCGGATCGCGGTGGACCGCGTGGACGCCGCCGAAGAAGACGTTTCGCTCCTGCCAGAGCGCGATCTCGTAGCCACGCTCCTCGAGGCGGCTGAGAGCAGCGCGGTCGATCCCCGGCTCCGCGTGGACGGTGCCCGACTCGAAGTGGACGCGAGGGGCGTCGACGGCGTCCTGTGCACCCAGGCCGCGGTCGAGCATCCCCACCACCGCCTGGGTGATCGCCGAGCGGATCCGGTTCGACCCGCCGCTCCCCAGGCCCGCCTCGAGCTCGCCGTCGCGAAGGACGAGGGTCGGCGCCATCATCGACGGCATCCGCGCCCCGGTCGGCAGCCGGTGGAAACCGAGCGGGTTCAGGTCCTGCTCGCCGAGCATGTTGTTCACGTGCACGCCGGTGCCGGGGACGATCAGCCCGGACCCGGTCCCGTTCGAGCAGGTCACGCTCGCGCAGCTCCCCATGGCATCGACGACGGTGATGTGCGTGGTCGAGCCCAGCCGGTCGGAGAGGAAGCGGGCGGCGAAGTCCTCCTCGTAGAGGCCGTCGAGAAACTCCTCCGTACGCGCTTCCTGGGCGGTCACCATCGTCTCGACGAGCGCCTCGACGTCGATCTCCTCCTCGCGGTCGAGCAGCTCGAGCGCGAGCGCGATCAACAGGCCTCCAGACGAGGGCGGCGGGTTCGTCAGGAGCTCGCGGCCGCGGAAGCCGCCCCTCACCGGCTCGCGGGCGATCGTCGTGTAGGCCTCCAGGTCGCCGAAGGTCAGGGTCCCGCCCCGGTCGATCACCCAGTCGGCGATCGCGTGCGCAAGCTGGCCGGAGTAGAAGGGCTCGCAGCCCTCCGCCGCATAGAGCTCGAGGGCGTCCGCGAGCTCGGGGAACCGGAAGAGCTCGCCCTCGCGCAGCAGCCTGCCCTCGGGCGCGTAGATAGCCCTGCCCTCATCGGTGTGGCAGAGGATCGGCTCGAGGATCTTCAGGAAGTAGGCCTGCTGGACAGTCAGCTCGACGCCGTCGCGCGCGGCCCTCACGCCGGCACCGACGAGCGCCTCGAGTGGCATCGAGCCAAAGAGCTCGAGCGCCCGTTCGAGCCCCGCCGGCGTGCCCGGGACGCCGCAGGAGGCGGCGCCGATGTGGAACACCTGGGGCTGATCCGCGGTGAAGTAGACCGGCGCCGCGACCAGCTCCGCTCCGCGCTCAACCCCGCCACGCCCTGGCACCTCGACGAAGAAGTCGAGGAGGACATCCTCGCCGCCCCCGGCGGGATGGACGAGCATGTAGCCGCCGGCTCCGAGGCCGGTCAGCGGGCTCTCGGCAGTGAACGAGGCAAGCACGGCGGCGACCGCGGCATCGACGGCGTTGCCACCCTCGCGCAGTACCTCGACCCCAGCCTCAACGGTGACCGGGTGCCCAGCCGCTATGCAGCCCCGGGTCCCAGCCATGGGAGCGTTACTTCGAGGGAATGAACTCGGGTACGTCGATGTTGAGGTCCCGCGGGCGTCCCTCGCGGTCCTTCGGGCCGGCGCCGGGCTGGCGCTCGGCCTGGCTCCGGCGGCCGGAGGGCCGGACGATGTCGCGGTCCTGGCCGGTCGAGGTGCCGTCGCGGCGGCGGCCCTGGCGGTCGAAGCGGGTCGCGATGACGGTCACCCAGACCTGCTCGGAGAGGTCGTCGTCGACGTTCGCGCCGAAGATGATGTTCGCGTCGGGGTGCGCGGCCTCCTGGACCACGCGCGCCGCCTCGGAAACCTCGATCAGCGAGAGGTCCGGGCCGCCGGTGATCGAGAGGAGGATCGAGCGCGCGCCGTCGACCGAGGTCTCGAGCAGCGGTGAGGAGACGGCCCGCTCGGCGGCGAAGACGGCGCGGTTGTCGCCGGTCCCCATGCCGATGCCAAGCAGCGCCTGGCCGGCGTCGCGCATCGTCGTCCGCACGTCGGCGAAGTCGAGGTTGATCAGGCCCGGCAGGGTCACGAGCTCGGCGATGCCCTGCACGCCCTGGCGCAGGACGTCGTCGGCAACGCGGAAAGCCTCGATCATCGAGGTGTTGCGGGCGAGCACCGAGAGCAGGCGCTCGTTCGGGATCACGATCAGCGTGTCGACCTCGGCGGCGAGCGCGTCGACGCCCTCCTCCGCCTGCTTCGAGCGGCGCGTGCCCTCGAAGCCGAAGGGCTTGGTGACGATGCCGACGGTGAGCGCGCCGACGTCGCGGGCGAGGCGGGCGATGACGGGCGCCGCGCCCGTGCCGGTGCCGCCGCCGGCGCCGGCGGCGACGAAGACCATGTCCGAGCCCTTGAGCAGACGCTTGATCCTGTCCTGCTCCTCGAAGGCGGCCTTGAAGCCGAGCGCCGGGTCGGAGCCGGAGCCGAGGCCGCGGGTGAGCTGGTTGCCGATGTGGACGGTGACGTCCGCGGTCGTCTGCTGGAGCGACTGAAGGTCGGTGTTGACCGCGAGGAACTCGATCCCGGGGATCTCCGCCTCGATCATCCGGTTGATCGCGTTGACGCCGGCGCCGCCGACGCCGACCACGCGGATCGTCGGCATCGCCACGCCGGGCACGTCCAACGCCGAGCGGCGCGGCTGCTCGCGGCCGAACAGGGGGCCGTCGGGCTCCTCCGCCTCGGGCTGGTGGGAGAAGACTCTGTTCAGGCGCTCCTTGGCCTCGGGGACGTCGCGGGCGCGCGGCTCCTCGGTCCGGTACGCGCGGACATCACTGCCGATTGCCTCCTCCGCTTCGCGTCCGGGGGCAATCGGGTCTTGGGCGGGACGGGGCTCCTGAAGATCGGGCTCGACGACGCGCGTCTCCTCCTCAGGCTCGCGGGGCGGGCCGGCAAGCTCGGTCGGCGCCTCGGGCGGATCGGCGATGTCGTCCTCGTAGTCGAAGACGTCGGCCTCGTCGGCCGCCGGCTGCTGACTCGTCTCGGGCTCTTCGGAAGCGGGCTCGGTCGAGCGGAAGAGGTCCGCAAGCGGCCCCTCGCGCATGCTCGCGCGCTTATTCCGGCGTGCCATGCGTCAGCACCTCTTCAGCAAGATCGCGGTAGTACCCGGCCGCATTGCTATTGGGATCGTACTTCAGCACGCTGGCGCCACGGACGGGCGCCTCCGCGAACTTGACCGCCTTGCGGATCCGCGACTTGAAAACGAGGTCGCCGAAGTTCTCCTCGAGAATCTCGACCGCCTCCTTGGCGTGCACCGTGCGGGAGTCGAGCATCGTGGGCAGAATGCCTTCGATCGAGACGCCGGGGTTCAGGTTCTCCTGGATCATCTCCAGCGTGTTCTGGAGCTGGACCAGGCCGCGCATCGAGAGGTACTCGCACTGGACCGGGACGATCACCTTGTCGGACGCGGTGAGCGCGTTGATCGTCAGCAGGCCAAGGCTCGGCGGGGTGTCGATGCAGATGAAGTCGTAGTCGTCACGGACCACGTTGATCGCCTTCTCGAGCGAGCGCTCGCGGCCGATCTGCGTGGACATCGCGATCTCCGCGCCGGCGAGGTCGATCGAGGCGACGGCGATGTCGATCTCCCGCTTCTCGATGATCTCCTTCAGCGGGATGTGGTCGACGAGCACGTCGTACATCGACTTCTCGACCTTGTCCGGGTCGATCCCCTGGCTCATCGTCAGGTTGCCCTGCGGGTCCAGGTCGATGCAGAGGACGTCGTGGCCGGACTCCCTGAAGGCGACCGCCAGGTTGAGCGTGGTCGTCGTCTTCGCGACGCCGCCCTTCTGGTTGGCGAAGGAGATGACCTTCGCTCGCGAGGTCTTGCGCTCGGGCTCGGCCTCGGAGATCTCCGGACCGCGGCGGCGGGTCGGCGCCATCACGTCGGCGGCGGTCATCCGGCCATCGTCGGGGTCGACCTCTGGATCGACCTCGGCGACGTTCCTCTGGTGCGCGCTCGACGACCTTCTCCACCTTGATCTCCTCGCCCTCGGCCTCGGGGGGCACGGTGGGCTCGGCGCCGTTGCCGTTGGAGGTCGGCTCGGGCATCTCGGCCGGCGGCTCGACGGCCTCCGGCTGCGGCTCAGGCTCGCGCTCGATCTCAGGCTCTTTGGTCATTGTCTCGGCACGCTCCGGCTCATGGTTGGCACTGCGGCTGAAAAGTCCCATTGTCTGGCCACTATTCGCACGAGCTAGCGGCTTTCCTTCTGCCCGCGACGGCCGATCTCCCGGCTTGGGAGAATTCCACCGCGCCGCGTGCCCACGGCGCTCTCCAATGCGCGATCTCCTCGACAAGCGACTCGTCTTCGTCACCGGCAAGGGCGGCGTGGGCAGGTCGACGGTTTCTCTTGCCCTCGGCCTCGCCGCGGCGCGCCAGGGCAAGCGCGCGATCGTCTGCGAGATCTCCTCACAGGAGCACGCGTCGCGCGTCTTCCACCGCAACGAGGTCGGCTACCACGAGGTGGAGATCGCCGACGACCTGTGGGCGATCTCGATCGACCCGGACGAGGCGATGAAGGAGTACGTCCTGCTCCAGGTCAAGGTCCGCGCGATGCGGGACATGCTGTTCCGGACGAAGATCTTCAACTACCTCGCCGCGGCGACTCCCGGCCTGCGCGAGCTGGTCACGATCGGGAAGCTCTGGGAGCTCGCCCTCGACGACCGCAAGGTGAAGAAGGGGCGCAAGTACGACCTGGTGATCGTGGACGCGCCGGCGACGGGGCATGGGATCGGCTTCCTGGAGACCCCGCGAACGTTCGCGAAGATCGCCCGCGTCGGCCCGATCCGCGCTCAGGCGGAGGCGCTCGACTCGTTCATCTGCAACCACCGTCGCACCGGCGTCGCGCTCGTCGCCCTGCCCGAGGAGATGCCGGTGAACGAGTCGGCGATCCTCGAGAAGCGCCTGCTCGACGAGGTGGGCGTCTCGGTCGATCGCGCCTACATGAACGCGCTCTACCCCGATCGCTTCTCGGACTCCGACGCCGAGGCGCTCGCGAAGGCCGCGGAGAACGGGCTGTCCCCCGCGGCCGAAGGAGCCGTCCGGGCGGCGCAGAGCCAGCACAGGCGGGCGACCTCCCAACGCCACCAGCTCGCGCGCCTGCGCGAGGAGCTGACGACTCCCGTCTCCACGCTCCCCTTCGTCTTCAAGCCGGACCTGGGCATGGACGAGATCTCCGAGCTGGCGGAGCTCGTCTGATGGCAAGCGTCGAGCGCATCCTCGAACGCAAACGGGTCTGCATCTGCGCCGGGTCGGGCGGGGTGGGCAAGACGACCACGTCGGCCGCGATCGCCTGCGGGATGGCGGCGCGCGGAAAGAAGGTCGCCGTGCTGACGATCGACCCGGCGAAGCGCCTGGCCGACTCGCTCGGCCTGCCCGAGCTCGGCAACGTCGAGCAGCAGGTCGACCCGGCGCTCTTCGAGGCCGAGGGCATCGACATGGCAGGCGGCGAGCTCTGGGCGATGCAGCTAGACGCGAAGGCAACCTTCGACGACGTCGTCGCGAAGCACGCGCCGGACGAGGAGACGCGCGACCAGATCCTCGAAAACCGGATCTACAAGCAGATCTCAAACGCGCTCGCCGGCTCGCAGGAGTACATGGCGATGGAGAAGCTCTTCGAGCTGCACGCGGAGGACCGATACGACCTGCTGGTGCTCGACACGCCGCCGTCGCGCAACGCGCTCGACTTCCTCGAGGCGCCGAAGCGGCTCACCCAGTTCATCGAGGGCCGCTCGCTCCAGGTGTTCCTGCGGCCGACCGGCTTCGGGATGAAGGTCTTCGGCCGCGGCACGTCGATGGGCCTATCCGTGCTGAAGCGGATCACCGGCGCCGAGCTCCTCCAGGACATCGCCGAGTTCTTCGGCGCCTTCTCCGGAATGGTCGGCGGCTTCCGCGAGCGGGCGAAGCGGGTCAACGAGCTGCTCGCGGACGAGCAGACGAGCTTCCTCGTCGTCTGCGCGCCGCAGGGCGAGCCGATCTCCGAGGCCGTCTACTTCCACCGCAAGCTGATCGAGGCGAAGCTGCCGTTCGGCGGCGTGATCGTGAACAAGGTCCACTACGGGAGCGAGGACGGCGTCGGCGACGACCTGCAGGGCGAGCTGTCCAAAGTTTTGGGCGACGACGACCTGGCGGAACGGGTCGAGTCCAACTTCGCCGACTACGAGGCGCTCGCCGGCCGCGACCGAAAGAACATCGCGACGTTGAAGCGCGAGATGAAGGCCCGGCGGGTGATCCGCGTGCCCTACCTCGACGAGGACGTCCACGATCTCGGCGGCCTGGCCGAGATCAACCGCTACCTGTTCGCGACCGAGCGCGAGCGCAAGGCGCTCGCCGCGGGCGTGGAGAGCTAGGCGTGCCGGCTACTCGGCGCGGCGGCGGCGCTCGACCGCGATCTCGCTGATCGACCAGTCGGTCGTCTCGGGGTCAGGGAAGAGGTTGGAGACGCGTTCGCGCATCTTCTCTCGCTCCTCGGGACGCTGATCGAGCAGCCGCATCGCGGGCCCGCGCTCCGGGAAATCGAGGGTCTCCCCGCCTGATGAGGTCTCGGCGAGCCAGTCGTCATATGACCGTGCAGGTTCCATGTCGGGCTCCTTCGGCGGCTCCGGCTGGGATTCCTGCAAGACGGGCTCGGGGACAAAGGGGTCGGAGGCCTCGGAGGCCTCGTGCGGTTCGTCGGTGCCCTCACCACCGCCCTCGAGGACGAACGGAGTCCAGCCGTCGGTGGCGCGGCGCGGCGGGCCGGTGGGCTCCTCGATCTCGAGCTCCTGCTGCTCGCCGTCCATTTCGGGCATTTCGGCTGCGATCACGGGATCTACCTCCTCGACCTGGATGACGGGCGGCTCGTGCGCGCAGGGACGGAGGCCTCGGGGACCGAGACGGCTTCGACAGAAATCTCGGGCACCTCGCCCATGCCCCACTCGGAGGTCTCGCCACGCTGGGCAGCCGAGCCCTCGCCGGCGGCGAGCCCGTCGGCGAGAAGGATCTCGTCGGCGGTCGCGCGCAGGTCCTGGCCGAGGTGGCCACAGGCGGCGTCGCGCAGGATCGCGCGGGTGAAGTCCTCGATCTCGCCGGCGACCTCAAGCGGCGTGCGGCCGTCGTAGCCCAGGGCGGGCTCACCGCTCCACAACTCGCGCTCGAGCGAGAGTGCGCGGTCGATCGTCGCGCGGACGCCATCGCGCTCGCCGGGCTCCGCGCAGAGCGCGCCGACACGCCAAGACATGCTCGTGTTCGCCGGGCCGTCGCCCTCGAGCAGGAAGCGCAGCGCAAGCAGGTGGTCGTTCAGCGCCTCGAGCACGGCATCGCGGCCGAGGCCGGCCTCGAAGCGGGAGATCGCGCGGTCGAGCGCGGGCGGGAACGGGCCGGTGGCCTTGCTCTGGACCTTGCCGAGCGCGCGGGAAAGGCCGGCGAGCTCGCCGAGCTCCGTGTCGGTCAGCCGGTAGGCGCCGGGACGGGGGCGTCCCGCGCCGGTCGCGATCCGCCGCCAGCGGCCGCCGCCGGTGCGGATCCAGGCGTGCGGGCCGAGGCCCACGCCGCCGGGCTTGAAGAGGCGAAGAGAGGTGACGACTCGGCGGAAGCGGTCGGCAAGGGGCGTGGAAGCAGGCTCTTCGCCCTCCTCAGCCTCGGGCGCGCTCAGCTCCTCGATCTTGCAGCGCGTAACGAGCAGGAAGTGGGCCTCGAAACCCGCGCGGCCGGAGCCCTCGGGGGCCGACGCCTCGTCGGGCGCCTCGACGACGTCGGAGCGGACGATCGTGGCCTCGGCGAGCTCGACCCGCGAGGAACCCATCCGCAGTCCGACGAGAGGAGCGACGACCTCGACCTCGTCCAGGTCGGCCTCGGCCGACTCCTCCAGCTCGGTGATCGCGTGCTCGACGCGGACCCTCTCGAAGGCGAAGTCGCTGCGGCCCTCCCACAGGCGGCAGAGGAAGGCGACGATGGCGTCCTCGGCCTGGCGGCCCTCGCTCGGGACGGGCTCGAGGTCGAGCGTCTCCAGGTACGGGCGGGCGACGCCGGCGGTGGTGATCGCGGCCTTCGCCGGCCCGAAGGCATCGAAGCGGGCGATCATCGCGGTGCGCTCGCGGATGAAGCGGTCGGTCAGCGGCGCGTAGGTGGCAAGCGGCGAGGCCTGCCCGGGCTCGAGAACCTCGTAGGGCACCTCCTCGCCGGAGCGGACGAGCTCCGAGAAGCGCTCAGAAGCTTCCTGGGCGAGGTTGCGAAGGGACTCTCGGACGACCAGATCACGCATGCGAGGTGGTTTCCCCCGCGCGGGGTTCGGTCCTTCAAATCGACGGTGCCGTGTGCGATGTGCACGGCGCATTGCAGCCGCCAGGTATTACTTCGTCCGACATGGGCTTTCTGGCGCGAATCTTCCTCGGCGACGGCACCCTGCGGCCCGAGCTGGTGGCGGAGCTCGAGGCCGAGGGACTGGTCCTGGTCGAGGAGGGGCTGGTCGGGAGCGTCCGGTACGACCACTTCCGGGCGCCGGGGAAGAGATTCAACGGCAAGATCACCGGGGTCTGCGTCGGCGTCGGGATCAGCGAGGCTCGGTTGGTCGCCTACTGCCGTTCGGGGCGCAGCAAGCTGATCGACTCGCGCTTCGACGAGCCACGCCTGCGGAATGTCGCGATCGAGGTCGAGGACGGCGAGGCGATCGTCTTCGTCATCGACTACGCGAAGATCGACGTGCCCGACGTCTCCGGGATCGTCAGGATCCGGGCGAGAACAGCGCGCGCGGCGGAGATCGCCGAGCAGGTGCAGGCGCGGCTGTAGGCGTGAGCTAGGCGGGAACGGACTGGGCGCCGGCGGTCTCAGCGGCCGGCAGCCAGCGGTCGCCGTACTGGCGCATGTCGTCGATCAGCGGGACGAGCGCCTTGCCCTTCTCGGTCAGCGCGTACTCGACGCGCGGCGGGACCTCGGGGTAGGTGTTGCGGGCGACGATGCCGTGCTCCTCGAGCGCGCGCAGGCGCAGCGAGAGAGTGCGGGGGCTGATGCCCTCGAGCGAGCGCTCGAGCTCGCAGAAGCGCTGGTTGCCGTAGGAGAGGTCGCGGATCACCAGCAGGGTCCACTTGCCGGAAATGATGTCGGCGGTTCTGCAAACGGGGCAGGTTCGGTCCATAGCGTTCGCGAGCGGGGTCGTCTCTCCAAAAAACAACCGCTCGCAAGGCGATTCTAGCGCAGCGCTTCAGGAAGTGAAGTGACTCGGATCAGGACTGAAGCGGGCCGCCCGGCGGCCTCGACGGCGTCTCGACCGGCGGGTCCTCTCCGGCCGCGCCGGCGCCGTTGCCCATGACCTGCTCGATCCCGCTCGCGCTCTGGCCCTGCGCGGAGAGCATCAGCTTGAAGTCGTGCGGGCTGGTCGCCGCGTCGTAGGCGACCTCCTCGGTGATCCGGCCCTCCATCACGTGGCCGAGCAGGGCCTGGTCGAAGGTCTGCATCCCGTAGTAGGAGCCCTCGGAGATCACCTCGGTGATCTTGCCGGTCTCGTTCGGGTTCAGGATCAGGTCCTGGACGCGGCCGGTGACGACGAGGATCTCCGAGACCGCGACGCGCCCCTCGCCGGTCGCCGTCGGCACGAGCCGCTGCGAGATCGCCGCCTTCAGCGTCGAGGCGAGCATCACCCGCGCCTGCTGCTGGAGGTGCGGCGGGAAGAAGTCGATGATCCGGTTGATCGTCTCGGTCGCGTCGAGGGTGTGCAGCGTGGAGAGGACGAGGTGGCCGGTCTCGGCGGCGGAGAGCGCGGTGCGAACCGTCTCCTCGTCGCGCATCTCGCCGATCAGGATCACGTCGGGGTCCTGGCGCAGGACGCGGCGCATCGCGCGGGCGAAGCTCTCGGTGTCGGCGCCGACCTCCCGCTGGTTGATGATCGAGCGCTTGTCGCGGTGCAGGTACTCGATCGGGTCCTCGAGCGTGACGATGTGGCTCGGGCGGGTGGAATTGATGTGGTCGATCATCGCCGCGAGCGTCGTCGTCTTGCCCGAGCCGGTCGTGCCGGTGAGCAGGATGATCCCGCGCTGCTCCTCGGCGAGCTTCGTGATCACGTCGGGCAGGCCGAGGTCGGCGACCGTACGCACCTGGTAGGGGATCGCCCGGCAGACGATCGAAACGTTCCCGCGCTGGCGGAAGGCGTTTACGCGGAAGCGCGAGGCGCCCTCGAGCTCATACGAGAAGTCGGCCTCCCCCACCTCGGCGAATTCGGTGGTGAGCTTCTGATCGCGGGTCCGCATCAGGTGCTCAAGCGCGCCCTCGGTGTCGGCGCCGGTCAGCGCCTGCGCGCCCTCCATGGGCACCAGCTCCCCGTGGATCCGCGCCATCGGTGGCGACGGGACCTTCACGTGGAGGTCCGAACCCTCGCGCTCGACGACGTAGCGCAGCGCTGAGTCGATGTCGAAGGCCATCGGTTGATTATCGGGCAGGCGCCGCTGTGGCTTGAACGGTCCCGCCCCGGAGGCCGCTCAGCGGACGCGGACCCGCAGCGGCGCGTCGAGCTCGCGGCTCCAGCGGTCGGCCTCGTTTGCGCCGGCATTCGGCTCGCTGAGGATCTCCGTCGTCGTCGTGCGCAGGTGGTCCGTCGGGCTGGTGCGCGGGTCGGTGTTCGGGAGCGAGGCGGTCGAGCGGAATCCGGCCTGGCCGATGGCGAGCGCATCGCCCCAGCACTGCTGGACGTCCGGGGTCGAGTCGTCGGCGTAGAACTCGCTCGCCTGGGCCATGAAGGACTCGGCGAACGTCGACTCGAGCCGGTCGGCCGCGAACAACGAGCCCTGACCGCCCGACCACATCCGCCACTCGGCGACGCCTGTTGCGATCGCGTCCGCGGCGCCGTCGACCGGGACCCCGCCGGGGTTCTCGGAGTTGCGGAACGTCATCCCGATCCCGGCCTCGTTCAGGTCGTGGTAGATCAGCGAACCGCCCACCGGGTGGACGCGCAGGTCGGTCGTGATGTCGTGGCGCGAGTCGTAGAAGTAGTGAGTACGTTCGGTGAGCGGCCCGCTGTTGGCGCCGACGTACGAGCGGATCGCACGCACCGGGCCGTCGACGTTGGCGACGAAGGCGCCCTCGGAGTCGTTGAAGGTGGCCTCGCTGCGGCCGCAGTTGCCGGGCGCGAAGCTGAACTTGAAGCCGTCGAGGATCTCCGCCCCGCTCGCCTTGCCGGCGCGGATCCGCAGGTCGTCGAACATCCAGCGGTCCGAGAAGCCCGCCTCGTAGGAGTCGGTGCGGATCCTGGAGCTCTCCGGATTCGGCCCGTCGGCCCGCCTGTACGTGGTCTTGTAGTCGCCGCTCGCAAGCTCGAAGTCGTAGGAGACGTAGTCCTCGCCGGCCGAGCGGGCACGCCCTCGCGACGAATAGAGGTAGACGAACGACTTACCGCCGCCGAGCGGATCCGACAGCTCCACCCGCTCGCCGCGGGAGGCCTTGACGCCGCCCGGCGTGCCGGCCCGCCGCGGCGCCCGCTCGCCGGCGTCGGCCGCCATGAAGACGACCTCGTCCCCGGCATCGACGTCCGGATCGGGGTCCGCGCCGACGAACGTATCCGGATCGGCGTACTGCGACGCGGTGGCGCCGGTGGCCTGGGTGCCGTAGACGGTCCCGGGCACGCCCGCCGTCGTGTTGTTCGGCGGGTTGATCCCGAAGTCGACCGTGACCCGCTCGTCGACCTGGACCGGGATCCGGTCCCAGCCGCGGCGGCCGCGGTGGGCGTACGCGACGACTCGGTCAGGGGCGAGGCCGCGTAGCTCGCCGAGATCAGAGCCGGTCAGGACGATGGGCTCGCCTGGACGTTCGGCCGCTAAAGCGCTCGGAGCTGCGAGGCTGAGGGCGGCGAGAACCAAGCAGGCCAAGGACGCAGGGATATCGGCGCCGGGAGCGTGCTTGCGTCGCACGTGACCAAGCCGATATCCCGAGGACGCCGGCATGCGCTGGTTATCGCCGTCCTCAGGCGACGTCGCGGAGCTTCTGGGCTTCCGCCAGGGATTGAAGCTTCTTCAGCGACTGGTTCTCGATCTGGCGGATCCGCTCGCGGGTGACGTTGAAGGTGCGGCCGACCTCGTCGAGCGTGCGGGGGTGCTCGCCGCCGAGGCCGTAGCGGAGCTCGAGCACGCGGCGCTCGCGGTAGGAGAGGTTCTCGAGCGCCTCGCGGAGCGCCTCCTTGGTGAGGATGTCGACGGCGCGGTCGTAGGGGGACTCGGCCTTCTCGTCGGCGATGAACTGGCCGAACTCCGACTCCTCCTCGTCGCCGACCGGCTTCTCGAGCGAGACCGGGGCCTGCGCCGAGCGCTTGATCGAGTCGACCTCCTCGGGGTCGATCCCGGTGACCTCGGCGATCTCGTCGGGGGTCGGCTCGCGGCCGAGCTCCGTGACGAGCTTGCGCTCCGCGCGGCCGATCTTGTTCAGCTTCTCGACGACGTGGACCGGGATGCGGATCGTGCGCGCCTTGTCGGCGAGCGCGCGGGCGATCGCCTGGCGGATCCACCAGGTCGCGTAGGTGGAGAACTTGAAGCCCTTGCGGTAGTCGAACTTCTCCGCGGCGCGGACGAGGCCGAGCGTGCCCTCCTGGATCAGGTCGAGGAAGGGCAGTCCCTGGTTGCGGTAGTTCTTGGCGATCGAGACGACGAGGCGCAGGTTCGACTCGACCATCTTCTGCTTCGCGTCGAGGTCGCCGCGCTCGATGCGCTTCGCCAGGTCGACCTCCTCCTGGGCGGTGAGCAGGCGGACCTTGCCGATGTCCTTGAGGAACAGCTGGAGGCTGTCCGTCGTCATGTCCGGCTTCAGGTCGAGCGCGGTCTGCTTGCGGCGGCGGCCGCGCTTGCCGTCGGCGACCGGGGTCTCGGGCGACGGCGCCTGGGCCGGGTCGCGGTCCTCGACCAGCTCGATGCCGTTCTTCTCGATGTGGCCGTAGAGCTCCTCGATGTCGCCCTCGTCGACATCGACCTCGGAGACCGCGGAGGCGATCTCCCCATAGCTCAGAACGCCCACCTGCTGGCCCTTCGCGAGAAGGCCCTTGACCTCCTCAAGCTCCTGAAGCTCCGTGACTAGCATCCTCGTCCTTCCGGCCTCTTACTGAAGTCTCTACGTGGGCTCATTGCCTATCGGTTCAGTCACGCCGAGCCCTTAGTCGAGGCCGTTTCTCCGGCCGTCCCTGGCATGAGGCCACAAGCGTGAGCCAATCGTAGTGCTTCACTTTTTGAAGTCAACCACCTGCAAGCTGCGTTCCGTGCAGCCCCTTCTTGAACACGTCGCGAGAGGCGTTGTTCCGCCCCGTCCGATGCGGGGTGTGACAATGCAGGCGTGAGCGAAGGCGGTACGGATCGTGAGGACGCCGAGATCCTCGGCAGCCTCCCCCGCACCCGGCCCGGGCGACGCAGCCCGAGACGCGACGAGGCAGCGGAGAAGCGCGAGCGCGCGGCTGCCCGTGCGCGCGAGTCGGGCGATGCCGCGAACCGAGCCGCCGCCGAAGGCCGAGGCAGACGCGCCCGGCCGCAGCCGCGCAATCGGATCCGGGAGCCGCGGACGCGCTGGCCGGGGTCGCCCGCGCCGGCGTCGGTGTCGCGAGCGGCGTGGTCGGGCTGGGCCTGCGGGCCACCGGAGGGGTGCTGAAGACGATCCGGGACACGGTCGAGCGACGTTGAGCCGCGTGGAGAGCGGAGCGCGCAGACCCCGGTCCCGCCGCTGACCCCGGGCCACAAACCGAATCGCGGGAGCTCTTCCAGCGAATGGGTCGCGGCGTCTGGGTCTACCTGCGCGCCTTCTGGCAGCGGGCCTACCGGGAGGGGATCACCGGGCTCGCCGGCATGGTCGCCTTCAACCTGATGCTCGCGCTCTTCCCGTTCGCGCTGCTCGTCCTCTTCATCTTCGGCCAGGTGATTCAGAGCCCGACGATCGAGGACAGCGTCATCACCGACCTGGAGCGACTTTTCCCGGCCGCCAGCAGCGACACGCTGGAGAACACGCTCGCCAACATCCGCGAGAGCTCGACCACGATCGGCGTGCTCGCGATCTTCGGTGCGATCTGGATCGGCACCTCGTTCTGGGGCGCGATGGACACGGCGTTCTGCCGCATCTACCACGTCGAATGCCGCAGCTGGGTCGCGCAGAAGCGCTTCGCCCTCGGGATGCTCGTCGTGACGGTGTTCTTCTTCGCCTCGACGGTGATGATCCCGATCCTCGAGAGCGCCTTCATCGGGACCGCGGAGGACCTCCCGCTCGGGCTCGGGCGAGCTCAGCTTCCTGCCGAACCTGGTCCTCCTGTTCGGCGCCCTGCTGATCACCTTCGTGATCGCCTGCATCATCTACTACTTCGTCCCGAAGGGACACATGCCGTGGCGCGCGGTCTGGCCGGGGGCGATCTTCCTCACCATCACCGCCGGCATCGCTCAGTGGGTCTTCCCCGTCTACCTGAGCGAGATCGCGACCGTCCGGGAGATCGGCGGCGCGATCGGCTTCTTCCTGATCGCGCTGATCTGGTTCTACCTGCTCGCCCTGGGAATCCTCGCCGGCGCCGTGATCAACGCCCTGCGCCACGAGGTGGACCGCACGGGCACCCTCGTCGAGGGCTACCACGCGATTCGGTACGGCTAGGGCCAGCCGGGACTACTTCACCTTTTCGCAGTTCTTCCCGATCTCGTCCTGCGGATCGGCGTTGACGGTGTCGGGGCCCTTGCCGCAGCTGACCACGTCGGTCTCGCCGTCCGCGGCCTCGACCTTGTCCTTGCCGCGGCCGCCGAAGACCGAGTCGTTGCCGGCCTCGCCGTCGAGCTTGTCCTTGCCCTTGCCGCCACGGATGATGTCGTCGCCGTCGCCGCCTGAGACGTCGTCGTCATTGTCGCCGCCCGCGACCTCGTCGTCACCGAGGCCGCCCATCAGGCGGTCGTCGCCGAGGCCGCCCGTGATCAGGTCGTCGCCGGCGAGGCCGTCGATCACGTCCGCCTGTTCGGTGCCGTCGATCGAGTCGTCGGAGTCGGTGCCGCCCGGCGGGGTCTGATCGCCTCCGCCACCACCGTCGCCTTCACCGCCACCGCTGTCACCGCCGCCGTCACCGCCCGGAGCGGGGTCAGCCGGGGCGGGAGTCGTGTCGACCGAGAATGCCTGCGTCTTCGTGTCGGTGTTGCTCGCCACGTCGGTCGCCCTGACCCGGAACGTCCAGTTGCCGTCGGCGAGGTTCGAGGCGGGCTGGTGCGAACCCGCCGCGGAGCAGGCGGCGAAGTTGGCGCCGCCCTGGTCGACCGAGCACTCGACCGTCGAGCCGGGCTCGGCGGTGAAGCCGAAGGTGGGTCGCTGGTTGTTTGTCGGGCCGGTCGGGCCGGAGGTGATCGAGAGGCTCGGTGGGATCGTGTCGACGGTGAAGTTGCGGCTCGCCGGGGTCGGGTCGGTGTTGTTGGCGGCGTCCTTCGCCCGCACCGAGACGGTGTAGGGCCCGTCGCTCAGTGCCGGGCTCGGGGTGTGGGTGTCGCCAGGGCCCGAGCAGGGCGTCGCGAAGTCCGCCGGCTGGCCCTGGGCCACCAACGAGCACTGGAAGGTGGATCCCGCCTCGTTCGAAGAGAACCCGAAGGTGGGGGTCGTGTCGTTGGTGATCGCCCCGTCGGCCGGCCCGCTGTCGATCGTGGTCTCGGGGGGCGCTTCGTCCAGGTTCGCCGAGACGAGCTTGGTCGTCCCGCTCGCGCGCTCGTAGACATCGGCAGCGCTGTCGGTGTCGGCGCTGACCAGCTGCTCCGCCGTGCTGAAGAAGACCTTCGAGCCGTCGCTCGAGGCGCCGCTGAAGGTGACGGCGATGCCGCCGTTGCCGTTGATCTCGCCCGCCGAGACGCGCGTCGTCGTCCCGCCCGAGCGCTCGTAGACGTCCTGCGAGCTGTCGGTGTCGGCGCTCACCAGCTGCTCGGCTGTGGTGAAGAAGACCTTCGAGCCGTCGCTCGAGGCGCCGCTGAAGGTGGCGGCGATGGCGCCGTTGCCGTTGATCTCGCCCGCCGAGACGCGCGTCGTCGTCCCGCCCGAGCGCTCGTAGACGTCCTGCGAGCTGTCGGTGTCGGCGCTCACCAGCTGCTCGAATGTGATGAAGAAGACCTTCGAGCCGTCGCTCGAGGCGCCGCTGAAGATGGCGGCGAGCTCGCCGTTGCCGTTGATCTCGCCCGCCGAGACGAGCGTCGTCGTCCCGCCCGAGCGCTCGTAGAGGTCCTGCGAGCTGTCGGTGTCGGCGCTCACCAGCTGCTCGGTTGTGTTGAAGAAGGCCTTCGAGCCGTCGCTCGAGGCGCCGCCGAGGACGGCGTTGTTGGCGCCGTTGCCGTTGATCTCGCCCGCCGAGACGAGCGTCGTCGTCCCGCCCGAGCGCTCGTAGATGTCGGGGAAGATGTCAGTGTCGGCGTTGACCAGCCGCTCGTCCGTGGTGAAGAACACCTTCGAGCCGTCGCTCGAGGCCCTGCTGAAGGAGGCGTTGTTGGCACCGTTGCCGTTGATCTCGCCCGCCGAGACGAGCGTCGTCGTCCCGCCCGAGCGCTCGTAGAGGTCCTGCGAGCTGTCGGTGTCGGCGCTCGACCAGCTGCTCGGCTGTGACGAAGAAGACCTTCGAGCCGTCGCTCGAGGCGCCGCTGAAGGAGGCGTTGTTGGCGCCGTTGCCGTTGATCGCGCCCGCCGAGACGCGCGTCGTCGTCCCGCCCGAGCGCTCGTAGAGGTCCTGCGAGCTGTCGGTGTCGGCGCTCACCAGCTGCTCCGTTGTGCTGAAGAAGGCCTTCGAGCCGTCGCTCGATATGCCGTTGAGGACGGAGGCGATGCCGCCGTTGCCGTTGATCTCGCCCGCCGAGACGCGCGTCGTCGTCCCGCCCGAGCGCTCGTAGACGTCGGTGGACGCGTCGGTGTCGGCGCTCACCAGCTGCTCCTGCGTGTGGAAGAACACCTTCGAGCCGTCGCTCGAGGCCCTGCTGAAGGAGGCGGCGATGGCGCCGTTGCCGTTGATCTCGCCCGCCGAGACGCGCGTCGTCGTCCCGCCCGAGCGCTCGTAGAGGTCCTGCGAGCTGTCGGTGTCGGCGCTGACCAGCTGCGACAACGTGGTGAAGAACACCTTCGAGCCGTCCGTCCTACCCGTACCGCTCGCCGACGACCTCGCGCAGCTTCGCGCGGTCGTGGCGGGCCTTGACCTCGCGCACCGTCCCGGAGCGTGAGCGCATCACCAGGGACTCGGTCGTCGCGCGGCCGCCGGAGACGTAGCGGACGCCCTGGAGGGTGTCGCCGTCGGTGACGCCGGTGGCGGCGAAGAAGACGTCGTCGCCGCTGATCAGGTCGTCGACATTGAGCACGCGGTCGAGGTCGTAGCCGGCGTCGACCGCTTCCTTGCGCTCCTCGTCGGTGCGCGGCCAGAGGCGGCCGAGCAGCTGGCCGCCGAGGCTCTTGATCGCCGCGGCGGAGAGGACTCCCTCGGGCGTGCCGCCGATTCCCCAGAGCAGGTCGACGCCGCTGCCCTCGGTGACGGCGATCATCGCCGCGGAGACGTCGCCGTCGGAGATGAAGCGGATCCGCGCGCCGACCTCGCGCAGCTCCTCGACGCCCTCGGCGTGGCGCTCGCGGTCGAGCATGATCACGGTCACGTCGCCCGGGGTCGTGCCCTTCTTCTCGGCGACGTTGCGGACGACGTCGGAGAGCGAGTCGTCGAGGCTCAGGCAGTCGGCGATCGCCGGCGAGCCGGCGAGCTTCTCCATGTAGACGCAGGGGCCAGGGTCGAACATGGTGCCGCGCTCGGCGAGGGCGATCACGGCCAGCGCGGACGGCATTCCGCGCGCGGTGAGCGTCGTGCCCTCCAGCGGGTCGACGGCGATATCGACCTTCGGCGGGCTGCCGTCGCCGATCTCCTCGCCGTTGAAGAGCATCGGCGCCTCGTCCTTCTCGCCCTCGCCGATGACGACGATCCCGTCCATCGGCACGGTGTCGAGCATCAGCCGCATCGCGTCGACAGCGGCCTGGTCGGCGTCCTCTTTGGCGCCCTTGCCGACCCAGCGGGCGGCGGCGAGCGCCGCGGCCTCGGTCACGCGGACGAGCTCGAGGGCGAGGTTGCGGTCCGGCTTGGAGCCGGAGCGCACGTCGTGGCTGATTACACCCACTAGACGGTGCCCGGCGCTTTGCGCTGCTTCTTGCCGCCGCTCTCCTGCGAGCGCAGGAATCCCGTCGCCGCCATCAGCGCGGTCGCCGAGCAGGGCGACGAAGTAGCCGTAGGTGAGGCTGACGCCGGCCTCGGCGATCTGGCTGCCGGGGCGGTCGATCAGGCCGTTGTAGAGGATCAGGATGAAGGCGGTGAAGCCGACGACCATGGTGACCTCGCCGGGCGCCCAGGAGAGCTTGTGGCCGCGGACGAGGATCCAGCCGAGGATGAGCGGCGCGAACGCCGCGGCAAGCAGGAGCCAGCGCAGGATCGGGAAGGTCTCCCAGCCGGTGCAGCTGTACTCACCCGTGCCGCAGATGAAGGCGTCGGGCGCGCCGATCTCGCGCTGCGGGTTCTCGGCCAGCTCGTACCAGGGCAGGAAGAAGAGGCTGATGATCAGCAGGATCGAGGCCGCCCCGCCGAGGATCACGCGCCGCTCGTTCAGCACGTGAGAAATCCATCCGTTTGCGAGCCTATCCGAGTCGCGGGACGCGCGGCGCGCCTTCGCGTTAGGGTCGCCGCCGATGGCAGACGCTCCGCAGAAGCGCTGGGCCCTGACGCTGCCGCTGCCGATGACCGGAATCGCGGCCAGCGAGGACGCGGTGCGCCGCGCCGAGGCCGCCGGCTACACCGACATCTGGAGCGGCGAGACGCAGGGGCCCGACGGCTTCACGCCGCTCGCGATGGCCGCGGCCTGGACGGAGAACGTCCGGCTCGGCACAGGCGTCGTCGGCGTCTACACGCGCGGCCGGGCGCTGCTCGCCCAGCAGGCCGCGTCGCTGGCAGACGCGTCGGGTGGCCGCTTCGCGCTCGGCATCGGCGCCTCCTCGGACCGGATCGTCGAGGGCTGGAACGGGATCCCGCTGGAGCGACCGCTCGCAAAGATCGAGGAGACCGTCGACTGGCTGCGCCCGGTGCTCGCCGGGGAGCGCTCGGCCGAGGGCGGTTTCAAGCTGGAGGCGGCCCCGGCCGAGCCCGTGCCAATCATCCTCGCCGCGCTGCGGGGCAAGATGCTGCGGCTGGCGGTCGAGAAGGCCGACGGCGCATTCACCAACTTCCTGCCGCTGAGCGGCCTGCCTCAGGTGAAGGAGGGGCTCGAGGGCGCCGGCCCCGACTTCGAGCTGCTCTGCCGCTTCTTCTGCATCGCGGGGCCACGCGAGCAGGCGGAGCCGCTGGCGCGGTTCATGTTCGCCTCCTACATCACCGTCCCGTTCTACGAGGCCTTCTTCCGCTGGCTCGGCCACGGCGAGGCGATCGACGAGATGGTCGAGGCCTGGGGGCGCAAGGACCGCGAGGCGGCGATCGCCGCGGCGCCCTGGGACCTGATCGAGGACACCTTCATCTTCGGCGAGCCCGACGAGATGGTCGACCGCCTGGAGGCATACGCCGACGGCGGCATCACCTGCCCCGTCATCACCCCGATCACGACGCCCGACAAGGTGGGCGAGCTGATCGAGGCGCTCGCGCCGCGCTAGGGGCTCCATGGAGTTTTCCTATCGCGAGCGCGGCGACGGCAGCGTCGCGATCTCGCATCGGGGGCGGGTCGTGACGACGCTGCGCCGCGAATCCGCCCGGCGCTTCCTGACCAAAGCAGCGGCCGTCGACGAGGAAGAGCGCCAGCAGCTGATGGCACGAGCAACCGGGAACTTCAAGCGCGGCACTAAAGCGCGCGGGCGAGGCTGAGGGCGTAGAGCCCGTCCGGGTCGGTCCAGAGGTCGGTCATCGCGAGGCCGGCGTCGGCGTAGATCTCCTCGAGGCGGTCGGGGGTGAACTTCGTGGAGATCTCGGTCCGCATCTCCTCGTTGCGGGCGAAGTGGACGCGCATGTCGAGCTCGCGCATGTCGATGAACTGCTCGGTGAGCGAGCGGAGGCGGATGTCGATCCAGGAGTTGTCGGGGTCGAAGAAGGCGACGTGCTCGAAGCTCTCCGGGTCGAAGTCGGCGTCGAACTCGCGGTTCAGGACGTTGAGGACGTTCTTGTTGAACTCCGCGGTGACGCCGGCCGAGTCGTCGTAGGCGGCCTCGAGGACGGTCGTGTCCTTGACCAGGTCGGTGCCGAGGAGGAAGCGGTCGCCCGGGTACATCAGCGTCGCGATCCGGGCGAGGAACGAGCGACGCGGGGCAGGGCGGAAGTTGCCGATCGTGCCGCCGAGGAAGGCGATTACGGCGCCCTCCTCGCGGGGGACGCGCTCGAGGTGGGTCTCGTAGTCGCAGACGACGCCGTGGACGCGCAGCCCCTCGTACTCGGCGACGAGGCTCTCGGCGGTCTGCCGAGTGATCTCCTCGGAGATGTCGACGGGGACGTAGGTCTCGAGCGACCCGGCGGCCCGCATCGCGTCGAGCAGGGTGCGGGTCTTCGACGCCGAGCCGGAGCCGAGCTCGATCAGGGTGCTCGGGGCGGCGGCGGCGATGATCTCGGTGCTCTGTGCCTCGAGGATCGCCCGCTCGGCGCGGGTCGGGTAGTACTCGGGCAGCTCGGTGATCTGCTCGAAGAGCTGCGATCCTCGCTCGTCGTAGAAGTACTTCGGCGGCAGCTCCTTGAACGGGCAGGAGAGCCCCTCGCGGACGTCGTCGGCCATGCCGGCGAGCGGTCCGGTCGCCGGGATGTGGACGTCGATGGTGACCTGGTCCGGGGTCGCCGTATCGCTCATTCGTCGTCCTTCGCGCAGCGGAAGCCGGAGAAGATCTGGCGGCGCTCGGCCAGGTCCCAGTTGCGGAAGCTGGTGCGGATCACGTCGCGGCGGGTCGCCCAGGCGCCGCCGCGGAGCACCTTGTAGCCCTCGCGGAAGAAGACCTCCGAGTACTCGGGATAGGGGAACGCCTTGAACCCCGGGTACGCGGTGAACTCGGAAGAGGTCCACTCCCAGACGTCGCCCAGCATCTGCACTGCGCCGTGGTCGGAGGCCGCGTCCGCATACGCGCCGGCGGGAGCGCAGCCGAAGGCGAGGTGGTCGAGGTTGGCGCGGTCGCGATCTGCACCGCGAGCGGCCGCCTCCCACTCGTGCTCGGTCGGCAGGCGCTTGCCGGCCCAGCGGGCGAACGCGTCGGCCTGGTTCCAGTCGACGTGGATCACGGGTCGGGACGGGTCGACTGGGACGCGTTCTCCGAAGATGGTCGTCACCCAGGAGTCCTCGCCCTCGCGGTCCCAGTAGAGCGGGGGCTCGGCGCCGGAGTCGGCGATGAAGGCGGCGAAGGCAGCGTTCGTGACCGGGGCGGCGTCGATCCAGAACGGGTTCAGCTCGACGGGATGCCGGGGGCGCTCGTTGTCGTAGGCGAAGCCGACCGTGGCGCCGGCCCCGATGTCGTGGTCGCCGCCCTCGACCCGGACCATCTCCGGGCCGTCGACGACCGGCTCGTTCGCAGGCTCGGAGTCGTGAGCGGCGGGCTCGTAGCCGTCGACCATCTGGAGCAGCTGCAGCATCGTCTCGTTGTGCTGGTGCTCGTGGGCGAGGATGAGCTCGTAGACGAACCCGTCGCGCAGGAGTGGGTCCTCTGCGTCCGTTGAGAGGTCCATGTTGGCTAGTACGTCGAGAGTGCGCTTTCGGACTTCCTCCAGGTAGGCGCGGCACTGGTCGCCGCGGAGGATCGGCAGCTCGTCGCGGGTCGAGCGAGGGTTCTCGATCGCGTCGTAGAAGCGGCCGAGGTCGCCGTGCATCGGCTCGCGGCCGCCGATCCGCTGGACGAGCCAGAGCTCTTCGAAGTTGGCGATGTGGCCGAGGTCCCAGGCCAGCGGGCTGAGGAGCGGCGAGTACTGGCGGTTGAGCTCGGCCTCGGAGAGGGGCTCGATCAGGAGCAGCGTCCGTTCACGCGCTTCCGCCAGGCGGCGGGCGATTGACTCGTTGGATTGATCCTGCGAGGCGGCCGGCGACTCGGCCGCCGTTATCGGCTCGGCGGAAGCCTCGATGCGGAAACCCTACCCAGTCGGGCCTTTCGGCCTCGTGAAGCTCCTGTCAAATAGTGTGCCCGCTCGATGAAGGCCGAGGGAGCAGGAGCACTCGTCGCCGGCGGAGCCTCCGGGCTCGGCGAGGCGACCGCGCGGCGGCTGCATGCTGACGGGGCGAACGTCGTCATCGCGGACCTGAACGCCGAGAAGGGCGAGGCGCTTGCCGCCGAGCTGGGCGATCGAGCGCGGTTCATGGAGGCGAACGTCACCGACTCCGATGCCGTCGAGGCCGCCGTCGCGGCAGCGGCCGAGACCGAGGGTGGCCTGCGGATCTCCGTCAGCTGCGCCGGGATCGGCTGGGCCCAGCGGACGACCAGCAAGCAGGGCCCGCATGACCTGCAGATCTTCCGCAACGTGATCGAGGTCAACCTGATCGGCACCTTCAACGTGCTGCGGCTCGCGTCGACGGCGATGAACGGGAACGACGCCGACGACGAGGGCGAGCGAGGCGTCCACGTCTCCACCGCGTCGATCGCCGCCTACGACGGCCAGATCGGCCAGGTGGCATACGCGGCTTCGAAGGGCGGCATCGTCGGCTTGACCTTGCCGGCGGCGCGCGACCTCTCGTCGCGCGGGATCCGCGTGCTGACGATCGCTCCCGGTTTGTTCGACACGCCCTTGCTCGCGGCGCTTCCGCAGGAGCAGCGGGACGCGCTCGGCGCGGGGATCCCCTTCCCGTCGAGGCTCGGCCGCCCGGACGAATACGCGGAGCTGGTCGCCCAGATCGTCGCCAACCCGATGCTGAACGGCGAGACGATCAGGTTGGACGGCGCGCTGCGGATGCCGCCGAAGTAATTGACCGTCGCGCTCGTCGGCGTCGGCGGGGTCATCGGCGTCCTCGCCCGCTACGGGATCTCCCGGGCCACGTTCGGCTCCGACGCGCTGATCTGGTCGACGGTCGGGATCAACGTCGTCGGCTCCTTCCTGCTCGGCCTGCTCGTCGCGGGCCCCTGGTTCTCCAACGACGCCCGGGAGGCACTGGGCGTCGGCCTGCTCGGCGGCTTCACCACCTTTTCCACCTTCTCCGTCCAGGTCGTGCTCGAGGTCGAGGGAGGCCGGACCGGGGTCGCGATCGCCTATGTGCTCGCTTCGGTCCTTGGCGGGATCGCCGCGGCGGCGGCGGGGTACGCGCTCGGCCGCGCCGTAGCCTGACGGGCCTTCATGTCTCCTCGGACTCCGGATCGGTGTAGACGGGCTTCCGCCATGGCGGGACGACTTCGAAGACGGCCGCGCGGTCGCGGGCGCTGAGGGATTCGATCGGGATCAGGGTCGATGCGGCCGCCGGGGGTGGTGCGGGACGGCGTGTAGCCGGGGCGCTTGGCGTTGCCGGCGTGGCTGCCGCCGGAGACGTGGAGCTGGCCCGTCGCCGGTCCCCAGCCGCCCGGGCGGGCGGGCGCCGATCGCCTCGACCGCGTCGTTGACGGCGGCGCCGACCGCGCCGCCGGCGTCGGAGCCGGCGTTCAGCTTCGAGAACTCGTAGTTGTAGCCGTGGTGGGAGGAGGCGCGGACCGACGTCGTGCCGCCAGGCCCGATGCGGATCTGGAGGCTCTCCCAGTCGTCGTTGTGGAAGCCCGAGTCGCCGGGGATCGCCTTCGCGGTCGAGCTGGTCGGGTAGTAGAAGAAGTACTGGACGTAGAGGTTGCCGGCGGCGTCGCCTCGGCAGTCGGCGTTCGCGGGTTCGGCCCGATCGCGGCAGTCGACGACGTGGACGAAGGCGACGATCCGCTCGCCGCTCGCCGAGCTGGTGACGAGTCCCGTCTCGGCGCCGTCGGAGCAGGACGGCTCGCGGCAGCGGCGGTAGTCGACCGGCAGAGCGACCATGCCGTCCTCGTAGAGGAGGTCGGGCGCGTGCTCGCGGACCGCGGCGGCGACGTCGGCGCCATAGGCGAGCGCGAGCGCCGCCGGCCCCTCCGCGGCGCACTCGCCGTTCAGGCGGACGGCGCAGATGATCCGGCCGAGGATGGCGCGCGTGAGCTCGCCGCCGGGCAGGCGGGCGCCCGCCGCTGCGAGGACGCCAATCAGCAGCAGCGAGGCGAGCAGGACGAGGGCGATCCACTCGACGGTGCTCTGGCCGCGCTCCGAGCGCATGCGGCGACGCTTGCACCGCGCGGTTCACGCGTGGGTTACCGATGTGCCGGTATCGTCGCGAGAACGTGAACGATGGGAAACAGACCTTCGGCGGCGCTGAGAAGAGCGGGACCAACTGGAAGCTCTGGGGAGCAGCGGTCGCGGCCCTCCTCCTCCTGATCTTCGTCCTGGAGAACTCGCAGGAGGTTCGGATCAAGTTCCTCTTCATCGAGACGACGACGCCGCTGATCTTCGGCCTGCTGATCGCCGGGGTGCTCGGGTTCCTGGTCGGCTGGCTGCTGCCGATCGTCCGCGGCGGGCGCAGCGACGACGCGGTCACGAAAAGAGTTAGTCGACCTTCTTCGCCTTCGACTTCGCCGCCGGGCACTCGCCGGCGGTGACGGTGGCGGCCGGGATCGTCGCGTAGTACTTGCCGTCGGCGCGCCTCTCCTTGAACGACCACTTGCCGGCGCCGTTCGTCCTGTCTGACCCGGCCTTCGGGTCCTTGCCCTTGAGCTTTTCGAAGACCTTGACCTTGCCGGCGAGACAGGCGGGCTCGTTCGATTTCAGCGTGCCCTTGAACTTGTCGGATTTGTCCGAGTAGCCGAGCGAGAGGGTGCGGGTGAGCGTGGTGCCGCCGGTGCCGCCGCCGTCGCCCCCTCCCCCACCGCCGCCATCGCCTCCGCCGCCACCGGTGGCGCTGAACGTGTGCTCAAAGGCGCCCATGTCGCGCACGGCGGTGCCGTCGTTGTTGCCGTCCTGGACGCGTGGGTTGCCGGCGACGTCGCGCTCGTTGCCTTGCGCGGGGGTTGGCTGGCCCTTGTCGATCACGGGCGAGCCCTGGAGGGGACGGAGATCGCCCGCTGCCGGATTGACCAGCTGGGGGTCAACGCCAAGGAGGTTGTTCGGGCCGCTGGTGATGATCGCGGGCTCGTTCTCGAGGGCCGTCGCCGGGTCATAAGCCGAGTAGTCGATGTCGAGCGTCGCGAATGCGTTCGAGGTGATCATGGATCCAGGGTCGGTGCAGGGCACCCCCGAGACCGCGACGTCATTGGAGAAACCGTCGAGGATCGTGTCCCGGACGACTCCGGAAGCAGGGAGCGGAGGGTTGCTCAACATCGAGCCGTCGCAGTTGGCCCCGATGGTTACTCCTCGGCTCGTCGCCGGGCCGAATGCAGTGAGGTGGTCTGCCTCCAGGTTTCCGTTCTTGACGGCCGCGATGCTCGACGAGTTGACCTGGACCGCTGCCGAATTGGGGCCGCCGTTGCCGACCATCCGGATAGACGCGTTGTCGATCGTGAGCGGGCCGGCGTTGAAGAGCCCAAAAAACCGCGCCGTGATCCGGTTGCGCTCCGTGTGGATCGGCGTCTGGGAGTTGACTCCCGTGGCGCCTTGAAGGTCGTTGTTCTGAAGCGTGAGCTCCGACGTGCTGCCCGGGATCACTGCGTTGACCGCAACCGTACCTGCGGCGGGGTCCAGAGCTACCGTCGAGTCGACGAGCGCACCGGTGCCGGTGAACACGATGCCGGTGCGCGTGCCGATCGCGGTCGCCGTCTCGGCCACCCTCACCTTGGTCGCGCTGTTACGGACCGAAAGCCCGGTCTGGCCGCTGCCGTTCGAGAGCTCGATCCCGAGGTCGTGAACCGAGGAGGCGACGTGGGAAAGGGTGAGAATCGTCAGACCGTTTCCCGCCCCGCGCAGTGTGGTCGCGTTGGCGCCGGCGCCGAAGATCTCGACCTGGTTTCCGGCGGCGGCCGTGTAGGGCCCGTCGTCGTAGAGACCCGAGCCGATCGAAATCCGATCCTCGCCTGCGGGCCCGGCGGCGGCGTCGATCGCCGCCTGCAGCTGGTTCTCGGTGTAGTCCTGGGCGGGCGCGCAACCGGTGGTGTTGACGCAGTACGTCACTGCGGCCGCGGAGGCCGGCGCGATCAGCGTCACCAGCGCAAGAGCGCCGAGCAACAGGAATCGATATCCACGCGCCCCCACCTGAACGAGGTTAGGGATCGGCCGGGTGGGGGTCAAGCGGCGAACTCCTCCGGGCGCGCCGTGCTTCCAGCAGCGCCTGTAGGGAGTGGACGAGATCGCCCGGGCTCTCGTCGAGCTCGTCATCGCTGAAGCGGTGCACCTCGAGGCCGCGGGTCGCGAGGTAGCGATCTCGCTTTCGGTCCGAGGTGAAGGTCGGTCTGTCGGAGTGGTAGGCGTAGGAGTCGAGCTCGACGACCAGGGCGAGGTCGCGCCAGAGGTAGTCGACGGTGTAGGGGCCGATCGGGACGTTGGTCTCGGGCTTTGGGATGCCGTGGTCGCGCAGCAGGCGAAGGAAACGGCGCTCGATACCTGAGCGGGTCGGGGAGGCGTCCCAGCCGAGGTCGCGGCGGGTGCGAGCGGGGCTGGTGACGGGGATGTTGCGCTTGCGCGTCACGTCCGAGGGCTCGAGGCCGTCTCGGTAGTGGATGCGAATGCCTGGGCGTCGCTTTCGCCCGTTTCGATTAGGGACGGTGACGTGGATCAGGGACGGGCTCGTAGGGGACATGCTCCAAAGGTGAGCGGCTGACTCGTGGGAGAGCACTGCTCCGGGGCCGCAAGCGAGCACGGCTGCGAGCCAGCGGCCCTCGCGGGAGAGGTCTAGGTGGCCGACGGCGTAGACGCCGCGGTAAAGGCGGTGCAGGCGGCCTGCCTGCACGCGCCGCGTGATCCCCGAGCGCGTCAGGCCGGCCCAGAGCAGCTGCTCGAGCGTTATCACCCCATGCTGGCGCGGCGATCTTGGCGATCGCCAGCTCGACCTTCGCGCGCTCCTCCCGCATACCGGGAGTAAGTCGCGAACGACCCTGAATTCGCCCCCCGAATAGCCGCGAAGGCCTCGCGCGCGCCCGCGGCGCCGCGTCCCTTTCCCTTAATGCCGCAGTTGTTCGTCCCGGTGCCCGTCTCCGAGCGCCAGACCTACAAGCTCTCCACCTCGGCCGCGATCTCCTGGGCCGCCGACTTGGCGTCGGCGAAGAGCATCGAGGTCTTCTCGTTGTAGAAGAGGTCGTTGTCGATGCCGGCGAAGCCGGGGCTCAGGGAGCGCTTGATCACGATCACCTGCTGGGCCTCGTCGACCTCGATGATCGGCATCCCGGCGATCGGCGAGTCGGGGTCGTTCTTGGCGGCCGGGTTGGTGACGTCGTTGGCGCCGATCACGACCGCGACGCTGGTGCGCGGCATCTCGGGATTGATGTCGTCCATCTCGACGAGCTTCTCGTAGGGCACGTCGGCCTCGGCGAGCAGCACGTTCATGTGGCCGGGCATGCGGCCGGCGACCGGGTGGATCGCATAGGAGACCTCGACGCCCTTCTTCTCGAGCTCGTCGGCCATCTCCTTGACGGTGTGCTGGGCCTGGGCGACCGCCATCCCGTAGCCGGGGACGATCACGACCTTGTCGGCGTAGGCGAGCTTGATCGCGGCGTCCTGGGCGCCGATCGAGGTGTGCGGGCGCTCCTCGCCGTCGCCGCCTCCCCCCGTCGCCACCGCGCCGAAGCCGGAGAAGAGGATGTTGCCGACGGAGCGGTTCATCGCGGTCGCCATCTCCATCGTCAGGATCGTTCCCGAGGAGCCGACGATCGTGCCGGCGACGATCAGCGCGACGTTGTCGAGCGAAAAGCCGGCGGCCGCGGCGGAGAGGCCCGTGGCCGCGTTCAGAAGCGAGATCACGACCGGCATGTCGGCGCCGCCGATCGGCAGGACGACGAGGTTGCCGAGCACGGCCGCGGCGAGCAGGATGCCGATGAAAAGCCCCTCGGAGGGGTCGTCGTTGTTGACGACGATCATCACGCAGGCAACGACGATTCCGACGAGGAGGAGGGAGTTGATCACCTGCTGGCCCGGAACCTTGAGCGGCTGGCTCGGGACGATCCCCTGCAGCTTGCCGAAGGCGATGTTCGAGCCCCAGAAGGAGATCGAGCCGATCACGGCCGCGAAGAGGATCGGGACGAGGATCTCGAGCGGGATCTCGTGGCCGAAGGAGAGCTCGTTGCGGAACTCCGACCAGGAGATCAGCGCGACCGCGCCGCCGCCGACGCCGTTGTAGAGCGCGACCATCTGCGGCATGTCGGTCATCTGCACGCGGACCGAGGCGACCACCCCGACCGCCGTGCCGACGGCGAGGCCGAGGATGATGAATTCCCAGTTGCCGATCCCGTCGAGCAGCAGCGTGGTGACGACGGCGACGGCCATGCCGGCCGCGGCGATCAGGTTGCCCTGCTTGGCCGTGGTCGGGTGCGTGCCGCGGCGGATCCCGATGATGAACATCGAGAAGGAGACGATGTAGAGCAGCGTTGCGGCGTCGCCGCCCGGCGCGAAGACGCCGGCGAGCGAAGGCATCAGGAGCTCGGGCCCTTCTCAGACCCGGCCGAACCGGAGGCGTCAGCCGAGGATTCGGCCGGCTTTGGTTTTCTGACGAACATGCCGAGCATCCGGTCGGTGACCATGAAGCCGCCGACGATGTTGATCGCGCCGAAGGCGATCGCGATCGTGCCGATCGCGTACTCCAGCCCGCCGTCGGCGTAGCCGACCACGATCAGGCCGCCGAGCATGACGATGCCGTGGATCGCGTTCGTCTGCGACATCAGCGGCGTGTGCAGGGTCGCGGGGACCTTCGAGATCACCTCGAAGCCGACGAAGGCGGCGAGGACGAAGATGGTGAGTTCCGTGACCAAGCTCATGCGTCGCTCCCCGGGGCTCCGGCGGCCCGTTCATTGCGGATCTCGCCCTCGTGCGTGATGCAGGCGCCGGCGACGACCTCGTCCTCGAAGTTCAAGTTCAGGGTGCCCTCCTCGTCGACCAGCAGGCCAAGCAGGTTCTCCACGTTCTTCGCATAGAGCTGCGAGGCATGGGCGGCCATGTCGCTCGGCAGGTTGCGAGGCGCCATCACCTTCACACCGTCGACGTCGACCGTCTCCCCCGCCTTCGTCAGCTCGGTGTTGCCGCCGGTCTCGCCGGCGAGGTCGATGATCACCGACCCCGGCGCCATGTTGCGCACTCCCTGCTCGGTGATCAGGATCGGCGCCTTGCGGCCGGGAATCTGGGCGGTGGTGATGATCACGTCCTGGCGGGTCGCGTTCTCGGCGAGCGCCTCGCGCACCTGCTCGTTTTCCTCCTCGGTGAGGGGCCGGGCGTAGCCGCCCTCGTCCTCCGCGTCGGGGATGAAGTCGAGCTCCAGCGGGCGGCCGCCGAGGCTGGCGATCTGCTCCCAGGCGGCGCGGCGGATGTCGAAGCCGGTGACGATCGCGCCCAGCCGCTTGGCGGTGGCGACCGCCTGCAGGCCGGCGACGCCCGCGCCGAGCACGAGCACCTTCGCGGGGGCGACCGTGCCGGCGGCGGTGGTCATCATCGGGAAGAAGCGGCCGGCCTCGCGGGCGGCGAGCAGGGTCGCCGCGTAGCCGGCGACGTTCGCCTGCGAGGACAGCGCGTCCATCGACTGGGCGCGGGTGATCCGCGGGATCGCCTCCATCGCGAAGCTGGTCACGCCCGCCGAGGCGAGCGCCTTGTTCGAATCGCCCGCCGTCAGCGGGTTGAGGAAGCCGATCAGGACCTGGCCGCTGCGCAGCCGGCCAATCTCCTCGCTCGTTGGCGGCGCGACCTTGGCGACGACGTCGGCGTCCCAGCCGCCGTCGACGCTCGCGCCCGCCTCGGAGTACTCGGAGTCCGGGTGGCCCGATTCCACGCCCGCGCCAGCCTCGACGGCGACGTCGAGATTCTTCTCGGAAAGGCTCGTGACCGTGTCCGGGATGAGCGCTACACGACGCTCCCCCTCGGCCGATTCTCTGGGTACACCGACCTTCAAAGCGGGCGAGAGCCTAGTGGACGGCGCACCGAATCGAGCCCGTACCTCGGCGGGTTATGGTCAGCGAACCATGACCGGACCTCGCGCGCAGAGCGCCCAGGAACTGAAGGACCAGATCGTCGCCGAGCGCGACGGCAGGCCGTTCCTCGTCTACCGCGACGAGGCGGAAGACCAGCAGATCCTCCGGGTCGAGGAGGAGACGAGCGAGCTCTGGATCGGCCGCAGTCCCTCGGCGGACATCCGGCTGGGCTGGGACGGGGAGGTTTCCGCCCTGCACGCCCAGCTCGAGTTCGTGCGTGAGGACTGCACGCTGGTGGACGACGGCCTCTCCACGAACGGCTCCTTCGTCAACGGCGAGCGGATCCGCGGCCGCAAGCGGCTGCGCGACGGCGACATGGTCAGGATCGGCAAGACCGTGATCCTCTACCGCGCGCCCGGCGACGCCGTCTCCGACTCGACCGAGCTCTCCTCGGACCCGCTCACCGCCGCGGATGTCTCCCCCGGCCAGCGGCGCGTTCTGGTCGAGCTCTGCCGTCCGTTCAAGGACGGTGCATCTTTCGCCAATCCGGCGACGAACAACCAGATCGCGGGTGAGCTTCACCTGAGCGTCGATGCGGTCAAGACCCACCTCCGCGCGCTATTCGAGAAGTTCGGCGTCGAGGACCTGCCGCAGAACCAGAAACGGCTGGCGCTCGTCGAGCGGGCCCTGCAGAGCGGCCTGATCATCGACAAAGACCTTTAGAGCCACCTCATAGGTGGAGCTCAGTTCACCCCTGGGATGCCTAGCCGGGGGTCGGTTTCTCTCCGAAACTCGTTGCATCGGGTCAATCGAGATCCGGACAACGAAAACAAGGAGAAATCATGTTCAAGAGCAAGACCCTCACCCGCCGCCTCTCCCTCGCACTCGGGACCGTCGGCGCGGCACTGATGATCGCCCCGGCCAGCGGCCTGGCGGCCACCACGTTCGGCACGAACCTCGGTCCGGACCTGCAGCCGTCGAACGCCGGACAGCCGCACCCGTGTGCGGACAGCACCGGTGTCGCCGGTGACTGCACCTGGGTCGAGAACGAGGCCTACACGAACGGTGCCCAGGGCATCGAGACGGTGGCCCCGAAGACCGGCACGATCAAGAAGATCAGCTGGATCGCCGGCGCCCCTGGTTCCTTCAAGTTCCAGGTCGTGAAGGTGAAGGCCAACGGCCAGGCGAAGGCGACGTTCGAGTCGAAGACCATCAACTACAACGGTCAGTCCGACCCCAACGCCGACACCTACGAGATCGAGTCCGCCAAGGTCAAGGCGCCGGTCAAGAAGGGTCAGTACCTGGCGATCAACGCGACCGAGACGAGCATGCTCCGCTGCAGCTCCGGTGGAGACAACATCCTCCTCTACCAGCCCGCGCTCGACGTCGGCGACCCGTTCGCTCCGCAGACCGCGGACGACGGCTGCTGGCTCCTGCTCCAGGCCAAGGTCAAGTAGCCCTAAGGCTCGCCTAGGGAGTGCGACGGGGCCCCGCGAGGGGCCCCGTCGCCGTTCCCGCGTTCGGTGAGCTGAACGATCGGGATCGTCCGGCCCGCCTTCCCGGCGTCGCGGCGGTAGGTCGCGTACGGCGCGAAGACGTTGTCGGCGAGCGGCCAGATCCGTTCGCGCTCCGCCTCTTCGGTGACCACGGTCGCCCGCATCGGGATCCCGCCGAACGTGACGTCGGGGTTGGCGCGCAGGTTGTGGAACCAGGCCGGGTGATGCTCGGCGCCGGCCGCGAGGCGATGACGTGACCCGATCGATCGTGGAAGTAGATGACCGCGTTCGCCGCAGCGCGCCGCTCTTCGCACCGCGCGTCTCCAGCAGCGGTGGGAAGGCCCAGCCCAGCGCCGCGGGTGGCCCGAGGAGGTAGGGTCGCCTTCCAGAGTGCAGATGAACCTCCACGCGGGTCGTGGAGAACGGGCGAAGGCGCGGCTGAACCAGCTGCGCGGGCGGGGGGTCGACGTACTTGAGCCCTGCCGCCACGGTTACGGCCGGACCCGGTAGACCGCCTCGCCCTCGCCGCCGGAGACGTAGAGGAACTTCTCGCCGCCGGCGACCTCCTCGGGCGAGCCTGGGGCCGCCATCTCCTGAGTTTCCTCGGTGGCCGGATCGATCCGGGTGACCGCGCCGCCGCCGTTGGCGACCCAAACGGAGCCGAAGGCCGCGGTGACGCCGCGGGGCTCGTCGGCGACTGCGATCGGCTCGCCCGGCTTGCCCGAGGCGGCATCGATCGGAGTGACCGTGTCGTCGTCCGTGTTCGCGACCCACACGGTCCCACCCTCGACCGCGATGCCCTTCGGGTTGGCGCCGACGGTGATCGTCTCGACGACCTCGTTCGACTTCTCGCCGATCTGGGAGACGGTGCCATCGCCACGGTTAGTGACCCAGACGAAGCCCTCGCCGATCGCGATCCCGTGCGGCTCGGTACCCACCGGGATCGGATCGAGGGGCGTCGCCGTCGTCTTCGAGGTATCGACCGGGGTGACCGTGTTGGAACCGGCGTTGGTGACGTAGATGCCCTCGGCATGGGCGATCGCGCGCGGGGTGACGCCGACCGGGATCCGGGACTGCTCTCCGGTGTCGCCGTTGATCCTCAGGACCGCGTTCTCCTCGCTGAGCGCGACGTAGATCGACGCCGGCCCGACGGTCACGCCTTCCGGCGCAGGCAGGTTCTCGATCGTGTTGACGGTCTCCTTGGTCTTCGGGTCGATCTCGGTCAGCGTGCCGCCGTTGCGACTGCCGACCCAGAGATGGTCGAAGCCCACCGCGATGCCGACGGGGAAGCCGTCGACCGCGATCTCGCCCGGCATCACCTCGGCATCGCCGAACTCCTCCTCACTTCCACCCCCACCTGACCCCGTGTCCTCGGCCTGGGTGGTGTCCGCGGTGGTCGTCGGCTCCTCCTCGCCACCGGAAAGCGCGATCACCGCAATCACCGCGGCGACACCAACCGCCATGAGGATCGCGGGCACGGTGAGCCGGCGGCGTCGCACCGTGGAATCCCGCCGAGGCAGCGACGCGGTAGCGCGCTCCTCGTCCGCGAACGTCCCAAACGTCTCGGTTTCTGAGGGGGTTTGGGACGTTCGCGCGTCCGTGGGGGTCCTCCGGGGGTGGGTGTGGGGCCGTGGGTTCCTCCAGCGGCGCCGTCGGTGGCGCCGCCGCCGCAGTCGCGCTCGCCACCGTCGCCGGTGCCGCCTGGCCGATCGCGACCGTTCGCTCCTCCTCGCTCACCGTCCGGCCCTCGACGGCCGCGACCGCCGCGCGGCCCAGGTCGCCGGCGGATTGGAAGCGCTTCTCCGGGTCCTTGGCCATCGAGCGGGCGACGGCGTCGGCGAGCGCGGCGGGGACCTCCGGGCGAAGCTCGCGCAGGTCCGGCGGCGGCTCCTGCAGGTGCGCGTACATCTTCGCCACCTTCTCCGTCTGCTTCGCGAACGGGGTCGAGCCGGCGAGCATCTCGTGCAGGAGGCAGCCGAGGGCGTAGACGTCCGTGCGTGCGTCGAGTCGCTCGCCCTTGATCTGCTCCGGCGCCGCGTAGTCGATGGTCCCGATGAAGGCACCGCTGGCCGTCAGACCCGTCTGCGAGTCGATCGCCCGAGCGAGGCCGAAGTCGGTCAAGTACGCGTGGTCACCCTCGTCGCGGTGCTCGATCAGGACGTTCCCCGGCTTGATGTCGCGGTGGATCAGCCCGCGGGAGTGCGCTGCGTCGAGCGCCGCGGCCACCTGGGTCAGGATGGCGACCGCGTCATCCGGGCCGAGAAAGCCCTCGCGATTGAGCAGGCCACGGACGTCGGTCCCCTCGACGTAGTCCATCGTGACGAAGAGGAGGCCCTCCTCCTCGCCGGCGTGGTGAACCGAGACGACGTTGGGGTGGCGGATCGAGACCGCGATCCGCGACTCCGTCTGGAAGCGCTGGCGAAAGCTCTCGTCGCCGACCAGGTCGGGCGAGATCACCTTGAGCGCGACGACGTGGTCCAGGACCAGGTGCGTCGCGCGGTAGACGACGCCCATCCCCCCGCGCCCAGCGATCCCTTCGATCCGATGGCCGGCGAAGATCGTCCCGTCGGGGAGGTTGCCGCTGAGCCGCTCCATCTCATGCAGATGAGATTGAGCCGAACCGGACGCGAAGCGGAGGATTCGGCGTTTTCATTCCGGGCTCATTCTCCCGCTATCGCGGTGTCAGGGGAGCGCGGCTCAGGCGGGAGCGCCGACGCCGACCAGCGAAGCCATCCGCTCGAGCGTGTGGCTGCGCTCGCCCGGGTCCATCTGGATGAAGCTGCAGATCAGCCGGTCCGCGCCGATCGACTTGAACTTCTCGACCCGCTCGGCGACCTGCTCCTCGGTGCCGACGAGGGAGGTCGCGTCGACAAGCTCATCCGGGATCGCCGCGTAGGCCTCGTCGCGCTTGCCGTCGAGGTAGAGCGACTGGACCTCGTCGGCGACCTCACCGAACCCGAAGCGGTGGGTGAGGTCCACGTAGAAGTTGGTCTTGCGGCTGCCCATGCCTCCGAGGTAGAGCAGGAGCCCAGTCTTGACGACCGCGCGGGCCGTGTCGAGGTCGCCGTCGATCGCGACCTGGACGGTCGGCGAGACCTCCAGGTCGGAGCGGGTGCGCCCGCCCTTCTCGAAACCGGCCTCCAGGTGCTCGCCCCAGGTCTCCTCGAACGCGTCCGGCGAGGAGAAGATCGGGATCCAGCCGTCGCAGATCTCGGCCGCCATCTCGACCGACTTGCGGCCGATCGCGCCGACGAAGACCGGGATCTCGTTGCGGACGGGATGGGTGTTCAGCTTCAGGGCCTTGCCCTGGCCCGTCACGCCCTCGCCCTCCATCAGCGGCAGCGTGTAGTGCTCGCCCGAATGCTCGAGGCGGTCCTCGCGGGCGACGATCTTCCGCACCACCTCGATGTACTCGCGGGTCCGGCCCCACGGCTTCGCGTACGGGATCCCGTACCAGCCCTCCGAGACCTGCGGCCCCGACGGGCCGAAGCCGAAGAGGAACCGGCCTCCCGAGAGCGCGTCGATCGTCATCCCGGCCATTGCCGCCGCCGCGGGCGGGCGTGCCGGGACCTGCATGATCGCCGCGCCGAGCTTGATCGTCTCCGTCTGCGGGGCCAACCAGGCGAGGACGCTGACGACGTCGGAGCCGTACGACTCGGCCGCCCAGACCGAGTCGTATCCGGCCCGCTCGGCCGCCTGGACGATGGCGACCGCGTCCTCGCCCTGGGGCCCGATGCCCCAGTAGCCGAGGTTGATCCCGAGCTTCACGCTACGAGGCCTCGATGTACCCGAACTCCTCCAGGTACTCCTTGGCGGCGTCCGCCGGGTCCTCCTTGTCGACGTCCACCTTGGCGTTCAGCTCCTGCATGACCTCGAGCGTCAGGTCGCCCTGGACCTTGACGATCGTGTCCTCGTAGTCGGTACCGGCCTCGTCGACCGATTCCTGCGTGGCAACGAAGGTCACGTTGCCCGCAGGCAGCACTCCCTGGTCGTCCTCGAGGATCGTGTACTTGTCCGGGTCGGTGTAGAGCTGGGCGTCGGTGGTGAACAGGATCGACAGATCCGCGTCCTCCTTGTCGAGCACCTCGTAGCGCAGGCCGATGTCGACCGGCGTGAACGAGTTGAAGTCGAGCCCGTAGTTCTCCTCGAGCCCGACCAGGCAGTCGATCCGCTGCGGACACTCGGGGGAGCCGTACAGGTCGAGGTCCTCCGACTGTCCTTCGAGGTCGGAGATGTTCTCGACCCCGAGCTCATCCGCCGTCGAGGTCAGGAGGCCAACCGCGTTGGCGCTCGAGAACTCCGTCGGCGGGAAGGCGACGAGGCCCTTCTCCTGGAAGTCGGCCTGCGCCTGGTCGACGGCCTCCTGGCCGTCGGACGGGACGTCCTCCGGCGCCGCCTTGAAGAACGAGGTGAGCGCGGTCGAGGTGTACTCCGGATAGCCGGAGATCTCGCCGTTCTCGAGGGCCTTCAGCGCCACCACTTCGGAGCCGAGGTTGAGGTCGGTGGAGACGTCGTAGCCGGCCGCCTCGAGGGCCTGCGAGTAGATCTCGCCGAGCACGATCTGCTCGGTGAAGTTCTTCGAGCCCACGGTCAGCTTGACCGCGCTGTTATCCGGGTTCTCCTCGATCAGGTTGGCGTCGGCGCTCTCCGAGCTGCCGCTGTCGCCGGAGTCGCTGGACTCGTCATCCGAGCCGCAGGCCGCAAAGCCCGTCGCCATCGCGAAAACGACGATCAGCGCCAGGAAAAGTCGTAGCCGAACGTGGTTGGTCATTCGTGTCTCCCTCAGTTAGTCGCCAGGCCCCGAGCCGGCGGTCTACGCGGATCCTATGCGTCTGCACTCACCGAACGTCGGGCGAGCCGCCAGCCGAAGAGCGATCGGGGAGTCTCCGCTCGCAGAGCCTTCGGCGTGAGCAGGCGCTGCAGCCCGGCGAGCAGCAGCTCGACGGTGAGCGCGAGCAGGGCCACCAGGATCGCTCCGGCGACAACGCCCTCGTCGCCGAAGACGTTCGGGTTGATGATGAAGTTGCCGAGGGTGAGGACGCCGGCGAGGGGCGCGATCGCGGCCGTCGCGATGATGTTGATCGCGCCCGTTCGGACGCCGCCCATGATCGTCGGCACGGCGAGCGGCAGCTCGACCTTGCGGATCACCTCGAACCCGGTCATGCCCATTCCCCGCGCCGCCTCGACCGCGGTCCGGTCGACCTGGCGGATGCCGACGTACGCGTTGGTGAGGATCGGCGGGATCCCGAGGATCATCAGGGCGATCGTCAGGTTGAGCACCCCGACCCCGATGAAGGCGACCATGATCGCGATCAGCGCGAGCTCCGGGATCGCCCGGCCCGCGTTGCCGAGCGCGACGGCGATCAGCTCGCCGCTACCGCGGTGACCGAGGTAGACGCCGATCGGCACCGCGATCAGGACCGCGAGCGCAAGGGCAAGCCCGCTGATCCAGATGTGCGTGCCCATGAACTCGCCGACCTGCCCCAGGCCCCCGATCTCTCCGCGTACCCCGACCCCGGTGCGCGGGGTGAAGATGAACTCGACCGCGCCACCGAAGGTGTCGAAGAAGCTGGCGACGAGCGGCCAGACGACGAGCTGGCTCATATCGCCTTCACCCGCCGCCACGGTGCAAGCCAGCGCTGCAGGCCGATGTAGAGGACGTCGAAGAAGACCGCCATCAGGATCGCGATCGAGCTGGCGACGACGATCCCCGTCTTGAACACATCTCGGAGAATTCCATTGGTGTAGATCTCCTCGCCGAGGCCGCCGCCGCCGGCGAAGATCGCGAGCGTCGCGATCGCGACGGTGGACACGGTCGCGATCCGCAGGCCCGCGATGATCTCCGGCACCGCCAGGGGTAATTCGACCCGCCAGAGCAGCTGGCGATCGGTCATCCCCATCCCCCGTCCAGCGTCCTTGGACGACTCGGGCACGTTGCCGAGGCCGGTGACCATGTTGCGGTAGATGATCTGGAGCGTGTAGAGCGTCAGCGCGATCACAGCCGTCAGGTTGCCGCGGTGGGTGATCGGGAGGAGCAGCAGGAACAGGGCGATCGACGGGATCGTGTAGAGCACCCCGCTGGCCCCGGTGAACGTCGGCACCAGCCAGCGGCGGCGGTGCGAGAGGACCGCCATGCCGAGCGCGATCAGGAACCCGGCAGCGACCGAGACCGCCACGAGCAGAAGGTGCTCGAGCGTCGGCCCGATGTAGTCGCTGATGTTCTCGCCGATCCAGCCGAAGCAGATCGTCGTGTTCTCCCGGACGCAATCCGCTGCGCTCCCCGCCGAGCGATCGGTAAAGAAGCCCTCGTCGTTCATTCCAGCGGCCGCTCCACGGCGCTGTGCTCGTCCTCGAGCGCGGCGGGCGAGTGCAGGAACTCGGAGATGATCTCGACCGACAGGACGCCCGCGATCCTGCCCCTCGCCCGTCGACGACCGGCGCGTACTGGGTCTCGGCCTGGAGCAGGTCGGAGAGCGCGTCGCGCATCACGGCGTCGCGGTCGAGCAGCGGCACGGCCGGGGAGTCCGGTGGCTCGGCGACCAGCTCGCGCTGGAGGTCGTCCTCGGAGAGCCAGCCGAGCGGGCGGCGGTCGGAGTCGACCAGGAGCGGGTGAGGCACCTCCGCGTCGCGCAGCTTCTGCCGCACCTCGTCGGTCGGCTGACCGACGTAGGCGAGCGGCGCCTCCCAGAGGGAGATGTCGGCGACGCGAAGGAGGGCGAGCCGTTTCAGCGCCCGGTCGGCGCCGACGAAGTCCTCGACGAACCCGTCGGCCGGCGCCATCAAGAGCTCCGCGGGCGTCGCGAATTGAGCCAGCGTGCCGCCCTCGCGCAGGACGGCGACACGGTCGCCCATCTTGATCGCTTCGTCGATGTCGTGGGTGACGAAGAGGATCGTCTTGCGGACCTCCGCCTGGAGGCGAAGGAACTCGTTCTGCAGGCGCTCGCGGTTGATCGGGTCGACGGCGCCGAAGGGCTCGTCCATCAGCATCAGGCCGGGATCGGCGGCGAGCGCGCGGGCGACGCCCACCCGCTGCTGCTGGCCGCCGGAGAGCTGGGAGGGGAAGCGGTCGCGCACCTCGGGGTCGAGGCCGATCAGCCCGATCAGCTCCTCCACACGGGCGTCGGTCCTCCCCTTCTCCCAGCCGAGCAGCCTGGGGACGGTCGCGATGTTGTCGGCGATCGTCCTGTGCGGGAACAGGCCGGTCTGCTGGATCACGTAGCCGATGTGGCGCCGAAGCTCGGACGGTGTCTGGGCGCGGACCGACTGATCGCCGACGTAGATGTCCCCCGAGCTGATCTCGATCATGCGGTTGGCCATCCGCATCGCGGTGGTCTTGCCCGAGCCCGACGGCCCGACGAAGACGCAGATCTCGCCGGCGGGGACCTCGAGGCTGAGCGCGTCGACCGCAGGCCGCTCGGCGCCGGGGTAGACCTTCGTCGCCTGCTCGAAGCGCACAGGGAGCGCTTCCGCACCCGCGCCGCCGCCGTTATTCGATCCCACCTCCAAGAGAGCGTGGCGATCCTATCCCGGGGCTTCACCGGGGCAACGCCGAGACCCTGTTTGAATGGGCCGCGTGAGCGATCCGGCACATCCCCGCGGCCTGAGCGTCGGCGAGGCCGAGCGGCGGCTCGCGGACCTCGGGCCGCTCGAGTCCGATTCGAGCCGTTCGGTGCGCTCGATCGTGGTGGGCAACGTCTTCACGCTCTTCAACGCGATCATCCTCGTCTTCTTCGTCCTGGTGCTCTCGCTGGGCCTCTTCGCGGACGCCCTCTTCGGCCTGATCGCGGCGGTCAACAGCTACATCGGGATCCGCCAGGAGCTGAAGGCCAAGGAAACCCTGGACGAACTGGCCCTGCTCGTCGCGCCCGCGGCGAAGGTGGTCCGCGACGACCGCGTCTACGAACTGCGTGCCGACGAGGTCGTGCCCGGCGACGTGGTTCGCGTCGAGCCCGGCGACCAACTCGTCGCCGACGGCCCGGTGATCGAGTCGCGGGGCCTGACCGTCGACGAGTCGCTCCTGACCGGCGAGGCCGACGGGGTCCGCAAGGGGCCGAACGACCGGATGCTCTCGGGCTCGTTCGCGATCTCCGGGTCCGGCTACTACGAGCTCGACGCGGTTCGCGAGGACTCCTATGCGGAGAAGGTCGCCGGCGAGGCGCGCGAGTTCCGCCACCCGCCCTCGCCGCTCCAGGAGGAGATCAACCGGATCCTCTGGGCGACGACCATCCTGCTTGTGCCGCTGGCGATCTTGCTGATCGTCTCCCTGAGCCTGCGCGACACCGACTTCAAGGAGGGCGCGCAGACGGCGACCGCGGGGCTGATCACCCTGATCCCCGAGGGGCTCGTGCTGCTGATGAGCGTCACCTTCGCGGTCGCGGCGGTGCGCCTGGCGAAGCGGCGCACCCTGGTCCAGCAGATCGCGGCGACGGAGGCGCTGGCCGCCGTGGACACCATCTGCGTCGACAAGACCGGCACGCTCACCGACGGCAACCTCGAGCTGGTCCGCGTGGAGCCCGCCGAGCAGGCTCAGGCCGAGGACGTCGAGCGGGCGCTGGCCCGTTTCGCAGCTTCCGCCGGCGAGCGGAACCGGACCCTGCAAACGATCGCCGAGCGCTTTCCGGGCCACCCCACCAAGGTCAGCGCCGAGGTCCCGTTCTCCTCCGACTGGAAATGGAGCGGGGTCACCCTCGACGGGGACGGGTCGCCGCGCAGCTACGTGCTCGGGGCGCCCGACGTGCTCACGGGCAGCGGTGCGATGACCCTGACCGCCGGGCTCGAGCGCGCGCTCGCCGAGCACACCTCCCAGGGCAGGCGCGTCGTCGCGTTCGGCGAGGCGCGCGGGCGGCTCCCCGCGGATCCCGCGAGCGAGCCGCCGCCGCAGCTCGAGCCACGCGCTCTGGTGGTCCTCTCCGAAACCCTCCGGCCCGACGCCGAGGAGACGGTGGCCTTCATGCGCGACCAGGAGGTCGACCTGAAGCTGATCTCGGGCGACGCGCGCGAGACCGTGACGGCGGTCGCGGCCGCCGTCGGCGTCCCCGCGGAGGCCGGGGTGATCGAGGGGCCGCAGCTTCCCGAGGACCCCGAGGGTCTTGGCGAGGCAGCCGAGCGCAACACGGTCTTCTGCCGGATCCGCCCCGAGCAGAAGAAGGCGCTTGTGGGCGCACTCTCGGACCGCGGCCGGATGACGGCGATGATCGGCGACGGGGTCAACGACGTCCCGGCGCTGAAGCAGGCGCGGCTGGCGGTCGCGATGGGGTCGGGGAGTCAGATCACCAAGGGCGTCTCCGACATCGTCCTGCTCGACGACCAGTTCTCGATGCTGCCGAGGGCGGTGGCCGAGGGGCGGCGGATCGCGCGCAACATCCATCGCCTCGCCCGCCTGTATCTGACGAAGACCGTCTACGCCGCGTTCCTGATCGTCATGGATGCCGTCTTCAGCTTCGCCATTCCCTTCCTGCCCCGGCACCTGACGCTCGCCGCGTTCCTGACGATCGGAGTGCCGTCGTTCGTCCTCGCCCTGGCTCCCAGCGAGGGCCCGCTCTACCGCGGCCGCCTGCTGCGCGCGATCGCCGCCTTCGCGGTGCCGGCTGGGGTCGCGATCGGGATCGCGTCACTTCTCTCCTATTTCTTCGTGGCCACGGTGTTCGGCGGTGGCGACGAGGTGGACGGCATGACCGCCGCCACCACGACCCTGATCGTCCTCGGCCTGTGCTTCATCCTCCTGCTCGAACGCGGCCCCGGCCGCGAGCACATCGCGATCCAGAGCTACATGCTGGCGATGGTCGCCGGGCTAGGCGCGCTCTACGCCCTGATCCTCGCCGCGTCCCCGGTCCGGGAGTTCTTCGAGCTCGAGCTGTTGAGCGCCGGCCAGTGGTTCCTCTCGCTGCTCGCGGTGGCGATCGGCCTCGCGATCGCGGCGGTCGCCTGGCGGCTGCCGCAGATCCAGGCGCTCGAGTCGGAGGAGCCGCCGCCCCAGGACTCGGTGCCGTCGCCGACGCACCGGCCGCAGACAAGCGAACATCCCGCGGTGAAGTGATGGACGACCCGACGAGCGACGTCTTCAACACCGAGCCCTCGATGCCGCTGCCGGAGCGCCCGGCGCGGGGCGACCGGACGGAGCCGCGGCGGACGAAGATCGTCGCCACGGTCGGCCCGGCGAGCCGCGAGCCCGGCGTCCTGTGGGCGCTGATCTCCGCCGGCGCGGACGTCCTGCGGCTGAACTTCTCCCACGGCACGGCGGAGGAACACGCGGAGAACGTGCGCCGAATCCGGACCGCTGCCGAGGCGGTCGGGCGAGAGGTGGGGATCCTCGGCGACCTGCCGGGCCCGAAGCTCCGCCTCGACGATCTCGGGCACGACGTCGTCGTCCTTCACTCCGGCAATCAGGTCGCGCTGACCACGATCGAGGGCGAGGGCTCGCAGGAGCGGCTACCGGTCGCGTGGGAAGGGCTGCCGAAGGCCGTCGAGCCGGGCGACGAGGTCTACCTCGCCGACGGCCGCGTGCGCCTGAAGGCGATCAGAGTGACCGAGCACGAGGTGCTCTGCGAGGTCGAGGCGGGCGGCGCGGTCACCTCCCACCAGGGGATCAACCTGCCCGGCGCGACCACCGCCCTCCCCTCCGCCGGCGCCAAGGACCTCGACTGGGTCGACTTCGCCTGCGAGAACGGGATCGACCTGCTCGCCGTCTCCTTCGTCCGCAGCGCGGAGGACCTCGAGCCGGTCCATGAGAGGTTGCGCGAGCGGGAGTCCACCATCCCCGTGATCGCCAAGATCGAGAAGCCGCAGGCGGCCGAGAACGCGGAGGAGATCGTCATCGCGGCCGGCAGCGGGATCATGGTCGCGCGCGGCGACCTTGGCATCGAGCTGCCGATCGCCCGCGTCCCGATCGTCCAGAAGAAGCTGCTCGCCCTCGCGGGGAAGCACTCCAAGCCGTCGGTGACGGCGACCCAGATGCTCGCCTCGATGACCGCGACGCCGCGGCCCACGCGGGCGGAGGTGACCGACGTCGCGAACGCGATCTTCGACGGGACCGACGCGGTGATGCTCTCCGAGGAGACCGCGGTCGGCGAGCACCCGATCGAATCGGTGCGGGTGATGGACCAGATCGCGCGGGCGACGGAGGAGGAACTGCCCTACGAGGACTGGCTGATCAACCGCACCGACGCGCAGGGCGACGAGATCGCCGACTCGGTCGCGCAGGGCGCGGTCCGGGCGACTCACAGCCTGGGGCTGGCTGCCCTGGTCGTGCCCACGCGCAGCGGCCGCACCGCCCGTCTGGTCTCCGCGTTCCGGCCGAAGGTGCCGGTGCTCGCGCTGACGCCGAACCTGAACACGGTCCGCCGGCTCAATCTTCTCTTCGGTGTGCGCACCGTCCTGTCGGACGATTGGCAGAGCCTGCGCACCCTGCTCGATCAGTGCGCGATCGCTGCTCGCGAGGCGGGTGTCGCCGCCTCGGGCGACCTGATCGGGATCACCGCCGGGCTACCGGAGCAGGAGCTCGGGACCAACCTCTTCGAGGTCCACCGCGTGCCGTAGCCGGGCTTACGCGCCGATCGTGAGGTTGGCGACGAAGCCCTTCTTGACGCTGCCGGTCACGGTCGCCAGCTGATTGATCGCCCCATCGTCAGCGAAGACGTTGTCCGTCGAGAGCGAGGTCGCCGCGAGGTTGTTCGCGCTATTCGGATAGCCGCTCTTCGCATAGACCTTCCCGGACGGCCCCTGCGGCAGCGCGATCTGGGATGTCTTGACGATCGGGCCGTTCGAGACCGCCGTGGCGACCGACTTGTAGACCTCGAAGTGAATGTGCGGCCAGCGACCTGAGTAGCAGCCGGGGAAGATCGTCTTGAACTGCGCCGTGCCGTCCTCGTCGGTCTTCGCGATCCCGCGGAGGTAGGTCTCGTCCTCGACGCCGGAGGAGTACATCGAGTACTGGCCCAGGGCATCGCAGTGCCACAGGTAGACGCCGGCGCCCTTCATCGGCTTGAAGTTCTTCGCGGAGTTGGTCACGGTGAGGTTGACGATCAGCGGGATGCCTTCGGCGCGCTCGCCGTTGTTGCCGAGGCTGCGGCGGATGTCGCGACGCACGATGCCGGAGTCGTCGAGCACGTTGGGCCCGTTGGATCCGTCCCCGGGATACGGGCCGGCGGTCTCGTCCGGAACCTCGGTCTTCGCCGCCAGCGCATTCGATGCGCCGAGCGTCGAGAGAATCGTGGCGGCGCTTCCCGCGCCGAAGATCCGTAGGGCATCCCGGCGCGTCGCGAGCTTGACGAGGTCCTCGTGGAGCCCGTCGCCGTGGTGATTGTGAAGTGCCTTTCGTTCTGCCATCTTCATGATCCTTCCGTAAACGCGGCGGACGAGCGGTTATTACGCGGCCCGGTACGAACGGCTAGCCGCGGGCGCCCTCGACGGGCGGGGCGTCGTCCGGCTGCCAGCCGGGGCCGTGGTACATCAGGCCGAACCGGGTGCGCCAGCTCTTCGCCCGGCGGACGTCGTGCCACAGCGCGATGTATTCGCCGAAGGCCACCTTCATCGGGTTGAAGGTGTTGATGTTCGTCGTCAGGCCGTACTTGACCCGGTCGCCCTCGGGCTCGTAGGTGCCGAACATCTTGTCCCAGATGATCAGGATGCCGCCGTAGTTGCGGTCCAGGTACTGCTCCTGGGCTCCGTGGTGAACGCGGTGATGTGAGGGCGTGTTGAGGACGGCCTCGAGCGGACGCGGCAGCTTCTTGATCTTCTCCGTGTGGATCCAAAATTGGTAGATCAGGCTCCAGCTCTGCGCCAGCAGGATCATCCAGGGCTCGAAGCCGACGAGCGGCATCCACAGCCAGAACGGCGCGTAGGTCATCGGCACCCAGGTCTGGCGGAGCGCGGTCGAGAGGTTGTAGTGCTCCGAGGAGTGGTGGACGACGTGGCTCGCCCAGAAGACGCGGCTCTCGTGTGAGACCCGGTGGAACCAGTAGTAGGAGAAGTCGTCGGCGAAGAAGAGCAGGACCCAGACCCACCAGTCGTCGGGTGAGAGCCGCAGCGGGGTCAGCTCGTAGAGAGCGACGTAGGCGGCGAGGACGGCGAACTTCCAGACCACGTTGATCGCCACATTGCCCAGCCCCATGGTGAGGCTGGTGCGGGTGTCCTTCGCCTCGAAGCCGACCAGCTCGTCGTCGTGGGTGTGCTTGTACGAGTACGCCTCGACGGCGAGGAGCAGGATGAAGAACGGGATCGCGTAGTAGAGGACTTCGGCCACGGTTCAGTCCTTCGGCGGGATCACGAACTGTGTCACGACGAGGTTGGCCAGGAGCCGGTCGCCGTCGTGGACGCGGACCTCGACGACGTGGGTGGAGCGGCCCGCGTGCAGGTGCTCGGCGGTCGCAATCAGCTCGCGGCCCGGGCAGGCCAGCGCCGAAAACGTTCAGCTTCATCTCGATCGTGGTGAAGTCGTAGCCCGGTGGGAGGTGGCGGAAGGTCTGCCAGGCCGCGACCGAATCGGCCAGCGCGACCCAGGCACCGCCGTGGACGAGGCCGCCGGGATGCAGGTGGCGCTCGTCGACGACGATCCGCCCGATCGTCGCGTCCTCGGTGAACTCGACCGGCTCGACTCCCAGCTCGCCGGGGAAGCTGCCCGCGATCCGCTCGCGGATCCCCTCGACGGTGATCTCCTGACTCCCGCTCTCCACGGCGCAATGGTAGACGGGACTGGCTAAAGGGGTCAGACCCCTTTAGGTTCGGCCGCGGACAGACCGAAGTCGCCGAACGGCTCGTCGCGCTCGCGCACGGCCTGCTTGAAGCCGGCCTCTGCAGCGCGCTGCTGGAACGCGAAGCCCTCCTGGGTGTGGCGGGCGATCCCGTCGAAGAATGTGCCCAGCAGCTGGGTCTGCGCGAGCCCCTGCGCCTGGATCGTCGAGTTGACGAGCGCCTTGTGCATGACGAGCTGGTTGATCGGAACCCGGGCGATCCGCCCGATCAGCTCCTCGGCGATCTCGTCGAGCTCGGCGGCCGGCGGCGCCTCGGTGGCGAGGCCCCACTCGAGCGCCTGGGTCCCGGTCAGGGAGTCGCCGGTCAGCAACAGTCGCTTCGCGCGGGCGGCGCCGATCCGGTGCGCCCAGAGCGCCGTCGTCGGCACGCCCCACACCCGCGCAGGCGGGTAGCCGATCTTCGCCCGGTCCTCGATCACGAGCAGGTCCGAGCAGAGCGCCATGTCCGTGCCGCCCGCGACGCAGAAGCCGTGCACCTTGCAGACGACAGGCTTCTCCGAGTGGAAGAGGCTCATGAAGCCGCGGACGTTCCGCGACATCATCTGGAAGTCCGTGACCGGATCCCAGGTCCCGTTCGGGTCGTGGTTCTGGGCCATCACCATCGGGTCCAGCGGGGACCCGGCCGCCCCCGGACGCGAAGCGGAGGAGGCGGACGGCATTTGTTCCTGGTCGGGTCCGCCGAGGGACTCGGCGGAATCGACCAGGTCATACCCGCCGCAGAAGCCCGTCCCGTTGCCAGCCAAGCGCGATCACGTGTACCTCGGGGTCGAGGTTGGCGCGCTCGACACAGGCCGCGAGCTCGCTCGGCATCGCTCGCGTGATCCCGTTGCCGCGCTCGGGCCGGTCGAGCGTGATCCGCGCCACGCGGCCATCGCGCTCGTAGGTCATCGTCGTGGGGTCTGTCATCCCGTTCCTCTCGCGGCGAAATCGTTACCTAGTCGGTACATAGACGATCACATCTCGTCACCGGCTTGAGCGATCATCGGCACGTGCGCCACTTCCCGCTGATCCTCGCGCTCGCCGCCGCGGCGGCGCTGGGCCTCTTGGCGGCGACCGCCCTGTGGGGCGGAGAGCCGGCCCTGCAGTCGTCGCCGGCGGCGCCGCTCGAGACGACCGAGCGGATCACGGGTCGCCCCCAGCCCGGACCGACCCCGGGCGGCAAGGGACTGCCGCCCCCGCGGGTCCGCCTCCTGCAGAACATCCGCAACTTCTCCGTTCGCGATCTGGTCCTGGACGACCCTGCGGTCCCCCGAATCCGTGACGAAATCGCTGGACCGTTGCGGACCCTGCGGGCTCGACAACCCGATCTACGCGGACCTCACGAACGACTTCAACGACGACGTGGTCGTCCCCGTGATCGACCAGGGTGGTCGCGTGACCGACGTCTTCATCTACTCGCGTCAGGGCGACCGGATCAAGCAGGTCTTCGCCCGCCACGCTCCCGACATGGCGGTGGACCTGACCGGCAAGTACTTCACCCGCAGGCGCGACCTGTTGATCTTCGACTTCACACGGCGGCCCGGCGATCGGCCCTGCTGCCCGAGCGAGGTGACCCAGTCCCGCTATGGCTGGAACGGGCAGCGGTTCGTTCGCGAATCCAGCTTGGAGCTTTGATGGCGCGGGTGCTGTTGGTCGAGGACGACCCGACGATCCGCGAGACGGCGTCGCTGGTCCTCGAGCGATTCGAGTTCGAGGTCACGACCGCCGCAGACGGGGACGCGGGGCTGGCCGCGTTCCAGGCCGACGAGCCGGACGTCGCCCTGCTCGACATCATGCTCCCGGGGCTCGACGGGATCAGCCTCTGCCGGCGGATCCGTGAGTCGAGCGACATCCCCGTGGTGATGCTGACCGCGCGCTCGGACCCGCTCGACATCGTCGCCGGGCTCGAGGCCGGCGCCGACGACTACGTGACGAAGCCGTTCGACGGCCCGGTGCTCGCCGCTCGCCTGCGCGCGGTGCTCAGACGGATCGGCCGGGCCGAGGAGAGCGAGCACGAGCGGATCGCGCTCGGCGACCTGGAGATCGACGTTGCCGCGATGGAGGTGACCGTTTCCGGGGAGCCGGTCCGCCTGACCGCGACCGAGGCCCGCCTCCTGATCGAGCTCGCCCGCAACGCCGGGATCGTGCTCGACCGCGACACCCTGCTTCAGAAGGTGTGGGACTACGAGTGGTCGGGCGACACGCGCCTGGTCGACGTCCACGTGCAGAGGCTCCGCGCGAAGATCGGCTCCGAGCGGATCGAGACCGTGCGCGGGATCGGCTACAAGCTGCCGAAGCCGGGCGAGAGGCATGAGCTCGGTTCGCGCCGCGAACGCTGCGCTGGCGGATCGCGCTGGCCGTGACGGCAATCGCCGCACTGGTCGCGGCGACCATCGGGATCTTCGTCCACCGGGCGTCGAGCGATGACCGCGACCAGCGGGCGCGCACCGCCCTGGTCGAGCGGCTCAACCTGGCGGCGGAGATCTTCACCGACTCGGGCCAGCTCGCAATCGGGGCCCAGCGCTCGTCGGAGGCGGTCCCGGCTCCTGTGCGCGAGGAGGTCGCGGAAGGGAGGCTGGCGACCTTCAGCGACGGTGATTCACTCTGGAGCGGCCGGCCGATCCCGGGCGGCGACGGGATCTTCGTCGTCGCCTCCCGCGCCGCCGACCAGGCCGCACTCGACGAGCTGGACCGCACCCTGCTGCTCGTCGGGGCGGGCGCGACGATCGCCGCAACCCTGCTCGGGATCTTCGTCGCGGCGGGGCTCTCGGCTCGCCTGGCCGAAGCCGCCGCCGTGGCACGGCGGGTGGCCGACGGCGAGATCGATGCCAGGGTCGGCGCCACCGGCCGCGACGAGGTCGCCGATCTGAGCGGCGCCCTCGATCAGATGACCGAGGCGCTCAGCGCCCGAATCGAGGCGGAGAAGCGGTTCGTAGCCGACGTCGCGCACGAGCTGAGGACGCCGGTCACCGGCCTCGTGTCCGCCGCAGAGTTGCTCGACGACAGCCGGCCCGCGGAGATCGTCCGCGAACGCACCCGCGAGTTGCGCGGCCTGGTCGAGGACCTGCTGCAGGTGTCGCGGCTCGATGCCGGGGTCGAGACGGCAGACCGCTCAAGAGTTGAGCTCGCCGGCGCGGCCCGTGGAGCGATCGCGCGGACCGGCGTGAAGGCCAGCGTCGTCGAGGAGGCGCCGGCGCGGCTGATGACCGACGGCCGCCGGATCGAGCGCATCCTCGAGAACCTGCTTCGCAATGCCGACCGCCACGGCGCCGAGCCGATCGTCGTCCGGGTCAAGGAGCGCTCGATCTCGGTCGAGGACTCCGGGCAGGGCTTCCCGCCCGAGTTCCTGATCTGGGGCCCGGCGCGCTTTCGGAAGGGCGCGCGGTCCTCGACCACCGGGGGCGGCAGCGGCCTCGGCCTCTCGATCGCGTCCGGCCAGGCCGAGGTGATCGGCGGTGAGTTGAGGCTGACCAACAGCAAGGAGGGTGGCGCGGTGGCCACCCTCCTACTGCCGGCCGATCAGCCCGCCGCCAATCTCCAAGCCCTCTAGCCCGCCGCCGAGTAGATCCAGCCGGCCTGCGGCGCGACCCTCGCGTAGACCGATGGGTAGCGCGGGTCACCGCAGCGATTGCCGCCGAAGGAGACAACCCCGACGAGCTGGCGCCCGGTGGGCGTGTCCGCCATCAGCGGGCCGCCGCTGTCGCCGAAGCAGCTCGACGCGTTCTGGCCGAACCCGATCCGCGGGCCGTTGGTGCAGATCTGGTCGCGGTTCTTGAAGCCGCGACGGTAGGCCCGCTTGCACGCGCGCCGGTTCATGGAAACCTCATTCGTCTCCAGCAGGACGTCGGAGCCCGGGTCATAGCCCTTCGGCGTCGTCGCTCCCCAGCCTGCCACCCGGAGGACGCTGCCCGGAGCGGTGATCGTCCCGTCAGTTCCCGGGGCAGCGAGCTGTGCCGCCGGCGCGCTGGTCGGCCGCTCGAGGTTCAGCACGGCGAAGTCCGTGCGCCCGCCGCCGTGGTACCCGGGGTGAACCGAGTAATCGGCGACGCCGATCGTCTCGCCGCTGCCCGAATCGGAGAGGGCGCGCCGGCCGGTGCCGACCGCCATGTCCTCGGGGTACTCGCCCTCGGCACAATGCGCGGCCGTGAGCACGGCGGTCGGCGAGATCACCGTGCCGCCGCAACCCTGCTGGCCGTTGAAGTAGATCGCCGCGACGAACGGCCACTCGGCGTAGTTGGCGACGTTGCCGCCGACGACGCGTGGCTGCTTCTCGGGCTTTTCCGCAGCGCCGGCAGGTGCCGCCATGCAGAGCGCGAGTGCGGCGCACCCGAAAATGGAAATGGACCGACGCATGCTTCCTCCTCGATTAGAACCACGTTTCATGGCTCGAGGATCGGTCAGGCACGTCACGGTCACCTATCCGCGAGGTAACGGTTTCGCAACGAAGTTGAATCAGCGCACGAGCTGGTCGATCCCGTGGGCGACCAGGTAGAGGCCGACCACGGTGAAGATCGCGATCAGGATCGGGCGCTCGTGGGCGCGTACCCAGGTGTTGAGACGGGCGAAGTTCTCCTTCGCCGCGGACGGCCGGACGACGAGGAAGAACACGGCCGCGACCGAGACCCCGAACCAGATCGCGTTGTATATGAGCACGTGCCAGATGTCGGCGGCGAGGCTCTGGCGCTCGCTGATGATCGAGTTCAGGGCGAGCAGGTAGAAGAGCCCGGGCAGGTGGGTCGCGATCCCGACAAGGGCGGCGGTCGGGACCGTCGGATTGTGCAGGTGCCTGAGCGCCCAGCTCTCGCTCACCGGCGGTGTCATCCGGCGTGCGGCTGAGGCGTCCGGCCGCTGAAGACGCCCGCCGCGAAACCCAGCGCGGCCGAGCCAACGATGAGGTCGAAGATCCCGCTGAGGACCGCGGGCGGGCGCAGGTCGGCGGTCTGGAAGGCCGTGACCACGATGATCCCGAAGGCCGCGCTGAAGACGAACCCGGCAACGATGTAGGCGATGAGCAGGCGCCGGGGGTGGTTGCGCGCGAGGAGCGTGTAGACAGCGGCAAGGCCCGCGGGCCGCACAGCGCTGCCGATCGCGAGAACGAGCGCCTCGAGGTTCATCGCGCCCTACCCCGGCGTTGCCGGCGGTCGGGCGGGAGCTCAGGTCGTCGACGACTGACGGGCGCGGCCGCCGGCGCCGTAGGCGGCGAGATCGACGAGGAAGGCGAGGATCACGATGAACCATTCGAAGCCCTCGACGCCGTTGACGCCGCCGCCGATGTCCCACATCGCCGCGTAGGCGAGGGTGGTCCACGGCAGGATGAAGAAACCGAGGAAGGGCAGGAACCAGCTGTCGAATGCCCTCGAAAGCAGGTCGCTGAAGAGGAAGATGACGAAGAGCGCGAGCCGCGGTGAGATGACCGCGAGCAGTGCGACGAAGCAACCCATGGTGGAAAGCTATCCGTTCACAGGGGTCGGGACCGGCCCGGCTGGTTGAATCCCGCGCTCGATGCCGAGCGCAGCAGTCAGCAAGGAGGACCGCGGACGCCGGGCCGAGCACGCGATCTATGGCTCGATCATCGTCCTCGCGGTGATCGTCGCCGAGGACAACACCTCGGTCTCGGTCCAGGTCGCGATCGGGACCGTTCTGGGCGCGGCGATCGTCACCTCGCTCGCCCATATCTATGCCGACTACATCGGCGAGGTGATCCGGGTCGGCCACCACCCGACCCGCGCGGAGTGGCGGGCCGCCCTGATGAACGCGCTGGTCGGGTTCGGCCTGGCGATCCTGCCGGCGGGCTTCTTCCTCCTGGCGGCCCTCGACGCCATCTCGCTGGCCACGGCGTTCGACATCGCCCAGTGGGTCGGCGTCGCCGTGCTCGGCGCCTACGCGGTCCTCGCGAACCTCCGCGCCGGCTTCTCCATCGGCCGGAGCCTCCTGGTCGGGGCCGGCTTCATCCTCCTCGGCGTGGGGCTCGTCGAGCTGAAGATCCTGCTCTGACCGCTCACTGGTCGAGCTGGTCGTACGTGCAGTCCGCCGGGTCCTTGTCGTCGCGCCAGCGCTGGATCTTGGTCCCGTGGCGGATGCGGCCGTCGGAGACGTGGTCGAAGGTGATCTCGACGACCAGCTCAGGCCGCAGCGTGACCCACTCGAGGTCGCGGTCGGCGGTCCATCGGCTGGGGTCGCCGGAGCCGCGCTCGCCCGTCTCGTAGGGCGCGAGCTTGGCGACCAGCTCCCGCTTCTCCTTCGCCTTGAAGCCGGAGGTGTGGCCGACGACGCGCAACCGGCCGGAGTCGTCGTAGACGCCCAGGATCAGCGATCCGACCGTGCCCTCCTCCTTCCCCGGCCGCCAGCCGACGACGACGCAGTCGGCGGTACGGACCCGCTTCACCTTGACCATCCCCTTGCGCTCGCCGGGCCGGTAGGGGGCGTCGAGCTGCTTCGCGATCACGCCCTCCCCGCCCTGGAGCCACTCCTCGGCCCCCTCCGGCGTTTCGACCAACGGCGTCACCTCGATCGAGCCGGGGTCCTTGAACCCCTTCACGAGCTTCTCGAGCGTCTCGCGGCGCTCGGAAAGCGGATTCTTGGTCGCGTCCTCCGAGCCGACCGCGAGCAGGTCGAAGGCTCTGAATGTGACGGGGAACTGCTCGGCGAGCATGTTGACCCGCGACTCGGCCGGGTGGATCCGTTGCTGGAGGCTGCCGAACTCCTCGCGGCCTTCATCCCCGATCACGACCAGCTCTCCGTCGATCACATACTCGCCCTCGGGGAAGCGAAGCTCCGGGAAGTAGCGCAGCAGCGGCCGGCCGTTGCGCGACTGCAGGAAGACCTCGTCGCCGTCGACGAACGCGAGCGCCCGGAAGCCGTCCCACTTCGGCTCATAGGCCCACTCCTCCCCCTCGGGCAACGTCTTCCGCGAGAGCGCGAGCTGCGGCTTGACGGGGGGCTTGAAGGCGAGGGCCATTGCGGGGCGAGATTATGGGTGAGGGACGAAGCGCGGTGTCCGCGTCGCGAGACGCCGTGGTCGCGGGCTCGTAGGGAAGAGGTATCAGGCCGAGTGTTCAGAACTCGCGAATCTGGCCGGTCTCGGTAGCTTGTGAAGGATTGTGCGTGCTATAGCCCCACCAATCCTTCACAAGTCGTGAGCGAGAGCGATTTGGCGACTTGTGAGCGCCCGAGGTCGCGCCGAGCTTGATCGCATCCCCTACATGCCCGCGACCTCGGCGCCTCGCGACGCGGACGCGGCGGTTTCGTCCTTAGCCCGTCTACCGCAGCCGCGCGAACGCCCCCCGCACCGCCACCTGCGACGGGGGTGAGCGCAGCAGCGCCGTCTCGGCGAGCGCGGGGTCCGACGGGCCCGGCTGGACGTAGGAGAGGAGGCGCGGGTTCTCGACGATCTCGATCGCCTCGTCGCCGACTCGCTCCACGCGGACCACGCGGGCCCGCTCGCGGCCGGCGAGCGGGACGGGGTCGTGCCCGCGCTCGAAGACGATTCCGGCGCCGTCGTCGATTCCCCACCCACCCGGCAGCCCGCCCGCGATCGCGTCGAGGAACGCGGTCCGGCGAGCCGGATCGCGGGCGTAATGCACGCAGAGGCTGCCGCGCAGGAGCCCCAGCCCGCGGGCCGGGCTTGGCGATCCCGCCGAGGCGGAGATCCCGTGGTCGAACCAGCAGAGCGCGCCGGCGCTCTGGCCGCACAGGACGACGCCCGACCGCCATGCCTCGGTGAGCAGCGCGGGAATCCCGTGCGCGCGCCAGATCGCCAGCAGGTTGGTCAGCGAGCCGCCCGCGACGTAGATCAGGTCCTGGGCGAGCAGGTGGCGGCGCAGGTCGACCCGCTCGCGCTCGAGCCGGAAGAGCGAGACGTGCGACGGCAGGCACTCGAAGCGGTCGGCGGCCGAGTAGAAGTCGGCGATCCCGTCGCGCGCGTCGCCGCCGGCGGTCGGCAGCAGGCAGATCCGCGGCGAGTCGGTCCCGGTCAGGCCGATCACGTGCTGGAGGATCGCCAGCTCGGGCCCGCGCAGGCGGAACTCGTGCCCGCCCAGGGCGACGATGCGGCGCGGCCTCGCACCATCTACGCGACCGCGAGCTCCGGCTCGGGCTCGCCGCGGAAACGGCTGCCCAGAAACTCAGCCTCCAGCCGCTCCGCCTCGATCCCGGCGTCGCCCAGCCGCAGCGAGTGACCCGCGACCCCGCGCCGAGAGCCGACCACTGCGTTCAGGGAGAGGCCGAGGAAGTGCAGCGCGGCGCCGTCGTCGGCCGCGTAGCCCGGCGGCATGCCCAGCGACAGCTGGCGCTCGAACTCCTCGCGGCGCTCCGGCTCGGCGTCGTAGTGGGCGGTAAAGCTCCACGGCAGCAATCCGATCCCCTCGACGCGCTGCGGCGGCCCGTTGTATGCGCTGAGCGCATCGGTGAACCAGCAGAGCGCGCCGGCGCTGAGGCCACAGAGGACGGTGCCCTGCTCCCACGCCTCGGCGAGGATCCGGTCGAGCCCGTGCGCGCGCCAGACCCCGAGCATGCTGACGAGGCTGCCGCCGCCGACGTAGATCAGGTCCTGCGAGAGCAGATGCTCGCGCAGGTCGAGCGCGCTGCGGTGGCGGCGGAACAGCGAGATGTGGGAGGCCTCGGCACGCGCTCCGGCGAACTCGCGATAGAAGCGGACGATGTAGTGATCCGCGTCGCCGCTCGCCGAGGGCAGGAAGCAGACCCGGGGCCGAGGCTTCCCGGTCAGCGAGAGGACGTAGTCGTCGAGTAACGGGTTGCCGCTCTCCATCGAGAAGCCACCCCCGCCGAAGGCGACGATCTGGCGGCGCTCACCCGCCAGGACCATTGGGGCTGCGAACTCGGGCTCACCTCCGTACACGACACCCTCCTCTTCCGCGGTTGACGCAGTTGAATATGCGCCTCAGCGGGCAATTTCTCCATGTACCGGCTGCGGTTTTTCGCCGACCGCCGTTCGCCCTGGTGTCGAAACCGCGCTCAGCCCGTTTCCGAGTACTGCGGCTTCGCCTTGCGGTCGAGCCCGCTCAGGCGACGCGCGACCTCGAACAGGTCGCCCTGCTCCCAGAAGTCGACCGCGACCAGGTTCGGCAGGAGCCCGCGCTGCTTCGCGCACCGAATCGCGCGCGGGTGCAGGAAATCGAAGGCGTTTACCTTCGCGGCCGTCTTCGGCGAACGGGGGATCGCCTCGACCCAGTGGTTCAGCTGGAAGAGCGGATTATCGACGTCGCCACGATTCTCGTCGCAGCTGTCCTTCGCCTCGAGGGCCTCGATCGAGTTGAACGTGTACGGAGTCTCCTGGGCGAGGTCGAATCCCTGCGCGTACCAGGGCACGGCGTCGCCACCGCCCTTGTTCTCCGCCATCACGATCGCCCGCTTGCCCGACGCGATCACATCGCGCAGGGTCGGCAGCGGCTCGCCCGGCTTCAGCTTGTACGCGTAGTCGACCAACCCGCTCTCGATGAACCCCTTCTCGATGTCGGCCGGGGTGACGTAGTCCTCGATGAAGAGGACGACGACCTCGTCGGGGTGGGTATCGAGGAACTCGCGGATGCGGGTGAACTCCTCCGCAAGCGGGGTCGCCCCGAGCTCGCAGAAGACGTGGCAGAAGTAGGCGCCGGGCTCGCCGTTCTTCTCGGTGCCGGAGACGCGGCCGATCAGCCGCTCGGCGGTCTCGACGAAGTCCTCGCCGGCGGTCTCGATGATCTCCTCCCGCGTCTTGCCCTCCCGCTTCAGGTCCGTGATCACCGTGCCGTTCTTGGCCTTGATCCCGTAGTGGGCGTCGATCAGCAGGCCGCGCACGCCGGCCTCGAGCTGGTCGGGTATCGGCTTGCGGTTGTTGGCGATCAGGAAGTTGTCCTCCGCGGCGGACATCGCGTTGTGCACCGAGGGGAAGGCGACCTCGTTGAGCCGCTTGTCGCAGAGCTCGGCGAAGCCGTTGCATCGCTCGATCGATCGCGCCGAGGCGCTTCTTTGCGCCATCGTGCTCCCCCTTTCCGGTGACAAGCACGACGACGACCACGATCCCCGCGACGACCGCGAGCAGCCCGAGCGTGGGGCCGAGTCGGATCCGCTTGCGCAGCGGCACCGGGTCGGTCTCGCCTTCGGCCGGTGGCGGGACGATCATGATCAGGAGCTCGGAGAGGGCCAGGAAGATCGCGTAGGCGCCAACTGCGATCGCGAGCACGTGAACGACGGCGTCCGGGCGGGCGACGACGAAGATTCCGAGAGCGATCACGAGCAGCGCACCGAGCGCCCGGACCCAGGTGCGCTGCGGCCGGTAGGAGATCGCTCGCCCAGCCGGCGCATGTGCTCAGCCGCATCGACCCGACGCCTGGTCGCAACCGCGGCCGAGACGATCAGCGCCGCGCCGAGAGCGACCAGAAACCAGGTCCCGAGATCGCGGAGGAATGCATCCCAGACGCCCGCGGCGGCGTCGCGCAGCTCGGTCTCGACGCCGCCGAGCACGAACGCACGGGCGACCAGCAGCGCCGCCAGGCCCACCCCGGCCGAGACGGCGACGGCGACCGCCGCGGTGAGGAAGCCCCGGCGGCGATCGCGGTCGGTGGCGACGGCGATCGCGAGCAGGAGCAGCGCGACGATCGGCAGCGCGACGCCGAGGAATCGGACCTTTTCGCTGGCCTTGACGAAGTCGATCGCCTCGTTCGACTCGACCAGCTCGTTCAGCTTCGCGGTCGCGTTCTTCGGGACCTTGTCGGCGACCTTCGGCGCGACGCTGCGTAAAGCGTCGATGGCGAGAGCGGCGCCGTCGGCGAGATTCAGCACGAGCTTGTTTCCGTCCCGCGTGAAGACGAGGCTGTGAGCGCGCTTTGCGGCACCGCGGAAGATCGATTTGAAGGCGCTGGTGTCGAGGATCCCCGAGGTCACGGAGACGAGCAGCGGCCGTGCGTTGACGAGGTCGGGCTCGCCGTTCTCGATCAGCCCGTCGACGATCGCCTCGGCGAGCGGGGCGCGGACCTGCTCGTCGTTGAGCGCGGACGCGGCCCGGCGGGCGAACTCGTCCGAGTCGAAGATCGCATGGCTCGCGTAGACGAAGACGCCCCCAACGAGGGTGAGCACGGCCCCGAGGATCGCGAGGATCAGAGATGCGCGGCCGCGGCCGTCCCGTTCGCGCTTCGTGTTCACGTGCCTAATAGTCACTTATCTGCTGGAGTCACGCCATGGACGCCCCTCGGCCCCCCAAGAACTGCGATCTGCTCGTCGTCGGCGGCGGCATCGTCGGGCTCGCGGTGGCCCGCGAGCTGAGCCTACGGGACCCGGGCGCCTCGATCTGCGTGCTGGAGCGCGAGCCGAGCCTCGGCACCCACCAGACCGGGCACTCCAGCGGCGTCGTCCACGCCGGGATCTATTACAAGCCCGGGTCGCTGCGGGCGCGGCTGTGCGTCGAGGGGGCGCGCGACCTCTACGCCTACTGCGATGAGCGCGGGATCGCCCACGAGCGCTCAGGCAAGCTGATCGTCGCGACCGAGCCGAAGGAGATCCCGCGGCTCGACGAGCTCGAGCGCCGCGGGGTCGCGAACGAGGTGCCCGGACTGCGGCGGGTCGGCGCGGACGAGATCCGTGAGATCGAGCCGCACGCCGCTGGGATCGACGCCCTTCACTCCCCGGCCACGGGTGTCGTCGACTTCGGCGAGATCGCGCGCTCCTATGCGGCGGATGCTGTCGAGGCCGGGGCGTCGATTGTCACGGGCTGCGGGGTCGAGGCCCTCCGCCCGGGCGCCCGGAGGGTCGAGGCGAGGCACTCGCTGGGAACAACGTCGGCCGGCTTCGCGGTCGTTTGCGCCGGCCCGTGGTCGGACAGGTTGGCGGTGGCCGCCGGAGCGCCCGACGAGCCGCGGATCGTCCCGTTCCGGGGCGGCTACCTGCGGCTGCGGCCCGAGCGCCGCTCGCTGCTTCGCTCGAGCATCTACTCGGTCCCGGACCCGGACCTGCCGTTCCTCGGAGCTCACATCACCCGGGCCCTCGATGGCGACGTCCTGCTCGGGCCCGTCGGCGCTGATGGTCGCCGCCCGCGACGCCTACAGGCTGCGCCGGGTCTCCGGCCGCGACCTGCGAGCCACGCTGACCTGGCCCGGCACCTGGCGGCTGATGCGCCGCCACTGGCGCTACGGGCTCGCCGAGATCGGCCGCGCGGCCAGCAGGCGGGCGTTCGTCGCCGGGCTGCGCCGCTACATCCCCGAGCTCGGCGTCGCCGACGTGCTCCCCGGGCCGGCCGGCGTGCGCGCCCAGGCCCTCGCCCGCGACGGCACGCTCGTCGACGACTTCGTGATCTCGGAGACCGAGGGCGCCCTGCACGTCCGCAACGCCCCCTCGCCCGCGGCCACCTCCTCGCTCGCGCTGGCGCGCGAGATTGCGGATCGCGTGCCGGGGTAGAGTCCGCCAATCGAAGCCGCGACGACAGAATCGAAGGGCGCCGAGCCAGATCGATTCGATTCGACCTCGTTTTCGAAGTCGCTTTTCCTCGGCGAGATCCAGGAGGAGATGGTCTTCCCGTGGCCGTTGCCCGACGCGGAGGAGCAGGAGCATGTCCGCGGGCTGATCGCGGCCGCCGCGGGAGATCGGCGAGCGCTTCGACCCCCGCAAGGCCGAGGAGAAGCGCTGGGTCGGCGACGACGTGATCCGCGACCTCGGCGAGGCGGGGCTGCTCGGCCTCTACGTCGACGAGAAGTACGGCGGCCAGGGCCTCTCGCAGACCGGCTACGCAAGGGTCTTCGAGACCTTCACGCAGATCGACGCAACGCTGTCGATCGTTATGGGTGTCCATCAGTCGATCGGCTACAAGGCGATCCACCTCTACGGCAGCGATGAGCAGAAGGAGCGGTTCCTGCCCGATCTCGCTCCGGGCGCAAACTCGCCGGCTTTGCCCTGACCGAGCCGAAGGCCGGGTCCGACGCCTATCGGATCCAGTCGCGGGCGGTCTCGCAGCCCGATGGGTCATGGGTCCTGAACGGCGAGAAGCGATACATCGGCAACGGCTCCAAGGGCGATGTCTTCACCGCGTTTGCGCGCTGCGAGGTCGACGGCAAGGAAAAGCACATCGCGCTGATCCTCGAAAAGGGGATGAAGGGGTTCGAGGTCGGCGAGCGCTTCGACACGATGGGTCTGCGCGGTAACGACCTGCGCCGGCTCTACTTCAAGGACGTCAAGGTCCCCGCGGAGAACGTGATCGGCGAGCCCGGCGAGGGCTTCCGGATCGCGATGCACGTGCTGAACAACGGCCGGATCGGGCTGGGCACCGGCTCGGTCGGCGCGACCAAGGAGCTGCTCGACAAGGCGATCGACCACGTCAAGGAGCGGCGCCAGTTCGGCATGCCGCTCGCCGACTTCGAGCTGGTCCAGGAGAAGATCGCCTGGATGGTCTCCTACCTGTTCGGGCTGGAGTCCATGTGTTACATGACCTGCGGCCTGGTCGATCGGGGGGTCGAGGACTACTCGCTCGAGTCGGCGATCTGCAAGGTGTCCGGGACCGAGTTCCTCTGGTACGCCGCGAACCGGGTGATGCAGCTGAAGGGCGGCGAGGGGTACATGAAGGACCAGCCCTACGAGCAGATCCTGCGCGACATCAGGATCTTCCCGATCTTCGAGGGCGCCAACGACGTCATGCGACGCGTTCATCGCGCTCTCCGGGATGAAGCCGGTCGGCGAGAAGCTTGGGGAGCTCGGCGACATCGGCCTCGGCGACCCGATCGGGTCGATCGGCGTCGTCCTCGACTACGTCGGCGACCGGATGTCGCAGCAGGTGAGGCCGGACAAGATCACCCAGGCGCACCCCGAGCTCGAGAAGCACGCCGACGCGGTCTCCGATCAGGTCAAGGAGCTGCGCTCGGTCACCGAGGGGCTGCTGCGCGAGCACCGCAAGGAGATCATGGAGCGCCAGTTCCAGCAGAAGCGGCTCTCGGCGGCGGTCTCTGACATCTTCGCCCAGGTCTCCGTGATCTCCCGCGTCTCGCAGATCTTCGAGGACCAGGGCGTCGAGCCCTCCGGCCAGGAGCGCTACATCGCCGACACCTTCTGCACCCGCGCCGCCGGCCGCGTCCGCTCGAGCTTCGACCAGATCGAGTCGAACGACGACGAGCGGATGACCGCGATCGCCAAGCTCGCCTACAAACGCGGCGAGTACGGCTACGCGCTGTTCGAGGACTAGGCGGGGACCGGCTCGGCCGCGGCCCGCTCCGTCGAGTACCGGTGACTCGAGTGTGCGGTCGCGCAGGACGATGCTGCCGCCGGCCTTCGGGCTGATCGTGATCGCGCGGCGGCGGGTGGGCTCCGGGGCGTCGGCGCCGGGCTCCAGGCGGGCCGCCTCGAACACGGCGCGCAGCACCGTGCGCATCTCCATCGAGGCGAAGGCGGCGCCGATGCAGCGGCGGCGGCCGCCGCCGAAGGGGATCCAGGTGTAGGTGCCGGGCTGCTCGCCGACGAATCGCTCCGGGCGGAAGGCGTAGGGGTCGGGGTAGATGTCGGGGTCGTGATGGAGGAGATAGGCGTTCGCGATCAGCGAGACGTCTGGCGGGAACGTCCAGCCGCCGATCTCGACCTCCTTCTTCACCAGCCGCGGCTCCGCGTTCGGCAGAACCGGGCGGCGACGCAGGATCTCCCGCACCGTGGCGGTCAGGTACTCGTTGTCCTCGTCCGCCTCGATCTCCGCGATCAGCTCGTCCTGGACACGCGGCTCACGGGCCAGGATCGCGAATGCCCACGAGAGCTGGGAGGCCGTGGTCTCGTGGCCCGCGGTGAGCAGGGTCATCAACTCGTCGCGGAGCTCCTGCTCGGACATGGGGCTGCCGTCCTCGTGCTCGGCGGCGAGGAGCATCGTCAGCACGTCGTCGCGGCCCGCGCCGTCGGCGCGCCGTTCGGCGATCAGCTCGGAGATCAGCTCGTCGGCGCGGGAGCGAAGCTTCGAGAACTCCACGAACGGGCCGCGGCCGAAATAGCTGCGCTGCGCGAACGGGATCATCGACGTCGGGCTCATGCTGAACTCGAGGATGCCCGCGAGGAGGGAGCGCATCTCGTCGAGCCGCGGGCCGGGGTCGAGGCCGAAGACCGCCCGAAGGATGATCTCGAGCGTGAGGCCGGTGAGCCGGTCGTGGGTGACAAAGGCTTCGTCGCGCGGCCAGCTCGCCACCTCGCGCTCGGTGACCTCTCGCATCAGGCCGTCGAGGCCCTTCATCCTGTCGCCGTGGAGCGCCGGCAGGAGCAGCTTGCGCTGCGAGAGGTGGGGCCCTTCGTCGAGGAGGATCAGCGAGTTGGCGCCGACGATTGGCTCGAGCAGCCGCGCGCCCTCGCCCGGGTGGAGCACGTCGGGCGGCGCCGAGAAGATCTCCTTGATGTGGTCGGGCTCCGAGTGGATGACGAAGGGCGGCGCGCCGAGCAGGCGGACGGTGAAGCGCTTGCCGTACTTCGCCCGCGCCCGCTCCATCGACACGATCGGCCGCGACCAGAATCCGATCATCTGGATCGCAGACGGTGCGCTGGGGCCGGGTGGCAGCTTCGCTTGCATCCTCTCCATCCTCAAGCGTCTCGCACTGTGACTACCCCGTCTGTGAGGTGGCACACAGAAGCGAGCATCAGTCCTCGGTCGCCCGCCATGCCCAGAGGGCGAAGACCGGCTGGAGCGGCAGGCGGGCCCAGAGCAGCCACCGCGGGATGTCCTCCGCGCCCTTGACGTCCTCGGGGTTGGTGGCCATCCAGATGTTCGCCGGGAAGACGGCGACGAGGACGCCGAGGATCCACCAGCGGGCGAACGGGTTCCGGGTGCGGGGCGAGAGCACCGCGAGCCCGCCGACGATCTCGGCGACGCCGCTGGCCTGAACCGCCTCGCGGTGGCGGGGCAGGTACTTCGGCATGATCGACTCGTAGCGCTTCGGGATCACGAAGTGCATGACCCCGGCGAAGATCCAGAAGAACGCGAGCGCGCGCTGGGAAGGCCTCATCGGTTCGGAAGTCTTACAGGCCGTCGAGCAATGAGAGCAGGGCCGGCTCGACCTCCCGGCGCGCGGCCGCCGGGTCCTCGGCATTGGCGATCACCATCCCGGCCTCGCCCATCGCCCCGAGCAGGAGGTGGGCAAGCGGCTTGACCGGTTGGGTGGCGATCACGTCCGTGTCCATCGCGAGTTGGAGCGCGGCGGTCACCAGGCCGAGCCCGTAGCGCTCGTCGATCTGCCGCCACTCGCTCCAGCCGAGGACGGCTGGTGCGTCGAGCAGCGCGATGCGCGCGAACTCGGGCCGCTCGCAGGCGTCGAGGAACGCGCTCGCGCCGGTCGTGAGGACGGCGCGAGCGTCGGCCCCCCCGTCACCCTCGGCGGCGATCCGCTCGCCGATCCCCGCGGTCAGGGCCTCCTCCCCGGCCTCGTGGACGGCGCGGAAGAGGTCCTTCTTGTCGTCGAAGTGGTGGTAGAGGGCGCCGCGGGTGACCTTCGCCTTGCGGACGATCTCCTCGGTGCCGACATCTGCGTAGCCACGCTTCGCGAACAGATCGCGCGCGACCTCGATGAGCTTCGCCCGCGTCGCCTCCGAGCGGGCGGCCTGGGTGCTCATCGCTGTGTGACGGGGCTCACGACGCGAACATACATGCTGTGTGTATGTTACGTCCTGCAACCGACGGAGGAGATGACTCATGGCCGACAACACCTTCTGGCGCTCGCCCGACCTCGGCGAGCCACGCGACCTCGACCTGCCGGCGGGCAAGCTGCGCTGCTTCGAGGCCGGCGACCCCGAGGCGCCCCCGATCGTCTTCGTCCACGGGCTGCTGGTGAACGCGAACCTGTGGCGGAAGGTGGTCCCGGGGCTGGCGGCCACCAACCGGTGCATCACTCTCGACCTGCCGCTCGGCTCCCACGAGCTGCCGCTGGCGGACGCCGACCTCTCCCCAACCGGCCTCGCCGATCTGATCCTCGACTCACTGGATGCACTCGACCTCACCGACGTCACGCTGGTCGGCAACGACACCGGCGGTGGCCTCTGCCAGATCGCGATCTCGCGGCGGCCGGAGCGGGTCGGCCGGCTGTTCCTCACCTCGTGCGACGCGTTCGAGAACTTCCCGCCGAAGTTCTTCGACTTCCTGAAGATCTCGGCGAAGATCCCCGGCGCGATCAGCCTCGGCTTCGCGCCGCTCCGGCTCGAGGCGCCGCGGCGGCTGCCGATCGCCTTCGGCTGGCTCGCGCACCGCAAGATCGAGCGCGAGGCAACCGACAGCTACGTGCTGCCGGCGCTCACCGTGCGCTCCTCGCGCGACGACGTGCGCCGAGTGCTGCCGCAGATCGAGCCGCGCTACCTGCTCGACGCGGCTCGGACCTTCGGCGACTTCGAGAAGCCGGTGATGATCGCCTGGTCGAAGGACGACAAGTTCTTCCCGCTCGAGCACGCCGATCGGCTCGCCGCCTGCTTCCCGGACGCCCGGGTCGAATGGATCGAGGACTCGCGCACGTTCTCGTCGGAGGACCAGCCGGAACGGCTTACGGCCCTGATCCGGGAGTTCGTGGGCGCGCCCTCGGCGGTGGCCGGATGAGCCAGGTCGCCGACGTCGTCCGCGGCTGGATCGAGCACTCGCCGTTCGCCGGCCACCTGGGGATCGAGCTCGTCTCGCTCGGCGAGGGCGAGGCGGAGCTGCGCCTGCCCTTCCGGGAGGAGCTGGCGACGATGGGCGACGTGGTCCATGGCGGCGCGATCAGCTCGCTGATCGACACGGCTGCCGCGGCCGCCGCGGTGTCGGCCGCTGACGGCGACGAGCTGAGCGGGGGCACGACCGTCGACCTCTCCGTCAGCCTCGTCGGTGCTGCCCGCGGCGCCGACATCACCGCGCGGGCCAAGGTGATCCGAAGCGGCCGGGCGATCAGCTTCGTCGAGGTGGACGTGACCGATCCCGACGGCGGCCTGATCGCGAAGGGCCTTGTGACCTACCGGACGTTCACGTCGTAGGACGCAAGCGTTGAGTCCGCGGCGCGAGGCGCCGAGGTCGCGGGCACGTAGGGCAGCGGATCAGGTGCTTCGTGATGGTTGCGTGCGCTTTCGCGCGGGTTTCGTGTGTGGTTCACGGACGTGTGGCGTCTGAGGGCGGACTATCCGCCCTTTCTGACCACACGTCTCCTGCGCGGTCGGAATCGCTGCCCTTACTAGCCCCGCGACCACCGCGTCTCGCGTCGCGTCCTGGACGCTTTCGTCCCTAACCCGGAGCGGGCGGCCCCGGCGCCGGTGGCGGCGGTCCTCCCGGCGGCCCGCGTTCCTGCCGGCGCCGCTTCAGGTACGCGATCCCCGCCCGGATTCGCTTCCAGAGGAAGATGACGAGGCCGATGCCGAGGATGAGCAGGATCGCGGCGATCGACGCTGCGGCTACCGGGTTCTCGACCGCGAGGAAGACGACGACGCCGACCATGCCGTCCTCGAGCAGGCTGGCGATGATGTTCGAGGCGGGCTCGGGCGAGGTGTTGATGCCGAGGCGCAGGCCCGTCTTGACGCCCGCGCTCGCCAGGGCGGTCGTAGCGGAGCCGCCGGCGGCGAAGGCCTGCTCGGCGCCGACGAGGTCCTCGCCGGAGCCGTAGACGGCGCCGATCGCGCCGGCGATCGCGGGCCGGACGACGATGTGGATCCCGTCCCAGAGGCTGTCGAGGAACGGCACCTTGTCGGTGATGAACTCGATCACGAACATCACCCCGGCGACGAGCAGGATCACGTTCCCCTGCAGCTCCTCCGGAACGTCGCCGAATCCCGCGCGGCCGAGCAGGTTGAGCAGGACGACCGTGGCGTAGGCGTTTACACCCGATGCCCAGCCGGTGCTGAAAAGGGTTGGCGCGAGATCCAAGGTCGAGTCCCGGCCGGGACTCTACGGCGGGCTGGCGTCGGTCATCTCGACCGCCCCGAAGCCGTCGAGCGGCCCGTCGACGAAGAAGATCTCCATCGTGATGTCGGGGTCGACATGCGCCTGGCTGAGGAAGGCGAGCACCTTGCGCCCGGTCAACTCTTCGATCGCCTCTTGATACTTCACGCCCATCATCTGCTGGAAGTCGCGACGCATCGCGACGACCCGCTCGCCCTCGCCGCTGTCCATCATCGTCTGCTCGATCGGGATCATCCCGTCGCGCATGACGCAGACGACCAGGTCATCCATCACGTAGGTCTTCGCCCGCATCGGGCCGCGGCCGTAGCTCTCGCGGAGGATCTGGACGATCCGCTGGGAGATCGCCGAGAGCAGCTCGCCGCCCGCGAGCTGTGCAGGCTCCTCCTCGGATTCCCGATTCTCGTCCGTCAACAAGCGAACCCCCGCGGGGATTGTAGATCCGTGCGACCATGAAGTCCAGCACCGCCCGGTGGCCCTCTGCTTCTCTCAGCCCTCGCGCGCCCTTCCTCGAGAGGAACGGAACGGAGAGCTCCATGAACGACGCCGCCGAATTCGAGGGCTGGTTGCGTAGCGCGCAGGGATGGGCCGAGGCCTCGCTGGCCCTGGTATCCGCCTCAACCGTCCTGAGCACGGACTCGCTTGACCTCGCCGATCACCTCGACGGGGCTAAGCACGACGGTCTGCCGGCGCAGCTGCGCGACCTCGCCGCAGCCGTCGAGCGGGACTCCAGCGAGCACCGCGACCGCTATCTGGCCACCGCCGCCGATCTCGAGCAGTACCGGGACGTCCTCGGCTGATCGAAAAAGATCCCCGGACACCTGTACAGTTCCCCATGGTCGCTCAGACGCTGCCACCGGCGGCGCACGAGACGACCCTCATCCAACGAGACGGGTTGGAGGTCACCCTGAGGTGGCCCGGCACCTTGGCTCGCGGCAATAGCAGCGTGCCCGAGGGAGATCGCGTTGGAAAAACCCGAGTTGAGCGTGGCGGGCTTTCGAGCGCTCGCCGAAGAAGGGTCGAGCGCCGCGATCGTCGTCGATTGCTTCGCGGAAGCACTCGATGCCGTCGAGGCGGTGCTGGTCCTGCACGGGGATCCACCCGTCGAGATCCGTTCGAGCTCGTCCTCCGACGAACCCGACGGACCCGAGCTGCAACGCCTGCGTGAAGTGTTCATGCCCCGCCTCAAGGAGCCCGACGAGGCGACCATCGATATCCATCGGCGGGACGACGGTAACGGTGACGGAGACGCTTGGTATGCCGTTGGCGCGTCGATCCTCACTCCGGCAGGCATCACCGGCGCGATCGGTGCGCGGTTCTCCGGGAAGCCCGAGAAGCCGCTCCCGGTCTGCCTAGCGATCGCGAAGGCCTACGCCGCTACCGCCGGCCTGTGCACGAACCCGGTCGACGGGATCTCCCTGGCGCTCGGGTCCTCGCGGCTCGACCCGCTCACGATGTGCCTGCAACTGGGGGCGATGATCGAGTCGATCGAGGCGGAGATAACCCGTTCGGAGCGCCTCGGCCACGAACTCTCCTGCCTGTTCATCGACCTCGACGGATTCAAGGCGGTGAACGACGGCGACGGACATCTCGCCGGCAATCGCGTACTTGCGAGAGCCGGCGACCTGCTTGCGACGGGGGCCAGGAAATACGACCAGGTGGCGCGCTTCGGCGGCGACGAGTTCCTCGTCCTGCTGCCGGAGACCCGCCTGCGGGAGGCGGAGGGCCTTGCGGCGAGGCTCTGCAAGCGACTTGCAAGCGGCCTGGCCGAGATGACCGACATCGAGATCACGGCGTCCGCCGGAGTCGTGCAATGGCAATACGGGGTACGCGCCGAGCAGATGATCGAGGCGGCGGACACGGCGATGCGCGACGCGAAGTCAGCCGGCGGGGGCCAGGTGTTCGTCGATCCGGGCTCCGCCTCCCGCCAGGCCGGCGAGCCGCTTCACTCCGCGACGGAGATCATCAGCGAGCGCTACGCCCGGGCGCGAAAGCCAAGCGACGAGGAGATCCAGCAGCTCATGCGGCAGCACGAGCTCACCGAGGCCGAGGCGATCCTCTTGGCCGCGGGACGGCTCCGCCGGCCCCCGGCTTGAACCCTTAGCTCAGCCGGTTAGTTCAGGCGCTCGACCAGCATCGCCTGGCCCTGGCCGCCGGCGACGCACATCGTCTCGAGCCCGATCGTCTCGTCGTCGGTTTCGAGCGCGTTCAGCAGGGTGCCCATGATCCGTGCACCGGTCATCCCGAACGGGTGGCCGAGGGCGATCGCTCCGCCGTGGGTGTTGAGCTTCTCGAGCGGAATCTCGCACTTCTCCATGATCGGGATCACCTGCGCGGCGAACGCCTCGTTCAGCTCGACCCGGCCGACGTCGGGCATCGTCATCCCGGCGCGCTGGAGCACGTTGTGGACCGCGCCGATCGGGGCGACGCCCATGATCTCCGGCTCGAGCGCGCTGGTCGCCGAGGTGATGATCCGGGCGCGGGGCTCGAGGCCGAGCTCCTTCGCCTTGTCCTCCGACATCACGAGGACCGCCGCGGCGCCGTCGTTCAGCGGGCATGAGTTGCCGGCCGTGACGCCGCCGCCGCCCTCGAAGGCCTCGGGCAGCTCGGCGAGCTTCTCGTAGCTCGAGCTCGCGCGGGGGCCGTCGTCCTTGTCCACCTTGGTGCCATCGGATGTGGTGACCGCGACGATCTCGCGATCGAAGTAGCCGGACTCCTGTGACTCGACGGCGAGCTCCTGCGAGCGCTGCGCGTAGTGGTCCATGTCCTCGCGCTTGACGCCGAACTTCTTCGCCACGTTGACCGCCGTGTCGCCCATCCCGATATACGCGTCGGGATCGCCGTTGTTGCCCTGGAGCCGCTCGTTCTGGTCGGCGGCGCCGGCGGCTTCCTGGCGCTCGTTGAACTTGCTGACCCACTCGACTCCGGAGGCGATGTAGACGTCGCCCTCTCCGGCCTTGACCGCGTTGCCGGCCTGGCGGATCGCCTCGAGGCTGGAGGCGCAGTAGCGCGAGATGGTCGTGCCGTTCACCGACATCGGCAGCTTCTCCGAGAGCAGCACCATGATCCGGGCGATGTTGAAGGCCTGAACGCCCTGCGGCAGGCCGCATCCGGCGTACACCTCCTCGACCGACTCGGGGTCGACATCGGGATTGCGCTCGAGGAGCTGATCGATTGCGAAGGCGCCCATCTCGTCCGGTCGCATCGCGGCCAGCGAGCCCTTGAAGGCGCGGCCGATCGGGGTCCGGACGGTGTCGACGATTACTGCTTCGGGCATGCGTTCCTCTCTTGAAGTTCGAACAGGCGGGGCGGGAACAAGGATATGGGCGAAAATGAGTTTCGAGTCAATGACCTCCGACGAGCATATGCGGGGCGCGAACGATTTTCGGCGGACTTTTTCTGCTCCAATGAGCGTAGAGGGACCGAACGAGATCGCCGCCGAAGACCTCGCCGCGCGCGCCGAGGCCGGCGACGTGCAGATCATCGACGTGCGCACCGACGAGGAGTGGGCCGAGGGCCGGATCGCGGGGTCGCGGCACCTCGAGCTGAACGAGCTGACCGCCGCGGCCGAGTCGATCGAGAAGGACACCGCGGTCGTCTTCGTCTGCTCGGGCGGCAACCGCTCGGCGATGGCCGCCGAGGCCTTCCGCACCGCCGGATTCGAGGCATTCAGCCTCGCCGATGGCCTCAAGGCCTGGTCGGACGCGGGGCGCAAGCTCGAGACCGGCTGAGGCCTGTCTGAAGGGCTAGCCTGGCGCGCGGAAATGGCGAGGTTCTCGATCAGAAAGGGCTCGAAGGAGGCACCCGATGGGCCGCCTCCGCCCCCCGGCGCGCCCGCGCCGGGCACTCAGCCGCCAGCCCAGCCGACGGCGGCGAGCCAGCAGCCGGGCACCGATCCCGGCACCGGCGCCCCCACGACCGGGTCGAACCCCGCGCTGACCGGCCCCGAGCCGTCCATCCCCGAGCGTCTAGAGGGCCAGCGCGCCTGGATCGCCCAGCTCGACCGCCGCATCGGCGTCCGCACCTACGCCGGCGCCGCAGCGCTCGTGATCGCGCTTGCCGCCGCGGCGGTCGCGCTAGTCCTCGTCCTCCAGCTCCAGGACGAGGCGGCGACCACCGACGACGTCACCGCGCTAGAGGCGCAGATCGAGGAGGTCAACGACACGGCGGCCGACGCCGCCCAGGAGGACGTCCAGGACCTGAGCGAGCGGCTCGGCGCGCTCGAGACCGAGGTGGCGGAGTTCACCTCCGGCCAGGACTCGACGGACCAGGAGATCTCGGTGATCCAGGACGACATCCAGGACCTGCGCGACCAGATCGCCGACCTCGACCAGGACTCCGGCGGCTCCTCCGGTGACGTCGCCGACACCGGCGATATCGAAAACCCGTAGGGCTCGGTCGCGCTACAGGCGAGGGACGAAAGCGCTGCGTCCGCGTCGCGAGGCGCCGAGGTCGCGGGCACGTAGGGAAGGTGGATCGGCGCTCACGGCGGAGTCTGAGCCGCGGACGCTAAAATAGTCCATGGCGTACTGCAACGTCAAGCGGCGACGATCGGAGCGCCTGGACACTAGACCACCCATGGTCGTTAGACGTCCAAGCGATGGCTCGCGACGCATCACGGCCTCGCCCGGTCCGATCCTTCCCTTACGTGCCCGCGACCACGGCGCCTCGCGGCGCGGAAGCGGGGCTTCCGTCCCTCAGCCCTAAGGGCGCATTCGCGCCTTGGAGGAAATCGAGGACGTTTCGTCCCCGACGCCCAGCTCGGCCTCGAGTTGCTCGAGCGCTTCGCGCAGGGCGTGTATCCGCAGCGCCGCACGCTCGCGGGCGTTGTAAGAGGCGCCGGCCTCGTCGAGATCGTGGTCCAGGTCCGAACCGGCGCCCGTGAGCACGGACTCCAGCGCCTCGTCGCGGCGGGCCTCCTCGATCGAGTTGATGATGATCGCGATCAGGACGTTGATCACGAGGAACGAGGCCACGAGTACGTAGGAGACGAAGAAGATCCAGGCCTGCGGATAGACCGCGGTCGCCTCCTCCATGTATTGGGGGAAGTTCTCCAGGGTCATGACCACGAACAGGGTCAGCATCGACTCGCCGATCGTGCCCCAGTGCGCAGGGATTTCATCGTGGAAGAGGATCCAGCCGACCATGCCGTAGACGTAGAGCAGGAGCAGGCCGACGAACGCCATCGTCCCGATTGGCAGCAGGCTCTTCACCATGCCGCGCATCAGCACCCTCAGGTCGGGCAGGACGCTGACCACGCGCACAACCCGCAGCAGGCGGATGAGCCGGAGCAGGGTCACGTTCTCGCGCAGGAACGGGATGAAGGCGGCGCCGATGACGATGAAGTCGAAGACGTTCCAGCCCTCGCGGAAGAAGTCGCGGTAGCCGCGCAGGCCCGGTCCGTAGGCGAGGATCCGGATGATCAGCTCGACGACGAAGACGCCGAGGAAGACGCCGTCGAGCACGAGCAGGAAGTCCCCCGCCTCCCGCTCGATCTCCTCGTAGGTCTGCAGCCCGAGGACGATCGCGTTGGCGACGATCACGGCCAGGATGAAGCCCTGGAACCGTCCCGAGTCGGCGATCCGGGAGCATCTTTCGCAAAGGCGGGTCATCGAAGCGCGGAATAGTCGCACGAACCGTGCTTGGACGCGCTTGTGCGGATCCGCACCCGCACGCACGAATTGTGTCTGACGGATGATCTACGGTCGCCTCAACGACCCAGGGGTGTGCGTACGCATAAGCGGCTCACGCCCCGGAATCGGGAAGGAGAACGCATGCCTGAGGGTTATTGCGTCAAGGAGCGTAAGAAGGTCGAGATCAAGGACCCCCAGCAGGTGACGATGAAGAACGGTCGTCCGGCCATTCAGGGCACGTGCCCTGACTGTGGGACGAAGATCTTCAAGATCGGGAAGCTCGATTAGTCAGCGATCCGCCGGCCTGGTCCGCCGGCGGATCTAGTTCTTCTCAGTTGTCAGTGATTTGTCGCAGGGCGGCGCGGCGGCCCGCTGGAGTCGGCGGAACCCGTTCGCGCAGCTCGGCGAGCAGCCGTTCCGCAAGCTCGGCGTGGTCCTCTCCGGGCGCGGGCTGGCTGCGGCGCGGCTCGAACAGGTCGACGCTGATCCGTGGGCGCCGCGGGAACCGCGCGTAATCGGTCGCACCTGAAACCGCGCAGAGGACCACCGTCACGCCCGGGCAGCTCGTCGCGAGCCTGCCGACGCCGCTGCGCGCCCGCAGCCGCTCGCCGCGCGAGAGCTTGCCCTCGGGAAATATGCAGACGGCCGCGCCGTCGCGCAGCGCATCCGTCGCCTTGGCGAGCGCGCCCGCATCGCCGGCGCCACGTTCAATCGGGATCTGACCGAGGCCGTAGAGGACCGGGCCCAGGCCGGGGATCTTCCACAGGTTCGCCCGTGCCAGGAACCGGAGGTGGCGACGCTTGCGCAGGGCGACGCCGACCGCGACCGGGTCCCACTGGCTGTCGTGGTTGGGGACGACGAGCACGGGCCCGTCGGCCGGAATGCACTCCAGGCCGCTGACGCGCAACCGGCCCCACCAGGCCGATGGCAGCAGCAGTCGGGAAACGATCGAGTAGAGCAAGCTCGGCGGAGCTTGCTACATCGCCGCGAGGCCCGCCTGGCGGCGGCCGTAGAGATAGCCGACGAGCGCCTGTCCGACCTCGGGGTCGAACTGGGTGCCGGCGTGGCGGGTCAGCTCGGCGACGGCGTCGGTGTGCGACATCGCCTCCCGGTAGGGCCGGTTCGAGGTCATCGCGTGGTAGGCGTCGCAGGCGAGGATGATCCGCGAGCCGAGCGGGATCTGGTCGCCCGATAGCCCGTCGGGATAGCCGCCGCCGTCCCAGCGCTCGTGCTCGTGGCGGACCATCTTTGCCACCTGGCCCATGCCGGGGATCGCGCGGAGGATCCGCTCGCCGATGGCGGGATGCTCGCGCATCACGTCCCACTCGCGGTCGTCGAGCGGCCCGGGCTTGTGAAGGATCTCGTCGGGAACTCCGACCTTGCCGATGTCATGGAGCAGCGCGGCGGTGCGAATCCGCTCGATCTCGGCCGGGGCGACGGCCAGGGACTCGGCGACACGACCCGCGACCTCGACGACCGACTCCGAGTGATCGCCGGTGTAGCGGTCGCGCTCCTGAAGCGCGGAGACGAGCACCGAGACCACGTCGGTCTGCCCCGGGGTGGCGAGCGTCCTCGCCGACGGCGCCCGGACACTCAGCGACGCGGCCGCCGCCGGCCACGCGCGCGGCCTCGAGCCCTTCGCGGGCGGCTGCCAGAAGGCCTTCGGGGGTAACCGCGACGGATAGGTCTGCGACTCCGACCGAAGCCGAGAGCCCGCGGACCGATCCGACCTGGATGTCCTCGAGCTCGCGCAGCAGCCTGTCGAGGGCCGCGCAAGCCTCGCCGGAAGGGGTCTCGGCGAGCAGGATCGCGAACTCGTCGCCGCCGGTCCGGCAGGCGAGGTCATGGGCGCGTGTCTGCCGCTCGATCGCCGCGCCGACGCTGGCAAGCAGCTCATCTCCTGCGGCGTACCCCGCCTCGGAGTTGACCGCGCGGAAGCCGTCTATATCGAGCAGCGCAATCGAGAGGGGGCGCCGGTAACGCTGGGCGCGGCGGACGTCGAGCTCGAGCTGGGCGCGAAACGCGCGCAGCGTCAGGAGCGACCCCGCGAGCGGGTCGCGTGAATCCCGTTGGGCGGCCTCGGCCTCGAGCGCGGAGATTCGTCCCCGCGCAGCGGCGAGCTCAGCCTCCAGGTCCCCCTTGGCTCGGCTTGCGCGCATCTGCTCGACTATCGGTAGGCGACAGGCGAAACTTGAGCATCCGCTTGCGTTCGCGCGGGGCCCGGCGAGCCCGGGGTCGCTTCGCGTTAGGCTGACCAGCAGGGCCCCTATGGAAGCGTCACAGCGACCGCTCGAGCTGATCCTTGCCCGCAACCTGCTGACGGCCATATCGACCCCTGCGTTTCTTGTCGATGACGACGCTCAGCTCCTCTTCTACAACGAGGCCGCGGGCGCGCTTCTCGGCGTCTCCTTCGAGGAGGCTGGCCGGATGACGGCCGAGAAGTGGACCGCGCGCTTCGGCCCGTTCGAGCGCGACGGGAAGCCGGTCAGCGTCGAGGAGCTCGACCTGACGCGAGCGCTTCGCGACGGCCGCCCGGCTCACGCGAGCTTCTGCATCAAGTCCACGGAGGGCGAGGAACACTCGATCGAGGCGAGTGCGCTGCCGATCTCCGGCACGCAGGAGAACGGTCACCAAACCGCCGGCGCGATCATCGTCTTCTGGCCCGACGGGAAGACCGGATCATGAAGGTCAAGGTCTGGGGCGCAAGGGGATCGGTGCCGGCGCCCGGGCCGCAGATGAACCGCTACGGCGGCAACACTTCCTGCGTTCAGGTGACCCTTTCCGACGGGCAGGAGCTGATCCTCGACGCCGGCACGGGCATCCGCGCCCTCGGCGTGGAGCTCGGCGATGCCCAGGAGGTGAGCATCCTGCTCACCCACCTGCATCTCGATCACATCCAGGGGCTGATGTTCTTCGCCCCCTGCTTCCGCGCCGGCTCGCGGATCACGATCTGGGGCCCGGCCTCACCCGAGGCGAACCTGGAGAGCCGGATCGCCCGGTACATCTCCGCCCCGCTCTCGCCGGTCGAGGTCCGCGAGCTCCCCTGCGACGTCTCGTTCCTCGACACTCCGGCGACCGAATGGCAGGTCGGCAACGCGACCGTCCGTGCGGAGGCCGTCACTCACCGCGGGCCCACCCTCGGCTACCGGATCACCGACGGCGACGAGACCCTCTGCTACATCCCGGACCACGAGCCGGCGCTCGGCGCGCCGCTCGAAGGGCTCGAGCCCGAGTGGATCTCCGGCTTCGACCTGGCCCGCGGGGCGACCCTGTTGATCCACGATTGCCAATACCGGGACGAGGCCTATCCCGACCACATCGGCTGGGGTCACTCCCGGGTCGCCGACACGCTCACCTTCGCCCGCCGTGTCTCGGCCGAGCGGCTGATGCTCTTCCACCACGACCCGCTCAACACCGACGGAATGCTCGACGAGCTGAGCGAGGACGCGACCCGGCGCTGGGCCGAGGGCGGCGGCGATGCCGGCAACCTCGTGATGGGGATGGAGGGCGACGAGCTCAACATCGGCGACGGAGTTGCATCGCAGCCGCGCCAGGCGGTGCCGGCGGCCGACGGGCTCGCGCCCGAGGCCAGCCTCTAACTACTCGCCTGAGGCCAGTGCCTCGCGGCGGGCGGCGTCGGCGGCGGCGCGAGCCTGCGCATCGGCCTCGTCGCGCAGCTTCTCGACGAGCGCCTCGCGGCGATCCTCGGCGGCGCGGCGGGCCTCGGCGCCCGCGGCGTTCGCCTCCTGATCGATCTCGCGGCGAAGCCGCGCCTCGACCGAGTTCATCCGCTTCTCGGTCTCCTCGCGCAGCCGCTCCTCGGCCTCCTGGCGGAGCTTTGCTTCCTCCTCGCGCATGCGCAGCTCGAGGTTCGCGCGGGAACGCGCGGCGGCCTCCTCCTCGGCGCGATCGGCGGCCTCCTTCGCCTCGCGCTCGATCGATTCCATCTGCGCCTCGATCCGCGCCTCCTGCTCGTTCCGGACCCGGCGCTCCGCGTCGCGCGCGGCCCGCTCGACCAGGCCATCGAGACGGCGCTTGGTCACCGCGAGCTCCTTCTCGACCTCCGCCCTGCTTCGCTCCGCCTCCTCGACCTTGCGCTCGGCCTCCTCGCGGGCGGCATCGGCCTCCGCCTTCGCCGCTTCGGCCGCCAGGCGCCCCTTCTCGCGGGCGCGCTCTGACTCGCTCGCCACCTGCTCGCCCGCCTCCGCACGCGCCTGCTCGGATAGCCGCTGAGCGCGTTCCTCGGCCTGGTCCTTCAAGTTCGACGCGAGCTTGCGGAGCTTCTCCTCCGCCTGGGCGCGCAGCTTCTCGCGCGCCTCGAGCACCCGCTGCTTCGCCCGCTCCTCGGCCTTTTCGATCGCCTCGTCGGCGCGCGCCTCGGCGAGCGAGATCGCCGCGTTTCGCTCCGACTCGGCCTCGGCGATCGCACTCGCCGCCGCGGTCGCCTGATCGAGCGCCGCGTCACGCGCCGCAAGCGCCGCTTCGGCGTGGCTCTCGGCCTCGTCTGCCCGGCGGCGCGCCTCCGCGAGCTCGGCGTTCAGGCGGCGCATCTCCTGAGCGAGCTCGCTGACGCTCTCGGCACGCGCCTCGGCGACCGCGGTGCCGACGTCGGAGGCGGCCTTCTTCGCCTCGGCCGCGGCACCGAGCCCGTTCTTGCCGGGGCCCGGCGTTACAGCGCGCAGCCGACGCTCCGGCGCACCGCTGCCGGTGCCGGGCTCGTCGTCTCGGTTGGCTGACTCGGACTCGGGCATGGAACCCTGTCGCTAGCGGCCGCGCGAGATTAGCGCAGGGCTTCGAACTCAGGCGCGGTTGGGGACTAATCCTCCGGAGGGTCCGGCACTTCGCAGCCGTGTTCACGCATCCCGGCCTCGATCCGCTCGATCACGGTCTCGATCACCGCCACGCGCGCGAACCGCTTCGAGTCGGCGGGGATCACCTCCCAGGGCGCGTGCGGCTGGTCGCAGCGGGCGAGCATGTCCTCCACCGCCTCCGTGTATTCGTCCATCCGTTCGCGGTTGCGCCAGTCCTCGTCGGTCAGCTTCCACGCCTTCAGCGGATTCTGCTTGCGCGCCTCGAAGCGCTTCAGCTGCTCTTCCGCGGAGATGTGCATCCAGAACTTGATCAGGATCATGCCCTCGTCGTGGAGCGAGCGCTCGAAGTCGTTGATCTCCTCGTAGGCGCGCATCCACTGCTCGCGGGTCGCGAAGTTCTCGACCCGCTCGACGAGGACGCGGCCGTACCAGGAGCGGTCGAAGACGGACATCCCACCCCACCCCGGCAGCTTGGGCCAGAAGCGCCAGAGGAAATGGTGGCGCTTCTCGTCGTGGGTCGGGGCTGCGAACTGGACGACCCGCACGTGCCGCGGGTCCATGTTGGCGACGAGCCGCTTGATCGCGCCGCCCTTGCCGGAGGCATCCCAGCCCTCGAAGAGGACGCAGACCGGGGGGCCGAGCTCCTGCGGCCCGATCTGGCCGCCGAGGGTCAGGCGCAGCTGCGACAGCCGCGTCCACGCGGCCTCGAGCGCCTTCGCCTCCTCCTTCTTGGAGAGGGACTGCGAGAGGTCGAGCTCGTCGAGGCGGCCCACAGCGCCGACCCTCTCACATTCACACGCCGGGTGGCGGCGTCTCCGGGCCGACGTTCTGGATCGCGATCTGGAAGAGGACGAGGACGACGAGGATCATGATGATCCCGACCGCGACGAGAACCCTGCTCTTCGCGGCGTGCCCGTAGGCCCCCAGCAGGAAGCCGGCGAAGAGGCCGACGATGTACGGGATCTCGTTGAGGTCGTCCAAGGCGGCGTCATTATCATCGGGTCTCGTGCCCGACGACGCTGCCACCAGCTCCGACCCCGGTTCCGTAGCCGAGGTCAAGTCAGCGCTGGGGGAGGTCGGCTACCTCGCCGACGAGCCCGCCGCGCTCGTCTCCTTCCTCGCGCAGAGACTCGGCAAGCCCGTGCTCGTCGAGGGTCCTGCCGGGGTCGGCAAGACCGAGCTGGCGAAGGCACTCTCCCGCTCAACGGGCCGCGAGCTGATCCGCCTGCAGTGCTACGAGGGCCTCGACGAGGCCAAGGCGCTTTATGAGTGGAACTACCGCAAGCAGCTGCTGCGGATCCAGGCCGAGGCCGGGGGCGACGAGACCGCCGGCTGGGATGAGGCGCGATCCGGGATCTTCGGCGAGGAGTTCCTGCTGACGCGGCCGCTGCTCGCCGCGATCGACTCCGAGGAGCCCGTCGTCCTCCTGATCGACGAGATCGACAAGACCGACCAGGAGTTCGAGGCGATGCTGCTCGAGGTCCTCTCCGACTTCCAGATCTCGATCCCCGAGCTGGGCGTGATCGAGGCCCGCACACGCCCGGTGGTCGTGCTCACCTCGAACAACTCGCGCGAGCTGACCGAGGCGCTGAAGCGCCGCTGCCTCTACCTCTGGCTCGACTATCCGTCGGTCGAGCGCGAGATGGAGATCGTCCGCCTGCACGCGCCCGACGTCGACGAGAAGCTGGTCAAGCGCCTCGTCGAGATCATCCACCTCGTCCGCGACGTCGACCTGAAGAAGCCGCCGTCGATCGCCGAGTCGATCGACTGGGCCCGCGCCCTGCTCCTGCTCGGCGCCGACGACGTCGACCGGGAGGTCTTCGACCAGACGATGTCGATCATCGTCAAGCACCGCACCGACCTGGACCTGGTTGCGGAACGCGTCGGGGTGAAGCTTGGGGCGCCCGCCGGCGACTGATCCCTCGTTCGCCTCGAAGCTCGTCTCCTTCTCCGAGGAGCTTCGAAGCGAGGGCGTCGCGATCGGCACCTCGGAGATCCTCGACGCGTTCGAGGCGCTCGGCGAGGTGCCCTGGACCGAGCCCGCGGACTTCCGCGAGGCGCTCGGGGCGACGCTCGCGAAGTCGCAGGAAGATCGCCGCGTCTTCGACCTGATCTTCGACCGCTGGTTCTTCCGCGCCGCGGAGGAGGAGGCGCTTCGCCGCGGCATCTCCGAGGCGGAGCAGGGCGGCAACGCGGACGGCCTCGACCTCGACGGGCTGCGCGACGCGGTCCGCGACGCGATCGCGGAGGGCGACGAGGGCCAGATGCGTGACCTCGCCCGGCTCGCGATCGCGGCCTTCGGCCGCCGTGGCGAGGGCTCCGGCGTCGTCGGGGTCGACGTCCAGCGGATCCGCCGCACCCTCGGCCTGCAGGCCGGCACGGCCGACCAGGAGGACGGTCCGACGCTGGACCGGGAGAGCCTGCGCCACTTCGAGGGTCAGCTCCGCCGGGAGCTGGAGCGAGCGTTGATCGAGCGGACCGAGCGGCTGCCCACCTCGCGGCCGCTCGCCGAGCTCGACCGGGCGCTGCCCACGAGCCCGACCCAGGACCTGGCGGCGGTTCACCGCGCCGTCGCCCAGCTGAAGCGCCGGCTGGCGACGCTCGGTCACGAGCAGCGCGGCCGCCGCCGCGCGAGCGCGGTCGACGTGCGGCGGACGATGCGGGCGTCGCTCGAGACCGGCGGCGTGCCGATCAAGCTCAAGTACCGGCCGAAGCGACCGCGGCGCCCCGAGATCTACGTCCTCTGCGACGTCTCGACCTCGGTCACCTCGGCGAGCATGTTCTTCCTCTCGGTGCTGCACGCGCTGCACGACTCGTTCCGCAAGCTGCGCAGCTTCGTCTTCATCGAGCGGATCTCCGAGGTCACGGAGGTCTTCGAGGGCGAGCGAGACTTCCGCCGCATCTCCGAGCGGATCAGCCGCGAGGGCGGCGTCGCCGATGTCTCCGGATACACGGACTACGGCCGGGTCTGGCTCGAGTTCCTGGAGGAGATCGCCGCGGACCTGGGTCCCCGCTCGACCGTGATCGTGCTCGGCGACGCGCGCACCAACGGCCGTGAGCCGCACGCGGAGGTCTTCGCCCAGATCGCCGCGCGCTCGGGCCGGACGTTCTGGCTGAACCCGGAACCGCGCCTCTACTGGAACTACGGCGACTCGGTGATGGCCGCCTACGAGCGCCACACGACGCACGCCTTCGAGTGCTGGACGACCAAGCACCTCGAGAACTTCGTCAACGTGATCGCGGGCGGCGCCCCGATGGCAGAGCAGTAGTCCGGGTGTAGGCTCGCCCTGTGAAAGGGGGAGCCGCCGCGACTCTGCTTTGCATCGCCGCAGCCGCTCTGGGCGGGTGCGGTGGCGACGAGGAGACGTCCACGACGACGTCGACCACCGACTCGCCGGCGCCGGAGTCCGTGCCGAGCGGCGCCGTCGCGATCGTCGCCGAGGCCGAGGACGGGACGGTGACCCAGGAGGACTTCGACGCGGCGCTGAACCGGGTCGTCATCGGCCAGGGCGTGGAAGAGGCACCTCCCACGTCGGACCCCGAGTACCAGACCTACCTCGATACGGCGATGGCGGAGCTGCTGAACGAGATCTGGATTCAGGGCGAGGCCGCGGAGCGCGGGATCGAGCTGACCGAGACCGAAATCGAGCAGCGGACCGCGCAGCTCGTCTCGCAGAACTTCAAGGACGACCAGGAGTTCGAGGATTTCGCCGTCGAGCAGCAGCTCTGCACCGAGGAGGAGCTCGCCGCCGGTGAGGCGGTGGATTGCGAGGGAGTGCAGGACCGGGTTCGCGCACAGCTGCTTGCCGAGGCGATTCAGGAGGAGGTGTTCGGAGCCGGGGATGCCACCGGCGCGGCTGCCCAGGATCAGCAGGAGGAACTCGCCGCGGAGTTCGAGGAGGAGTTCACCACCACCTGGCGAGCGCGGACGCTCTGCGCCGACGACTACACGACGGCCCAGTGCTCCAACGGCCCGGAGCCGGAAGCCCAGCCCGGAGGCGCCCTGGAAGAGGCGATCCCCCCGGCTGCACCAGCTCCCTGAACTGCTACATCCCGGGTCGCACTCGCTTAACCTCCATCGCGATGGTTAGGGGCAGGCTGGGATTCGGGGTTATCGCGCTCGCAGCGGCGAGCGTCGCCGCAGCCGTGCCCGCGGCCAGCGCCCAGGAGCCGCCCGCGACGGGCGGCGGCAACTGCAAGCCGACGGCGACGATCGTCACCGACTCGCAGACGGAGATCCTTCAGGACAAGACGATCCGCGTCGTCGTCGACCAGGGCGAGTGCGAGCTGGGCGAGCGGATCAGGGTCAACGCCAAGGACCGCGTCAAGGGCAAGCGGCGCGAGGTCGCGAAGCCGGCCCGGACGGAGCTCGCGGGCGCGCGCACCGAGGAGCTGAAGCTGAACAAGAAGGGCGAGAAGCGGGTCAAGCGCTGCGACCGCCAGACGCTGATCGTGAAGGTCAACGGCAACGGCTTCAAGGCGCAGGACCGCGAGAAGGTGAAGCGCGACCGCGTCGCCTGCGGCGGCGACGGAGGTTCGGGCGGCGGTGGCGGAGGCGGCGGCGGTAACAGCCCCTCGCGGTTCGAACCGGCCGGGATCAACACCCTCGACGCCGGCCGCTGCGACTTCCTCGACCCCTTCGTCTGCCTGCAGCCGTTCCCGAACGATCACTTCACGGCGCCGGCCGCCGACCCGGCCGCCGACCAGGCGGCGGGCTACACCGGCAGGCGGATCAACTTCAACCCGCTCTCCATGCCCCGGAACCGCGCGCAGGTGCCGATCAACCCGCTCGACTTCAACCAGAACGACGGCTTCAGCCCGGGCAACATGATCATGACCAAGGTCCCGGGGCTCGAGACCCAGAAGGCCTTCGACGCGACGGGCGCGGTGCCGATCACCGACATCGGCCGCTACGCCGACCCGAATCAGCCGATCGTCGTGATCGACGCAGAGACGGGCGAGCGCCAGCCGATCTGGGCGGAGGTCGACGCGAACCCGATCTCCTCGCCCGACGACGAGCAGACCAACCCGAGCGATGGCGAGCCGGCGCCGGAGGACGTCAACCTGCTGATCCGGCCCGCCACGAACTTCAAGGAGGGCCACCGCTACATCGTCGCCCTGCGCAACCTGAAGGACGAGAAGGGCAAGGAGATCCCCGTCGGCCGCGGCTTCGAGCTCTACCGCGACGACATCCGAACCCCCGACAACGCGGTCGAGGCCAGGCGCTCCCATTACGAGCAGCTCTTCAAGCGGCTCACGGCCTCCGGGATCGAGCGCAAGAGCCTCTACCTCGCCTGGGACTTCACGGTGGCGAGCGAGCGGAACCTCTCCGAGCGGGCGCTCTCGATCCGCGACGACGCGTTCGCGCAGCTCGGCGACGAGAACCTCTCCGACCTGCAGGTCCAGGGCTGCTCGCCGACCTTCTCGGTCGAGCTCGACGACCAACTTCACCCCGGCCGAGGACGGCCGCATCGCCCGCCGGGTCGACGGGAACGATCACCGGTCCCGTGTTACACGAACCTGCCGTCCTGCCCGCCGGGCTCGAGCTTCGCCTTCGCCCCCGGCTCGAACGTCCCGCAGGGGATCCCCGGCAACACGATGGACGCCGAACTTCATCTGCAACATCCCGCGCTCGGCGATCGACGGCGCCCCAGCGCCGGCGAGGCCGGTCCTCTACGGCCACGGCCTGCTCGGCGGCGCCGAGCGAGGTTGAACAGCGGGCCGCAGGAGGCGATGGCGAGCGAGCACGGCTACATCTACTGCGCCACCGACTGGGCCGGCTTCGCGACGACCGATATCGCCACCGTTGCGGCTTCGCTTCAGGACCTCTCGAACTTCTCGAAGCTCGTCGACCGGATGCAGCAGGGCTTCGTCAACTTCATGTACCTCGGGCGGGCGCTGATCCACCCGCAGGGACTGGGCACGAACGCGGCGTTCCAGGCCGGCGGCCAGAGCGTGATCGACCGCAGTCGCCTGTTCTACGACGGCAACAGCCAGGGCGGGATCATGGGCGGCGCGCTCACCGCGCTCTCCCCGGACCTCGACCGCGCCGTGCTCGGCGTGCCGGGGATGAACTACTCCTCCCTGCTGCGCCGCAGCGTCGACTTCGACCTCTATGCGCGCGGGGACCTGGCCGGCGAGGGCTGCGGGCTGATCGAGGGCGGGCTACCGGACCAATTCGACCCGCTCGACCCGATCCTCGGCCCGGCGCTCGAGTTCTGCCGGCTGACCCCGACCCCGGTCGGCCTGTACGACAACTACCCGAATCAGCTCGAGCGGCCGCTGATCCTCTCGCTGATGCAGATGCTGTGGGACCGCGGCGAGGCGAACGGCTACGCGCATCACCTGACGACCGACCCGCTCGCCGACACGCCGCCGCATGAGGTGCTCCTGCACCCCGCCTTCGGCGACCACCAGGTGGCGACGCTGACCGCCGAGGTCGAGGCGCGGACGATCGGCGCCGTCACGAACGCGAACCCGCTCGACGCCGGCCGGATCCCGGGCACGGATCCGCTCTGGGGCATCCCGCGGGTCGATCTCTCCAACCCACACGCGGGCTCGGCGATCGTCTACTGGGACTCCGGATCGCCGGCGCCGCCCACGCAGAACCTGCCGCCGCGCGAGGGCCGCGACCCGCACGGCCACCCGCGCAACGACGTCAAGGCACGCAGGCAGAAGGCGGCGTTCCTGAAGATCGGCGGCGTGGTCACCGAGCAGTGCGGCGGCGGCCCCTGCTACGCCGACGGCTACACCGGCGCGCCGTAACCCGCCCGGTTTCACTTTTAGCTCTCCGAGCGCGCGGGTAGTCCGCGAACATGTCAGGGAAGGCGAATCTCGTCCTGGGCCCGATGGTCCGCTACGTCTCGGACACCGAGGCGACGATCTGGGTCGAGGCGGACTCCGCCTGCGAGGTGGAGATCCTGGGCGAGAAGGCGCCCACGTTCGAGATCGCCGGCCACCACTACGCGCTGGTCTGCCTGACCGGGCTCGAGCCCGGCGAGCTCTACGAGTACGAGGTGGAGCTCGACGGCGAACGCGTATGGCCGGAGCCGGGCTCCGAGTTCCCGCCGAGCGCGATCTCGACCCTCGAGCCCGACGGCAAGAGCGATCTCGTCTTTGCGAGCTGCCGGGTGGCGCTGCCGCATGAGGAGCCCTACACGCTGCGCAAGGACGAGGACGATCGCGGCCGCGAGGTGGACTCGATCTACGTGCTCGCACGGCAGATGGTCGAGGACGACCGCTCCGACTTTCCCGAGGCGATCCTGATGCTCGGCGACCAGGTCTATGCGGACGAGGTGTCCCCGGCCGTGAGCGATTTCATCGAGGAACGGCGCGGGGACCAGGGCGACGAGGACACGGCGCCGCTCGACGAGGTCGCGGACTTCGAGGAGTACTGCCAGCTCTACCGCGAGGCCTGGTCCGATCCCTCGATCCGCTGGCTGCTCTCCACGGTCTCGACCTCGATGATCTTCGACGACCACGACGTTCATGACGACTGGAACATCTCGCGGTCGTGGGTATCCGACATGCGCGCGAAGAAGTGGTGGCACGACCGGATCACCGGCGCCTTCATGAGCTACTGGGTCTACCAGCACATCGGCAATCTCTCGCCGGCGGAGCTCGCCGAGGACGAGACGTTCCAGACGATTACCTCCGTCGACTCGGAGGGCGAGCTGCCGACGAAGCTGCTGCGCGAGTTCGCCGTCCGTGCAGACCGCGAGGAGGCCGGCACGCGATGGAGCTTCTACCGCGACATCGGCTCGACACGGGTGATCATGATGGACTCGCGCGGGGGCCGGTGCCTGACGCCCGACCGCCGCTCGATCTTCGATGACGACGAGTGGGATTGGATCGTCGAGCACGCGAACGGCGACTTCGACCACCTGGTGATCGGCACCTCGCTGCCGTTCCTGCTCGGCCAGGGGATGCACTACTTCGAGGCCTGGAACGAGGCCGTCTGCGACGGCGCCTGGGGCGGGCTGGCCGCGCGCGGGGGCGAGTGGGTCCGGCGCGAACTTGACCTGGAGCACTGGGCGGCCTTCGACATTTCGTTCAAGCGGCTCACGAAGCTGATCGAGGAGGTCGGGTCTGGGGCGCGGGGCAAGGCCCCCGCCTCGATCGTGGTGATCTCCGGCGATGTCCACCACGCCTATCTCGCCGAGGTCGCGTTCCCGCGCTCGGCCGGCGTCGAGAGCGCCGTCTACCAGGCGACCTGCTCGCCGATGCGGAATCCGCTGAACGAAAGCGAGAAGCGGATGATCCGGATCGGGATCTCCCGTTTCGGCCACGCCCTCGGTCGCGCGGTCGCGCGGGCCGCGGGGGTCGAGGACCCGCCGATCCGCTGGCGATTCTGCGAGGGGCCGCTGTTCAACAATCAGGTCGCGACGCTCAAGATCGACGGCCGTGCGGCGACGATGCGCCTGGACAAGACGAAGCCGCCCGAGGGCGGCGAGTACGAGCTCGAGCGCGTGTTCGACCACACGCTTGCGGAAGGGAACGGGTGATGAAAGCTGCACTGCTCGACGTCGACGGGACCCTCGTCGACACCAACTACCAGCACGCGGTTGCCTGGTTCCGCGCGCTGCGCCGGCACGGCGCGATCGTCCCGATCTGGCGGATCCACCGCCACATAGGGATGGGCGGCGACCAGCTCGTCGAGGCGGTGGCGGGCGAGGAGCTCGAAAAGGCCTCCGGCGACGCGATCCGGGATGCCGAGAAGGAGCTCTACGGGGAGATGATCGAGGAGGTCGAGCCGCTCGAGGGCGCGCGCGAGCTGATCACCGACCTGCGCGACCGCGTCGACAAGGTGGTCCTCTCGAGCTCGGCGAAGGCGGAGGAGGTCGAGCACTACGTCGATCTGCTCGGCGCGCGGGAGATCGTGGACGGCTGGACCACGTCGGCCGACGTCGAGGAGACGAAGCCGGCGCCTGACCTGATCCAGGCGGCGATGGAGAAGGCCGGCGCGGACGAGGGGCTTCTGATCGGCGACACGCCGTGGGACGTGCGGGCTGCCAAGAAGGCCGGGATCGCCACCGCGACGGTCCTGACCGGCGGCTTCTCCGAGCAGGAGCTCCACGATGCCGGTGCGATCGCGGTCTACGAGTCGATCCCGCAGCTGCGAGCGAGCCTCGACGAGCTGCCCGTCGTAGACTCTCGCCGTAACCAGGGGTGCTCGCGGAAAAGCGGGCTGAGATAAGACCCTTTGAACCTGTGCGGTAATGCGCGCGGAGGGAGCAGTTGTCCAAGACGACCACACGGGCTCCCAGCAGGGAGCCCGATCATGTTCAGAGGAGCCGCCGAGCGGTCTCGATGCGCTCGCTCTCGCACGCGTTCGGCGATCTCGAGGTGCTCGAGGGGCTTGACCTCGAGGTGCACGAGCGCGAGGTGGTCGCCATCGTCGGCCCCTCGGGCTGTGGCAAATCGACCCTGCTCGAGCTGATCTGCGGGCTGCTGCCGGCGGGGGGCAACGCGATCGCCGTCGGCGGGGAGCATGACGCGGCCGCTCGCCTCGCCAGCTGCGCGTACATGCCCCAGCGCGACCTCCTCCTCCCCTGGTTCTCCGCGATCGACAACGCCGCGCTGGCCCTCCGCAACCGCGGCGCTTCGAAGGCGGACGCGCGCGCCGCTGCGGCGCCTCACTTCGCCCGTTTCGGCCTCGCGGGATTCGAGGAGGCCGCTCCCGCCGAGCTCTCCGGGGGGATGCGCCAGCGGGTCGCGTTCCTGCGCACGCTGCTCGCCGCCAAGCCCCTGCTCCTCCTCGACGAGCCGTTCGGGTCGCTCGACACGATCACCCGCGCCGAGATGCAGGAGTGGCTCGGCGCCGCCCTGCGGGAGGAGCCGCGGACCGTCCTGCTGGTCACCCACGACGTCGAGGAGGCGCTCTACGTCGCCGACCGGGTGATCGTCCTCTCGCCGCGGCCCGGCAGAATCGTCGCCGAGCTGGCCTACCCGGCCCCGCGCGGGCCGCGCACCGAGACGGTCACGGCGCCGGCGTTCGCCGACCTGCGCGAGCAGGCGCTCGTCGCCCTGGCGGAGGGCCGCGGATGAGTTCCGGACGCGGCCGAGCCTTCGGGATCCTCGCGCCGATCGCGATCGTCCTCCTGCTGCTCGCCGCCTGGGAGGCGGCGGCGCAGTGGCAGATCGTCGCCGACGCGCTCTCGATCAAGCCCTACCTGATCCCGGCGCCGAGCGAGGTCGCGGAGTCGCTGTGGGCCGACCGCGAGCTGCTCGCCGAGAACGGCTGGGTGACGCTGCGCGAGGTGCTCGCGGGGTTCGCCCTCGCGCTCATCCTCGGCACCGCCTTCGCGGTGGCACTGCACCTCTCCGAGACGGCACGCCGCGCGGTCTACCCGCTGCTCGTCGCATCCCAGACGGTGCCGATCATCGTGGTCGCGCCGATCCTCGTCGTCTGGTTCGGCTTCGGGATCACGCCGAAGCTCCTGATCATCGCCCTGATCTGCTTCTTCCCGATCACCGTCAACACGCTCGACGGCCTGCGCTCGGTCGACCCCGACGCGGTCAAGCTGATGCGAACCCTGGACGCGTCGCGCGGAGGCATCCTGCGCCGGCTCGAGCTGCCGGCGGCCCTCCCCTACCTCTTTTCGGGCGCGAAGATCGCGATCGCGGTCGCCGTGATCGGCGCCGTCTTCGGCGAATGGTCGGGCTCCGACTCCGGGCTCGGGCACCTGATGCTCGAGTCCTCGGCGCAGCTCCTGACCTCGAGGCTCTTCGCCGCGGTCGTGATCCTCTCCATCTTCGCGATCCTCTTGTTCGGATTGCTGAGCCTCCTGGAACGGCGTTTCGCCTGGTGGGGACGAACGGAACGGAGGGCATCCGCATGAAGTGGGCCATGGTCGCTTGCCTGCTCGTGATCGTGGTCGGCGCCGGCTGCGGCGAGAAGTCCGAGAAGGGCTCGGGCAAGGCCGAGCGCTTCGACCTCGCTCTCGACTTCTACGTCAACCCCGATCACGCCGGGATCTACACGGCGCTCGAGCGCGGCTTCTTCGAGGAGGCGGGGCTGGACGTGCGGCCCCAGGTCCCGTCGGATCCGGCGGCGCCGATCAAGCAGGTTGCTGCCGGGCGGGCCGACCTGGCGATCTCGTATGAGCCCGAGGTGCTGCTCGCGCGCGACCAGGGGCTCGACGTCGTCGCCGTCGGGGCGCTGGTCCAGGAAGCCGCTCACCTCGCTGATCTCAACTGGCGACGCTGGGATCGAGGACGTTCCCGACCTCGCCGGCAAGACGATCGCGACGGCGGGGATCCCCTACCAGGACGTCTTCCTCGACGAGATCCTCGCGGGCGACAACCTGAGCCGCGACGACGTGAGCGTCGTCGACGTCGGCCTCGGGCTGCTGCCGGCGGTGCTCTCCGGCCGCGCGGACGCGATGCTCGGCGGCTTTCGGAACATCGAGGGCGTCGATCTGGAGCAGCGCGGCGAGGACCCGCGGGTGGTGCCCGTCGACGAACTTGGCATCCCGACCTACGACGAGCTGGTCCTGGTCGCGAGCGGCGAGCGGCTCGCCGCGGACCCGGAGGAGATCCGCCTCTTCCTCGCGGCGCTGGAGCGCGGCACCGAGCTCGCCGTGCGCGACCCCGAACTGGCGACCGAAGCCGTCCTCGCCGACGGCGAGGGCCTCGACCCGAAGCTGACCGCGGCGGAGACCGAGGCGACCCTCCCCCTCCTGCTCCCGCCCGGTGACCAGAAGTTCGGTTTCATGGACACGAAGGAGTGGCAGAAATTCATCGGCTTCATGGCCGACAAGGGCGAGATCACGGCCCGCTTCACACCGGGCGAAGTCCTTACGAACCAGTACCTGCCGGGCGAGATCCCGGAGTAGCGCTTCTACGCCGCGCAGGCCGCAGGGTGGGCCTGACTGGACGGCGCGGTGGTAGTGGGCGGCGATGAAGTAGCCGGCGATGCCGCGGTAGGGCTCATAGGGGGCAAAGTACTCCTGGATCTCCGGGATCTCGGCGCGGCGGCCAAGGCCCGCGAGGCGACCGACGACCTTCACGTAGGCGAGGTCTCCGGCCGGTAGCGAGTCCGGGTCTCCCCGGCCGTCGAGGCCCAGGCACTGGAGGGTCCACGGGCCGATCTCCGGGATCGAGCGCAGCCGCTCGTCGTCCGCCGGATCGTCGAGGCTGACCCGGCCGGCGGCGACCTCCCGCGCGCAGCGGATCAGCGCGATCGCCCGCTTCGGCGCGAGGTCACAGGAGGCCAGCTCCGCCGGTGCCCGGCCCGTTATCTCCGCCGCGGTCGGCAGATCGCGAAGGGGCCCGGAACCACTGCCCGCCGCCTCCTCCGCTTCGCGTCCGGGGGCGGCGGGGTGACTGGAGCCCCAGCGCCAGATGATCCGCCGCTCGATCGCGACCGCGCGCGAGGCTTCGATGAGCTGTCCGCAGATCGCGGCGACGAGCGCCTCCCATGGCCACGGGCGCTTTCGCGTTCGCAGCCAGGGGCGCTTGCGGATCGCAGGACCCAGCACGCGGTCCTTGCGGAAGGTGTCGTAGAAGGGACGCAGGTCCTCGTCGACGCCGAGGGCGAAGCGCATCCGCTCGATCGCCAGCTCGCGATCGTCAGCCGACCCGCCCTCCGCGCGGAAGCGGACGGAGCCGTCGCGCAGCTGCCACGCGTGAACCACCATGGGCCTCCCGTCCACGTGCAGAAGCCGCCGCACGATTCCGTCGCGCGAGCGCATCAGGCCGTTGCCGCCGCCCCTCCGCGGGAGGCGATACGGCCAGGGGGGCTTGACCTCCACCTCGAGGGTGGAGTTACTCAACGGTCGCCGAGGACGTGGATGTCGACAAGGAAGGAGCGGCTGGCGACGACCTTCGCCGGCTTTCGCCCCTTGGTCACGATGCGGCCGCTGCGCGAGCGGCTGACCGCGCCGATCGCGCGGACCACGGCGACGGTAACCGCGCCCGCCGCGAGCCCGCCGGCCGCGGCCAGCGCGGCCGTGGCCATCTCGTTGCGAAGCTCGACCTCTTCTCCGGATCGCCGGGGCACCGGCAGCCTGCGAACCTGGGCCGGCTCGTCGGAGAGCACGGCGTCGGGCACGTCCTCCTCGACCGCCACCGCCTCGAGTACATCCTCCGCCATTGGTCGCATCCTACCGGCGCCCCTCCCGGCATCCGAAGCTATCCTCAACGCAGGGAGTCAGGGTTTGAACGTTCTCTCGCGATTTGCGGGCAGGAAGGATCCGGTCGCGATCGGGTTCGCTGTGCTGTGCGCGTTCGGAGCCGCGCTCGTGCTGCTTTTCGTCGCTCCCGCGCCCTCCGCCTCGGCCGCCACAGCTACCCCTGATCGATACGACTTCGCGAACGGCTGCTACGCCGTCCGGTCCCTGGCACTCGACCGCTACATCGCCAAGGGCGACGGCGGCTACGCAGCCTCGGCGACGAGTGCGGCGCAGGCCGAGCCCTTCTTCATGGAGCCGCCGGAGCTGGGCCGATACCTCTTCTACGGACCGGCGAAGGACTTCATGGCCGCGACAGGCGACGGCGTCGAGGTCGCCGCCGAACCGAGTCAGGCGGCTGAATGGGAGGTCGACGAGTCCGGTGACGGATTCTCGATCACCTCGATCTCGGGCGGCAAGCCGCTGGCTGCGAACCCCGACGGCTCGCTCGCGCTGGGCGGCAGCGCCGAATCCGCAGAGTTCGCGTTCGAGGCGGTCGAGGGCTGTTCGGCCTACCCCGAGGTGGAGGTCAACGCGGTCGGCGAGCCCGGCGGCGGCGAGACGCCCCACGGCGAGGCCTCGGGCCTGGTCGACGCCCACATGCACATGATGGCCTTCGAGTTCCTCGGCGGCGCGGTGCACTGCGGCAAGCCTTGGCACCGCTACGGCGCCCCGTACGCCCTCGTCGACTGCCCCGACCACGCCGGCAACGGCGCCGGTGCGGTCTTGGAGAACGCGCTCTCGGGCGGCACACGGCCCACGCACGACAACGTCGGCTGGCCGACCTTCAAGGACTGGCCCAAGCACGACTCGCTGACCCACGAGCAGTCGTATTACAAGTGGCTCGAGCGCGCCTACATGGGCGGTCTCCGCGTCTTCGTCAACCTGATGGTCGACAACGCGCAGCTCTGCGAGGTCTACCCGCTCAAGTCCGATCGGCCGGACCCGTGCAACGAGATGAAGACGGTCAAGCTGGAGATCCAGCGGATCCACCAGCTCGAGAACTACATCGACGCCCAGGAGGGCGGCCCCGGCGAGGGTTGGTTCCGGATCGTCGAGAACCCGTTCCAGGCGCGCCAGGTGATCAACGACGGCAAGCTCGCGGTCGTGCTCGGGATCGAGGTCTCGAAGCTCTTCGACTGCGGCACCTTCAACGATCAGCCGGACCCCGGCTGCGACCGCGAGTCGATCGACCGCCAGCTCGACGAGGTTCAGGACATGGGCATCAGCCAGATGGAGCTGGTCAACAAGTTCGACAACGCGCTCGCCGGGGTCGCGGGCGACGGCGGCATCATCGGGCCGGTCGTCAACGCGGCGAACTTCAAGGAGACCGGCCGGTTCTGGCAGCTCGAGGCGTGCACCGGTCCCGAGGGCGCCCATGACCACACACAGGATCCGAACGCCGGCGCCATCCCGGCGCAGGACGCGATCTTCGGCGGCACCGCCATCTTCGGCGTCCCGTCAGGCGCCGCCCCCGTATACGGGCCCGGCCCCCACTGCAACATCCGCGGGCTGACCGACCTCGGCGAGTACCTGCTCCGGGGAATGATGAAGCGGCACATGGTCTTCGACCCGGATCACATGAGCGTTCTGGCGCGGAACCAGGCGCTGGCGTTCACGGGCTCGAAGGACTACGGCGGGGTCGTCTCCAGCCACAGCTGGTCGACTCCGGACGCCTTCCCCGAGATCTACAAGGCGGGCGGTTTCATCGCCCCCTACGCGGGCAGCTCGGCGGGCTTCGTCCATGCCTGGCAGGACACGAAGCCGCTGCGCGACAAGCGCTACTACTTCGGCTTCGGCTACGGCGCCGACGCGAACGGCTTCGGCGCCCAGGGAGGACCGCGCGACGTCTCGCTCGCGCCCCCTGTCACCTATCCCTTCCGCTCCTTCGACGGCTCGGTCGAGCTCGACCGCCAGACGAGCGGCGAGCGCGTCTACGACATCAACATGGACGGCGTCGCCCACTACGGCCTCTACCCGGACTGGATCCAGGACCTGCGGATGATCGGCGGCGACGCGATCGTCAAGGACATGGGTCGCGGCGCCGAGGCCTACCTGCAGATGTGGGAGCGCGCCGAGGGCGTGGGCGGCCCCGGATGCCGCTCGACGCACGCCCGCTTCACCGCCGGCGGCCTCGGCGACGTCGAGCTCGGCGCCAAGCCGGAGGAGCTTCTGGTCGACGCCGGCCAGCCGGATCGGCGCCTGCAGGCCTGGAAGTGGTGCGTCGACGGCCGCGAGAACAACAAGGCGGAGGAGGACGCCGTCTTCAGCGACGGCGGCAAGGTCGCTCTGATCGCGTCCACCGCCCGCAGCCACCGCGGCCTCGGCCTGACCGTCGGCTCCGACGTGGACCGCCTCGACGGCCGCGCCGAGAAGATCGGCGGCGGCCTCTACACCGGCAAGCTCGGCAAGTCGACGATCGTCTACGGGACGGGCGGCGGCAAGGTGGACTTCATCGCCGTCGCGACGAACAAGGCCGCGGGCTCGACGAAGCGCCTGAAGGGCTACCTGAAGCTCGCCGGGCTGTAGGGCCTCGGTTCTTCCCTCAGCTAGGGACGAAAGCGCGCCCGACGCGCCGCGAGGCGCCGAGGTCGCGGGGCTAGTAAGGGAAGACGGCGATCGAGGGAGTGGTGGACGCTAGGCGCCACTCTCGCGAAGCATTCCTGACTTGACCGTCATATGTACGGCTAATCCAGGAATGCTCCCTCAAAGAGGCCTCGCATCCGATGCCCACCCTGATTCATTCCCCTCTACATGCCCGCGACCTCGGCGTCTCGCGCCGCGGACGCAGCGCTTCATCCCTAACCCGCGCCGCCCACGCCCTGCCCCGCCTCCCGAACCACCTTCAACGTGAAGTTCAGGAGCGCGCGGCTCGACGGCTCGCGGCGGCCGTCGTTCTGTTTGCGGGCGGCGGTGGTGACGTCGATGTGGTTGTAGCCGGGGATGACGACCTCGCGGCTCGCCGGGAGGTCGTTGGGCGGGGCGGGGCCGGGGGTGACGGGGCCCTCGTCGGGCGGGTCGTTGTCGTTCGAGTCGCCGGCCTGGATCAGGAGCCCCGGCTTCTCCGCGACGCCGTCGTAGCGGAGGTCGTCGAAGGCGCCCGTCTCGGCGGCGACGACGTCGGTGAGGATCTTGACCGGGAAGTACTGCTCGGTGAAGTTGGCCGTGGGCGTCTCGAAGAGGGCCCGCGCGAACTGCTTCATCTCGGTCACCTCGCCCTCGCGCGAGGTGTACGGAACGCCGGAGTCGTTGAGCTCGAGCGGGACGCCCGGTGCGCCGACCTGGCGGTAGCGCTGCCATGAGTAGAGCGGCGTCGCGGGATCCTCGGGCAGCGCGAGGTGACCGCCGCTGGGCGTCGGGAAGTCCTTGTCGGCGAGCGGGCCGCCGGCGACCGAGCCGAGGCTGGCGCGCAGGAAGCTGAGGCCGGCCGAGTTGTCGTCGAAGACGCCACCGAGGACGACCTCGTTGGTGAGGGTGAACTCGCGGATGTCCGGGCTGCCGCTGGCGAAGTGCGCGGCGTCCTTGGAGAACAGCACCCGCTGAGCGATGTCGAGGTTCGTCGTGTGCGGCAGCTCGGTGTTGAGCTGGGTCTCCTGCGGCTGGAAGTACGCGCCGACGGCGAAGACCGGGGTCACCTGGATCGTCTCGGGCGTGAGCGGCGAGACGTTGACGAACGGAGCCGCGCCAGACTGGCCGGCAGCGTCGAGGATGGGCCCGGCGCCGGGCGCGCCGCCCGAGCCGCCCGAGAGCGAGAGCGTCGTGTCGAGCCCGACGAGCCCGGCGCACTGGCGGTAGCCGGCGTCGATATCGGTCGCGGGGTCGCCGTCGAAGTCCCAGCCCGCGTAGGAAGCGGTCAGCGGCCCTCCGAGCGAGTGGCCGCCGCAGACGAGCTTCTTCTCCCGGCGCTTTTGGCCCGGCATGCTCGTCGTGATGACCGTGTTCCAGTCGCGCAGCGTCCGCTCGAGCCCGAAGCTGCCCAGGAAGCCGGCATCCGTGGGCTCGACGAAGCCCTCGAAGCGCTTGCCCGCGACCTCCTGTCCGCCCCAGTAGTAGTCGTAGGCAAGACTCGCGTCGCCGGCCTCGGCGGCCGCGGTGATGCCGTGATAGTCCTCGAGGCAGTTGGCGCGGCGGTCGATCCCCCACACCTCGACGTCCTTGCCGCGCTTCGCGGCGTCGCGGACGACGTTGCGAGCGAGAACGTCGAACGACGAGGCGCCGGCGAGGAAGCCGGGGATCAGCGTGATCACGGCATCCGCCCGCTTCGACTCCTCCGGGCCCTCGCTCGAGCGGAACCGCAGGTAGCCGATCGAGTCGCAGGCCTTCGGGTGCGGCCCCGCCGACTCCGGCAGGGGGTCGACGATGCTCACGTGGGAGGTGAGCACCCGCTTCGCGCCCGGCGCGGCCGAGGCGATCGGCGTCTCGGTGACCTCGCCCGCCGCGACGGCGGCCGCTGGGACCCCCGCAAGCGCGGCCACGGACGCGCACAGGCCCGCAGCGACGATTCTCCCCCTCACGGTCACGAGCGACATTGAATCGCGGCAGAGCGGCGCGTGCGCCGCTTACAGGCCCTGCTCGTAGATCCGGTACCGCTTCACGATCTCGCCGCCCATCCCCTCCATGGCGCGGTTCATCGGCTCGTTCGTCTCCAGGATCCAGCCCGTCTCGCCGCCCTTCTGGGGCATCCGCGCCGCCGTCTCGCGATGGCGGACGTAGAGCAGGGCGGCTACGCCGAGGTGCTGGAAGGCGGGCTTCACTCCGAGAGCGAAGACGCGGACCGCATCGACGTCAGAGCCCGGGACGCCGGCCACCCCCTGCGGGTTTCGCATCCCGCGCAGGAAGCGAAGCCAGCCGAACGGGAGCAGGCTGCCGTTCATCTTCGCCAGGACCTGGTTCACGTCGGGCAGCGTGAGCCCGGCCCCGATCACCTCGCCGTCGCGCTCGGCGATCATCGCCCAGTCCTCGCTCAGCACCGGCTTCAGGTTCTGGGCCTGGAAGGCCACCTCGGCGTCGGTGACCGGGACGAAGCCCCAGTTCTTGCCCCAGGCCTCGTTGTAGACCTCCAGGAAGCGGCCGATCTCCGCCTCGAGGTCCTTCTTCCGCATCTGCCTGACGACCACCCGGTGCTCGGTCACGCACTTCTCGGCCGCCTCCTCGATGAACTCGTGGAAGGTGTCTCCCTGCTTCAGGTCGCCAAGCCAGAGCCGCCACATGAGTAGGTCCATCGCCTTGTTGAAGCCGGCCTCCTCGATCTGCGTCCGGTAGTACTGCGGGTGCCAGGGCTGGAGCACCATCGGGGCCAGCTCGTAACCCTCGACGAGCAGCCCGATCTCATCGTTGGTCGTGAAATCGGCCGGGCCCAGCAGCCTCTTGCGGCCGCGCGAGCGGACCCAATCCCCCGCCGCGTCGAGCAACGCACCTGCCACCTCCGGGTCGTTCTCCGTCTCGAAGAAGCCGAACCAGCCGTCCTCGCCCCCCTGGAACTCGTCCCAGCGGCGATCGATCTGCGCGGTGATGCGCCCGACGACGCGGCCCTCCGAGCGGGCCAGGAAGTACTCGGCCTCGGCGTGCTCGAAGAACGGATTCTTCGAGCGGTCGAGGAAGCGCTTGCGCTCGGAGCGGATCGGCGGCACCCACGGCGTTCCCCTGTGGAGGCGGTAGGGCAGATCGATGAACTGCTTCAGGTCGGCTCGGCCGGAGACCGGCTCGACGGAAACGGGCATTGCCGCACTAAATCAGACCGCCTGGGATAGGTTGCCGCTCGTGCGCCGGCTCCTGCCCGTCCTCCTCGCGAGCATGACCCTGGCCGCGTGCGGTGGCGAGGACGTGACGATCACTCAGACGACGCCGGACCCGGCGGCGGAGGAGGAGATGTCCGACGACGAGATCGCCGACCTCCAGGCGGAGATCGAGGAGCTCCAGGAGGACGTCGACGAGAGCGACGAGCCCGCGGAGACGACCACGACAACCGAGGCACCCCTACCCGATGAAGGTGCCGGGGTGCCGGCGAGCGCGGAGGACTGCGGCGCCGGGGTCTTCGTCGATGGCGGGACCACCTCTTGCGGGTTCGGGCTGAACGTCGCTGCCGACTACTTCTCCTCCCCCGGTAACACCTTCGAGAGCTTCAGCCCGGCCACAGGCGAGACCTACCGGATGACCTGCAGCGGCCCGCCGCCAATCCTCTGCACGGGCGGCAACAACGCCACGGTGTACATCACCGAGGCCTAAGCTTCCAGCCGTGGAGCCGCAGACCGCCGAGAAGGTCGGCATCGACATCTTCGAGCGCGCCCGCACCCACGAGCGCGCGGAGCAGCTCGCGGCGGCGAAGGAGGGCGACCTGCTGCCCTACTTCCGCCTGATCGAGTCGGAGGCCGGCCCGCTGATGGAGATCGAGGGGCGGGAGACCGTGATGCTCGGCTCCAACAACTACCTCGGGCTGACCGCCGACGAGCGGGTCCGCAGCGCCTCCCGCGAGGCCCTGGAGCGCTATGGCACCGCGCTCACCGGCTCCCGCTTCATGAACGGAACGACGCCGCTCCACGTCGAGCTCGAGCGCGAGATCGCCGATTGGATGGGCACCGAGGACTCGCTCTGCTTCACCACCGGCTACCAGGTCAACCTGGGAACGATCGGCACGCTGCTCGAGCCGCGCGACACCGTGATCGTCGACTCCGGGGACCACGCGTCAATCCTCGACGGCTGCAAGCTCTCCGGAGCGCGGATGCGCCCCTTCCGCCACAACCGCATCGACAAGCTCGAGCGGATGCTCGAGCGGGCGGTCGAGGACGGCGGCGGCGTCCTGGTGGTCGTCGACGGCGTCTTTTCGATGGAGGGCGACATCGCGCCGCTGCCGGACATCGTCGCGGCCTGCGAGCGCTACGGGGCCCGCCTGCTCGTCGACGAGGCCCACGGCGTCGGCGTCCTCGGCGAGCGCGGAGCCGGCGCCTGCGAGCTCTACGGGGTCGAGGAGCACGTGGACCTGCGAATGGGCACCTTCTCGAAGAGCCTCGCCTCCTGCGGCGGCTTCATCGCCGGCCCGGCGGACGTGATCGAGTTCCTGAAGATCTCCTCGCGGCCGTTCATGTTCACCGCCTCGGCGGTGCCGGCGGCGGTCGGCGCCGCGATGGGGGCCCTGCAGGTGATCCGCTCCCCCGACGGCCCGGTACTGCTCGAGAGGCTGCTCGCCAACGCGGCCTACCTGCACCGCGGCCTCTCCGATCTGGGACTGCGGGTGGTCGAGCCGACGAAGCTCACCGACGGCCGCGAGGTCGTGACCCCGATCGTCCCGGTCGTGATCGGCGAGGACTGGCAGGCGGTCCTCTTCTGGAAGGCGCTCTTCGACGCGGGCGTCTACACCAACGTCGCCCTGCACCCCGCGGTGCCGCCGGGGGGCGCGCTTCTGCGGACCAGTCTGATGGCGACCCACGAGCCCGAGCACCTGGATCGCGCCCTCGAGGTCTTCGCCAAGGTGATTGAAGAGTTCCCCGATGTACGCCAGACCGGCTGAACGACTCCCCCGTACTGGGTAGTTTTGGCTTGTCCAATTCTGGACAAGTGAATTTGGCGCCGATCTCGTGAAGAAATTGTTGCTCTTAGCGACCGCCGGGGGCAGGAGATGCGGGTACCGCGTTGACCGGCGGGGCGGCTAGCGCTTAAGGTCGCGCACGCACCGGACGCACCCGGGGCAGGGAGCGGACGGGACACAGGACCAGTTGTCCCCCGACTCTCCAACAGGGGCCCAACCAGGGGCAGTAGCACCTGCCGGGGACCCTGCCGGAATGCCGATGGACTGATGGACCGACGTACCTAGACGTACCCAATCGCCAACCTTCGCCACTCATGAGGAGGAGTGTCAATGGAAGCTGCCACGACGGCCGTGCCTTCAGGTGCACCACAGCACATGCAGGCGCTCGCACACGCGAACAGGATTCGCCTTGCACGAGCCGCACTGAAGCGGTCTGTGAGGTCCGGCGATTCCAACGCCGCCGAAGTGGTCCGTAGTTGCCCTTTCGAGGTCGAGACGATGACCGTCTCGGAGCTCCTGCGCTCACAACAGCGCTGGGGTAGGACGCGGGCAAGGAAGTTCCTCTCCTCTCTGGCTCTCAACGAGAACCGCCAGCTGGGCCGGCTGACCGATCGTCAGCGCCAGCTTCTTGCATCCGAACTGGAGCGCAAGACGAGGCGTTGAGACATCCCGGTCCGCCGGGAACAGAGGAGGAACGGGGCGCCCGGCCAGAAGCCGGGCGCTCGTCGTTCTGGCGTCAGTAGCCGATGTTGAGCGGGACCGGGCTCGTCCCGGCGAGGAAGAAGAACCAGATCCCGAAGCCGACGAGGGCGATCGCAGCGCTCGAGACGATCATCGGCTCGAGGGCGCCGGAGGGCTCGCCCTCGTCATCGTCGTCGAGGGGCACCTCGCCCTCCCTCTCCGCCTTCGCAAGCCGGCGCTCCGCGTAGAGGGCGTCGAGCCGCGTCAGGACCCAGAAGATTCCGATGATCGTGGTGATCGCCCCGATCATCGAGGCCGCGAGCGCGGTCCCGAGCGAGGTCGCGGCCTCGATCTGCGAGCCGATCCAGAGCCAGGCGAGCGGGACACCTATCCAGAGGCAGAGGCAGCCGGCGAACATCAGCGCCAGCAGCGCGATCATCGCCGGCGCGGCGCTTTCACTCGAAACGAATGGCCGCCGGAGCGGTTGCGGAAAGTGATGGTGAGCCCCCAGACGGCGAGGCCGAAGATCGCGACGGAGATGACGAGCCGGAAGATCGGCGCGAGGCCCGACGGGGCCAGGTAGAAGAGGACGCCGAGCACGGCGACCGCGGGAACCGCGGCGAGGATCAGAGTGTGGGAGCGGTAGCCGGCGAAGTGCTCGCGGATCGCAAGCTCGAGCCCGGCGATCGAGCAGAGGACGAGCCCCGTGCCGATCAGGATCGCCTGTTGGGTGCCGTCGGTGAAGAAGCCGATGACGAGGATGACGATGCCGACGAGGACCGCGATCTCGACCAGAGGGAAGGATCCCCAGGGGGCGGGGGGCGCGCCCTCGGGGTCGACGGCGCGTCGCCGCGGGGCAGCCTTCGGCTTCGATGGCGCCGGTTCGCTTGCCGCGTCAGCCGTCGCCGCGACCGGCGCCGGCTTCGGCCGCGGCTTGCGGCGCCGCTTGCGCGACTTCTTCGACATTCAGGCTGGGAGGGGGCTCAATTTGGGCGGGACACGGCGAGGCCGTGTCCCCCGGCTAAGGGGCAACCGGAGGAGAGCTTGACCCTCCACCAATTCATGAACAGCCCGATTGGGCCCCAGCGCGGGCGGGCGTGCCAGTGCTTGCAGCCGCGCTCGCCGACGTCCTCGTTCGAGATCTGTAGCCAGTGGAAGCGGCTCGGCTCGGCGATCATGCGCTCGAGCGTCTCGCGGTTTCGCTCCTCGACGTAGGTTCGCTTGGAGAGCTCGTCCTGCGCCTCGCGGAGGCGGACGGCGAGCCCGTCGCGAACCCGCTCGAGCTCCGCGACCCCGAGGATCCGCGGGCCGCCGGCGGCGGCCACCGCGTACTCGATCCCGCGGCGCGGGAAGGCGGTCGCGAAGAGCTCGGCAAGCTGGTGCTCGAGCGAGGCGATCTGGCGGCGCAGCTCGCGCCGCATGCGGCGCTCACCGTCCCTCGTCTCGAGCGTGTTCGGGCTCGGCGGAGGAGACGGAACCTTCGGTGTGCCGTTCTCGAGTAGCAGCTCAGTCACGGGCAACCCTTCGTCAGCGAACCCGGCTAGGGATCTTACCGATCATCCGGCGCTTCTCATAACGGTCGCGGCAACCCAGAGCGCCTCCTCGGCGACCGCGTCCGGAACTCCCTTGACCAGGACGGCCGCCAGGAGCGTTCGTTTTGTGCGCGGATGGACCCCGAGGCCCTCGCCGGTGGCGCCGAAAAGGAGCGCGAGTGGACGCATCTCGTCGGCGATGACGAGGGTCCCTGGCGGCAGCTCACCCGGGCGGCCGGGGAGCGTCTCCCCCTCGCTGCCCCGCAGGGCGAGCCCGCCGGTCACCTTGTCGGCGTCGAACGCGCGGAGCGCCACCCCGGACTCGACGATCGCGATCGTCAGGGCGTCGTCGAGCAGGTTCTGGCTCTTGAAGCGGCCCTCCCGCATGCGGTCGAGCGAGAGCTGCTCGACCGGAGTCAGCGTCCGGTCGGGGTCGAGTCCGATGTGGCGGAAGAAGACGCGGTAGGCCCAGGGAATCGGCTTCTGGCGCAGGGTGATCGCCTGCGGGCCGCTGAAGCGGTCGGAGAGCTCGCGCAGGCGCTCCTTGACGACCTTCGGGCTCTTCCCGGAGCCGCGGTCGACGACGAGGTAGCGGACGCCGAGCCCGGGGAACTCCTCGGCGAGCTCGGAGGAGACGGCGCCGAGGCTCGACTCTCCAGCGCCCAGGGGCGCTCGCTGCCGTTCGGCATCCCGGATCAGGTCGTCGATCGACTCGCTCACCGGTCCTCCCCGGCCCGCTTCTCCGACTCGGCGATCAGCTTCTCGATCCGCTCACCGAGGACGTCGGGTTCGAACTCGCCCTCTCCGACGGCCGTGTCCGCGACGATCCCGCCCGGGTAGGCGAGCGTCGCGCTTGGGCAGACGCCGATCCGGTAGAGGTTGGAGACGGCTCCGTCCGCGTCGTAGGCGACCGGTAGCTCCCAGCCGCGATCCTCGACTATCCGCCGCACCTCCTCGCGGTCGTCGCGCACGTTCACCGAGAGGAAGTTCACATCGTCACCGTAACGGCCGGCGAGCTCGTCGACCACGTCCTGGCTCGGCAGGCAGTCGCCGCCGCGGGTGAACCAGAACGAGAGGACGAGCGGCTTGTCGAAGAGGTCGCAGACGCGGATCGCGCCCTCGTCGTCGACCTCGCAGGCGGGGGTACGGCGATCGCCCTCGGGGCAGGGGATGCGCGAGGTCTCGCAATCGTCCTGGAAGATGTTCGCGTCGCCATCGAGCGATCCGAGCGCGTCCGGCGCGGCGAACGGCGGCAGCGGGAGGCCGGCCTCGAGCCCGACGGGCCCGCCCTCGTCGGCGGAGTCGGAGAACCGGGTCGAGGCGAACGCGAAGATCGCGACGGCCACGAAGGCCATGCCGACGTAGAGCGAGTACCGACGCGCCGCCGACTGCGCCCCGGGGGTGGCGAGCCCGCGGGGGGGCTTACGTTCCGGAGGTTCGGGTTCGGAGGCCATCGGTCACCAACGTACGGCTCTCGGCGAATACCAGCGCCGCCGGCAGGACCAGCATCACCCCGATCAGGGTGACACTCAGGTCGACGACCGTGACGAGCCCGAAGTCGCGCAGCATCGGGATCCCGGAGGCGATGAGGACGGCGAAGCCGGCAATCGCGGTCACGCCGGAGGCGAGCACCGCCTTGCCGGTCCGGTCATAGGTCTCGCGCAGCGCCTCGCCGACGGAGCGCCCGGCGTCGCGCTCCTCGAAGAACCGTGCCGATAGCAGGACGCTGAACTCGGTCGAGATCGCGATCACGAGCAGGCCCAGGGCCGTGGACATCGGGTTCAGGTCGACGCGGGCCACCCAGACGACGAGGCCGGCCCAGCCCGTGGCGAGCACGATGGGGATCAGCGGTATGAGCGCGCGGCGAAGCGACCGGTAGAAGGCGAAGAGCGTCAGAGCCACGGCGAGCAGCGCGGCGCCGGTGAGCAGGAACCGGCTCCGCTCTAGGTCCGCGTTGGCGTCGGCAAAGAGCGCGGGCAGCCCTGCCACGCGGGCGTCCACCCCGGGCGGCGCGTCGCTTATCTCCTCGCGGATCGCCTCGATCAGGTTCTCCTGCTGGTCGAGCGGGCCCACGCGGATACCGAACGCGATGTTCGCCGTGTTGCCCAGCTCCCCGGTCTCGGCATCACGGGTGATCACCGCCTGGGAGAAATAGGGCGGCACCGCGTCCAGCACGGTGTCGATCCGCTCCTGATCGAGCGGCCCGGCGCCCTCGGTGAAGAGGTCGGAGATCGCGATCTGTGGACAGATCTGCGCGGCCTCGCAGCTCGGGAATTCACCGCCGAAGCCCCCCCGCTCAAGGATCCGCCCCTTCACGTCGGCCATCCAGGCGACCACCTCGGGATCGGTGACGTCAGGAGCGGTGACGATCACGTTGAGCTCGCCGGAGACGCCGGTCTCCTTCTCGATCGCGGGGACTCCGGCGTCCTCGAGCACGCTGCCCGGGACGAGCTGACGCGGATCGGATGCGACATCGGTCTGCGTTGAGGCGACCCAACCGCCCACCGCCACGATCGCCGCCAGGGCGAGCATGCGGCCGGGGTCCGCGATCGAGAAGGCGAGGGAGCGGCTGGTCGCCCGCTGGACACCCCTCCCCGCGGAATCCCTCAGGCGGGTGAAGCTCGCGACGGCCGAGGACCCGGCGACGTGATCGCGTGCCTTCACGAGGCGGTCACGGATCCGGCCACGCTCCGCCTCGTCATCTTCCGCCTGTCCACCCCGCGCCTCACCGACGAGCACCGCGAGGCCCACCGTCAGCGCAGCCGTGAACGCGAGCACGATGCCGACGACGAGCAGCAGGCCGAAATCGCGCAGCATCGGCACCGGCGAGATCGGCGGGATCAGCAGGACGAGGAATCCGGCGATGGTCGCCAGTGCCGCGATCGCGATCGTCGGCCCACCGCGGGATGCGGCGACCCGCGCGGCCTCAACGCGGGGGCGGCCCTCCCCCACCGCCTCGCGGAAGCGGGCCTGGAACTGGATCGAGTAGTCGACCGCAAGCCCGATCAGGATCGGCAGGACTGCCAGCGAGCCCGCCGTCAGGCTGCCGCCCAGGATCGAGAGCAGCCCGAAGGTGACGGCGGTCGCCAGCAGGGCAAGCGCGAGCGGCAGCAGGCGGCGCGGCGGGCCGAAGACGAGCGCGAGGACCAGCGCCATCACGATCACCGACGCGATCAGGAGCTTGACGCTCTCGGTGGTGAAGGTCGACGAGGCCTCGTCGACGACGACCGGCACGCCGCTGACCACGTAGTCGCCGCTCTTCAGCGCGAAGCCCTCGTCGGCCGCCGCCTCGCGGATCTGCTCGATCGTCTCGCTGCGCTCCTCGGTCGAGAGGCCGGGCTCCAGCCGCACGGTGACCAGGGCGGAGTCCGGACTCGGGAAGAGGTAGGCGAACCGCGACTTCGGCTCGCCGTCGCCGAGCCGGGTGTCGAAGACGACCTGGCTGACGAACTGGGGGTCGTCGAGGCTCGGCAGCCCGGTCTGGCCGTAGCGGATCGCGAGCTGGAGCAGGCTGTTCTGGAAGTCGCCGATGATCGCCTGGCCCGCGGCGACGCCCGCCTGCTGGGCCTCCTCCTCGGAGAAGCCCTGCTTCCGAGCCTCCTTGACCGCGGTCGCGGCGGCCTCCTGAGCCTGGGCGAGCGTCGCCTGCGACTGCTCGCTGAGGAACTGGCCGGCCTGGCTAGCCGCCTGGTTCAGGAAGGTGGCGGGGCCGTAGACGACGCGGACGTTGTCGCTCGCGGCGATCTCCGAGCAGGCGGAGGAGGCCGCGGACTGGCCATCCGTGACCGATGCCTCGCCGGCCAGGCAGCCCTCGAACCGGAGCAACTGGCCGAGGTCTTCGGTCAGCATCAGATCGCGCAGGTCGTTCTCCTCGTCGGTCTGGACGAGGACGGCGATCGCGTCGTCGCCGAAGCTCGCGCGCAGGTCCTCCGTCGCCTCCGACGTCTCCGAGCCGCGATCGACGATCGTCGAGGTCGACGCGTCGGTCTCCAGCCGCAGCGCGGCGACCACGCCGATCAGCGAGAGGAACGCCGCGATCGCGACGACCTCGCGACGACGCGATGCCGCCGCGGCGGCGATGCGAGAAAAAAGCCCGCTCACTGCCTAGAGGTTAGGTGAGGGTGGCGAGCGCCGAGCAGGTCAAGGACGCAGGCCGATCGGCGAAGCGAGCGTACTTCCGTTGTACGTGAGCGAGACGATCGGCCGAGGACGCAGAGATGCGACGGCGATCGCCGCCCTCAGTCCATCGCCAGGGGGCCCTCGGTCTCGCGTTGAGGAACTGGTTGACGAACTGGTTGTCCGAGTCGAACAGCTCGTCGGAGGGCCGGACTCGACGATCTTGCCCTTCCAGAGCACCGCGATGAAGTCGGCGATCCGGCGGGCGGTGCCGAGGTCGTGGCTGATCACCATGTAGCAGCCGCCGTTCTCCTCGTGGACCTCACGGATCAACTCGCAGAGGAGCGCCGTGCGGACCGGGTCGAGGCCGGAGTCGGGCTCGTCGAACATGACGATCGCGGGGTCGAGCACAAGCGCGCGGGCGAAGCCGGCGCGCTTGCGCATGCCGCCGGAGAGCTCGTTCGGCATCTTGTCCATCGCCTCGGCGAGGCCGACCTCATGAAGGCGTCGCGTTGCAGATCTCGGTGATCTCCTCCTCGCCCTTGTCCGTGTGCTGGCGGAGCGGGAACGCGGTGTTGTCGAAGACGTTCATCGAGCCGAAGAGCGCCCCATCCTGGAAGAGGAGGCCGAACTTCTTGCGCATCTCGAAGAGCTCGTCGTCGGTCATGTTCGGAACCGACTCGCCGTGCACGAGCACATCGCCGGAGTCCGGGTAGAGCAGGCCGACGATGTGCTTGATCAGCACGCTCTTGCCGGTGCCCGACGGGCCCAGCACCATCGAGATCTGGTTGTCGGGGAGCCCGAGGTTCAGGCCGTTGAGGATGCGCGTGCGGCCGAACTGCTTGACGAGGTCGATGATCTCGATCGCGTCCTCGCCGCCGTGGTCGCGCTTCTCGCCCGTGTGCCAGACGTAGGGGTTCGGCTCCTTCGGATCCACGCCGGGGATCGAGTAGTCCTTGTGCAGGCTGCCGAGCTCGGGCGCGGGCTCGACGTACTCCTCGGCCTCGGGGCGATCGTCCGCGGAGGGATCGTCGTAGCCGGCGTCTTCGTACCCTCCTGGGGCGGCGGTTGTATCCGACTGCACGGTCTCCGACGCGCGCGTCTCCTGGGCGAACTCCTCGGACCTCTCCTCAGCCACTCTCCGACTCTCCTCTCAGTTCATCCGCCGATAGGTGCGCGTGGATTCGCGCCCCAGAAGACCAGCGTGCCCATCATTCCGATGATGTGCACGAGCACGATGTTCAAGACCATCGACTTCGCCGTCGCCGTGCCGACCCCGACCGGGCCGCCCGACGCCGTGTATCCGTAGTAGCAGCCGACGAGCACGATGGCGGTCGCCATCGTCATCGCCTTGATCACGCTGAATAACAGGTCGGGCGGGTTCTGGAACATCCAGAAAATCAGGAAGTAGCCGCCGGCGGAAACCTCTCCGATCTGCTCGACGACGGCGAGATAGCTGGCGAAGTAGCCGATCCCGATCGCGGCGAGATACATGAAGGGAAGCGTCATCCAGGCTCCGAGCAGGCGCGTCGCGGCGAGGAAGATCATCGGGTTGACGCCCATCACCTCGAGCGCGTCGATCTCGTCGGAGATCCGCATCGCGCCGAGCTCGGCGACGATCCCGGTGCCGACCTTGGCGGCCATCATGTAGCCGAAGGCGTAGGGGATCACCTCACGCAGGTCGCACCAGGCGGCGAAGACGCCGGCGTATGCGGGCGCGCCGACCGAGCGGTTGAAGTAGGCGCCCTCGATGCCGCACTGCAGGCCGAGGATGAAGACGAGTCCCCAGATGACGATCGTCGATCCGAGGATCAGGATGCCGGCCTGGCGGAGCGCCTCGCCGAAGAAGGTGAAGACGCGGCCCGTGTAGACGAGGCCCATGACCCGGCCGCAGAAACGGGTGATCTCGCCGAGTGAGCTCAGCCAATCACGGGGTACCGCGAGCCAGCCTGGCATCTACTTGATCACCGAGATCTCTGGATGCGTGGCCAGAAGCGTTTGCGTGAAGACGTAGTTGAACGCAAAGACCCCGAGGAAGGCGATCACGACCGCTTCGTTCACGGCACGGCCCACCCCCTCAGCGCCTCCGGACGCATTCATCCCTTTGTAAGAACAGACGATGGCGATGATCGCGCCGAACAGCATGGTTTTGAGCACACTGCCCCATAGGTCCGTGACCGAGGCGTTGTTGAAGAGGGTCGCGAAGAAACCGCCGAGCGGGGCGCCGTAGAGGAGCTCGGCGAGGATGCCGCCGATGATCCCGAAGATCAGCGCGTAGATGTCGAGCAGGCCGGTGATCAGCATCAGGCTGAGGAACCGGGGGACGACGAGGTTCTTGATCGGGTCGACCCCGAGGACCTGAAGCGCGTCGAGCTCCTCGCGGATCTTCCGGGCGCCGAGGTCGGCGGTGATCGCCGTGCCGGCGACGCCGGCGACGACGACGGCGGTCACGAACGGAGCGAACTCGCGGACGGAGGCGAGGATGAAGAAGCCGCCGAGACGGTCGAGCGCGCCGAAGAGGGTGAGGAAGTTCGCGGCCTGAAGGCCGGGCGCGCCGAAGCCGAAGGCGACGGTGGAGATCAACATCGGGAACCAGCAGAGCTGGAGGGCGAAGAGGAACTGGCCGACGAACTCGGTCCCGTAGGGGAAGGGCGGGCTGACCGCGGCGACGATCGTCTTGCCGGTCAGGATCATCATGTTTCCGACCTGCTCGAAGAGCGACTTGGCTGGCAGGAAGGCTCTATCGGCGACGGCTCTGACCATTTATCTCCTCGTGCAACCCGGTCCCCACCGGGTCGCTTCTAGGGGAAAGGTAATCGATCCGCCCCCCGTACGCCACCCCTAACCGTTTCGGGGCGCTTCTGGGGAAGGGGCGTGCGGCGACCCTGCCCGGTGGTATGTTCCCCGCGCCTTGGGGAGAGAAGTCAAATCTGCCCGGGACCAGGGCACGAAATGAGGATTCTCTCTGCACTTCTGACCGCTGCGATTTGCCTGGCCTTTGCGGCCTGCGGCGGAGACGCGGAGACGCAAGAGGCTTCCGAGCCGACTGGCGACTTCCCGACGGAGGTCGTCGACTCGAAGTTCCAGCCCCGCCAGCGCCTCGCCGAGACCACCGATCTCGAGCTCACCGTCGAGAACACCGGCCAGGAGGTGATCCCGAACCTCGCCGTGACGATCTTCACCGACGACGGCGCGGACGGCTCCTTCTCGATCCGCATCGACAACCCGACGCTGGCCAACCCGAACCGCCCGGTCTGGATCCTCGAGAACAAGTTCCCGCGGATCGTCGGCGACCCGGCGCCCGAGGGCTCGTCGCCCGGCACCGTCGCGCAGACGAACACCTTCGGCTTCGGCGAGGTCGACCCCGGCGACCAGCTCGGGATGGTGTGGAAGCTGACCCCGGTCAAGGCCGGCACCTACACCGTCAACTACGAGATCTCCGCCGGCCTCTACGGCAACGCCAAGGCGGTCACATCCGACGGCACCCAGCCGAAGGGCAAGTTCGTCGTCACGATCACGGACAAGCCGCCCAAGGCCCGCGTCACCGGCTCCGGCCGGGTCGAAGTCGAGGGGTAGTTCGCAGCAACTGCACTTGTAGCGCGTCGACGGTTGCCCTCTGGCGCTCGGTCACGTCGCGGTAGGTGAAGCGCAGGACGACGAAGCCGCGCCGCTGGAGCTCGCGGTCGCGCCGACGATCTGATTCGAACGACGCTCGTGAGGAGTGGAACTCGTAGCCGTCGGTCTCGACGACGAGGCGCTGGGCGCGCCAGAGGAAGTCGACGGTGTAGGGACCGACCTTGGCGTTCACCTCGGGGCGCGGGAGGCCGGCGGTGCGGATCAGCTTCAGGAAGAGGCGCTCGAGGTGGCTTCGGGTCGGCTCCGAGTCCCAGCCCATGTCGGCGAGGGTGCGCTCGCGGGTGGTGACCGGGATGTTCTTGCGCCGGGTGGTGTCGGAGGACGTGAGGCTCGAGGAGTAGTGCAGGCGGATGCCTCGGCGCTTGGTTCGACCGTTCGAGGTCGGGACGGTGACGTGGACAACTGCGCTTGTAGGGGAACGTGCGAGGCCCCAGAGGGCAGCCGCGGAGTCGTGGCTCAATACGGCCTGAGGGCCGAAGGCGAAAACGGCGGCGATCCAGCGGCCTTCCTGAGAGATCTTTCGGTGGCCGACCGCGTAGATCACCCCATGCTGCCGACCTGCGATCTCGGCGACCATTCGCTCCGCCTTCGCGAGAAATTCGTCCACAGAACGAATAAGTCGTGGAAGCGGCTTCGCGCCCACCTCTCCGGCCCGTCACCCCTCCCTTACTTGCCGCAGTTTTTAGCCCCGCCGCCTACGCTTAATCCATGGCGGCGGGACGCTTGTGCCTCATAGTCGTTCTCGCGCTGGCGGCTGCGCTGGCGGTGCCGGCGTTGTCATCCGGCGGTGACGAGCCCTCGGCCGAGCGGGCCGATGGCAAGGGCGGGGTGAAGCTCCGCGAGGTCGGGTCGTTCGATACGCCGATCTACGTTGCGCCGGCGCCCGGGTTCAAGGACCTTCTGTTCGTCGTCGAGCGCGACGGGCGGATCATCGCGCTGCGCAACGGGGACCGCGCGGGGACCTTCCTCGACATCACCGACATCGTGGCCCCGGACGGTGAGGGCGGCCTGCTCTCCGTCGCCTTCCCACCCGACTACGAGAGCTCGGGGCGCTTCTACGTCTACTTCACGAACAACGACGGCGACATCGAGGTCGACGAGTTCCGCCGGGGTGGCTCGCCGACCGAGGCCGACGCGGGCTCGCGCCGGGAGATCATCACCATCCCCCACCCCAGCTTCTCCAACCACAACGGCGGCACCGCGGCCTTCGGCCCGGACGGCGAGCTCTACATCGCCCCGGGCGACGGCGGCTCCCCGAGCGCCAACGCGCAGAACCGCAGCGTCCTGCTCGGCAAGCTGCTCCGGCTGGATCCGCAGAACCCCGGCGACGCGGAGATCGTCGCCGTCGGCCTGCGCAACCCGTTCCGCTTCAGCTTCGACAGCGAGAAGCCGCTGATCCAGATCGGCGACGTCGGCGCATCGTCGCGCGAGGAGATCGACTACCTCCGCTTCGAGGATGCCCAGGGTGCCAACTTCGGCTGGAACGTCTTCGAGGGCAACCAGAACAACGGCGGCTCCATCCAGGGGCCCCACTCCGCCCCGATGTTCGACTACGCGAACGCGGCGGCGACCTGCGCGGTCACCGGCGGCGTCACGGTCCACGACAAGAAGCTGAAGAGCCTGCGCGATCGCTACCTCTTCGCGGACGTCTGCGAAGGCGAGCTGCGCAGCTTCGCGCCCAAGCTCAAGAGCAACGAGGCGAAGGGCGAGCGCCCGCTGGGCGTCAAGGTCGACCAGCCCGTCGCCTTCGGCGAGGACGCCAAGGGCCACGTCTACGTCGTCTCCCTTTCAGGAACGGTCTTCCGGCTGGCCCCAAAGAAGTAGGCTCTGCCCAGGGTGGAGCCCACCGCCGCCACCGAGACAAGCGCCGAAGCCGCACAGACGACCAACGGAAAGCCTCCGGAGGTCTTCGACGTCGTACGTCCCGCGGACGGCTCCGTGATCCGCGAGGTGACGGTCGACGCGCCCGATCGCGTGGCCGAGGTCGTCGCGCGCGTACGCGCTGAACAGCCCGCCTGGGAGGCGCTCGGGTTCGAGGGACGCGCGATGTGGCTGCGACGCCTGCGCGACTGGCTCCTCGCGAACGAGGACGCGCTCACCGACGTGATGCAGGAGGAGTCGGGCAAGGTCCGCGCGGACGCCGGGCTGGAGGTCCCCCACCTCTGCGACATGATCAATTACTACGCGGCCGAGGGCGAGGCGATGCTCGCCGACGAGGAGCCGAGCCCGCATTTCCCGATCTTCAAGCTGAAGAAGGTCAAGATCGTCTCCCGGCCCTACCCCGTGGTCGGCCTGATCAGCCCGTGGAACTTCCCGCTGATCCTCTCCGCCGGCGACGCGATCCCGGCGCTCTTCGCCGGCGCCGCGGTCGTCGTCAAGCCCTCGGAGATCACCCCGCTCTGCTTCATCGAGTTGGTCCGGGCCTGGAAGGAAGACGTCGGCGCGCCCGACGTATTCGACTGCGTGAACGGGTTCGGCGACACCGGCGGCGCCCTTGTCGACGAGGTCGACTTCCTCGGTTTCACCGGCTCCGAGCGGACGGGCAAGGTCGTGATGAAGCGAGCCGCCGACACGCTCACCCCGGTCAGCCTGGAGCTCGGCGGCAAGGACCCGATGATCGTGCTCAAGGACGCCGACGTCGAGCGCGCGGCCAACGCGGCCGCATGGGGCGGGTTGCTCAACACCGGCCAGATCTGCCTCTCGGTCGAGCGCGTCTACGTCGAGGAGCCGATCTACCACGAGTTCGTCTCGAAGCTCACCGACCGCGTCCAGGGCCTGCGCCAGGGATTCGACGGCCGCGGCTACAAGGCCGAGCTCGGCGCCATGACCTCACCCGCGCAAACCGAGATCGTCGCCGACCACGTCGAGGACGCGCGCGCCGCGGGCGCCAGCGTGCTCACCGGCGGCAAACGCCGCGAAGGCCCCGGCGATTACTACGAGCCGACCGTGATCGCCGACGTCGATTCGTCGATGAAGGTGATGCGCGAGGAGACCTTCGGCCCGGTGATCCCGGTGATGAAGGTCGCCGACGTCGACGAGGCCGTGCGCCTGGCCAACGACACCAGCTACGGCCTGGGCGCGACGGTCTTCGCCGGTGACCCCGAAGACGGCGAGCGGGTGGCACGGCGGATCGAGGCCGGCGCCTGCGACGTCAACGACGTCCTCGCCCACTACAACGTGCTCGAGATCCCGATGGGCGGCTGGAAGTCGAGCGGGATCGGCTACCGCCACGGGCCGGGCGGGATCCGCAAGTACTGCCGGACCGAGTCGATCACGATGCCCCGGCTTCCGACCGCGAAGTCGGAGCTCCTCTGGTACCCCTACACCCCCACCAAGCGCAAGCTGCTCGGCCGCGTCTCCCGCTTCTTCAACGCCCGCGGGCTGCGCAACCGGCTGGGCCTCTAGGGACCCGGCTCAGGGCTTGATCACGGCGGTGCCGGCGAGCGTCGCCTGCCATTTCAGGTCAGCCCGGCAGACGGACCCCGCCGGCTTCACGCTCGCCTCGATCCGCCCACTCGCACGCTCGCCCTTGAGACGGCCGGTGACGGTCACCTCGAGCTCGTTGGGGCCGGTCAGCTCCAGCGTGAAGCGATCGTCGAGGACGTCGGTGCGCCCCTTCTCGATCGTGATCAGCTGTCGCGGGCCCTCTCCGCACTCGGCGTAGACGCTCGTGCTGAGCCGCTTCACCTTGGCGTCGCCGACGCGGAACGAGAGCGCCTCGAGCTGGTCGGTCGCGCCGCCGTAGCCGCCGTCCTGGTAGCCGGCGAACGCGAGGCCCGCCGGCACCAGCACAGCGCAAAGCACGGCCATTGCCGCTCCCGTGCCTGCCCTTCGGAATCCCTTCACGAAATCACTCACCCGCCGTAGGTGAACCAACAGCGTAGCGCGGCGTTAGTTGCGTCGCGAGCCCCCGGATAGCTCGGTTTCGAGCCGCTGAGCCTCGGTTCCGCACCAATCGGCGACGGCGCGCAGGTGGGCCGCCTCGGCCCGGGTCCTGACGGCGACGTAGTCGCTGAAATCGTCGCCCGCCAGCTCGAACGCCTTGCCCACCGAGATCTCCCCATCGGCCCCGTCACTCTCGGTCCGCCGCCAGAGGATCCTGCCCTGGTCGGTGTCCTCGAGCACGAGCCGGGAGCCGTCGCTGAGCACGAGCTCCTTCGGATCGGCACCGCGTGTCCAGACACCACGCAATTCGCCAACCATCTCGACCTCCTTCTCTCGGGAGCAGTTCAACGTAGCAACGGCGCTTGTGCGTCCCCACACTTGGGTAACGTCCCCTCAATAATGGCGCCGATTCGGGAGTACAGGCTCGAGCTGGCGGGCTTCCGCACGCGGGCGGTGGAGCTCGACGGGAGCTCGGACGAACCGGCTCTGATCCTGCTCCATGGCTGGGGCGACAGCGCCGACTGCTGGCGGCCGCTGCTGCCGGAGCTCGAGCGGATCGGCAGGCGGGCGATCGCGTTCGACATGCCCGGCTTCGGCGAGGCCGCCCGGATGGACCGCGAGCGACCGGTGCTCCCGCAGCTCGACCGGTTCGCTGCCGCCGCCGTCCGCCGAGAGGCGGAGCGCTCCGGAGGAGACGTGGTCCTCGTCGGCAACTCGCTTGGCGGCTGCGCATCGATGCGCGCCGCGGAACGCGCCGAGCTGCCGCTCGCCGGGATCGTCCCGGTCGCGCCCGCCGGGCTCGATATGGCGCAGTGGTTCAGGATCATCGAGACGACGCCGATCGTCCAGGCGCTCCTGCGGGCTCCCGTGCCGCTGCCGGAGACCATCGTGCGCGAGGGGGTCGGCCGCGCCTACCGCTCCCTCGCCTTCACGCGCCCCTCGGAGGTCGACCGCACCGCGGTCACCTCGTTCACCCGCCACTTCGCCTCGCGGCGCGACGTGATCCGCATCCTCGGCACCGGCCGTCGCCTGATCCCCGAGCTCCAGGAGGGCGCATTCCATCTCGGCCGGATCAGCTGTCCGGTCCTCGTCGTCTGGGGCGACGCCGACAAGATGGTCTACTCGAGCGGCGCGGAGCGAGTTCTCCGCGAGGTCGAGGGATCGCGTCTCGAGGTGATCGTCAACTGCGGCCACTGTCCCCAGGTGGAGGCGCCTGCGCAGCTGGCGCGCCTGCTGGCGGATTTCCCGGCGCGGGTCGGTAGCCTCGCGCCGGATGCCCAGGCTGCCTAGAGCCCTGCTCGCGACGACAGTCCTGCTGCTCTCCCTTCTCGGGGGTTCGGGACAGGGCGCGGAGCCCGGAGAGCGCCGGGCGCAGGTGCGCCTGAACGATCTGGCGAGCTTCGACAAGCCGACCTTCCTCGCCGCCCCCGAGGGCGCGGGCGACGTCTCCTTCGTCACGGAGCGCGAGGGCAAGATCCGCCTGCTCGAGGGCGATCGTAAGCAGGGCACCTTCCTCAACATGAAGCGCTGGGTCGGCTGCTGCCGGGTGGAGACCGGCCTCTTCTCGGTCGCCTTCCCGGAGAACTACGAGCGCACCCGCCGCTTCTACGTCTACTTCACGAACCGCCAGGACAACATCGAGATCGACGAGTTCAAGCAGCGCAAGGGACACCCGCGGAAGGCCGACCGCGGCTCACGGCGCAAGCTGATCGAGATCAGGCACGCCGGAGCGGTCAATCACAACGGCGGCACGGTCGCATTCGGTCCCGACGGCTTCCTGTACGCCGCGACCGGCGACGGCGGGCGCTTCGACGATCCGAGCGACAACGGGCAGCGCGCGAGCTCGCTGCTCGGCAAGCTGATCCGGATCGACCCGAAGAAGGGCAAGCGCCGCCCCTATGGGATCCCCAAGTCGAATCCCTTCGTCGGCAAGCGGGGGCAGAACGAGATCTACGCCCGCGGCCTGCGCAACCCGTTCCGCTTCTCCTTCGACGGGAACAAGATCCTGATCGCCGACGTCGGCCAGGACCGCCGCGAGGAGGTCGACATCGAGACCGTCCGCGGCGCTCGCGGGGCGAACTTTGGCTGGTCGATCTACGAGGGCTCACTGCGCTTCAAGCCCGGCAAGATCGCGCACCACGACAAGCCCGCGCACCAATACGACCACGGCGGCAACAACTGCTCGGTGACCGGCGGCGTCGTAATCCGCGACGAGCGGATGCCGAAGTCTGTCCGCGGCCGCTACGTCTACGCGGACTACTGCTCGGGCTTCGTACGCAGCTTCGTCCCGAAGGTCGGCGGGTCCCGCCGGGACAGCTCGCTGGGCATCGGCAACCACAATGGGATCGTCGGCTTTGGCGAGGACGCTCGCGAGCGCGTCTACGTGATCAACATCAACGGGCGGGTCTCGCGGCTCGACCCCGGCTGATCAGCGGGATATATTCGCGGTCGGATGCAGTGTCCGGCTGGTCATCGCGTCCCGGGGGGCTCCAGGTTCTGCCCGGAGTGCGGGCTTTCGCTCGTGGCGGACGCCTGTCCTGAGTGCGGCGCGACGCTGTCCCCCGGCGATCGCTTCTGCGCCCAGTGCGGCGCCGAGGTCGAGGGTGCGACGGGAGCGACACCGCGGCGGCGGAAGGAGGATCGCGAGCCGCCGGCTGAGGACGAGCTCCGCCAGATCACCGCGGTCTTCTGCGACATCGTCTCGTCGACCGAGCTGTCCAGCCGGCTCGATCCGGAGGACTTCAGCGAGCTGGTGCTCGCCTACCAGGAACGGGTCGGAGAGGTCCTCGATCGCTACGGCGGCGCGGTCAACAAGTTCCTCGGCGATGGCATCCTGATCCAGTTCGGCTGGCCGGCGGCCCATGACGACGACGCGGAGCGAGCGATCCTGGCCGCGCTCGCGATCGCCGAGGAGATCGATGGATCGGACCCGGACCTGCCGATCTCGGTCCGGGTCGGCATTCACACGGGACCGGTCCTGGTCGGTGAGATGGGATCCCGGGACCGGCGGGAGACGATGGCGCTCGGCGAGACGATGAACCGTGCCGCTCGCCTGCAGTCGTGCGCCCCGCCCGGCGGTGTCGCGATCACATCCGACACCCAGCGGCTGGTCCGCGGGATCTTCGTCGTCGAGGAGCTCGGGCCGCAGCAGCTCGACGGGATCCCCGAACCCGTCGACGCGTTCCAGGTGCTGCAGCGAAGCGGCGTGCGGAGCCGGCTCGACGCCGCCGGCGACCGCCTGACCCCGTTCGTCAGCCGCGAGCACGAGGTCGAGCGCCTGGTCGAGCACTGGCGGGCGGCGGCCTCCGGCGAGGGCCGCGCCGTCCTGATCTCCGGCGAACCGGGGATCGGCAAGTCGAGGCTCGTCTTCGAGTTGCACGAGAGCCTGGGCGGCTCGGCCGCACTCCTGGCTCGAGGCCCACGGATCCTCGTACACGGAGAACACCGCCTTCGAGCCGGCGGTCTCGCTGATCGGGCAGGCACTCGGTCTGGATCCCGCGGAGACGGGCGAGATCCGCCTCGAGAAGCTGCGATCCGGCCTGGAGCTCGCCGGCATCACCGACCCGGAGGCGATCGCGATCCTCGCCGACCTGCTCTCGATCGAAAGCGAGGAGGAGCCGGGGCCCGTGATGAGCCCGGAGCTGGCTCGCCGCCGGACGATCGAGGTGCTCGCCGATTGGATCCTCGCCCTCAGCGAGCTCCAGCCATTGGTGTTGCTTGCCGAGGACCTGCACTGGTGTGATTCGGCGACGCTCGAGCTGTATGAGCGGCTGCTCGTCCAGGGCCGCTCCCACGCCCTGCTCCTGATCGGCACCTCGCGCCCCGAACTCGAGGTGAGCTGGCTCGATCACCCCGAGCTGGACCGTCTCACCCTGGAGCCGCTCGCCGACGGCGAGACCCGCCGGCTACTCGACCGGGTCGGCGCGGGGCGTACCCTCCCGGAGCCGGTCGTCGCCCGGGTGCTCGACGAGGCGGACGGCGTGCCGCTGTTCGCGGAAGAGATCGGGCGGATGGTGCTCGATTCGGGACTGATCGCCGAGCGCGACGGGGAGCTCTCGCTCGTCGGCTCGATCGACGAGCTCGAGATCCCGGCGACGCTCCAGGACTCGCTGATGGCGCGGCTCGACCGCCTGAGCGCCGCGAAACGGGTCGCCCAGCACGCGGCCGTTCTCGGCCGCGAGTTCGACTACGGCCTGCTCGAGGAGGTGACGGGGCTCGAGGGCGACCTGCTCCTGCACGGCCTGCAGCGGCTGGTCGAGGACGACCTCGTGTTCGCCGACGGGGAGCCGCCCGACGCGACCTACACGTTCAAGCACGCGCTGATCCAGGACGCCGCGTACCGCTCACTCCCGAGGCGATCGCGGCGACCGCTGCATCAGCGAGCCGCCGAGGCTCTGGAGCGCGACGGCGCCGCCGAGCCGGAGCTACTCGCGCGGCACTGGCAGGCCGCCGATCGGCCGCGGGAGGCACTTGACGAGTATTCGCGCGCGGCCGAAGCCGCGGCCCGGCATTCCGCCCACGAGGAGGCCATCGAGCACCTGCACAAGGCGATCTCCCTCGACCGGCGATCTCGACGAGGGAGCCGAGAGCGTTGCGCTCGAGGTCGAGCTCCAATCGGCGCTCGGCGCGTCGATCATGGCTCTTCGCGGTTACGCGGATCCGGAGATCGAGGTCGCCTACGACCGCGCCCGCGACCTCTGCGCCGGCCTCGAGCAGGGCAGCCGCGTCGGCTACACGCTGACCGGCCTCGCGATCTATTACTTCAACAGCGGCCAGATCACGGAGGGGGCGGATCTCGCCGCGACGGCGCTCGGAATCGCGGAGCGGGAGGGCGACGACACGCTCGAGCTGCTCGCGCGGGTGCAGCTCGCCATCCCCCGCCTCTGGCAGGGGCGGTTCGGCGAAGCGCTCGAGCACGCCGAGGCGGCCGTCGCGATCTACGACTCCGAGCGCCACCGCGACCTCACCCTCCGCTACGGCACCGATCAGGGCGTCGCGGCGCTCTGCATGGCCGGCTTCGCGCTCAGCTTCAGCGGCAGCCCGGACCCGGGAATGGCGCGCGCCCGCGAGGGCGTCGAGCTCGCACGGAAGCTCGGCACCCCGTTCAACGTGGTGTACGCGCTCACGATGGAGGCCTGCATGTCATGGACGCAGGGCGACCTGGCGAACCAGGCGGTCCTCGCCGACAAGATCGTCGCGATCGCGTCCGAGCAGGGCTTCAGTGACTTCCACGGCATCGGCCGGATCCTGCGTGGCACCGCGCGTGCGGTCGCTGAAAGCGATGCCGCGGCGCTCGACGATTGCCGCGCCGGCCTGGAGCTCGCCTCGGGCACCGGGCGGCGTGGCAGCGCGACCGGGCTGCTCGAGGCGATCGCCGGCGCCTGCGCCGCCACGGGAGAGATCGAGGAGGGGCAGAACTGGGTCGCGGCCGCGCTGGCGCTCGGCGAGGAGACCGGCGAGCGCTGGTGCGAGGCGCGCCTCCTGCGACTCCGCGGCGAGCTGGAACTGGCCTCCGAGGAGCCGGACCGCGAGAAGGCCGAGGCCGACATCCGCCGCGGCATCGAGCTCGCCCGCGAGCGCGGTGACTCAGTCAGCGAAGAGCTGTGCGCCGCGAGCCTCGACCGCGTCGGCGTCTAGGGCCGAGGCCGCTCCCCGCCACTCCGGCTTCGCGAACAGGATCTGGTGGTCGGCGACGCGGGCCTCGCGCATGCCCGCCTCGAAGAACGCGAGCCAGAGGTCCCAGATGCGGCGGAAACGATCGTCGTAGCCGAGGGCGGCAACGTCGTCCTCGGCGGCGCGGAAGCGGCGGCGCCACTCGGCGAGGGTCAGCGCGTAGCTCGGGCTGATGTCCTCCAGCCAGACCGGCCGCAGGTCGGTGTGGCCGGCGATCGATCGGGCGATCCGCTCGGGCGAGGGCAGCGCCCCGCCAGGGAAGATCAGCTCGCTGGCGAAGGTTCGCGACGACTTCTCGACCTCGTAGGTGCGGTCGTCGGCGACGATCGCCTGCAGGAAGAAGAGGCCGCGGGGGTGCAGGAGCTCGGAGCAGCGGCGGAAGTAGGCGTCGAAGTACTCCCAGCCGACCGCCTCGATCATCTCGATCGAGACGAGCTTGTCGTAGGTCCCGGTCAGGTCGCGGTAGTCGGTGCCGAGTACGGTGATCCGGTCCTCGAGGCCAGCCGCGCGGACCCTGGCCTCGGCGTACTCCCGCTGCTCGCGTGAGATCGTCGTGGTCGTGACCCGGCAACCGCGTTTCGAGGCGGCCCAGATCGCGAGGCCGCCCCAGCCGGTGCCGATCTCGAGCAGATGGTCGTCGGGGGCGAGATCCAGCCGCGCGCCGATCCGCTCGAGCTTCGCCTCCTGCGCCTCCTCGAGGGTCGCGTCCTCGCGCTCGAAGTAGGCGCTCGAATAGAGCATCGCCTCGCGGTCGAGAAAGGTCTCGAACATGTCGTTGCCGAGGTCGTAATGGGCCGAGATATTGCGGCGGGCGCCGCCGCGGGTGTTGAGGACGCCGAGCTTGGCGAGCCTCTGGACAGGGCGAGCGAGCGGCATGACCCGGCGGCGGAGGTGATCCGTCCGGCTCAGCTCGCGGGCCGCGATTCGCAGCAGCGGCACCACGTCGTCGGTCTCCCAGAGCCGGTCGGCGTAGGCCTCGGCGAAACCGACGCTGCGGTCGCGGATCATCCGGGTGTACGCGGCTGGGGAGTTGACGGTGATCTCCGCCTTCAACTCGGCATGTGCCGGGCCGAATCCGATCCGCCGGCCGCCGGCGAAGGTCTCGACGAGCTCGATCCTGCCCTCGCGCACCCGTCCGAGGAGGGCCAGCGCCGCGCGGCGGGCGAGCCCCATCCGGACGCGGTTCGCCGATGCGCTCACTTCAGGGGAAAACCCAGGTCCGGGAAGCCGCGCTTGATCACCTTGCCGGCCTCCTCCATCTGCCGGCCGAGGAAGGCCGGATCGGATCCGTTCGGCGCCGTGCCGCCGAAGATCACCGTGTGGAAGGCCTCGTCGTCCTCCCAGTAGGAGATGAACATGTCGGCGTCGGTCCGCGTCGGGATGAAGCTCTGGGAGTACTCGGGGTGCGGGCTGGGGGTTCCGAACGCCTTGCGCCAGGCGTCGGAGACCAGGCTGTTGTCCGTCAGGTCCTCGGAGCCGGGGGCGTCGGACTCATACGCGCTGACGAATGCAACGTTGCCGATCCCCACCCGGTGCCAGCGGCTCGATCCGATCTGGCTCGCCTCCTCCTGGGAGGTCTTCACCTTCTCCATCTCCAGATCGTTGTAGCGCCGCACGACCTCACCGGGGACTCCGTACATCCAGTTCGAGATGTAGTTCCAATCCGTCTTGCCCAGGCGGACGATCTCGTCGAATCGAACCTCCGACTTCGCGCCCTTTGCCGACTCATACGCGAAGGGACGATCCCAGTCCGGTTTCGGCGCGTCGATCTGGTAGTAGCCCAGGAAGACGTTGAACCAGATCGAACCCGGGTTGCTGTAGGTCCCGCGCCCGTCGCCGTCGAACTCGCCGACGCAGGCGACGGTGTTGAAGGTCCAGTCGGGATAGTCGTCCCAGAGCAACTTCTTGACGACCCGTCCGACGTCGGCGAGGACGCGCTGATTGTCGTCGACGAAGACGCGGGTGACGTCCTTGGACGACATCCGCGTCCGGCCGAAGCGCTTGTCGTCGAAGATCGGCGGGTCCGGCTCGGTCCGGTCGCCGACTGCGCCGTGCGCCGGCGCATAGTGGAAGAGGTCCTTGTCGATCTCCGCGACGGTCTTGCCGCGGTCGCTGAGCGGGTCGTCGAGCCGAATCGTGCCGCGACCGGTGACGAGCCCGACGTCGTTGCGCGCGTTCAGCTCGAGGTCGACCTCGATCATGCCCAGGTCGATCGAGAACGGCTTCGGCGGATCCTCGGGCCTGATCCGCTCGCTCTTCACCCGCTTGCCCTCGTGCTCCACGCCGAGCTCGACCGAACCGTCGAGGTTGGGCATGGCGCAGGTCACCGCGATGCCCTCGACCAGCGGCACGGAGACCGTCCCCGGCGTCTTTTCGTCCCCCACAGGCGCGACCATACCGCGCATGAAGAACAACTGCGACATCGTCATGAAGGGCGGAATCACGAGCGGCGTTGTCTACCCGCTCGCCGCGGTCAAGCTCTCCGAGCACTACGACTTCAAGAACGTCGGGGGGACCTCGGCCGGCGCGATCGCGGCCGCTGCCGTCGCCGCGGCGCAACATGGAAAGTCGCACGGAACCGGCACCGGCTTCAGCGAGCTGGAGAGCCTGCCCAACTGGCTCGGCCAGAACCTGACCTCCGTCTTCCAGCCGAGCGCGCAGACGAAGCCGCTCTTCGACATCGTGCTCGCGGCCACCCGCGGGCGAACGGGGCTCGGCAAGCTCGGCGGTGTCATCGGGGTGACCGCCAGGCGCTTTCCGGTCGCGGCCTTCCTGGGCGTGGCGCCGGGCCTCGCGCTCGGCATCGCGGCGGGCGTTTCCGGGGAAGGCTTTCTTCAGTGGTGGGGCATCGCCTGCGGATTCCTGCTCCTCGTCGCCGGCTTCGTCTTCGCGCTGGCGCCTGAACGTGGCACGCTGCGTGGCGGTCACCGTCCCGGAGAACGGGTTCGGCGTGATCAGCGGCTACGAGGGGGAGGGCGAGCCCGGCGCGGAGCCGCTGACGATCTGGCTCGCGGACCTGCTCGACCGGGTGGCCGGCAAGGAAGGCGGCGGCGCGCTCACCTTCGGCGACCTGTGGGAGGGTCGCGAGCCAGACCCGGATCGCGGGGTCAACCTGCAGATGATGACCACGTGCCTGACCCAGGCACGGCCGCTCCGGCTGCCGTTTACCGGCCAGGAGTTCTGGTTCGACCCGGAGGAAATGCGCGGGCTCTTCCCGCCGCGGATCGTCGACCAGATGGTTCGCGACGCGCGCGAGGACGACCGCGCGGGGGACTTCGGCCGGCTCGTGCCGCTACCGGACGCCGCCGACCTGCCCGTGGTCGTCGCGGTGCGGATGAGCCTCAGCTTCCCCCTGCTGATCAGCGCCGTGCCGCTTCACGGCATCGACCTCTCGCGCCCGGTCGCCTCCGAGCGCGACCGCGAGCCGGAGCGCTGCTGGTTCTCTGACGGCGGCATCACCAGCAACTTCCCGGTTCACTTCTTCGACGGGCCCGTGCCGCGCTGGCCGACCTTCGCGATCGACCTGCGCAAGCTGCCGGGGGAATGGACGCCGTCGGAAAACCAGTGCGAGAACGTCTGGATGGCCCTGGACAACGACTCGCGCGGAGACGCGTGGTGGGTCGGATGGGAAGGCCTGCCGCCGCACCGGCGCCTCTTCGCGTTCGCGGGATCGATCTTCCGGACGATGCAGACCTGGGTCGACCAGACGCAGAGCCACGTCCACGGCTACCGCGACCGCATCGTCCACATCGACCACACGGGCACGGAGGGAGGCATGAACCTGACGATGCCCCGCGACGTCATCGCGGACCTGAGCAGGCGCGGAGAGTGCTCGGCGAAGCTGCTCGTCGCCCGCTTCGGGGAGCTGCCGCCGAGCGAGGTGCCGGTCGACGCGGGAGGCGAGCCACTCAAGGGATGGCTCGACAGCCCGCTCGACTGGCAGAACCAGCGCTGGGTCCGCTACCGCAGCTACATGGCGCCTGGTCGAGGACGCCCTCACCCGGCTGCGGCGCGGATGCCTCGAGGGCGTGCCGCCCATTGAGGAGCTGAGCCTGCGCGAGCCGGGCGAGCCACCCGAGTTCGGCTGGGAGGGCGCCGCGCAGCGCGACTTCGCGCTGGCGGCCACCGCGGCGCTGACCGACCTCCCCGAGGCATGGACGCGCCGCGGCGAGAGCTTCGAGCCGGGCGCGCCGAAGCCGGCACCGGCCCTCCGCGTGGGCCCGCGGATCTAGAGGCCGTCCGACACCGGCCACTTCGAGGGTCTCGGCGTGTTCAGATGCCACGGATGCGCGAAATCAGCCGATCGCGAAATTCAAGACCGTCCAGCGACGATCAGCGGGTACTCCGCTGCCTGCGTCCTCAGCCGCCGAGCATGACGACCCATCCGTGGAATCACGAACCGGTCAGGGGACGCTTCCCAGATCGCGAGCCGCCCGAAGTATCACGATGCCCCATGGCCGAGGAATCACCCTCGATGGCCACCAGGACGGACCATTGGAAGTCCGGCGACGTCAGGGTCGCGATTCGTCGCCCTCCCATTGCAAGCGCTGATTGCGTGTGTAGACGTCACCGCTCGAATCGACCGGGCAGGACGATCCAGCTCAGGCGGTTGCCGGCTCGGCCGACGGCTCGTCCGTCTCCGACTCGACCGTGCCGTCGCCCTCGGGGTCGTCCTCGGGCGGCAGCTCGCCGCCGCGGTCGGTGCCGGCGATCAGCTCGTCGCCCTTCGGCTCGGAGGGGATGAAGCCCGACTTCATGCCGAAGTAGACCGACTGCGGGTGGTGGGAGACGATGGCCGCCGTTGACTGCTCGGGCTCGAGCGCGTGGCCGCCGGAGAGGGCGATCCCGATTTCGCCCAGGCCGAGCAGGCGATCGACCTTCTCGTGCTCCGACTGCTCTGGGCAGGCCGGGTAGCCCCAGGAGTAGCGGCGGCCCTGGTCGAGGTCGATGTCTAGGCCGCGCCGCACCTCGGCGTGCAGCCACTCAGCGAGGCCCTCGGCGGCCTGCACGCCGATGCCGTGGACGAAGAGCTGCTCGGCGAACTCGCCGTCCTTCTCGAGCTGCTCGAGCCGCTCGGTCACCTCGCTGCCGACGGTGACCGCCTGCAGCGCGACGACGTCCCTCTCGGACCCGGACGGATCGGGAGATCCGTCCGGCTTTTGTTCCAGCGGGCGGTAGAAGTCTGCGAGGCAGATCCGGTCGTGCTTCGGCTGGCGCGGGAAGACGAGCCGCTCGATCTCGCGGTCGTGGTCCTCCGGGTCGAAGATCACCAGCTCGTTGCCGTCCGAGTTGCACGGGAAGTAGCCGAGCTTCACCCGCGGATGCAGATAGTCCTGCTCGGCCCACATCCGCTCGAGCTTCGGCGCGAAGCCCTCGTCGCCGTCGTGGCCCTCGATGATCTGACGCCACTCCTCTCCCTTCTTGCCGCGCCCGCCCCAGTGGAGCTTGAAGAGGACGTGGCGGTCGAGGTAGGGGTAGACGTCGTCGAGGTCGGCCTCGATCTCGCGGACACCCCAGAAGGGCGGCTCGGGGATGGCGTGGTCGGTGCGCGCGGCCGAGCGCACGGAGTCGTCGGTGGTCGGCGGCGAATCGTCCACCACCACGGGCTTGTTGCGCAGCTCGTTCGCCTCGTCGCGGATCTTCGCGACGAGCGACTCGCGCGCCTCCTCGTCGACGAGGGCGTCCATCGTGTCGAGCCCCTGGAAGGCGTCCTTGCAGTAGAAGACGCCGGGCTCGTAGACCTCGTCGGACTCCTTGCCGCGGGGGTAGAGGACGCGGCGTCCGAAGTCGCGGTTGATCGCCGCGCCGCCGATCAGGACCGGGAACTCCAGGCCGCGCTCGTGCAGCTCGCCGATGCATGCCGGCATCTGCTTGGAGGTGGAGACGAGCAGCGCCGAGAGGCCGATCGCGTCGGCCTTCTCCTCGACCGCGGAGGAGATGATCGTGTCGACCGGGACCTGCTTGCCCAGGTCGACCACCGTGTAGCCGTTGTTGGTCAGGATCGTGTTGACGAGCGACTTGCCGATGTCGTGGACGTCGCCGAAGACGGTCGCGATCACGACCTTGCCCTTCGAGTGGCCCTCGATCCGCTCGAGGTAGTTCTCGAGCTGGGCGACCGCGCGCTTCATCACCTCGGCTGACTGCAGCACGAAGGGCAGGATCAGCTCGCCGGCGCCGAACTTGTCGCCGACCTCCTTCATCGCGGGCAGCAGCACTTGGTTCAGGGTCGGGACGGCGCCGATCTTTTCGACCGACTTGTCGATCCAGTCCTCGACGCCCTCCTTGCGGCGGCGCAGGATGTGCCAGTGCAGGGCCTCCTCGGGCTCCATGCCCTCGGTCGGATCCTCCGCCTCGGCCTCGTCCTCGTCGCCCTTCGATTCGAAGTGGTTGATGAACTTCTCCAGGGCGTCCTCGCGGCGGTTGAAGACGAGGTCGTCGGCGAGCTCGCGCTCGTTCTCCGGGATCTCCCCGTAGGGCGTGATGTGGTTCGGGTTGACCATCGCCAGGTCGAGCCCGGCGTCGACGCAGTGGTGCAGGAAGACCGAGTTGAGGACCGCGCGGGCCGGCTGGGAGACGCCGAAGGAGACGTTCGAGACGCCCAGGGACGTCTTGACGCCGGGCAGCTCCGCCTTGATCTTGCGGATGCCCTCGATCGTCTCCACCGCCGAGGGCTTCCACTCGTCGTCGCCGGTGGTGAGGGTGAACGTGAGCGCGTCGAAGATCAGCAGCTCGGGGTCGAGCCCGTGCTCGTCGCAGGCGAGCTCGCGGATCCGCTGCGCGATCTCCACCTTGCGGTCGCCCGTCTTCGCCATCCCGACCTCGTCGATCGTCAGCGCGATCAGCGCGGCGCCGTGGGACTTGGCGATCGGCACGACCTTGTCGAGCTTGTCCCGCCCGGCCTCGAGGTTCACCGAGTTGACGATCGCCCGGCCGGGGGTCCGCTCGAGGGCGGCCTCGATCACCTCGGGCTCGGTGGAGTCGATCTGGAGCGGCGCCGGCTGAGTGAGGGAGACGCGCTTGGCGACCTCCGACATCTGGACGTCCTCGTCCTGTCGCTCGGTGAGCGCGACGCAGAGGTCGAGCACGTGGGCGCCGCCCTCGACCTGGTCCTCGGCGACCTGGAGGATCCCGTCGTAGTCGTCGGCGAGCAGCAGCTCCTTCGCCTTGCGCGAGCCCTGCGAGTTGACCCGCTCGCCGACCAGGGTCGGCGCGGGCTCCTGGACCAGGGGCGTCGAGGTCATCATCGAGCTCACCTCGACCGGGCCCGGGGCGGGCCGCTCGCCCGGCTTGTGGTCGCCGACTCGCTCCACGATCGCGCGGATGTGGTCGGGCGTGGTCCCGCAGCAGCCGCCGACGATGCCGACGCCGTGGCGCTCGACGAACTCGCCGAGGACCGTCGAGATCTGCTCGGGCGTCTCCGGGAAGATCGTCTCGCCGTCGGGGCCCTGCAGCGGCAGGCCCGCGTTGGGGATGCAGTGGACGGGCAGCGGCGAGTGCTCGCCCAGGAAACGGATCGCGTCGCGCATGTCCTCCGGCCCGGTGGAGCAGTTGAGCCCGATCACCTGGACGTCGAGCGCGGCGAGCGTCGTCAGCACCGCCTGGATGTCGGTGCCGAGGAGCATCTTGCCGCCCTGCGGGAGCAGTGAGACCGAGGTCTGGATCGGCAGCGTCTTGCCGGCCTCCTCGAAGGCGGCACGGGCGCCGAAGACGGCGGCCTTGACCTCGAGGATGTCCTGCGCCGTCTCGATGATGATCAGGTCGGCGCCACCCTCGACGAGGCCCTTCGCCTGCTCGGTGAAGACCTCGACCAGCTCGCGGAAAGTGATCTTGCCCAGGGTCGGGTCGTCCGACGCCGGCAGGTGGCCGGTCGGCCCGATCGAGCCGGCGACGAAGCGGTCCTCGCCCGCCGCCTTGCGGGCGATCTCGGCCGCCTTGACGTTGATCTCGAGCGTGTGGTCCTCGAGGCCCCACTCCTCGAGCTTCAGCCGCGAGGCCTGGAAGGTGTCGGTCTCGAGGACCTCGGCGCCGGCCTCGATCATGGAGGTGTGGACGCCCTCGATCACGTCGGGGCGATTGAGGACGAGCGCCTCGTGGCACTTGCCGGGCAGCCCGCCGTAGTCCTCGCTGGTCAGCTCGAACTGCTCCAGCGTCGCGCCCATGCCGCCGTCGAAGACGACGACGCGCTCGCGTGTGGCGCCTATGAAGTCCCGCTCAGCCATTGTCTTCCTTCTAACCTCCATCGCTCCCGGCTGTCGCACCGTTCGCGCCTCCGGAGAGGCTTGCCGGTTGCGGCGGCATCTTCGGTCCGGGTCCCTCAGCCGCTCCTGATGGTCGGAATAAATACTAGCGACGGACCCTCTCCCTGATGAACGTCCTCTCACCCTCCAGCGTGGCCGCCGCGGCCGAGAACACGCGCGACAAGGTGTTCCGCGACGGCGTCGCCGACCTGCGGCCGATGCCCTCGGACGTGATCCACAAGGGCCCGCAGCGGACCGTGCGCCGCTACCGCCTGCCCTGGGAGGCGTCGCAGGACACGCCCGTCGTGCTGATCCCGCCGCTCGCCGCGCCCGGTGCAGTGCTTCGACCTCCGGCGCGGCAACAGCCTCGCCGAGAACCTCGTCTCGCTCGGCTATCCCACCTACCTCGTCGACTACGGCTGGATCCGCTTCTCCGACCGCGACCTCGGCCTCGAGCACTGGGTCGAGGACGTGATCCCGGCCGCCGTCGAGGCGGTGCGCGAGGATTCGGGGGCCGATCAGGTCCAGCTCGTGGGCTGGTGCCTCGGCGGGATCATGTCGCTGCTCTCCGTCGCCGACGGCCGCGTCCCGGCGTCATCGGTCGCGATGGTCGCGAGCCCCTTCGACTTCACCCGCGTCCGGCTGATGGCCCCCGTGCGCAGGCTCGCCGGCCTCACCGGCGGCGCGCTCGGGACGGCGCTCTATCGCGCGCTGGGCGGCGCCCCGTCCCCGCTCGTGCGGATCGGCTTCCAGCTCACGTCGATCGACCGCTACCTGACGAAGCCGCTGTGGATGGCGCAGAACATCGACAACCGCGAGGCGCTCGCCCAGACCGAGGCGGTCGACCGCTTCATGGCGAACATGATCGCCTACCCCGGCCGCACCTTCGGCCAGCTCTACCACCAGTTCTTCCGGGTCAACGAGCTCTCCGGCGGCAGGCTGACGATGTCCGGCGGGGAGATCGACCTGGCCAATGTCGACGTGCCGGTCCTCTCCGTCGCCGGCAACGGCGACGTCCTCGCGCCGCGCCCGGCCGTCCACCACGTCGGCAACCTGCTCCCGAACGCGCCCGACGTCCGGCTCGAGACGGCGGTCGCGCGGGCCGCGCCGCGGACGCTCGGTCGCGCCCGTGGGCAGCGGATCCAGGCCGTGCGGCGTGCGCTTCGCGCGTGTCGTGTGTGGTTCACGGACGTGTGGCGTCGACGCGGATACGTACCGTTCCACACGTCACCGCGGACGACGTGGCGGCAGACTCCGGACTTCGAGTCTCGGCCACACGTCGGCGCCGGAATCCGCCCTCCTAGCCCCGCGACCACGGCGTCTCGCGACGCGGACACGACGCCTTCGTCCCTAACCGTCGGCTTCGAACAGCCGCACCGGTCGCGGTGCGGAGTGCCGGACCGCCGCTCCGGTCGCACCCTCGGCGTCGACCGGCGCTCCGCTGCCCCTGCCCTGGCCGCGCCAGCGAATCAGGGCGAGGTAGGTGTCGCCGCGCTCCCTGATCTCCTCGGCCTCGAGGGCCAGGGGCCTCTGGAAGGCGCCGAGCCATTCGGCCATCCCGCGGGCAAGCGCCTCGAGCCCGGAGAATTCGGCGATCTCCGCCTCGGCCCCAACGCCGTAGTTCGTCGACTCGATATCGGGATCGAAGATGTCGTCGCGGGTCATGTCGCCGCGGCCCCACTCCTCGTAGAGCCGTTCGAGCTGCTCGCGGTCGGTCAAGGGAATGTCAGTCGACGGCGGTCTGGCCGCGCGGCGCCAGGCGGACCGGAGCGGCCGAGAGGGCGCGGACGCGCATGTCCGACCACGTCATGCCCTCGCGGACGAGGGCCGGCAGGCCGAGGGCGACGGCCGTCGCGATCTCGACCGCCTGCAGGATGACGCCGTAGGCGAGCGCGTCGGCGGCGCTGACGCCGAAGCCCGTCGTGAGCACGCTGACGACCGCGAGCTGGAAGACGCCGATGTTCGACGGGGTCGCCGGGATCACGGCGGTCACGTTGACCGCGAAGAGGACCGCGGCGGCCGCGCCGATCCCGGCGGCCTCGAGTCCCATCGCCTCGAGCAGAGCGAAGCAGGCGAGCAGCTGGATCGCCCAGGCGCCGAGCTGCGCGAACGCGGCGATCGGGCCGCGGCGCGGGTCGCGGAAGACGTGGAGGCCGGAGCGGACCTCGACCAGCGCGGAGCGGATCGTGGCAGCGGTGCGCGCGATCCGCCCGCTGCCATTGCGCCGCACGATGGTCGGCGCAAGCACGACCGCGACGAGCAGGACGAGCGGCGCCATCGAGGCGATGAAGACCTTCTCCGTGTCCGAATGGAAGAGATCGGTCGAGCCGACGATGATCGCGCCGAGCAGGATGAGCGCGACGATGTTGAGCACCGACTGCGAGACGAGGGTGCCCAGCAGCACCGTGAACGTCTCGCGCATCCGGCCGCTGTGGCGGGCGAGGACCATGGCTCGCGCCGGCTCGCCGAGGCGGGCCGGCAGAGTCGCGGACATCAGGACCCCGATCATCGTCGCCGAGGTCACGTCGCGGCGGCGGAGCGGCACGTTCGGGAGCGCCGAGCGAGCGATCGAGAACCACGACCCCGCGCGCAGGAACATCGAGGAGATCATCAGCGCGACCGCGACCAGCACCCAGCTCAGGTCGGAGCGGACAACGCTCTCGATGACGCTGTCGAAACCGATCTTCCGTGCGGCGAGCGCGGTGAGCCCGACGCCGGCGAGCGCGGCGACCCCGAGGCCGACCCGCCGCATCGTGCGGTGGCGTCCTCCACCGGCCGGGGCGGGTTCAAGCGAGGGCAGACGCCGCTGCGCGGGCGCCTTCGGTCCCCCGGCCGCGGGACGGAGCCCATTGCGGCGCGCGAACCGCTCCCTGCCACTTGGCAATGCCTCGAGCTCGGCGGCCGTCTCCAGCGCGCCCTCGTAGACCTGTTCGACCTGCTCGGCGACCCGGGGCCAGGCGAACCGCTCGGCGCTGCGACGCGCCTCCTCGCCCATGCGCGCACGGCGCTCGGGCTCGAGGTGCAGCCGCTGAAGCTCCTCGGCGAGGGCCTGCGCGTCGGCGGGCGGAACGAGGACGCCGTCGACGCCGTCGGTGACCACCTCGGAGTAGCCGACGATCTTGGAAGCGACGACGGGCGTGCCCGCGGCGAACGCCTCGGTCAGGATCATCCCGAAGCTCTCGCCCGCGAGCGAGGGGGCGCAGAGGACGTCGGCGTCGTGCAGGCGCTCCCAGAGCTCCTTGCGCGACACGCGGCCGAGCGCGTCGATGCGACCCGCGACCTCAGGGTCGGGCAGATAGCGGGAGAGCTCCTCGTCGTCGGCGCCGACGATCTCGAGCCGGGCGGGCACGTGCTCGACGAGGGCCTCGAACGCGCGGAGCAGCACCGGCAGGCCCTTGCGCTCCTCGGGGCGGCCGACGAAGAGGACGCGCAACTCGGGCCGCTCGGGCTTCGGGCCCTGCGGGGGCGCGGTCAGGTCGACCCCGTTCGGGATCACGGTGTACTCGCCGCCGAACCAGCGCCGCCCGGTCCACTCGGCGGCCTCGGAGACGGCGATCCGCGCGTGCAGGCGGTTCAGCTTGCGGCGAACCCCGGCGAAGTTGCCGAGGTTGTTGGTGAAGGCGTTCGTGGAGTAGGCGTGGAACGTGCCGACGACCGGAGCGCCGGCCCAGGAGCAGGTGTGGGGGCCGATGAAGGGGGCGATCGGCTCATGGACGTGGACGACGTCGAACGGCTCGGCCGCAAGCGCGCGGCGCAGGTTGACCATCGGGGTCGCCGTCCAGGCGAGGTTCGTCACAGAGCCGTTGCCGGCCAGGGAGAAGGTGCGCCCGAGCGGCACCAGGTTCTCCGGCGGCTCACGGCGCGCGGGAGTGGACCGGTGGGTCAACCGGGCGTAACGGTCGGGCGGGTCCCAGGGCGCGAGGATGCGTACGTCGTGCCGGTCTTCCAGCGCGCGGCCGAGAGCCTCCACGTGCCGGTTGACCCCACCCTCGTACGTCCAGGAATAGGGCGTAACGAGCGCTATGCGCATCGATCGAGGATAGCCACGATCAACTCGGATCCGACGGTTCCCCTGCCACAGGCGACCTCGCCCAGAAGAAGCCCGTGGCGATCGCGACGTAGATCGTCCCGATGATCAGCAGGATCGCGCCTGAATCGTTGGAGATCGTGCCCACGATCGTCGCCGCGAGCGCGCCCAGATATCCGGCCCTCGCGGGGACCCGGTCGCCGAACCAGCCGAGGATCTTCTGGCGGCGGCGATAGCCGAGGTAGAGGACCACCAATGTCGCCAGGAGCAGATACGGATAGGCCGGGTCGTAGAAGCTGCGCGCGGTGAGCTTCACACGGCGCGAGACGACGTCGGCGAGCTCACCCGAGTTGTCGGCGCCGAGCACGGTTCGGCTCAGGTGCGAATCGCCGCCGAGCACTGAATCGCCGACCACGAGGGCGACGACCCCGATGACGGCTACCGCCACGATCGCGATCAGCATCTTCCGCCGCGAAAGGCCGAGGACGATGCTGACGGCCACCGCCGCGCCGGCCGGAAGCACGATCGCGGCGCCGACGTCCGCACCGAACCTGCCCGGGGCGAAGGCCAGCGTGGCGACGAGCGCGCAGGCGACGAAGAACCATGCCGCGAAGACCGGCGAGCGATCCGGCTTCGACCCCAGCCAGGCGCCGGCGCCGATCGGCACCATCGCCGCGATCCCGGCCTCGAGCTCATTCCCGATCCCGTAGAAGCGCACCCCACCGGCCGGGTTGGGGCCGAGCACGGAGAGCGAGGTGAGCGGCGATCCGAAGACGACGTCGACGGCGTGCGCGGCGACCGTGATCCCGCAGGCCACGCCGAGCGCCGCGTAGCCCTTGAACAGCCTCAGCGTCAAGGCGCCGAGAAGCGGCGAACCGAGCAGGACGATCAGCGCCTCGACGGTCTGCGACGGCTTCACGGCGGCCCCGACCAGGAGCATCAGCGGCAGGTAGGCGCCGGAGAGCGCAAGCATCGCGCAGGCCGGGCGGCCCCAGCGGGCGCCGCCGCGCCACGCGAAGAGCGCGGTCGTGAGCAGCCAGAGGAGGACCGGCAGGCCGACCACTGCGCCTCGCTTCGGCCGCTCGCCAAGGCGGCGGTCGAGCGTCGTGATCTCGCCGACGTCGATCGTGTCCTCGCCGACGATCGGCTGGCCCGCCATCTCCGGCGGCGCCTCGATCCCGAAGCGCTCCAGGATCGTCGGCGCGACGTCACTCGAGATGACGAACCCATCGGTGCGGGTCGAGGAGGACGTGAGGGTGCCCTCGAACCCCTTGCCGGCGATGCCGATCGGCAGCTGCTTGTCCTCGGCCGGCGGCGCGTCGCGCATCGCGATCAGCATGTCGTCGCCCTCGAGCGAGGCGATCATCTTCGGCAGCTGGCTCGGTTCGGCGCGGATGACGGTGAAGCCGGGCGGGCAGGGGCCGTGGCAGCCCCCTTCTTCGGTACGTGACACGCGCCCGTCCTCATTCGTGGCGAGCAGGGCGACGTGGCCGATCAGCGGCTCCGCCAGGACGTCGATGTCCGCTTCCTCGAGGGTCTGTGCAAGCAACCCGGGGACAACGTCGTCGGGCGCGCTCTCGGCGCGGGCGACGATCTCGTCCCACACCGGCGGGTCGACGCCGGCATCGGTCATCAGCACCGGCGGCAGCTCCTCGTCGTAGAAGTGGTTGAACACGCGCGAGCCCTGGCTCATGTCGAGGTAGGTCTGCGCGGCCGGGACGCCACCGCCGATGCCGCTGGAGATCAGGCCGGGCGAGAGGCCCTCGACGCGTGCGAGCGCGGCGATCGTCGTCTCGGAGGGCAGGGTGACCACGACCACGCGTGGCGGCTCGCTCGCAGGCTGCGCTGCGGCGCTCGACGCGGAGGCCCCCAGAAACATCGCCAGGGCTGCGAGAATGAGCCGGATGGAAATTGGGGAGGACCGCACGTACGCGAAGTTCACGTTCTTCAAGGTGGACCCTGCCTGGCAGCGCCGCGACGCGGCCGAGAGGGCCCAGGATAAACGCGAGTTCCTCGCCGCTTGCGAGGACTACGCCACGGACCGCCCCCTCCGCGCCTACTCGACCGTCGGCACGCGCGGGGACACCGACCTGCTCGTGCTCTCACAGAGCCCGATCCTCGACGACATCCACAACTTCCACGTCGTGCTCAACCAGTCGGGCCTTGCCCGGCACGCGACGATCCCCCACTCCTACCTTGCGATGACGAAGCTCTCGCAGTACTCGGACTCGCAGGTGCGGCCCGAGATCTGCACGTCCAAGCGCAAGTACCTGTTCGTCTACCCGATGGACAAGAAGCGCGAGTGGTACGCCCTGCCCGACGAGGAGCGCATGCGGATCATGCGCAGCCACATCGAGGTCGGCCGCCGCCACCCGGAGATCACGATCAACACCGCCTACTCGTACGGGATCGACGACCAGGAGTTCGTCGTCAGCTTCGAGGGCGACGAGCCCGCCGAATTCCTCGAGCTCGTCCAGGCGCTGCGCGGGACCGAGTCGAGCGCCTACACGCTCCGCGACACGCCGATCTTCACCTGCGTTGCGATGTCGGTCGCGAAGGCGCTCGACGCACTCGACGGCCACGCGACGGCGCGCTCCGAGCCCAGCGTCGCCTAGTCAGCCGTCCACGCCGCGCAGATCGCGCCGACGTGGCGATGATCGGTGCCGCAGCAGCCGCCGAGGACGTTCAGCGAGGGGAGCTTCTCGCGCAGCTCCGCGTGGCGGGCGGCGAGATCCTCGGGGTCGCCCTCGTCGAGCTCCTCGGCCTCGTCGAGCTCCGCGTGGCTCAACGTCGACGCGTTGGCGCGCAGGCCACGGATCCGCTCCCGCCATGACTCGTCGCCGGAGACCGCCGGCTCGAAGTGGGTCGGGTGGGCGCAGTTGATCATGTAGTAGGCGGGATAGGAGTCGGTCGCTGCGTCAACCTGCTCGATCGCCTCGCCGAGCGGCTGGCCGCTCGGGAGCCGCCCATCCGTCTCGACCGTGAACGAGATCGCGACCGGCAGGCCTGCGTCGCGGGCAGCGCGGGCAACCCCGATCGCCTCCTCGGCGTAGGTCATCGTGACCGCGGTGATCATGTCCGCGGCGGTATCGGCGAAGGTCCCGATCTGGGTCGAGTGGTAGGCGTGTGCGTCATCGGCGGAGAGCATCGACTCCGGGCTGTAGCCGTCGCCCTCGGGCCCGATGCAGCCGCTGATCACCATCGGGCCGATCCCCTGGCCGCGATCGTCCTCGGCGAGGCGGATCTCCTCCATCAACGCGATCGCCTTGCGGTTCATCCCGTCGAGCTGTTCGGACGAGTACCCGATCTTCTCCGCCCATCCGGGGCTCGCCCGCCAGGTCGGGCTCTCGAGCACGAAACCGACCTCGTGCTCGCGGGCCAGGCCGATGTAGGGCTGGTAGTACGAGCGGAGCGCTTCGGTCCCGTTGGTGTCCCTCAGCAGGTCGAACGCGGCGAATTCGGGGAGGTCGAATCCACGGTGGAAGATCAGCGTCGTCTCGAGCCCGCCGTCGGTCAGAAACGTGTCGCCTGAGAGCTGCGGGAGTTCGTGCCTGTAGCGCATGATTCCCTACATTACCCCGCTCGATGAGCCCTCTGGGAACCCCGGAATCACCCCTCCGCGTGGCCATCGTCGGCTCCGGGCCGGCCGGCTTCTACGCGGCTGAGCACCTGCTCAAGCGCGACGACGTGACGGTCGAGGTCGACGTGTTCGACAAGCTGCCGACCCCCTTCGGACTGGTGCGCGCGGGCGTCGCTCCCGACCACCCGAAGATCAAGTCGGTGATCCGCGTTTACGAGAAGACGGCCGCACGCGAGGGCTTCCGCTTCTTCGGCAACATCGAGGTCGGCCGCGACGTCTCCCCTGCCGAGCTCGCCGAGCGCTACAACGTCGTCCTCTACTCGTACGGCACCGCCACCGACCGCCAGCTCGGCATACCGGGGGAGGACCTGCCCGGATCGCACGCGGCCACCGAGTTCGTCGCCTGGTACAACGCCCATCCGGACTTCGCCGACCAGGAGTTCGACCTCTCCGCCGAGCGGGTGGTCGTGATCGGCAACGGCAACGTCGCCGCCGACGTCGCGCGCATGCTGGCGCTGCCGCGCTCCGAGCTCGAGACGACCGACACCGCCGACCACGCGATCGAGGCGCTCGCCGAGTCCGGTGTTCGCGAGGTCGTGGTCCTCGGCCGCCGCGGGCCGGCCCAGGCCGCCTTCACCAACCCCGAGGTGCGCGAGCTCGGCGAGATGACCGAGGCCGACATTCACATCGACCCGGCCGACGTCGAGCTCGACGAGGCGAGCAGGGAGTTCGTCGCCTCCGAGGAGTGCGACCCGACGAATCGTCGCAACGTCGAGATCTTCACCGACTTCGCCGGCCGCGAGCCCGAGGGCAAGCCGAAGCGGATCTCCCTGCGCTTCTGCTGCTCGCCGGTCGAGATCAAGGGAGACGGCAGGGTCGAGTCGATCGTCGTCGGCCGCAACGAGCTGTATCGCGATGACGACGGAGCGATCCGCGCCCGCGACACCGGCGAGCGCGAGGAGATCGAGTGCGGCCTGGTGCTGCGGTCGATCGGCTACCGGGGCGTCGGCCTCGAGGGGCTTCCGTTCGACGAGCGCCGCGCGACGATCGCGAACGAGGGCGGCCGCGGGGCCGACCCGGATTCCGGCGAGCAGGTGCCCGGCCTCTATGTCTCCGGCTGGATCAAGCGCGGGCCGAGCGGCGTGATCGGCACGAACAAGAAGGACTCGCAGGAGACGGTGGACGCGATTTTCGAGGACCTGGAGGCCGGCAAGGTGCCCGAGCGCGAGGCACTCGAGGTCTCGATCGAGAGAGTTGCTCGCCGAGCGCCAGCCCGAGGCCGTGAGCTTTCTCCGGCTGGCAGGCGATCGACGAGGCGGAGAAGAGCGCCGGCGAGCCGCACGGGCGGCCGCGCATCAAGTTCTGCTCGATCGCCGAGATGGTCGAGGCCTCCCGCGCCGCCCCGGTCGGCGGCTGAGCCGTGGCCGCCGACCTCGCCGAGATCGAGCGGCTGATCGCCGAGGCGTTGCCCGGTGCCGAGGTCGAGGTCATCGACGAGACCGGCACGGCCGATCACCTGCGCGCGACCGTCAGCGCGCCCCAATTCGAGGGCAAGAGCCGGATCGACCAGCATCGGATGGTGAAGGCCGCGGTCCAGCACCGGATGGACGACGGTGCGATCCACGCCCTGTCCGTGAAGACCAGCGTGCCCGATCGCTAATCTCATGCAGATGAGATCGAGCCGAACCGGACGCGAAGCGGAGGATTCGGCGGTGCTTGTCCCATGACCGAGCAGACGATCACCGACCAGGTCCGGGGCATCATCGGCGACAACGAGGTGCTCCTCTTCATGAAGGGGACGCCCGACGCGCCGCGATGCGGCTTCTCGATGCGCGTCGTCGGCGTGCTCGAGCAGCTCGGCGTGGAGTACGGCGCGGTTGACGTGCTGCCGGCGCTAGAGCCACTGCGCGAGGCGACCGGCGAGATCTCCGACTGGCGCACCTTCCCCCAGCTCTACGTCAAGGGCGAGCTGGTGGGCGGCTGCGACATCATCGAGGAGATGTTCGAGTCGGGCGAGCTCGCCGAGCTCGTCGGCGCCGAGCAGCCCGCCGATGCGAAGGCTCCCGAGCCCGTGGCACAGCAGGGCCCGCCGAGCCAGAGCCCGCCGCTCCAGATCGAGACCTGAGCCGCCGAGTCGGGCGGTACTAGACGGTCGCCGCTTGCTCGGCGGCGTCTTCTTTGACCTGGAACGAGGAACCGCAGCCGCAGGCCGCAACCACGTTCGGGTTGTTCACCTGGAAGCCGGCGCCCTGGAGGCCCTCGACGTAGTCGACCTCGGAGCCGAAGCAGAACTGCATCGACACCTTGTCGATGACGACCGCGACACCCTGGTCGGAGAAGACGTGGTCGTCGGCCTTCTTCTTGTCGAGCGCAAGCGCGTACTGGAACCCGGAACAGCCGCCCCCGCGCACGGCGACGCGGAGGACCTGGTCGGTGTCCTCCTGCGTCGCCAGCAGCTCCTTGAGCTTGCCGGCGGCGGCGTCGGTCAGCTTGATTGCGTTCTCAGGCGTTTCCATCTGTCTCAATTGTAGAGACAGCGTCCCCGGGCTTGGCGGACTCCTCCCGCGTGTGCTCCAGGTACTGCAGGATCCGCTTCGAGTCATGCACGATCTCGTCGCCGTCGACGAGGACCGGAACGCGCTTCTGCTTCGTCAGCTCGACGATCTCGGGACGGTCCACACGCCGATACGGAACGCGCTCTGTGCGGTACTCGACGCCCAGCTTGCGCAGGCGCCGCGCGACGGCGCCGCACGGGCAGAGGAAGTTGGTCGGGGTCGGGCAGCGGTAGAGGACGACCTCGTCGCTCATCTGCCGACCAATCTCTCCCCCACCTTCAGGACTCTCCCGGTCACCTTGAGCGGGATGTCCATCGGCCTGGCGCCGAGCGAGGCCTTCTCGTCGAGCACCGACAGCTGCCAGCGGACCGCGTCCTCGAGCGTCTCCTCGTGCGGCCGGGCGCGGAAGCCCAGCTCCTTCTTCGCCTTGGTCGAGCGGTAGGTCCACCAGAGGGTTCCCGAGCGGACCTCCTCGCGGGAGACCGGGAGGGGGATCCCGAGCCTGCGCATCACCTCGACGCCGCCGATCGCCATCGGCGCCGGCAGCCGCATCGCCGGCGGCGCGGCCCCGGAGATCCGTGAGAGGTCGGCGAAGAGGCGCTGCAGGGTGAAGTTCCGGCCACCGAGGATGTAGCGCTCCCCGGTCTTGCCCTTGGCGTCGGCGAGCAGCTGCCCCTTGGCGACGTCCCTGACGTCGACGATGTTCAGGCCGCCGTCGACGTAGACCGGGATCTGGCGCATCAGGAACCGGCGGACGAGGCCCATCGAGCTGCGCGTGGGCGCGTCGGGCCCGAGGACGAAGGTCGGGTTGACGCAAACGACGTCAAGGCCCTTGGCGGCGAAGCGGAGCGCCTCCACCTCCGCCTCGTGCTTCGAGTTGACGTAGGCGATGCCGAGCTCGCCGGCGGTGAAGGACTGGGTTTCGTCCGCGGTCTTGCCTTCAGGCGCGGGACCGATCGCGGCGACCGACGAGGTGTGGACGACGCGCTCGACGCCGGCGTCATAGGCGGCCTCGAGCACGTTCCGCGTGCCGCCGAGGTTGACCTCGAACACGCGGTCGTGGTCCTGGGCGCGTAGCGAGGTGGTGCCGGCGACGTGGAAGACGCGGTCGACGTCCTTCATCGCTCGGCGCACCGCGCGGCGGTCCGTGACGTCCCCGGTGACGCGCGAGAACTCGAGGTCGGCGAGGTGCTCGACCCGGGCGCCGCGGCGCACGAGCAGCCTCAGATCGTCGCCCCGCGCGGCCAGGGCGCGTGCGACATGAGAGCCGATGAAGCCGGTTCCACCGGTGACGAGCGTCCTACCCACGGGCGGGGGATGATAGAACCGCCCCGGTGAGCCCCTCCGCCCCCACGGCGGTCGTCTGCGACACGACCGCCTATCTGCCCGACGAGATCGTCAGCGATCTCGGCATCCACCGGGTCAGCCTCTACGTGACTCTCGACGGCGAAACCCATCCCGAGGCGGAGATGGCCGACTACGACACCTTCTACGAGCGACTCGGGCGCTCGAAGGACGGGGCGACCACGTCGCAGCCGTCGGTCGGCGACTTCGTCGAGGTCTATGAGCCTCTGCTCGCCGAGGGGCGCGACATCGTCTCGATCCACCTCTCGGCCGGCATCTCGGGGACCTGCGAGTCAGCGAACCAGGCGCGCCAGCGCCTGATCGACGAGGGCAAGGGCGGCGAGCGGATTCGCGTCTACGACAGCCGCTCGGCCTGCGGTGGCGCCGGCCTGCTCGCGATCGGGGCCTCCAAAATCGCGGCCGCCGGCGGCGACGGCGAGGCCGTGATGGCCCGGGTCGAAGAGATGCGGGACGTGCTCAAGATGTGGTTCGCGATCGACACGCTCGAGTACCTGCGCAAGGGCGGCCGGATCGGCGCCGCGCAGGCCTTCCTCGGCTCGACCCTGAAGATCAAGCCGATCCTCACGCTCGAGGAGGAGATCACGCCGATCGAGCGGGTGCGGACGCGAAGGCGGGCGCTCGAGCGGATGGTCGACTTCGCGCGCGAACGCCACGACGACGGCGCCGACGCCTGGGTGGTCCAGCACATCCACGACCCCGAGACGGCCCAGATCCTGGTCGGCCACTGCCGCGACGTCTTCGGCTCAGACCCCGTCTTTATCTCCGAGATCGGCCCGGTGATCGGAGCCCATATCGGCCCGGGCCTGCTCGGCTTCGGCGGGATCCCGAAGGGGTTGCTGGAGCCCTAGGGAGCGGAACCGCTCCGCGGCGCGCTTTCGTCCCTCGCCCTATTTGAAGCCCGCCCTAGCGGCGCCGCAGGCGCCGCGCGACCAAGAGGGCGCCCACGGCGAAGCCCAGGACGGCGGCGCCGGCGACGATCTGGTCTTGGTGCTGGCGAAGCTGGCCGCGCCAGTCGCTGAGCTCGGCGACGCGGTTGCGAAGGAGGTCGACGGACTGCGACAGCTCGCCGCGGGTGCGCTCCATGTCGGCACGGATCTGCGCCGAGGTGCGACCGGGCGCGCCCGGGCCGGAGATCGGCTGATTGACGACGTCGGGCGCCGGTGCGGCTTCCGGTTCCGGGCTCACTTGGCCTCGTCCTCGCTGTCATCGGGAACGCGCGGCGCCGGGGTCGGGCCGCCCTCGAAGGTTTCCTTGGTGAGCTTGGCCTCCTCGATCGCGAGATCGGGGGTCGGCGGCGCGGCGTCCTGGAACTGGCGGTAGGCGAAGAGGCCGGCGCCGGCCGCGATCGCGAGCCAGATCACAGCCTCGAGCAGGAAGCCGAGCCAGACCGTGTCGCCGAAGATCACCTCCGCGAAGAACCAGGCGAGGGCGTGCATCAGCATCACGAGGAAGCCGATCAGGAAGATCCCAGCGACCAGGCCGACCACGCCGCCGCGGACGAGGACCGTCAGCTTCTCGGTGATCTCGGTGCGTGCGAGCTCGATCTCCTCGCGGATCAGCGACGAGGTCTTCTCGGAGATATCGATGACGAGCTCGCCGACCGACTTGTCGTCGGTGCGGTCGGTGCGTGGCGGCTCGGTCGTCGGAGGGGTGGCCATCGGCGGTGGGACCTAGTCCGGCGGGTCCTCGTGGAAGGTCCGCTCCCAGATCAGGACCGCGACCCGGTAGGCCGCCACGTTGGCGAGCGCGCCGACACCGGCGATCAGGCCACTCCAGACCAGCTTTTTGACTATCTCGTTGTCCATGAGGCGGGGGAGTCTTTCACTTACCCGGTCGGCGGCGTCGTCAAGCGCCGTCGGGCCGCGTCTCGAGGCCCGCGCAGAGCGTCGAGACGACCATCGTCCGCAGCTCGTCGAAGTCCGAATCCGAGGCGGGGATCAGCTCGAAGACCCAGCCCGAGAGCAGCTGCTCGATCGCCCCGTAGAACCACATCGAGGCGATCTCGGCGTCGACGTCGGTGCGGAAGGCGCCACGGGCCTGGCCGTCGGCGACGATCTTGGCGATCCCCTGGTAGGCCCGCCGGATCTCCGGCAGATGGGTGCGCCCGAACGAGTTCGCCGCCCGGGTCACCTCGACGATGATCACCTTCATCAGCTCGGGGTCGCGGCGGTAGGAGTCGATGATGAAGCCGGCGACCGCGTCGAGCTTCTCGCGCGGGGTGCCGTCGCCCTTGTCGACCTCGTCGATTGCGGCGAGCAGCAGCGACCAGCGCTCGACGAACAGCTCGTTGAGGACCTGGTCCTTCGACTTGAAGTAGTGGTAGACGAGCCCGTAGGCGACGCCCGCCTCGTCCGCGATGTCCGAGACGCGGCAGCTGTGGAAGCCCTGCCGGGCGAAGACCCGGATCGCTGCGTCGAGGATCTGGCGACGGCGGTCGACCGCGGGTGCCTTCGTCTCAGCCATCAGGCCGTCACCGCCTCGGGCCACTCGTACGCCCTCGGGCGGCGGTTCGCCAGCGACGGGATCGAGGCGCGGATCCGGTCCTGGCGATCGAAGTCGAGGTCGGCGGCGATGTGACACTCCTCGTCGGGGGCCGTCGCGAGGACCGTGCCCCAGGGGTCGACGATCATCGAGCGGCCGTAGGAGCGGTAGTGCGGCGGGGCCTCCCCCACCTGGCCCGCGGCGACAACGAATAGCTGGTTCTCGATCGCCCGCGCCCGCAGCAGGACCTCCCAGTGATCGCGGCCGGTTTCGACCGTGAACGCTGCCGGGACCGAGACGATGCGGGACTCCCGCAGGGCGAGGATCCGGTAGAGCTCCGGGAAGCGAAGGTCGTAACAGACGCTGAGGCCGATCTTGACTTCGGCGACCTCGCCGACGACGACCTCCTCGCCCGCCTGCTCGGTCTCCGACTCGCGATAGGCGACGCCGCCGACGTCGACGTCGAACATGTGGATCTTGCGGTAGGCCGCGACGATTTCCCCGTCAGGCGCGATCAGCGGCGAGGTGTTGGAAAGGAGGTCCTGGCCCTCGACGACCTCCGGGAAGCTGCCGGCGATCAGCACCACGCCGAGCTCCCGGGCCCAGTCGCGGGCGGCGGTGATGCTCGGCCCGTCGATCGGCTCGGCGCCGGCGCGGAGCGTCTCGGCGTCGCCGAGGACGGTCCACTTCTCCGGCATGACGATCAGCCAGGCGCCATCGGCGGCGGCACCGCGCACGAGGTGCTCGGCGGTCTCGAGATTCCGATCCCTGTCGGCCGTTGCGTTCAGCTGGACCGCGGCTACGCGCACTTCTCTCCCTTCCCCGCCCCTCCAGACGAGGTTGACTGACTTGTCAATCTACCGGGGTCCGACGACGACCGCTACGATCGCCGCGATCGAAGGCTTCGGACCGCGGGGACGGCGGCGCCGAGACCAACCCCCTCGGTCAGGCGCCGGCAGGGATGCGCGGCCGGATCTCCCGTCTGGCTGTCCGTTTCGGCCGGGTGCCTAGGCGCCGCCGTCCCCGTTGCCCGGACCTTCGGGAGGGGATCAGCCTGCGAGTAGCCAGGCGAGCAGCGCGAGCATGACGAGGCCCGCCTCGATCGTCGCGAGCAGCGCCGCGGTCCCCGCCAACGACTCGCCCGAGAACGACTCCGCGATCCCGACTGGGATCGCGATCGCGAGCACGAGGAGGGTGAGCCCGCCCCATGCGAGCGCCGCCCCCTCCCAGCGCTCGTCGCGGAGCCCGCCCTCGGCCTGCGGCCGGCGTGCCCGGAGGTGAGCCTCGATCACCTGCGGCGCCGCGACGAGCGCGGCGAGCAGGCCCGCGGCGAAGACCACGACCCATCCGTTCACTCCCTCCGAGGTGAGGTAGGGGCCGCCGGCGAGGCCGGCGAGCGCCAGCGAGACGAGCGCGGTCGCCGTGCCGCCAAAGGCGACCAGACCCGCCGGGCTCAATCCTTGCTCCGGCTGCGCTCCAGCTCGGCGACGAGCAACTTCGTGTGGAGGGCGGAGATCAGGTCGTTGAGCGGCCCGACACCGGCCTCGATCATCGTCACAGCCTGCTCGGGGTCGAGGTCCCCAAGCCGCTCCGAGAGGACCTTTACCTCCTCCTCCGCGATCGCCTCGAGCGCCTTCTTGTAGCGAAGCGTGTCGTACACCGTGAACCCGATCCGCTCGTCGTAGCCCCCGGCACGGAAGCGGCTGATCGCCTCGACGATGCGCACGTCCGAGGGCGAGTAGCCCCGCTTCGACGGGCTCAGCACGTCGAGCTCGGCGAGCTTGTCGAGGGCCTCCTGGGGGACCTCGAAGCGGCGGCGGAGCTCGGCCGCCGTGACCGGGTCGCCCTCGTCGGCGGAGAGCAGCTCCCGGATCACCTTGAGCGGCATGAACCGCTCTTCCTGGAGTTGCTTGATCGTCCGGATCCGATCGACGAACTCGGCCGGGTAATAGGCCATGTTGCGCGACGTCTTCACCGGCTCGGGCAGGAGCCCCTCGCGGACGTAGTGGCGGATCGTCGCCGCCGGCACCCCGGACTGCTCGGCGAGCTCGCCGATCTTAAGTAGCTCCTGCGCGGTTTCGGGCTGGGCGCTCATCCCATGAACGAGGGCTGCTCGCCCGGCGTGGGCCCGGCCGCGGCGCCGGACTCGATCAGCTCCTCGATCTCCTCCTCGCCGAACCCGGCATCGGCGAGCACCTCGCGCGTGTGTTCGCCGAAGGCGGGCGCCGGTCGCTCGACGCGGCCAGGGGTGCGTGAGAACTTCACCGGGAAGCCGAGCTGGCGCACCTCGCCGAGCTCGGGTTGCTCCCAGCCGACGACCATCTCGCGGGCCTTGACGAGCTCGGTATCGAGCGCCTCATCCATGTCGAGGACCGGCTCGATCATCGCGTCGTGCTCGTCGTTGAAAGCCTTCCACTCCGCGCGCGTCTTCGAGCGGAAGACGTCGGCGACCTCGCGCCAGGCGTCCGAGCCGGTCCGCTCGAACTGCTTCGCGATCAGGTCCTCGCGGTCGACCGCCTGGCAGAAGCGCGCCCAGAACTGCGGTTCGAGGGCACCCATCGTGATCCAGCCGTCAGCCGCCTCGTAGGGCAGGTAACAGACGTAGGCGCCGGTCAACTGGCCCTCGCCGCGCAGCGGGACCTCGCCATCGCAGAGGTACTGCGCGGCGACCATCGCCAGCCACGACATGGCCCCGTCGAACATCGAGACGTCGACCATCTGCCCCTCGCCGGAGCGGTCGCGTTCGCGCAGCGCCGAGAGCACGCCGAAGGCGGCCATCAGCCCGCCGCCGCCGAGGTCGGCGATCTGCCCGGCGGCCTGGATCGGCCGGCCTTCGCGCTCGCCGGTCAGTCCAAGCAGGCCGGTCAGGCCGAGGTAGTTCATGTCGTGCCCGGCGCGGGCGGTGTTCGGGCCCGTCTGGCCGTAGCCGGTGATCGCGCAGTAGACGAGGCGCTTGTTGCGCTCGCGCAGCACGTCGTAGCCGACCCCGAGGCGGTCCATCACCCCGGGCCGGAAGCCCTCGAGCAGGACGTCGTAGCCCTCGGCGAGGCGCAGCAGGGCCTCCCGGCCTGCGTCTGACTTCAGGTCGAGGCGCAGGGAGCGCTTGTTGCGGTTGAGGGAGAGATAGAGCGCGGAGCGGGTGCCGAGCGCCGAGTGCTCGTCGTCGCCGTAGAACGGCGGCGCCCAGCGGATGTAGTCGCCCATGCCGGTGTCCTCGACCTTGACCACGTCGGCGCCGAGGTCGGCGAGCAGCTGGGACGCGAAGCCGCCAGGCAGGAGCCTCGTGAGGTCGAGGACGCGGACGTCCGCGAGTGCGCCGTCCCGCTCATGCCGTCTTCCCCGTGGTTCGGTCGTAGATCGATCGATAGATCGCGCCGCTGAAGCCGCCGACGAGCGCTCCCGAGATCAGCCCGGTGACGAGCGGGGAGTCGAGGCCGAGCGCGACGTTGAAGACGAGGACCACGGCGACGACGATCAGCAGGTCGACCGCGATGGCGAGGAGCATCGGCGTGCGGCTGATCGGCCGGCCGCCGAAGATCGTGGCGTTGACGCGCTCATTCACGCAGCAGCCTTCACGGGGAGCGCGAGCAGCTCGCGTGCCTCGGCCACGGTGGCGGCGCGGCGGCCGACGTCCTCGGCCATCTGTCGCGCCTTCGCGATCAGGTCGCCGTTCGAGCGGGCCATCTCGCCGTCCGGCAGGTACAGGTTGTCCTCGAGCCCGGCGCGCACGTTCCCGCCGAGGTTCAGCGACGCGGCGAGCAGCTTCCACTGGTCGCGCGAGACGCCGATCACCTGCCAGTTGTTCGGCCCCTCCGGCCCGCCTGGGATCTGCTCGCTCATGAAGGCGACGTTCTTCGGGACGGGGCGGATGCCGCCGGTGACGCCCATCACCAGCGAGATCTGGAGCGGCGGCTCGAGCGTTCCCATGTCGAGGAACGGGTCGAGGTTCGCGACGTGGCCCGCGTCGAAGCACTCGTGCTCCGGCTGGATCCCGAGCTCGAGCATCTCGTCGATGAACTGGGTGATCAGGTCGAAGCTGTTCTCGAAGACCGCCTTGAAGACGAAGTCCTTCCGCCGTCGCGAGTACTTCGCGTAGTTCATCGAGCTCATGTTGAGCGCTGCGACGTCGGGCTTCAGCTCTCGCAGGTATTCGAGCCGCTTCTCGACCGGGACCCCGATCGCGCCGGTCGAGTAGTTGATGATCACGTCGTCGACAGCGCCGCGGATCGCCTCCGTGATCGCCCGGAAGTCCTCGATCTCGTACGAGGGAGTGCCATCCGGCGTGCGGGCATGGATGTGGATCTGCGAGGCGCCCTCGTCGACCGCCCGCTTCGCCTCCGCCGCGTACTCCTCCGGCGTGTAGGGAATCGCCGGGCACTGATCCCGGTTCGCGATCGCCCCCGAGATCGAGTTGCTGATGATCACTGGGTCCTCGAAGCGGCTCATTAGCGGCCTCCTTGATTCGAAAAAATAGATGGCGGCGATTCGCGAGACGTTTGTCGAGAAAGTCTCCGAATCGGAGACAAAGTCGACAATCGGCTGTCCCGGACAGGGTGCCTGGCGAGTTCTTTCCGAGGGGCGGAAACAAGTCGCCAGCTCGGTCCCGAACTCACTCCCTACATGCCCGCTGTTTTTCATGCGCCTCCCCCGCCCAGCTCGCCGAGCAGGCGCTGCAGTTCGGGGTCCTCGCGGTCCACGACCTGGGCGAACTGCTGGATGCCGGGGCTGGCGCCGTCGAGCTTCAGATAGGTCTCGCCGCGCTCGACGATCTCAGCCGGCTCCATCAGGTCCAGGTTCACCCGCCGGGTCTCGACGAACCCGAAGCCGAAGGCCTCGAGCGTGCGACCGTCCAAGACGAAGAGCCCGTCGCGGCGGGCGTTGTCGCTGGCGAGCCGGAACTCGCTCACGCCGGGGTCACCTCCACGTAGACGCCTTCCGGGCCGAGGTTCATCGCCACGCCCTCATACATCTTCCGGCCCAGTCCGAAGTTGTCCTGAATCGCCGCCTCGGCGACTTCCTCCTCGGCCGCCGGGAGGATCCGCGCGCGCCCCTCTGCCGCCGGGCCCAGCGGCTTGCCGCGCGAATCGCACGGGGCGATGAGGACGCGGGGGTTGGCGCGAATCCGCTTGATCTTGCCCACCCGCTCCTCGCTGCGGAAGTAGAGGAGTCCATCCGCAATCCCCACCCATACGGGCGTCGGCACCGGATCCCCCGCACGCCGGAAGCTGACGACAAGTCCGTGCTTGCCGCGAATGTGGCCGAACCCCTCAGCGCGCGCCTCGACGACCGAACCCGCGTCGGGATGCCGGATCCGGCCCATGAAGCCGTTCCAGCCGTCGGCGACCTTCTCGGCAACGGTCATACCGGCATCACCCCGTGCTTGCGCCACGGGCGCTCGACCTTCTTGTCCTTCGCCATCCGCAGCGCCTGGATCACCCGCGGGCGGGTCTCGCGCGGGTCGATCACGTCGTCGATCATCGCGTTACCCGCGGCGATGTAGACGTCGATCTCCTTGCGGATCGCCTCCGTCATCGCCTCGCGCGTCGCGTCCGGATCGTCGGAGGCCTCGATCACCGAGCGGCCGATGATGTTGACGGCCCCTTCCGCTCCCATCACCGAGATCTCGGCGCTGGGCCAGGCGTAGATCTGGTCCGGCTCGTAGCCCGAGCCATTCATCACGTAGTAGCCGGCGCCGTAGGCCTTGCGGATAACGACGGTGATCTTCGGCACGGTCGCCCGCGAGATCGCGTAGAGCATCTTTGCCCCGTGGCGGATGATCCCGGCGTGCTCGACCTTCGAGCCGACCATGAAGCCGGGGACGTCCTGAAGAAACACGAGCGGGATCGAGAACGCGTCGCAGAGGTTGACGAAGCGAGCTGCCTTGTCGGCCGAGTCGTTCTCGAGGATGCCGCCGAGCTGCTTCGGCTGGTTGGCGACGATCCCGACCGGCTGGCCGCCGAAGCGGGCAAGGCAGGTGATGATCGTCTTTGCGAACTTCGGCTTGATGTCGAAGTACTCGCCGTCGTCGACGATCTCGCCGATCAGCTCGTACATGTCGTAGGGATGGCGATTCGACTCGGGGACGATGTCGAGGAGGCGCTCGGACATGCGATCGTCGGGGTCATCGGTGGGTTTCTGCGGAGGCTTCTGCTCGCAGTTCGAGGGGAAGAACGAGAGGTATGTCTTGATCGCCTCGATGCACTCCGCGTCGTCCTTGACCTCCAGGTCGCCGACGCCGGACTTGCGGCAATGGACGCGGGCTCCGCCCAGGTCCTCCATCGAGATGTCCTCCCCGGTCACGGCCTTGGTCAGGTGCGGGCCGGCGAGCGCCATCGCGCCCTGGCCGACGACCATCGGCACGAAGTCGGAAAGGCCGGGGATGTACGCGGTGCCCGCCGCACAGGGGCCGAGCATCCCGGCGACGAGCGGCACGACGCCCGACATCTGCACCTCCTCGCGGAACAGATGTCCGGAGCCGGCGAACAGCGAGCCGGCGGCCTCCTGGATCCGCGCGCCTGCGGAGTCGAGCAGCCAGATCAGCGGCATTCGCTGCTTCAGGGAGATCTCGCGCAGGCGAGCCATCTTCACCTCGCCGGTGCGCCCCATCGAGCCGGCCATCACCGTGAAGTCGTAGGCCGCCAGCGCGACCCGCCGGCCATCCACCTCGCCCCAGCCGGTGACGACGCCGTCCGCGGCCGCCTCCTTGCCCTCCATCCCCTTGACCGAGAAGTGGGGGCGCCCGTGGATGCCCATCTCGACGAACGTGCCTGGATCGACGAGCAGGTCGATCCGCTCCCGCGCGGTCAGCTTGCCGCGGCCGTGCTGCTTCGCGATCTTCTCCTCGCCGCCGCCGAGCTTCGCCTTCTCCCGGCGGTCGTGCAGGTCCGTGACAAGTGCCTTCAGTCCAGTTTCCTCGCCATGCTCGGTGTCTGCGGGCGGCTCGGGCGGCTCGCTCTCGTGCTCTTCGGTCATCGTCCCTTCCATTCGGGCTCGCGCTTTTCGAAGAACGCCTGCACGCCCTCGAGGATGTCCTCGGTCGAGAAGGTGAGCGAGAGCTGCGAGCGCAGGTACTCGAGCGCGTCGTCCAGCGCCATGTCCTGCTGGCGGTACATCGCGTCGTGGCCGAGTCGCATCAGGACCGGGCTCTTCGACGCGAGCTTGGCGGCCCACTCGTCCACCGCGCCCTGGAACTCGGTCCTCGGGGACCACCTTGTTGACCAGCCCGTACTCCACCGCCTCCTCGCCCGAGAGACGCTCGCCGAGCAGGATCATCTCGTTGACCCGCTTGCGCGGGACGTTGCGGTAGATGATCGACATGATCATGTAGGGGAAGGCGCCGATGTTGATCTCCGGCGTGCCGAAGGTCGCGCCCTCCTTGGCGATGACGAGATCGCAGGAGAGCGCGAGGCCCATGCCGCCGGCGAGCACGTGGCCGTTGGCTGCGCAGAGCGACGGCTTGCCGAGGCGCGGCATCAGCCGGAAGAACTCGAGGAAGAGGTCGGAGGCGTAGTGCTTGGTGACCAGCGGCACGTCGGCGGCGAACCCGCCCAGGTCGGCGCCGGCGCAGAACACCTTCTCGCCCGCCCCGGTGAGCACGACGGCGCGGACCTCCTCGTCGTCGCGGGCCCGCTTCATCGCGTCGACGAGCTCCGTGAGAAGCTGCCCGGAGAGCGCGTTTCGCTGCTCGGGGCGATTCAGGGTCACCGTCGCGACCCCGGCGTCGACGTCGTAGAGAAGCTGCTCGTAGTCCATCGCGGCGGTCGCGGCGGACATTACGGCATCCGGCGCCTGCTTGAAGTGCGAAGTCCTACTGCATACTCTCGGCCGTCGCCGCCTCGCGTTCGAGCAGCGAGAACAGCGCCTCGACCACCTCGGGGTCGAATTGCTTGCCCACACCCAGCTTGAGCTCCTCGCGGGCCTCGCGCTCGCCTAGGGCCGGCCGGTACAGCCTGTCTGACGTCATCGCGTCCCATGCGTCGGCGACCCGGATGATCCTTGCCTCGAGCGGTATGTCCGCCTCGCGCAGGCCGCGCGGATAGCCGCGGCCGTCCAGGCGCTCCTGGCTCGAGAGCACCCACTCGCGGATGTCGGCGAGCTCGCTTGTGCCGAGAATGCGGGCGCCGATCTCGGGGTGGCGGCGAAGCTTTGCCCAGGCCGACTCGTCGAGCGGGTTTTCGTTGAAGAGGATTTCGTCCGGGACACCGACCTTGCCGATGTCGTGGAGGATGCCGGCCAGCCGGACGCGGGCGACGCGAGGCTCCGGGATCCCGAGCTCGCGGGCAAGTTGCTCGCTGAACGCACCGACGCTGTGCGCGTGGGAAGAGGTGCCGGCGTCCCTTTGGTCGAGTGCCTCGGCCAGGCTGAGCAGGGTCTTCAGATGCGAGAGCGAATCGTTGACGTTGGGGCGGTGATCGCCGCCCAGGATCTCGTCGAGCTCCGGGCTGGCGACGACCGCGCGATCGCGGCCCAGCACCTTGGCAGCGTCCAGGGCGCGGTCGGCGGCGTGGATCAGCGACGCCGGGCTGCCCGCGTCGGCCGGGTAGGTCGCGGTCCCGAAGCTCATCGTTACCACCGGCCCGCCCGCAGGCCGGTATCCGCGCCGCACGGTGCCGAGCAGTTCCTCCGCTGCCAGCAGGGCCTCATGGTGCGAGGTGTCGGGCAGGACGACTGCGAAGGTCCCGGATCCAGTTCGCGCCACCGAGTCGATCGGGCGACGCGTCTCGCGTATTGCCTGTCCGATCCCGCGGAGGATCTGGTCCGCGCCGTCATGACCCAGCGACTCGTTCAACCCCCGCAGGCGGTCGATGTCGCCGATCAACACGCTGACGGGGTAGCACCCGGTCGTCGCTCGCTCGATTTCGGCGTCGACGGTGCTTCGAAACGAGCGCAGATTGGGCAGCCCGGTGAGCGGATCGGACTGTGAAGCCTCCGCGAGCGATCCGACGAGGATCCCCAGCCGGCGACGCAGGTAGCCGAGCAGAATTCCCGCCATCACCACGGTGGCAACGGCGACGACGAGATACGAGAGGGCGTCGGCGCCATCGAACCGGATCTCGGCGGGGACTCCCAGGAGCAGGAAGATGGCCGCGAAATTGAGAGCCGCGAACGCGATCTGCGCGATGGCGACAGGCCGGGCGAGGAAGTAGAAGGCGTAGAGGCCGATCCACAGATAGAAGACCGTGAACGGGCTGATCGCGGTGCCGGTGAGGATCACGACGGCGCTCGTCATCAACGTTGCCAGCGCCGGGGTCGTGGCGAGCAGGCGAATCGGTAGCCGATCGCCGTACCTGTAGAGGATCGCCCCGATTGCGACCGCGACCAGGGCGAACGGAACCAGCGCGGCCTCGCTCCAATCAGCCGGGTGCGGCAGCATTATGACCAGCGCGCCGCAGATGCCCCCGGTCACGTAGTTGTAGCTCTGCGCGACGGCCAGCGCCCGCTTCTCGGCGACGGGGGAGCCGACGACCGGATGCGTCCCGGCAAGGGTCGGGATCGCCCCGACCTCGCCCGGCGCCGGCATCGCGGGATCGGCCCCCGAAAAACTTGAAACGAGTTTCCCCACCACTGACTTCCGTGCCACGGTTCACCCCCCAAGGTCAACTCGACTTCTAGTGCCGAACGTTACTACCCCGGAGGGGCTCCCGTCAAAATCAGATCGAATCGACCTCCGAGCGATCCCGGTCGAGCACCGTGAGCATCGCCGAGACGACCTCCGCGTCGAACTTCGTCCCGGCCGCGCGGTTGAGCTCCTCGCGCGCCGTCTGCTCGTCGATCGCGGGCCGGTAGACACGGTCGGAGACCATCGCCTCGTAAGCGTCGGCAACGCAGATGATCCGCCCCTCGATCGGGATCTCACCCCCGGCGAGTCCTCGCGGATATCCCTTGCCATCGGGTTGCTCATGGCTGCACATGACCCACTCGCGGATATCGGCGAGCTCGCTCGAGCCGAGGATCCTGGCGCCGATCTCGGGATGGCGCTTCATCTGCTCCCACTCATCCGGGTCCAGGGGCCCCTCCTTGTTGAGGATCGCGTCGGGCACGCCCACCTTGCCGATGTCGTGGAGGATGCCGGCAAGGCGTACCCGGGCGACGCGGGACTCGGGAAGGCCGAGCTCGCGGGCCAGCTCCTCTGCGTAGTGGCCGACCGTCTCGGCGTGATCCGCGGTGCGGCCATCGCGCAGGTCAAGTGCCTCGGCGAGGCTGAGCAACGTCTTCAGGTGGGTCAGGCTCTCCCCGGTGCGCCGCCGCGGGCTCCCGCGCAGGAGCTCCTCGATCTCCGTACTGGAGACGACCGCCCGATCCCGGCCGAGGACCTTGGCGGTGAACAGGGCGCGGTCCGCGGCGCGAAGCAGGTGGTCCGCGTCGGGGGCGCGGCGCGGGAACGAGGCGACCCCGAAGCTGATCGTGACCGGTGACGCTCCCGCGGTCCGCAGGCTGCGCCGGACCTGGGTCAGGAGCTCCTCGGCGGTCATGTAGGCGTCCTCCTGATCCACCTCGGGCAGCAGAATCCCGAATCCTCCGGGCCCGATGCGGGCGACGGTGTCGATCCGCCGGGTGGCTTCCTCGAGCAGCTCGCCGATCGCGATCAGGACGCGGTCGGCGCCATCATGGCCCAGCGAATCGTTCAGCGACTGGAGGCGGTCCACGTCGCCGACGAGGATCGTGACCGGGCGCCGCGCCGGCCTCGCCCGGTCCAGCTCCGCCTCGAGCGCCTCGCGGAAGGCGCGACGGTTCGGCAGGCCGGTGAGGGGATCGGTGCGCGTCGCGCCGAGGAGTTCGCCGACGAGGCTCTCCACCCGCGCGCGCAGGAAGAGGATGAGCACACCGGCGGTAACCATCGTCGCCGCCGCGAGGACCACGTAGGAGACGTCGCCGTTGGGCTGCGGCGTCTCGGGGATGCCGACGATCGCGATCATCGCGCCGAAGTTGACGACGATGAACGCCAGCTGGGCCGCCGCCTCCTCCCGGCGGAGGAAGTAGAAGCAGTAGAAGCCGATCCACAGGTAGTAGAGCGTGTAGGCGCTGATCGCGGATCCGCTCAGCGCAACCGCGCCGGTGGCGAGCAGCGTGCCGAGCGCGGGCGTGACGACGAGGACCCACGCGGGCACACGCCCGGCGAGCAGGTAGAGCACGATCCCCGCGACGATCGCCACCACCGCCAGGGGAACCGCCGCCAATTCCTGGAGCGCCGGAGGATGCGGAAAGGCGAGGACGATGAAGCCGCAGATCCCTGCCGCAACGAAGATGTACGCCTGGGCACGCGCGAGCGCGAACGTGCGAGCACCTTCCGAAACCCCTGCGTACCCCGCCAGCGAGCCGTAGGTCCCCAGCGGATCGCCGCGATCGCGCCGGGGCTTCGCCTCATCACTCAACCGTCGAGTTCCGTCTCCTGGTCGCAACGCGCCTCCCGCTGCGCTTTCGGTTCTCCCCCGAACCTTCACGTCAATCTACTCCTACGGCTTCCCGCCTGCGGGCGATGCCGCCCCGAGCGACGATTTTTTGCAACCGGGTCGGCCCGCTTTCTTTAGTCTTCTCAAGATGTCGCAATTTGCGGGAATTACAGCGGGGTACACCGGATGGGCGTAATGCCGATCATGGGCCGCTCGGTTGCGACCTACGGGGTGGGGTCGGCGTCGGTCGAACGGCCCCGGCGAGCTTCGCGAAACATCAACCCGGGCACGGTCCCGATCGCCCGGGTGCAGGCGTTCCTCGGCATCGGCGCAGCGCTCGTCGGGCTTGTCGGCGTTCTCCTCCCCCACCCGGCGGAGTTCGACGAAACCGGCTTGCTGGCAACCCAGGCGGCCTCCTTCATCTGCGGCGCCGCGCTGCTCCTCGCAGGCGGGCGCGTGCCGATCTGGACGCTGCACGGGATGCCGGTCGTCGCGACGCTGCTGACGACCCTCTCGATCATCTTCACCTCCGACCCGACCAGCGCCTACGCGATGTTCTACCTCTGGGTCGGCCTCTACTCGTTCTACTTCCTCTCCAGGTTCGAGGCGGTCCTCCAGATCGCCTTCGTGATCGTCAGCTACGCGACGGCGCTTGCGATCCTCGACGGAGGCGGGTCCAGCTCCCCCTCCGAATCCGAGGTGCACCACCTGGTCGTTCTCACCGGCACGCTCGTCGTCGGCGGCTCCCTCCTCCTCTACCTGCGGTCCCGCCTCGAGGACCTGATGGGCAGGCTCAGCGACGCGGCCCGCACCGACCTGCTCACGGACCTGCCGAACACGCGGGCGCTTCGGGACACGCTCACCGTCGAGCTCGAGCGGGCGCGGCTGGGCAACAGCAAGGTCAGCGTCCTCGTCCTCAACTTGGACCGCTTCAAGGCCGTGAACCAGTCGCTGGGGCACCGGACGGGAGACGAGCTGCTGCGTCAGATCGCCACCCTCTTCCAGGAGGCGACGCGGCGTATCGACACGGTCGCGAGGACGGGGCCCACCGAGTTCACGATCGTCATGCCCGAGAGCGCCGAGACGGACGCCTACCTGCTGGCCGAGCAGCTGCTCGCCCGGGTTCGCAGGGGCTTCCGGGAGGAGTTCATGCCCATGACGACGAGCGCCGGGATCGCGACCTACCCGACCCACGCTGCGACCGTGGAGGAGCTGGTGAAGCTGGCCGAGCAGGCGCTCGAGGCGGCCAAGATGCTCGGCCGCGACCGCGCCGTCGTCTCCAGCCCCGAGGTGCAGGAGGTGCTCGCCGGGACCATTCGCCGACCGCTTGACGCGCCGGCGCACCTGGCCACCATGGTGAGCCTCGCCGAGGCGCTCGACCTCCGCGACAGCGGCACGGCCGAGCACTCCAAGCAGGTCGGGACGTACGCGGAGATGATCGCGCGCGAGCTCGGGCTCAGCGACTACCGCGCCGAGCGCGTCCGCCTCGCGGGGATCCTCCACGACATCGGCAAGGTGGGCGTCCCCGACGCGATCCTCTGCAAGGCAGGCCCGCTCGACGAGGGCGAGTGGGACGAGATGCGAAAGCACCCGGAGATCGGCGCCAGGATCCTCGGAACCCGTGAGTTGGTCGACATCCGCGAGTGGGTCCTGGCGAGCCACGAGCGCCCCGACGGGAAGGGCTATCCGCGCGGGCTCAGCCTTGACGAAATCCCGCTCGAGGCCCGGATCCTCGCGGTCGCCGATGCCTTCGAGTCGATGCGTGGTGACCGGGTCTACCGGCCGGGGATCAGCGAGCGGGCGGCACGGGAGCAGCTTCAGACCTGCTCGGGGACTCAGTTCGATCGTGAGGTGGTCGCCGCGTTCCTCGCCGCGCGCGACCGGGCTGAGCCGGTGGCGGAGAAGTCGTAGGACGCCGCGGGCCGGGGCCGTCCCTGCCGACCCGCAGAGTCTTTTCGGCCCAGTGCGGGTTCGCTGGGCGGCGAGGGCCGTCGTACGCGACGCGCATCCCCCCGGCGGGCTCCATGATCACGTTGTTGAGCCGGGGGCTCTCCTGCTCGGGCATCGGCTGCAGCGCCGCCCTCGAGAGGAGCGTCTGCAGAACGGTCCGCATCTCCAGCATCGCGAATCCCGCCCCCACACAGCGTCGGTTTCCGCCGCCGAACGGGATCCAGCTCATCGGGCTCGGCTTGGCACCGCCGAGGAATCGGTGCGGATCGAAGCGCTCCGGCTCGGGGAACAGGTCCTCGCGCCTTTGGATGAGCGCCATCGGTGTCCAGACGCGGGTCCCGGCCGGGACTCGCCACTCGCCGAGGTCGACGTCGCGCTGCGCAATTCGCGCCGCGGCGATCACGGGTGGGCGCAACCGCAGCGACTCCTTGATCGCAGCGTCCGTGTACTCCGACTCGCCGAGAGCGGCCTCGGCGATGACGCGGGCATGGATGGCCGGATGGCGGAGGATCAGGTCCGTCGCCCAGGCGAGCGCGGTTCCCGTCGTCTCCTGGCCGGCGATGATCAGGCCGACGAGCTCGTCGCGGATCTCGGCGTCCTCCAGACCCGTGCCGTCATCGCGACGGGCGGCGGTCAGCAACGCGAGGATGTCGTCTCGGTCATCACGGGGCTCGGCCCTCGCCGACCTGATCCGCTCGTAGAGGAGCGAATCGAGCTCGTCGAGGCGGCGCCTGAACCTGCCGCCCGGCGAAAGCGGGCCGGCGTCGAACCGGAAAGCGCGGCCGAGCGCCGCGACGTTGCCGAGTGCCGCGACCCCGTGGACCGCGGAGGCGATCCGCTGCTGCTCTTCCCGCTCGCCGACGCCGAGCACCGCTCGGAGGATCACGTCCATCGTGATCCGGTAGATCGCCGGCAGGAGGAGCTGCTCGGAGCCCTCGGGCCACGTCCCGAGCTCGCGCTCGGTGGCCCCACGGAAGACAACCGCGAAGCGCTCCACGCTGTCCGTGCGGAGCGGGGACTGCAGCCGCCTGCGGCGCTCGGTGTGCGCCGGACCGTCACTGGTCACGACCGAGTGGCGCCCGAAGATCGGCTCGGCGACGTTGGCCGCCGCGCCGGCCCACATGTCCTCCGGGCTGGCGAGGACCCGCCGGACCAGGGCCGGATCGGTCAGCCAGACGGTCCGGCCGAAGCCGAGCAAACGAACGGTCGCGGCGCCGCCGTAGCGGCGCTCACCGCGTTCGAAGAACCGGCGCGGATCGCGGACGAAGCGAAGCGTCTGCCAGATCGCCGGTGCTCGCGGCCCCGGCGGAAGTCGAAGCGGCGCCGCCGGGTCCGGCAGACGACCCGCCTCGCGAACGCTCGCAAACGCGACCGCCGCCCCGTGCCGAGGTGAGAAGGCGAAGCGCTGCCGGCGGATCGGTTCGCCCGGCGCCTCGTTCGCGGCCAGCTTCAGCATCGGCAGGACCGTGCGCAGCACCACCCGGAGCTCGAACTCTGCCAGGTTCGCGCCGAGGCAGCGGCGGGCACCGCCGCCGAACGGGATCCAGGCATGCGCGGGGGGCGGGGACTCGAGGAAGCGGTCGGGGTCGAACCGCTCCGGCTCTGGGTAGACGCTCGGCTCCCGGTGGACCAGGTAGATGCTCGGCATCAGCACCCACCCGGACGGGCAGTCGTACTCGCCCACCGCGAACGGCGCCCGCAGCTTGCGGACCATGACCGGGATCGGCGGACGCTGGCGCAGCACCTCCTTGACGACGGCGTCGAGGTACTCGTCGTCGCCGCGCTCGATCTCGGCGGTCAGCCGGTCGGCGACCTGCGGGTGGCGGGCGAGGCGCTCGAACGACCAGGAGAGCGCCGACGTGGTCGTCTCCTGGCCCGCCATCAGCATCGTCACCAGCTCATCGCGGATCTCGCGATCGGTCATCGGCGTCCCGTCGGCACCGCGACCCTGGACCAGGAGCGACAGCAGGTCCTCGCCGAGATCCCCTGGCGGGAGGGAGCGGCGCTCGGAGATCTCGCCGTAGACGAGCTCGTCGAGCTCGTCGAGCACCTTCATCAGCCGCCCGTACGGGCTGAGTCCGCCGAGCTCCCGGCGGAAGTACGGGAGCAGCGTGAACGGCGACTCGCAGAGGTCCATCATCCGGCCGAAGAGCTCGCGCAGGCGCTCGACCCGGGGGCCGCCCGAGGAGCCGAGCGCGATCTCGGCGATCGTCTCGAAGGCGATCGCCTCCATCTCCGGCTGCACGGCGAAGGCGCCTCCCAGCGGCCAGCGCGCGGCGCGGCGCTCCACCGCATCGGCGATGACCCGCTCGAAGCGGGCGACGTGGTTGTGGCGGAACGCCGGCAGCATCAGCCGGCGGTGGCGGAGGTGCTCGTCCCCGTCGAGGACGAGGATCGAGGCCGAGCCGACGACGGGGCGGAAGAGCCCGTTCGCATCGCCCATCCTCAACTCCGCGGTGTCCCCGCGGACGATCTCGCGAATCGCGTCGGGGTCGCTGATGAACACAGCGCGGTGGTTGGGGCCGAAGCGGGCGGCGAAGACAGGCCCGAACCGGCGGCGGCCCTCCTCCATGAACTCGACCGGCCGGTTGAACCAGGCGAGGGACTGGCGCAGGTGATGGGCGCTGGGCCCGGGAGGGATCACCAGGTCGATATTCGACCCCCGGGCCCCTGCCGAAAGGCGCAGCCAACGGGTGAATCCGCAATTTGCGGACGATTCGTGCCTGGCTGTCCGCGCCTGAGAAGGGCGTTATCCGAAGTAAGAAGTCGTACTGCTTACTTTTCGCGATACGCTTCGGGCCGACCCCCGCCCGCTCGAGAAGGAGAAACATGGCCACCGCGACCGAAAACGTGATCAAGCCGGACCACGCGAACCGCAAGCGGCACTTCATCTTCACCGACGAGCACGAGGACCTGCGGGAGTCGATGCAGGCCTGGGTCCAGAAGGAGCTTCACCCCCATCGGAACGAGTGGGAGGAGACCCTCTGGCCCGACTCGATCCTGAAGCGCGCCGCCGAGCTCGGGTTCGTCGGCCTCTGCTTCCCGGAGGAGTACGGCGGGCAGGGCGGCGACTACTTCTACTCGCTGGTCCGCGCGGAGTGCATGAGCTATTCGGGCTCCGGCGGGCTCAACATGGGGATGGCGGTCCACACCGACATGGCCCTGCCCCCGATCGACCTGCTCGGCAGCGAGGAGATCAAGCAGCGCTACCTCGTGCCCGGGATCAAGGGCGAGAAGATCTCGAGCCTCGGGATCACGGAGCCGGGCGCGGGCTCCGACGTCGCCGGCATCAGGACGACGGCGAAGCGGGACGGCGACGAGTACGTGATCAACGGCGCGAAGACGTTCATCACCAATGGCCCTCGCGCGGACTTCATCGTCCTCGTCACGAAGACCGACCCGGACGGCGGCCACGATGGGATCACCCTTTTCGTCGTCGACCTGAAGGACGACGAGGGCAACCACGTGCCGGGATTCAGCGTCTCGCGCAAGCTCGAGAAGATGGGCATGCACGCCTCGGACACGGGCGAGCTCTCCTTCGAGGACGTGCGGGTCCCGGCGGAGAACATGCTCGGCCAGGAGGGCAAGGGCTTCTACCACATCTCCTGGGAGCTCCAGGGCGAGCGGCTCGTCGCCGCGGCGGGCTGCGTCGCTTCCTGCGAGCGGATGTTCGAGCGCACCCTCGAATACGCCAAGGAGCGCCAGGCGTTCGGGCGCTCGATCGGCAAGTTCCAGACGATCCGCCACAAGTTCGCCGAGATGGCGACGAAGATCGAGGCCGGTAAGCAGATGACCTACGCGACCGCGTGGCGCTTCGCCAACGGCGAGTACCCGGTTCGCGAGATCACCGCGACGAAGCTCTTCACCTCGCGGATCGCCTGCGAGATCGCCGACGAGTGCGTGCAGATCCACGGTGGCTACGGCTACATGAAGGAGTACGAGATCGAGCGCGCCTACCGCGACGTGCGGCTGAACCGGATCGGCGCCGGGACCGACGAGATCATGCTCGAGGTAATCGGTCGTTCATACGGGCTCTAAGCTCCTCGGGCCGGGGGCCGCGCTTAAGCTGGTGGGGAGGTGAACGCAATGGCCGGTGGCTCATTCGAGCGACTCCTGGATGCCGCCCCGGCGGCGATCCTGGTTAGCGACGCGTCCGGAGAGGTCCGATTCGCGAACGCCGCAGCCTCGACGCTGCTCGGCACTGCGGCCGACGAGCTGGTCGGTCTCGACGCGGAGACGCTGATCAGCGGCTCCGAGCTGCCGATCGAGGCCACGAAGAGCGCCGTCGAGTCCGAGGAGGGCGAGGTGACGGTAAGCGTCCTGCGCGACCTCTCCGCGGAGCTCGAGGGCGAGCGCGAGCGCCGCAACCTGGAGACGAGGCTGAGCCGAGCCACAGGGGGCGAGGCGATCGACCCGCAGCTCGGCCAGACGGGCCGGCTCGAGACGGTCGGGCAGCTCGCGGGCGGCATCGCCCACGACTTCAACAACATCCTCGGCGTGATCATCAACTACTCGCAGTTCGTCATCGACGAGCTCGAGGAGGGCTCCTCGGTTCGCTCCGACGTCGAGGAGATCTGGCGCGCCGCCCGGCGCGGCGCGGCGCTGACCCGGCAGCTGACGATCTTCAGCCGGCACGAATCCCAGTCGCTCGAGTCGCTCGTCCTGAACGACGTGGTCGCCGACCTCGAGGCGCTCCTCGAGCGAACCCTGGGCGAGCACATCGAGCTGACGACGAATCTCGGGGAGGAGCTCTGGCCGATCGAGGCCGACCGCGGCCAGATCGAGCAGGCCCTGGTCAACCTCGCGCTCAACTCGCGCGACGCGATGCCGGACGGCGGGACCCTGACCGTGACGACCGCGAACGTCGAGCTTGACGGGCGCGAGGCCAGCCTCTACCCCTCGATCGAGCCCGGCAACTTCGTCCGCCTCTCCGTCGAGGACACCGGGGTCGGCATGGACGGCGAGGTTGCCGCGCGCGCCTTCGAGCCGTTCTACACGACCAAGGCGCAGGGCGAGGGGACGGGCCTCGGCCTGGCGATCGTCTACGGGATCGTGACCGGCGCGGGCGGAGCCGTGGCGCTCTCGTCCGAGCCTGGCTTCGGGACCGCGATCAACGCGCACTTCCCCGCGGCCGCGGAGGTGCCGACCGCGGAGGGCAGCACGGAGGATCGGGCGCCGGAGACGGCGACCGAGACCGTCCTCGTCGTCGAGGACGACCCCAGCATGCGGCGGATGGCCGAGCGGATCCTGCGACGGGCCGGCTACGAGGTGGTGACCTCGCCCGGCGGGCGGGACGCTCTGCGCAGGCTCGAGGGGGATTCGGACTTCGACCTGCTGCTGACGGACGTGGTCATGCCGGAGATGTCGGGAACGGAGCTGGCCGGGCGCGCGGCGGCGCTCTATCCCGACCTGAGGATCCTGCTGATGTCGGGCTACGTCGACCGGCCAGGGGTCGGGCCGGTCGAGGACAACGCCGAGCTCCTCGAGAAGCCCTTCCGGGCCGAGGACCTGCTCGGCAAGGTCCGCGAGGTGCTGGAGACCGAGCGCACCGAGCCGTAGCGGCTAGGCCTCTAGGCGGCCTTCGCCCTCGCGGCGGCGGGCTCGGCGGGCGACTGGCCGCTGAGGATGAAGCGCTCGTCGGGGGCGCGGAGATCGAACTGGACGTCCCGAGCGGCGGTTCGGAGCGTCTCCACCATGATCATCAGGTCCAGCGTCACCGAGCGATGCTTGAGGTAGAAGAGGTCGTGGCACAGCTTCCAGGCCGTGCCGGTCCCGGAGCCGCCGTATCCGCAGCGGACCTGGGCCCAGCCGGTGATCCCCGGCTTGACCAGGTGGCGGCGGTCGTAGTGGACGTGCTGAAGCTGGAGCTCGGGCGTGATCTCGGGCCGCTCCGGGCGGGGGCCGACGAGGGTCATCTCGCCGCGCAGGACGTTCCACAGCTGGGGCAGCTCGTCGATGTGGGTGCGCCGGAGGAACCGCCCCACGGGCGTCACCCTCGGATCGTCCGAGACCGACCAACGCGGCCCGTCGCGCTCGGCCTCGAGGCTCATCGAGCGGAGCTTCAGCACCTCGATCTCCTCGCCCGCCGCACCCAGCCGGCGCTGGCGGTAGATCACCGGGCCGCCGTCGTGGAGCTTCACGGCAACGGCGGCGATCGCGATCACGGGGGCGAGGACGATCGCCATCACGGTTCCTACGAGCAGGTCCATCGCCCGCTTCGAGAGGCTCGAGCCGGGCCTGAAGCGCGGGTGCATGATGTATTGGAACCAGGCCGAGTTGATCGTCCCGAGCGGGACGTGGCCCAGCTGGTCCTCGTAGAAGTGGGTCGCCTCGACCAGGCGCGACCGGCAGGTCCAGGCAGGTGGCGACGCTCTCGAAGACCTCGAGCCGGGGAATCGGCGGTGCCTCATCGCCTCCGCTCCACGGCCCGGCTGCGCCGTGGACGAGCAGGTCGACCTCGCTCGCGACAACGGCGTCGCGCAGGCTTTCGAGCGAGCCGAGCAGGGGCGGCTCGGTCGACCCGGGCACGCGGTCGTGCGGCCCCGACGGCGAGCGCTCGATCCAGCCGGCGATCTCGATCCCGCGGGCGCCACTGGCCTCGAGCTCGTCGGCCAGCGCGGCGGCGAGGCGAGCGGAGCCGATCACCGCGACGCGACTCGTGTGCGCCGCGTCCAGATGTTCCCGAGCACGCCAGGCAAAGACGGAGGTCGCGGTCGTGACGCCGGCCACGGCCGGAAGCGCGAGGAGGCCGACCGCCGACCCGGCGAGCACGCTCACTGCCACGGTGATCGAGACGGCGGCGAGCGGCAGCACGACGGCCATCACGAGCGAGGCGAAGCGCATCAGGTGCATCGGGCGACGGGAGCGGGAGTTCGCGGCCTGGATCCCGATCGCCGAGAGACCCAGGAGGGCGGCCTGGCCCGGGGTCCAGCCAAGTAGCAAGGAGGTGGCCGCCCCGGCTATCGCCGGGGCGGCCTGGAGGACCAATCGGATGGCGGTTTCCGCCTGCTGATTTCGCATTTCGATTCGGTCCACTTGGGTGGGTAGGGGGTTGTGACCCCTTGTTTCGGCGCGCCGCGAGAGCGCCGCCTCCACCGATCGGTTGGACCTGCGGATGAGGATGCGTCAGTCGCGCAGCTCGGCGACGCGGCGCTCGAGGAAGGAGCGCTGGACCGGGCTGGACGTGAGCGCGATCGCGCGCTCGTAGGCGTCCACGGCCTCCTCGCCGCGGCCGGCGCGGCGCAGAAGGTCGGCGCGAGCCGAGTGCAGCGGCTGGTAGCCATCGAGGCCCTCGATCGCCTCGATCTCGGCGAGCCCATGCTCGGGCCCAGATTCCATCGCCACGGCCACCGCACGGTTGAGACGGATGACCGGGGAGCCGTCGAGCTGGGCGAGGACGTCGTAGAGCAGGCGAATCTGAGACCAGTCGGTCTCCTCCGCGGTGCGTGTGCGGCAGTGCTCGGCCGCGATCCCCGCCTCGATCGCGTAGGGGCCCGCATCCGAGCTCGAGAGCGCCCGCTTCGCGAGCGCCAGGCCGGTGTCGATCTGGTTGCGGTCCCAGAGCGAGCGGTCCTGGTCGGGCAGCAGGACAAGCTCGCCGGAGGCGTCGGTGCGTGCCGCGCGGCGCGAGTCGTGCAGGAGCATCAGCGCGAGCAATCCCACCGCCTCGGGCGCATCCGGGAGCATCGCGGCGAGCACGCGGGTGAGCCTGATCGCCTCGGTGCAGAGCTCGCGGCGGATCAGGGCGTCCGACGAGGACGCGAGGTAGCCCTCGTTGAAGATCAGATAGAGGGTGGCGAGCACCCCCGAGAGCCGTTCGGAGAGGCGGTCCGGATCGGGCACCTCATAGGGGATCCCGGCGTCGCGGATCTTCCGCTTCGCGCGGACGAGGCGCTGCGCCATGGTCGCCTCGGTGACGAGGAATGCCCGCGCGATCTCCGCCGTCGTCAGCCCGCCGAGCGTGCGCAGCGTGAGCGCGACCCGGGCCTCCTGGGCGAGGGCCGGGTGGCAGCAGGTGAAGATCAGCCGCAGGCGGTCGTCGGGGAAGGCGTCCATCTCGTTCGGCTCCTCTTCGCCGTCCTCCGCTCCGAGGCGCTCGAGGCCGGCGAGGACCTCGGTCTTGACCTCCAGGTTGCGCTGGCGGCGGAGCTTGTCGATCGCCCGGTTGCGCGCGACCCGCGTGATCCACGCGCCCGGGTTGTCTGGCAGGCCGTCACGCGGCCAGCGCTCGAGCGCGACGACAAAGGCGTCCTGAACCGCCTCCTCGGCGAGGTCGAAGTCGCCGAGGACGCGGATCAGGCTCGCGACCGCCCGTCCCGACTCGCGCCGGAACAGGCGGTCGAATGAACCTGCGCGGGTATCTACGCCGAGGCCTCCTGAGCCACCGGCGCATCCATGCCCGCCGCCTCGTAGTCCATGACCGGGCGGACCTCGATCCCGCCGGCCTGTGCCGGGATCTTCTTCGCCCATTCGAGCGCCTGGTCGAGGTTGTCGACCTCGATCAGGTAGAAGCCGCCGAGCTGCTCCTTCGTCTCCGCGAACGGGCCGTCGGTCGTGGTCCGCTCACCGCCGTCGCCGATCCGGACCGTTGTCGCCGTTGCCGACGGGGCGAGCCCCTCGCCGGCGATGAACGCACCGGAGTCCCTGAGCTCGTCGGTGTAGGCCTGCCACGCAGCCATTCCCTCCCGCATCTGCTCCGGGGTCGCGTCCTCCATGCCCCCCTCGCCACCGATAATCGCAAGCACGTACCTCATCTCGGCCTCCTTGTTCAGCCGTGTTTGGGCGGCGCCATTCGCCGCCCGTTCAACCCTACGACGAACGAGGAGAGCCCAGATCGACAACTCACATGAGGAGAGCCCAGATCGACAACCCACAAGTAGTTTTCTCGTTTCCGTGGGGAACCTGGACCACATCCGCTCCTACTACGAGGCGCTCAACACGGGTGACGCCGACGCGGTCGCCGCGCACTTCACCGATGACGCTACGCACTACTACACGCGCCTCGGCCCGCACCACGGCCGGGAGATCGCCGACAACGCCAAGTGGGGCGTCGAGACCGTCGACGGGCAGTGGTGGCTCGAGCACGGGATCGAGTCCGGCGACGAGGTCGTGATCGAATGGACGATGACCTGGCGCGACCCCCGGTCGGGCGAGAAGCGCCTCAACCGCGGCACCGAGTGGTTCCGGATCGAGGACGGCAAGATCGCCGAGGTCCGCGCCTATCACCACGGCGACAAGAAGAACCCGCAGGGCGACCTGCTCGGCTTCGACCACGCCGGGCGGGGCTACACGACGATGGAGGGCTGGAAGCCGCCGGAGTAGACGTCAACCCACCGGGAACTCGGCGTCGAAGTCATCCTCGAGATCCTCGATCTGCCCCTTGCCGAGATCCCCCGGCCACTGGAAGTTGAATCGGCGCGCGTACTGGAAGCAGGTCTCGGCGGTCTCGCCGATGTCCTGGGTCACGGTGTAGCTCACCGACTTCCGGCTTGGGAACTCGCCGTGAACCTGGAAGAAGTCGGTGCCGCCGAGATCGAATGAATAGCCTCCGGCCCTGGGGTCGGCAGTCCCGGTGAGCGTCGTGGTCAGGTACTGCTCGTTCGGCTGACCCCCACAGGATCGAAAACGGTGAACGACGGCCACTTTGCCGGTGCGGCATGAGTAGTAGAGCGAAGAGATCCCGGCCTCGAGGTCGACCCTGTTGTCGGAGTAGACGCCGGACATCGGCTTCGGCGGTCCCGAGCCGCCATCGCCGCATCGTGAATCCGCGGTGAAGTTCGCTCGGGCGCTCTTGTTCGGCTTCACCGTGACGGTCTGCTGCTTGGGTCTTATCTGGCGGACGTCCGGGCTCTTCGCCTTGACCGTGTATTTCCCGGCCTTCCCCAGGCGCAGGTTGTAGCTGCCTCCGATGCCGGTCTGGGTCGTCGCCGTCTCGCCCCCGGGTCCCCGGGCCTCGATCGTCGTTCCCGGAACCGGGCTGCCACGTTTGTCGAGAACATCCCCGACGATCTGCCCTTGGGGGATATGGAGCCTGACCGTGAAGGAGCCGCTGTTGTCGTCGAACTTGAAGTCCTGCACCCCGAACTCGAGGGGGCCGTCGGCGGTCGCCTTGATCGATGCGCTCGGGCCGACGAAGAAGGGACGACCGTCGCCGATCCGGGCGATCAGCGCCGCACACTGCGCATCGGGGGCGTTGAAATCGCGGATGCACGTGTACTTGGATCCCCCCGCGGGGGTTGCGGTGCACTCGGGATCGTCACCGCAGTAGGTGACCGTGCCCTCGGCCTGGACTCCGATCTCCTGGCCCTTCTCGACATCGAAGCCGCTCGGCGTGAAGCCTGAGTTGGCGGAGTCGACCGTGATCAACGTGTAGGGAGAGGTTGCGGCAAGGGAGGACCCACCGGCAGCGAACACTCCGACCACGACCATCGCCGCAGCAACCGTGAGAGACGCCGCCTGCACCCGTACACGCATCTATCGCCGATTGTCGCGGTCCCGGGTTGATTCGTCAAATCACGCGCCCCTTTGTACGGATAGCGTTCGACGCGTGACCGTCATCAAAGATTCCGGCGAACGGGCGCTGCTGCCGCCCTTCACCGAGGAGCACGAGGAGTTGCGCGAGTCGATCTCCCGCTTCGTCCGGAACGAGATCGCCCCCCACGTCGACGAATGGGAGGAGGCGCGCGAGTTCCCCCGTGAGCTGTACAACCGTTGCGGGGAGCTCGGCTTCCTCGGGCTCAAATACCCGGAGGAGCTCGGCGGCCAGGGAGGCGATTACCTCCATGACGCGGTCTGGACCGAGGCGCTGTCGACGTCCGGCGCGACCGGCGGCGTCGGTGCCGGCCTCGGGGCGCACACCGGGATCGCTACTCCGCCGATCTTCAAGTTCGGCACGCCCGAGCAGCACCAGCGCTTCCTCGTCCCGGCGATCAAGGGCGAGAAGATCTTCGCCCTCGGGATCACCGAGCCCGGCGCCGGCTCGGACGTGGCGAACATCCGCACCACCGCGAAGAAGGTCGACGGCGGCTACGTCGTCAACGGCTCGAAGACGTTCATCACCAACGGCGTCCGCGCCGATTGCCTCGTCTGCGCGGTGAAGACGAACGAGGAGGGCGGCCACCACGGCCTCTCCTTCCTGATCCTCGAGCGCGACATGCCCGGCTACGAGGTCTCGCGCAAGCTCGAAAAAATGGGCTGGCACTCCTCCGACACCGGCGAGCTCTCGTTCACCGACGTCGAGGTCCCGGACGAGAACCTGCTCGGCGAGGAGGACGGCGGCTTCTACCTGATCATGGCCAACTTCCAGTGGGAGCGGCTGCTGATGGCGCTCGGCGCGGTCGGCGCGATGCAGCGGCTCTTCGAGGTCACCCTCGAGTACGCGAAGGAGCGCCAGGCATTCGGCCGCCCGATCGGCAGCTTCCAGGTGATCCGCCACAAGATGGCCGAGATGGCGGTGACGATCGAGGCCGGCCGCGACATGACCTACAACGCGCTCCGCCTCTTCCACGAGGGCGAGAACGCGATCCAGGAGGTGACGATGGCGAAGCTCTTCACCCAGCGCCACGCCGTCGACCTCGCCGACGAGTGCCTCCAGATCCACGGCGGCTACGGCTACATGCGCGAGTACGGGATCGAGCGCGCCGTCCGCGACCTCCGCCTCGGCCCGATCGGCGGCGGCACCGACGAGATCATGAAGGAGATCCTGGGCAAGACGCTGGGGTTGTAGCCGCATTGGGCCGCGCTAGCGCTTCGGCACAGGGCGATCGCGGCGTCGTGACCGGCCCCGGAGAGGGTGCGGCTAGCCGACAGGACCCGGAAACGCAGGCGGCGCGCCCGAGGGCGCGCCGCCGTACTTCACAGATGTGGCTCTCGGCTAGGCGCCGAGGATGGCGTTGACCAGGCTGGCGTTGAACGGCCGGGTCGCCGTTGACCAGCGAAAGCCCGCCGAGACCACCCGCGCTGCGCGCGTAGTCGAGCTCCTTGCGCGAGGTCGGCGACGCCGTTCGACGCCGGGATCGGCGCGATCGCGAGCGTCGACAGGGTGCCGATCGCCTGACCGTTGGCGCCGAGGAACCCGCTGCCCGAGTCACCCGGGATACCCGGGCGTCACCGTGTAGACCGTCCGGCTCCAGCCGTTGCCGGCGCCCTGGACGACGACGCCCTGCTTCGGGCTGAGCTTGGTCACGCCCGCTCGCAGCGACGAGTTGCCGTACGAGTAGACCGTGTCGCCGAGTCATCGCGTCGACGGCCAAGGCCGGTCGGTCCGCCGAATGCGGGGACGGTCGGGTCGACGTTCGCGGACGTCGGCCGGATCGAGCCGGACCAGCGCGAAATCGTTGTACGCGCAGGCGTCCGGATTCGTCTCGCCGTTGGCCTGCATCGTGTTCCACGAGCTGTAGGCGAGCGTCCCGCTGCGAGTCGCGCCACTGATCTCGACCGGCGTGCCGATCGGCAGGGTGCCGGCGTCACAGCCGTTCGTGTCGGTCGCGGCTCCGGTGCCCGAGCAATGGGCTGCCTGGCCGAGATACGTGTTGGAGCCGTCACGGAAAACGAAGTTCGCCGTGCACTGGCCGCCATTCGTGATCGTCTGGACGCCCGGCGTCACGATCGCCGAGGCTGCGCTGGGTGCGATCGCAGCAGATCGCGAGAGCGGCCGAGGCGACGAGCACACCGAGAAAGCGGTGCTTCATGGGTGAGTTCCCCCTTCGGATTCGTTGAACGGCACCCCGCGTGGACACCTGACGCCCCCCTTGAGCCGAAACCGCCGGGTGCCCGTTTGGACGCGTGACGATACCAGCTTGCGATCCAAACATTCGGGTCCGGGTAGTGCTGAGCGCCGATGGCCACCGCCGAAGCCCTCGCCCCCTACTCCCTGCCCCAGGAGTTCCTCGACTTCCGCGAGACGATCCGCCAGATCGCCCAGGAACGCGTGGCGCCACGTGCCGCGGAGATCGACGAGAAGGCCGAGTACCCGCAGGATCTGCGCGAGATCTTCGCCGAGCACGACCTGCTCGGCCTGCCGTTCGACACCGAGCACGGCGGCACCGGGACCGGCACCCTGATGCTGAACATCGCGGTGGAGGAGATCGCCGCCGCCTGCGCATCCTCGGCGCTGATCCTGATGGTCCAGGAGCTGGGCACCTTGCCGATCAAGCTCTTCGGCACCGACGAGCAGAAGGAGCGCTTCCTGCCGAGGTGCGCGTCCGGCGAGTGGAGCCCCGCGTTCGCGCTATCGGAGCCGGACGCCGGCTCGGACCCGGGCGGGATGCGGACCCGCGCGGTCCGCGACGGCGACGAGTGGGTGATCGACGGCGCGAAGAACTGGATCTCCAACCTCGGCGTCAACGACTTCTACATCGTCTTCTGCGTGACCAACCCCGACGAGGGCCACTCGCGCGGGATCTCCGCCTTCATCGTCGAGTCCGACCGCGACGGCGTCTCGGTCGGCAAGCTCGAGAAGAAGATGGGGATCCGCGGCTCGCCCACCGGGCAGCCGGTCTTCGACGGCGTGCGCGTGCCCGCCGAGAACCTGATCGGCACCGAGAACGAGGGCTTCAAGGTCGCGATGGCCACGCTCGACCGCTCGCGGCTGGGCGTCGCGGCGCAGGCCGTCGGGATCGCCCAGGGCGCGACCGACTACGCCGCCGCCTACGCGCAGGAGCGCCAGCAGTTCGGCAAGCCGATCGCAGCCTTCCAGGGGATCCAGTTCAAGCTCGCCGACATGGAGACGCGAACCGCCGCCGCCCGCGAGCTCCTCTACCGCGCCTGCGCCAAGGTCGACGTCGGCGACGCCGACATGGGCAAGCACTCCGCGATGGCGAAGCTGTTCGCCTCCGACAACGCGATGGCGGTCACGACCGAGGCCGTCCAGGTCCTCGGCGGCTACGGCTACGTCAACGAGTACCCGGTCGAGCGCATGATGCGCGACGCCAAGATCACCCAGATCTACGAGGGCACGAACGAGATCCAGCGCCTCGTGATCGCCCGCACGCTGCGCTAGTCGAGCGCCTTCAGCTCCTCGTCCACGCGGCGGCTGTCCTCCGCGCTCAAGTCGGGGCCCGCCGGCGCGGCAGATGATCCGCGCCAGCGACGGGCGGCGAGCAGCACTCCGACGAACGCAAGGGCGATCGCGATCGCCGGCACCAGATAGGCGGCGAGGCCGAACCCATCGTCGTCCGGCAGCGCGAGGACGCTTGGGCCGAAGCGGTCGACGAGGCCGTCCTTGATCTCCTCCTTCGTCTTGCCCGCGGCGATCTCGCTCGCGATGAACTCGCGCTCGCGGTCGGCGACGCCGGAGGTCGAGAGGTTGAGCGCGGTGCCGCACTCCACGCACATCACCTCGTCCTCGATGTCGGGCAGGGAGGCCTGCGGCTCGACGGCCAGCGCGGGCGACGCCGGCGCCAGCAGCAGGAGCGACACGAGTGCCGCGAGAACGCGCATCAGCTCTCCTCGGCGAGCAGCGGCGGCAGGGTCTCGTCGATCCACTTCTGGTCGATCGGGCCGCGGCGGGCGGCCGCGACGCGGCCCTCGCGGTCGATAACGAACGTCTCCGGAATGCCGCTCGTCCCGAACTCATCCGCGTATTCGCCGTCGGGATCGCGCAGGCTCGGATAGCTGATCCCGTACTCGTCGACGAACCCGAGCGCGTCCTCGGGGATGTCCTTGTAGTTGACCCCGACCACGGTGGCTCCGCTCGACTCGATCCCCTGCTGGGCGCCCTCGAGCAACGGCAACTCCTCCACGCACGGCGGGCACCACGAGGCCCAGAAGTTGAGCACGACGATCTGGCCGCGGTAGTCGGAGAGCGAGCCCTCGCCGTCCTCGCCGAGGGTGGTCAGCGGCACGTCGGGCGCGAGGGGACGGGTCCCGTCCGCGAGCGCCTGGTCGATCGAGTCGTCGCCGCCCTCGGAGACGACGCCGAAGATCAGCAGGGCGACCAGCGCCGTGCTGACACCGATCACAAGAAGCGCCCATCCCTTTCCCACTTGTCCAGCGTAGATCAGGTGCGAGACTTCGCCGGATGCTTGCAGGGCGCCTACTCCTGATCGCCGCGCTGGCGATCGCGATCTATGGGATCGCGGCGTCGATCTACGGCGCCCGCAGCGGCAATCGGGCCTGGGTGGTCTCCGGGCGCCGCGCGGTCTACGCCCTGTTCGGCACGGTCGCCGTCTGCTTCCTCATCCTCGAGCTCGCCTTCCTGCGCTCCGACTTCGCGTTCGAGCTCGTCGGCACCCACTCCTCGACGACCACGCCGATCTTCTACCGCGCGACGGCGGTCTGGTCCTCGCAGGAGGGCTCGCTCCTCCTCTGGGTCTTCCTGCTCAGCGGCTGGTCGAGCCTGATCCTCTATGTCACCCGCCGCCGCGTCCGCGAGATCGCGCCCTACGCGGCGGCCGTATTGCTGGGCCTGGGCGCCTTCTTCGTCGGCCTGCTGATCTTCCTCGAGTCTCCGTTCGCCGAGGCGAGTCCCGTGCCACTCGAGGGAGCCGGGCTACAGCCGATCCTGCGCCACCCGGCGATGATGATTCACCCCCCGATGCTCTACTCGGGGTACACGCTGTTCACGATTCCCTTCGCCTTCGCGATCGGGGCGCTCGTCACCCGCCGGCTCGACACCGAGTGGATCCGCACCACCCGCCCGTTCGCGCTCGCCGCCTGGCTCTGCCTGGGGATCGGCGTGATCCTGGGCGCCCGCTGGTCCTACTCCGAGCTGGGCTGGGGCGGCTACTGGGCCTGGGACGGTGTCGAGAACGCTGCCCTGATGCCCTGGCTGATCGGCACCGCCTTCCTGCACTCCGTGATGATCCAGGAGCGCCGGGGGATGCTCAAGATCTGGAATATCTCCCTGATCCTCGCGACCGGGGTGCTCGCGATCCTCGGCACGTTCCTCGTGCGCTCGGGGATCCTCGAGTCGATCCATGCCTTCGGCGCATCGACCCTGGGGGTCCCGTTCCTCTGCCTGATCGTGATCATGATCGCCGGCTCGATCGCGCTCGTGGTCTCGCGGGCGTCCGACATGCGCTCGGAGAACCGGATCGACTCGCTGTTCTCGCGCGAGGCCGTCTTCCTACTCAACAACCTCGTCCTCGTCGCGCTCGCCTTCGTCATCTTCTGGGGAACCTTCTTCCCGCTGATCTCGGAGGCGGTGACGGGCAAGCCGGCATCGGTCGGCCCGCCGTGGTTCGGCCGGTATGTGGTCCCTCTCGCCCTGTTACTCACCCTGCTCTCGGGGATCGGCCCGGTGATGGCGTGGCGCCGGGTGACGCCGGCGATGCTCCGCCGACTGCTGCTGATCCCCGCTGGGATCGCGGTCGGCCTCGCCGTCGTGCTGCTCGCTGCCGGCCTCGGCGACGAGCCCCTTGCGCTGATCATGTTCTGCGTCGCCGCGTTCACGATCGCCGTCGTCGTCCAGGAGTTCTCGCGCGGGGTCCGGGCGCGGCGGGCGATGTCGGACGACTCGGTACCGGCGGCCCTGGTCTCGCTGGTACGCCGCAACCGGCGGCGCTACGGCGGCTACATCGTCCACGTCGGGGTCGCGGTCCTCTTCGTCGGCATCGCGGCATCGACCGCGTTCAAGGACGTACGCGACGTGGCGCTGACCCCCGGGGAGCGCGCCACGGTAGGCGACTACGAGGTGACCTACGAGAAGCCGACCGCCCGCCTCGACATCGCCGAGGGCGGCTCGCTGGAGAAGCTCGTCCTCGGCGCTGAGCTGCAGGTCAGCCGCGGCGACACGAGCACCACGCTGGCGCCGGCGAAGAGCTACTTCCCCTCGACGAACCCGGAGGCGGGTGATCTGTCCCGCTACATCGTCGGCGAATCGACCAGCGAGGTCGGCCTCGACACCGGCATGCGCCAGGACCTGTGGGCGGTGGTGGCCCCCGACGTCGCCGACCTCGAGTCCGTCGCCGAGAAGGGCGACCGCGTCTTCGCCACAACCAAAGACCTGCCTCAGGACGAGCGCTCCGCGGCTCTGGGCGAAGCGCTGCGCCGGATGGTGGCGCGCTACAGCGAGGACACCGCGCCGGCGAACTTCCGCGTCCTGGTCTCGCCCCTGGTCACATGGATCTGGATCGGCGCCCTGATCGTCTTCGCCGGCGGCCTGATCAGCCTGTGGCCCGCGCCGGCCGGGGCCCGCGGGCGCGCGATGGCCGGCTACGCCTCGCGGCTCGCCAAGGAGCTCGGGCGCGCCTAGGCTCCGCGGATGGAGGTGCTGATCGTGGTCGTCGTGGTCGCACTCGCCGTGGCGATCGTCGCTGCGCCGCTGCGCGCCGGGCGGACACAAATCGCCGAGGCGAGCGAATCCGCCGAGCGCGCCGACCTCGAAGCGGCGAAGGAGGGGAAACTGCGTGAGATCCGCGACGCCGAGCTCGACCATCGTCTCGGCAAGCTCTCGCGCGAAGACTGGCAAAACCTCGACGGGGAGCTCCGCGGCGAGGCGATCCAGCTGATGCGCGAACTGGACGAGTTGGGCCCGCCCGCTTGACGCACGCCGCCGTGAGTGAGAAGCTGCCGACGATGCGTCGCCTGATCGCGCTCGTCACCGTGGGGGTTCTCGTCGTCGCCGCGCCCGCAGGGGCCGCGAAGAAGGAGAAGCCGCCGAAGTTCAAGAACCCGACGACCTCGAGCCCGATCACGCTCTCGAACGACGGCAAGCTGCTCTGGACGGTCAACCCCGACGACGACAGCGTCTCGGTGATCGACACCAAGAAGAACTCGGTGCTGAAGACGATCAAGGTCGGCACGGAGCCGCAGTCGGTCGCCGTCGACCCCGCGAACACCTACGCATACGTCGCCAACACCGCCGAGGCGAGCGTGAGCGTGATCCGGATCTCGAACGCGAAGCCGAGCAAGTTCAAGGCGAAGGTCGCGAAGGACCTCGGTGAGAACGGCGAGTTCCTGGTCGGGGCGGAGCCCTGGAACATCGTCATCTCCCCCGACGGCCAGCGCATCTTCGTCTCCAACTCGAGTCAGGACACGGTTTCAGTGATCGACTCGACCGAGACCTTCAAGGTGAAGAAGAACGGCAAGGTGGGGAAGCAGCTCACTCCCGACATCATCGGCGACGTTCCCCTGCGCGGCACGGCCTGCAGCCCCGACCCCGAGATCCACTATCAGCCACGCGGTCTCGCGGTGACGAAGGACAACTCGAAGCTCTACGTGACCAGCTTCTTCTCCTTCCAGCGGCCGGGGGTCGCTGCAGGTCAACGACCAGGGCCGCCTCGGCATCGTCTGCCGCCTCGATATCGATACCGACAAGTCCAAGCTCAACAAGTACAAGCCGAAGGCGCGAATCGGGCTGGCCGGCGGCGACACAGGGTTCGCCATCGACAAGAACGGCGACAACACCCCCGACCCCACCGCCGCCTGGCCCAATCAGCTGCAGAGCGTCGTGATCAGGGGCGACCGGGCCTACCTGCCGAACATCGCGGCCTCCCCCGAGGGCCCGCTTCGCTTCAACGTCGACACCGAGGCCTTCGTCACCTCGTTCAGCGGGGCCAATGGATCGGGCCAGGCCGACGCCGGCTCGATCAACCTGCACCTCGGCGCACGCACACCGGAGGCGGGCAAGACGAAGCTCTTCTTCTCCAACCCCTGGGCGATCGGCTTCACCAACCAGAAGGGGGCGGGCGCGGCCTACGTCGTCTCTGCCGGCTCCGACCTCCTGGTGAAGATGAACGTTGACGCCGGCGGCGCGCTTTCGAACACCGTCAACGCCACGACCACGCGCTACATCGATCTGCACGACCCGGCGAACCCGGCGGCGAGCGGCGACGCGGCGGGCAAGAACCCGCGCGGCATCGCGATCAACTCGGACGGCACCCGCGCCTACGTCATGAACTTCGTCTCGCGCAACGTCTCGGTGGTCGACCTCACCTCCGACACGGTGATCGGCTCGATCCGGACCTCCGCATTGCCGGCGCCGGGCTCGACCGAAGAGGTCGTCCAGGTCGGCGCCGAGATGTTCTTCGGCTCGCGCGGGAGCTTCAACCGTCCCGGCCGGGACCACCGTCTCGACCGAGGAGCGGCTCTCGAGCGAGGGCTGGCAGTCGTGCTCCAGCTGCCACTTCGAGGGCACGACCGACAGCGTCGTCTGGGCGTTCGGCGCCGGGCCGCGCAAGTCGGTGCCGCTGAACCCGACCTTCGACCCGGCCAACCCGAACACCCAGAAGATCCTCAACTACTCGGCGATCTTCGACGAGGTCGAGGACTTCGAGGCTCAACATCCGCAACGTCTCCGGACCGGGCGGGCTCGCGGCCGCCCAGGCGTGCAGCGAGCCGCCGCCGGCGACGAGCACCTTCGACCCGAATCACGGGCTGCTGATCGGCGACAACGGCAGCCCGAACATCGCGCCCTGCGTGATCAATGCCTTCGCCAAGGCGAACGCGGGCCGGCCGCAGCTGACGGTGACGCTGCCGGGGTCCGGGACCGCCGTTCCGGCGCTGACCGCGCTCAAGGAATGGGTGCGGCTTGGAATCCGCACGCCGCAGGCGCCGATCCCCGGTGATGTCGGCGGCCCGAACCCGGCCGACATCGGAACCGGCTTCCAGCTCTTCGAGAACCAGGGCTGCGCGGGCTGCCACGGCGCGCCGCTCTTCACCAGCTCGATCAAGGACTTCACCTCGCCCCCGCCCGCGGCTGAGATCTTCACCGAGACGAACCCGGCACCCGTCATCGGCAACCCGGTCGGCGCCCAGTACCTGAACAGGTTCCTGACCGACATCAACTCGTTCAACATCGGCGTGCCCGGCGCGGGCAACGACCTGGGCAACAACATCGGCGGCGTCGAGAAGGCGAGCTCGGCGATCGTCGGCGGCGTGACCCAGCCGGCGCAGGACGGCCTCGGGCGCGACTACAACAACGACGGCCGCGGGATCGGCTTCTCGCCGCAGTCGCTGCATCGGCATCGGCGCCTCGCCGCCGTACTACCACAACGGCGCCTGCGAGACACTCGACTGCGTCCTCTCCGACGTCCAGCACCGCACCGGCAAGGGCGCGCGGCCGGACATCCTGACGAACTCGGCCGACCGGGCCAAGGTCGTCGACTTCCTCGACTCGATCGACACCGTTCCGTAGGCGGCGCGCCGCAGGGCGTGATCTTTGCCGCTTCGTTTCGTTCCTAAGGGTGAGGCAGGAAGCACCCACAGGAGGAAGAGAAGATGAAGGGCAAGGACGTCGAGCATTGTGAGCGCACCGGCCGCGTCACCGGTCACTGTGGATGTGGCGACTGCTACGCGCGCAGGCTGGCCGAGCTGGTTCGCCAGGACGCCACGCTTCGAACGGTGAGCAGGTCTCAGATGAGTTATCCGCGGTACCTGGTTACCAACGCGCTCTAGCCCCAGCCCGCATAGAGTCCCGCCCTCGCAATCGAACGAACGAGGGAGTAATTCAACCGATGGGACTGCTTGACGGAAAGAGCGCGATCGTCACCGGATCGGCGCGCGGAATCGGACGGGCGACCGCAGAGCTCTTCGTGAGCGAGGGCGCCAAGGTGCTGATCAACGACATCGACGGGGACGTGGCCGAGCAGGCGGCCTCCGAGATCGACGGCGAGACCGCGACCTTCTCCGGCGACCTGACCGAGGAAGGGGTTCCCGACAAGCTCGTCGAGAAGGCGATCGAGGCCTTCGGGCAGGTCGACATCCTCGTCAACAACGCCGGCTACACCTGGGACGGCGTCGTCCACCGCATGACCGACGAGCAGTTCCAGGCGATGCTCGACATCCACACGATCGTCCCCTTCCGGATGATCCGCGCGGTCGCGCCGGCGTGGCGCGAGGCGGCGAAGTCCGAGCGCGACCAGGGCCAGGAGGTCTTCCGCAAGATCGTCAACATCAGCTCGATCTCCGGGACGATGGGCAACGCCGGCCAGGCGAACTACTCGTCGGCGAAGGCCGGCGTCACCGGCCTGACGAAGACGATGGCCAAGGAGTGGGGCCAGTTCAAGATCAATTCGAACGCGGTCGCCTTCGGCTTCGTCGAGACCCGCCTCACCCAGGCGAAGGAGAAGGGCGAGAAGATGGAGTCGCGCGGCGAGGAGATCGATCTCGGCATCCCCGAGCAGCTGCGGGCGATGGCGTCGATGACGATCCCGCTCGGCCGCCCGGCGCAGCCCGAGGAGGCCGCCGGCCCCGTCCTCTTCCTCTGCTCACAGCTCTCGAACTACATCCACGGCCAGGTGATCAACGTAACCGGTGGACAGTTCACCGGAATGACGACCTAACCGAAGGGAGCGACGATGGCCGTTGCATTCGTAATGGAGTTCGAGGGTGGCACCCTCGACCAGTACGACCAGGTGATGGAGAAGATGGGCCTCGAGCCGGGAGGTCAGGCGCCACCGGGCGCGCTGTTCCACTGGGTGACGGCGACCGATAACGGCGTCCGCGTGACCGACGTCTGGGAATCGGATGAGGCCTTCCAGAGCTACGCCGACGAGAAGATCGGCCCGTTCACGGCCGAGGTCGGCCTCAGCGAACCGGCGGTGACCCGTCATGAGGTCCACAACCACGTGACCGCGTAGGCGGTGCGCGTTCGGGTCATGGCGCTCGCGACTGCCGTCGCGGGCGCCCTGGCCTCCGGCTGCGGCATGGAGGAGCCGGAGCGGCAACCTCCCACCGGTGAGAGCGCGACCATCGTCGCAGCCCTCGGTGACTCGATCACCGCGGGCAACCCGCTGTACGACCCCGACCCGGCGGCACGCCAGAGCCTCGGCTTCGGCGACGACGAGCGCAGCCAGTTCGAGTACTGGGCGGCCGAGGGTGACCCGTCGCTCGAGTTCCGCAACTGCGGCGTCTTCGGCGAGCGCACGGACGAGATCGCGCTGCGCCTGGACGACTGCGCCGAGGGCGCGGACGTTCTCATCGTGCAGGGCGGGATCAACGACATCGCGCAGGGAGCGCCGGTCGCAACCGCCGCGGAGAACCTGCGCGGGATGGTCCGCGCCGGGCAGGAGAAGGGTCTCGAGGTGCTGATCACCGACGTCCTGCCCTGGAACAACGGCAATCCGCAGGCGGATGCGCCGATCGCGGAGCTCAACCGGCTGATCGCCGACATCGGGCGGGAGGAGAGCGTGGAGGTCCTGCCCTTCCACGACGCGCTCGAGGATCGCGAGCGGCCCGGTCTGATGGCCGAGGGCCTGACCGACGATGGCGATCATCCCTCGATCGAGGGCTACCGCCTGCTGGGCGAGGTCGTCGCCAAGAGGAGGCTCGGCGAGGCGCCGGAGGGTTGATGGCGCCTCGCCGGTCCCCTGCCGCCTCTCCTGCCTTTGTCCCCGCGACTCCCGAAGTCGCCTGGGCCCTTGTGCACCCGCAACGGATGTGTGACTGCATGCTCAGTTTCGGCGCCTGGAGCGCCGGAGTCATGAGTAATGCGCCGCGAACCCGCTGCGGGTAACTACTGGTTGGTAGCTACTTCGTGGTCACTTCGGGCGTCGCTCCTCGGCGAGCGGCTCGCCCCCGGTCTCGTAGATATCGGGGGGCCAGGCGCCGAACCAGTTGTCGCGCGCGCCGTCGATCGTGATCACGCTGCCGGAGAAGAAGTCGCCGGCCGGCGAGGCCAGGAACGCGACGAGCCAGCCCATCTCCTGCTCCGTGCCGAGCCGGCCGAGCGGCACGGTCCGCGCGACCGTCTCGCTGACCGCCGCCGGATACTTGGTCCGCAGGGTCTCCGTGTCGAACTGGCCGACGGCGATCGCGCAGAGCTTCACCCGGTAGCGCGCCCACTCGATCGAGAGCGTTCGCATCATGTTCTCGACCGCGGCGCGGGCGGCGCCCGAGTGGACCATTCCCGGCATCCCGTTGTGGGGCGAGATGGTCATGCTGATCACCTTCCCGCCCTCCTGCGGGATGAATGCCTTGGTCGCGACCGCGTGGGTCATGTGCCAGGTGCCCTGCACGTTCAGCTCGATCACCGTCCGGAAGCCCTTCGGGGTGATCGCCTCAGCCGGGCTCAGGAACTGCCCGCCGGCGTTGTTGACGAGCAGGTCGATCCGGCCGTGCCGCTCGACCACGCCGTCGACCATGGCATCGACCGCCTCGGCATCCCGGATGTCCGCGGGCACCGTCTCGACCTTCCCGCCGGCGTCGTTCAGCTCGGCGGCCATCTCCTCGAGCGGCTCCGGCCGTCGCCCGCACCCGACCACGGTCGCCCCCAGCGAAGCGAGCTCCCGCGCCGCCGCGCGGCCGAGCCCCGTGCCGGCGCCGGAGACGACGCAGACCTGGCCATCGAGCAGGCCCTGGGCGAAAACCTCCGATCGCAAGTCCGGCGTCACGGGCCGCGGAGCTTATCCCTAGCCTGGGCCGTTCGATGAACGTTCACGCAGACCCGAAGCCGCTCGAGGGACCGTTCCCCGGCGGCCAGGACGAAGCCACCGTCGTCGTCGAGCCGCTGCTCGGCGGCGAGCTGCAGGCGCCGCCCGGCGTGTTCGAGGCGCACGGCGGCAAGCGGAGGCAGCAGCTCGCCTTCCTCGGCATCGGCGTGCCCCGTTCGAAATGGTGGTCGGTTCCCGTGCCGGCGTTTCTGATCACCCATCCCACCGCCGGGCCGGTGCTGATCGACACCGGCCTGCATCCGTCAGTCGCAGCGAGCCCGCACGAGAACATGGGTCGCACCTGGGCGCGCTTTGCGAGGCCGCGGGTCGAGCCGGGCCGCGACATCCCGGCGCAGCTCCGTTCCCGCGGGCACGAGGCGAGCGCGATGCCGCTCGTGGTCCTCACCCACCTGCACCAGGACCACGCCTCGGGGATCTCCGCCTTCCCGAACTCGACCTTCGTCGTCACCGATACCGAGTGGGAGGCTGCGACAACCGACCCGCGCCCGTCGCTCCGCGGCTATCGCCCGTCCCAGTTCGACTATGTCTTCGACTACCGCTCGCTGAGCTACGACGGCCCAAACGTCACCTCGTACTCGAACTTCGGCCGCACCTTCGACCTCTTCGGTGACGGCTCGGTCCGGCTCGCCTCACTGCCGGGCCATTCGGCCGGCCACCAGGGCGTCATCTGCCGCCTGAAGGACCGCGACTTCGTCATCGCCGGCGACGCCGTCTACACGACGCGCCAGCTCGAGGGCGGCCCACCCCCGCCACGCGCCGTCGACCCGCACCGGTGGCGCCGCTCGCTGAACGAGCTCCAGCTCTTCCACCGCCACTACCCGCAGGCGGAGATCGTCGCCGGGCACGACCCGGCGCAGTGGCACTCGCTCGAAGAGCGCTACGAGTAGCGCAGCAGGAACGACAGCTCTCGTTTGGTGCTGCCCGATTCGCTGTTCAGGCTCGCGGGAGCGTCGACGCGCATCTGGCCGGCGTGGCGAAGGCGACGCAGCGCGTCCTTCTCCAGCACCATCGTGGCGACGACCCGCTGGCCCGACTCGGCGACGAGCCCGGACTCGGCGATCTGCACCTTGTTGCGGCCGCCCCCCTTCTTGCGCCGGGTGTCGAGCAGCCTCACGTTTCCGGTCGTGTCCTCGTCCTGGGCGACGAACTCGACCGTGACCTCTCCGTCACGGTTCACCTTCAGCTGATGGTTGCGGTTCCCGAGACGTAGCCTCAGCGGTCGCGGCTTCGACCCATTCGACCCGCCGGATCCGGCTCCGGCGCCTGCTCCGTCCGGGCCCGCGCTCGCCGCTCCCGGCGCGCAGTCGAGCCTCAGATCGAGGTCGGTGACCGGCGGCGGCACCTGCAGCTCTGGCGTCGAGACCTCGCTCGCGTCCGAGCCCGGCGCGTGACAGCCGGCCTTCGATGCCGTCACCTTGTAGAAGCCGGCGATCGTGTCCCAGCCGAAATGGCCGTCGGCGTCGGTCAGGTCAGGGTTGTCGCGATTACTCGGCGACATGATCGTGCTCCCGTTCGGGACCTGCGCGAACGGTCCGCCGGCCGCCGCAGAGCGCTGCAGGACCACCGTCGCACCGACGACCGGCTCGCCGGAAACGGTGCGAACGAAGCCGCTTGGATCGATGTAGACGTCGAAGTCCCTGATGTCCTGGGTGCCGTCGGGGTTCGTGATCACGATCTCGACCACGGCCTCGTTGTGGTTGGGAAATAGCGCCGGGATCGTGGCGGTCGCCGTGCTACCGGTACCGCCAGATCTGACGAAGTTTCCGGCCGCCAGCACAGTCGGCCCCTGTTTGACCGAGAACGTGGCCGTCTGCCCGGGCGCGAGGGTGATCGTGATGAACGAAGGGCTCCGATAGTAGATCACCTGCATCCCAGTCTGCTGTCCGTGGATCGGCCGGAGTTGAAGGAGACGCCGGCCGGCACAGGGTCGACATCGTTGAAAATGAAGTTCTGGAACGTGTTGTTGCCATTCGTGACGAGCACGTTTGGCTCTCGACGTTGCTCTCCATCCAGGCTGATCGCGGTGACCACCCAGCGCGCGGTCGGCACCGAGAAGGCTGGCGGCATGGAGAAGTCGTAGTCGCCGCCGGGGGCCGTCGTAGTCTTGCGGCAGTCGGTGCCGTCAGGTCGGCACGCCCAGACTTCGGCGCCTGTGATTCCGCCGCCGACCGCCCCGGCGACGTTGCCGCGAATCGACCCTGTCCCGCAAGGATTCGGGACCTGGAGGACCGCCAGGTCAGTGGCTTCTGTTTGTCCCGGAGCCGCAACTCGGACGGTGAAGTTGAGCGGCCGATTGACGCAAGCTGGATCGTCCGGGATGTCGACAGTCCAGATCCTGCAGCTCTCGGCGCCCGAGTCTGGCAGCGTGCCGAGGCTCGCGGGGTTCTCTCCCGAGGTGACGACGACGCCGGGCGGAGGCTCCAGCGCGATCGTCGCATCGTCGACCGGGGCCCTTTTCTGCCCCTTGCCGCCCCTGATCACGGTCGAGCCGCCACCGCCGCCGAGCGTGAAGGACCCGCAGCCGACGATCTGAGCCTCACCACCGCCGGGAGGGGGATCGACATTGACGTTCGCAGTCGCGTGAAGGCCAGCGCCCACAGTACCCGCGAGCGCCCCGATTGCGGCAATTACCCCCAGTGACAAAGCAAGGACGACGACAGCGACGAACTTCCTGACCTGGAGCAAATCCAGCCTTCCCTCGTCGTCCCCTTATGTCATCCCTACGACGAAGGTACTCGATCCACTGGCCCAAGGAGGGATTTCGCCGAAATCAGCGGCGCAGGTTCGAGAGCGCTTCGAGCCCGGCACCGCTGCAAAAGATCAGGGTGCGCCCCCGGACGACAAGGCGCCACCAGAGGTGGAGGATCGCACCATCAGCAGGTAACTGAAAGGGCTACGAAAGATCGAGGTGACCACCGAGCCGCCGGAGGTCTCCCAGAAGGCGATCTGGAAGCGCGGCGAGAAGAAGATCCGCCGGACCCAGTGCCTGCTCAGGACAAAGCCACAGAAGCTCCGGAAAAAGGAGCGCAACCCGTCGTGCGGCGGCAGCGCCGACGAGGCGCGCGCCGACTACAACGGGGACGGCATCGCCGACCTCGCGGTTGGCGTGCCGCTCGAGGACATCGGCACGGCAGGGCGCTGAGTCCGGCGACAACTTAGGCTTCGCCCTCGCCGGCGGCGATTTCGACGGCGACGGCACCGGTGGATCGGGAGAAATGTGCGCTTAGGGGAAGACAGCCCCTCGGAGCGGCAGCTCCACGAATCCAGACGCTGGCCAAAACAGCGGGCTAGTCAGCGTCGTCTACGGATCGTCAGCCGGGCTCAACGTCAGCCGAACCGAGAGCATTCTTTTCCGTCAACTTCTTTGTCCCCGCGAGGCTTAAGGCGATAAGCACTGGCGCCTTACTGGCGTGGGGCAACTTTGCAGGCGGCCCCGAGGCCGACCTCGCGATTCGGCTCACCTGGCCCCGTTGAGCGTCGGCCGGGATCGTGAGCACCGCGCTCGGGATGCCCACCGGAATCGACAACAGGCGGCGTTGTTCCTGAACTCTCGATGGAGAGCCCGTGGGGCGCCAAGAGAACGCTTCGTTCGGGAAGGCCATCGAGAGGGCCGAGATCGCGGGCGCGAAGCATGAGAGCGCCGGCGCGGTCGTCGTCCTTCGCGGAAGCAAAGACGGCTTGTCTACCGGACAGCCCGGTTTCCTGAGGCAGGGTCGCAGACCCAGACGGGTGAGAGCCGCGAGACCAACGATCGCTTCGGGGACTCTCTTGCGTCCGGGGACTTCAACGGAGACGGCCGCGGCGACCTCGCGGTCGGGGTGCCGTCGGAGGACTTCGACAGTTCGGGGAAAAGCGTCACTGATGCTGGCGTCGCCCACGTCTACTTCGGCGCCGAGGGCGGCATCAACGCGACCGAAAGCTTCCGCCTGTTCGCGGATGGCTCCAGTTCATCCGAGAACTTTGGCGCGGCGATCGTCGCGGGCAACCTGAACGGCGACGCCTCGATCGACCTGGCGGTCGGAATGCCGGGCGACTCCGTGAGCGGTCTCGCCGGCGCGGGTAGCGTCAGCGTCTATTACGGCCCGCCCGGTGGCTTCCTGGCGGGGGCCAATTCGTTCCAGCTCTGGACACTCAACAGCACGGGCGTCACCGGGACCGCCGTGCAGGGCGACGCGTTCGGCTCGGCGCTGACCGCCTGGAACTTCGGCGGCACCCCGCAGGCAGACCTGGCGGTCGGGATCCCGAGGGCCGACATCGGCACGATCCTCGACGCGGGCTCGATCTCGGTCCTCTACGGCTCGCCGACCGGTATCAGTGGCACGGGCAGCCAGATCTGGAACCAGAACTCGACCGGGATCCCCGACGCGGCCGAGGCCAACGACCGGTTCGGATCGTCCGCGTACTGAACGGGCGGCGCGGGATTAGTTCTAGCCGGAGCCGGTACGCTTCGGGTGCTGGCCGCAGTAAGGCCGACAGAGGTCAGCGTGGCTTCTTGACCATCCTGTGACTGCCGCGTCGGTCCCCCAGTCATTCGACGAAGGGACCGGCTGTGAACGGATTCTCGGCAGCGACGAGGCACCATCTTCGACGAAATGTCGTCGCGTACGTGGCGCTCTTTCTCGCGATGACGACGGCGGGCTATGCCGCCGTGCAGATTCCGCGCGACAGCGTCGGCTCGCGTGAGCTCAAGAACGACGGCATCAAGGCCGCGGACCTCGCCGCCGGCTCCGTGGGCACGGAGGCCGTCGAGGACTCCTCGCTTCAGGCAGGCGATTTTGCCGGAGGGTTGCCGGCCGGTCCGAAGGGTGACACCGGAGCCCAGGGAATTCCCGGCGCTGCCGGCGCTCAGGGGCTCCAGGGGATCCAGGGAATCGCCGGTACCGACGGCAACGACGGCGACGACGGGCTCAACGGCACGACCGGCGCTCCGGGCCTGATCAAACTGACGACATTCACCTACTCAACCGTCACAAGCTTGCTGGGAACTACGACTTGGACACAGCTCACTCCGGCCGTCGGCACCGTAAATAAACAGCAGGGATCGAGTCGGCTGATGGTGACCTGGAACGGCAACATCACCGCCGCGGGGGGAGGCAGCAGCTGTGTCTGGGCGATCCGGATCGACGGCAATGATTCGAGCGGGGCGGCACCAACGGGCCTCACATCCGCGGCGCCTCCCGGCACCGCGATGGTCAAGTCCAACGCCACCGAACCGGTCTCCACCTCCGCCGTATTCGAGGGCCTGACGACCGGAAATCACGACGTTCAGCTCTGGCGGATGAACCCGACCAACGGCCCGCAATGCCACCTCAACGGTGGCGACGCGGCTGTCGCGAACCTGCCCCAGCAGTTCACGGTGCTGGAGCTGCCTGCGACCCCTTAGGGCTACGAGGAGTAGGACGCCTTCAGACCGCGGATCACGTTGCGGCGGCCGCGCTCGTCGAGCGCGGTGTACATCTCGCGGATCGGCGCGAAAATCTCCTCCGAGGCGGCCTGCTGCTGCTCACGGCTCGGCTCGGCGACGGCGGGGAACGTCATCGGCTCGCCGTACTGGACGGTTACCTTCGGGAAGCTGAGCCGCTTCCAGCGCCGAACGCCCTGGGAGCCGTGGATCGCGACCGGCACGACCGGCACCCCGGACTCGAGCGCGAGCCGCCCGACGCCGGGCTTCGGCTCGCCGAGGCCGCCGGTTCGCGAGCGGCCACCCTCGGCATAGATCAGCACGCATCCGCCGCGGTCGAAGATCGTGTGCGCGGTGATGAACGGCTCCGGATCGCGGTGACCTCGGCGAAGCGGGAAGACGCCGCCGTTGCGGAAGATGAAGTCGCCGATCGGGTTGCCGAACAGTTGCGACTTCGCCATGAAGTGGATCTTCCGGCGGATGTAGACCCCGCAGAAGAAGTGGTCCATGTTCGAGAAGTGGTTGGGCGCCAGGATGAAGGCACCGGTGGAGGGCACGTGCTCGGTGCCGATCGCCCGCGTGCGGTAGAGGATCAGCGCGATCGGGGTGAGGATCAGCCGGACGAGCTCATACATCCAGTTCGGCTCGTGAGTGCGCACCCACTCGTGGAAGTGCTGGAAGTGCTCCGCAGGGCGCTTCTCTTTGTATATCTGCGGCTTCAGGTCGGCCATGGCGAAGCGGACGCCTGGCGGCGCACGCACATTCTCTACCCGACTACGAGCGGCGGGTTACGCCGGTTCAGTCACGAGTCAGTCACGCGCCCAGTTGCGCGCGCGGGCGAGGGCTTCGCGCCAGCGCCCGACGAGGGCCTCGCGCTCGTCCTCGCCCATCCGCGGCTCGTAGCGAGCCGCCTCACGCCACATCTCACGAACCTCGGTTGGTTCCCACAGGCCGGTCGCGATCCCGGCCAGATAGGCGGCGCCGAGCGCGGTGGTCTCGGAGACCTCGGGGACGATCACCGGCGCCCCGAGGACGTCCGCCTGGAACTGCATCAGCCAGCGGTTGGCGACCGCGCCACCATCCGCCTTCAGCTCGGCGAGCCGCTTGCCGGAGGCGGCCTCCTGGGCGCGGACGGCGTCGACCGTTTGGTACGCGATCGCCTCGAGCGTGGCGCGCGCCAGATGGGCGCGGCCGTTGCCGCGGGTGAGGCCGACGATCGTCCCGCGGGCGTAGGGATCCCAGTGCGGCGAGCCGAGCCCTGTGAGCGCGGGGACGAAGTAGACATCGTCGTTTGAGTCGAGCGAGGCGGCAAGATCCTCGGTCTCCGCCGCATCGGAGATCACGCCGAGCCCGTCGCGCAGCCATTGCACCGCTGCGCCGGTGACGAACACCGAGGCCTCGAGCGCGTAGGTGGTCTGCCCGCCGAGCCCCCAGCCCACGGTCGCGAGCAGGCCGTCCCCGGGCTCGGGTGCCTCCTCACCGGTGTTGAGCAGGACGAAGCTGCCGGTCCCGTAGGTGTTCTTTGCGCTGCCGGGGTCGTGACAGGCCTGGCCGAAGAGCGCCGCCTGCTGATCGCCGGCGATCCCGGCGACCGGGACGTCCCCGCCGAACTCGCCGGTGCGGCCGTAGACCTGAGCCGAGGGGACCGGCTCCGGCAGCCGCGCCGGATCGACGCCGAGCAGGCTGCAGAGCTCGGGGTCCCAGGCGAGCTTGCGGATGTCGAAGAGCATCGTCCGCGAGGCGTTGGAAACGTCGCTGACGTGCCGGCCGGTGAGCTTGTGGACGAGCCAGGAGTCGATCGTGCCGAAGACGGCGTCCTTTGCCGCCTCGACGTTCTGCAGCAGCCACTCGATCTTCGTTCCCGAGAAGTAGGGGTCGATGACGAGGCCCGTGCGTTCGCGGACCAGGTCGGAGTGGCCGGCATCGCGCAGCTCCTCGCAGCGCGCGGCGGTGCGGCGGTCCTGCCAGACCAGGGCGTTGTGGACGGGCTCGCCCGTCTTCGGGTCCCACGCGACGACGGTCTCGCGCTGGTTCGTGATCCCGATCCCGGCCAGCTCGCTGCCGCTCGTGCCTGCGTTCCCGATCGCCTCGGAGGCGACCCGCCGCGTCACGCTCCAGATCTCGTTCGCGTCGTGCTCGACCCAGCCCGGCCGCGGGAAATGCTGGCGGAACTCGCTGTACGCACGCCCGGCGACCCTCCCCTCCCGGTCGAAGACCAGGCAGGTCGTACCCGTCGTCCCCTGGTCGATGGCGAGGATCACGCGTCGCAGGCTATATCGGTGCCTGGCACCTTCGGTACCAGGCACCATGGGGGGTGGACCCCAGGGGTTGCAACCCTCGGTCGTTTGCGGATGTCCGCGAGGCCGGCCTCAATGCTTCGGCCGGGCGCTCCGATCAAGCGAGCGTGCAGGCCGATGGCGGTACTCGACTCCGACCGGCAGCGGTCTCAGCAAGCGGCATTCACACTCCTGCCCTGGCTCGCGCGACCGACCGCCTCCTGGATGCGGCGGGCGGTCGCGCGAATCTGCCGCTCGCCGCGGCCGGGGCCGCGGTCGCCGAGATCGCGGACTGGTGCGCGGTCGACGTGGTCCGCGACGACGGCCGCCTGATGCGTGCCGGAAGCGCCCGCGCGGCGGACGTGGACGTCGACGCGATGGCCGGCCTCCTCGCCCGCTTCGCGGTTCCCGATCCGGCCCTGCTCGCACGCGTCGATGCCGCTCGCGGCGCGGTTCGCGTCGACGATCCTGACTGGACGGGGGATCACACGGCGATCGCTGCGCCGATCTCCGAGGCCGGCAAACCGTGCGGCCTGATGCTCCTGCTCGTCCGCCATGCCCCGGCCGAGGACGCAGACGACCTTCTCTTCGCCGCCGGCCTCGGGGTGCGGCTGGCGCAGACGCTCGAGCTCGTGGGGGCAATGCCCAGGCTGGGGGGGAACGCAACGACGGAGTCGGGCCGGGAGAGCGGTCACTCCCCGAACGCTCGGCTCCGTCGAAACTTGTCCGAAGGGGAGCTGCGACTGGAGCTCGAGCCCATCGCAAACGTCGTCTCGCGGGAGATCGCGGGAGCCGAAGCGGTGGTCGCCTGGCGTCAGGCCACTGGAGGGGGCCTACGTCCGGGGACCACCGGCAGGCTGGGGGCGGACGAGGCGCTCGCCGCTTCGCTCGGGCCCTGGGCCCGAGCCGAGGCGTGCAAGATGACCGCCGAGCTCGAGGCGCGGGGGCTCGGGATCGCGATCAGCCTCGACCTCGCCGCGGCAGACCTTGCCCGGCGGGGGATTGCGGCCGAGCTCGGGCGAGAGGCCCAGCTCGCCGGTGCGTCGCCGCGCAGCCTGATCATCGAGGTCTCCGAGGCGACCGTCAGGTCCGCAGGAGGCAACGCGGTCGCCGAGCTGGCCGATCTGCGCAACGCCGGCTTCCGGATCGCGCTCGAGGACTTCGGCGCCTCCGGTGAGGCCCCGGCGGACCTGCTCGCGCTTCCAATGGACATCCTGAAGCTGAGCCCGGAGCTGGTCGCGGGCGCCGACCGCGACCCGGCGAATGCGGCGCGCCTGACGGCCGTCGCGGAGCTCGGGATGGGCCTCGACGTCGACCTGATCGCGGATGGGGTCACCACCGAGGGCGAACTGGGACTCGTCGCGGAGCTCGGCTGCCGCTGGGCCCAGGGGGCCGCGGTCGGGAGGCCGCGCCGGCTCGGGGAACTGGTGGAGCGGATCCGTTCGTGAGCGTTCCGCTAAGGGGTCTGACCCTTAACGGCGCGAGACGTAGACCTTCAGGAAGTCCACCAACTGGCGGCCGCGGTGAATGAAGCCCGAGAGGGTGCGGCCCGTGGCGCGGTGCTCGAGGTCGAGCTCCAGCTCGCGGATCCGCAGGCCGGCGCGGGCGGCGTCGATGTTCATCGCCGTCTCCATCCCGTAGCCCGGCGCGAAGGGAAGCAATGCGGCGAGGGCGTCCCCGCGGACGGCGCGCTGGCCCGAGATCGGCGCCCCGAGCGTCACCCCACCGAGGCGCTCGGTGGCCCAGCGCGAGAATCCGAGTGCGGCGCCGACGCCTCCGCCCACTCGCCGCGCGAAGGCGCCGATCGCAAGGTCCGCGTCTCCGCGGGCCACGACTTCGACGAGGGGCGCGAGCTCCGCCGCCGAGCCGGCCAGATCGCCGTCGCAGAGGAGCACCACCGGACTCGGCTCGCCCTCGCTCAGCATCGCCTCGGCGGCGGCGGTGACGTTCGGCCCCTTGCCGTGCGAGCGACCGCGGCTGACGACCTTGCCGCCGTGGGCGAGCGCGACCTCCGCGGTGCCGTCATCAGACGCGTCATCGGCGACCCAGACCGTCGCGCCGGGGAAGGTCCGGGTGAGCGCGTCGATCGTCGCGCCGATCCGATCGGCTTCGTTGCGGGCGGCGACGATCGCCGTTACTTGAGGGGTAGATGTGACTTCCGAGGTCAAGGGCGGTTATTGTGCCGCGCCGTGCCCAACGTAGAGGCTCACATCACCGGAACCGTCTGGAAGATCGAGGTCGCGGTCGGCGACGACGTCGCCGAGGGCGACACCGTCGCGATCCTCGAATCGATGAAGATGGAGATGCCGGTCGAGGCCGAGGACGACGGCAAGGTGACCGAGATCCGCTGCGAGGAAGGCCAGTCGGTCTCCGAGGGCGACGTCCTCGTCGTCCTGGAATGACCCGAAGGCCCCTCGGGCGCGTCAAGTTGATTCGGAGGAGGCCTTCGGCCTTTGTCTGATCTCGCCTCCGGAAAGCTCGTCCTCGACGACGCCGCCGACGGCGTCGCGCGGCTGACCCTCAACAACCCGGAGAAACGGAACCCGCTCGACCACGAGGTCCTCGATGCGCTGGCCGAGGTCCTGCCCAGCCTCGACGATGGGATCCGCTATCGATGCGTCCTGATCACCGGCGCCGGCCGCGCATTCTCAGCCGGCTACGACATCGGCTCGATCCCCGACCAGACCTTCGCCGAGGACGCGGAGGCCCTCGTCGCCCACCCGTTCCACGCGGCGATGGACGCCGTGAGCGCCCATCCCTTCCCGGTGGTCGCGGCGATCAACGGCCACTGCCTCGGCGGCGGGCTCGAACTCGCCGTGCGCTGCGACCTCCGCGTCTGCGCGGCGGGCGCGAAGCTCGGGATGCCGCCGGCCCGCCTGGGCCTCGTCTACGGCCACACGGGCCTGCGCCGCTTCATCGACGTCGTCGGCGTCGCGCGGACGAAGGAGCTCTTCCTCACCGGGCTCACCGTCGAGGGCCCGCGTGCCGAGGAAATCGGCCTGGTTCACGCGGTCACCGACGACCACGAGCTGCCCGGCACGGCGCTCGAGCTGGCGCAGACGATCGCGGCGAACGCGCCCATCTCGATGCGGGGGAACAAGCAGGCGATCGAGACCCTCGCCGCCTTTCCCCGGCTCACCGACGAGCAGGAGCGCGAGCTCGTCGAGCTCCGCGAAGCCTGCTTTCGGTCGGCTGACTTCCGCGAGGGCGTCAGGGCCTTCGCCGAGCGGCGCGAGCCGCGCTGGACCGGCGAGTAGCGCGGCCTAGATCGGGAGTTCGGGAACGCCCGGCGCGGCTGTCGACGGCCGGGTCGTCCGTTGCCGGGCCGAATACGCAGACCTTCTTCTCTCTCTGCTCGGTCTTGCCCGCCGCGTTCTTCGCGTCGAACGTGACCGGTGCGCACTGCTCTTTGTACTCGTCGACCTGACCCGACCACGTCGACTCGTTGCCGCCGCTCTTCGTCGGTGTCGGAGAGCGGAATGACGCTTGCGGGAGCCCTTGCGGCCAATCGTCGCGGTCACCTTCTCTGCGCCGGCGACGTCCACCTCGATGATCACGATCGCGCCCTCGCGCCTTCGAGTAGGAGGAAGTGCCGATCTGCGGCGGTCTTTCTGCCCATTCGCAGCCACGCCAAAGGCGGGCAGCGCAAGCAGGGCGGCACAGATTGCTACGGCGAGTCCTGAGCGTCTCATGGTGTTTCAGATAGCCGCTGGGACGCGCGGCTGAAACACCACAACCGCCCGGCTCAGAGGATCCCTGGCGTCTCCTCGAGCGTCGCATCGACGCTCATCTCGACGTTGCCGCGAAGGGCTCCGGAGATCGGGCAATTCTCGTGCGCCTCGCCGGTGTAGCCGTCGAACGCCGCCTGGTCGAGGTCGGGAACCTTCCCGGTGACGACGAGGCGGGACGTCTTGACCCCCTCGCCCGGCACGAACTCGATCGTGGCCGTCGTCTCGATCTGCTCCGGCAGGTGGCCCGCCTGGCCGAGCACGTGAGCGAGCGCCATGCAGTAACAGGATGCGTGCGCCGCCGCGAGCAGCTCCTCAGGGCTCGTCTTGCCCTCCGTTCGTTCGACGCGCGCGGGCCAGGTGACTTCCAGATCCGGGATCGCGCCGCTCGCGGCGGTGGCGATCCCGTTGCCCTTCGCCAGGTCTCCCTGCCACACCGTTGTCGCGCTGCTCTCGCTCGCCATCGTCAGCCTCCGTTCTCGCGTCCGATTCGGTTCCTAGCCTCCGCCCTCGTTGCCACGCTACCCGAGGAGGCGCGGATGCCGTCGCTGATCAGCTTCGAAGAGGCCCTCGAGCTCGCTGAGATCTCCGAGCGCGAGGAGATCACCGAGCTCGTCGAGCGCGCCTGGGCGGTGCGGCAGGAGCGCTTCGGCAACTCGACCGACCTCTGCTCGCTCGTCAACGCCAAGTCTGGCGGCTGCGCCGAGGACTGCGGGTTCTGCGCCCAGTCGCGATACGCGGAGGCCGACACGCCGATGCACGCGATGATGGAGCCGGACCAGATCCTCGAGCACGCCAAGGCCGCCGAGGCGGCGGGCGCGCATCGATTCTGCATGGTCACCCAGGGGCAGGGCCTGTCGAAGCGCGACTTCGCCAAGATCGTCGAGGGAGCGAAGCTGGTCTCCGAGCAGACCAACCTGAAGCGCTGCGTCTCGGTCGGCCACATCTCCCCCGCGCGGGCCCGCGAGCTGAAGGACGCCGGCGTGCAGCGGGTCCACCACAACGTCGAGACGGCGCGCTCGTACTACGACGAGGTATCGACGACCGTTCGCTACGAGGGCCGCACGCGAACGATCGACGCGGTCAAGGACGCCGGGCTCGAGACCTGCGTCGGCGGCATCCTCAACCTCGGCGAGACGCCGCGCCAGCGGGTCGAGATGGCCTTCGAGCTGGCGGAGGTGAACCCGACCTCGGTGCCGATCAACCTGCTCAACCCGCGCTCGGGCACCAAGTTCGGCGACCGGCCCCTGATGGACCCGTGGGACGTCGTCAAATGGGTCGCGATCTTCCGGCTGATCCTGCCCGACGCGCTCTTCCGCCTCTGCGGCGGCCGGGTCGAGAACCTCGACGAGCTGCAGCCGCTCGCCGTGAAGGCCGGCCTGAACGGCGTGATGATGGGGAACTTCCTGACCACGCTTGGCGCCGAGCCGGCCGACGACCGGGCGATGTTCGAGGAGCTCGGGCTGAACGTGGCCCGCCAAGAGGACAACGGCGCGAACCCCCGCCCGGACAACCGCGACGGGTGGCTCGACGGCGAGACGCCGGTGACACCGGTCGACGAGCTGATCGACTCCCAGCAGGAGGCGAACTTCTGGGATCCGTCGACCCAGCTGCGCGTGATCAAGAAGACGCGCAAGCCTCCGCCCTATCCGGACAAGCACGCCGCATGAGACGCCAATGAGCGACGTCTCCGACCGCCTCGCCGAAATTCGCGAGGCGGGCCTCGCCCGCCGACTGCGCGAGGTCAGCGGTCCCCAAGGCCCGCGGGTGCTGCTCGACGGACAAGAGGTGTTGCTGCTCTGTTCGAACAACTACCTCGGCCTGGCCAACCATCCCGCCGTATGTGAAGCGGCGGCGAAGGCCGCCATGCGCTGGGGGACCGGCTCCGGCGCCTCGCGGCTGATCTCCGGCTCGATGACCCTGCACCGGCGGCTCGAGGAGCGGCTCGCCGCGTTCAAGAAGAGCGATGCGGCGCTGCTCTTCGGCTCGGGCTACCTGGCCAACACCGGCACGGTCTCCGCGCTCGCCCGCCGCGGCGAGGTCGTCTTCTCCGACGAGCTGAACCACGCGAGCATCATCGACGGCTGCCGCCTCGCCGCCGCCGAGACCGTCGTCTACCGGCACGCCGACCTCGACCACCTCGCCTGGGCGATCCGTCGCGCGGACGGCCGCGGCGCCCTCATCGTCACCGACGGCGTCTTCTCGATGGACGGCGACGTGGCGCCGCTGGAGGGGCTGGTCGAACTGGCGCGGCAGCACGGCTGCCGGCTGCTCGTCGACGAGGCGCACGGGACCGGAGCGCTGGGGCCGGAGGGCCGCGGCGCGGTCGCGGCGGCGGGCCTCGAGGCCGAGGTCGACGTGATCGTCGGCACGCTCGGCAAGGCGCTCGGCGGCTACGGCGCGTACGTCTGCTGCGACGCGGAGATCCGTGAGCTCCTGATCAACGTCTCGCGCCCGTTCGTCTTCTCGACCGCGCTGCCCCCGCCGGTCGTCGCCGCCGCCTACGCCGCGATCGGCGAGCTCGAGGCGCATCCTGAACGGGTCGAGCGGCTGCGCGGTGAACGCGGAGGTCATGCGCGGGGCGCTCGCGGACCAGGGGCTCCCGGTCGAGCGGGAGGGGACGCAGATCATCCCGATCGTCGTCGGGGACGCGGCTCGGGCGACCCGGCTCTGCGAAGCGGCGCTCGCCCGGGGCGTCTTCGCCCAGGCGATCCGGCCGCCGACGGTGCCTGAGGGGACGTCACGGCTGCGGTTGACGGTGATGGCGAGCCACCGCGAACAGGAGCTTCGCCGAGCGGCAGACATCATCGCCGAGGCCATGGGCGAGCTCTCCGAAGCACCGCCGGCCGAGCTTCGCCGGGCCGCGTGAGCGGGCGCGGCGTCTTCGTCACGGGAACGGGGACCGAGGTCGGCAAGACGGTCGTCGCCGCCGCGATCGCGCGGACGGCGGCTTCAGGCGGCAACCGGGTCGCGGTCTTCAAGCCGGCTGTGAGCGGACTCGACGAACTCCAGGGCGCCGAGCCGGACCATGAGTTGCTGCGCCGCGCGGCGGGCTCATCGCAGTCAGACGACGAGATCGCTCCTTACCGGTACGGGCCGCCGGTCTCACCTCATCTGGGCGCCGAGCTGGCCGGCGAGCGGATCGATCCGGCGCGCCTGCTCGACGCCGCGACAGCCGCAGGTGAGGAGGCCGACTTCCTGGTCGCCGAGGGGGTCGGCGGCCTGATGGTGCCGTTGACCCTCGGCTACCTCGTGCGCGATTTCGCCCGCGACCTCGCGCTGCCGCTGGTCATCGCCGCCTCGCCCGGGCTCGGCACGATCAATCACACGCTGCTCACGATCGAGGCGTCGCGCGCCGTCGCGCTCGAGGTGGTGGCCGTGGTCCTGACCCCTTGGCCCGCGGAGCCCGGCGAGGTCGAGCGCTCCAACCGCGAGGCGATCGAGCGGCTTGGCGCGGTCGAGGTGGAGGTCCTGCCGCAGCTCGAAATCGACGAGCCGGAGAGCTGGCCGGCGCTCGATCTTCCGAGCCGAGCAGGCTGACTCAGGCTCCCTTCGCCGCGGCGAACCAGTGCTCGAGGTTCTCCTTCGAGAAGAGACTGTCGGGCCGCACGTGGCGCGACATCGTGTCGCGCATCTCTTGGGCCGTCTTGGGATCGGACATGATGCCACCGAAGATCGGGCCTGCGGTCTCGGGGCGAGGCAATGTCCCGAACTGGAAGGAAAACTCGTAGAAGCCCGCCGCTCGATCGTCCCTCCACGCCTCGTAGCCATCCAGGTCCTCTGTCTCGCCGTTCAGGGCGTCGGCGACGTAGATCGCCTGCTCGATCGCGTCCGAGATGCCCTGCGCCGTTGCCGGATGCTTGAAATGGCAGGCGTCGCCGACGAGGGCCCAGCCGGGACCGTTCGCACGACGGAAAAACCCGCGCAACATCGTCTCGGGTGCCGAGCGCACCTCCGTGATCCGCTCGGCCCCGTCGATCGCGTCAGGATCGAGCGTGGCGGGAAATTCACGCAGGGCGCCCATGTAGGCACGATCGCGGGCCTCGGGACCACCCCGCGTCAGCGCCGGCGGTCCGTTGAGGATGACCAACTCGATCCCATCCTCGCAAGGGATCCGCACGAGACCGGCTTCCTCCTCGAAGTAGAAATGGACCAGATCGGTCTCCGGAAGCCCTCGCCAGTAGGCGAAGAGCATCGATAGGCCCCCGGCCATCGTCCTCTCCCCCTCCAGGCCGAGCTTGCCCGCCACGGTCGAAGCCCGGCCGTCGGCGCCGATCGTCCAGGTCGCCTCGATCCGCTCGCCTCCCTCGATCTCGACGCCCCGAACGGGATCGTCGTCGCTGCCCGCGCCGATCAGGCCGGTGACCTTCTCGCCGAACCGGCCCTCGGCCCCCGCATCGAGCGCCGCCTCCGCGAGGACCGGATCTAGCGCGACGCGACGCGGCGCGATTGCGCGATCGAATCCGCCGATCGGCGTGAAGCCTCCAATCGCTTCGTGACCGAGTATGCAGAGCCGGTGGCGCAGCATCGGCACGTCGTGGCGGGCCAGCAGCGGCTGGAGCACCCCGAGCTCATCGAGTCGCGCGACGGTGTTCGGCCAAATCGTGTGCGTGGAGAGCGTGTCGGTGCCGATCTCGTCGCGGTCGATGACCACCACGCGCGCGCCCGCGCGTGCCAGGCGAAGAGCGAGAACAGCACCCGCGCAACGGCCCCCGACGATGGCTACATCGAACCGGCTGGCGCCGTGCGACCCGGCATGGCTGTCACCCTACCCCCGGAGGCCCGCAAGATGCGGGATCCCCGCCCCTCCTTGCCGCCGCATCGCGATGTAGCTTCGACTGGAGATGACGGACCGAGTGGGGCAGCTCGACCATCGCCACGTCTGGCACCCGTTCACGCAGCAACGGGGCTGGGCGGAGGAGGAGCCGATCGTGATCGAATCGGCCGAGGGAACCGACCTCATCGACACCGAGGGGCGTCGTTACATCGACGGCGTCTCGTCGCTGTGGTGCAACGTCCACGGCCACCAGCATCCGTTGATCGATCGCGCGATCCGCGATCAGCTCGGGCGGGTCGCCCACACGACGATGCTCGGCCTCACCCACGGGCCCGCCACCGATCTGGCGGAGAAGCTGGTGGAGATCGCGCCACCGGGGCTCTCGCGCGTCTTCTACTCGGACTCGGGCTCGACCGCGACCGAGGTCGCGCTCAAGATGGCCTTCCAGTACTGGCACCAGCGCGGCGGCGCGGACGCGGAGCGGACCGAGTTCGTGACCCTGCGGAACGCCTACCACGGGGACACGCTCGGGGCCGTCTCGGTCGGCGGGATCGACCTCTTCCACGCGGCCTACGAGCCGCTCCTGTTCCGCAGCCACGCGGTCGCCGCGGGCGACGCCGAGGAGCTCGCCCAGGCGCTCGAGGCCAACGGTGAGCGGATCGCCGCGGTGATCGTCGAGCCGCTTGTCCAGGGGGCGGCCGGCATCCTCGTCCAGCCGCCCGGCTATCTGCGCGACGTGCGCCGGCTGTGCGACGAGCACGGCGTCCTGCTGATCTGCGACGAGGTCGCGACGGGGTTCGGCCGCACCGGGACGATGTTCGCCTGCGAGCAGGAGCGCGTCGCCCCCGACCTGCTCTGCCTCGGCAAGGGCCTCACCGGCGGCTACATGCCGCTCGCCGCGACGCTCGCCACCGAGCAGATCTACGAGGGCTTCCTCGGCGAGCCCGAGGATGGCCGCACCTTCTTCCACGGCCACACGTTCACGGGGAACCCGCTCGCCTGCGCGGCGGGTCTGGCCAACCTCGAGGCGTTCGAGGCCGAGCACACCCTGCTCCGGCTCCAGCCGAAGATCCGCCTGCTCCACGACCTGCTCGCCGGGGTCGCGGAGATGGACGAGGTCTCTCAGGTTCGCGGCCGCGGCATGATGGTCGGGATCGACCTCGGCGAGCACGATCCCGCGCTCCGGCTGGGCCATCGGGTGACGCTGGAGGCGCGCAGGCGCGGCGCGATCATCCGCCCGCTGGGCGACGTCGTCGTCCTGATGCCGCCCCTCGCCATCTCCAAGGTCGACCTCGCCCGCCTCGTCGCGATCACCCGCGAGTCGATCCGTGCGGCGCAGGAGTCGGCCCACGGCGGCGAGACGGTGGAGATGCCTGCGCGAGCGGGCGGCGCCGACGTGGCCGAAGCGGCCTAGGGCTCCAGCGGCTAGGCACGAAACCGCCGCGTCCGCGTCGCAAGGCGCCCAGGTCGCGGGCACGTAGGGCAACGGATCAGGGGCTCGCGCGTCGGATCCGGACTGCTTGGACGCTTAGGTAGTCCATGGCGTACTTAAACGTCCAAGCGGCGATGATCGGACGCGCTTGGACACTCGACCACGCCATGGTGTGGTCAGACGTCCAAGCGATGGCCGCCGACGCCTCGCGTCCCTCGGCCCGGCCCCTACCCACCCTCCCTACGTGCCCGCGACCTCGGCGCCTTGCGCCGCGGACGCAACGGTTTCGTCCCTAGCGATCGACCCGATCGCTCAAGCGCTACTCGAGCCGAACGCGCCGGCGCTCTGCTCGCTGAGATCGCGCCCGTAGCGCTTCTCGGCGCGTGCGACCCGGTCGAACTGGGGCCCGCACGAGCCGCGGCGGATTCCCTTCGGCACGAGCGGGCGGGCGGCGCGGTGGGCACGCCGGGCGGCGGCGTATGCGGCTGCGTGGGCTGAGGTCCAGCGCAGGCCGTACATCTTCCGGACCCGGTCCGGCAGGGATCCGATGATCATCAGGTTGAACGCCTGCATGGCGGGCCGGTCGATCGGGGCGGCCGGGAGCTCGAGCGCCACGATGCGGCCGACCTCCCGGGCCTCCTCGGTCAGGTAGATCTCGTCGGAGGCGATCCGTCCGTCGAACCATGAGCGGAACTCGGCGTACGTCTCCGGCGTCTCTGAGCGCGGGAGTGAGAAGAGCTCGCCCCAGCGGCGGTAGTCCTGCCAGAACGACTCGCGCTCGCTCGGCGTCATCGGGCGCACGAAGTGCTCGTAGAAGGTCTGGGCGGAGTCCGCGATGCAGGCCATGGTCCAGAGCATCTGCGACGGCTCCAGCGCGTCATAGGGAGTTCCCGCAGGGACGGGACCGGCCGGCTGCTCCAGCTTGCCCTTGGTGCGCTTGTGCAACCGGTGCACCCTTGCGAGCTCGCGATCGGCTTCGGCCTTGGTCCCGAAGAAGGTCGTCTCGAACACCTTCGCCGTGCGCACCAGCCGGTCGAACGGGGCGCTCGCCCCCGTGCTCGACTGGAAGGTGCCGGTCACCACCACCGGATCGACGGCTCCGACCATCAGGCCGCGCTGGCCGTAGAGGAGGCCCACGATGCGCTGCTCGTGCACCCTGCGCAGCATCGAGCGCCCGCGTGGGAAGTAGCCCTGGTCGCCCGCGTTCGTCCCCTCAGGCATCGAGAAGAGATTATCTGTGATGGATCGGTCGCGACGCCGTAGAAGGGACGTGGAGCAAACGCTGGCAGTACCCGCAAACGAGATCCCCCGGGCCACCGACGAGGCGAGGGCCGAGTTCGACGCGCTCTATCGCTCGAGCCGCGACGACCTCTACTCCTACGTCGCGGGCCTGCTTCGCGATCCGTCGGCCGCCGAGGAGGTCACGGCGACCGCGTTCGAGCGCGCCTACCGGCGCCGGCACCGCTTCGATCCGGCTCGCGGGACCGCCCGAGCCTGGCTCTTCGGCATCGCCCGCAACGCGGCGCTCGACGAGCTGCGCCGCCGCGGGCGGCAGGCCGAGCTCGCCGGAGACGTGATCGACGCGGACGCGCCCACCGGCGCCGACGAGGCGGAGGCGAGTCTGCGCCGCGCCGCTCTCGCCTCGGCCCTCGCCGAGCTCAGCCCCCGCGAGCGGGAGCTGGTCGCGCTCAAGTTCTTCGCCGGGCTCTCGAACGCCGAGATCGCCGAGGTGATCGGCGCCAGCGAGTCGAACGCCGGGACCAAACTTCACCGTGTCGTCAACAAGCTGAGGGAGGCCTGCGATGAAGCAGCGTGACGAGCAGGACCTGAGTGCCGACGTGCGCCGCGAGCTCGAGGCCCTCGACCGGGCGCTCGCCGGGCAGCCCGTCGACGCCGACCTCGACGGGGTCGCGACGCTCGCCCGCGAGCTCCGCGACGCCCGCCCCGAGCCGAACGACGACTTCACGGCCGAGCTCGACGACCGCGCCGCCCGCGGCTTCCCCGCCGACGGGCCGTCGCGGTCGTCGTTCGCGGACCGCGTTCGCGAATGGCTCGCCGGGGTGCAGCCGCTCCGCGTGCTCGCTCCGGCCGGCGCCGTGGCGACCGTCGTGCTGGTCGCCTCGGTCGCCGTGATCCAGAGCGGTGGCGGTGAGGATGCGACGACGCCCGTCGTCTCCTCACAGGAGTCCACAGTGCCCGAGGCCGACCGTCAGGCCGCCACGGCCGGCGATGCCGCGGTCGAGGCGCCCCTGCCGGAGAGCGGTGCCGCCGGAGGTACGGCCCAGGGGCTCGATGCCTTCGATGAGACGACGGTGCCGGAGCAAAGTGCCGGCGCGGACCGCAATCGCATCGCTCCCAGCTCCGGTCGCGAGGTCGAGAGCTCAGCGAGCCTTTCGCTCTCCACCGACGAGGACGAGTTCGAGGAGGTCGCCGACGGCGTCGTCGGGATCACCGACCGCTACCGCGGCTTCGTCCTCTCCTCCGAGGAGAGCGCCTTCGGCGACCGCTCGCGGGCCAGCTTCGAGCTGGAGATCCCCTCGCAGAAGCTTCAGGTGGCGCTGGCCGACCTCTCCGAGCTCGCGCACGTCGAGTCGCGGACCGAGGACAGCCTCGACATCACCGCGCCGACCGTCACCGCACGTCAGCAGCTGACCGACGCGCGCGCCGAGGTCGAATCGCTGCTCGGCCAACTCGCCGAGGCCGATACTCCGAAGGAGACCGAGGCGATCCGCTTCCGACTGGACATCGCCCGCGCCGACGCTGCCCGCGCCAAGGCCGAGTTCCAGAAGCTCGCCCGCCGCGCGAACTACGCCAACGTGAGCGTCACGGTCGTCTCGGGCGGCGGCGGGGACGGCGACTGGGGCGCCGGTGACGCGGTCGAGGACATCGGCGACGCGCTGTCAACGGTCGGCGGCGTCGCGCTGATCGCGGCCGTGATCCTGCTGCCCTTCGCGCTCGTCATCGCCGTCTTCACGTTCGCCTGGCGGCGCTCCGTGCGCCGCGGCCGCGAGCGTGTCCTGGACGATCAGGGCCTGTCTCGGTAGGGGCGTGCCCCTGGGGCGGTCCAGGACCGAGCGGGGCGGTACCGGCGGGTTCCCCGCATGGCTGCGCCATGTGGGGGTTCCGACGGTTCCGCATCCGCGATGTGTCCTGGGCCGCAGCCAGGGGTGCGAGCCCTATCGAGACAGGCCCTTAGTCCTCGTAGGGCTCGAAGTCCGTCTTGCGAGCCCCGCACACGGGGCAAAACCAGCTGTCAGGGATGTCGTTGAAGTCGGTTCCCGGCGGGATGCCCCCGTCGGGATCGCCCTCGTCGGGGTCATAGATGAACCCGCACGATGTGCACATCCAAAGTTGCTTTGTGGCGGTGTCTGCCATCTCATGCAGATGAGATCAAGCCGAACCGGACGCGAAGCGGAGGATTCGGCGTACTCATTCCGGGCCGGAGGTTACCGTTCCGGCATGGCGAGCGAACCCGCTACCCCCCGTCCAGCGGCGACCGTGATCCTCCTGCGCCGGTCGGGCAAGCACAAGGAGCGCGCCCTGGAGGTCCTGCTGGTCCAGCGCAACCCCGGCGCCCGCTTCATGCCCGGGGTATGGGTGTTCCCAGGCGGCGCGGTCGACGACGGCGACCACGGGGCCGACGATGAGGCGACCTACCGGGCCTGCGCGGCGCGAGAGCTACACGAGGAGGCGGGGATCGAGCTGCCCGCCGACGCGGAGATGGTCCTGTGGTCGCGCTGGATCACCCCGGAGATCGTCCCCACCCGCTTCGACACCTGGTTCTACCTCGCCCTCGCCCCACCCCACACCCCGCCGAAGCCGGACGGGTCCGAGACCGTGGACGCCGGCTGGTTCGTGCCGAAGGTCGCGCTCGAGAGCTGCAAGGCCGGCGAGCTCCAGCTCGTCTTCCCGACGATCAAGCAGCTCGAGTCGCTCGCCGGCTACCCGAACGCCGACGAGGCGCTCGAGGACGCCCGCCGCCAGAAGGTCGAGCCGATCCTGCCGAAGGTGACAGGCGAGGCGAGCGAGCGGCGGGTCGTCCTGCCGGGCGAGCCCGGCTACTGAGGTTCGGCAAGCCCGCCCACCGGCGATATATTCGGACCGATGACGGCGACCCTGCCGGAGGAGGTCCGAGGCGCGTTCTCGAGGTTCATCACCTGCGAGTACACGACGATCGACTCGCGCCAGCAGCCGATCGTCTGGCCCGTCACGCCCTACTACTCGGACGGCGCCGAGACCATCGACGTGACCACCGGCCTCGGCTACCCGAAGAAGGCGAACGACGCCCGCACCAACCCGCAGGTCAGCCTCTTCTTCTCCGACACGACCGGCTCAGGGCTTGAGAGCGGGATCAAGGTCCTGGTCCAGGGGACCGCGACGATTGACGACCGCGACCTCGACGCGAACCGCGAGCGCTACTGGCACGAATCCGGCGAGAAGCTGCCGGCGACGAAGGGGATGCACCCGCCGAAGCCGATGCGCCGGCTGCTCAACTGGTACTACACGCGCCTCTACGTCAACGTCCGCCCCGAGCGGATCTTCGTCTGGGAGGACGGCGACCACTCGACGCCGCCGGAGGTGATCGACTCACACCTGGAAGAGGTCCGCGCTGGTCACGCGGAGGCGCCGCTCGAGCCCCACGCCGAGCCGATGGGCGGGCCTCGCGCCTGGGACGAGCGGATCGGGGAGCTCGGCAGCCGCTACGAGAACGCGGTCCTCGCCTGGGTGGCGCCCGACGGCTTCCCCCTCTCCGCTCGCGTCCCGGTCGTCCCCGAGCCGGCGATGGAACGGATCGCGCTCGGCCACGGCCCTGCCGGGCTGCCGCTGACCGAAGGCCGTGCCTGCCTCACCGCCCATGCGCACGCACCGGACCTCACGTGGCAGGAGAACTTCCAGATCCGCGGCGACCTCGTCCGCGAGGGCGACTCCTGGGCGCTCGTCCCCCACAAGCTGGTCGGCGGATTCGAGCTGCCGGACGAGGGCCAGCTCGGGGTAATGCGCCGCAACTTCTCCAAGGCCCGCCGCTTCCACCGGATCGCGAAGGAAGAGCTGCGCGAGCGGGAAGCCCGCGGCGCCTAGTCCGGCGGCAACCCCGCTTCCGCCGGGTTCGGCGGGAACGGCTCGAGGCCGGCGTGCCAGGGGCCGCCCGGGTAGGGCTGGTGGCCCGACTCCTCCATCTCGCGGCGGACGCGGCGCATCAGTTCGCCGCCGGCCTCCAGCGCGAGCTCGAGCTCGTCGGCGGTGCGCTCGCGCAGGCGCCAGAGGAAGTAGGTCTGCTTCTCCGTGATGCCGAAGTCGATGACGCGATCGATCGTCGTCACCCAATCGAGGAAACCGGGGCTGAACAGCTCCCGCAGCGCGATCGGGTCGTGGTCGCTCGGGACCGAGGCGAGGAAGCGCTTGTTGAAGTCGATGCTCTCGAACTCCACCTTGCGGCGCGACACGTGGCGCTGGACTAGCTCCTCCGGGTTCGCCTCGAGCGACTCGACGTGGAAGATCGACACCACCTTCGCGAGATCCGGCATGTGCGCCTTGACGAGCACGGCGCCGGGCAGTACCGCCTTCTTGAAGATGCCTCCCTCCTCGTGCTCCTCCGCGTCACAGCTCGCGCCCCAGGCGTCGCGGGCGAGCTGTCCCGTCAGCCGGTTCGTGCCGCCGGGACAGAGGGCAGGCGGGGCGTCGACGGGGTTCAGGCCCCCGATCGGGTCGTAGCGAAGCTCGTGCTTCTGGCCGTAGTCGGCGACCGTCGCCGCCCAGGCCTGGGCCTCCTCCCCCGCGCTCATAGCGCCTTCCTGAAGAGCGCCTCGAAGTCCTCCTCGGACGGCTCTCGCGGATTGACCAGCGTGCAGCCGTCCCCCATCGCGCCCTCGACCAGGGCGGCGATCCCGTCCTCGGGCACCCCGACCTCGGAGAGGCGCGACGGCAGGCCGAGCGTCGCGCTGAGCCCGCGGACGTGGTCGGCCAACGCCGAGCCCACGGACTCGCCGCCTCCCGCGGCATCGACCCCCAGCACCTCGGCGATCTCGCGATAGCGGTCGCCGATCGCCTCGTCGCCGGCGGAGTTCCACTCGATCACCCAGGGAAGGTTGATCGCGTTGGCGACGCCGTGGGCCACGCCGAAGTGCCCGCCGCACGGATGCGACATCGAGTGGGTGATCCCGATCGCGTTCGACCCGGTCGGCGCGATCGCCAGGCTCGCCGCCACGAGCATGTTGCCGCGAGCGTCCACGTCGGTCGTGTCGCTGACCGCGCGCTCGAGGTTGCCCCGGATGAGCCGAATCGCCTCCAGCGCGTAGGCGTCGCCGTGCGGGTTCGCCTCCGTCGAGACATAGCCCTCGATGGCGTGCGTGAGCGCGTCCATGCCGGTCGCTGCGGCGACGCTCGCGGGCAGCGTTGCGGTCGCCGCCGGGTCGAGGATCGCGAGGTCGGGGAACATCGGGAAGTCGGCGACCTCGACCTTGAGGTTCTCCGAGGCGTCCCTGACCACTGCGGCGAAGCTGACCTCGGACCCTGTTCCGGCGGTGGTCGGGATCGCGCCGAAGGTCGCCAGCGGCAGCGGCTTGCCAAGCCCGTCGTTCTCACGCGGCAGTCCGAAGAAGCCCTCCCACTCGCGCACGGTCCCGCCGTGCGTGAAGATCACGTTCGCGGCCTTCGCCGTGTCCATCACGGAGCCGCCGCCGACGGCTAGGAAGGAATCGGCGCCCGCCTCCTTCGCCGCCTCGGCGCAGGTGGCCACCACCTCGGTGTCGGAGTCCTGGGGGACCGAATCGAAGATGTTCGCGACCTCCAGCCCACCGTCCTCGACCCCGGCGACAACAGCGTCGATCAGGTCCGTGGCCCGGATCACCTCGTCGGTGACGAGGGCAACTCGGGTCGCGCTCTCCTTCGAGAGCTCGAATCCCGCGCTCTCGATCAACCCCTGGCCGGCGACCACCCGGGTGGGCGCGGTGAACTGCCAGAACTCCTTGAAGGCCAAAGGGTGGGTCAGGCGTCGATCAGGTCGCCGCGACCCTGAGCTTCGAGCTGGGCCTTGTAGCGGGGGAAGATCGGCTTCGTCAGCGGCACCAGCTTGAGGATCTTTGCGACGGGCCCCTTCGCCTTGATCTGGCCGCGGGCGAGAGCGACGGTGACGTTGACCTTGCCGAGCCAGAACCGGTGCGCGGTATCGGCCTCCATCGACATCGTCACCTCCGGCTCCATCTCGGACTCGCCGAAGTCGACGTCGCCCGGCTGGCCCTCCTGCAGGCGCACGGTGATCGCCGAATCAGGCTCGCGGTACTGGTAGCGGACGATCGTGTTCGCCTTGCGGAACTTCGGCGCCAGCTCATCGTCCGTGGCGATGTCGGCGAAGAGCTTGCCGATAGTTGCATAGACCTCATCGGCATCCTTGAATAAAGGCAAAATCCATTCTCCTTCGCTCGACTCCCGGCAATCCGAAAGCGGGAGGCCCGCCGGAAGCGGACGCGAAGCGGAGCATTCCGGCGGATTTGTTCTGTTTGCGGATCCTACGGATCCGCAAACAGGTTCGGAGCCCTGCCGCCGCCGAACTCGGACGGGTAGTTCTCCTTGATGATGCAGGGCGCGAACGAGACGCCGACCTCGGGCAGGCCCGGCGCCGGGTTGGCCGCGGTCGTCGGGTCCTCGTCGGGGTTCTGCGAGGCCGGCGTGTAGTCGAGGTTCTTGCAGTCGAAGTTCTTGAAGATCCCGCCTGCCGACGCCGTCTGGTCGAGGAAGTCCGGCTCGACGTAGCCGTTGCCGCGGTTCGCGGCGAGCCGCACCGGATGGATCGCCAGGGCCTCGGCGCCGAGGTAGCTGAGCTGGCGCAGGCCGCGGCGCGGAGCCGGCTGGCCCTCGAGCGGCGCGAAGCTGCCGGCGAGGCCGGCCGGCGGGCTGGCGAAGAAGTCGCCGAGGAAGCCGCGGTAATAGTTGAGATAGGAGACGATCGGGTTCAGGTTGGCGAGCGAGGGGTCGACCTGGTCGAAGAGCGGGTTGAACCCGTTCAGGTACTTCTTCGTCGCCGGCAGGCCCTTCTTCCCGGCCTTGTTCAGCTCGTCAAGGTCGAAGAAGAGGCTGCGGAGGTTCGGCGCCAGCTCGCGGATCGACGCGAGCGTCGGGCTCAGGTTGCGCGCGACCGGGATCAGGTCCTGGACCAGCGGCCGGGTGTTGGCCTGGAACTGATCGAGGCGGTCGAACGTGAGCCGCGACTCGCGCTGGAACGTCGGCAGGATCTGGAAGATCTCCGCCAGCGCGCGCTCCTGGGAGGCGAGCGCGTCGAAGGTCTGGTTCGAGTTGGTGATCACGCTCGCGAGCTCGTCGTCGCGCGCGGTGAGCGCATCGAAGGTCGTGCCGGTGTCGCGGACGAGGCCCTTCAGGGCGACCTTCTGGCGGTTCAGGGTCTCGAGCACGGACGAGGCGTCGGAGATGAACGGGCCGAGGTTGCCGAGCGCGTCGTTCAGGTCGAGCCCGCGATCCTGGATCGCGACCGCTGCGTTCGCCTGCCAGCGCTGGAACGAACGCCGCGTCTCCTCATCGAGCGCGTTGAAGATCTCGTCGATCTGCGTGGCGTTCTCCACCTGCGAGTTGCCGAGGTGGCCGCCCTCCGGGATCGTCTCGACCGAGGACGACTCGGCATCGGAGATGTTGGCCGCGGCGCCGACCGAGACCGGGACGGAGCCGTCAGAGGGCTCGGACCCGGAGGTCAGCTCGACGTAGGTCTCGCCCAGCAGCGTCTTTGCGCGCAGGATCGCCCGTGCGTCCTCGGAGATCGGCGCGAACTCGGGGTTGATCTCGATCGTCGCCCGGGTCGCGTCCTGGCCGTCGACGCGCTCGTCGGGCGGCGCCAGCTCGAGCGCCTTCACCTTGCCGACCGAGACGCCGCTGATGCGCACGTCGGACTCGATCGCGAGCGAGGTGGCCTCGGGGAAGTCGGCGGTGAACTGGTAGCTCTCCGACTTCAACGGGACCGGGCCGCCGAAGGCCACCCAGAGGAAGAGGAGCAGGCCGAAGCAGGAAAGCGCGAAGCCGACCGCGACGAAGATCCTGCCGATAGTTGGTGCCTGTTTTTGCATTAGCTCTTCCTCATGAGCTGATGTCGCAGGGTCCACCGGCCGTGAACAGCGGCGCGAGGCCGGTCACGGCGGGCGCAGCGGGGGAGCTGCCAAGGATGTTGGCGACGTTGGCGCAGGTTGCGGTCAGGTAGATGCGGCGGTAGAGGCCGTTGCCGTCGGCGCCCTCGAAGACCGAGTTCGAGTTGTGGCCCAGCCAGCCGGCCCAGTAGAGGAAGCCCTCGTTGCGGTTCGGCGTCGAGGGCGGCTCGGCCCCACCGGGGTTGAAGGCAGCCATGTTGACGAGGTTGTTGAGGTTCTCCAGCACGCCGCGGAGCTTCGGACTGGTCTCCTCGATCCGCTTGGCGGCGACGTTCAGGTCCGGCACCGGCCCGCGCGCGGCGCGCACGAAGGGCCGGATCTCGTTCTCGATCACGGGGGTGACGTTCGTCGCGAAGCGCTCGGTCGAGGCATTCAGCTCGGGCAGGGCGCGCGCGAACGGCCGCAGGTTGTTGAACGTCGGGCCGAGCTCGTTCGCGAACGGGGTCAGCGCTGCGAGCGTCTGGCGCGCCTGGCTGAGCGTGCCGGGCAGGAGCGAGACGGCGCGCTGGACGTTCAGGTCCTGCTCGGCGATCGCGCCCAGCGAGGCATTCGACGTCGTGACCAGCTCGGTGAGGTCGTTCTCGGCCTTGCCGACGGTGAAGGTGAGGCGGTTGAAGCTTGTGATCAGGTGGCGCAGGTTCTCCTTGCGCTCGGCCACCTTCGAGTTGAGCTTTGCGAGGTCCCGGTTGATCGGGCCGAGGGAGCCGAGTAGCTCGCCGAGGTCGCGCCCGCGGCCGTCGAGGCCCCTGCCGGCGCCGACGAGGAGCAGGCGCAGGTAGGCCTGGGTATCGCCGTCGAGGAACTCGAGGACCTCGTTGAGCTCCACGTCGGGCGCGGTGTTCTCGACACTTACGAGCCCGCCCTCCTCGATCTCGCCCGCGGCGCGAGCGCCGGGGTCGAGCTGGAAGAACATGTCCTCGAGGCCCGTCGTGGGACGCAGCAGGATCGTCGCGTCGCGGTAGATCGGCAGGAAGTCGCGCTCGATCGCAAAGGTGACCACCGCGCTGCCGTTCTCCAGCGAGACGTCCTGCACGTCGCCGATGCGAACGCCGGCGACGCGGATCGTCTGGCCCTGGCCGGCGACGACCGCGCCGGCGTCGGAGAACTCGGCCTTCATCTCGAAGGGCTTCTCCTCGAGGATCGGGATCCGCAGCCTCTGCTCCTGGAGGATGTAGTAGCCGACGACGGCGGCGACCGCGATCAGCACGAAGATCGCGATGAAGTCGCGCAGGTGGTCGCGGATGGCCTTCATCCGTCACCCCTCCCGAGCAGGGCGCCGGTGGCGCGATCGGGGTACTCGTCGGCGAAATCGATCCAGGCGTCGAGCGCGTCCTTCTGGTCCCCGCGCGTCTCCTTGTTGGTGTCGTCCTCGAACGCCTCCTGCGCCTTGCCGAGCTCGACCGCGAGCTGCTCGAACTCGTCCATCGTCTCGGCGAACGGCGCCGGCAGAGCGCCGCCGGAGACCGTCGAGCCGGGCTCCTGGGTCGGGGCGCCGCCGAACGCGGTCGCGAGGTTCGGCGGATCCTGCTGCTCGCACGGCTCGTCGCGGTTGAACTTCGGCTTCACGGAGTCGTTGACCGAGGGCTCCGAGTTCAGGATGTTGAACGGGACCGAGCCGACCAGGTCGGACCCACCCTCGGGATTGGGAGCAAAGACGATGTTGCCGGGCGCCGCCGTGTTGAGTCCGCCGCCGCCGAGCGTGCGGATGTACTGGCCGTTCGCGTCGCCGGAGCGGCTCTCGCCGCCGATCCCGACGAAGCCGTAGGCGCCTTCCTGGTAGACGCGCCCGGTGGCCGGGTGACCCTGCGCGGGAACCGTGTCGTTCTGCCAGGGGATGACGACCTCGTTGAGGCAGCTCGCAAACGGCCTGATCAGGTTGAACGTCTCCGGGCTCCCCTCCGAGACCTGGGCGAGGTGCTCCACCGTCGGATCCAGATCCCGCACGAGGCCCCGCAGCTCGGCCTCCGACATGAGCAGGCGGACCTGGCGCAGGAGCGGGGTGGCGGCATCGAGCGCCGCGGGCGCCGTGCGCGTGCCGGGCAGCGCCTCGCGGGCAAAGGCGCGTAGCGGCGGGAAGGCGCGGTTGAGAGCGGGGAGCGCGGAGTCGGCCTCCTCGAAGACCCGCGGCAGCTCGGCGATCGCCCGCTGGAGCGCCACGTCCTCGGCGGCGAAGGAGCCGGCGAAGATGCGGAAGTTGGTGACCAGGTCCTTGAGCGTCTCCTCGTTGCGGCCGAGACCGCGGACGACCTTGTCGAGGTTCTTGATCAGGCCGGAGAGGTCGTGCGGGTTCTCACCGAGGAAGGCCTCGTTCACCTGGGACGTGTACTTGTTCGCGGCGGGCGAGGAGCGGTAGAGCTCCTGGAAGCCCTCGGCGCCGCCGTGGTCGACGAGCGCGGAGCCGAACTCCTCGAGCGTGATCTGGAGCTGGGTTCGGACGTCGGCCTGAAGCGTGGTCAGGATCTGGTCGAGCGCCACCGAGTTGCTGGCCTGGTCGAGCGGGAATTGATAGCCCTCGTCGGCCGTGGGCGCGGATGGCGAGCCCGGCCTCACGTCGATGAAGTAGTTGCCCTCGAGGAAGAGGCGCGGCAGCAGGCGGAAGGTCGCATCGGTCTTGAGCGGCTGCCCCTCGTCGGTGATCTCCATGGTGATCAGCGATGCGGCCTCGCTGGTCGCGTTGGGCGCGGGGGCGTCGGTGTCGCCCTCGGCGGCCGTGTCCTCGGGGTCATCGGACACCTCAACGCTCTCCTGCCCCTCCACGCCCAGGTGCTCGACCTTCGTCACCTTGCCGATGGTGACGCCGGCGATACGGACCGGCGAGTCGGTGCGCATGTTCTGGGCCGAGGGGAATACGACCTGGACCTCGAAGGGGTCGGCCCACGGGAGCTGCTTGGTGAACGCCCACGCCGTCCCGATCGCGATCAGGCCGATCGCGATCAAAGCGATTCCCCAGTCGGGGATTCGTCTTTCCTGACCAGGCCTCACGGCGCCCTGCTTTCGACGCGAGTGTCGACCAGGCGACGCTCGCCGTTCTGGTTCCAGAAGAGGGTCGTCGGGCCGCGCGAGCCGGGCAGGTTGGTCGGTGCGAAGCCGGGATTCGACGCGGACTGGCCGGGACGGCGCATCTGGCCGAGCGCGTAGCCGGTCTGGCCACCCTGGCAGTCGTCGCCGCCGTCGATGCCCGCCTGACCCGTCGGGCCGGTGAAGCCCGGCGAGTGGACGATCGGCAGCTCATACGGCTTGAAGACGCCGGGCCCGGAGGGGTTCGCTAGCCCCGACTTCCCGTTCGCCTGGATCCCGCTGTAGCCGGCAAGGGGGGCCTGGACCTGGCCGGGGATCTCGATGTTCATGCCTCCGGCGGCGATGTTGACTCCGCCGTTCGGCAGGCCGATCAGCTGCTGGCGCAGGTTGTAGCCGACCTGGTCGCGGTCGGAGAGCGCGTTCGGGATGAACGTGGTCCAGTAGTTGACGTAGTTGCAGACCGTCTGCACCGGCGTCGCGTACTCGGCAACCGGCCGGAGCGTGTCGAGCAGGTCGCGCAGGCGGACCAGGCTCGCCTTCGTCGAGGGGTTCTCGGCGAGGCGGTTGAGAGCGGCGAGCACCTTCTCCGTCTTCTTGGCCGTGGCGACGGAGTCGCGCAGGACGGGCGTGCCGACCTCGATCGCGTCGTTCAGCACGGGCAGGGTCGGGCGAAGGTCGTTGATCCCGGGTGCCAGCTCGCGCGACAGGGTCGTGAAGTCGCGCAGGAAGGGCCGCTGCCGGGGCAGCGTGCGGATCCCCGTCTCGAGCGTGGGCGGGCCCTCGGAGATCGTCGCCTGCAGGGCCGCGACGTCGGACGAGATCGCCGCGAAGGTGATCGCCATGTTGGTGAAGAGCTCGGCCTGCTGCTCGGCGACCGGGGCGACGATGCGCGCGTTCCTTGCGAGCGCCTGGAAGAACTGGGCGAAGCGGGTGCTGGGGTCGGCGAGGTTCCGCGCGACCGGCTTCAGGTTGAGGAAGAGCGGGTCGAGCTCCTCGATCGCGAGGTTGAGCGAGGTGCCGCGGCCGGCGAAGGCGTCGCCGAAGCCGACGAGGTTGGTGCGGCTGTTCTCGCGCGTCTGGGAGTCGAAGGTGTTGTTGATGTCGTCGAACTCTGTCTGGGCGATGAAGTTCTCGGGGTTGTCGAAGACGTAGCCCTCCTCGGCGGGCTCGCCGTTGCCGCGCGTGATCTCGAGGTACTTGAGGCCGAAAGAAGAGCGATAGCGGACCCGGAAGACCGAGTCGCTCGGGAGCGGCTCGGCGGTCTTGTCGAGCTTCAGGTTGAGCCGGGCGACGACCTCGTTCGGGTTCTCGGACTCGGGGCCGAAGCGTTCCTGGTCGGTCGCCGCGCCCTCGCCGGCGGGATCCGACTCCTCGCCGCCGGTCGGCGGCACGGCCTCGATCGACTCGACGACGCCGACCCGGTGGCCGCCGATCCGCACCTCGTTGTTGGTGACGAGGCGCGCGGCGTTCGGGATCTCGACGGAGACGCGGTAGACCGGCACGAACGGAAGCCCGTTGTTCGCGTTGTAGGCGAGGAAGACGGCGACGATCACGATCAGCGTCGTGACGGCGCCGACCATCGTCGGCGAGGCCGCCAGAGATTGGATGGGTCCTCGGCCTCTCATCTCAGTTCCCGAAGAGGAAGTCCATGAGCTCGTCGGTGGCCTGCGACGCTCCTCCGCCGACGCCGCCACCCTTGCCGTTGCCGTTACCGCCCAGGCCCTTGCCCAGGTTCTTCCCGATGTCCTTGCCGATGTCGTTCACCCCGGCCCCGTCGGGCAGGCCGAGCAGGTCCTCGAGGCCGCTCTGCACGTCCTCCGCCTCACCCGGGACCGCCGGTAGGCCAGGCACAGGCCCGGTTACCGGCGGCGTGACCGGGGAGCCGGAGCCGTCGGCGCTCCCGGCGCTCCCGGCACCTTCCGAGCTGAAGCGCGCGGCGGCTTCGCGATCCGCCGGGATGTCCGGGTCGCAGAGCTCTTCGGCGGCGCGCTCGGGCTCGGTGCCGCCCTGGCAGACCGCTGGGTCGTAGCGCGGCAGGCCGATGTCCTCGTTGATCCCCGGCGCGCTGTCGCCCAGCCAGGCGACGCAGCGGTGCGCCTCCAGGATGTTCGTCGTCGTGCCGCCATCGGCCGCGGGTACGCCGGGCTCGCCGGTCGCCGGGTCGCGGCCGGTCTCGTACTCGCCGCAGGGACCACCGGACTGGTTTACGCCGTAGAGCGAGAAGTGGAGGAGGTGGCTGTGCTGGTCGAACTGGTTGAGCGCGCCGGCCTGGTAGTAGACGTAGTTGAGGAGGCCCTCGAGCCCGGTGTATCCCATCGTGTTCGCGGTCCCGGGCTTGCTGGAGGAACGGCCCGTGTCCCGCTCGGCGCGAGCGTCAATCTCGACGGCGCGGCGCGGGTCGTCGAGGTCGTCCAAGAGGTCGTCGACGAGCTCGGCGGAGCGTGGGCCGTTCTTGAAGGCGCGGCGAAGGATGCGGATCTCGTCGGAGCCGTTGCGCAGCGCGCGCTCGCCGACCACAGAGGCGTCGCCGAGGGCGGTCAGGGAGGCCTCCGAGGCGTCGTTGAAGGCGGGCAGGTTGCGCGCGAGGGTGTTCAGGCCGGGCGCGGAGGCATTCAGGTCGGCGAGCACCGGGGTCTGGGTGCGCGCGAGGGTCTCGGTGTCCTTGAGGGTCGGCTCGAGCTCAGCGAGGAAGTCGGGCAGGAGCTCGAAGTTGCGCGAGAGGTCGGCGCGGCGCGAGGCGGAGGCGGCGGCCGTGTCGCGGGCGGACTGGATGAACTTGACGACGTCTTCACGGCGGTCGGCCAGGCGGCTGATGACGCGGTCGGAGTTGGCGTTCAGGTCGCGGATGATCCGGTTCTGATCGCCGAGGATGTCGGTGACCTGCTCCAGCTCGCGGAGCGCCGGGGCGCCGCGGCGAATGGCCGAGTTCAGGTTCTCCGGGTTGCCCGCCAGCGCCGTGCCGAACTCGTTGATGATCAGCTGCAGGCGGCGCTTGAACGGCTCGCGGAGGGTGTTGTTGACGAGGTCCGGCTGAACGGTCTGCGTCACCTGCTCGACCGGGATCTGTCCGGGATCGTCCTTGCCGTCCGGAAGCGGGTCCCCCGAGGGCTGACAGTCGATGAAGTACTCCGCGATCAGTGACTGGGGCTCGGAGGCGCAGGTCGTGTCCTCGCCGAGCTCGCCGATCGTGCCGGTCATCGCGACGGTGACGACGGCGCGCTTGTCCTCGTTGATGGCGAGGTCCTCGACTCGGCCGGCCTCAACGCCCACGACCTTGACCAGCGAGCCCTGGACGATGCCGAAGGCGTTGTCGAGCTCGATCTCGTAGTAGTGCGTGTCGTCGGCGCCGGCGCCCGTCGTCGCCAGGCCGGCGGCGGCCACGCAGAGGGCGAGAGCTATCGCGAGCAGGCGCCTCATGGGCCAGGTGGGACGTCGGTCGGGTCACAATCGAGCGTGCCGTCCTCGGTGAACGGCGTCGAGCCGTCACCGGGGTTGCGCTCGTTCGCGCCGGGGCAACGCTGGCGCTGGTCCTGAGTGATCGAGGAGAACTGCTGCTCGGGCGTGATCGGGTTGGCGAGGATGTTGGGCAGGACGCCGGGGAGCGCGTTCGGGGCGGGCGCGGTGAAGGAGTTGAAGTTGGTCGCGATGCGGCCGATCCCGCCGTTGGCGTCGAGTGTGCCCGAGTGGCCGAAGTCGTCGAACCAGGCGACGAGCTCCGGCGTATATGCCCGCAGGAAGGCGGTCGGCGGCCGCCCGTCCTTGAGCGCGCAGATCTGCTCGCCGAAGGCGCCCTGGGTGAAGTCGCCGTCCGCGGCCGACTCGAGGTCGGAGGGATCGTTGGGGTTCTCGGCGCAGGTCGGCGAGCCGGTGCCCAGTGCGGCCTCGGTGACCGCGGGCTGGAGGCGGTTCAGGTCGACCAGGTCGTTCGCAGGGCCGGGGCGGAAGACGAGGTGGTCGAGGTCGCGGATCGTCGGCACCGCGTTTGCGGCCGCCCCGCGGAACTCCTTGAAGAAGGGATTCAGGCGGATCGCGACCGGCTTCGAGGCGTCGACGAGGGGGTCGACGTCGTCGAGGGTGGCCCTGAGGTTCACGAACGTGGTGTTCGCCTGGCGCATGAAGTCGGGGAATTCGGCGACGGCGGTGGCGAGGTTCTCCTTCTCGTTGGCCAGGGCGCCCTGGAAGCGGTTCAGGTTGGTGATCAGCTGGGTGAGGTCGGGGGCGCGCTCCGCGAGGGCGCCGGAGAGCTTCGAGCCGTCGACGATCAGGGCCTCGAGAGCGCGCTCGTCGCGGTTCAGCTCGCCGAAGACACGCTGGGAGGTCGAGAGAAACGGGTTCAGGTACTTGAAGCCCTTGTTCGCCTGCTCGCCGACGCCGTCGTAGGAGACCTCGAAGCCCTTGATCACCTTCTTCAGGTTTCGGATCGTGCGCGCGTCGAGCGTGTTGAAGAGCTCGTCGAGGTCGACCGCGGAGACCGTCTCCTGCTGGCTCAGGGTGCCGCCGTTTTCGATCTCGTCGCCGGCGGCGGTGGCGCCGCCGGGATAGGACTGCTGGCTATCGCCCTCGGCCGGCAGGGTCAGCTGAACCTGGCGGCCGGCGATCTGCGAAAGCGACGGCGAGCGCACCGTCGCCGTCGTGCCCCGGCGCAGCGGGGCGAAGTCCTCGCTGACGGTGAAGGTGACCAGCGCGCCGCCGTTGGGGGCGAGCTCGATCGTCTTGATCGTGCCGACCGAGGCGCCGGCGATCACAACCTCGTTGCCCTCGACCAGCTGGCTTGCGTTCTCGAACTCGGCGGTGACCGTGTATTCGTCGCCGTTGCCGGAGAAGATGAAGACGAGCGCGACAGCGACGACGACAAGCGCCACCACCGCCGCGATGCGGCCGACAACCGTGCTCAATTAATGACGTCTCTCATCCGAAACCACGCCACCCTGCTTTCGCGGCGGATGGCTTACATCCCCCCGCCTCAGACCACGCCCAAAGCAGGTTCAACCAACTGTGGGCGAACCTAGCAGTCACCCCGGAAGACCGTCAATAGGCAACCAGTGCGAAAAGCCGCTCTGCAATGCGGTTTTCGGACCACAGCATTGACTTGGTGTTAAGCGTGGCGAACTGGCTGGCGAACCAGTCCGATTTCGGCCCCCGCGAGGTCTTCTTACGCCCGTCCGCGGCCCGTGTATAGGATGCCGCTGTGGTCATCGTCCTGATCATCGTCGGGGTCGTCCTTCTGGTCGGCCTCATTTTCGTCCTGATCCGCAACAGCATGATCGGGAGCCGCAACCGCGTCGAGGAAGCGTGGAGCGGCATCGACGTCCAGCTCAAGCGCCGCCACGATCTGGTCCCGAACCTCGTCGAGACGGTCAAGGGCTATGCCCAGCATGAACAGCAGACGTTCGAGAAGACCACGCAGGCCCGTGCCCAAGCGATGCAGGCCTCGAGCGTCCAGGCGACGCAGCAGGCCGAGGCTCAGCTCTCCGGAGCGCTCGCAGAGGTCCGCGCGGTCGCCGAGAACTACCCGGAGCTGCGCGCGACGGAGAACTTCCAGCGCCTGCAGGCGGACCTGAACGAGATCGAGGACGAGATCCAGGCCTCGCGCCGGATCTACAACTCCAACGTGCAGGCCTACAACACGAAGATCCAGATCTTCCCGAACTCCATCGTCGCCGGCATGGGCGGCTTCGAGGAACGCGAGTTCTTCGAGATCGAGACCGCCGCCGAGCGCGAGCCGGTCGAAGTCAAGTTCACCTCCTAGGGCCCTCAGGCCCTCGGCGACCTAGCCGCCGGTCGACTCCTCGATGTCGCGCTTGAGCTCGACGAACCCGGCCGCCCGCGCGTAGAGCTTGTAGAGGCGGAAGCCGGCCGCCCAGGAGGGCTCGCAGGCGTTGTCGTACATCTCCGTGGCCTCCTCATCGGTGAGCTCGGGCGCGCTGATGCCGGAGTCCTGCGGAGCGAGCTGGGCGCGGATGTCGGCGATCGTCGCGAGTTGCTCGGGCTCGGAGCCACCCGTCCAATCGGCGCACGTCGCAAGCGGCGCCACCGACCCACCTATCTCCTGGCCAAGTGGGTCCGTTCCGGAGATGTCGACCGTCCCTTCGGGCCGGTCCTCTCCGGCCTGCGTGGGCTCATCTCCTCCGCAACCGCCCAGCGCCACCGCGAGGGCAATTAGGGCCGCGAGGAGTCCGGTCCTCAGGTCAGCCCTGCGGACCGAGGCTGATCTGGCCGCCGGCGAACTCACTGACCCAATCCTGGACCGCCGCCGCTTCGCTGCCGTTGGCAACGCGCTCCTGGAGGCGTTCCTGCTCCTGGCTCTCGGCCTTCGCCGCCCGGCTGCCCGGCTGCGGAGGCGTGTTGAACCAGGTGCACCCGGGAGCATCGAGGTCCCCCGACTCCCACTGCCCGAAGCAGGCGAGCAGCCCGGGCACCTTGGCGGCGTAGCCAGCGCCCCCGATGCTCGACGCGCAGTTCTCCGGGAGGGTCCCGGGGGCCGACTGGCCGGCCTGCCCGATGGGCGGATCAGCGGTGAGGCTGCCATGCGTGCCGTCCGGCCCGGTGTTGTCGGGCCAGCAGTTGCCGGTGTTCGTCATCGCCTCGTCCCACCAGAAGTCGACGCCGTTCGGCGCGGTCTTCGGGTTGTTCTTGAGCGAGGTCTGGTTGCCGAACATCGTCAGCTCGGGGAAGGACTTGAAGTCGGGCGGGACCTCGCCCATGTGGTTGCCGGTGTACTGGTTGTCGCAGGAGGTGGAGATGCCGTCGCCCGCCGTCGTGCAGTGGACGCTGGGATCAATCTCACCCTCGGCCTCCCCGGCGATCGCGTCGGGAATCGAGATCAGCTGCGTGCCCTGCCGCCAGTTGTCGAAGACCCAGTTGTTCTCGAAGCGGCCGTTGTTGTGGCCCGGCCACATGAACCCGACCCGACGGCCTGCGGGACCCGGGCGTAGAAGGGGTTCTCGTCGCGGTAGACGTCGAGGTTGTTCGCGTAGAAGTAGTTGTTGTCGATCTTCATGCCGTCGGCCGGGAAGCCGGGATGGCCGGGGGCCGAGAGAGTGTCTGTCGTGAGGCCGTTCGCGTTGCCGTAGAAGTGGTTCTCGGTGACCCGGACGGAGTTCCCCATCGACCCGGAGTAGCCCATCGCGTTGCCGTGCAGGTCGCAGGTCTTGATCGTCGTGTTGTAGCGCTCCTCGGGGTAGAACTGCTCGTTGCGGAACTCGCCGGTCTGCGGAGACGCGCCCGGATAGACGCCCGCATCACCGGCGCCGAAGGCCTCGCAGTTGCTCACCACGGAATGGTCGCTGGTGAAGCTCAGGTGCCCGTAGTCGGAGTTCCAGAACATCTTCACCTTGTCGAGCAGGACTCCGTCGCTCTCCTCGGTGTAGAAGCCGTGCTCATGGGCCCCGCGCAGGAGGAAGTTGCGGCCGACGAACCCGTCGCTGCGATCGGTGCGCAGGACGACGTGCTTGGCGAAGCACGGGTTGTCCGCGGCGCTCGTGTTGCACTCGGAAGACGGGGTGTCGCCGCCGGGGCGGTCAACCGGATCGTTCGGCTTCTCGTACCCGTTGCCGGCGTCGAAGAGCACGTCCTCGGGCTTGACGCCTGAGCCCTCGAGCTGGAGGTTGCAGCGGATGCACTCGCCTAGCTCCTGCTCGGGGATCCCGTGGCGGTCCGGGCGGGGCGGGGCGATCGGATCGCCGAAGACCGCGCGGCCCTGGACGTGGATCAGGTTCTGGTCGTTGGGACACTCGGCCTGGTACTCGTAGCTCGGGGCCAGCGCGCCGGACTGCGTCTCCTGAAGCATCGAGGGATTGCACTTCGGGTCGTTGAGCGGGGCCTGCCGGGAGTTCTCCTCCGTGTACCGGCCGGGCATGACCACGATCCGGTCGAAGTTGTCAGCGGCGTTCACCGCATCCTGGACCGAGTCGAACTTGCACTTCTTCGCGAGCTTCTTGTTGGTCTTCGTCAGCTTCTTGGCGTTCTTGCCGGAGAGCTTCTTCTCCGGCTGACTCGGCCGCAGCTGCCAGCCCTTCTTCGCGTCCTTGACCGAGTCCTTGAGGAGGTTGAGGCTCTCCTTGCCCTTGCTGCCCTGGCAGACGACGTGGAGCTTGCTCTTCCCCTTCGCCTTAAGCGCGGAATCGAGCGACAAGGCCTTCGGCACCGCACCGCCGACATTGACCCCGTCGACCTTCTCAGCGGTCGGGTCGGGCCAGTAGGAGGGGCGCTCGAGGTGGGCGAACGCCAGCGCGGGCACGAGGAGCAGGCACGCGAAAACCGCCCCGATAGGAGCGGCGATCCAATTGCGATTGCGTCCTTGCCCCAGCATTACGTTGCCCTGCCCAGAACAAGGAGATTAGCGCAGAGTTGCGGAGGCGCTCCTCAAGCGATGCTCAATTCTGCGTCCCGCAACGGCTTCGGGCGGCCGATCCCGAAACCCTGCGCGAGGTCCACGCCGAACTCGCGGACCATCGCCAGCGTCTCGGTCGTCCTCGACGCCCTCCGCGACCGTTCGCAGGCCGAACTGGCCGGCCATGGCGACGATCGACTGGACCATCCGCTGGTCCTCCGGGCTCGTGACCAGGTCCTTGACGAACGTCGCGTCGATCTTCAGGTACTGGACCGGAAGGTGGCGGAGATAGGTGAGTGAGCCGAAGCCGGTGCCGAAGTCGTCGAGCGCGAACCGGCAGCCGAGGCGGCTGAGCCTTTCGACGAACTCGCGGGCCGCGTCGACGTGCTCGATCGCGGCGGTCTCGGTGATCTCGAAGACGACATTGGCCGCCCCCGCCCCGGCACGTTCGAGCGCCACCGCCAGGTCGGCCGGGAGCTCGTCGTCGCAGATCGAAACGGCGGAGAGGTTGATCTCGGCCGGCCGGCCGACGCTCGCAAGCTCGATCGCGCGGCCGGCCATCCAGCGGTCGATCGCGACGATCAGCCCGGAGCGCTCGGCGAGCGGCAGGAAGTGGCGCGGCTCGAGCACGGGGTCGGAGCTCTCCTCGGCGAGCATCCTGACGAGGAGCTCCTCCTGCGCGATCCGGCCGCTCGGCTCGGCGATCGGCTGCGCGTAGGCCAGCAGGCGGTCCTCGGAAAGAGCGCGGCGGAGGCCGTCCTCGGCCTGCTTCCGCTCGGTCACGTCGAAGGCGACCGCGAAGAAGGTCTCACCGTCGGAGCGAGCGCTCCAGCGCAGCCAGCGGTAATCGCCGCCGCGGGTGCGCCAGCGGTTCTCGAAGTTCCCGACGTGCGAGTCGGCCTCCGTCACCTTCGCCGCCTCGATTCGCGTGCTCTCGATGTCGTCCGGATGCACGAGCTCGATCCACGGCCGGGCCATGAGCTCCTCGCGGGTCCATCCGAGGACGTCTTCCCAGGCAGCGTTCAGCGTCTGGAAGACACCGTTCGAGTCAGACGTGCAGAGCAGGTCGTGCTCGATCTCGAAGCCCGACTCTCCACTTCCCCCATTGACGATCCAGTCGCCGCCCAACGAATCCCCCTCCTAGGTGATGCCGACGGCAATCGGCTCTATGAGCGTACCCGGTCTTAGCGGGTCATGAAGCAGACGAAAAGTGCTCGCCGACCTTCGCCCAGTTGACGACGTTCCAGAAGGCGTCGAGGTAGTCGGGTCGCTTGTTCTGGTACTTCAGGTAGTAGGCGTGCTCCCAGACGTCGACGCCCAGCAGCGGCGTCTTGCCGTCGGAGACTGGGGTGTCCTGGTTCGGGGTCGAGACCACTGCGACGCCGGAGCCGTCGTGGATGAGCCAGGCCCAGCCGGAGCCGAACTGGCCGATGCCGGCGTTCTTGAACTCTTCCTGGAAGGAGGAGAAGTCGCCGAACGCCTCGTCGATCGCTGCCTTGACGTCGCCGTCGGGCTCGCCACCGCCATCGGGGCTCATGATCTCCCAGAAGAAGCTGTGGTTCGAGTGGCCGCCGGCGTTGTTGCGGACGGGGCCCTTCTTGTCGTCGGGGAGCGAATCGAGGTTCTGGAGCACCTCGTTCACGTCCTTGTCGGCCCATTCCGTGCCCTCGAGCGCGGCGTTGGCCTTGTCAACGTAAGCCTGGTGGTGCTTGTCGTGGTGGATGCGCATCGTCTCCTCGTCGATATGAGGCTCGAGCGCGTTGTAGTCGTACGGCAGGTCGGGGACCGAGTAGGCCATCGGGGGAAACCCTCTCTTTTCGGTTGGAATCGCGTCTGTTCTTACCCTACCCAGCACCGTGCTCTGGCAAGCGGCTGGAGATATCGGGGCGCCCGGATTTGAACCGGGGACCTCACCGACCCGAACGGTGCGCGCTACCAGGCTGCGCCACGCCCCGAGAAGGCCTCAGTATCCCAGAGGTGGGACAGGAGACCGGGCACGAGAGTAGCGGCGGGAGCGTCGGCGAGCCCGAGGAGATCGGTGCTCCGATCGACAAGCTCGCGGTCGCGATGACGCTTGGCGCGATCGCGGCCGGTGCGATCGCCGTGCTCGCGATCCCGAGCCTGCGCGAGGCGTTCGGCGATGCCATCGGCGGCGACACGGAGGCGCTTCGCGAGGAGCTGCGCAGCTACGGCGCCGGCGGCGTCGCGGTCCTCTACGGGCTGATCTTCCTGCACACGTTCGTCTGGTACCCGGCCGAGATCGTGGACGCCGCGGGCGGCTTCGTCTACGGGTTCTGGGGCGGGCTCGCGCTCGTGCACATCGGCTGGATCCTCCAGGGGATGCTCGCCTGGGCGATCGGCCGGAGCGTCGCCCGCCCGGTGCTGCGACGGGTGATCGGCGCGTCGCGCTTCGACACGGCGGAGCGGTTCATCGCCGACGGGGGCGTTCCGCTCCTGCTCGCTGCGCGGCTGATCCCGATCGTCCCCTTCAGCCTGTTCAGCTACGTCGCGGGCGCGGCACGGGTACCGCTATGGACGTTCACCTGGACCGCCGCGGTCGGCTACCTGCCGATCACCGCGATCTTCATCTACCTCGGCAGCCGGCTCGACTCGCTCTCGCCGACGGACCCGATCCTGCTCGGGGGCGCGGTGCTGCTGGTCCTACTGCTCCTGCTCGCGCGGCCGGTGTCGCGGCGGCTGGTGGCGATGCGGCGAGGGCAGATAATGAGGGACGAAAGCGTATGCGTCCGCGTCGCGAGGCGCCGTAGGTCGCGGGGCTCGTAGGGAGGGTGGGATTGGCGGGTTTGGTGACTCTTGCGCATCTTTCGTGCGCTGAAGTTGGGTGGCGCCACGAGTTATCTAGTCCAGGGGACCAATAACTCGTGGAGCCCGAGGTGTCGCGGGCGTGCTGGGCGCGAAATGGGTCATAAGCGCCCCACGAAAAGCGCCCCACCTCCCATCCCTACCCCTTAATGCCCGCGACCTCGGCGCCTCGCGACGCGTCGGGCGCGCTTTCGTCCCTCGTCGACGAGGCGACGGCCTACCCGACCTCCGCCGACCGCCGCCTCGATCTCCTCCACGGTCGGCGACGGGTCCAGCTCGACCGTCCCGCCGGGGCCCTCCACGATCATCGCCGGCTCGGCGGGGAGCAGCAGTTCGATCGCCTCCTGGGCGTCGGACTCGACGATTGACTGGACCTCCTCCGAGTCGATCGCGTCCTCCCATTGGGACTCGTCGAAGTTCTCGACGACGGAGACGGCGCCGGCGAGCTGCAGCAGGTAATCGGCGGTGAGCCGTGGCGGGTCTCCCGGGATCCGGTCGAGGTTCAGGAAGAAGAGGTTTGCGAACTGCCACTGGCGCTCCTGTTCGCCGGCGGCCGTGGCGGCGAAGGCGGCGGTCTGCGTCTCGTTCTCACCGGTCGGGAAGTGGCGGATCGCGAGCTTCGCCTCCCCGTCGCGGATGAGGCCCTCGACCAGCGGCGGGATCGTCGCGAAGTGGTATTCGGCGAATCGCTCCGACTGGAGATCGGTGAAGTAGGTGATCGTCACCGGCGCAGATGGATCGCCGAGCTCGTCTCCCTCCTGCGCGATGCCGCCGAGCAGCAGCTGCGTGTCAGCCGTGCCCGTGATCTCGACCGGTGGCGCACCGCCCTCGCCGATCGAGATGAAAACGATCGCGACCGCGATCGCGAAGGCGGGGATGGCGAGGGCGAGGATCACGAACCAGCGCCGGCGCGGCGGCCGGCGCGATGGGACCGATGGGGCGCTCAACCGGCGACGGCCTTGTAGTAGCGCACGGCGAGGCCGGTGAGCAGCGTCTTGAACGTCTCCTCGACCGTCGCGCCCTCGTCGCCGGCGTATGCCTCGATCCCGCGCGCCTCGATCGCGCTGCTCGCCGCGACGACGTCGTCGACCAGGTCCGGGTGTTGGTCACAGAAGTAGGCGCCCATCGAGTAGAGCTCCGTGTCCATCAGGGACTCGAGGAACTCGGTGTCGGCGGCGTCGGGCTCGGTCACGTAAGAATCCTAGGTCTCCGATGGCAAGCCGCGACGAGATCATCACCTTCTGCGACGAGCTGCTCGCGATCGAGCGCTTCGACGACTATGGCCCCAATGGCCTCCAGGTCCCGGGAGCGCCCGAGGTCTCGCGGATCGCCACCGGAGTCACCGCCAACCGCGAGTTCCTCGCCGCCGCGACCGAGTCCGGCGCGGAGCTCGCGGTCGTCCACCATGGCCTCTTCTTCGGCGACGCCCCGCAGGGGCTCACCGAGCAGGCCGCCGAGCGGCTTCGCGTCGTGCTCACCCCTCGGATGTCCCTCGCCGCCTACCACCTGCCGCTCGATGCCCATCGCGAGGTCGGCAACAACGCCCTCCTCTGCGAGCGGCTCGGCCTCACTCCGGACGACACCGAGTTCGGCTTCGCGAAGGGATCCGCGATCGGCGTCGTCGGCCGCAGCTCCGATGGACTCGCCGCCGAGGAGCTGGTGCAGAGAGTGCGTGCAGCGACCGGCCGCGAGCCGCTCGTCTTCGATGCCGGCCCCGCGACCATCCACACCGTCGGCATCGTCACCGGCGGCGGCTCGCGCAACATCGCGGAGGCGGCGGCGTTGGGGCTGGACGCGTTCATCACCGGCGAGCCGTCGGAGCATGTGATGGGCGACGCTCGCGAAGCGGGCATCCACTTCATCGCCGCGGGCCACTACGCGACGGAGACCTTCGGCGTCCGCCGGCTCGGCGACCTCGTTGCGGAAAGGTTCGGGGTCGAGCACGACTTCATCGACGTGCCAAATCCGATCTGAGACTTCGCATTTTGCGACGCTTTCCATTGACACGTCGCCGCGTATCGGTATACATCCGGATAACCAACCAGGAGGAGATGCCGTGGCAAATCATCTGACGCCGACCGAGCTCGCCGACGAGGTGGACATGAAGCGTCGGGAGGTGATCTCGAAGTGCGTCGAGATGGGCGTACCGATCTTCAACGGAAGGATCGACAAGAACCTCTTCGTCTCCAACCTGCGCCGGTTCGAGAGCGCGGACAAGAGCTCCGCAGCTACAGCCTGAGCACCCTCTCGTAAGTAACATCCTCCTCCCAAAGCCTGAGGAGGAGCACAGAGGATGGAGACAGCAACGGTCTCGGAGACGGGTCCGACCAGCGCCAGCAGGACGATCGCGGACCTGCTTCCGGTCGCGGTCGAGAAGCACGGCTCGAAGTCCGCGATCCGCTTCAAGGACGACTCCGGGCAGTGGGTCAAGCGGAACTACACCGAGCTCGGCGAGACCGTTCGCGATCTCTCCCTCGGCCTGATCGATCTCGGGATCGAGAAGGGCGACAAGGTCTCGATCCTCTCCAACACCCGTCCCGAGTGGACCTACGTCGACTTCGCCGCGCTCGAGGCCGGCGCGACCGTCGTCCCGATCTACCAGACCAACTCGCCCGAGGAGTGCCAGTACGTGCTGGAGAACTCGGACGCGAAGGCGGTCATCGTCGAGGACGACGAGCAGCTGGAGAAGGTGCGCGCGGTTCGCGACAACTGCCCCAAGCTCGAGCACGTGATCCGGATGACCGGCACCTCGGACGACACGATCTCGATGGCCGACCTCGCCGAGCGCGGGCGGGGACGCTCGGAGGAGGAGTGGCGCGAGCGCTACGCCTCGGTCGGGCCCGACGACATCTGCACGTTCATCTACACGTCGGGAACCACCGGGCCGCCCAAGGGCTGCGTGATCTCACACGGCAACTACAGGGCGATGCTCGACATGGTCGTCGAGGAGTCCGTCCTCGGCGAGGAGGAGATCACCTACCTCTTCCTTCCCCTCGCACACTCCTTCGCCCTGCTGATCCAGCTCGGAACCTTCGAGCTTGGCTCGGAGCTCGCCTACTGGGAGCGCGACCCGCTGAAGATCGTCCCCAATCTCTCCGAGGTGAAGCCCACCTACTTCCCGTCGGTCCCGCGGATCTTCGAGAAGATCTACACCGCGGCGACGGCCAACGTCGACAAGGAGGGTGGCCTGAAGAAGGCGATCTTCTGGTGGTCGATCGGCGTCGGCAGGAAGATGCGCGAATGTGAGCGGGCCGGCAAGCAGCCCGGCTTCCTGCTGCGCAAGCAGTACGACTTCGCCGACAAGCAGGTGCTCTCGAAGATCCGCGGCCTGTTCGGTGGCAACCTGCGCCTCGCGGTGACCGGCGCGGCGCCGATCAACCCGGACATCCTGCGCTTCTTCGACGCCGCCGGCCTGCTGATCCTCGAGGGCTGGGGGATGACCGAGACCTCCACCGCCGCGACGATCGCCAAGCCGGACGACTTCAAGTTCGGCACCGTCGGCAAGCCGTTCAAGGGGACCGAGGTGAAGATCGCCGAGGACGGCGAGATCCTCGTCAAGGGCCCGAACATCTTCCAGGGCTACTACAAGAACGACGAGGCCACGGCCGAGACGCTCAAGGACGGCTGGCTCCACACCGGTGACATCGGGGAGATCGACTCCGACGGCTACATCAAGATCACCGGCCGCAAGAAGGACATCATCATCACCGCGGGCGGCAAGAACATCACGCCGGCGAACCTCGAGGCGGAGATCAAGCAGCACCCGCTGGTCTCCCAATGCGTCGTCATCGGCGATCGCCGCCCCTACCTCGTCGCGCTGATCACCCTCGACCCCGAGGAGGCGGCGACGTTCGAGGGCGATCCACGCCCCTCGATCCAGGAGCACATCGACGAGATCAACAAGAAGTTCGCCCGGGTCGAGCAGGTGAAGAAGTTCGAGATCCTGGCCGAGGACCTCTCTCAGGAGGGCGGCGAGCTGACGCCCACCCTGAAGGTCAAGCGCAACGTCGTCGCCGACAAGTACGAGCCGCAGATCGAGAAGCTCTACGGCTGAACGCCGCAGCTACTCGATCGTGTCCTCGATCTTCCGGGCGGCCCAGCCGGAGAACCGGGGCGAGATCCGGCTCATCGCGTAGAGGACCCACGCCTCGGGCGAGACCGGGGCCACTCCGCGGTTGCGGTCGACCGCCTTCAGGATGTTCGTCGCGACCCGCTCCGGCCCGTAGCCGCGGCGCTGGTAGAAGCTGATCGTGTTGGCGCGCCGTTCCGGATCGGCGTGCGATCCGCGCGCGCGGGCGCTCTCGGTGATCGGGGTGTTGATCACCCCTGGGCAGATCGCCGTGACGCCGATCCCGTGCGGGGCGAGCTCGATGCGGAGGGACCTGCTGAGCCCCAGGACGGCGAACTTGGTCGCGTTGTAGGCGGACAGGGCAGGGGTCGCGAAGAAGCCTGCGACCGAGGAGAGGTTGACCACGTGGCCGCTACCGCGCTCGACCATCGGCGGGACGAAGTAGTGGCAGCCGTGGACGACCCCCATCACGTTGATCGAGAGGATCCAGTCCCAGTCGGGGAGCTCGGTCTCGAGGAAGTCTGCAGCGAGGCCCACGCCCGCGTTGTTCACGAGCAGATCCACGGCGCCGACCTGCTCGCCCACCACCGCCGCGAACTCCCCCATCGCGTCGCGGTCGGTGACGTCGACCTGGCGCGAGAGGACGTCACTGCCCACCTTGCGGGCCGCCGCCTCGGTCTCGGCGAGGCCGGCCTCGTTCACGTCGCAGACGACGAGGTCCGCTCCGCGGCGGGCGCTCAGCAGCGCGGTTTCGCGGCCGATGCCGCTGCCCGCTCCGGTTACGAGGACCGTGCGGCCCCTCAGGTTCGCGGTATCCATCAGATGAGATCGAGCCGAACCGGACGCGAAGCGGAGGATTCGGCGGTTTCATTGATTGGCGCTAGTCCGCCGCGGCGTCCGCTTCGTCCTCGCCGTCCTGGCGCAGAAGCACGTTCGTCGTCTGCTCGAAGACGCGCCGCCAGGCGGGCATCTCCTCCCGCTCGCGCTCGACCTGCTCGAGCACGTGGCGGACACGGCGGGCGGAGATCTCGATCCCGTGCTTCTCGGCGATCTCCTTGAACCGGTCGTAGTCGCGTGCGAGCCGCAGGGTGACCGACTCGAAGCCGTGCTTGGCGATCTCGAGCCGGCCGCCGTAATCCATGATCGAGGTGCCGAACATCAGCTCGTCGTTCGGCTCGGGCTCGATCAGGATGATGTCGACGCCGGGGTACTTCTCCTCCCAGTCCTCCACCGCGCGGTGCAGGCGGTCGTGGGAGAGGACGCGGAAGGACTGCTGGGCGATCGCCGCGGCGCCCATGTCGGAGACGCGGCGCACACGGGTCCCGAACATCGTCGGGATCCGCTTCGAGAAGTCGTTGACGTAGGGGACCATCGGGTTGACGACGATGATGAACTTGGCGCCGCGCTCGACGGCGATGTCGACGTTCGTCGTCGAGCGGATGCCGCCGTCGATGAACTCGCGGCCGCGGATCTCGACCGGCGCGTAGACCACGGGGAGCGCGCCCGAGGCGGCGACGGAGGTCGAGATCGGCACATCGCTCCACTCCCCGTCGCCGAGCACGATGCGCTCGGTGGTGTCGAGGTCGGTCGCGGTGATGTAGAGCTCGGGCTCCAGCATCCGGAAGTCGTCGGTCCGATCGGGGTCGGAGAGGATCTCCGCCACGTAGTCCTCGATCCCGGCTCCGGTGTAGACCCCTCCGGGAAGGTTCTCCGCGAGCCCCGTGGCGACGTCCATCACGGACGCCTCGCTGAGCCGGGAGAGCAGAAGCTTGCCGAGGCCGGCCATCCGCAGCGGCAGCAGCATCGAGCGGTTGATGAACCCGCGGTAGTTGGGGCGCAGCAGCGTGCCGAGGTCCAGGTCCGCGATCGGCGAGGGGAGCTTGCGGTTGAGCACCCGCATCATCTCCTCGGGGGTGATGCCGTTCGCCGTGACCGCCGAGATGAAGGCGCCGGCGCTGGTCCCGACGTAGACGTCGAACTCGTTGACGGTGCGGTTCACCGCGAGTAGGTCGAGGGCGCGCAGGGCGCCGATCTCATAGACGCCGCCTGTAAAGCCGCCGCCGCCGAGCACCAGCGCGGTCTTCGAGCGCTTCCTGCGCCTGCTGCGAGAGCCCGACCCGGCCGTCTTCCGGCCCTTGGCCGCCCCCTCGATCGGGACTACCTTGCCCATCAGGCGGATAAGGGTACTCGCCCCCCTACCCTCCCAGCGATGAAGCCAGGGAGGCTCCTCGTCGGGCTCACCGCTGTCCTCGCGATCTCCATTGCCGGCCCGGTGGAGGCGCGTGCCCCCCTGCCCGGGCCGGACCTGCCGGCGAGGACGCCCGCCGCGAAGCCGGGGAGCGACGCGGCGAAGACGTCGCGCGTCGGCCAGGCGAGCCTCGAGCGCCAACTGGGCAACCTGATCAACCAGGCGGGCTCCGGAAGCGGCGTCTGGGTCGGGGAAGTCGAGGGGGGCACGGTCGTCGCCCACCGCGCCAACGACTCCCGGATCCTCGCCTCGAACACAAAGATCTTCACCACCGCGACGGCGCTCGACCGGATCGGCGCCAAAGAGCGCTTGCGCACCACCGTGGTCGCCGACGGCGAGGTCAACCGCAAGGGTCTCCTGCGCGGCGACCTCTACCTCGTCGGGAACGGCGACCCCGCCCTCTCCGGCCGCTCCTACGCCCGCCGCAAGGGCATCCCCGGGACCCCGCTCGGCCGGCTCGCCGCCCAGGTCAAGAAGGCGGGGGTCAAGAAGGTGACGGGCCGGCTGTTCGCCGACGACTCGATCTTCGACGGCGTGCGCGGCGTCCCCGACTCCGGCGGACACACGAGCCCCTACATCGGTCCTCTCTCCGGCCTCTCCTACAACGAGAACCGGGGCAACGGCGGGTTCGTCTCGAACCCGGAGAAGAACACGGCCGAGAAGCTTCGCAAGGGCCTGAAGAACCGCGGGATCAAGATCGGCAGCGTCGGCGAGCGTCGGGCCCCGAACTCGGCGCTCGAGGGCGACGCGCTGGCCGACGCCCGCTCGGCGACGCTCACCCAGCTGGTCGAGGAGACCAACAAGCCGTCGAACAACTTCTTTGCCGAGATGCTCCTGAAGCGTCTCGACGCCGCCGACGGCGACAAGGGCACGACGAAGGGCGGCACCAAGGAAGTGGAGCAGTTCGCGGAAAGCCTCGACAGTGACGTCCACACGGTCGACGGCTCGGGCCTCACCCGGACGAACCGCGCCTCGCCCGAGGAGGTCGGCCGGCTCCTGGTCGGGATGACCGGGCACCCCGCCGGGGACGAGTTCCGGCACTCCCTGCCCCTGGCGGGCCACGAGGGCACCCTTTCCGGCCGTATGGAGGGGACGGCGGCGGACGGCCGCTGCCGCGCGAAGACCGGCACGATCTCCGGCGTCTCCGCGCTCTCGGGCTACTGCAACGCCAAGAAGGGCGCGACGATGGCCTTCTCGATCCTGATGAACGGCGTGAACGTCACCTCGGCCCGGAACATCCAGGACCGGATGGCCGCGCTGATTGCCCGCTACAAGCCCTAGTCGCTAGAAGCCTGAGCGGAACACGGCCTTGACGGCGCCCGGGAGATCTCGGAGCGCGTTGGAGTACGCCTCCTCGAGCACAGCGGGGGCGTCTTCATGGATCGGCGCGCCGTGGCCGAAGAGCAGGTGATCGGGCTCGAATTCGCGGGGTGCTCCGGGCGGCTTCAGCCGCAGCATCGGGTGGATGCCTGCGCGCCGCCCCGCCGCGAAGTACGGCCCGGTGCCGACGGCCTCGGAGACGAGCAGCAGGCGCCGTTCCGGCCACCACAGATGGGCCTCGTGCCAGCCGGGCAGCCAGAGCGTGCGACCGAACTCGAACGGCGCGTCATCCACGGACTCCGGCAGGTCGTGGTGCGGCACGCCGAAGCGGCTGGCGAGCTCCGCGCAGGCCCTGTCGTGGCGGTCGAGCAGCTGGATCACGCCGGCGATCTCCCCCAGCTCGGCGGCGGCCTCGAGCGCCGGCTCGTCCGTGAACGGATCGACGAGCCAGACCCGCCCGTCCGCTGCTAGCGCGTGGGCGGAGCGCTGCATCGCCTCGTCCTCGATCGTCCAGGAGACAGCGAACTCCTGGCTGGTGTCCAGCTTTGCCATCAGGCACCGACGAGCTTGCGCAGCCCATCCTCGTCGAGGATCTCGGTGCCCAGTTCCTGCGCCTTGGCGAGCTTCGTGCCCGGGCTGTCGCCGGCGACGACGTAGTCGGTCTTCTTGGAGACCGAGCCCGTGACCTTTCCCCCCGCCCGCTTGATCAGGCCGGTCGCCTCGTCGCGGGTGAGCTCGGGGAGCGTGCCCGTGAGGACGAAAGTCTTGCCTTCGAGCTCTCCGCCCTCCGCACGCCGCTCGTCGGCCGAGAGCTCGAATCGAAGGCCCTTTTCGCGCAGGCGGCGAATCAGGTCGAGCGTGGCCTCGTCGGCGAGCTCTTCGTCGAGCTGCGTTGCCAGCACGGGGCCCATCCCCTCGACCTCGGCGATCTGCTCGGGCTGCGCCTCGAGCAGGGCATCGATCGAGCCGAAGTGCTCGGCCAGCGCCTGCGCGTTCACGTAGCCGATCCCCGGTAGTCCGAGCGCGAAGAGGACCGTGCCAAAGGGCCGCTCGCGGGAGCGCTCGATCTCCCCGATGAGGTTTCGCGCCGAGACCTCGCCGAAGCCCTCCAGATCGGTCAGCTTCTCCTCGGTCAGCTCATAGATATCGGCGGAGTCGCGGATCAGCTCCTCCTCCACGAGGAATCGGTAGGCCTGCTTCTCGCCGAATCCCTCGATGTCCATCGCACCGCGGGAGACGAAGTGCTTGACGAGCTGGAAGGTCTGCCCCGGACAGCCGCGGCGGTTGGGGCAGCGTGTCCAAACCTCGTCGGGCTCCTTCACCGTCGGCGTGCCGCACGCCGGGCACTCCTTCGGCGGCTTCGGCTTGCGCAGGCGGCGGCCCTCGCGGCGCTGGATCAGCGGCGCGACGACGCGGGGGATCACGTCCCCCGCCCGGGTCACGACGACTTCGTCGCCGACGCGGACGTCCTTGCGCGCCAGGTCCTCCTCGTTATGCAGGGTCGCGGTGGTCACCGTGACGCCCGAGACGTGGACCGGCTCGAGCATCGCGAACGGGATCATGTTGCCGCGGCGGCCGACGTTCCAGACGATCCGGTTCAGCGTCGTCGTCGTGGTCATCGGCGGGAACTTCCAGGCGATCGCCCAGCGTGGCTCCCGGCCGGCGACACCCAGTTCGCGCCAGAGGTGCCGCTGGTCGACCTTGATCACGACGCCGTCGATCTCGAAATCGAGGTCCTCGCGGCGCTCCTCCCACCACTCGCACCGGGCGACGACATCGTCGGCGTTGTCGTGGACCGCGATCTCGTCGTTCACCTTGAAGCCGCGCTCGCGCATCCAGTCGAGCTCGTCGGAGTGGGTCGCGAACTCGACGCCGCGGTGGGCGCCGATCCCGTAGCTCCAGATCGACAGGGGCCGCGAGGCCGTGACCTGCGGGTCCAGCTGCCGCAGCGAGCCCGCCGCCGAGTTGCGGGGGTTGGCGAAGGCCGGCTCGCCGGCCTCCGCGCGGGCCTCGTTCAGCTTCGCGAAGTCCTCCCGGCCCAGATAGACCTCGCCGCGCACCTCGACCAGCTCGGGCGCGTCGTCGATGCGATCGGGGATGTCCTCGACCGTGCGCAGGTTGCGGGTCACGTCCTCCCCGGTGACGCCGTCGCCACGGGTCGCGCCGCGGACGAATACTCCGTCCTCGTAGGTGAGCGAGATCGCGAGGCCGTCGATCTTCGGTTCGGAGACGAAGCGGAGCTCACCCGGCTCGATGTCGAGCCGCTTCAACTGGTTGTGCAGGCGGGTCTCCCAGGCGCGGAACTCCTCGGCGCCGCGCGCGTTGCCGAGCGAGAGCATCGGCTCGGCGTGGCGTACGGGCTCGAACTTCTCCAGCGGGCGGCCGCCGACCTTCTGGGTGGGCGAGTCCGCCGTGCGCAGCTCCGGGTTCGCCTCCTCGATCTCCCGCAGCTCATTGATGAGCGCGTCGTAGTCGGCGTCGGAGACCGTCGGGTCGTCGAGCACGTAGTAGCGGTGGTTGTGCTCCTCGAGCTCGGTGCGCAGCTCGTCGGCGCGCGCGGCGGGGTCCTGTGCAGGGGTCAAGTTTGCGAGGGCTCGGCGAGCATCGCGTCCAGGTCCCATCCGCGCAGCTCCTCGAGCCCCTCGTGGTCGGTGAGCTCGAAGTGGATCGCGGTCATCGCGACGTAGCCGCGCGCGATCGCCACGAGGTCGGTGCCCTCCTCGTCCTCGAAGGACGGCTCGAAGCCGTAGATCTGGTAGCGCTTGCGGCCGCCATCGTCCTCCTCGACGAGCTTCAGCTCGTCGTTGTAGAGGCGCTTGCCGAGCCGCGCGACCTCGATCCCCTTCGGCTCGCCGGCGGGACAGTTGACGTTGATCAGGCGGCCCGGTGGCAATGGCGTCGCCGCCATCTGCTCGACCAGGCGCGCGCCGATCCGCGCCGCGTGGGAGAAGTCGAAGCTCCGTCCGAAGCGGAAGTCCATCTCGCGGCGGTCCGACTGCTGGGAGATCGCCACCGATGGGATCCCGAGGACGATCCCCTCGAACGCTGCCGCGACGGTCCCCGAGTAGGTCACGTCGTCGCCGAGGTTGGCGCCGTGGTTGATCCCGGAAACGATCAGGTCCGGCTTCGAGCCGAGCAGGCCGAGGTCGGCGAAGCGGACGCAGTCGACGGGCGTTCCGTCGGTCGCGAATCCGGTATCGCCATCGTCGAATTCGATTTCCTCGACCCAGAGCGGCGAACGCGTCGTGATCGACCGCGCGGTCGCCGAGCGATTCGAGTCGGGCGCGATCACGTAGACCTCCGCCCCCTCGATCTTGCGCAGCTCACGCCGAATCGAATGAAGGCCCTCGGCGCCGATGCCGTCGTCGTTGGTGAGGAGGATCTTCACGGTTCGATTCTAGGGTCGGTCAGGCGCGCTAATAGGTGACACCGATGAGGTAGAGGCCGTGTGGCGGGGCGGTTTCGCCGGCCTCGGCGCGCTCCGCACCCTGGAGGAGGGCTGTGAATGAGTCGAGCGAGCGGCGGCCGCCGGCGACCTCGAGCATCGTGCCGACCGTGACGCGGACCATGTGGCGCATGAAGGCGTCGGCTTCCATCTCGAACTCCAGAAGCCCCGGTATCTCGCCGGACCATCGGGCGTCGAGAATGTCTCGCTCGAATCGCACGTGCTCGGTCTCGGTCGGCGTGAACGCGGTGAAGTCGTGGGTGCCGACGAGCGCGGCGGCGCAGGCGTCGAGGGCGTCGCGGTCGATCCGGTGACGCCACCAGAGCGCACGCCCCTCCTCCAGCGGCTCGCGCTCCGGAGTCGCGAGGAGCCGGTAGCGATACCGCCGCGACAACGCATCCCGCCGCGCGTCGAAGTCCTGGTCGGCCTCCACACACGTGCGCACCACCACGTCGAGGCCAAGCACCGCGTTCACACCCCTCACATGCTCGCCCCGAACCTCCACCCCCGCCTCGAAGCTGGCGACCTGCTCCATCGCATGAACTCCGGTATCCGTCCTGCCCGCGACGGTCAGGGCCACCGGCTCGCGCAGCACTGTCTCGAACGCACTCTCCAGCTCCCCCTGCACAGTGCGCAGGCCGGGCTGCGCGGACCAGCCGCGGAAGCGAGCCCCGTCGTAGGCGATCTCGAGGCGGTAGCGCGTCAGCGAGCCGGGCCCTAGACCAGCTCGAGGAAGACCATCTCGGTCGAGTCAGAGCGCCGCGGGCCCAGCTTGACGATCCGCGTGTAGCCGCCCGAGCGCTCCGCGTAGCGCGGCGCGACCTCCTCGAACAGCTTGTGGACGACGAACTTGTCCTGGCCGAGCGTCGAGAGCGCCTGCCGGCGAGCGTGCAGGTCGCCGCGCTTGCCGAGCGTGATCAGCTTCTCGACCTCGGGCTTCACCGCCTTCGCCTTCGCCTGGCTCGTCTTGATGCGCTCGTGCTCGATCACTTCCACGCAGAGGTTGCGCAGCAGCGCCTTGCGATGCGAGGCGTCGCGACTTAGCTTGTGGCGGGTCTTCTTGTGGCGCATGGCGGAGAGACGTTAGCCGTCAGTCGCCTCGGAGGGAGAGGCCGAGCGCCGTCAGCGACTCGACGACCTCGTCGGTCGAGCGCTTGCCGAAGTTCGGGATCGCGTTCAGCTCCGACTCCGACTTCTGGACCAGGTCGCCCACGGTCTGGATTCCCGCCCGCTTCAGGCAGTTGTAGGCGCGGACGCCGATCTCGAGCTCCTCGATCAGGCGATCGTCGCCCTCCACGACCGGGCCGTCGCCGTTCTCCTCCGGCACGCCGATCCCGTCGCGGCTGGTGAGCTCGTCGACACGGTCGGCGTCGGTGAAGATCGCCAGCGACTTGATCAGGATCTCGGCCGCCTCGCGGAGCGCGACGCCCGGCTCGATCGAGCCGTCGGTCTCGATCTCCAGCGAGAGCTTGTCGAAGTCCGTCCGCTGGCCGACTCGGGCGGAGTCGACTGCGTATGACGCACGCCGGATCGGCGAGAAGATCGAGTCGATCGGCACCACGCCAATCGGCTGGTCCTCGGACTTGTTCTCCTCCGCCGGCGAGTAGCCGCGGCCGCGGCCGATCGTCATGTAGATCTCGAGCTTGGTCTTCTTCTCGAGCGTCGCGATCGGGGCCGACGGGTTCAGGATCTCGACGCCCGCGGGCAGGTCGATGTCCTTCGCCGTGACCTCTCCGGGGCCGGTGACGACTAGCGGCACCTCGACCTCGTCGGCGTCGGTGTGCATCCGCACGACCAAATCCTTCAGGTTGAGCACGAGGTCGGTGACGTCCTCCTGCACTCCCGGGATGGTCGAGAACTCGTGCGCGACACCCTCGATGCGAACGCTTTTCACGGCGGCGCCGCCGAGCGAGGAGAGCAGCACGCGGCGCAGGCTGTTGCCGAACGTGTAGCCGAAGCCCTTATCGAGGGGCTCGATCGTGAACGTCCCCTTCTGTTCGGAGACGTCCTCCTTGCTGATCTTTGGAATCTGGAACTCGGGCAGCGTGGTCATGACTTCCTTCGCTTTCGCTTACAAGCTTTCATTGGGGCAAATGCCCCCGCTCCACTACTTCGAGTAGAGCTCGACGATGAGCTGCTCGGAGACCGGGGTGTTGATCTCATCCCGGTCCGGCAGTCGGAGGACCTTGGCGGTCAAAGAGTCGTGGTCGGCCTGGAGCCAGGCCGGGACGGCGGCGATCAGCTCGGTCGCGTTGCGGACGGTGTCCGCGGCCGAGGAGCCGTCGCGAAGCGTGATCACGTCGTCGGGCTTCACCTGGTAGGAGGGGATGTCGACGCGGCGGCCGTTGATCTGCCAGTGGCCGTGGGTGATCAGCTGACGCGCCTGGCGCCGTGAGGCGGCGAAGCCGAGGCGGACGAGGACGTTGTCGAAGCGGCGCTCGAGCAGTCGGAGCAGGTTCTCGCCGGTGACGCCGGACTGGCGCGCCGCCTTGTCGTAGTAGCTGCGGAACTGCTTCTCGAGCAGCTGGTAGTAGCGGCGGGCCTTCTGCTTCTCGCGCAGCTGGTTGCGGTACTCGGACTGGCGCATGCGGCCGCGGCCGTGCTCGCCCGGCGGGTAGGAGCGACGCTCGACGCCGCACTTGTCGGTCAGGCAGCGGGCGCCCTTGAGGAACAGCTTCTGGCCTTCGCGACGGCACTGCTTGCACTGGGGTCCGGTATCGCGGGCCACTAGACGCGCCTCCGCTTGCGGGGGCGGCAGCCGTTGTGGGCCTGCGGGGTCACGTCCTTCACCGTCGTCACCTGGAGGCCGGCGGCCTGCAGCGAGCGGATCGCCGTCTCACGGCCGGAGCCGGCGCCCTTGGCGAGCACCTCGACGCGCTCGAGCCCGTGCTCCATGCCCTTGCGGGCGGCGGAGTCGGCCGTCACCTGCGCGGCGAACGGGGTCGACTTGCGCGAGCCCTTGAAACCGGCGCTGCCGGCGGACTCCCAGGCAATCACGTTGCCCTCGGTGTCGGTCAGGGTGACGATGGTGTTGTTGAAGCTTGTCTTCACGTGAGCCTGGCCGAACGGGATGTTCTTCTTCACCCGGCGGCGCGAACGGCCCTTCGACTTCTTCGGTTGCGGCATCTAAATCCTCGCTACTTCTTCGCCGGGGCCTTCTTCTTGCCCGCGATGCTCATGCGCTTCGGGCCCTTGCGGCCCCGCGCGTTGGTCTTCGTCCGCTGGCCGCGGACCGGCAGCCCGCGGCGGTGTCGCAGGCCTCGATAGGCGCCGATCTCCATCAGCCGCTTGACGTTCTGCGAGCGCTCGCGGCGCAGGTCACCCTCGACCTGGCGGGACTCGACAGCCTGGCGGAGCTTCAGCTCCTCGTCCTCGGTCAGGTCCTTGACGTAGGTGTCACCGTCGACACCGACCTCCTTCAGGATCTCCTGCGAGGTCGACTTGCCGATCCCGTGGACGTAGGTGAGACCCACCTCGACCCGCTTGTTGAGCGGAATGTTTACGCCTGCGATGCGTGCCATTTGCTTAGCCCTGCCTCTGCTTGTGGCGGGGATTCGTGCAAATCACGAGCACCTTGCCGCGGCGCCGGATGACGCGGCACCTCTCACACATCGGCTTTACGCTGGCTCGGACTTTCATCGCCCCTTGACGGGTCGTATCGGATTGACAACTGAGAAGGCCCGAGGACCCCATGAATCGGGTCTCCGGGCAACTGCAAATCGGCCTTTCGACCGACGCGAAAGGATAGCAGCGGGTCCCTGGCCGCCCGTGCCTGAGGCGTGCCTCAGCCCTGCAGCTCCAGCGGGCCCTCGTGCTCGCCGTGGACGAGCTGGTGAACCAGCGGCTCCTTCGAGCCCAGGACCTCCTCCGCCTCTCCTTGGGCGACGATCTTGCCCGAGCTGATCACGGCGGCGTAGTCGGCGAGCGTGCGCGCCGCGTTCATGTCGTGCGTGGTGACCAGGAAGGTCCCCCCGGTCGTCCGCTGGGCGTCGTGGATCAGCTCCGTGAGGAGCGCCAGCCGGACCCCGTCGAGGCCGCTGTCGAAGTCGTCGATGATCACGATCTGGGCCTTCAGGGCGAGCGAACGGGCGAGGGCGACCCGCTTCGTCATTCCTGCCGAGAGCTGATCCGGCATGTGCTCGGCGAATTCGCGCAGGCCGACCATGCCGAGGTGGTCCATGGTCACCTGGTCGATCCGCTCCTCGGGCCAGCGCATCCGCTCGCGGAGGGGGAAGGCGACGTTCTCATAGACGTTCAGGGAGTAGAAGAGCCCGCAGGTGAACGGCAGCGTGCCCTGAAGGACGACGCTCATCTCACGCCTGACCTCGTTCATCTCGTCCTCGGAGCAACGCGCGAGGTTCTTGCCGAGCACCGTCACCGAGCCCGACCTGGGCTGCGTGAGCCCGACGATGTGCTTGACGGTGACCGTCTTCCCCGCGCCCGACGGCCCGATCAGGACGGTGATCCGCCCGGCCGGGATCGACAGGCTGACCTTGTCGAGGATCGTCTGCGATCCGATCCGCTTGACAACGTCCTTCAGCTCGATCGCGGGATCTGCAGCCATGGGGCAAGGATAGGCGCGGAGGGACGAAAAACGGCCGGCATGTAGAGACAGGGACCGGCCAACCCGCGATTCGCGGGGCGAATTTCAAGCCCCCGATGCCTTTCGGGGTGATGGCCCCGGTTCCCTCACAAGCCGAGCTGGAGTCGCCGCAAGGGCCAGCAAGGCGTCCCGGCCCTGCGCAAGACCCTCGACCGCCACACCTACCGCCTCACCGAGACTGAGCTCGAACGCCGCTTTCTGAGAATCGTCCGCAAGGCCGGCCTGCCGCTCCCCGAGACCCAGGTCCAACTCGGCGGCCGAGTCGACTTCCACTGGCCCGATCTCAACCTCGTCGTCGAAACAGACGGCTGGCGCTATCACCGCACCCCAGCCCGCCAGGCCCAGGACAACCGCCGCATGCAGGCGCACCTGCTCGCCGGGCGCACGGCGATCCGGATTTCCCATTACGAGGTTCGCTACGAATGCGACCGCGTCGAAGCGATGGTCTTGAACATCGCCCGCAGGCTCGAGGCGCCTACGGCTTCAGCTTGACCTTGACAGAGGCCTTGTCGGACCCGCCGCCGCCCACGCCCTTCGCCGTCGCGCTGATCTTCACCGACAGCTTCTGATCGTTCTTCGAAGCGCGCTTGGCGGTCTTCTTCGCCTTGCCGGCCAGCTTCAGCTTCAGTTTGTCGGAGGCGCCGGCCGTCAGCGATTCCTCGTCCTTCTTCAGCTTCGCCTTCTTCTTGCCGGCCTTCAGCTTGCCCTTGGCCGTGACGGTGCAGGGCTGGTTCTCACAGGTCGCCTTGACCTTGACCGCCTTCAGCGACTTCTGTTTCTTCTTCGCCTTCAGCTTCAGCTTCACGCCGTTGCCGCCACCACCTGTGCCGCCGCCCAAGCCGGTGGTGTAGCCGCCGGACGGGTCATAGCCACCCGATGGGTCGTAGCCACCCGTCTGGGCGACCGCCATCGCGGCGAGGATGCCAGTTAGAGCGGCGACCACGCACACGACCAGGGCGGCCTTGCGGGTACCGAAAGATCTCGTTCTCACATCTTCCCCCTCATCCTCGTTCCGCGAGTGTAATCGGCGCGATCCGCCAAGGTCTTAACCCGACTGGACTAGAGCTCGTGCCAGGGGGTGAGGACGCGCGGGCCGTCCTCGGTGACGGCGACCGTGAACTCGAAATGGGCGGCGAGCGAGCCGTCCTGCGAGTAGACGGCCCAGTTGTCGTCGCCGATCCGGACCAGGTGCGTGCCCACGTTCACCATCGGCTCGATCGCGAGCACCATGCCCGCCTCGAGCTCCGGGCCCTTGCCGGGCTCGCCGTAGTTCGGGATCTGCGGGTCCTCGTGCATGTCGCGGCCGATCCCGTGGCCGACGAGCGTGCGGATGATCGAAAGTCCTTCGAGCTCGGCGGTCTGCTGGATCGCCGCCGAGACGTCGCCGAGGCGATTGCCGGGCCGGACCTTGTCGGCGCCGTCTTCGAGCGCCTGCTTCGTCGTGTCGAGCAGCTTGCGGGCCTCGGGCGTGACCGGGCCGACGGGGACGGTGATCGCCGCATCGGCGACCCAGCCCTCGTAGGTGACGCCGACGTCGAGCGAGATCAGATCACCGCGCTTCAGCTCGTAGGGGCCGGGGATCCCGTGGACGACCATCGAGTTGGGCGATGCGCAGATCGAGCCGGGGAAGCCCCGGTAGCCCTTGAACGAGGGCACGGCACCCTGGGAGCGGATGAACTTCTCCGCAGCCTCGTCGAGCTCCGCCGTGGTGACCCCGGGACGGCACTTCGCTTCGAGCAGCTTCAGGCAGCGGGCCTGAATCGCCCCCGCCGCCGCCATCTGGTCGACCTGCTCCGGGGTCTTGACGATGATTCCGCCGCGGTACACCTGCCTACAGCTCCTCTTCCATCTTCAACGTCGCCAGCAGCGCCCTGATCCGGTCGGAGACCTCGTCGGGAGGCAGGGCGCCGTCAACCCGGCGAAGTATGCCCTCGCGCTCGTAGTAGGACTCGAGCGGCGAGGTCTTCTCATGGTACGTCGCCACCCGGTGGCGGACAACCTCGGGCTTGTCGTCGTCGCGGATCAGCAGCCGCGCCCCGCAGACGTCGCAGACGTCCTCGTTCTTCGGCGGGTCGAAGTCGACGTGGAAGACATGGCCCTTCTTCGCGCAGATCCGCCGCCCGGAGAGCCTCCGCACGACCTCCTCGTCGGGGACGTCGATCAGCACGGCGGCGCTGAGGCTGCGGCTCAGGTCGCTCATCGCCTCGCCGAGCGCCTCCGCCTGCGGCACCGTGCGCGGGAAGCCGTCCAGGATGAACCCGTCCTGCGCCTCCGTGGAGTTGACTCGCTCGACGATCACGCCGATGATCACCTCGTCGGGCACCAGGTCGCCCCGGTCCATGTACTCCTTGGCCTGCTGGCCGATCTCGGTCTCCTCGCGGACCGCCTCGCGCAGGATGTCGCCGGTCGCGTAGTACGGCAGGCGGAAGTCCTCCTGCAGGCGCTCGCCCTGCGTGCCCTTGCCGGAACCCGGCGGGCCAAGGAGGACCAGATTCAGCTCCGACATAGTCGGAGGCCTACTTCAAGAAGCCTTCGTAGTTACGCATCATCAGCTGCGCCTCGAGCTGCTTCACCGTGTCGAGCGCGACGCCCACGGTAATCAGGATCGAGGTGCCGCCGAAGAAGAAGGTCGCCCCGGTCTGCGCGATGAGGATCGTCGGCAGAGCCGCGACCGCGCCCAGGTAGAGGGCCCCCGGGAAGGTGAGCCGGGAGAGGATGCGGTCCAGGTACTCGGCCGTTGGCCGGCCGGGTCTCACCCCGGGAATGAACCCGCCGTATTTCTTCAGGTTGTCGGCCTGGTCCACCGGGTTGAAGGTGACGGCCGTGTAGAAGTAGGTGAAGATGATGATGAAGAAGACCTCGCCGACCACGTAGGCCCACCCGTTCGGGTCGAAGAACGCGGCGAAGTCGAGCCAGAAGGTGCCCCCGTCGGCGGTGCTCCCTCCGAAGAGCTGTCCGACCGTCGGCGGGAAGGCCATGATCGAGGCGGCGAAGATCACCGGGATCACGCCGGCCATGTTCACCCGCAGCGGCAGGTAGGTCGAGCCGCCGGTGGTCATCCGGCGGCCGACCACGCGTTTCGCGTATTGGACCGGGATCCGGCGCTGGCCCTCCTGGACGAAGACGATCGCGACGATCACAGCCAACGCGATGAACGGCATCATCACCACGAACACCGGGTCGTCGGTGTTCCACCAGTTCACGATCCCCTGTGGCAGGCCGGCGACGATCGAGGCGAAGATCATCAGGGAGATCCCGTTGCCGATGCCGCGCTGGGTGATCAGCTCGCCCATCCACATCAGCAGAGTGCAGCCGGCCGTGAGGCTGATCACGATCAGCATCAGCTTGGTGAACGTGAGCTCGCCGACGACGCTCTGGCCGTTGGGGCCGGTGATCGTCTGGAAGAGGAAGACGTAGCCGAGCGACTGCCCGAAGGCGAGGGCGACGGTCAGGTAGCGGGTGTACTGCGTGATCTTCTGCTGGCCGACCTCACCCTCCTTCTGGAGGCGCTCGAGCGCCGGCACGACCACGGTCAGGAGCTGCAGGATGATCGAGGCCGTGATGTACGGCATGATCCCGAGCGCGAAGAGGGAGAGCCGCGAGAGGCTGCCGCCCGAGAAGAGGTTGAGGAAGCCCAGGATGTTGCCCTGGGCGAACTGGTCACCGACACCCTCGAGCGCGGCCGCGTCGACTCCCGGCGCCGGGATGAATGCCCCGAGCCGGTAGAGCGCGAGGATGGCCAGCACGAAGAAGATCTTCCGGCGGATGTCCGGGATCGAAAACGCATTGGCCATCGTCCGCATCAAGGAGCGATCACCTCACAGGTACCACCGGCACCCTCGATCTTCTCCTTGGCGGTGGCGCTGAAGCCGTGCGCGCGGACGGTGAGTTTGGTCGAGATGTCGCCCTTGCCGAGGATCTTCACCGGGTCACGGCGAGTGGCAAGTCCGGCGGCCTTGAGCGACTCCGGGGTGACCTCGGCGCCGGCGTCGAAGCGTGCCTCGAGATCGGAGACGTTGACCGGCTGGGTCTTCGTCCGGAAGCGCTCGAAGGGCATCGACTTCTTCATGTGCGGGCCGCGCAGCTTGCGCATCCGCATGTGGATCGGGTTCTGGCCGCCCTCGTAGGCGACCTTGCGCTTCGAGCCCGACCTCGAGCCGGCGCCCTTGTGGCCGCGGCCCGACTGCTTGCCGGTGCCCGAGCCCTGGCCGCGCCCGACCCGCTTGCGGTCCTTCGTCGCGCCCGGCTTCGGGCGGACGTTGTGCATGCCGACCTCCTCAGGGGTGAGTCGGGCCATCAGGAGCCATCCTCTCGGGTCACGAGGTGATCGACGACCCGCAGCATGCCCTGGAGCTGCGGAGAGTCCTCGAGCGTCGAGGTGCGACCGATCTTGCCGAGCTTCAGCGAGCGCAGCGTGTCGCGCTGGCGCGGGCTGGCGCCGTTCGCGGAGCGGACCTGCGTGACCGTGACCGAAGCCATCACTCGCCTTCGGGCGGTGCGGTTTCAGCGGCCACTGTGACGGCGTCGACCGGAGTCGGCCCCTCGGCCTCCTCGGCCGGAGCCTCCTCCTTCTTGTCGTCTTCGTAGATCCCGAGCACCTCGCGGATCTTGAGGCCGCGCAGCTTCGCGACCTGTTCGGGACGCCGCAGGCCGATCAGGCCCGACATCGTCGCCTTGACGAGGTTGATCGGGTTCTGCGTCCCAATCGACTTCGAGAGAACGTCGCGGATCCCGGCAAGCTCGAGCACGGCGCGCACGCCGCCGCCGGCGATCACGCCGGTACCGGGGCTCGCCGGGCGCAGAACCACGTGGCCCGCGCCGTAGCGGCCGATCGTCCGATGCGGAAGCGTCTGGCCGTACTTGGGCACGCGAATCAGGCTCTTGCGGGCGTCCTCGACGCCCTTCTGGATCGCCAGCGGCACCTCGCGCGCCTTGCCGTAGCCGATCCCGACGACGTCGTTCTCGTCACCCACCGCGACCAGGGCGGTGAAGGAGAAGCGCCGGCCGCCCTTGACGACCTTGGCGACGCGATTGATCTCGATGACGCGCTCCTGCAGGTCCAGGCCCTGCGGGCTGACGTAGTCGATGTTGGGATACATGCGCATGGGAAGTAGTTGAAGGTAGCCGCTCTGCCTAAGCCTCTAGAACTTCAGCCCGCCCTCACGGGCACCGTCGGCAAGCGCCTGGACGCGCCCGTGGTAGCGGTAGCCGCCGCGGTCGAAGACGCAGGTCTCGACCCCGGCTGCCTTGGCGCGCTCGGCGAGCAGCTCGCCCGCCCGCTTCGACTGCTCGAGCGGGCCTAGCTTGCGCAGCTCGTCCTCGGTCCAGGAAACGCCGGCGATCGTCTTCCCGCCGTCGTCGTCAACGAGCTGGGCGAAGACGCCGCGGTTGGAGCGGTAGACGGAGAGCCGGGGCCGGGCAGCGGAGCCGCGCACCTTCGCGCGCACGCGGCGGCGTCGGCGGAGGCGCTTCTGGGGCTTGGTCGTGACGGCCATGCGCTATGCCCTCTTGCCGACCTTGCGGGCGACGTACTCGCCCTCGTAGCGAACGCCCTTGCCCTTGTAGGGCTCGGGAGGACGGGTCTTGCGAACCTGGGCCGCGATCTCGCCGACGAGCTGCTTGTCGATCCCGCGGACGATGACCTGAGTCGGCTGCGGCACCTCGAACTCGATCCCGTCGGGCGCGCCGACCGAGACCGGGTGGGAATAGCCGAGCGCGAGCTCGAGGGCCTTGCCCTGAAGCTTTGCGCGGTAGCCGACCCCCTGGATCTCCAGGCGCTTCTCGTAGCCGTCGGTAACACCGATGACCATGTTCGCAATCAGGCTGCGGGTGAGGCCGTGGAGCGCACGGTGCTCGCCGCGGTCGGTGGGGCGCTCGACCGTGAGCACGCCGTCGGACTCGGCGATCTTCATGTCGTTCGAGACCTGCTGGCTGAGCTCGCCCTTCGGCCCCTTGACCTTGACCAGGCCAGGGTCGATCGAGACGGAGACCCCGTCCGGGACCGGGATTGGCTTCTTGCCGATACGACTCATGACATCACCAGACGTAGGCGACAACCTCGCCGCCGACGCCCTTGTGCTTGGCCTCGTGGCCCGTCATCACGCCGCTCGAGGTGGAGACGATCGCCGTCCCCATCCCGCCCTGGACGCGCGGGACCTCGTTGTGATTCGCGTAGCTGCGCCGGCCGGGCCGGGAGACCCGCCGCATGCCGGAGATCACGGGGCGGCGCTCCTCGGTGTACTTCAGGTCGATCTTGACGACCTCGCCCACGGCGGTCGGCTCGACCGCGAAGTCGGTGATGTAGCCCTGCTCCTTGAGGATGCGGGTCATCTCCTTCTTCAGGCGGGAGGCCGGGATCTCGACCTCGCCGTGCTCGGCGGCGAGCGCGTTGCGGATCCGGTTCAGGTAATCGGTTATCGGGTCGGTAAGCATTGGTCCAGTCCTCGGGCTACCAGCTCGACTTGGTCATGCCGGGGATGTAGCCCTCGTGGGCGGCGTTGCGCAGGCAGATCCGGCAGAGGCCGAACTTGCGGTAGTAGGCGCGCGGGCGACCGCAGCGCTTGCAGCGGTTGTTGTGGCGCACCTTGTACTTGGGCTTGCGGCCCTGCTTGACCTTCTGAGATGTCTTAGCCATCGTCCTCTTCGCTCGAATCGTCGGCGGGCTTCTCGGCAGCGGGCTCTCCGCCCTCACCTTCCTCGCCCTCCTCGCCTTCCTCGTCCTCGCGGACCGGCTTAGCGTAGGCGTCTGGGTTTTCTTCCTTGAGCTGCTCGAGGGCGGCCTGCTCGGCCTCGGCACGCAGACGTGCCTCCTCCTTGCGCCGCTCCTCCTCCTCTTCCTCGCTCGTGTCGACCTGGCCGGGGCGGCCGTCCTGGGCGAAGGGCATGCCCAGACGCAGAAGCAGCTCGAAGGCCTCCTCGTCGCTCGCGGCGGTCGTCGTGATCGTCACGTCCAGGCCGCGCACCTCGTCGATCGAGTCGTAGTCGATCTCGGGAAAGATCAGCTGCTCGCGGATCCCCATCGAGTAGTTGCCGCGCCCGTCGAACGAGCGGGGGTTGAGGCCGCGGAAGTCGCGGATACGCGGGATCGCGATCGTGATCAGGCGGTCGAGGAACTCCCACATCCGCGCGCGGCGCAGGGTCACGGCGGTGCCGACCGGCATCCCGTCGCGGATCTTGAAGTTGGCGATCGACTTCTTCGCGCGGCGGACGTTCGGCTTCTGGCCGGCGATCACGCCGAGCTGCTCCATCGCGGGCTCCATCGCCGAGTCGCTCTTGCTCGCCTCGCCGACGCCCATGTTGAGCGTGATCTTCACCAGGCGCGGGACCTGCATCGGGCTCGAGTAGCCGAAGCGCTCGACCAGCTCAGGGGCAATCTCGGAGCGATAGCGCTCGCGCAGCCGCGGCGGCGGGGCCGCCTGCTCCTGGATGTTCTTGACCTCTTCTTCTTGAACCGTTGCTTCCATCAAAATCTCGCTCAGTCGATCGCCTTGCCGGTCCGCTTCGCGTAGCGCTGCCGCTTGCCGTCCTCGGAGCGCTTGACGCCGACCCGGGTCGGCTTGTTGTCCTGGGGATCGAGCAGCATCACGTTAGAGGCGTCGATCGGGCCTTCCTTCTCGATGATCCCGCCGGCGTCGCCGCCCCGCTGGGTGTCCTTGACCGAGCGCGGGCGCTGGTGGCGCTTGACGATGTTCAGGTGCTCGACGTAGAGGCGCCGCTTCGCCGGCTCCGTGCGCAGCACGCGGCCGGTCTTGCCCTTGTCCTTGCCTGAGGTGACGATCACGTGGTCGTCCTTGCGGATCCTCATCTTCTTGCTCACTAGAGGACCTCCGGCGCGAGGGAGACGATCTTCATGAAGTTCTTGTCGCGCAGCTCGCGGGCGACGGGGCCGAAGATGCGGGTGCCGCGCGGGTTGAGCTGCGGGTCGATCAGCACCGCGGCGTTCTCGTCGAAGGAGATGTAGGTGCCGTCGGAGCGGCCGAGCGGCTTGCGGGTGCGCACGACGACGGCCTGGACGACCTCACCCTTGCGCACGCCGCCGCGCGGCGTCGCGTGCTTGACGGTCGCCGTGATCACATCGCCGACGCCGGCGTAGCGGCGGTGGTGGCCGCCCTTGACGCGGATGCAGAGCAGCTCGCGGGCGCCGGAGTTGTCGGCGACCTTGAGTCTTGATTCCTGCTGGATCATGGCTAGCGAGCCCTCTCCACGATCTCGACGAGGCGCCAGCGCTTGGTGCGGGAGATCGGCCGCGTCTCGATGATCCGGACGACATCGCCCTTGTTCGCCTGGTTCTGCTCGTCGTGGGCGTGCAGCGTGCGGCTGCGGCGGATCACCTTCTCGTAGCGACGGTGACGACCGACCTGCTCGACGGCGACGGTGATCGACTTCTGGCCCTTGGAAGACACGACGATGCCCTGGCGGACCTTGCGCTCGGCGAGCTCGCGCTCAGCCGCGGGCGTGCCGGTCTTGGGCTCGCCGCGCTTGCCACGCTGGCTCTGGCGGTAGCGGCTGCGCGCGGCGGCATTGGCCTTGCGGCGCTCGAGGCGGTCGGTAGCGCGATCCTCGCCGCTGCGCTCGGGCTTGGCCTCGGCGGGGGCCTGTGAGCGGCGGCGCTTGCGGATGGCCTTCGGATGGTTGTCCTCGGGCTCCTCGTCCTCCGCCGGGGCCTGGGGAGCGGGGGCCGCCTTCGGCTTCTCCTCGGGCGTCTCTTCGCTTGACTCTGAGGGGTCAGACCTCTCTGCCGTCTGCGGGCTCAGGCGTTTCCTCCGGGCTCGGGTCAGACTCCGCGTCCGGTTCCTCGCTCGGCGTCCTCTGCTGGCTCCTCGGCCGCAGGTGCCGCCTCCGTCATCGGCCGCGCCCTTGCTGGACTCTGAGGGGTCAGACCCTGTGCCTCCGCGGGCTCAGGCGTTCCTCCGGGCCGGGTCAGCCCCCGCCTCGGGCTGCTCGTTCTCGGTCTCTTCGTTCTTCTCTTCTTCAGCCATCTCTATTTCTTCTCGTCGTCGAACTTGGCGAGCTCGCGGTCCACGTCGATCCCGCGCTCCTGGGCGACCGTCATCAGCCGGGCGACCTCGCGGCGCGAGCCGCCGATCCGCGAGGTGTTCTCGAGCTCACCCGTGGCGTGCTTGAAGCGCAGGCCAAAGGCGTCCTCGCGTGCGTCGCGCAGCTTCTCCAGCAACTGGTGGTCGTTGAGGGCGTGCACCTCCGAGGCCTTCAATGCCCACCTCCGTCGCGGGAGACGAACTTGGTCTTGATCGGAAGCTTGTGCCCGGCGAGGCGCATCGCGTCCTTCGCGAGCTCCTCGTCGACGCCGGCCAACTCGAACATGACGCGGCCCGGCTTGACCACAGCGACCCAGCCCTCGGGGTTCCCCTTGCCCGAGCCCATGCGGGTCTCCGCGGGCTTCTTCGTGTAGGGCTTGTCGGGGAAGATGTTGATCCAGACCTTGCCGCCGCGCTTGATCTTGCGCGTCATCGCGACTCGGGCGGCCTCGATCTGGCGGTTCGTGATCCAGCCGCGCTCGAGGGCCTTCAGGCCGTACTCGCCGAAGTAGATCTCGCTGCCGCCCTTCGTGTTGCCGCGGCGCTTGCCGCGCATCTGCTTGCGGTACTTGACCCGCTTGGGCATCAGCATCAGGCGTCACCCCCCGCATCGGGCGTGTCTGAAGCGTCGGTGGAGTCGGAGATCTTCTGCGGGTGCGGAGCCGGCTTGGGCTCGGGTTTCGACTGGGGGTCAGACCTCTTGTCGGCGTTGGGCTTCGGCGGCCGCTTGGGTGTCGGGTCAGACCCCGCGCGCTTCGGCTTCGCCGCGGGCTTCGGCCTCGGGGGCGCCGAGGGACGGCCGCCCTGCGGCCTCGATCCGCCACCGCGGCTGCCGCCGCCTCCGCCACCGCCGCCGGGGCCGCGGTCGTCGCGCGGGCGACCCGGGCGTCGCGGCCGGCCGCCGAGCTCCTCGGGGGCGTCGCCGCGCCCCTGGAAACCCTCGGGCATGACCTCGCCCTTGTTGATCCAGCACTTGACGCCGATCCGGCCGGTCGTCGTGCGCGCCTCGGTGAAGCCGTAGTCGATGTCCGCGCGCAGCGTGTGCAGCGGCACGCGGCCGTCCGAGTAGCCCTCGGTCCGCGCCATCTCGGCGCCGCCGAGGCGGCCGGAGACCTGGACCTTCACGCCCTTGGCGCCCGAGCGCATCGCGGAGGTCAATGCTCGCTTCATCGCGCGCCGGAAGGCGACGCGGTTCTGCAGCTGCTCGGCGATCGACTGGGCGACGAGCTTCGCGTCCAGCTCGGGGCGCTTGATCTCGCGGATGTTCACCTTGACCGGCTTCTGGGTCAGCTTGTGGAGATCGCGACGAAGAGCGTCGACCTCGGCGCCGGACTTGCCGATCACGATGCCGGGGCGGGCCGTGTGAATGTCGACGGTCACCTCGCCGCGCTGCTTGGTGATCGTGATGTCGGAGAGGCCCGCGTGCGAGAGCTTGTGCTCGATGTGGTCGCGGATCGCCAGGTCCTCCTGGAGATAGTCGTCGAACTCGCGCTCGTTGAACCAGGCCGACTTCCAGTCGTGGATGTAGCCGACGCGGAACCCCTCGGGATGGATCTTCTGGCCCATTGTCTGCTTACTCCTGATCCTCGTCGGGGGTGAGCGCGATGCTCACGTGGCAGGTGCGCTTGTCGATGCGGGTCGCGCGGCCGCGGGCGCGGGCGCGCCAGCGGCGCAGGGTCGGGCCCTCGTCGACGTTGATCGCGACGATCTTCATCTCCTCGGCGACAAGATCGTGGTTGTTCTCCGCGTTCGCCATCGCGGACTCGAGAAGCTTCTGGATGTCCCGAGCGGCTCCGCGGGGAGAAAAGTTCAGGAGCGCGATCGCGTCGATGACCGGCTTGCCGCGAACCTGATCGGCGACGAGGCGCGCCTTCTGCGGGGTCACCCGCACGTACTTGGCGCTCGCGCGGACCACGGGTGCCTCGGTCTCTTTCTGCTTGGTGGCCAAGGTCTACCTCTCAGCCGCCTTCGAACCGGAGCCCGAATGGGCGCGGAAGGTGCGCGTCGGCGCGAACTCGCCGAGCTTGTGGCCGACCATCGACTCGGAGATGAAGACAGGGACGTGCTTGCGGCCGTCGTGGACGGCGATCGTGTGCCCGACCATCTCGGGGAAGACCACCGAGGACCGCGACCAGGTCTTGATCATCTGCTTGTCGCCGGACTCGTTCATCTTCACGATCCGCCCCATCAGGCGCTCCTCGACGAACGGTCCCTTCTTCGTGGATCTACCCAAAGCTCTGCCCTACTTCCTCTTCTTCTTGCCGCGGCGCCGGCCGCGGACGATCATTGCGTCGGAGGCCTTGCCCTTCTTGCGGGTCCGGTAGCCGAGCGTCGGCTTACCCCATGGGGTCACCGGGTGGCCACCGGGCGTGTGATGGGCCTCGCCGCCACCGTGCGGGTGGTCGACCGGGTTCATCGCGACGCCGCGGGTCTGCGGGCGCTTGCCCTTGTGCCGGTTGCGCCCGGCCTTGCCGATCTTCACGTTCTGGTGCTCCGCGTTGGAGAGCGTGCCGACGGTCGCCCGGCATTCGCCGCGGACCATGCGCATCTCCGAGGAGGGCAGGCGCAGCGTCACCATCGGGCCCTCCTTCGCGACGACCTGGATCTCGCCGCCCGCCGCACGGCCCAGCCGGCCGCCCTGGCCGGGGACCAGCTCCACGTTGTGGACGATGGTGCCGGTCGGTATGCGGGCGAGCGGGAGCGCGTTGCCGGGCCGGATGTCGGCCTTCTCACCGGACTCGATGACCTCGCCGGGCTTGATGCCCTGCGGGGCGAGGATGTAGCGCTTCTCGCCGTCCACGTAGTGCAGCAGCGCGATGTAACAGGTCCGGTTGGGGTCGTACTCGATCGTCGCGACCTTCGCCGGGATCCCGTCCTTGGTCCGCTTGAAGTCGATCTGGCGGTAGCGGCGCTTCGCCCCGCCGCCGCGGTGGCGGCTCGTGACGCGGCCGTAGGAATTGCGGCCACCGGACTTCGAGGTGCCCTTCGTGAGGGCCTTGTTCGGCTTCGTCTCGGTGACCTCCTCGCGCAGCTGGTAGGTCGCGAAACGGCGTCCGGGGCTCGTCGGCTTTGTCTTGCGAATCGCCATGACTACTCCGTCGCCGCGCCTTCGAAGAGCTCGATCTTCTCGCCGGGGCCGAGCTGGACGACCGCCTTCTTCCAGGCGCGGGTCGTGCCCGTGTGCTGGCCGCGGCGCTTCGGCTTCGCGCGGACGTGGGCGGTGCGCACGGAGGTGACGTTGACGCCGAAGATCTCCTCGACCGCGTGCGAGATCTGGTGCTTGTGCGCGCGGTCGGCGACGCGGAAGGTGTACTTGCCCTCCGACATGAGCGCGTAGCTCTTCTCGGAGATGACCGGCTCGATGATCACCTGGCGGATGTCCATCAGGAATCGTCCCCGTTCTCGCCGGAGCCGGAACGCTTCACATCGCCGGCCCGGGTCTTCAGGACCTCGAGGGCCGGCTCGGAGACGACCAGGGACTTCGCGCGCACCAGGTCGGCGACCGCGACGGCGCTCGCCGGCATCACGACGACCCGGGGGATGTTGCGAAAGCTCATCTGGGCCTCGGCCTCCTCGGCGTCGAGGAGGATCAGGGTCGGGCCACGCTGGCCCCACTTGGTGAGGGACTCCGCTGCCTGCTTGGTGGCCGGCTTGTCGAACGTGCCGGCCTCGAGCACGGCGAGCGTGCCGCGCTCGGCGTGCACCGAGAGGGCGGAGCGGAGCGCGCGGCGGCGTGCCTTGCGGTTGACCTTCACGGTGTGGCTGCGCGGCTTCGGGCCGAACGCGGCGCCACCGCCACGGCGGGTCGGCGAGCTGAGCGCACCGACGCGGGCGCGGCCGGTGCCCTTCTGCCGCCAGGCCTTGGCGCCGGTCATCGAGACCTCGCCCCGGCCGAGCGTGGACGCTGTGCCGCGGCGCCGTGCGGCCAGGTCGGCACGAGCGGTCTCGTGCACGAGCGACTCGTGGAAGGGCTCGCCGAAGAGGGCCTCGTCGAGGTCCGCCTTGGCCTGCTTGCCGAGCTTGGGTGCCTTCGGGGCGGCCATCAGTCGCTCCGCACCTCCACGGTGCCGTTCTTGGGCCCGGGGACCGAGCCGCGAACCAACAGAAGGTTGTTCTCGGCGTCGACCCGGTGGACCGTCAGGCCGCGCTGGGTGACCCGGCCGCCGCCCATCCGGCCCGGCATGCGCATCCCCTTGAAGATCCGGGCGGGGTCGGCGCTGGCGCCGGCGGAGCCCGGGGCGCGGACGTTGTGCGAACCGTGTGTCACCGGGCCGCGGCTGAAGTTATGGCGCTTGATCGTGCCCTGGAAGCCCTTGCCGATCGCGGTCGCGGAGACCTTGATCTTCTGGCCCGGCTCGAAGGACTCGACGGTGACGTCCTCGCCGATCTCGAACTCGACGTCGGGATCGCGGAACTCGGCGAGCGTGCGGCTCGGGGGCGCGCCGGCCTTCTTCAGATGGCCCAGCTCCCCGCCGGAGAGCTTGCGCTCGGCGACCTCGTCGAAGGCGAGCTGGACGGCCGAGTAGCCGTCACGGTCGGGGTTGCGGACCGCGGTCACCTTGCAGGGGCCGGCCTCGATCACCGTCACGGGCGTCACCGTGCCGTCTTCGTCGAAGACCTGGGTCATTCCGACCTTCTTGCCGAGGATCTGACTCAACAAACTCCTCCCCCTACCCGAGCTTGATCTCGACGTCGACGCCGGCCGGAAGCGTGTCGATCCGCTGCAGCTCGTCGACGGTCTTCGGGTTCGGGTCGTTGATGTCGATCAGCCGCTTGTGGGTGCGGATCTCGAAGTGCTCGCGCGAGTCCTTGTCCTTGAACGGCGACTTGATCACGCAGTAGACGTTCTTGTCCGTGGGCAGGGGGACCGGGCCCGAGATCGTCGCGCCGGTACGCGTGGCGACCTCGACGATCTCGCGCGCAGCGCGATCGATCGCGTCGTGGTCGTACGCCTTGAGGCGGATTCGGATTTTGCTTGCGGCTATTGAGGCCAATTTCTTTTCGATTCTCTTGTTGAGTTATTTGTGTCGGGTCTTAGGGCGCAAATAGGGCGCCGCCCCTTGAAACTTGGGGGCGCCGCCCCGGTCGTATGTCTCGTCTTCCTTTCGACTCGCTTTGTTCGCGAGCCGCGAAAAGGGCCGGTCTGGGAAGACCGGCCCTCGTGAGGGTCGTTACTCGACGATCTCGGTGACGACCCCCGAACCCACCGTGCGACCGCCTTCGCGGATCGCGAACCGTAGGCCCTGGTCCATGGCGATCGGCTGGATCAGCTCGATCGTCATCTCCACGTTGTCTCCCGGCATCACCATCTCCACGCCCTCGGGGAGGTTGGAGACCCCGGTGACGTCGGTGGTGCGGAAGTAGAACTGAGGCCGGTAGCCGGAGAAGAACGGGGTGTGACGTCCACCCTCTTCCTTCTTCAGGCAGTAGACCTCGGACTTGAACTTCGTGTGCGGCGTGATCGAGCCGGGCTTGCAGAGAACCTGGCCGCGCTCGATCTCCTCACGCTTGGTGCCTCGCAGGAGCGCGCCGATGTTGTCGCCGGCGCGACCCTCGTCGAGGAGCTTGCGGAACATCTCGACTCCGGTCACCACCGTCTTCTCGGTCTTCTCGTGGATGCCCACGATCTCGACCTCGTCGCCGGTGTTGACGATGCCCTGCTCGACGCGACCGGTCGCGACGGTGCCGCGGCCGGTGATCGAGAAGATGTCCTCGATCGGCATCAGGAACGGCTTGTCGAGGTCACGCTCCGGCTCGGGGATGTAGGTGTCCAGAGCCTCCGCGAGCTCGAGGATCGCGGCCTTCGCGTCCTCGTCGCCCTCGAGCGCCTTGAGCGCCGAGCCGCGGATGATCGGCGTGTCCTCGCCCGGGAAGTCGTACTCGTTGAGCAGGTCCTTGACCTCCTCCTCGACGAGCTCCAGGATCTCCTCGTCGTCGACCATGTCGACCTTGTTGAGGAAGACGACCACGTAGGGAACGTTGACCTGCCGCGCGAGCAGGATGTGCTCCCGCGTCTGCGGCATCGGGCCGTCATTGGCGGAGACGACCAGGATCGCCCCGTCCATCTGCGCCGCGCCCGTGATCATGTTCTTCACGTAGTCGGCGTGCCCGGGGCAGTCGACGTGGGCGTAATGGCGGTTGTCGGTCGAGTACTCGACGTGCGAGGTCGCGATCGTGATCCCGCGCTCCTTTTCCTCGGGAGCGTTGTCGATCTCCTCGAACGTCTTCTCCTCGGCCCCGCCCTTCTCGCCGAGAACCTTGGTGATCGCCGCTGTCAGCGTCGTCTTGCCGTGGTCGATGTGACCAATGGTCCCGACGTTGACGTGCGGCTTATCGCGTTCGAACTTCTCCTTCGACATCTCGCTCCTCTAGCTCCTTGGAATTCGTCTGACTCGGTTTCTAAGTTCTGCTGGGTGTTTACCGCCCAGGTCGCCCTGAGGGCAACCCCTGGAAGGTACAAGACAATTAGCTGGCTGCACCAACTGGTTCGCCTGCACGGTGCTCCACGATCTCCTCGGCGATGTTCGCCGGAACCTCCTCGTAGCGCTCGAACTGCATCGTGTAGTTCGCGCGCCCCTGGGTGGAGGATCGAAGGTCGGTCGCGTAGCCGAACATCTCGCCGAGCGGCACCGTCGCCTGGACCGCGAGCGCGTTTCCGCGCTGGTCCTGGCCGGAAACCTTGCCGCGGCGGCGCGAGAGATCACCGATCACGTCGCCGAGGAAGTCCTCGGGCGTGACCACCTCGACCGCCATCACGGGCTCGAGCAGGACGGGCTTGGCGCGGCGCGCGGCCTCCTGGACGGCCATCGAGCCGGCGATCTTGAAGGCCATCTCCGAAGAGTCGACGTCGTGGTATGAGCCGTCGTTGAGGGTGACGCGGACGTCGACCATCGGGTAGCCGGCCTTGACGCCGGTGGCGAGCGCCTCCTCGATCCCCTGCTCGACGGAGGGGATGAACTCGGTCGGGATCTTGCCGCCCTTGATCTTGTTGATGAAGTCGAAGCCCTCGCCCGGCGCAGGCTCGACGTCGATGACGACGTGGCCGAACTGGCCGCGGCCGCCGGTCTGCCGGACGAAGCGGCCCACGACCTTCTTCGCCTCGTCGCGGATCGTCTCGCGGTAGGCGACCTGCGGACGGCCGACGTTCGCATCGACGTTGAACTCGCGCAGCATCCGGTCGACGATCACCTCGAGGTGGAGCTCGCCCATCCCGTGGATGAGCGTCTGGCCGGTCTCGTGGTCGGTCTCGACCTGGAAGGTGGGGTCCTCCTCGGCGAGGCGGCCGAGCGCGGTGGCGAGCTTCTCCTGGTCGGCCTTCGTCTTCGGCTCGATCGCGACGGCGATCACCGGCGCGGGGAACTCGATCTGCTCGAGCAGGACCGGGGCATCGGGCGCGGCCAGGGTGTCGCCGGTCGCGGTCTGCTTGAGGCCGACGCCGGCGATGATGTCCCCTGCGTAGACCTCCTCGACCTCCTCGCGGTGGTTGGCGTGCATCATCAGCAGCCGGCCGATCCGCTCGGTGCGCCCGGTCGAGACGTTGAGCACCCGGCCACCCGCGGCGAGCTTGCCGGAGTAGACGCGGAAGTACGTGAGCTTGCCGACGTAGGGGTCCGCCATCACCTTGAAGGCGAGGGCGGCGAACGGGGCGTTGTCATCGGCGGTCCGCTCGACCTCCTTGCCGGCGGCGTCCCCATCGGAGTCGCCCTTCCCGGGCGGCTCGATGCCGAACATCGGTGGCACCTCGAGCGGCGAGGGCAGGAGCTCGACGATCTCGTCGAGGAGCGGCTGGATGCCCTTGTTCTTGAAGGCGGAGCCGAGCAGTACCGGGGTCACCTTGAGATCGAGCGTCGCGCGGTGCAGCGACTTGGCGATCCGCTCGTGCGGGATCTCCTGCTCGTCGAGGTAGGCCTCCATCAGCTCGTCGTCGTAGTCGGCGCAGGCCTCGATCAGGTGGGTCCGGTGCTCGTGGGCCAGCTCCTTCAGGTCCTCGGGGACCTCCTCGTACTCGAAGTCGGTGCCGAGCTCGTCCTTCCAGATCAGCGCCTTGTCCTCGATCAGGTCGACGACGCCCTTGAAGTCTCCCTCGGAGCCGATCGGGATCTGGATCGGCAGCGGGTGGGCGCCGAGGCGCTCCTTCATCGTCTTGACCGCGCCGAAGAAGTCGGCGCCAATGCGATCCATCTTGTTGATGAAGGCGATCCGCGGAACCTTGTACTTGTCCGCCTGGCGCCAGACGGTCTCCGACTGCGGCTCGACGCCCGCGACGGAGTCGAAGAGCGCGATCGCGCCGTCGAGGACGCGCAGCGAGCGCTCGACCTCGACGGTGAAGTCGACGTGGCCCGGCGTGTCGATGATGTTGATGCGGTGGTCCTTCCACTCGCATGCGGTCGCGGCGGAGGTGATCGTGATCCCCCGCTCCTGCTCCTGCTCCATCCAGTCCATGACGGCCGCGCCCTCGTGGACCTCGCCCATCTTGTGGGTCCGGCCGGTGTAATAGAGAATGCGCTCGGTCGTCGTCGTCTTACCGGCGTCGATGTGCGCCATGATTCCGATGTTGCGGGTTTTTTCTAGTGGGAACGTGCGTGCCATTTGATCCGTACAGTTCGCAGGGAAAGGGTTTGTCGGGGCAAGGAGAGGAGAGTTCCGTTACAAGTCGGTTTCGGGGCACGAAAAAGGCCCTTGCGGGCCCGGAGCACATCCGATTTCTCGGCCCGGTGAAACCTCTATGTAGTGCGGCTCTCCATGGAATGGAATCCAGGCTCATGCGCCAGCTCGAGCCAGGCGTGAGCGACGAATGAGTTTAGCAGGAAGATGACCACCTCCAGAGACCCGAAAACCCCCCGCAAGAGCGCCAAATCCAGGGCTTCCGACAGCTCCGGGAAGGGCTACCGCACGCCGCTTTCGCGCCGCCTCAGGTATTGGTTCCAGGACGCGGGCTACGCGTTCAAGAAGGCCACCCGGCGGGTCACCGATCCGGTTCGTGACAAGGCCTCGGGACCGAAGCCGGCGTCCAAGCGGCAGGCGCGCCAGAGCTCAGCGGAACCCAAGCCGGCCGCCTCCCGTCGGGAAGACGGCCGGCGCGGCGGCTCGCGAAGACGGCGGCGCGGCAAGGAGCCGGTCTCGGGAGCCCGCGAGCTCGGCGAGCGGCCCAGGACCCCGGGCGCGAAGCCTGAGCGACGTCGTCCGAAGGCGCCCGCGCGTCCACGCAGGCAGCGGCCGGCTCGGGAGAGGCCCAGCGGCGCCGGTGTGGCGGCCGCGATCACCCGATTCGGCGAGCGCGCCTCAAAGCTGATCCTGGGCGTCCTCGCCCCGCTGGCGGGGCCGCTCGCTGCGCTGAGCGCGCTCGCCGGGCGTGCGCTGCGCGCCCTCGAGTCCGCGATCACGCCCCTTCGCGCCACGATCGCGGTCACGGCGCTGGCGGCGATCCTGCTCGGCGTCTCCCAGTTCGTGGACTACCGCGGCGTCGCGGTGGGGGTCGCCGACTACTCGGCGTACGCGGACGTCGAGGTGGTGGCGCCCGCGCCGCAGGTGGACCGCCAGCCCGCCGGATCCGCCCACGCCTACGCGCTGATCCCTGTGGCCATCCTGGCGCTCGCCTGCCTGGTCGCGTGCCTGCGCGGCCGCTGGCAGTTCGGCCGCCTCGTCGCCCTGCTCGGCGTGATCGCGATCGCGATCGTCGTCATCGTCGACGTCCCGGCCGGCCTCGACGAGGGCGAGCAGGCGATCGCCTACGCAGGCGTCGAGGCGCAGCTGGTCGAGGGCTTCTACGCCCAGCTCGTCTCCGCAGCGGTCATGGTCGCCGGCGGCCTCCTGGTCGCGCACTACGCGCGTCTGGAGAGCGGTCGCAGCCCACGCACCCGCCGGCGTCGGTCCGGCGCCGTCGCGACGCCCCGAGCGAGGGCCGCGTGAGCTCGGCGCCCAAGACGAAGCCGAAGCGCAGGCGCCGTGCCAAGTCCGACGGCGGCCGCAAGCTGCCGGCGGTCGAGTACCTGCTCGTGGCGGCATGCCTCGCCTCCGCCATCGTCCTCATGGTCTCCGAGCTCGCCACGACCTTCCAGCTCGTCAATCCGGGCGGCGAGGCGCTCGATCCGGCCGGCGGGGTCGGTGTCTCCGGCGGCGAGCGCCACGGCTACGTGATGTTCGTGATCTCGTTCTTCGCGCTGTTCTGCCTGGCCCTCGCCGTGCTCGGCGGCTCGAAGCCGGCCGCGATGGCCGTCGCCGTGGCGGGCGGCCTGGCCCTGCTCCTCTTCCTGATCACCGACCTCCCGGACGCCGGCCAGGAGGGGGCGCTGAACGAGCCCGTCTTCCTCGCCAACGCCGAGGTCGTTCCGAGAACCGGGTTCTGGCTCGAGCTGATCGGTGCGCTCGGGCTCGCGGTCAGCGGCGCGGCGCTGGCGACGCTTACGCCCGAGCAGCTATCGATCGGCGAGCGCTGGGCCGCACGGCGCAAGGGCGAGAAGGACGAGGAGGCCGGCGCCGGCGGGACTGACGACGAGGCGAAGCCGCCGTCGAAGCCCAGGCGCCGCGAGGAGTCGGAGAAGCCTTCGGACCGCGTGAAGGACCGGGTGGAGCGCGCCCGGCGGCGGGGGGCGGACTAGGCGCGGGGCCGCTGCCGCGCACGAAAAACTGCGGCTAGTAAGGGGTAGGGGCCGAAACCGGGGGGAGAATCGGGGCGCCGTCCTGCTTTACCCACCGTATGCGTGGGCAAACAGGACGGCGGACCGATTGACTCTCCGGCTCAGGCGGAGAAGCCGGAGCGCAGGCGCCGAAGAGCAAGTCTGACAAGACGACCGAGGTCGCAGCCAGGCGCAGCTTTGCAGCGCCTGAGCCCGGATTACCAGCGGTAGTGGGCGAAGGCCTTGTTGGCCTGCGCCATGCGGTAGATGTCGTCCTTGCGCTTCCAGGCGCCGCCCTGCTGCTGGGTCGAGTCGGAAATCTCGTTGGCGAGGCGCTCGGCCATCGACTTCTCGCGGCGGTTGCGGGCGAACTCGACGAGCCAGCGGACCGCGAGGGTGCGGGCGCGGCGGGCGGGGACCTCGACCGGGACCTGGTAGGTGGCGCCGCCGACGCGGCGGGAGCGCACCTCGAGGACGGGGGTCAATTCCTTGATCGCCTCGTCGAGGACCTCGACGGGCGGGCGGCCGGTGCGCTCGCCGACGATCGCGAGGGCGTCGTAGACGATCTGCTCGGCCCTGGACTTCTTGCCGCCGACCATGACCTTGTTGATCACCTGCTGGACGAGGCGGCTGCGGTGCTGCGAGTCCTGCTCGATCGGGCGGATCTGCGCCCGGGCTCGACGCGGCATCAGCGCTTCACGCCGTACATCGAACGCGACTGCTTGCGGTCGGAGACGCCGGAGGCGTCGAGCGTGCCGCGGATCACCTTGTAGCGGACGCCGGGAAGGTCCTTGACGCGGCCGCCGCGGACGAGCACGACCGAGTGCTCCTGAAGGTTGTGGCCCTCGCCGGGGATGTAGCTGGTGACCTCCATCCCGTTGGTGAGCCGGACACGGGCGACCTTGCGCAGAGCCGAGTTCGGCTTCTTCGGCGTCGCCGTGTAGACGCGCGTGCACACGCCTCGCCGCTGGGGCGCGGCGATGCGACGCTTGCGGCCCTGACCGGACTTGAGACCGGGGGTCGCCGTCTTCTTCTTCGGGCGCTTGCGGCCCTTGCGGATGAGCTGATTCGTGCTCGGCACGGGCGTGGATAGTAGCGTCAGGCCGATGGCCGACCCACGACCGATCCTCGCCGTCGACGTCGATGGCGTGATCAGCCTGTTCGGCTTCGAGGAGGCGCTGACCGACGCTCCGGGGGAGGTGAAGCTGATCGACGGGATGGTTCACTGCATCTCGATCGCCGCCGGCGAACGGCTGCGGCGGCTGAGCGAGCACTACGACCTCGTCTGGGCAACGGGATGGGAAGAGCGCGCCGATGAGCACCTGCCGCCTCTCCTAGGCCTGCCCTACGGCCTTCCCGTTCTCACGTTCTCCGGCCGGGCGCGGTTCGGCACCGCCCACTGGAAGGTCGACGCGATCGAGGAGTACGCGGGCGACCAGCCGCTCGCCTGGATCGACGACAACCTCGACGAGACGTGCCAGGACTGGGCGGCGCGGCGCAAGGCCCCCACCCTGCTCGTCCCGACCGAGTCCGACCGCGGCCTCGAGGAGGCCCACGTCGACGCGTTGATCGGCTGGGTCGAGGCGGGCTTCGAGCCGGGCTGAATCGGTCAGCCCGGACGGTGCCGCGGGGGTTAGACTTTCCGCGGGATGGAGGGCTTCTGGCCGATCTTTTTTCTTGGCGTGATTCTGAAGATCCCTGTCGCCTGCCTGCTCTACCTGGTCTGGTGGGCGATCAAGCAGACCGATGCGCCCGCCGAGGCCCCGGAGGCGGGCGAGGAGCACGGCTTCCGCCGCTGGCGCCGCGAGCCAAAGAAGCCTCAGGGCCCCCGACGCGGCCCGCACGCGCCGGATGCCCGGCCGCTGCCCGACTGCCCGCCGGCCGGGCGGACCCGTGTGATCGCCCGCCCCGCGCCGGCGCTGACGGCGCGTGGTCGCGAGCGCGAGACGGCCGCGTCCTGATCAAGACCCCCCTAGGAAGTCAGTTCAGAGGTCCGGAGGATGTGAGTGCGAATGGCCTTGGCCACGCCTGCTCCAACTGGCCGCTCGCCCCGCGCGGGCGAGGGTCCCGGCCGACGACGGTGACTTCCGGAGTTGGTGGTCTTGGCAGGTAAGGGAGAGGGGAAAACCAGAGGTGGCCGGCTGAGCTGTGGCTGAGGTAGGCACCTCGCTCGCAGGCGAGCACGGGCGCCATCGCGTAGGCAAGCGGTGGGGTGATCGAGCCGAGGAGGTAGACGCCTCGCCGGATCGGGCGCAGGTCCCCCGCTACGACGCGCCGATCGATCGCACCTGCCGAGAAGCCGATCGCCAGAAGCTGCGTCCGGGTGACGAGCGCGTGCTGGCGCGCCGCCAATCGACGCATCTGCTCCTCGAGCACCCGGATAACCCCCGGTCGGCCGCCGTCGGATGAGCGCGTCGGTCGTTTTCCCCGCATACAGGGGTAAAGCCCCGTCGCGGGCTCCGCGCCCCCCACGCGTCGGGAGTTTTCCCCGCTCGGAAGGCGGGCGCCCCGAAGCTCCCCCTACAAGCCCCGCGACCACGGCGTCTCGCGCCGCGGACGCAGCGACTTCGTCGCTACTCCTTCTTCTCGGCGTCCCCGCCGGCGCCCGCGCCGGACTCGACTTCCTTCGAGAGCTCTTCGAGCTCTTCGGCGAAGGAGGGGCCGAAGCCCTCGAGCTCGGCGTCCTCGCCGTTGCCGCCGAGGCCGAGCTCTGCTGCGAGCTCCTCCTCGTCGAGGAGGTCCTCCTCGGGGCGCTGGGCGGGCTCGACGGGCTCGATCTCGAGCATGCGGTAGTGCTTGAGGCCGGTCGCGGCCGGGATCAGCTTGCCGATGATGACGTTCTCCTTCAGGCCGACGAGCTTGTCGCGCTTGCCCTCCAGGGCGGCGTCGGTCAGCACCTTCGTCGTCTCCTGGAAGGAGGCGGCGGAGAGGAACGACTCGGTGGCGAGCGATGCCTTGGTGATCCCGAGGATCACCTCCTCGCCCTTGGCGGGCGTGCCGCCGTCGTCCTTCACCGCCTTGTTGATCTTCTTGAGCTTGTAGCGGTCCTCGAGCTGGCCGGGCAGGAGCGTGGTCGAGCCCTTCGAGTCGACGCGTACGCGCTTCATCATCTGGCGGATGATCACCTCGAGGTGCTTGTCGTTGATGTCGACGCCCTGGGCCTTGTAGACCCTCTGGACCTCGGCAACGAGGTAGACCTCGGTGTCGGTGCGGCCACGGATCTCGAGCAGCTCGGCCGGGTAGAGCGAGCCCTCGTTCAGCTGCGTGCCGGCTTCCACCCGGTCGCCGTCGTTGACCAGCATCGACGTGCGCAGCGGGAAGGAGTACTTGTGCTCCTCGCCCTTCGAGTCGGTGAGGACCGCGTTCGTGCCCTTGTCGGTCTGCTCGACCGCGATCTTGCCCTCGGCCTCAGCCATGCGGGCCAGGCCCTTCGGCTTGCGCGCCTCGAACAGCTCGACGACTCGCGGCAGACCCTGCGTGATGTCCGCGCCGGCGACGCCGCCGGTGTGGAACGTCCGCATGGTGAGCTGCGTGCCCGGCTCGCCGATCGACTGCGCGGCGATGATCCCGACCGCGTCGCCGATCTCGACCATGTCGCCGGTCGCCATCGCCCTGCCGTAGCAGGAGCGGCAGAGGCCGTGCTCGGCCTCGCACTTGAGCACCGAGCGGATCGGGACCATGACCTCTTCGTCTCCGAACGCCTCGGCGATCGCCTCGACCTCGGGGACGTCGATCTCCTGGTTTCGCTTGAGCAGCTCGCGCGACCGCTTCGTCATGAACTTCTTCCCCGCGAGCCGCCCGAGCAGGTTCTCGTTCAGCGAGCCGTCCACGGCCCGCAGCGGCATCTCGATGAAGTCCTTCGTCTTGCAGTCCTCCTGCCGGATGATCACGTCCTGGGCGACGTCGACGAGACGGCGCGTCAGGTAACCCGAGTCCGCGGTGCGCAGCGCCGTGTCGGCGAGGCCCTTCCGGGCGCCGTGGGTCGAGATGAAGTACTCGAGCACGGTCAGGCCCTCCATGAAGTTGGCCTTGATCGGGCGCTCGATGATCTCGCCCTTCGGATTCGCCATGAGGCCGCGCATGCCGGCGAGCTGGCGGATCTGCTTGAACGATCCGCGCGCTCCCGAGTTGGCCATCATGAAAATCGGGTTGAGCTCGTGGAGGTTCTTCTCCATCGCCTGCGCGACGTCCTCGGTCGCCTGCGTCCACTGGGCCGTGACCGCCTCCTTGCGGTCCTCCTGGGAGAGCAGGCCCTCGTCGTACTGCGACTGGATCTCGGCGGCCTTCTTCTCGTAGCCCTCGAGGATCTCCTCCTTGTCGGGCGGCGAGACGACGTCGTTCTTGGAGATCGTGATCCCCGCCTGGGTGGCGTAGTGGAACCCGAGCTCCTTGAACGCGTCGAGGACGAGTGAGATCGCCGCGGCGCCGTAGCCCTCGACCAGGTCGGTCACCATCTGGTTGACGTCACGCTTCTTCAGCGAGCGGTTGACGAACTGGAACTTCTCCGGGTCGTACTCGTCGCCGAGAGCATCCGCCAGCGCCCGCTCGATGCGGTCGTTGAAGATGATCCGCCCGACCGTGGTCAGGAAGTGCTCGTGGCCCGCGCGGCGGTACTCGGCGTAGTCCTGGAGCTTGACCAGGCCGTTCTCGTAGGCGAGCTCGGCCTCCTGAGCGGTCCGGAACGGGTGCGGCGCAGGCTTCAGCTTCGCCCGGTCGATCTTCTCGACGTCCTTGCCGCAGTAGGTCAGGTAGTAGATCCCGAGGACCATGTCCTGGGTCGGCGTCGCCAGGGGCGCTCCGTGCGCCGGCGAGAGGATGTTGTTCGACGAGAGCATCAGGATCCGGGCCTCGGCCTGCGCCTCCGCGGAGAGCGGCACGTGGACCGCCATCTGGTCGCCGTCGAAGTCCGCGTTGAACGCGTGGCAGACGAGCGGGTGGACCTGGATCGCCTTGCCCTCGACGAGGACCGGCTCGAACGCCTGGATCCCGAGGCGGTGGAGGGTCGGCGCGCGGTTCAGCAGCACCGGGTGCTCGTGGATGACCTCCTCGAGGACGTCCCAGACCTCCGGGATCATCGAGTCGACCATCTTCTTGGCGGCCTTGATGTTCTGAACCGCCTTGCGCTCGACGAGGCGGGCCATGATGAACGGCTTGAACAGCTCCAGCGCCATCAGCTTCGGCAGCCCGCACTGGTGCAGGTTCAGGCTCGGGCCGGAGACGATCACCGAGCGGCCGGAGTAGTCCACGCGCTTACCGAGCAGGTTCTGGCGGAAGCGCCCCTGCTTGCCCTTGAGCATGTCGGAGAGCGACTTGAGCGGCCGGTTGCCCGGGCCGGTTACGGGACGCCCGCGGCGGCCGTTGTCGAACAGTGCGTCGACGGCCTCCTGGAGCATCCGCTTCTCGTTGTTGACGATGATCTCGGGCGCGCCGAGGTCGAGCAGCCGCTTCAGCCGGTTGTTCCGGTTGATCACGCGGCGGTAGAGGTCGTTCAGGTCGGAGGTCGCGAAACGGCCACCGTCGAGCTGGACCATCGGGCGCAGCTCCGGCGGGATCACCGGGACGGCGTCGAGGATCATCCACTCGGGGCGGTTCGTCGAGTTGAGGAACGCCGAGGCGACCTTGAGCCGCTTCACGGCGCGCGACTGCTTCTGGCCCTTGGAGGTGTTGATCATCTCCTCGAGCTCGACCGCGTCGGCCTCGAGGTCGACCTGCTCGAGCAGGTCGCGGACGGACTCCGCGCCCATGCCGCCACGGAAGTACTCGCCCCAGCCGAACGGGGAGCCGAAGCGGTCCTTCAGCTCGCGGAAGACGGCCTCGTCGTTGATCACGTCCTTGACCTTCATCTCCTGGAAGGTCTTCCAGACCTCCTCGACGCGCTCGATCGCGTCGTCGAGATAGGCCTCGGTGTCGGCGATCTCGGCCTCGAGGGCCTTCTTCGTCTCCTTGATGAGCTTCTCGGTGTCCGCCTTGGAGAGCTTCTTGATCGAGCCGAGCCCCTCGGCCCAGAGGTGGTCGTCGTCGGAGAACTTGGCCTGGTCGGTGCCGCTCGACTCGATGTAGGCGACGCGGCGCTCGATCGACTCGGCGAGCTCGTGGGTGCGCTGCTCGCGCTCCTTCGTGTACTCGTCGAGGACCTTCTTGACCTCCTTCTCGAGCTTCGGAAGGTCCTTGGTGCGGGCCTCCTCGTCGATCCAGGTGACCAGCGACGCGGCGAAGTAGAGGACCTTCTCGAGCTCCTTGGGAGCCATGTCGATCAGGTAGCCGATCCGGCTCGGGACGCCCTTGAAGAACCAGATGTGCGAGACGGGCGCGGCCAGGTCGATGTGGCCCATGCGCTCGCGGCGGACCTTCGAGCGGGTCACCTCGACGCCGCAGCGCTCGCAGACGATGCCCTTGTAGCGGACCCGCTTGTACTTGCCGCAGTAGCACTCCCAGTCCTTGGTCGGACCGAAGATGCGCTCGCAGAAGAGGCCGTCCTTCTCCGGCTTCAGCGTCCTGTAGTTGATCGTCTCCGGCTTCGTCACCTCGCCGGAGCTCCAGCCCCGGATCTTCTTCGAGGAGGCGAGGCCGATCTCGATCGCGTCGAAATTGTTGATGTCCATTACTTGGTCTCCTTGCCGGCCTCGGCCTTTGCAGACTTCTTCTTCGCACCGTTGCCCTTGGCGCCGTCGGTGGAACCGCCCTCGCCCTCGGCGACGACCTGCTCCTCCTGCTCATCGGCGGCTGCCTTGTCGCCGCCGGCGCGCACGCCGGAGAGGTCGATGCCGAGCTCCTCGGCTGCGCGCAGGAGCTCGTCCTCTTCCTCCTCCATCGAGACCGCGCCTTCCTCGGAGACCAGGTTCGCGTCGAGCGAAAGGGCCTGGATCTCCTTCAGGAGCACCTTGAAGGACTCCGGCACGGAGGGCTCGGGGATGTTCTCGGACTTGACGATCGACTCGTACGCCTTGACGCGGCCCACGGTGTCGTCGGACTTCACGGTCAGCATCTCCTGCAGCGTGTAGGCGGCGCCGTACGCCTCGAGCGCCCAGACCTCCATCTCGCCGAAGCGCTGGCCACCGAACTGCGCCTTACCGCCCAGCGGCTGCTGGGTGACGAGGGAGTAGGGGCCGGTCGACCGGGCGTGGATCTTGTCGTCGACCAGGTGGAGCAGCTTCAGGATGTACATCTGGCCGATCGTCACCTTGCCCTCGAAGGGCTCGCCGGTGCGGCCGTTGTAGAGCTGCGCCTTGCCCGACGAACGGGCGCCCTCGCGGGCACGCTTGTCGAGCCCGAGGTCGATCCCGCGGTCGGCGTGCTCCTCCTGCCAGCGCACGAGCGCCTCGTCGACGTCCTCGACCGTGGCGCCGTCGAAGACGGGCGTCGAGACGAACACGCGGCCGCCGTCCTCCTTGGCCTCCTTGTAGGCCACGCGAGCCGTCGTCGTACCAGCCGTTACCGGCGACCCAGCCGAGATGCGTCTCGAGGATCTGGCCGATGTTCATGCGGCTCGGCACGCCGAGCGGGTTGAGGATCACGTCGACCGGCGTGCCGTCCTCGAGGAACGGCATGTCCTGCTCGGGGACGATCCGGGAGATGACGCCCTTGTTCCCGTGGCGGCCGGCGAGCTTGTCGCCCTCGGCGATCTTGCGCTTCGTCGCGACGTAGACGCGGACGAGGTCGTTGACGCCGGGGGCGAGGTCGTCGCCCTCCTCGCGGCTGAAGGTGAGGACGTCGATGACGACTCCGCCCTCGCCGTGGGGCACCTTGAGGGAGGTGTCGCGGACCTCACGCGCCTTCTCCTTGAAGATCGCGCGGATCAGCTTCTCCTCCGCGGTCAGCTCGGTCTCGCCCTTCGGCGTCACCTTGCCGACCAGCAGGTCACCGGAGACGACCTCGGCGCCGACGCGGACGATGCCGCGCTCGTCGAGGTTGCGCAGGGACTCCTCGGAGCGGTTCGGGATATCCCGGGTGATCTCCTCGTCGCCGAGCTTCGTCGTACGAGCGTCGATCTCGTACTCCTCGATGTGGATCGAGGTCAGCTCGTCCTCCTTGACGAGGCGCTCGGAGAGAATGATCGCGTCCTCGAAGTTGTAGCCCTCCCAGGACATGAAGGCGACCAGGCAGTTCTTGCCGAGGGCGATCTCGCCGCCCGCGGTCGACGAGCCGTCGGCGAGCACCTCGCCCGCCTTGACCTTGTCGCCGACCTTGACCATCGGCGTCTGGTGGATGATCGTCCCCTGGTTGGAGCGCATGTACTTGTGGAGGTCGTACTCGTCCTTCTTCGAGCCGTGCGAGACGACGATCTTCTCGGCGTCCACGTAGGAGACCTCTCCTGCCTCATTGGCGAGGAGGACGTCGCCTGTGTCGACTGCGGCGCGGCGCTCCATCCCGGTGCCGATCAGCGGCGGCTCGGGCTTCAGGAGCGGCACGGCCTGAGCCTGCATGTTCGAGCCCATGAGCGCGCGGTTGGCGTCATCGTGCTCGAGGAACGGGATCAGCGCCGTCGTCACCGACCAGATCTGCGTCGGGCTGACGTCCATCAGCTCCACCTGCTTCGGCGTCACGGCCTCGACCTCACCCTCGTGGGTGCGGCACAGGACCCGTGAGCCCTTGAACTTGCCGGTCTTCGGGTCCACCTCGGCGTTCGCCTGGGCGATGACCCTCTCCTCCTCCTGGTTCGCGTCCAGGTGGACGACCTCGTCGGTGACGACGCCGTCCTTGACCACGCGGTAGGGGGTGGTGACGAAACCGTGCTCGGAGATCTCCGCGTAGGAGGAGAGCGAACCGATCAGGCCGATGTTCGGGCCCTCCGGGGTCTCGATCGGGCACATCCGGCCGTAGTGGGTCGGGTGCACGTCGCGGACCTCGATCGGAGCGCGCTCGCGAGTGAGGCCGCCGGCGCCGAGCGCCGACAGGCGGCGACGGTGCCGGAGCCCGGCCAGCGAGTTCGTCTGGTCCATGAACTGCGAGAGCTGCGAGGAGCCGAAGAACTCCTTCAGCGCGGCGACGACCGGGCGGATGTTGATGATCGTCTGCGGCGTGATCGCGTCCGCGTCCTCGGTGGTGAGGCGCTCCCGGACGACGCGCTCCATCCGGTAGAGGCCGATGCGGAAGGCCTCCTGGATCAGCTCGCCGACGGTCCGCAGGCGGCGGTTGCCGAAGTGCTCGTACTCGTCGAGGTGGTCGTTGATCCGGTCGCGCGGGAGAATCGCGATCTCCGCCGCGTAGTCCTTGATCGGGTTCTCCTCGTCGATCGTCTCGAGGTCCGGATCGAGGAGCTTCGGCAGGCTGACGAGCTCCTTGATCAGGGCGACGATGTCGTCCTTGGTCAGGACGCGCGTGTCGGGATCGACGTCAAGGTCGAGCCGGGAGTTCAGCTTGTAGCGGCCGACCCTGGTCAGGTCGTAGCGCTTGGGGTCGAAGAAGAGCTGCTCCATCAGCGCCTTGGCGGCGTCGACGGTCGGCGGCTCGCCGGGACGCTGCTTCTTGAACAGCTCGATCAGCGCGCCTTCCTCGGTCCTCGTCGCCTCGGTGTCGGCCTCGATCGTGTGCCGCATGTAGACCGAGTTGTCGAACATCTTCAGGATCTCCTCGTCGGAGACGAAGCCCATCGCGCGCAGCAGCACCGTGACCGGCAGCTTGCGCTTGCGGTCGATGCGGGCGTACACGCGGCCCTTCTTGTCGATCTCGAGCTCGAGCCAGGAGCCGCGGGCCGGCATCAGGTTGGCGATGAAGACCTGCTTCTCGCGGTCCTTCGGCTCCATCACGTACGCGCCCGGCGAGCGGACGAGCTGGGTGACGACGACGCGCTCGGTGCCGTTGATGATGAAGGTGCCGCGGTCGGTCATCCACGGGAAGTCGCCCATGAAGACGGACTGCTCCCGGATCTCCCCCGTCTCGCGGTTCTGGAAGGCGACCGTGACGGTGAGCGGCCGCGAGTAGGTCATGTCCTTCTCGCGGCACTCCTCGACGGTGTGGGGCGGCTCCTCGAACTGGAACTTGTCGAAGACGATCGCCAGGTTGCCGGTGTAGTCCTCGATCGGCGAGACGTCATTGATCGTCTCGCGGAGCAGGCCGGACTTGGGATCGGTCAGTCCCTCAAAGGACTGGCGCTGGATATCAATCAGATGTGGGACCTCGAAGGGCGCCGGGAGACGCGAAAAGCTTCGACGGGTCACAGGAGCAGCATGCGAACGTGCCAACTGGGCGACTCCTCAGTTAGTTCGGGACGGACAGGACTGATCGCGCGACGCGATCAGCAAGGACTGCAAGGGTGATTTGGAGCAGGGCGGGTCAACGGCGCGCGACCGATCAATATAACAGGCGCGGGCGGTCGACTGCAAGCCTGAGCCCTGCCTGGGTCCTACGCCGCTCAGGGAGCGACGAAATCGCACGTCGCCAAGGTTAGCGGCGTCGCTTCACCCGCCGGCGATCGTGTCGTCGCCGCCGTTGCCCTCGATCCGGTTTGCCTCCTCGTCGCCGGTCAGGGTGTCCGAGTCCTGGGGCGCGACGGAGTTCTGGCCGCCTTCGAGCGTGTCGTTGCCGTCGCCGCCGTTGAAGAGGACGTCGTCGTCGTCGGTGAACGGGGCGTCGAAGTCGGTGTCCTCGACGGGGTCGGCGTTGAAGACGATGTTCGTGAGGTCGTCGCGCTCGCACTGGACCTCGGAGACGTTGGTGCCGCCGTCGGTGCAGCGGTCGGGGTCGTCCTCGGTGACCGTCATCCCGACGTTGCTGTTGTAACGGACCTCGTAGTTATTGCCCCCGGCCGACGTAATTTCGACGCGCGGGGGCCCGTCGCCCCCGTCGCTCGCCGTGATCGTCAGCGTCGGTCAGTTGATGTTCACGGCGACGTCGGCGAGCGCCGGCGCAGCGGTGAAGCAGCGAAAAACGGAGCTCAGGCCGAGCGTCAGCCCGGCCCGGCTCCTCAGGTGTGTCGTCGCCCCCCGGCGCATCTCATTCCTCCTCGTGTACCCGCAACGGTGGATCCCCGGTATGGCTCTCCGAGCTCAACTCGACTCGATCGGGCCCCGGGTTGCTTTCCGGCGCCGGCTTGACACCCCCGAGCTCCGCGAGCTCGCGCAGCAGGTCCTGTTCGCGCCTGCTGCTCGCCTCGTCATGGCTCGGGTTGTGGTCTTCGCCGATTGCCATCGAGTGCGAGTCTCCACGCACGGAGGCGTCTTGTCGTCAGGGTGCGCACCCTGATCTTTTCCGGCACGTAAGACTGAGCAGGCGAACGTGAGCACGGCAGGCACCCCCACGCAGCCACAGATCCTCGAGCGAGCCGCAGAGCTCGAGACGATCGCGGCGACGCTTGAATCGGCCCGATCGGGGTCGGGACGCTCGCTGCTGATCTGGGGCAGCGCCGGCCTCGGCAAGTCGCGCCTGGTCGCCGCGGCGTGCGAGAAGGCGGAGGAAGGCTCGATGACGGTGCTCCGGGCGCGGGGAGGCGAACTCGAGCGCGATTTCAGCTTTGGGGTGGTGCTCCAGCTGTTCGAGCCCCTCCTGGGGCGGGCAGGAGACGGCCGGGACGAGCTCTTCGCCGGTGCGGCGGCGCTCAGCGAGCCTCTGTTTGCGGGCCGAGCAGAGCTGGGCGGCAGCGGGGACGAATACGCCCTCCTCCACGGCCTCCACTGGCTCGCCGCCAACGCCTCTGAGCGCTCCCCGCTCCTGCTCGCCCTCGACGACGCCCACTGGGCCGACGCCTCCTCACTGCGCTGGCTCGTCTACCTCCTGCAGCGACTCGACGAGTTGCCCATCGCCGTGATCGCCGCCGCGCGACCCGATGAGCCGGGCCCGCAGCACGAACTCGTCGAGCGCGTCGCCGCCCACGGCATGACCGAGACTCGATCGCTGGAGCCGCTCAGCACGGGCGCGGTCACGGAGCTGGTGCGGGCCGGGCTCGACGACGCTGACGATGAGCTCTGTGCGGACTGCGCCGCGGCGACCGGCGGCAACCCGTTCTACGTCCGCGACTTCGTCGCCGCCGTCAGCGCCGGTGGCGACCCGAAGGTCAGCGACGGCGGGCCCGACCCGGCGTCGGGCACCGTCCTCTCCCGTCTCGAGGCCCTGCCCGAGCCGGCGCCGGACCTGGCCTCGGCGGTCGCCGTGCTCGGGAGCGGCGCGCCCTTGGATCGGGCCGCGACCCTCGCCGGAACCGGAGCCGACGAGGCCGCCGGCGCCGCCGATGCGCTCGCCGGCGTCTCCATCCTCGAGCCGGGGTCGCCGCTCACGTTCGTCCATCCGCTGATCCGCGAGGCCATCTACACCCACCTGCCCCAGGCACAGCGCGAGCGCGCACACGCCCGCGCTGCGGAGCTACTGCGCGACGCAGGCGCGGACCCGGAGCAGATCGCGACGCACCTGGTCGAATCGCGCGGCGCGGCTCCCGATTGGTCGGGCGCGGCGCTGGCAGAGGCCGCGACGCGGGCCGGGGGGCGCGGCGCTCCGTCGGCCGCAGCTCGCTACCTGCGAGCGGCGGTCGGAGGCGAGGTTTCAGCGAGCGAGCGCGGTCGCCTGCTCGCCAGGCTCGCGATGGCGGAGGCGAAGACCAAGGAGGGCGACCCGGTCGCCCGCGCCGGGGAGGCACTCGACGCGATCGAGGCACCGCGCGACCGGGCTCAGGCGGCTCTGGACATCGGGATGGCGCTCGTCGACGCGAGCAAGCCGGAGGCCTCGGCGATCTTCGAACGCGGGATCGACGCGATGGCCGCCGAGGGCGAGGGGAACGACGACCTGACGATGACGCTCCGAGCCTCACGGCTCGCCGTCGGCATCGGCCACGCGACCGCCGATCCGGGCGACCTCGAATCGATCGTCAGCCGGGCCGAGGAGGGCGTTGCGACGCCCGCGGAGCGGCTGATGCTCTCGCACGGCGCCCTCGGTCCCGCGTTGCGCGGCGAGTCGATCGACGAGGTCCGCCGGCTGGCCCGCGCCTCGCTCGCAGGAGCCGTCTTCGACCCGACGAGCCCGACGTCCGTGGCTGCGTACTCCTATGCGGCGACCTCGTTGTTCATGACGGGAGAGTTCGGCGAGGCCGAGCGCGCCCTGACCGCGGTCCTCGACCAGGCAAGGGAGAGAGGAGCCGTGCTCGCGTTCGGCTCGCTCTCGCATATCCGGGCCCACGTCCTCCACCGAGCCGGGCGCCTGGAGGAGGCGATCGCGGATTACCAGAGCGCGCTCGACACGGTCCGCTACGGCTGGGAGCCGGAGCTGCCGGCCGTCTATGCCGGGCTCGCGCTCTGCCTGATCGAGCGCGGGGAGCTTGATGCGGCCGCGGCGGCGCTGGAGGTGCCCGGCGGCGAGGAGCGCTGGGGGGACACGTTTACCTGGGCCGACGTCGTCGACGCCCAGGGGCGCCTGCTGCTCGCGCGGGGGGATGCCGAGGAGGCACTCGAGGAATTTCTTGCGTGCGGCGAGCGGCTGAAGCCGCTCGGGGCGAGCCACGAGGTCGTGGTGCCGTGGCGCTCGGGGGGAACCGAGGCTGCGCTACGCCTGGGCAAGATCGAGCTCGCGGGCGAGCTCGCGGGCGAGAACGTCGAGCTCGCGCGAGCGTTTGGCGCAAAGCGGGAGGTCGGCCTCGCCCTGCGCATGGCCGGCGCCGTGGCCGGCGGCGACAAGGGGACCGAGCTGCGGCGGGAGGCGGTCGAGGAGCTGCGGGCGTCGGAGGCGGCGCTCGAGCTCGCCCACGCGCTCGCCGCGCTCGGGGACGGGCTGCTCGAGGAGGGTCACCGGCTGGCCGCGCGTGAGGCACTGACCGAGGCGCTCGATCTGGCACACCGCTGCCGGGCGGACGCGCTCGAAGAGCGCGCTCGCGAGCAACTCGTGGCAACCGGTGCCCGGCCGCGGCGGGCCAGCGCTCGTGGCAGCGACGCGCTCACGCCGCGCGAGCGAAGGATCGCGACGATGGCGGCCGACGGCCTGGGCAATCGGGAGATCGCCGAGGCGCTCTTCATCACGACGAAGACGGTGGAGACCCACCTGGGGCGGGCCTACCGAAAGCTCGAGATCTCCTCCCGAGCGGAACTGCCGGAGGCGCTCGCCGGGGATTGAGCCCCGGCGAGCTGCCGAGCTACTTGAGCTCGACCTCGCCGCCGGCCTCCTCGAGCTCGCCCTTGAGCTTCTCGGCCTCGTCGCGCTCCAGGCCCTCCTTGACGGCGTTCGGCGCGCCGTCGACGAGCGCCTTCGCCTCCTTCAGGCCCAGGCCGGTGGCCGCGCGGACGGCCTTGATCACCTGGATCTTCTTCTCGCCGGGCGCGTTGAGGATGACGTCGACAGTCGACGACTCCTCCTCGGCCGCGGCACCGTCGCCGCCACCTGCCGCGGGAGCCGCGGCGGCAACTGCGGTCGCGGAAACGCCGAACTCCTCCTCGAGCGCCTTGATCCGCTCGGAGAGCTCGAGCACCGAGATGCCCTTCAGCTCCTCGATCCAGTCCTCGGTTGAAACAGCCTTAGTCGCCGCCATTGTCTGTCCTCCTCGTTTTCTGATTCCTCTGAAGTTTCTTCGGCCTCGCGGTTCTTCGGCCGCTGGCTCCTCGGCCTCGCCGTCGCTGGACTCTGAGGGGTCAGACCCCTGTGCCTCCTCGGGCTCGGGCGTTTCCTCCGGGCTCGGGTCAGACCCCGCGCTCTCTTCCTCAGCCGCGGGCTCTTCGACGCGGCGGCTCGCCCGTGACGAGGCCCTGCTCGGCGATCTGGCCGAGGGCGACCGCGAGGCCCGAGACCATCGAGCCGAGGCCGCGGACGAGGCCGGTGAGCGGGGCGGCGGTCATGCCGACGAGCTGGCCGTGCATGACATCAAGAGCGGGCAGCTTGGCGAGGGCCTTGAAGCGATCCTCGTCGAGGGCGTCGCCGTCCATGTAGCCGCCCTTGTAGGTGAGCACCTCGTGCTCGCGGTTGAAGGTCGAGATCGCCTTGGCGGCGGTGACGACGTCACCGTTGATGTAGGTGAGCGCGGTCGGCCCCTCGAGCAGCTCGTCGAGGCCTTCGCGGCCGGCCTCCTCCGCGGCGCGCTTGGCGAGGCGGTTCTTGACGATGTTGAAACTGGCGTCGGCCTCGCGGAGCTTCCCGCGCAGCTCCGCGGCCTGCGGGACGCTGATCCCGCGGTAGTCGATCGCGAAGACGGCGTCGGCCTCGTCCAGCCGAGCCTTGATCTCGTCGACGACCTGTGCTTTTTGCTCTCTATCCATGAAAAAACCCGCACGAAGGCGGGCAAACGGACCGGGTGGTCGGCTGCTCCGCCTGCACCGGACTTAGATGCCGGTGGTCTCTGGCTGAGACTCGATTAGGCGCGGAAGGGTAGCGCCTGGATTCCGCCTTACGCCGCGGCCGGCTCGCGGCGGTTCGGTGGCCTCAGCGTCGCCGTCCTCGTCGCCCGCCCCCGCCAGCCCGGCGAGGATCTCGCCGCGGCGCTGGCGGTTCGTGTCGACGCGGATCCCGGGACCCATCGTCGTCGTCAGCGTCGAGGAGATGAGGAACTTGCCCTTCGAGGCAGCCGGCTTCGCGCGGACGATCTCGTCGATCACCGCCGCGTAGTTCTCGAGCAGCTTGTCGGCGTCGAAGCTCGCCTTGCCGATCGTCAGGTGGATGATCGCCTGGCGGTCGGTGCGGTACTCGACCTTGCCGGCCTTCGACTCCTCGACCGCCTTGGTGACGTCGTCGGTGACGGTGCCGACCTTCGGGTTCGGCATCTTGCCCTGCGGGCCGAGGACGCGGCCGAGCTTGCCGACCTTGGACATCATCGCCGGCACCGCGATCGCGACGTCGAAATCGGTCCAGCCCTCCTCGACCTTGGCGACGAGGTCGTCGCCGCCGACGTGGTCGGCACCAGCGTCGGTGGCTTGGCGGGCCGCATCGCCTTCGGCGAAGACGGCGACGGTGACGTCCTTGCCGATCCCGTGCGGGAGGGCGAGGGTGCCACGAAGCTGCTCGTCCGCATGGCGGACGTTGACGCCGAGCCGGAGGTGGACCTCGACGGTCTCGTCGAACTTGGTCGACGCGGTCTCCTTGATCAGCTGGACGGCGTCGATCGGCGCGTAGCGGCGCTCGCGATCGATCTTCTCGTAGGCGGCGGTGTATCGCTTCGAGTGGGCCATGGTTACTTGACCTCGACGCCCATCGAGCGGGCGGTCCCGGCGATGATCTTCGAAGCGGCGTCGAGATCGTTCGCGTTCAGGTCCACCATCTTGCGCTCGGCGATCGCGCGGACCTGGTCGGGGGTGATCGTCCCGACCTTCTCGGTGTGCGGGACGCCCGAGCCCTTCTCGATCCCCGCGGCCTCCTTGATCAGGACGGCGGCCGGTGGGGTCTTTGTGATGAAGGTGAAGGAACGGTCCTCGAAGACCGTGATCTCAACCGGGATGATCGTCCCGGAGTCCTGCTGGGTCTCGGCGTTGAACGCCTTGCAGAACTCCATGATGTTGACCCCGTGCTGGCCGAGCGCAGGGCCGACCGGCGGGGCAGGGTTCGCCGCCCCGGCCGGGATCTGGAGCTTGATCATCGTGAGGACCTTCTTCGCCATGGGCGGGTGAGGATAGCCCGGCATGGCTGTCGAGAGGCTGGGGCGTGAAGCTGTGTCGCTGGGGGCTGCCCGCAGGCCTCGAGGCGCCAGCCGCTCCTTGGATATTCTGCCCGCCCGTGCCTCTATATCTCGCCCGGCGATAGTTCTATAACCTGCCCGCTGTGGCTTACAGGCCGAGAAATGCAGATGCCGAGCTAGCCAAAAGCCTCTCCGCCCTAGGCGGCGTCCTGATCGAAGGACCTAAGGCATGCGGCAAGACCGAGACGGCGCGGAGACTCGCAGCCAGCGAGGTGCTCCTCGACGTCGATGAGAACGCTCGTCAGACGGTCTCGATCGACCCGTCACTTCTACTCGAAGGGCCGACCCCCAGATTGATCGATGAATGGCAGGTCGAGCCGGCGATCTGGAACCACGTTCGACGAGCCATCGACGACCGCTCCAAGCCGGGACAATTCATTCTCACTGGCTCGGCCGTTCCCGCGGACGAGGAAACTCGGCACACCGGCGCGGGGCGCCTCACCCGCCTCCAGATGCGCCCGATGAGCCTCGCCGAGAGCGGTCACTCTGACGGATCCGTTTCGCTAAAGGCCTTGCTGCGGGGCGAGGCCCCTCGTTCGGGCGACACGACACAAAGCATCGCCGACCTCGGCGAGGTCATCGCGGTCGGCGGCTGGCCCGCCGCTCAAGACCTGGACACGGACCAGGCGCTTGAGGCGGCTCGGAGCTATCTGGACGAGATCAGGCGAGTCGACGTGTCCCGCCTGGACGGCACTAGGCGAGACCCAGAGAAGGTCGGCCGACTGCTACGAAGCCTTGCCCGAAGCGTGGCCACGTATGCATCGGTGACCACCCTCGCGGCCGATACCGGCGGTGCAGAGGGGCCGCTTAAGCGTGACACCGTAAGCGACTACCTCGAGGCGCTGACCCGTCTTCGAATCGTCGAGGACCAGCCGGCCTGGGCCCCGCACCTTCGGTCACGATACGTCCTGCGCTCAGCTCCTAAGCGACACTTCGTTTGCCCTTCACTCGCAGTGGCGGCACTTCGGGCCTCGCCTGAGACGCTGCTGCGCGACTTGAACCTGTTCGGGTTCTTGTTCGAGTCGCTAGCCGTCCGCGACTTGCGCGTCCATTCTCAATCAGCGCAGGCATCCGTACTTCAGTACCGGGACAGCGACGGACTCGAAGTCGACGCGATCGTCCAGGGCGTCGATGGTGCTTGGGGCGCATTCGAGATCAAGCTCGGGCCCTCCCAGATCGACGCGGGTGCCGCGAACCTCCTGAAGTTCGCTCGACGCGTCGACTTGAGCAAGTGTGGTGAACCGGGAGTGCTGGCCGTGATCACCGGAACCGGCTACGGCTACGTCCGCAACGACGGAGTGGCGGTAGTCCCGATAGGCGCGCTCGGGCCATGAGCGCCGCCGAAAACGCCTAGACCTTCTTCGCCTGGTCGTAGTTGACCTCGACCGGCGTCTCGCGGCCGAAGATCGAGACCAGCACCTTGAGCTTCGCCGCGTCCTCGTTGATCTCGGCGATCCGCCGGAGAAGTCGGAGAGCGGGCTGGAGGTCACCTTCACCGTCTCCGCCATCTCGAACTGCGCCTGGGCCGATTGCTTGGGCGGACCGGTAGCAGCGGTCGCGGAGCTCCCGATCAAGTCGGGGCGGCTCGCATAGCATCGCGCCCATGAGCGTCTGCACTAGTTGCGGCGAGGAGAACCCGGAGCGCGCGAGCTTCTGTCTTGCCTGCGCTTCGCCGCTTGCCGAGGAGCCCGAAAGCGAGTCGTTGAAGACGGTAACGATCGTTTTCTGCGACATGACGGGGTCGACGGCGCTCGGCGAGCGCCTCGATGCCGAGTCGCTTCGCCGCGTGATGGCTCGCTACTTCGAGGAGACGAGCGCTGCTCTCGAGGCGCATGGTGGAACCGTCGAGAAATTCATCGGCGATGCGGTGATGGCCGTATTCGGCGTTCCAGCGATCCACGAGGACGACGCCCTCAGGGCGGTCCGTGCGGCAGCGGAGATGGGCGATCGAATAGCCGCCCTGAACGGGGAGCTCCAGCGACGCTGGCAGGTCTCGATCGGAGTGCGGATCGGCGTCAACACGGGTCACGTCGTCGCCGGGGACCCGAGCAATGCAGAGTCATTTGTCGTCGGCGACGCCGTCAACGTCGCAGCGAGGCTTGAGCAGACCGCCGGACCTCAGGAGATCCTGCTGGGCGAGAGGACCTACCGCCTGACTCGAAACGCGATCGAGGCGGAACCAGTAGATCCGCTCGAGCTCAAGGGCAAGGCCGAGAAAGTACCCGCCTATCGGCTTCTTGGCTTGACTGGTGGTTCTAAGGCCCGGCGTCTCGACTCGAGCCTGATCGGCAGGGAGGATGAGCTGGAGGTGCTCGAGGAAGCGTTCGCGGAGGCGATCGAGCTGCGGGAGATCACGCTGCGGGTGGTCGTCGGAGCCGCCGGCACCGGTAAGTCCCGCCTAGCAGACGGGCTTGCCTCGCGGCTCGCCGGCCGTGCGCGCGTGCTTCACGGACGCTGCCCCGCATACGGCGAAGGCATCACCTTTTGGCCGCTTGCCGAAATGCTCCGTGAGGCGGCCGCGATTGCCGAGTTCGATTCCCCACCAGAGGTTGTCGCAAAGCTCTCCGCGGGTCTCAGTCGGGAGGAGGACGCTGAGGCGATCGCCACGCGGCTGGCAGGCATCCTTGGAGCCGCCCCGACATCCACCCACCAGGAGGAGACGTTTTGGGCCGCGGCGCGCTATCTCGAGGCTCTCGCCAAGGAGCAGCCCCTGCTCGTCTTCTTCGACGACATCCACTGGGCCGAGGCGGGTCTTCTCGACCTGATCGAGTTTCTCGAAGATCGCTCTTCCTCGGCGCCGATTCTGATCGTTTTGCTGGCGCGACCCGAGATTCGCGAGGCGCGGCGCCATCTCGTCGGCAGGGGGGCGATCCGGCTCGGACCGCTCAATGGCGACGACGCAGGGGCGCTGATCGCGGCCCGCCTTGGTGGCGGCGAGCTGCCGGCCGACGTTCTGGCGCGCCTCGGCGAGGCGGCCGCCGGCAATCCCCTGTTCATCGAGGAGATGGTTCAGATGCTTATCGATGACGGCTACCTCGAGCGGGGCGACGAAGGGTGGCGGCTCGTACGCGAGCTCACACAGGACGCCATACCACCCTCGATCGAGGCGCTTCTCGGCGCCCGGCTCGATCGCCTGCGTGACCGCGAACGAGACCTCGCCCAGCGGGCATCGATCGCCGGCCAGGAGTTCGCCCGCGGTGCTCTCAGCCAGCTGGCGCCGGCCTCGGTTCGTGCAGAGCTCGGAGTTCACCTCGAGGCCCTCGTTCGGAAGGACTTCATCGAGGCGGAGCAGGAAGAAACGGTGGCGTCCTGGTATCGCTTCCATCACATCTTGGTTCGCGATGCGGCCTACCGCTCAATGCTCAAGGAGCGCCGCGCCGAGCTTCATGAAAGCTATGCCGATTGGTTGTTCGAGAAGTCCGACGGCCGCATCGGCGGGGACTCCGAGGAACTCGCCGGTTATCACCTCGAGCAAGCCTTTCGAGCGAGGGAGCGCCTGGGGCCGCCGGACGAGCGGGCGCGCTCGCTAGCTCGCCGCGGCGGCGATGCGCTTCGTCGTTCGGGGCGCCGGGCGCTGGGTCGTGGAGACATGGCTTCGGGGGCAAACCTGCTTGAGCGCGCACTCGCGCTCGACTCCAGCTCCAGCTCGGACACGGCCGAGGCGGCATTGGCGTTCGCTGCCGCCCTGATCGAGCTCGGCGATCCCAAGCGTGCGGACAGGGCGCTCGAGCGAGCCGAACTAGACGCGGGCGATGATCAGCGGCTTCAGCTCCACGTCGAGCTGACGCGCGCATTGATCGCGATGCTCAGCGACCCGGCCTCGAGTTACGCGCAGGCCAACGAGGTTTCCGAGCGGGCAATCCCGGTCTTCGAGCGGGCCGAGGACCACGTCGGGCTGGCGAGGGCTTGGCGGATGTGGAGCACGCTTCCCTGGCGTGAAGGAAGGATCGCGGAGGCATCGATCGCGCTGACGAGGGCTCTCGAAGAGGCCCGAAGAGGAGACGACCGTAAGGAAGAGGGGGAAGTAGTCGAGTGGCTCATTCTCACTCACCACGCTGGACCCACGACGGCATCCGATGGCGTCCAGCTGTGCGAGGTCTTTGCCGGCGAGCGAAGCGAGCATGATCGCGCACGCCTTGCAGCGCTGAATTTTGTCCGCGGAGCATTCGTGGCGATGACGGGCGATCTGGACGGCGGCCGCGATCTTCTGAACCAGGCTCTGGAGATGACCCAGGAGCTGGGCCAGCGACTGAAGATGGCCTTCGGCTCGTTGATCGCAGCCGACATCGAGATGCAGGTCGGCGACGCCGCAGGCGCCGAGGAGCTACTCCGACCTGCCGTGGAAACCCTGATTGACGTAAACGACCGCACCTTCCTCGCCGAATCGGCCGCTCTGCTGAGCGGAGCGCTTTTTGCCCAGGGGAAGCTTGAGGACGCGGCCCGCTACGCGACGGTAAGCGAGGACTCCGCCCTTCCGGGAGACCAGGCTCAGCAGGTCGCCGGCCGCCAGGTCCGGGCACTTCTCCTCGTCGCCGAGGGCAAGGCTGAGGAGGGCGAGCTTCTGGCCGCGGAGGCGGCGCAAATGATGGCGACCTCGGACAACCTCAATGGGCGAGCGGAGGTGAGGCTGACGCACGCAAGTGTGCTGATGGCGCTGGGCCGGAAGGCTGAAGCGCGCCAAGCCCTCGAGCTAGCTCTCGCTTCCTACGAGGAAAAGGAGAACCAGCTCGGAATACGTCGGGTGCGCGATCTGCTGGCGGCAACCGGTTGAACGAGGACGCTCAGACCTTTTTCACCTGGTCGTAGTTGACCTCGACCGGGGTCTCGCGGCCGAAGATCGAGACGAGCACCTTGAGCTTCGCCGCGTCCTCGTTTATCTCCGCGATCTCGCCGGAGAAGTCGGAGAGGGGGCCGGAGATCACCTTCACCGTCTCGCCCATCTCGAACTGGGCCTGAGGGCGCGCGCGCTCCGTGCCGGGCTCGTCGCGATGGAGAAGGCGGTCGACCTCCGGCTTGGAGAGCGGGACGGGCTTGTTGCGCGAGCCGACGAACCCGGTGACGCCTGGGGTGTTCTTGACCAGCCCCCAGACGTCGTCGGTCATCTCCATGTTGACGAGGACGTAGCCCGGCATCGTCCGCTTCTCGACCTGGATCTTCTTGCCGTCCTTGATCTCGGAGACGGACTCGGTCGGGACGACCACCTGGCGGACGCGGGTCTGCTGACCCATCGTCTCCACCCGGTGCTCAAGGTTGTGCTTGACCTTGTTCTCGTGCCCGGAGTACGTGTTGATTACAAACCAGCGAAACAAAGTTCTCTCTTCTCTCTCTGCTCAGGAAATAAATAGGTCGACGAGCCTGCTGAAGACGGCGTCGAGGACGCCCAGGTAGGCCGCCATCACGGCGACGAAGATGACCGTCACCGCCGAGGCCTGGATCAGGGTCTCGCGGTCGGGCCACTGTACGCGCTTGAGTTCGGCCCAGCAGGAGATGAGGAACGCGACGACGACGTTTCGGTCCTTCTCCTGGACGTCCGCCGCCTTCGACTTCTTCTCGCGGGCCTGTCGCCGCTCCTCCTTCTCACGGGCTTCCTCGCGCTCGCGGCGCTTGCGCTCGCGGCGGGACTCTTTCGGCGCGTCCGGCTCGGCGTCGGCGGGCTTGCCGACGTCGGCCTTCGAGGGCGCCGGCGCCTTGGGCGCGACGTCCCCGGGGCTCTCGCCCTGCTCACGAAGGGCGTCGACGTCGGCACCGCGCTCGGCGAGCTCGGCCTCGATCACATCGGCGGATTCGGGGACCTGCGTGTCGTGCTGGGCGAGCGACTCGTCGCGGCGCTCGGCCTGCGACTGGGCCTGCTGCTGGGCTTCGCGCTTGCGACGCTCGGCCTTGCGCTGTGCTCGTGACTTAGCCACGTCGGCCGGCCGGGAGGCCTAACGCGTTTCCTTGTGCGGCGTGTGCTTCTTGCACCAGCGGCAGTACTTGCGCATCTCAACGCGGTCGGGCGTGTTCCGCCGCGACTTGTTCGTCTGATAGTTCCGACGCTTGCACTCCTCGCAAGCCATCGTCACCGCGATCCTTACGTCTCCGCGAGCCATTGCTCCTCGCCTGACTTGAGTCGAAAAAAAGACCTCGTCCGCCGGTGCCTGAAAGCATCGGCGCGAGGGTGTCCGAAGGATAGCGGGGAGACGGGGAACGAGAGAGGGCCCCCGCTCTCGCGGGGGCCCTCCGAATACGGCTACTTCTGAGTCGCTCGGACTACTTGACGGAGTTACAGCCCCACCAGTTGTTCTCGGCGTTGACGACCGCCGCGCCGCGGTTCTGGATCGGCGCGACCCGTGTGCTGGACACACGGTTGTTGTTGAACGCAACCGGCGTCGTGGCCGCACCGATGCTGACGTCGAGCCCACGGCGACGTCCTGGAGGTCGTTCTCCTTGATGGTGTGCCCGGCGGTGCCGTTGGCGATCGAGATACCGAAGGAGTCCTCCGGACAGGCGTGCGGACGGGCTACAGCCCCAGCGTCTTCGCGATGATGTTGCGCTGGATCTCGCTGGTTCCGCCGTAGATCGTCGAGACCAAAGTGGTGCGGACCAGGCGCTCCATGTCGTACTCGCTGGAGTAGCCGTAGCCACCCATCATCTGCATGCCGTCGAGCGTCGCCTTCTGGGCGGTTTCGGTGACGAAGAGCTTCACCATCGAGGCCTCCTTCGGGCAGGAGGCGCTTGGGGTCCTCGTCGACCTGGCCGGCGACCCAGTAGGTCATCAGGCGGGCCGCTTCGAGCTGGGTTGCCATGTCGGCGATCCGGTGCTGGAGTGCCTGGAAGGAGCCGATCGGGCGGCCGAACTGCTTGCGCTCCTTGACGTAGGCGAGCGTGTCGTCGAAGGCGCGCCAGCCGATCCCGAGCTGGATCGCGGCGAGGATCAGGCGCTCGACGTTGAGGCCGGCCATCAGCTGCATCCAGGCCGCGTCCTGCTCGCCGAGCAGCATGTCGGCCTCCACCTCGCAGTCGGAGATGTAGAGGTAGTTGGTCTCCCGCCCGCCCATCGTGTCGATCGGCTGGATCTCCATGTTGGGGTGGTCGGTGGGGACGAAGATCATCGAGAGGCCCTCGTGCTTGTTCTCCCCCTTGGTGCTCCGCGCGACGACGAGGACGTGGTCGGAGATGTGGGCGTTCGAGCAGAACACCTTGGTCCCGTTGAGGACGTAGCCGCCGTTGACGCGCTCGGCGGTCGTGGTGAGGGAGCCGACGTCGGAGCCGGATTCGGGCTCGGTCATCGCGATCGCCTCGACGGAGCCGCCCGCGATGCCGCCGAGGATCTTCTGCTTCTGCTCGTCGGTGCCGAAGCGCTCGACCGCGCCGGCGACGATCAGCGTGGTCCCGTAACCGCCGATCGGGGCGAGGCCGCGCGAGGTCTCCTCCATGAAGATGCAGGCGTCGACCATGCCGCCGCCGGAGCCGCCGACCGACTCGTCGATCGTGAGCCCGAGCCAGCCGAGGTCGGCCATCTTCTTGTAGAGCTCGGCCGAGTGGGACTCCTTGTAGCCGTCGGTGAGCTTCTCGCGCTGCTCCGATGTGCCGACCTCCCGCTTGCAGAAGTCACGGATCGCGGCGGCGAAGTCCTCTTGCTCGTCGGTGAAGGTGAAGTTCATGGGGCGGCAATCTACTGCCGATAGGCAAAGGACATGGAAGGCACCGGGGCATGGATTGGCCCCACCGCCTCCGAGAGCGGAGGCGAACCGGGTGAGCGGGAGCGCGAAGTCGCGAGCGTTTCGCTTGCCTTTCTTTTCGCTGCCGGCGGGACGCTCGGGCTGGCGGCGCTGCTGCTCCCCCATGGCGAAATGGTCGACGTGGTCGGGGTTGCGTCGGTGTGCATCGCCGCGATTCCGGTAGCTGCGCTGCTGCTGACGCTGAAGCCGCTCCCCTGGTGGGCGCTGAATGCCTCCCTCGCTCTCGGGACGGCGATGATCACGGCGGCCGTCGAGTTCTCCGGGGCGCCCTCCGGCGCCTACGCCTTCTACTACCTCTGGGTGGCCCTGTTCGCGGCCTATTTCTTCTCGAGGCGAGGAGCCGTTGTCCACGTCGCGATCATCGCCGCCGCCTACGCCGCGGTGATCATCGCCGGAGGATCGGCCGACGAGTGGGGCTTCGGGTGGCTCCTGACCATCGGCGCGCTGATCGTCGTCGCGGTACTCGTCCGCAGCCTCAAGGAGCGGGTCGACCGGCTCGTCGAGGCACTCTCGCGAGCCGCGAGCACGGACGATCTGAGCGGCCTGCTCAACCGCCGCGGATTCAACCAGCGTCTCGCCGAGGAGCTGAGGCGGGCGACGCGTAGCGGCCACGGACTGGCCCTCGTCGTCGGCGACCTCGACCGCTTCAAGCAGATCAACGACCGCTTCGGCCATCCCGCCGGCGACGAGGCGCTGCGCAGGGTGAGCGCGCTGCTCCACGAGGCGGCGCGCGAGAGCGACACGGTCGCCCGGCTCGGGGGCGAGGAGTTCGCGATCGTCCTCCCCTACACCGGCCGCCCCGGCGCCCAGGCGATGGCCGAGCGGATCCGGCGGACGATCCGCGACGACTTCACGGAGGAGGGGATGCCGCTGACGATCAGCTTCGGGATCGCCGTCTCGCCGGAGAACGGCGACACCCAGGACCTGCTGATGCGCTCGGCCGACGCGGCCCTCTACGCGGCGAAGGCACTTGGGAGGGACCGGATCGAGGCGCCGCCGGGGAAGGGCGAGCCGGGCGAGCCCGCGGTTGTGGAGGACCCGGGCGAGGACGGGCTCACGGCCGAGACCTCGTAATTACCCCACAGGGGGTCCAGGGCGATGTATGGTTCGAACGCGACGGTGGGGAAAACAGACTGGGGGTAGCGTGAGGAACGGGGATGGGCCGGACGACGCGCATGGTTCCGATGAGCCGCGGATACTCGTCGTCGACGACGACGACGCGCTTCGGCAGTCGGTCGTAAGGACGCTGGAGAAACGCGGATACGGTGCCCTGGGCGCCGCGAGCGCCACCGAGGCGCGCGCGCTGATGAGGGAGATCTCGTTCGAGCTCGCCCTTTGCGACATCCGGATGCCGGGGGAGAACGGCCTCGAGCTGACCAAGGCACTCCACGAGTCGAATCCGCAGCTCGCGATCGTGATGATGAGCGGTCTCGACGATCCGATGATGGCGCGCGTCTCCCTCGACAACGGCGCCTGCGGCTACCTGGTCAAGCCATTCGCGGACAACGAGCTGCTGATCGCGGCCGAGGCCGCGCTTCACCGTCGTCGCCAGGACGAGCAGCTTCGCGCGTAAGAGCCCGGAGCCGGACTCGAACCGGCGACCCCTTCCTTACCATGGAAGTGCTCTACCAACTGAGCTATCCGGGCGCGGGCGCAGGACTTTAGAGGGCGGCTGAAGGATTCCATTCAGAACTAGCGAACCGAGGAGGAGTTCGCGCGTTCCGGGGGTATGGACCGCGGTCGCACTCGATGCCTGGAGGGGTCATCAATGCCCAGACTTGTTCTGCTTGTTTCGCTTGCCGTTATCGGCCTTCTGACGCTTGGCGGAGCCCCGTCGGCCTTCGCCGCGGACACGACCGCTCCCGAGGTCGAGATTCTCGATCCCTATGAGTGGGGGCGGTACACGGTCGAAGCCGACCCCAAGCCCGAGCTGAACGCGAACTACAACTGCACCGACGGCGAGTCGGGGATCGCGTCGTGCTTCGGCACCGTCACCGACGGAACGCCTTTCCCCCGCTCGACACCGGGCTGGCAGACCTTCGTGGTGACCGCGACCGACAACGCTGGGAACACGAAGACCGAGATGGTCGAATACCGGGTCTTCCACTTCGCGGACTTCATGCTCGACGACGACCCGATCGCCTATTACCGCCTCGGCGACGGCCCCGGCGCCACGACGATGGCGGCCGAGGCCGGGCCCGATGGCGAGTACAAGAACGGCCAGGGTTCGGAGCCTTACGGGATCTCGGGCGATGGCGACGCGGCCCGACTGTTCACCGGCGCCGACGGCTACGGCTATGCGAACGGGATCGAGGCGCCACGCTCCTACACGCTCTCGGCGTTTTTCCGCCTCGACGACTCGGGCGACGCGATGATCCTCCAGCACGGATCCGCCGGCGCGATCTGGCAATCGGGCGGGATGATCCGCTTCCGGCCGGTCGACTGGCTCGGGGTCGAGCTCGACACGGGGGCCGGCTCGGTGACACCGGGCACCTGGCACCACGTCGCCGCGACCTATGACTGGGTGCCGGCTCCGGGGAACCCGCAGCTCGGCACCGGCACGGCGAGGCTGTATCTGGACGGCGAGCACATGGACGCGCGCACCGCTGACAGGGCGACGTCGGGCAGCTCGACGTTCTACGTCGGCTACGGCGACAAGGCGCCGTGGCTGCGTGGCGTCCTCGACGAGGTCGCGTACTACCCGACCGCGCTTTCGCACACCCACCTGCACGAGATCTGGCTGGCGGACCCGCCGCCCTCGGGTGGCAATTCAGCGTCCGGCGGCGCCGGCTCCGAGCAGGGAGCGGTGAGCGCCGAATGCGCCCGCGCCAAGCGCTCGCTGCAGGCGGCGAAGGAGCGGCTGGCTGTCGCGAAGAACAAGCGGGTGAAGCGCCGGGTGCGGGCGAAGATCCGGGTCTTCAAGGTCGACGTCGCGTACCTGTGCGACTGAGATCTAGCTGAGCGATTCCGCGACCGCGGCGGCGAAGCGGTCGACGTCGTCCTCCGTGGTCTGCCACGAGCACATCCAGCGGACCAGGCCCGGCTCGTAGGGCCAGGGGTAGAAGGGGAACTCCTCGCCGTGAGCTGTGAGCAGGCGCTCGGCGGCGTCGGCGGGAAGGCGGGGGAAGACGCCGTTGGCCTGGACAGGGTGGGGTAGCTCGACACCGTCGAGGGGCTCGGTCGCCGCCGCCAGACGGGCGGCCATCGCGTTGGCGTGGGCGGCGTTGCGCTGCCAGAGGTCGCCGTCGAGAAGCGCTTCGAGCTGAACGGAGATGAATCGCATCTTCGAGGCGAGCTGGCCCATCTGCTTGCGCTGGAACTCGAAGCGGTCGCCCAGCTCGGGGTTCAGGAAGACGACGGCCTCGCCGAGCAGGAGGCCGTTCTTGGTGCCGCCGAAGGAGACGAGGTCGGCGCCGGCGTCGGTGGTGATCGCGGCGAGCGTCGCGTCCAGGTGGACCGCGGCGTTGGCGAGGCGGGCGCCGTCGACGTGGAGGTACATGTCATTGGCGTGGGCGAGGTCGGCGAGGGCTCTGGTTTCCTCGGCGGTGTAGACGGTGCCGAGCTCTGAGGCCTGGGAGATGGTGATGACCCGGGGCTGGACCGCGTGCTCGTCGCCGATGCGGGTGATGAGGGGCTCGACGGCGGCGGGGTCGAGCTTGCCGTGCTCGGTGGGGATCGGGATCAGCTTGACGCCGGCGAGCCGCTCGGGTGCGCCGCACTCGTCGACGTGGAGGTGAGCGGTCTCCGTGCAGATTGCCGCCTGCCAGGTCTCACAGGTGGCGGCAAGGGAGAGGACGTTGGCCCCAGTGCCGTTGAAGACGGGCCAGGCGCGGGCGTCGGGGCCGAAGTGGCGCTTGAAGACGTCACCGGCGCGCTGCGGTCCACTGGTCGTGGCCGTAGGAGGCGGCGTCTCCCTCGTTGGCCGCGGCGATCGCGGCGAGGATCTCCGGGTGGACCCCGGCGAAGTTGTCGGAGGCGAAGCCGCTCAAGAGACCGTCAGTGGTGCAGCGACAGTCGCTGCCCGTTCATCTGCGCGGCGCCATCGGAGAGGAGGAAGGCGATGCCCTCGGCGATCGCCTCTGCCGGGGTGAAGCTGGGGTAGTCCTTGTCCGGGTTCTCCGCCCGCATCGCGGGGGTGAGGATGGCCTCGACGACGATGATGTTCGCGGTCGCTCCGGTGTGGGCGAGGTCGTCGGCGAGGGCGAGGGTCCAGCTCTCGGCGGCTCCCTTGGCGGCGCCGTACGCGGCGTTCGTGCCGCCAGGGTTCTGCGCCTGAGAGGAGGAGATCAGGACGAAGCGGCCGTTGCCGGAGCCGGCGATCTGGTCGCGGAAGGCGCGGGTGGTGTTCTGCAGGGTGCTGATGAGGAGGTTGTGGAGGAGCTCGTAGTCCTCCATCGGCGCGGTGGCGAGTGGCTCTCCCCCGCGCCAGCCGCCGACGAGGTGAAGCAGCGTGTCGACGGCGCCGAAGCGCTGGGCGAGGAGGTCGGCCCACATCTTCGTCCCGTCGGGGTCGAGGAGGTCGACGACCTGCTCGTCGTGGCGTTCCTCGGGGAGGCCGAGGTCGGCGGCGAGCGCGGAGAGCTTGTCGTGGTCGCGGTCGGTGAGGGCGAGGGTGTGGCCGTCGGCCGCGAGCCGCTCCGCGACGACGGGGCCGAGGCCACCCGCCGCTCCGGCGATCGCGATTGTGCGGGGCTCGTCGGCCATTGGTGCCAAACGCTATCCGGCCGGGCGCGCGGCCGCTCGGAGACTGGCGATGGTGACTCCGACGGCTCCGCCCAGGCAGCCAAAGAAGATGTCGAAGGCGGAGTCGCGCCGACTTGGAATGAGCGCGGTGTCGAGCGCACGATCGCCGACGTACTCGCCGATCTCCCAGACGATGGTTAGGAGGAGGACGGCGGCGAGGGCAGCGAGGGCCCAGGCGGCCCACTGGCGGCTGCGGAAGGTCTCGGCGAGCGCCCACCCGGCGAGGAGGCCGCCCGCGAGGTGGGCGGTCGGGCTGACGTAATGATCGATTGGCGAGACCCAGATCATCCAGAGGACTCCACAGAGGCCGATCGCGACCGCGAGCAGGACGTATCCGGGGGCTCCGATCAAGCGGCCGGCCAGCAGGCCGGCGAGGCAGATAGCGGCCATGACGAGGGCGGCGCCATTCAGGGTGACGACGAACGCGAAGGCGGCGGCGCCCATCGCGGCCAGCGCGAGGGCGAAGGCCATCGAGTCGAACTCGGATCGGTGGAGCTCCATCGGTCCAGGGTAGATCGGTTTCTTAGGGACGGGTTAGCACCGGCTCGAGCTTGGGCTGGAGCTGGGAGTAGAAGAGGCTGAGGGGGAACTCGTCGTCACGGACGAGGTCGACCAGCTGCTTGGGCTCGTCGACCTCGGGGAGGTCGCGGCGGTCGGCGGCCCAGACGGAGGACTCCGCGGGTGTGACGTAGGCGGCGACCAGGTCGTGGGCCGCGATCCACTGCGAGAGCTTCGGGCGGTCGATGCCGGCGTGGTAGAGGTCCTGGACCTTTTCGCGGAGGGCGGCGACGCCGTCGGCGACTCGGTCCCAGTCGACGGTGAGGCGGTTGTCGGTCCAGTGGAGGTAGCCCTCGCGGTGGAGGAAGGCGAACAGGAGCTGGCCGCCGAGGCCGTCGTAGTTGCGGACGCGACTGCCGGTGACGGGGAAGCGGAAGAGGCGGTCGAGGAGGATCGCGTACTGGACGTGGCGGGCGAAGGCGAAGCCCTCGCGCTCGAGGCGGACGGCCTCGCCGAAGGCGGTCAGGTCGCAGCGGAGCTCCTCCAGCGAATACATCCAGTAGGGGCTGCGCTGGCGGATCATGAAGGGGTCGAAGGGGAGGTCGCCGTGGGAGTGGGTGCGGTCGTGGACGAGGTCCCAGAGGGTGTAGGCGTCGCGGGAGAGGCGGGGTGAGGAGAGGAGGGCGGCGGCGTCGGGCGGCAGGTTGAGGCCGACGATCTCGGCGGCGGGAGCGCAGACGCGGCGCAGGCGCTCGGCCTCGCGGTCGCAGAAGATCGCGCCGAAGTTGTTCTCGGGGCGCTCGGCGGTGGAGACGGTCTCCGGGAAGAGGACGGCGCACTCGGAGTCGTAGCCGGAGGTGTAGTCGACGAGGGTGACCGGGACGAACTTGGGGTTGTCGTAGTTCGTGCGCTCGAGGTCGGCGAGCCATTCGGGCCACGGGGTGCGGACGATCAGTGCTTCGAAGCAGGTGTCACGGGAGGCGTTCTGCTTGTACATCGGGAAGACCACGAGGTGCTCGATTCCGTCTTCGCGGTGTCGCTCGGGGCGGAAGGCGGCGAGTGAGGCGGTGAAGTCGGGCTTGGGTAGGCGTGTGTCGACCCAGGTGTGCAGGTCTGCCGTGAGGGCCTCGATGTAGGCGTCCTGGTGGGGGAAGTGGGTGGCGAGAAGGCCGAGGGTGTCGATGATGCGGTGGACGTGGCGGGCGATCTCGGCCGGGTTGTGGCGGCCGAGGTCGACGGAGCCATCGGGTTCCTGGGTTGCGCGGAGGAGTTCGACGGTTTGCTTCAGCTCCGTCCATGCGGGGGATGCCGCGGCGGGGGAAGGGGTCGCCGGGTCCGCGGTGCGGAAGGCGGGGGCGGCGGCCCAGTAGAGGAGGTTGGTCCAGAGGGGGAGGTGGTCGAGCTCGGCGATGCAGTCGTCGCCGAAGAGGTCGGAGTCGGCGAGGACGGCGACGTGGCCCTCGCCGTGGGTGGTTGCGAGGGCGAGGGGCGCGTTCGGCGGGGTCGCGGTCGGCGAGGTGCGGGCGAGGACGCGGGCGCCGTTGTTCGTGGCGAGGGTGCCGGCGCGGTAGAAGGCGGCGGCGGAGACGCCGGCGAGGAGGTCGGCGGGAGGCGCTGCCCCCGAGGCCTCCGACCCCTCTGTCCCCCCAGGTCGGCGAGGACCCAGCTTGGGGCGTGGGTGTGGTGCTCGTAGTCCTGGACGGTCGTGCTCTCGACGGTGATGCCGAAGCGGGCGAGGAGGTCGCCGAGGTTGGTGCCGTACTTGTCCTCCTCGGTCTCGGCGAGGACGACGAGGCCGCCGCCGGCCGCGACGAAGGACTCGATCGCGTCGATCTCTGAGGTGTCGAAGCGGGGCGAGCCGCCGACCGTCGCCTCCCACTTCGGCTCGGAGGGGTGGGCGATGACGAGGGCGTCGGCGTTGCCGAGGGCAGTTGTGTCGAGGGGGCCGTCGGTGTGGGCGGCGACGGCGAAGTCGCGGTCGGCGAGGGTGGTCGCAGCGGTCGCGAGGGAGGAGTCGGCCGGGTGGGCGGGTTGCATGGCGCGCGCGAGCTCGGGGCGGATGGTCCACGCCTCGCCGTGCGACTCGTCGAAGAGGATTCGCGCTGCCTTGGCCGGTGAATGCATGAATATGACGGTAGCGGCTGCATGGAGACGGATCAATGGGTGTTTCTGTGGCAGATGCGCAATAATCTTGCGTATGGATGCTGTTGACGAGCGAATACTTGCGCTGCTGTTGGAAGATGGCCGGCGGACGTATGGGGACATCGCCGGCCAGGTGCGGCTGACGGCGCCGTCGGTGAAGCGGCGGGTGGACCGGTTGCTCGCCGAAGGAGCGCTGCAGGGGTTCACAGCGGTGGTCGATCACGGCGCGCTCGGGTGGGACACGGAGGCGCTGGTCGAAATGTTCTTCCGGCCGGGGACGACGTTGGACGAGGTGGCGGAGACCCTGCGGGGCCACCCCGAGGTGGCGGAGGCGTGGAGCGTCACCGGGGAGGCGGACGCGGTCGCCCGGGTGCGGACGAAGGACAACGGGGACCTCGAGCGGCTGATCATCGACCTGCAGCGGAACGGGATGGTCGAGCGGACGCGGTCGGTGGTCGCGCTGTCGCGGTTGGTTGGTTAGAGCGCCTGGGAGAGCTGGATCGTCAGGACGGCCGCGATTAGGACGAAGCAGATGACGTGATCGCGGAGGATTGAGCGGGCGAGGGTGGTTTGGGTGGCTGGCGTCGTCGCGTGCGGCCGCCGAGGCGTTTGGCGGTCGGGCACGGTGTGGAGGGCGGCGATGGCGATTGCGGGGAGCAGGAAGGCGAGGGAGGCGATGGCGGTCCAGGGGGGAACGTCGTCGCCGGCGAGTTCGGCTATGTGGGCGCCGAGTGAGATCGCCATGACGACGGCGACGAGGGCGCTCATCGGGCCGGCTCCGGTGAGGACACGGTGGTAGTAGGCGGAGATGGAGGCGAGGGTGTCGTCGGGGAGGTCGACATCTTTGCGGCGTGCCTGGACGTCGAACATGAGGTCGAACCAGAGGACGGCGAGGAGGAAGCCGGCGGCGGCCGACGCGATGGCGGGCATCGGCGAAAACCTAAAGGGGTCTGACCCCTTTAGGTTTCGAGCGTGAGGGTTGCGATCGCGACTTGCGACGTCGTGCCGGAGCAGTTCGACGACGACGAGCTGATCGTCGACGCGCTGTCAGCGCGGGGTGTCGAGGCGGGGTTCGTCTCTTGGGATGCGGAGGGGGTCGACTGGGGGAAGTTCGAGCTGGTGGTGATCCGGTCGACGTGGGACTACTGGGATCGGGTGGAGGAGTTCGTCGGCTGGGCGGAGGGGATCGGTCGCCGGCTGCACAATCGGCCTGAGGTGATCGCCTGGAACTCGGACAAGCGGTACATGGGGGAACTGGCAGCTGCGGGGCTGGCGGTGGTGCCGACGGAGTTCGTGGTGGCGGGCGATCCGGTACCTGAGTTTCGAAGGGGAGGTCGTGGTGAAGCCGACGGTGTCGGCGGGCGGGCGGCATACCGGGAGGTTCGGGCTGGAGGCGCATGGCGAGGCGCGGGCGCTGGTCGAGGAGATCGTGGACGGGGGCCGGGGCGCGATGGTGCAGCCGTATCTAGGTGCCGTCGATTCGGCGGGTGAGACCGCGCTGGTGCACATCGCGGGGGAGTTCGCGCATGCGCTGCGCAAGCGCGCGGTGCTGGCGCCGGACGAGGTGGCGCCGGTGCGCGACGACCCGCTGGGTGCGGCGGAGGCGATGTACGACCCCGAGCTGGTGCGGGCGAGCGAGTCGACGGCCGCCGAGCGGGAGGTTGCCGCGGAGATCCTTGGCTGGGTCTCGGAGCGGTTCGGCGAGCCGCCGCTCTACGCGCGGGTCGACCTGGTGCCGGGCGCGGACGGCGAGCCGGTGCTGATGGAGCTGGAGGTCGTCGAGCCGTGCCTCTATCTGCATGAGTCGCCGGCGACGGCGGAGCGGCTGGCGGAGGCGATCGCGGCGGAGCTCTAGGCGCTAGCGCGAGTCGGCCGTCGGCAACGGACGTATAGATCGACGCGCTCCAAGACGACCCGGCCGAAGCCCGTGAGCTGCGCACCCGCAGGCGATCGCCGCACATCCAATCCGGCCTCGATCACGGCCTGCTGCGGGAGCGTTACCTTCCGCTTTTCGTTGATCGGTCGTCTGGCCGCTGCGGCCGACTCTTGCGCTCGTATTTCGTGGGCCGAAAGACCGGCCGGACGCGGCGGTAATGGGGGAGGCAGGAGTCGAACCTGCGAAGGCTGAGCCGGACGATTTACAGTCGCCATCCTTTGACCTCTTGGATACTCCCCCAGAGCGGGCGTCGAGTTTAGAGGGGCATCCTGGCCATTGATCAGGTGCTCGATGGGAGCACCGGGGTCGATCTCGAACTCGGAATACTTGGGACCACCGAGGGTGATCGCGGTTGATCCTTCAACGGCGTCGGAAGGGATTAGCCACCGGCGCCCTTTCGCCGTCAGGACGAAGAGAAAGTCAACGGTGGAAGGATCGAAATACTTCGTGCGGCGGTTCCAACTCTGGTTCCCACCACGAGTCGCAAGAGCCACGGCACTTCGCCAATGACCATCTTGCGTCATGACCTGCTGGGCGGACGACTTGACCTGGACGCGAAGGAGCCGGCCCTCGAGCTCGACGACCAAGTCGTAGTCAGGACTGTGGCCGAACGGGAGGAGAACCGTGGCGCCAAGCCGCGTGAACCACTCGATCGCCGATGCCTCGCCGAGATCGCCCTGCTGGCGGCGGTTGATCAAGTGCGCTCTGATTCGCGGCGGCCGTCGGGTTGATCCATGGGATCGACCCTACGCCGGAAAATGTCACACGTGGTGCGCAGAATGTGCCAATACACGCACGAAATCGCCTCGAGATCACGCGACCATGAGAAGCTGACGTTGATCGATGCCGCCGGATAGTCAGAACGAGGCGCAGCGGCGCAAGATGGCGCGGTTGATGATGCTGAGCGCGGTCGTCACCGTGCTCGTCGGGATCCTGCTCGGTGCGCTCGTCTGGCCGCCGCTATACGCGATCGCGGCGTTCGCCCTGGTTGACCTCTGGCTCGCTCGCGCGTACACGACCGGCCGGCTCCCCGTCGGCAACAACCCGCGCCTCGGGCGGCCCGCCGAGGGCGGCGTGACCGAGGGCGTCACCCATGTCCGCTCCCAGAACGGCGACGCCGCGAGCGCAGCGGACGCGGCCGCCGCCGACCCCTCCTACAACCCCTACGCCCGCGAAGACTGAGCGCGTCTAGGCCAGCTCGCGAAGCCGCTGCGCCTCAGGCAGCTGCTTCAGCTTCTTCAGCGTGTTGTTCTCGATCTGGCGCACCCGCTCGCGGGTGACACCGAAGGCGCGGCCGACCTCCTCGAGCGTGAGCGGCTCGTGGCCGCGCAGCCCGTAGCGGAGCTCGATCACCTGGCGCTCACGTTCCGGCAGCGAGTCGAGCGCCTTCTGGATGTCCTCGCGCTGAAGGTTCTCGGTCGCCGCCTCGAACGGCTCCTCGACCGACTCGTCGGCGACGAAATCGCCCAGCTCCGACTCCTCCTCGTCGCCGATCGGCTTCTCGAGGGAGACCGGCATCTGCGCGACGCGCAGGATGTCCCGCACCTCGCGCACCGTGCACTTGAGCTCGGTCGCGATCTCGTGCGGCTCCGGCTCGCGGCCCAGCCGCTGCACCAGCTGCCGCTCGACGTGGGACACCCGGTTGAGCTTTTCCACCATGTGGACCGGGATCCGGATCGTCCGCGCCTTGTCGGCGATCGCCCGCGTGACCGCCTGGCGGATCCACCAGGTCGCGTAGGTCGAGAACTTGTAGCCGCGGCGGTAGTCGAACTTCTCCACCGCGCGGATCAGCCCGAGCGAGCCCTCCTGGATCAGGTCGAGGAAGGAAAGCCCGCGGCCCAGGTAGCCCTTCGCGATTGAGACGACGAGCCGGAGGTTGGCCTCCACCATGTGCCGCTTCGCCGCCATGTCGCCCTTCTCGATCCGCTTCGCGAGGGAGATCTCCTCCTCGGCGGTGAGCAACTCAACGCGGCCGATCGAGCGGAGGTAGAGGCGCAGCGAGTCGAGACTGGGCTCGACGGTGAGGTCCAGCTCCGGCTTGCGCGGTGCCTCGCCCTTGGCGCTCTTCGCCTCCTTGTAGGCGGTGACGCCGTCCTCGCCGATCACGTCGACGCCGTTGTCGATCAGGTACGTGTGCAGGTGCTGGACCTGCTCCTTGGTGACTTCGACCTCCTCGAGGGTCGAGGCGATCTGCTGGAAGGTGAGGAAGCCCTTGTCCTGGCCCTGCGCGATCAGCGTCCGGATCTCATCGAGATCGACGAACGGCGGCTCACCCTCAAACGGGGTGGCGTCGGCTGGGCGGGCGCCGTTGGTTGGGCCAGCGTCCGCAGCAATACCTACCTCCCCCTTCTCTGCCAAGTTCTCCTCCCTGCAGTTCTGGTTGGAAGCGCCGCGAAGTATACGGACGGATCGGGCGCCTAGGGCCAGCAACTTCGCTCCCCTAATCTTGGGTGCGATGGAGCCCGAAACCGCCCCCACCGTGACCATCTCGAGCGGCGACGCGCAAGCCCGCCGCCCCAGTACCGAGGTCAGCCTCACCCGTGTCGGCGTCACCGGGGTCGAGCGAGTGATCCGCGTCTGCTCCGGTGAGGGCGACCCGCAGCTCTACTACGCCGATCTCGAGTGCTACGTCGACCTCGAGCCGCGTCAGGCGGGCGTCCACATGTCCCGCTTCGAGGAGATCGTCAGCGAGGCGATCGACACCGTCGTCCTCTCCGAGGCCCTTCAGGCCGAGCTCCTCGCCGCCCACATCGCCGAGCAGGTACGTGAGCGCCAGGCCGGCATCCGCGCCGAGGTGACGATCGCCGCCCGCTACCCGGAGACGGTGACCACCCCCGAGTCCGGCCGCTCGACCCAGGAGATCTACACCCTCTTCGGCACCGCCGTCTCCGCCGAGCGCGGCACCCGCACGCTGACCGGCGTCCAGGCCCAGGGCATGACCGCATGCCCCTGCGCCCAGGGCCTCGTCGCCGACAACTCCCGCGCCCGCCTTTCCGAGCGGGGCTACGAGCAGGAGCAGATCGACGAGATCTTCGAAGCCGTGCCGGTCGCGACCCACAACCAGCGCGGCATCGGCACGCTGCACATCGGCCGCCCGGAGGGCTCGCCGGTCGAGCTCGACGCCCGCGACCTGCTCCGCATCGTCGAGAACTCGATGAGCTCAGAGATCTACGAGCTGATGAAGCGCCCCGACGAGGTCTCCGTCGTCGAGAAGGCCCACCGGCGCCCCCGCTTCGTCGAGGACTGCGTCCGCGAGATGGTCGCCGCCGTCTGCGACCGCTACCCCGAGCTCGCCGGCGACGCCTTCCTGCTCGCTCGCCAGGAGAACCTGGAGACGATCCACCGTCACAACGTCGTCGCCGAGCGCGCCGGGACACTGGACGAGATCCGCGCCGAGATCGAAAGCGGCGAGCACTCCCGCCGCCACACCTCTAGGCGCGAGTGGCTGGAGTCGTAGAAGAACCTCCGCCGGGATCCTCCGCTTCGCGTCCGGTCCCGGCGGGCCCACGAGACTTTTCTTCCTCGATCGTCCGCCGCACGCCCAAGAAGTAGTCCACGCCCGAGATCACGGTCATCGCGACCGCCGCGTAGACCAGGAGGTCGACCCAGAGGGGCGGCGTTTCGAAGGCGATCAGGGCGAAGATCGCCACCACCTGGAGCGCCGTCTTCACCTTCCCGAGCCAGCTGGCGGTGATCACAACGCCCTGCTCGGCCGCGACCAGCCGCAGCCCGGTCACCGCGAGCTCGCGGGCGATGATGACCATCGCGACCCAGGCGGCGAGCCGCCCCAGCGAGACGAGGGAGACCAGCGCGGCGACGATCAGGAGCTTGTCGGCGAGCGGGTCCATCAGCTTGCCGAAGGTCGTCACCTCGTCGCGGCGGCGGGCGATGTAGCCGTCGAGGCCGTCGGTGAACGCGGCGAGGGCGAAGACGATCGCCGCCAGCGTGTCGCCGTTCGGCGTCTCGTCAAGCAGGGCGACGACGATCACCGGCACCGCGAGGATGCGGATGATCGTCAGGACGTTGGGGACGTTGACGGGGAACATCAGCCGCGCAGGGCGCGGTCGATCAGACGGTCGAAGAGTCGATCGGGAAGGAGCCGGGCGATCAGCATGCGCGACTTGGCGTCGCGGCCCACCGGGTATCGCGTGCGCGGCTTTCGGGCGGTCATCGCCTCGCCAATCACCTCGGCGACGGCGCTCGGTGGCAGTCCGGTGTCGGTGGCGATCTTTTCCGTCTCCGCACGGATCGCAGCGACGAGCTCTCCGTAGAGCTCCTCCGCCTCGGGCGGCAACCCCGCCTGGATCTCGTCAGCCTTCGCGCCGCCCTTCTCCCAGATCGGCGTCTTCACGCCGCCCGGCTCGACCACGATTACCTCAACCCCATGTGGGCGAAGCTCGCGGCGGAGCGAGTCGCTGGCGGCCTCCAGCGCGAACTTCGACGACGCGTACGGACCCGCCAACGGGAGCGCGATCCGACCTCCGATCGAGCTGACGTTGAGGATCCGCCCGCGCGCACGGCGGAGCGCCGGCAGGAACGCCTGAGTGACCGCGATCTGGCCGAAGTAGTTGACCTCCAGCACCCGCCGCAGCTCCTCCATCGGGAAGTACTCGAGCGGACCGCCGATGCCGATTCCCGCGTTGTTGACGAGTCCGGCGAGCGGCTCCTCCCCCACCGCCGCCTTCGCCGCCTCGATCGAAGCTGCGTCCGTGACGTCCAGCTTGAGCGGGCGGAACCCGTCAGCCTCCAGCCGCTCCGCGTCGGAGTCCTTGCGGACCGCTGGAAGGACGTCGAAACCGAGCTCGCGCAGGCGCAGCGCGGTCGCCTCGCCGATCCCGCTCGAGGCGCCGGTGACGATTACCGCTCCGCGGTCCATGGCGCTCAACCTACTCCTCCGAGGTCGCGCGCCCGCTCGAACACCGCGTCGAGCATCGGCTCGGTGAGCTTGCCGGTGAAGGTGTTCTGCTGGGAGACGTGAAAGCAGCCGAGCAGCGTGTAGGGCCCCAGCTCGACCTCGGCTCCGTGGCCGAACCGGGGCTTCGGGCGCGGCCGCTCGATCCCGAGCGCCGCGACTGCTCGCAGCGCCCCGTCCCATCCATAATGAGCCGAGCGCGACCAGCACCCGCGCCCGCTGGAGCAGACGGAGCTCGCGCACGAGGTAGGGCAGGCATTCGTCCCGCTCCGCGGGAGTGGGCTTGTTGGCGGGCGGCGGGCAGCGGTTGACCGCGCTCACCCAGGCGTCGTGGAGCTCCAGCCCATCGTCGGCGCTGACCGACGTCGGCTGATTCGCGAGGCCGGCGCGGTGCAGAGCCGCGTAGAGGAAGTCGCCGGAGCGATCGCCGGTGAAGACGCGGCCGGTCCTGTTCGCACCGTTCGCCGCGGGCGCGAGCCCGACGACGACGATCCGCGCTCGCTCGTCGCCGAAGCCCGATACGGGGCGGCCCCAGTACTCCTGGCCGCGGAACCGCTTCGGCGGGTCGGCCGCGACCTCCTCCCGCCACTCGACCAGTCGCGGGCAGGCGCGACACGAATGAATCTCCCGAGCGAGCGCGTCGAACGAATCCGGCACGCCCGGCAAGCTAGGCGACGCGGATCCAGTGGGCGATTGACGGGGTGCCCGTGGCGTCCAGAGTGAAGAGCATGTACCAGCCCGGTGGGGCGACCCGGCCGCTGGGTGGTGCGGTCAGCGAGATCGTGCCCTCGCCCGGGCTCGCCTTCAGCGGCACGACCCGCTGGGTCATGTTCGCGGCGTGAGTGGTCGCCGACGGCGCGACCAGGACCGCGCTGCGTCGCGGGGGATCCGCCGGCCGCCACCGAGAAGGACTTGCCGTAGCGGACGGACTCCGGCGCCGCGACGATCTGCGGACGATCCCTGGGCGCGAGCGGCTGCCCGTCGTCGCCGAAGAGGTAGGGGGGCGAGTAGATCTCGCCGGTGTCGTCGGAGCTGAAGCCGACCTTGCCGTCGCCGAAGACCTGCGTCGGATGCTTGTCGTCCCCGGCGGACCAGACCCGTCCATCGGGAAGCAGCAGCGCGACCGAGTGATAGGTGCGCTCCTCGGCCTGGGGCGGACCGAGACGCCACGCCCCGCTCGCCGGGTCCCACAGCTCGACCTGGCGGCGCTCGGTTCCCTCCACCCGGTAGTTGCCCGAGGCCTCGTCGACGCCACTGCCGCCACCGACCGTGACCATCGACCCGTCGGGAAGCAGGACCGTGTTGTGGTTCGAGCGGGCGATGTTGAGCGGCGCGAATGGGCGCCAGCGCGGCTTCTTCGCCGCAGCGTCGATCACCTCCGCCGTCTCAGTCGCGGTCGCGGGGACCATTCCGGCCGGGTGGCCGCCCACCTGGACCACCGTCGAGGAGCCCTTCGGCCCCTCCGGAAGCATCGTCGCGGTGCCGCCGATCCTGTCCTGGACGGGCTTCGCCATCCCGGACCACTCGAACTTGCGGCTGAGCGTCGCCGAGTCGTCGCGCCCCGGCCCCGCGAGCAGCACGCGGCCGTCCGGGAGCTGGAAGAGGTGCGGGTAGTTGTAGGTCTGGCGGCTCGCCTTGCGCAGGCGGCTGACCGTCCCCGGGGAGCTCCCGGAACCGGGCTCGAAGAGCTCGACATCCTTGTTGTAGAGGCCGCCCGGCGGCCGCTGGTTGTAGCCGCCGACGATCAGCTGGCTGCCGTCCGCAAGCTCGAGCTGGCTCGGATACCAGCGGCCCTGGCGCATATCGGGCTGGCGGCTCCACGTCTCCGAGAACGGGTCGAAGGTGATCACGGTCGGGATCCCGGCGTAATCGGAATAGGCATCGGTCTGATCGGCGGCCGGGAAGACGAGATTGCCGCCCGCCACGCAGCAGGTCGCCGTCGGGCAGGAACGAGCCGCCGGAGCAGTAGACGGGGACCGACTCGCTGATGCCGTCGCCGTTGATGTCGAAGAACGCCGGCACGGCCTTGAACGCCCCCGGCGCCGTCGGATCGGCGGCGGCGGGGTCCCAGAGCGCCGCCTCGCCGGCGTTCGGCTTGCCGTCGCCCGGATCGTCGGGATAGCCCCAGAAGAGCACCTTGCCGGTGGGAAGGAGCGCGGCGTGGATCGCGTAACTCGCACCCTCGAGCTTGAACGGCGCACCACCGGGGGTGGTCCACTGGCCGAACTGCTGGGGCGGATAGTCGGCGGCCGAGCGGGCGCTCTCGCGCACCGCCGCTTGGTAAGCGCGCTCCTGCCGCTCACGGACCGCGATCCGCTCAGCCGGGGACAGGCTGCGCAGCTGCCGCACCTCACGACGCTCGGATGCCCGCATCGCTGCGTGCTCGGCCGCGTGCTCAGGGCCAAGCGCGACGCCCTCGCCGGCGAACGCGCCCGGATGGTCGGCCAGAGCCGGCGACGCGGGCAGCGCGAGCACGAGCATCAGCCCAATGGCGAGCGTCAACATGGTCCGCATGTCGACAAGAACTCCCTGCGCTCGAGGTGGTTGCACCCCCCGGTGCTGGTTCACCCGGGTGATTCTGGCCATTGAGCCCGACTGATCCGCCAATAGGCGGCGAGCGTAGGTGGTGTTGATGAGGCTCCTGACCCTGCTCGTGGCATCCATCGCGACCGTGGCGTTCGCTGCTTGCGGCGGTGACGAGGAGACGACGACCGAGGACGCGGTCACCGTTGACATCGCCGACTTCAAGTACGACCCGGAGACCGTGACCGTCGCGGCGGGCGCCGAGATCACCTGGGTCAACGAGGACGACGCGAACCACACGGCCACAGCCGACCCCGGGTTCGACACCGGCACCCTCGCCCAGGGCGACGAGAAGGCCGTCACCGCCCCCGAGCCCGGCACCTACGAGTACACGTGCACCTTCCACCCCTTCATGAAGGGGACCGTCACGGTCGAGTGAGCTTCTCGGCTTCCCTCTGGTCGCGCCTGACCATTCGCATCGCGACGGTCCTTCCGACCACGAAGCTCGCCAGCCACATCAGGTGCGCGGCGTCCACGCTCGCGAACGCGAGCGGGATCGAGGCGCCGAAGAAGCAGACGAAGATGAAGTTGCCCCTGGCGGCGTAGCGGTGGATGGTCGGATCCGCGTCCTCGCGGACCAGGCCGTTGCGGTAGGCGTAATGGATCTGGAAGGCGAAGGTCCCGCTGGCGGCGATCATGTTCGTCGCGTAGATCGCGGTCGCGAGCGAGTCGTCGCCGTACTCGCCGATCAACTCGGAGCTGAACGGGACCAGCACCACCCAGGCGAGGTAGAAGAGGTTGATCACCATCAGCCGGCCGTCGAATCGCTCGAGCGCGCCGTAGAAGCGGTGATGGGAGAGCCAGAACTTCCCGACCACAGCGAACGAGAGCGCGTAGGCGAAGAAGTCGTCCTCGAGGTTGAGCACGGCCTCGCCGAGGTCATCCGACGTTCTGCGGCACCTCCAGCGCCAGCACCAGCAGCGTGATCGCGATCGCGAAGATCCCGTCGCTGAACGCGACCACCCGCGCGAACTCCGTCTCCGAGTCGTCGCGGGCGTACCCGGCGGGGGCAGGACTCGGTTCCCGAACCTGTTCGGCCATCCACCTCAGATACGGCCGCGGGGGCCGAAATCCTCGCGCTGAACGCACCCGCCCCAGCGGAGTAGTCTGCGCCCGGTGAGACCGTCCAGGAAGCAGGGAAGCTCGGCGGTGGCGGCCGCGGCGCTCGTGTTCGCCGTGGTCATCGCACCGCCGGGCCTAGCCGGCGGGAAGCCGGGCTCCTCCGGCCCGAAGCCCGGCGGGCTCGAGATGTTCGTCTCCGGGACGCTCGCCGACTCTGACGGCAGGCCGCTGGAGGCGAAGAGCGCCGAGGCGACCGCGTTTGCCTTCGACCGCGCGGACGGAGTCGCCTCGATCGAGGTCACGGTCGACGGCAAGCGGGTCGCGATCGACCGCCTGAAGTGCAAGGGCTCCTGCCCGCAATCGACGACGTTCGACTTCAAGTACGTCGCCAAGCGCTACGGCAACGATCACCACGACATTGCCATGACCGCCACCGACGGCACGGGCCACGACCTCACCCGCTACGTCTCGATCGATCGGAAGCCCGCCGGTGGGTCAGGGGGCGCACCGACGCCAGTGCCCGCCTTCTACATCACGGCGCCGAACGAGAACGACCTTTCGCGCCAGGTTTCCAAGGCCGCGGAGCGGGTCGCCGACAAACAGGGCTCCGGTCGCACGCTGCTCGCGCTCGACTTCGGCGCGGCACGCCTCAAGGGCAACACCTACGGGTCGGCCCTCCGCAGCGGGACCTTCTTCAGCAACGACCAGATCAAGACGGCTCTGGAGGCCGCCGCCCGCAGCTATCGCCAGCACCGCCGCCGGGGGGCGATCACGATCGTCTACGTGAACACCAACGGCAACATCTCCGATCCGGGCAAGGGATATACGAAGTTCGACAAGAAGACCGCCCGGACCGCCGGCGAGAACCAGGGCAAGGTGGTCGCCGACCTGAAGGTCTTCCCGCACATCACCGCCGCCGTCGGCGGCGACATCGAGCCGGGCTATGACAGCCAGCCCGGAGCTGGCGACCGAGATGGTCGACGGCGCGGTCCACGGGTCGGGAGACAAGCCCTACTACAACTTCGGAACCGCTCCGTGCTCCGGGGACAACTGCACGAACGGCTGGAACGTCCAGCACATCTGCGACACGACGACAGGCGAGAGCAGGCAGGCTGTGCCGGAGATCTACAACGTCTCGCCGGTGGATCAGGCTCAGGTCTGGGGGAAGATCCAGAACGACTGCAAGATCGAGTCGTTCCCGGGGACGAGCGCGAACCTGCTCGGCTCCCTCGAGCCGCAGCAGAGTTGGGTGCGGCTGAAGAAGACGACCGGGGTCAACGTGGGCAACGCGCTGGTGGTGTGGCCCAAGTGAGGCTCCGATTGGCCGGACTGGCACTGGCGCTGGCATTCGCGCTGGCGGGTTGCGGCGGGGACGATGGCACCAAGCCCTCGCAGCTCGAGAAGGAGCTGATTCCGGCGGAGGTCGTCGACAACCCGACGGACTTCTTCTCGAGCGGGTCGCTGAAACCGATCGAGAACGCCTGGCGGGTATCCGACAAGGAGCGGTTCACCCAGGTCGAGGCCGGCTCGATCTCCGGCAACGACACGATCGGCGCCTTCGCGATCTTCCGGCACAACTTCAAGAACGCGGGTCAGACCGCCGCGCTGGTCAAGGTCATCGGCGCCGGCCCGCTGAAGATCACCAAGGCACCGACGGGCACGGGGGTCGAGGCGTCCGCTCAGCGCAACGGCAAGATCGAGTTCTCGAGCGAGCGCGGCGCCACCGGCACGCTCGACCTGAGCAACGACACCGTCACCCTGCACGCTCCGTAACCGTAACCTGAGGTCGATGAGCGAGCCAACGGAGCTGCGCAAGCTCGCGATCGTGCCTGCGCTGAACGAGGCCGGCATGGTCGGCCGCGTCGTCCGCGACATCCGCCGTTCGGCGCCCGACTTCGACGTCCTCGTGGTCGACGACGGCTCGACCGACGACACCGTCGCCGAGGCCGAGGCCGAGGGCGCGACGGTGATCCGCAACCCGTTCAACCTGGGCATCGGCGGCGCCGTGCAATCCGGATATCGCTACGCGCTCGCCCGCGGCTACGAGGTCGCGGTGCAGGTCGACGGCGACGGCCAGCACAAGCCCGAGTACCTGCCCGACATGGTCCGCACCCTGAAGCGGGACGACACCGCCGACATGGTCACCGGCAGCCGCTTCCTCAAGGACCCGGGCTACAAGGTCCCGATCGGCCGCCGCGTCGGCAACCTGATCTTCGCCGTCGTGCTGAGTGGGATCGTCCGCCAGCGGATCACCGACCCGACGTCCGGCTTCCGGATGACGAACGGCCGCGGCATCGAGCTCTTCGCCCGCGACTACCCGCACGACTACCCGGAGGTGGAGGCGATCCTGATGTGCCACCACCACCGGCTGCGCATCCACGAGGTGCCGGTGAAGATGAACGCGAGGGGGTTCGGCCGCAGCTCGATCGACTACCCGCGCAGCGCCTACTACATGGCGAAGGTGCTGCTGGCGATCTTCGTCGGCCTCCTTCGCCGCCGGCCGCCGGCGCCCAAGGGCGCGCCCTCGGACGGCTCGATGGGTCCGGTCGAGCCGATCCCCGACGGTCGCCCGGAGGAGGGCTGATGGGAGGCCTCGCCGCAGCCGCCGTCCTCGACACCCGCGTACAGATCGTCGCGATCGTCGTCTCCGCGCTACTGCTCGGGCTGGTGCTCGAACTGGTCCGCCGGCGCCGGCTCGCGGAGCGCTACGCCCTGCTCTGGATGATCGTCTCGCTCGTCCTCCTGATTCTCGCCGTGTGGACGGGCCTCCTGCGCGAGGCCGCCCAGCTCGTCGGGATCGTCCCGGCGAACTTCCTCCTCTTCGCCGCGATCGGCTTCAGCTTCTTCCTGCTGCTGCACTTCTCGGTCGCGATCTCGCGCCTCTCGGAGCAGGTGAAGACGCTTGCGATCGAGAACGCGCGCCTGGACCTGGAGCTGCGGGAGCAGCGCAAGGCGGCGCGTGGGTCCACCAACGGCGGCGCGGATCAGCTCAGCGACGCACCCGAAGCAGCGCCAGGACCACCGACCAGTAACCCCCGAGAAGAAGCCTGAGCGCGCGGGAGCGAGCGGCGCGGCCCAGGTAGGCCGAGTCGAGCTCCGCTGTCAGGTGCTCGGCGAATTGCGCGGACGAGGTGCGCCGTGCGGGCTGGATCGCGGCGCGCTCGCGAAGCAGGCGGGGCAGCCAGCCGATGAGGTCGGCCGTAGCCAACGCCTTCTGGCGTCCCCAGCCGCCGGCGATCGAGATTGCCACGAGGGCGAGCTCGGTGGCGAGCAGCGCGGGCGCGAGCAAAAGGAGCAGCGCGAGCGGGTAGGCGCGCAGGATCATCGCCCAGCGGTTTCGCTCGAGGTAGCGCCACTTCGCCGGGCCCTTGGCGAACTCGTAGTCGTGGTCGACGCGGGCCGCGGGCTCGATCCCGATCGCCCCGCCGGCGAGGCGCAGGCGCAGCGAAAGGTCGACGTCCTCCTGGTAGAGGAAGAACTCCTCAGGCATGCCGCCGGCCTGGCGCCAGGTCTCGCGACGGATCGCCAGGCATGCGCCGGATGCGAAGCCGACCTCCCCGCCGAAGATCGTCTCCTCCTCGAGGGGCTCCCCCGCGCCGCCCGCCCACGCGATCCCGGTGAAGTGGACGACGCCGCCCCGGGTGTTCACCGTGCGCCCGCCCTCGTCGGTGACCAGGCCCATCCAGGCGGCCCAGTCGCGCCCGTCGCCGAGCGGGCGGGCGATCGCCTCGCGCCATCCCGGTTGGGGGACGGCATCGGGGTTGAGGAGGACGAGCAGCTCGCCGATCGCCGCCTCCGCCCCGGCGTTGTTGGCGGCGGCGAAGCCGAGGTTGGCACCGGTTTCGATCAGTTTCGCCTCCGGGGCGAGCTCGGCGACGGCCGCCGGCGTCCCATCGGCGGACGCGTTGTCGACGACGATGAGCTCGTCGTCCGCGGTTAGCTCCGAGCCGAGCGCGTTGAGCGTGCCCTGGAGCGCGTCGCGGCTGTTGTGGGTGACGATGACCACCGACACCCGGCCGTCCGGCACGGTGTGTCAGCCGATCGCGTCGAGGATGGCGGCGGAGTCGATGAAGACCCAGGCGCCGGTGACCGCGCCCTCGCGAAGCTGATAGATCCAAACGACCGGCTCGTCGATCCGATTGCCCGACTTGGTCTTGCCGGTGTTTCGCGCGACCACGATCACGTGGTTGTCGTCGGCGCCGAGCACCTTCTCGGGCACGGACTTGAAATCGGTGAAGTGGTCAAGCAGCTTGGCGAGCAGCGTCCGCATGCCCTCCGGGCCCTCGAATGTCCCGCCCCACGGCAGCGACGCCGGCGCGGAGATCTCGGCCGAGTCGGCGAAGAAATCGAGCACGGCCTCGATGTCTCCCTTGCCGAACGCCTTATAGGCCGACTCGATCACATCAACGTTGTCCTGCGCCATTTCACCTCCTCGCTTCCCGATTTCTTACGGCGCAAAGCCGGCGAGCGGACTCGAACCGCTGACCCCTTCATTACGAATGAAGTGCTCTACCAGCTGAGCTACGCCGGCGCGGTCGCGAAGTCTAGGCGGCGACGGCCGGGAGCTCCAGCCCGATCACCTTCAGGCGCCGGGTCAGCGCGGTGAAGGCGAACTGGTTCATCTCCACCGAATTGACGCCCATGTACTCGTACTCGTCGCCGAGCTCGTAGGCGGGCGGGACGAGGACGCCGGCTGCGGCCGGCAGGGTTTCGGCCAGCTTGTCCTGGGCGCGGCGGGCGAGGCCGGGGTCCTTGCACTTCTGCTGGAGGAACCACGTGCCGTAGGCGACGTGGCGGTGCTCGTCGCGGGAGATGTTCTTGAAGCCCTCGATGTGGCCGGGCAGGATCCCCTGGTCCTCGATGAACTGGGTCTGGAACCACTGGCCGGTCAGCGCCAGGGTCCCCTCGATGACCATGTGGTAGGTGACGATGTAATCGACCTTCGCCTCGAGGTCCGTCGGGTCGGCGATCAGCGCCTGGTTGGCCTGGACCAGGTGCTCGTCGAAGAGCACCGTGTAGGCGTCGTTGAGGTCGCCGCGAGCCCGGTCGAGCCGGTCCTCGTAGGTGCCGTCGTAGCGCAGGACCTGCTCGTAGAGGTTGTTGAAGTGCTGGGCATGGCGCGCCTCGTCGACCTGCTGGGTCGCCAGGAAGGCCTCCTCGTGCTGGGTCTCGTACGCCATCACAAGCCCGCTGAACTGGGTCGTCACCCGTTCCTCGCCGACGAAGAAGGCCGAGAGCCCGTACATCATCTCCTCGCGGGTCTCGTCGTCGAGGCCCTCCCAGTCGCGCTGGTCCTGGCTGAAGTCGATCGCGCCCGACTGCCACTGCTGCTTCTCCCACAGGCGGTAGAGCTCCGCCGGCTCCATCAGCGTCACGGAGCTCAGCTTCGACTCGTCCGTGATCGTCGCGACGTCGCCTTGCTGGGTGAGGTCCAAAAGGCTCAAGGATGCTCCTCCTTGTCGTCCTGCCGGCTAGCTCTCGGCGAGCTTATATCCCACACCGCGCACGGTCAGCACGAGCTCGGGCTCCTGCGGGTCGCGCTCGACCTTCTGGCGCAGGTTGGAGATGTGGACGTCGCAGGCGCGCACGTCGCCGCGGAACTCGGCCTGCCAGAGCTCCTCCATGATGTCCTTGCGGCTGAAGACCTGGCCCGGGCGGTCGGCGAGCAGGCGCAGGACCTGGAACTCGGAGCGGGTCAGGTTGACGGGCTCGCCGCGGATCGTGACCAGATGGCGGGCGAGGTCGATGCGGACGCTGCCCGCCTCGATCGTCTGGCCGGCCTCGGCGGTCGACGAGCGGTCGAGCTCGCGACGGCGGAGCTGGGCGCGGACGCGGCCGATCAACTCGCGGACGGAGAACGGCTTCGTCACGTAGTCGTCGGCCCCGACCTCGAGCCCGACGACCTTGTCGACCTCGGCGTCCTTGGCGGTGAGCAGGATGATCGGGATCGGGCTGCGGTTGCGCACGTCACGGCAGAGGTCGAGGCCGCTGCGGCCCGGCATCATGATGTCGAGGATGAGCAGGTCGTAGCTCGGCTCCTCGCCGCCGAGCTTCTCCTCGGCGTCGTCGCCGTCGACCGCCTTCGTGACCTCGAAGCCCTCCTGCTCGAGCGCGTAGGAGACGGAGTCGCGCAGGGACGGCTCATCGTCAGCGATCAGGATCCTGGGATTGGCCATCATCAGATTTCGCTTGCCTCCATGCTCATGCGACCGGGGTCGCGCTCGGTTCGGCGATCGGCAGGCGGACCCAGAAGACGCTCCCGGACCCGGGCTCCGAGGTGACCCCGATCTCCCCGCCCATCACCTCGATCATCCGCTTCGCGATCGAGAGGCCCAGGCCGAAGCCCTCGCTCTCGAGCTGGGCACTGCCGCGGTAGAAGCGCTCGAAGACGCGGCCCACCTCGTCGGGGGGAATACCAAGCCCGGTGTCTTCTACCTCGATCTTCACGTCAGAACTCCCGTCGCGGCGGGCGCGAAGGGTAACGGTGCCCGGCGCGGGCGTGTGCTTGAAGGAGTTCGTCAGCAGGCCGATCAAAACCTGCCTGAGCAGCACGGGATCGGCCTTGGCGGCAAGCTCGGGATCGGTCTCGACGTGGAGCTTGATGCCGTCCGGCGGGGTAATGGCCTCGGCTGCCTCCTCGACCGCGAGCCTGACCCCCACCACCTCGGCCTCGCCCTCGCCGATCGCCTCCATCCGCGCCAGGGTCAACAGGGAATGGGTGAGCCGGCTGACCCGTTCCGTGTCGACCGCGAGCCGGCGCAGGAAGTGCTCGCGTGCCTCCGGGTCGTCCTTGGCGCCTGACTCGAGCACCTCGATCGCGCCGGAGATGCCCGCGATCGGGTTGCGCAGCTCGTGCGCGGCGTTGGAGACGAACTCGCGCTCGGCGAGCTCGCGCTGGAGCTCCTCGGTGCGATCGCGGACGACCATCAGGACCGCGTCCTCTGCCGGGATCGCCCGCGCGTTCAGTCCGTAGACGCGGTCGCCGACCCGCAGGCCGTCGTGGGAGGACTCGCCGCGATCCGCCGCGCGGCGGAACCATGGCCGCAGCGACTCGATCGGCCGGCCGTCGACGCCGATCATCCGGCGGGCCGCGGGGTTGGCGAAGCGGACATCGCCCTCCGGGGACACGACCATCACCGCGTCCCCGAGCGACTCGAAGATCGCGGACAGTCGGTCGCGCTCGGAGGAGAGCGCGTCGAAGCTCTGGCGCAGGGCCAGCCGCATCCGCTCGAGGGCGCGACCGAGATCCCCGATCTCGTCGCGGCCGCGGGCGCGGACCGGCCGGTCGAGGCGGCCGGCCGCGATCTGCGCGGCCGCCGAGGCGAGCCGTCGCAGCCGCGGGGTGATCAGGCTCGAGATCAGAATCGCCACGAGGATCGACACGCCCACCGCGATCAGGAGCGTCGTGAGCCGGTCCTCCTGGAGGGCGTCGAAGGACTGCTGGAGCGCCTCCGGCCGAGTGGCCTGGGCGAGCACGGCGCCGACCACGTTGCCCTCGACGTCGATGGGGGCGCCGACGATCGTCGCGCCGCCCACGTCCGCCTGGAAGAGATTGCCGTCGAGCGCTGCGCGGACGGCCTCCTCGCGGCGGGGGACGTCGTCGAGGTTCTCGCCCGTCTTCGTGACGCGTGCGGTCAGCAGCCGCTGCTGCGGGTCGAAGACCCATGCGGAGTAGTTCTCGGTGACGTTGGAGCGGGTGCGAAAGTCGATCCGGCCCCCGAGCTCGAGCCGGGCGGCGAGCCGCCTGGTGCGCTCGATCGCGATCTCCGCCTCGCGGGTGTTGATCGCCTCGCTCGTGCGGTCGCTGACGAAGAGGTAGACCGAGCCGGCGGTGATCAGCCCGACACCGGCGAACGCGATCGCGAGCAGCAGCCGGACGCCGAGGCGGCGCCGGGGCGCGGCGCTGCCCTGCGCCTGAGTGCGCTCGAACTCGCTGGTATCCATCGCCTCCTCTCAGGGGGACGATAAGAGGTACGACGCGCGGAACGACAGGGATTCGAGGGCAAGCTCCTCGGAGACGTTCACGCGCAGCCGTCGCCGCGCCTCGAGCGTGAGCTCCGCCGCGCGGCGGGCGCGGCGCGGATCCACTCCGGCGGCTGCCGCCTCGAGCTCGGCCACGCGATCGGCGTTGAGGACCACCTCGGTTGCGCCCTCGGCGACTGCGGAGAGATCACGGAACCAGGCGCCGAGCAGTCCGATGGAGAGGTCGAGGAGGTCGGTGCGCCGCCGCCGGCCGGCCCGTTTCCCGGCCGCGGCCGCGTCGCGGGCGGCGCGCTTCGCCGCGGCGCCACCGGCCGCCTCGCCGCGCTCCTTCATCTTGCGCTCGACGGCTGCGGCCTCATCCGCGCCCTGTGCCTCGGCGAGCCTGAGCAGGTTCCCCCACGGAGCACCCGTGAGCTCGTCGCTACGGATCGCGGCAGCCCAGCTTTCAACCGCCTTTCGCAACTCAACCCCAGGGGGCGAGGCGAGAAACCGGGCCCGATCGGCGTCACCGTTCGCCAGGCGGGCGGCGGCGCGGAGGGAGCGGGGATCGGACACGCCGCCCGGGCGAGTCTGTGGGAAGTCCGGGTGGTGTGTCCGATCCCCGCTCCCTCCCCGCAGCAACTCCTCAATCGCCTCCGCAGAAAGCGCGGTGAACCGGACCGTCTGGCAGCGTGACTTGACCGTCCCCTTCAGCCCGTCCGGCTCGGAGCTGATCAGGATCAGGTGGGCGAAGGAAGGCGGCTCCTCGAGTGTCCTGAGCAGCGCGTTCTGGCTCTCGTCCGCCATCGCGTCAGCCGCCTCGATCACGAACACGCGCCGATCGCCCTCGAAGGGGCGATAGGCGATCCCCTTGATCACCTGCTCGCGGACCTCCTCGACCAGGTGCTGAGCGCCCGGCGGGGTGAGCCAGACGAGGTCGGGGTGAGGAGAGGGATCGGTGAGGGTTCGCCGCCGCGCGCTCTCTGGGTCGGGAGCGCCGTCGGCGAGCAGCTCGGCAGCGAAGGCGCGTGCGGCGTCGCGCATGCCGCTGCCGCCGGGCCCGGCGAAGAGGTAGGCGTGTGAGGGCCCGGCGGAAAGCGCCGCCGCCAGGGCAGCGCGGGCCGCGGCCTGGCGCTCGGTCGCCTCGACGAGGTGGTCAGGGAGCGTGGCGGCGGTACTCAAGCGCTCTGACCCCTCTGTCCCCGCCGCTCCTCGACTGCGGCCATCACCCGCGCCTGCACGTCCTCGACCTCGCCGGCGGCGTCGATCGCGACGATCCGCTCCGGGTTCGCCGCCGCGATCTCGTCGTAGGCCTCGGCGACCTTGCGCTGGAAGGAGATCCCCTCGGCCTCGAAGCGGTCCGAGCCGTCGGCGTCGCCGGCGGCCAGCCGCTGCTGGCCACGCTCCTCGGCGAGATCGGGGTCGACCCGCAGCAACACGGTGAGGTCGGGGAGGCAGTCGGCGATCGCCAGCTCGTTGAGCCTCCCCACGGCCTCGACCCCGAGCCCGCGCGCAGCGCCCTGGTAGGCGGCGGTCGAATCGACGAAGCGGTCGGAGACGATGTCGCGTCCCTCGTCCAGGGCGGGCTTGATCACCCGCGCGCAGAGCTCGGCGCGGGCGGCACAGAAAAGGAGCAGCTCGGCGCGGGCGTCGAGCTCGACATCGGGGTCCTTCAACAGCTCGCGGATCCGCTCGCCCGCCTCGGTGCCACCGGGCTCGCGCAGCCGCAACGTCTTAGGCCCGAGGGCGTCGGCGAGCAGACCAGCCTGCGTGGTCTTCCCCGAGCGGTCGATGCCCTCGAGCGTGATGAACACCCGGAGCGGCTACTTCTTCGCGGGGGCGCGCTTGCGAGCGCCGTTTTTTGCGCCGCGCGCGCGCTTTACGCGGGTCGTGTCAACAAGGGGCGCGTCGTCCTTCTTCGCGCCGTCGTCGCCCTTCCCGTCCTCGCCCTCCGCCTCGGCCGCCGCGGCCTTCTCGGCCTCGCGGGCCTCCTTGGCGGCCTGGCGCTCGGCGCGCTTCTCGCGCATCTCGACCATCGTCGGGCAGTCGTCGTTCAGGCAGAGCTTCCAGGGCCGGCCGCGGAAACCCTTGACGGTGAGCCGCGGCGTCACGCCGCAGACGGAGCAGCGCTCCTCGAGCCGCCAGAGCTCGTAGCCGCGGCCGGGGAGCGGCCGGGTGAAGTCGCAGGAGTCGGGGTCCTCGGGGTTGTCGCGGTTGTAGCCCTCGCAGCCGACGAAGCGCTTGCCTCCGCGCAGCTCGATGATCCGCAGCCGGTTCGGGGAGCCGTCCTCGTGGGTGCGCTTCTTCTCCTCGCAGACGGGACAGGGCCCGAGGAACTTGTCCTCGTCCATCCCGGCCCAGATCTCCTTGGCGAGGTCCTCGCGCTGCTTCTCGAGCTCCGTCGTCGTCCCGTGCAGCATCTCGCGGCTCGATGAGAGCACCGCGTCCTTCTGCTGCCTGCCGGCGGCGATCTCGTCCATGATCTTCTCGAGCTCGGCCGTCATCTCCGGCGTCGCCATCCGCGGGACGTACTTGTGGAACGCCTTGTACATCGCGATCCCCGTCTCCGAGGGCTCGGGCGGGTTGTTGAAGACGTAGCCGCGGTCGTAGAGCTTCTGGATGATGTCGGCGCGCGTTGCCTTCGTGCCGAGGCCCTGCTCCTCCATCATCTCGACGAGCTTGCCCTGGCTGATCCGCGAAGCCGGCTGGGTCTCCTTGTCGACGATCCACGGATCGCCCTCGATCGGCAGCTCCTGGCCCTCCTCGAGCTTCGGCAGCTCGTCGTCGCGGGAGCGGGCGTAGGTGTAGATCGCGCCGAAGCCCTCCTCGACGACGACCGAGCCGCGGACGAAGTACTCCTCGGAGCCCGCCTTGATGTCGGCGCGGGTCCCCTCGGTGACCATCGGCGGTGCGAAGGTCGCGAGGAAGCGGCGGGCGACGAGCTCGTAGACGCGGCGCTTCGGGCCCTCGAGCGCCTCCGGGTTCACGGCCTGGGTCGGGTAGATCGGCGGGTGGTCGGTGGTCTCCTTCTTGCCGCGGGTCGGCTCCAGCTTTCCGTCGAGCAGGAACGAGGCCGCGGCGAACTCCGGCCGCTTGACGAGCGAGGAGACGAGCTCCTTGGTCGGCAGCGACGCCGGGTAGACCGTGTTGTCCGTGCGCGGGTAGGAGATGAACCCGTCCATATAAAGGTCCTCGGCGACCCGCATCGCGCTCTTCGGCGTCATCCCGAGCCGGCTCGATGCCTCGGTGGTGAAGGCGGTGGTGTTGAACGGGGCGGGCGGCTTGCGTGTGTTCTTGCGTGCGGTGATCTCGCTGACCACGCCGGGGCTCTTCGTGCCCGCGATCGCGGCCTCCGCCTCGGCCTTCTCCCAGAACTTGTCCGTCTTGTGATGCGCCTCGAACGCGCCAGCCGGATGGGTGAAGTTGGCGAAGACCTCCCAGTACGGCTTCGCGACGTGGGCGCGGCGCTCGAGCTCGCGCTCGACGACCAGCGCCAGCGTCGGGCTCTGGACGCGGCCGACGGAGAGGAAGTTGGAGCCGAAGCGCCGCGTGGCGAGGGAGACAGCGCGGGTCAGCGTCGCGCCCCAGATCAGGTCGATGTCCTGGCGCGCCGCGCCAGCGTTGGCGAGGTCGTACGAGAGCTCGTCGAGGTCGCCGAAGGCGCGCTCGATCTCCTCCTTGGTCAGCGCCGAGTAGCGGGCGCGGAGGATCTTTGGCCGCTCGCGCGTGAGGGTCGCCGCGGGCGCCCGCTCGGTGTCACCTTCGGAGGTCGCGTTGGCCAGCTCGCCGACGATGTCCGGGTTCGCCGCGAAGGCCTCGGCGAGCGCCTCGAGCCCGATCAGCTCGCCCTCGCGGTCGAAGTCGGTCCCGATCACGATCGAGTCGGCCTCCTTGGCGAGCTTGCGAACCGCCTTGACGACGTTCTTGTCCGTCGGCTCGGTGGTCAGCTCGGCGTCGATCAGCTCGTGAAGGTCGGTCTCCTGCCAGTTCGAGTAGCCCTCGGGGAAGGCCGGCCCGACCACGTGGCCCTTGAGCCCGACCGTGCGCTCGTCGCCGTCCGGGCCCGACCAGGTGTAGTAGGGGACCTTGTAGGACTTGTCCTCCTTGGCGCTGCCGCCGGAGAGGATCTGGGCGATCTTCTTCGCGGAGTTGTTCTTCTCGGTGACGATCAGGCGCATTTGCGGCGAGCGTAGCAGTAGGCCTGGGCGGTGAAATCAGGGTGAGAGGAGGCCCCCGGAGGGGGCCGTGGTGGCAGGACGAGGAACAAATCCGCCGGAATCCCTCGAATAACTCCGCCGGAATCCTCCGCTTCGCGTCCGGTTCCGGCGGGGCGTTTGTGTCGAGCTGCTGCGCCTGGAGTCGAGCAGTCGGATCGGGCGACTTAGCGCACCCTGATTCGCTCGCAACCTCGAACGTCGTCACCCTGGTCGACGCGCGCGCGGTCCTTTCCCGCGCCGCACTTGACCCGGTCCTTGGCGCCGTCCGCGGCCCGGATCCGGTCGTCGCCGCGGCCGCCGGAGAGGCAGTCGCGTGCCCCCGCGGCCGATCAGCCGGTCGTCGCCGCGGCCGCCGACTAGTCGCTCGCTAGAGCTGGTCCCGCGCAGGACGTCTGCCCGCTTGGTGCCGCGCGTCGAGAAGAGGCAGTCGCCCCCTCCCTCCTCCTGGCGGGCGCAGCCCTGTGACGGGCCGATCCCCTTCGCGACGCGGACCTCGATTCGCTCGGCGCCGGGACAGGATGCGACCACGAGTTGCTCCGCGCCCGCGGCCGAACGCACCTCCGCGCCCGAGACCTCCACCCCGTAGCCGTCAGGGAAGTCGGCGCGCGGCACGAACACCTCCGTCTCCGAGCCGGCTGGGAAGGCCTGCGGCGCCGCGCCGGGGTCGCCGACCGGTGCTTCGGTCGCAGCCGCCGCCTTCGGTGAGTAAACGAGCGAGAAGGTGCCCGCGCCCTCGTCGTAGGCGAACGACTCCGGGGTGCCGGAGACCAGCCGCGGGTAGACGCGGTTGACGGCGTCGAGCCGCTCGGCGCGGATGTTGTCCGGGCTCGGCGGCAACGCGTTGTCCTTCTTGATCTGGCCGGTCGAGCCCATGTACGCCCAGTCGGTCCAGGAGACCATGAAGCGGTCGGCGAGGTCCGCCACGCGCTCGTGGATCGCCCCGTTCTCCGTGTCGCCGAACTCCGTCATGAGCAGCGCCGCGCCGGTCTCCTCGGCGTGCGCCTCGGCGTTCTGGAAGACGAGCGTCTCGCCCACGTTCTCGCAGGCTCCGACCGGGTCGGGCACCGCGGGCAGGCCGGGCGCCGCGCCGAGGCAGTAGTTATGGAAGGAGAAGCCGGCGTTCGGGTCGTCGACCTTGCCGTGCCGGGTGGCCGCGCCGACGTCGAACTGGAGGTTGGGCTCGTAGAAGGCCATGTGACTCGGATCGGCGGCCCGGATCGCTCCGATCATCCTGTTCGAGAAGTCGGTGAGGGCGGTCTGGTCGAACCCGCCGGGCGGGCAACCCGTCGGGCTGGCGCAGGCCGGCCAGAGGGTGCCCGGCCACGGCTCGTTGAAGATGTCGTAGCCCAGCAGGCGCTCCTCGTCGGCGAACTCCGCGGCGACGCGTCCCCAACCCTCGGCGAAGCGGTCCTGCAGGCCGGCTCCGCCTGTCCCCGGCCCCGAGGCGTTCGCCCAGAGGTTGTCGTAGGCGCGGTTCAGGGCGGGATTCGCGAAGTAGCCCAGGGGGAACGCCTGCCCGCCGTTCGGCAGGCCGTCGTCGAGCACGAACCAATCCGGGAAGCCGCGCCCGCTGTACGCCGGCGCGAGCTGGTCCTGGTGGAAGTCCACAACGGTGAAGATTCCGGCCCGAGCAAGCTGTCGCTGGGTGCGCACGAAGCTCTGGAGATAGGCGTCGTCGTAGGTCCCGGCGGCCGGCGAGTAGCCGCGGAAGAACATGCCGAGCCTGACGACGTTGAAGCCCTGGGCGGCGAGCAGGTCGGCATCGGCCTGGGTGAAGCCGACCTGCTCGGCGGTCTGCTCGCCCATCGCCGCGTCGAAGGAACCGCCGACGACCACCGCGGCACCGTGCATCACCACCACCCGCCCCTGGGCATCGGTGATCCAGCGGCCGGCGTGGGAGAGCGGCTCGGCGGGCTCGGCGGCGATGGCGGCGGGCGCAGAGAGGAGGGCGAGCGCCACCCCGCAGGCAAGGACCCGTCTCATCGGGGCGACGATAGAACTCTCCCGGCGCGGCGGCGCCGGTTCCCTAACCTCCACGAGATGCCGGCCCAGGCCTATGCAGGCAAGGAATGCGTCTGCCAGTTCAAGAAGGGGATCTGCGACCAGTCCTGCGTTCGCGGGATGCTGGAGACCCCTCTCTACATCGCCTGCCTGATGCTGAAGGGGCGCCCCTGCCTCGTCGTGGGCGGCGGTGACATCGGCCTCGAGAAGGTCGAGGGCCTGCTCGCCACCGGCGCCGACGTGACCCTGATCGCCCCGGACGCCGTCGACGAGCTCACCTCGCTCGCCGCCGAGGGCTCGATCCGCTGGGAGCGGCGCCCATATGGCGGCCCCGAGGACCTCGAGGGCCAGCTCGTGGTGATCGCGGCGACGAATGACACCGAGGTCAACATTGCCGTCCACGATGACGCCGAGCAGCGGCAGATGCTCTGCAACGTCGTCGACGTCCCGCCGCTCTGCAACTTCATCCTGCCCGCGATCGTCCGCAGCGGCCCGCTCGCGATCGCGATCTCGACCGCCGGCGCCTCGCCGGCGCTGGCGAAGCGGATGAAGCGGGAGATCGCCGAGTCCTTCGGCGAGCCCTACGCGCGGCTCGCGGTGATCCTCAACGACGCCCGCGGCTGGGCGAAGGGGACGCTGCCGACCTATCAGGACCGCAAGGAGTTCTTCGAGGGGATCGTCAACGGCGACCCCGACCCGGTCGAGCTGGTCCGCGAGGGACGCGAGCGCGAGCTCCTCGACCTGATCGAGGCGGCGAAGGTCTCCGCAGAAGCTAGGCTCGCGGTCGCATGAGCGTTCCGAAGCGACAGCTGGGCGACTCCGACCTCGAGGTCACCTCTATCTCGCTCGGCTCCTGGCTCACCTACGGGCATGGCGTCGAGCGCGATCAGACCGCCGCCTGCACCCGCGCCGCCTTCGAGGCCGGGATCAACTTCTTCGACACCGCCAACGTCTACGGCGTCGGCGCGGCCGAGGAGGCCTGGGGCGAGGTCCTGTCCGGCTACACCCGCGAGGACTACATCCTCGCGACGAAGGTCTACTTCCCGATGTCCGATTCGGACGCGGGGCTGTCCGCCGAGCAGATCGCGAAGCAGATCGACGCCTCGCTGAAGCGGCTGCAGACCGACTACGTCGACCTCTACCAGTGCCACCGCTTCGACACGAACGTGGCGATCGAGGAGACGATGGAGGCGCTCGGCAAGGTCGTCGAGTCGGGCAAGGCCCGCTACATCGGCTTCAGCGAGTGGACGCCGGAGCAGATCCAGGCCGGGCTCGACGTGGCGGGCGCGCCGAAGTTCGTCTCCTCGCAGCCGCAGTACAACGCGATCTGGCGCTCACCCGAGGCGGAGTTGTTCGGGCTGTGCCGGGACAACAACATCTCGCAGATCGTCTGGTCTCCGCTCGCACAGGGAGTGCTTAGCGGCAAGTACAAGCCGGGCGAGCCCCACCCGCCCGACAGCCGCGCTGCGAAGGACGACGTCAGCTGGGCGATCGACCGCTACATGGAGGACGACGTCCTGAACGCCGTCCAGAGCCTCGTGCCGATCGCCGAGAAGGTCGGGATCCCGATGCAGCAGCTCGCGCTCGCCTGGATCCTGCGCCGCGAGGAGGTCGCCTCGGCGATCATCGGCGCGACCAAGCCTGAGCACGTCCACTCGAACGCCGCCGCCGGCGAGATCGACCTCGACGAGTGGACGATCACCGCCATCGACGAGGCCCTAGCCGAGGTGGCGATCACCGAACCGCGCCTCGCCGGCTTCGCCAACGAGGGCGTCAAGCACCGCTAGTTCGGCTTCGGGGGGCGAGATTCCATCCGCTTCGTCGCGGCGTCTATGCGGTCGGTCGGGCGCGCCCGGGACCGCTCGAAACGCTCATGGCCGCCGCCTTGGCGTGCGGCGCTCCACTTCCCCCCTCCTACGGCCCCGTGCCTGGGTGAGCAACCTGGCGGGAGCGTCGCTGTGGAAAATGCTCCGCCCCGAACCCGGACCAGCTCGGGACTCACGACGCTTCGGTTCACCCACGGCGACGTCCGCTACGAGCCAACGCACGTGATCGCCGTGCTTCAGGCGACCGCAGCTCGGCTCTAGCGCTTCTTAACGGGTCGGACCTGGAACTTGTGTGTCGCCGGTGTCTGGTCGGCGTTCCCGGCCGCGTCCGTCGCGAAGACCGTGAACTCGTGACGCCCCTTCCTCAGCTCCGGGTAGTCGACCTTGCCCTTGTCGCAGGCCTCCGGCTTCTCCTTGTCGAGGCGGCAGGTGTAGGTCGAGCCCGGCTCGGACGAAGTGAACCTGAAGCGGGTGTGTCGTGACTTGGGCCGCTTCGGTGGATTCGTGATCGTCGTGTTCGGGGGCGACGTGTCGCCGGACGGGGTTGGGGTGGGATCGGGCGTCGGATCAGGGCCGGGATCGGGCGTCTGGCTCGGTGGCCCATCGAACGTCGCGACGACGATCCTCGCTGCGCTCATCGGGACCACGCAGGTCAACCCGGTCCCGGCGCAGGGAGCGCCTGTGAATCCTTCGAAGGTCGAGCCCGTCGCCGGATGGGCGGTGAGGGTGACTGTGACGTCGTCGTCGTAGAGCTCGTTGCAGTCGGCGTGCCCGCTCGAGTTGTGGCCGCAGTCGATCCCGGCCAGGTCGGAGTCGACGAAGCCCGATCCGCTGCCGAAGTGGGTGACGTCGAGCGGGTTCAGGAAGCAGGTGACGGTGACTGAGACGGTGCCGATCGAGCCGCCGTTCAGGGTGTAGGTGAAGGTGTCGTCCGGAACCGCGCCCTGGTTGTTGCAGTAGTTCGGGTCGGGCCGATACTCGACGCCGGTGCCGACCCCGGTGATGTTGACGTCGCCGTTGGTGGGCTGCGTAACGTCGTCGACGACCGCGGTGCCTTCGGGGTCGACGTCATTCGCGAGCACATCTATCGCGTTGAAGCCCGAATCCTCGATGAAGGTCGGGGTGTCGTTGGTCGCCGTCGGGGCGACGGTGAATCCCGTCCCGTTGAGCGTCGAGGTGTCGGAGAGGGATCCCGACGAAACCGTCAGAGTGCGACTGACGGCCCCTGATGCGGTCGGTGAGAACGCCAGAGTCATGATGCAGTTCGACCCAGCGTCGACCGGGGACGTGCAGCCACTTGCGTAGCCGAACGGTGCGGTCACGCTTGGGCTCGGGGCCGCCCCCATCGCAAGGTCGCCCGCGTTGCTGATCGACACGTTTGCGTTCGTCGACGATCCCACCACGGTCGATGGGTAGTTCCGCGGATCCGGTGTGATCGTGAGCGTCGCGGGCCGCGCCTCGACCGAGCCCGAATCGCAGAACCCGGACTGCGGCCGCGAGATACCGCGCTGGTCGGTCACCGAGGCACTGCACAGCGTGTTCGCCGACGGAATGAGATTCAGCGCCGGGCTGCCCAGTTCGAGCATCAGCGTCTGCGTCAGCCCGCCGTAGTCGTTCAGCGCCCTCAAGCCGGCATCGGCGACAGCTGTCACGTCGTCCGGGCCCGCCGTGTACGCGCAGCTTCCGATGTCTCCGAGCACGGAGTAGCCGCTGCTCTGGAGGGGCGCGCCGTGGCACTGAGAGGCGGCGCTCTGCGTGTTCTCGGCCATGATCGTCGCGCCGAGGGAGATGGTCCCGGCGTCGGAGTACACGCCGCCGCCTCGGGTCCCGTTGCCCCCTGAGGCCGTGGCCGCGTTTCCGGCGATCGTGCTGTTCGTGGCGGTGTTCGCACCGCCGGAGCGAAGGTTGGCGACGCCGCCGCCGGCCGCGAAGCTGGTGCCGGCGGGGTTCGTCGCGGTGGAGGCGTTGTTGGCGACGGTTGAGAACTGCAGGTCCAGGTTGGCCGATCCCGATTGCGGGACGCCGATTCCACCTCCACCGCCGGTGACTCCCGCAGCGGTTGTCCTTGCGCTGTTGCCGCTAACGGTCGAGCGAAGGAATATCGCAGTCCCGGTGGCCGCCCCGACGCCGCCGCCTGCAGCCGTACCGCCCTCGGCTTCGTTCCCCGCCACGCTCGTTTGGGTCACCGTGGCGGCGTTGGCCGCGTATGCGCCGCCGCCCGAGACCTGGGAGTTCGTGTTGGCGGCGACAGCATCGTTGTTCGAGATCGAGGTGCGGGAGCCGACCGTCAGCGTGGCCGTTCCTCCCGTGGCGACGCCACCGCCCTGGACGGTGGCGCCGGAGGCAGAGCCCGTCGCGCTGTTGCCGGTGATCTGGCTCCCCGTGCTGCTCCCGCTCTGGGTGCCGATCGTCAGATTGCCGTCGCTGTAGATCGCGCCGCCGCGCGCGTCGGTATCGGCGACGACGTCGCTGTTGCTGACTGTCGAGCTCTCGATCGAGGTCGTGGTGCCGGCCCCGGCCTGGATCGCTCCGCCGCGCGAGGGACCGGCTCCTGTCACCCGGCCGTCGATGACGATCATGGCCCGCAGGATGAAGTCGGTGCCGCTGTCGGAGATGTCGAAGATCCGCGAGGAGTTCGAGCCCGAGACCGTAGCCGGGGAGGCGCCGACCCTGGACACAGTCAGGTCCTGGGTGACGGGAAGCTGGCCATTCGTCAGGGGATAGGTGCCACCGGAGACGAGGAGCGCGTCGGCACCCGGGTTCAAATTGGCGCTCGTCACCGCTTCGCGAATGGAGCAGTTCAACAAGCTCGGGCACCCCTGACCGACCGGAGTGTCGACCGTGTCGTTGACCCCGTACGCAGCTGCGCTCGCGCTCGCCGGCAAGGCGGCGAGCATCAACATCCCTGTGGCAATCCCCACGGCGATCCGTCGCACCCGCGGAATGTTAGGAAGCGGACGGCGCCTCTACATCCGTAATCCGCCGCAGTCCTGGCGGCCGCCTAGAGATCAGCCAATCCCCAGTCCCAGGTGCCGACGATCTCCTCGTAGGCGGGGATGGCCGAGGCGATTTTCCCCTGCGGCGCGATGAGCTGGATGCTGACTCCGTTCGATTCGTAGAGGGTGAGCAGGAGTCGCAGCTCGGCGCCCTGCTCCTCGTCGACGACGTCGAACTCGGCAGCCTCCTCGCCCGCGAGCTCGGCGGCGCTGCCGCCCTCGAGCGGCGTGTCGGGCCCGAAGCTCGCCGAAGACGCCGCGACGTACTCCTCAAGGGTCGTCGCGTCGGTCGGCTCCTGGCTCAAGATCATCAGGATCTGGTCGTCGCTCCGATCGAACGCGATCAGGTCGATCTTGATCTCACCATCGGTCCCCGCGGTCGCCTGGTCCTCGAACCGCTGGGCGAGGGCGTCGGCGACCCCGGGCCGGGGCACGGCCCAGCCGTTCGGCAACGAAAACGTGAAGTCGTACGGGATGAAGAGGTCCTCGAGCAGCGGAACGTCGGCCGGCTGATCTTCGCCCCTCTCCACCGAGCACCCGCCCACCGCGACCACCATCCCCGCGAACGCCGCCGCGAGAAGGGGCCGGAGCGTCACCCTGCCGGGACCGCGTAGATCGCCACCGCCGCGAAGTGGGCGATCGCGGCGACGATCACCAGCACGTGGAAGATCTCGTGATAGCCGAAGACGGCAGGTCGCGGGTCGGGGCTCTGGCGTGCGTAGACGATCGCGCCCGCCGTGTACATGACGCCGCCAACGGCGATCAGGACGGCGGCGCCGAGGCCCGCCTCGATCGCGATCGCCGGGAACCCCAGCGCGCCGATCCAGCCGACCGCGAGGTAGACGGTGACGGCGACCCACTTCGGCGCGTCGACCCAGATCATCTCGACGACGATCCCGGCGAGGGCGCCGGCCCAGACCGCGATCAGGAGGGCGGTCGCGAGCGGCCCGTTCATCACCAACAGCGCGAACGGGGTGACCGTGCCGGCGATCAGCAGGAAGATCATCGAGTGGTCGAGGCGGCGCATCCAAGCTCGCGCGGTCGGCTTCTTCCAGTCGACGCGGTGGTAGAGGGCGCTGGTGCCGAGGAGGGCAGCGAGTGAGCCGGCGTAGATCGCGGCGGCGAGCGTCGCCTTGCCCGCGGGTGCGAGCCAGACGAGGATCGCGCCGGCGACCAGCGCGGCGAAGAACGCCCACTGGTGAGAGACGCCGCGCAGCCGCGGCTTCACCTTCTCGATCGCCTCCGCGGTCGCGGCCTTGGCGTCGGCGACCGCCTCTCCGGCAGCCGCCTTCGCGTCGGTGATCCGCTCCCCCGCGGCCGCCCTCGCTTCGGCGGCGCGCTCCTGGGCGGCGTCGAGCTTCCCTCTGAGCTCGTCGCTCGTCATCTCTACTAGAAAAGAGTAGCCAAACGAGGGTCAGCGTGCGTACCTTGATCACACGCTATATCTAGTGTCTCACCGTTAGAGGACTCCACTAGCCGTAGTAGAATACGTCTTGTGATGTGTCCCGCCTGCAATGCCTCCACCCGGGTCGCCGAGACGCGCGCGGCCGATCGCGGCCGGGCGCTACGCCGTCGCCGCCACTGCCCCGACTGCGGCCACCGCTTCACCACCTTCGAGCGGATCGAGCGCGCCCCGCTGAAGGTCCGCAAGCGCGACGGCGAGCTGCAGCGCTTCGACCGGCTGAAGCTGCGCGCCGCCCTGCTCGGCGCGGCCCACAAGCGGCCGGTCGCGGCCCCGGACCTGGAGCGGATCGTCGAGCGGGTCGAGTCGGCGGCCGAGGCGGATGGCGGCGAGATCGGCGCCGAGCGGATCGGCGAGCTCTGCCTCGCCGGCCTCTCGGACCTCGATCGGGGCGCCTTCTTCCAGTACGCCGGGACGCTGCCGAACTTCGAACCCGGAAATTACGCCTTCGGCGACGCCCCATCGGACACGGATTCCGTCCGCGACGCTCGCGATCCTGCACAGTTACCCGCTGAACCGACCGCAAAGGGAGCTAATGATGACTGAAATCGCCGCAAATGCAGGTAAAACAGCCACAGGAGGGCTAACCGTTGAGCGGCGGTTCACAAGTCCGGGCGTCCACCCCTTCGACGAGATCGAGTGGGAGCTTCGCGACGCCGTCATCGGCGACCCGGAGAACCCGGCCTTCGAGCAGCGCGGCGTCGAGTTCCCCAAGGCCTGGTCGCAGAACGCGACCAACATCGTCGCCCAGAAGTACTTCCGCGGCCGGATGGGCTCGCCGGAGCGCGAGTCATCGGTCAAGCAGATGATCGGCCGCGTCTCCGGCACGATCGCCGGCTGGGGCCGTGAGGGCGGCTACTTCGCGTCACCCGAGGACGCCGACGCCTTCGAGGCCGAGCTCACCTACATCCTTCTCCACCAGCAGGCCGCCTTCAACTCCCCCGTCTGGTTCAACGTCGGCTTCGAGGAGCACCCGCAGTGCTCCGCCTGCTTCATCCTGAGCGTCGAGGACACGATGGAATCGATCCTCGGCTGGAACACCAAGGAGGGCATGATCTTCCGCGGCGGCTCCGGCTCCGGGATCAACCTCTCGAACATCCGCTCCTCGAAGGAGCACCTCTCCAAGGGCGGCCTCGCCTCCGGCCCCGTCAGCTTCATGCGCGGCGCCGACGCCTGGGCCGGCACGATCAAGTCCGGCGGCAAGACCCGGCGCGCGGCGAAGATGGTCGTGCTCGACGTCGACCACCCGGACGTCGAGGACTTCATCTGGTGTAAGGCCCGCGAGGAGGAGAAGGCGGGCGCCCTGCGCGACGCCGGCTTCGACATGCGGCTCGACTCCGAGGCCTTCTCCTCGATCCAGTACCAGAACGCCAACAACTCGGTCCGCGTCACCGACGAGTTCATGGCCGCGGTCGAGGCCGACTCCGACTGGGAGCTCAAGGCTCGCGTCGGCGGTGAGGCCGTGAAGACGGTGAAGGCCCGCGACCTGATGAACCAGATCGCGGACGCCGCCTGGCGCTGCGCCGATCCGGGCGTCCAGTACGACACGATCATCAACGACTGGCACACCTGCCCCGAGTCCGGGCGGATCAACGCGTCCAACCCGTGCTCGGAGTACATGCACGTCGACGACTCGGCCTGCAACCTGGCCTCGCTCAACCTGATGAAGTTCCGCGAGGACGACGGCAGCTTCAAGGTCGGCGAGTTCTGCCACGCGGTCGACATCGTCTTCCTCGCGCAGGAGATCGTCGTCAGCCCGTCGAGCTACCCAACCGAGGACATCGGCAAGAACGCCCGCGCGTTCCGCCAGCTCGGCCTCGGTTACGCCAACCTCGGCGCGCTGCTGATGTCGAACGGCGTGCCCTACGACTCCGAAGAGGGCCGTGGCACGGCAGCGGCGATCACCGCGCTGATGACCGGTCGCGGCTACGCGATGTCGGCCGAGGTCGCCGCGGCGATCGGACCGTACGAGCAGTACGACAAGAACCGCGACGCGCACAACAAGGTCATGCGGATGCACCGCGACGCCGCGTACAAGATCGACGACGACTCGGCCGAGGACGCCCTGGTCAGCGCCGCGCGTGAGACCTGGGACGAGGCCGTCGAGCTGGGCGAGCGGCACGGCTACCGCAACGCGCAGGCGACGGTGCTCGCGCCCACGGGGACGATCAGCTTCCTGATGGACTGCGACACGACGGGCATCGAGCCCGACTTCTCCCTGGTCAAGTTCAAGGAGCTCGTCGGCGGCGGCCAGATGACGATCGTCAACCGCACGGTTCCGATGGCGCTGCGCACGCTCGGCTACACGGATACCGAGGTCGAGCAGATCGAGGCCTACATCAACGACAAGGCGACGATCATCGGCGCGCCCGGCCTGAAGGACGAGCACCTGCCGGTGTTCGACGTCGCGGTCGGCGAGCGCTCGATCAGCGCCCTCGGCCACATCAGGATGATGGGCGCGACCCAGCCGTTCCTCTCCGGCGCGATCTCGAAGACGGTGAACCTGCCGGAGACTTCGACCGTCGAGGACATCGCCGAGGCCTACACCGAGGGCTGGCGGCTCGGCCTGAAGGCGCTCGCGATCTACCGCGATGGCTCTAAGACCGCCCAGGCGCTCAAGACCGACTCCGGCGACAAGGTCGGTAAGGACGCCGACGCGGAGGTCGTCCCGGCACCGCAGCGGCACAAGATGCCGCGCGAGCGCGAGTCGATCACCCACAAGTTCTCGATCGCCGGCCACGAGGGCTACATCACCGCCGGCAAGTACGAGGACGGCTCGGTCGGGGAGATCTTCCTTACCGACATCGGCAAGGAGGGCTCAACCCTGCGCGGGATGATGAACGCGTTCGCGACGTCGATCTCGATCGGCCTGCAGTACGGCGTGCCGCTCGAGACGTTCGTGAGCAAGTTCAGCTACATGCGCTTCGACCCGGAGGGGATCACCAAGAACCCGGAGATCCCGTTCGCCAAGTCGATGCCCGACTACATCATGCGCTGGCTCGCGAGCCGCTTCATCGAGGACGTCGACGTCCAGGAGGAGCTCGGGATCCTGACCCCGGCCGTCCGCGCCCGCAAGGAGGCCCAGCAGGCCCTCTTTACGGACGACACCGCGACGCCGGCGAACGGTGGCAATGGCTCGAACGGCGGCGGCAACGGTTCAGCTGAACCGAAGGTGGACGCTGCGCCGGCCGCGGCCATGACCGACACGCCCCCGGTCGTCCCGGCCAAGCTCTCGACCGGCGGCGACCTGGGTCCCGCCTGCGAGCAGTGCGGCGGCATGATGCAGCGGACGGGAAGTTGTTACACATGCTCGAGCTGCGGTAATAACACCGGCTGCGGCTGAGTTGCCGGCGCTCGTCTCTGTCGGGTCCACCGGCAAAGACGCCGAGAAGTTCACCGAACTCGAGATCGCGAGCGCCAAGCCGAAGCGACCAAAGGTGGTCATGGCTCTGGCTCAGGGCGGGTCGCCCCACGCCAGCCTGCCGGATATCCGCCCTGGAGATCGCCTCTTGGTATCCGCTGAGATCGAGTTGACGGCTGATCACGAGGAGCAACAGTCCGACTCGGCGGGAAAGCCGTATCGGTACGAGCCAAACGTCGAGGTGAGCCTTCTCTTGGCAGCAGGGCCGAACGCGATCACACCCGGTCCCAAGGCCGTCTTGCTGAAGAGCGATGGCCGGGCGATCGGTCACAGGCGACATCACGATGTCGTCGTTTTCGACAACGTCGCGTACGACGTCGGCCCGAGTGGGCTGCCCTGGCGGGGCTCATCGACGATCCTCTGTGCAATCGCCTCGTGGCACGCTGCCGCCAGAAGCGGGCAGGTGCTGATCGTCGGTCAAAACGAACCTCAAGGAGCAACCTCGGGTGACATGTCATCGATAAGCGTTGCTCGCATTCGTCCCGCACTGGACGCCGTGCCCGCGGCCGCGAGGGTCACGAAGAAACGGGTGAAGTCGATTCCTGTGGTCGTCGAAAAGCCCCAAAAGAAATGCGTCTACTCCCATCCGCTCGACGATCTTCGTGCCGGCGAGCAAATCCGCATCCGCGCCGGGCTGAAGTCGAACTGCCGACGGTTTGGATACTCCACTCGGACAACGGTCGAGGTGTTTCTAGCCGAGTCCGCGATCGCGACCGAATCTGGACAGGAGGCGCGGCGAATTTGTCTTGACAGTCCCCAGTTTTGCCGCGGGAATGGAAAGAACACCTTGCCGGAGGATGTCGCGATGGACTCAGCCAAGGTCGGAGTCCTCCACATCGCCAAGAACGCACGCCAGCCGATGTTCGCCAACGTCGTCGTGACGACCGGCGACCCCCTGAAAAAGGCAACCCAGGGCGGTCACGCCCTAGACATCCTTGACGGTGGATATCTCGCCGTAACGCGATACGCCGCGAGCAGCAACGGCTGACCCGCTGGGCGTAAAGCCCGGCTGGCGCCCGGCCTCGTCAGCGTCGTTACCCTCGACCTATGCGGAGGGCGTGGGGACTAACGGTTGTCGTCGCTCTGCTCGCGTGCGCGCCGGCGAACGCGGCTGAGGGGACTGATCCGCCCGATCCCGGGCAGACGACGTCCGGCACCGTCACCTCCAACGGCACGGAGTATCCGTACCTGCTGCATACGCCGACGACCTACGTGCCGGGAAGTGCGGCTCCGCTCGTCGTCGTGGTCCACGGCTGCCAGACGACGGCCGAGCAGGAGATGGAGCTGACCCTCTTCAATCAGCTCGCGGAGCGGGAGGGCTTCGTCGTCCTCTACCCCGAGGTCAACGCCGCCGAGGCGGCCCAGCCCGGTCCGATCGCCAACTGCTGGCAGTTCTTCGACCCGACGGCTTATTTCCGCGGCAACGGCGATCCGGCCGCCATCGCCAAGATGACTGAGGCCGTCATGGGTGACATGAGCATCGACGCCGAGCGGGTCTACGAGGTCGGCGTCTCGGCGGGTGGGCTCATGACCGCGGTCGGTGCGGCGGCTCACTCGGACCTGTACGCGGCGGTCGGGATCGTGGCCTCCGCGGGGTTCGCCGACGGGACCTGCTTCACGACCGGCGTCGGAACCCCCGTAGAGGCCAACGCCCAGCTTGCGTTCGAGCAGATGGGTCCGCGCGCCCGCCCCGTCCCGATCATCGCGATCGGTTCCGACGCTGACCTGGCGTTCCCGGCCAGCTGCACCGAGAAGGCGCTCGAACAGGGCCTGCGGACCAACAACCTCGTCCTGAGCGGTAGCCAGGACGGTCCCCTCGCGCTGACGCCGGCAACGGTGGAGGAGAAGCAGGTGCCGAATGGTCGCGCGTACACCGTCAGCCAGTTCCGGGATCCTGACGGCTGCCTCGTCGGCGAGCGCTGGATCATCCATGGGATGCCGCACGCGTGGCCGGGCGGCTCGACCGATCCCAAGTACGACGGCGGCTACAGCGACGCGACCGCCCCGGACGGCGCCGAGGGAACTTGGGAGTTCCTCCAGCGTTACCGGAAGTCCGAGACCGGGATGCCCTGCGCCGAGGCGGAGCGATGCCCGGCTCGCTCCGTGGGCGTTCGCCTCGCTCGCGGTGCGCGGGTGCGGAAGGTGAAGGCGACAGTCGCAGGCGATCCGGTGCGCACGCGCATTCGCGGGCGCCGAGTCAAGCTGAAGCTCCCGTCGGGCCCGAGAGGCGCGGTGACGGTCGTGCTGAAGGTGAGGCGTAACGGACAGGCGTCAAAGCAAATCGTGCGCCGCTCGTTTGAACGGTGCGCTGCGGGCGCCTAGCGCTCTGTTGACAAAGCCTGCAAATCAGCGGATTCTGTGCGGACTCGTGCGGGACGACGACAGCACCTGGCGCAGGGCGGCGATGGTCGCCGGGGCAATCGCCCTGGCCCTGCCGGCGAGCGCCTCGGCGGCGTCGATAGACGGGATGATCGAAGGGGCCGGTGACCGGGTCAAGGGGGCGAAGGTGGAGCTCTATGCCGCGGCCGGGGACACGGTCAAGCTCGGCCAGGCGAAGACGACGCGGAAGGGCAAGTTCACGATCGCCTACGCCGACCCGGCGCCCGGCGACGCGCGCCCGCTCTACCTGATCGCCAGTAGGGGCAAGGCCCATCGGACCAGGCTCGGACGCCCGATGCGGCAGATGGTCGTGGCCGGAACCGTCTCGGCGCCGGAGGACTCGGTCGTGCTCAGCGAGCAGACAACGGTCGCCGCAGGCTTCGCGTTGTCGCGGTTCCTCAAGGGCAAGCAGGTCTCCGGCCCCTCTCCGGGGATGCCGAACGCGGCCGCGACGTCCGCGAACCTGGTCGAGGCGTCGACGGGCAAGGTCAGCTTCGTCCTCGCCAATTCGCCGAACGGCGGCGCGACCGAGGCGCTGCCGACCTTCAACACGCTCGCCGATGCGCTCACCCGCTGCACCGGCGGCTTCAACCGCCCCTGCGCGCGGCTGCTCCGGGCCGCGAAGCCGCCTGGCAAGAAGGCGCCGAAGGACACGCTGGCAGCGGTCGTCGACATCGCGAAGAACCCGGCCCTGAGCACCGAACAGATCTTTCGCCTCGGCTCGAGCACTCTCTACCAGCCCTCACTCGAAGATCCGCCCGACGCGTGGACGCTGGCGCTCGCCTACGTCGGCGGCGGGATGAACGCCCCGGGGAGGATGGGCTTCGACTCCGCCGGGCGCGTCTGGACAAACAACAACTTCCAGGCGCCCGGAACGACCGCCGGGCTCGACCTGACCGCCCTCAGCCCGACCGGGCAGCCGATCCTCGGCAGCCCGCTCTCGGGCGGCGGCCTCGAGGGCGCCGGGTGGGGCCTCGCGATCGACGCGATCGACCGCGTCTGGGTCTCCAACTTCGTCGGCAACAGCGTCTCGCTGTTCGGCCCCGACGGGCAGCCGATCTCCCCCTCCGGCGGCTTCACGGGCGGCGTCGGACCGAAGCCGCAGGGCCTCGCCATCGACCAGCAGGGCAATGTCTGGCTCGCCAACTACGGCGGCAACGCGGGGCCGGGCAGCGTCACGCGCTTCCCGGGCGGTGACATGAGCTCGCCCCAGTCGATCACGGGCGGCGGGATCCACAGCCCGTTCGGGATCGCGATCGACTCGAAGGGCAATGCCTGGGTGAGCGACGAGTCGACCAGTGTCCGCAGGGGATCGGTGACCAAGCTCGATCCGAGCGGCACGCCCTCCAGCGACTCGCCGATCTACGGCGGCGGCCTGCACTCGCCGCAGGGCATCGCGGTCGATTCGCGCGACAACGTCTGGGCCGCGAATCTGGGCTCGCACAGCGTCACCCGGATCAAGCAGAACGGCAAGACGACGCAGTTCCAGCCGGCAAGCACGCACGGGCCCTGGGGGATCGCGGTCGACGGCAACGACAACGTCTGGGTCGCCGGCTTCAAGGGCGTCAACGTGACCCAGATCTGCGGCGTCCGCCAGAAGCGCTGCCCCGATGGCCTGAGTACAGGCGACCCCATCTCACCCTCGCGTGACGGATTCAGAAGCGAAGCCTTCGAGCACCTCACGGCCGTCCAGGTCGATTCGTCGGGCAACGTCTGGGTTGCGAACAACTGGAGTACCGGGTCACCGCTATCCGAGTTCGTCGGCGGCAACGGCCTGGTCGAGCTGATCGGGGCGGCTGAGCCGGTGAAGACGCCGCTGATCGGCCCGCCGGCGCGGCCCTAGCCAGCCGCCCCGCTACAACAGAAGGCGATGGAGGCCAGCGCCACCACCCTCTCGCAGCCGGAGCTCGAGGCGCTCGCGGATCCGCTTCCCGGCGAGTTCGAGTCCTCGAGCGTCCGCAAGCACCTGATCGTCATCGGCGCGATCGTCGCGGCCGTCGTCGCGGTGATCGTGCTCGTGCCAGGACTCGGCGACCTGCGCGAGAGCTTCGCCGACGCGAAGCCGGGCTGGCTCGTCGTCTGCGGCTTCCTCCAGCTTGGGTCCTGCCTCTCCTACGTCGCGGTCTTCCGCGCCGTTTTCTGCCGGCGGATGGCAATGAGGACGAGCTACGAGATCGGGATGTCCGAGCTGGCCGCCAACGCGCTGCTCTCAGTCGGCGGCGCCGGCGGCCTCGCGCTCGGGGTCTGGGTCCTTCGCCGTGGCGGCATGGAAACCGGCCACATCGCGCGGCGAACCGTCGCCTTCTTCCTCTTGACGAGCCTGGCCAACGTCACCGCCCTGATCGTCGCGGGGATCGGCCTGGCGACCGGTGTGCTCAGCGGATCGGAAAGCCTCGCCCTGGCACTGGTTCCCGCCGCGGCCGGGCTCGCCGCGATCATCCTCGCCCTGCTGATCCGCAGCGGGGCGGGAGTGCTTGCGGACCGGCTGGAGCGGCCGAAGCTCTCCAAGGGTCTCGCCGCGCTCTCGGAGGGGATCGGTGAGGCGGTGGAGCTGCTGCGCTCATGGGACCCGGCGCTGCTTCTCGGCGCCGCGGGCTACATGCTCTTCGACGTCGCGATGCTCGGCGCGTGCTTCGCGGCCTTCGGCTTCCCAATCCCGCCGGGCGGCATCCTGCTGGTCGCCTACCTGGTGGGCCAGCTCGGCAACCTGATCCCGATCCCAGGCGGGATCGGCGGCGTCGATGCCGGCCTGATCGGGACCCTCATCCTCTACGGGGTCGAGCCGATGCAGGCCGTGCCCGCCGTCCTCGCCTATCGCTCGTTCGTACTCCTCCTCCCCGCCGCCCTCGGACTCCCCGCGCTCGCCTCCCTGCGGCGCCGCCTCGCGAACGAGTCGCACGACATCGCGGCGTGCACCCCCGGACAGCCGGTCGATCTGGTGGGCGTGGGAATGGTGACCACGGGAGAGGTCCCGATCGGCGACGGCTGCGCGCATCTCGACTCGATCTCCGTCCTCGACCCACCCGACGAGGTCGAGGGCTGCGAGGAGTGCCTTGCGAGTGGCGACACCTGGATGCACCTGAGGATGTGTCAGTACTGCGGCCACGTCGGCTGCTGCGACAGCTCCCCCAACCGGCACGCCACGGCCCACCATCACGACACCGGCCACCCCCTGATCCGCTCGATCGAGCCGGGCGAGGAGTGGAGCTGGTGCTACGTCGACGAGGTCGCGTTCGAGCTGCAGCGTTCCTGAGCCGGACCCGCCCCTCCTACCCTCAGAGCATGCGCGAGATCGTCGGGCCATCGCTGAAAGCAGCGGCGCTCGTCGCCTTCATCGGCGGCCTCATCCTGCTGCTCTTGAAGCCGCCATCCCTTTCAGGCGCAGAGGACATGCTGACGATCGCGGGGGTGGCGATCGCGATCATCCTCTTCACGGCGTGGGCGACGACGAAGCTGATCGGCGAGGAGATGCCCGAGCCGGAGTTCCGCAAGCTCGTCGACCGCAGCGAGCTCCTCGCGACGCTCCCGCCGCCCGACGGCCCGCCCAGCGAGTTCGACGAGCTGGTGGTCGAGGCGCTCGACGAGCTGCCGGAGGAGTTCCAGGAGCTGCTCGAGCACACGCCGGTGATCGTCTCGATGCGCGGCCACGAGCACCGCGCCTACGGCCACTACATCGGCGGCACGATGGCGCGCGACGGCTTCCCGAACCGGATCGTGATCTACCAGGACACGCTGGAGCGGGACTTCGGGCACCACCCTGAACTGCTCCGCGCCCAGGTGCAGCGCACCGTCCGCCACGAGATCGCCCACCACCTCGGGTGGGGCGAGAGCGGCGTGCGGAGCCTCGGGCTGTAGGGGGTTCAGGCCGAGGGACGGAAGCGCTGCGTCCGCGCCGCGAGACGCCGTGGTCGCGGGCTTGTAGGGAGTGAAATAGGCGGGTTTGGTGACTTCTTGCGCGTTTTTCGTGCGCTGAGTCGGTGGCTTCGCGACTTTCTCTCGCATAGCGAGAGGAACTCGCGAACAAGGGCTGTTCGGGTGTCGTGGCGAGAAAAGGGTCATATCCGGACCAACTCGCCACGGCCTCCCATCCCTTCCCCTTAATGCCCGCGACCACGGCGCCTCGCGACGCGTCGCGCGCGCTTTCGTCTCTCGCCTCGGCTCTAGTCGTCCTTCGGACCCGTCGCCGGCGTCAAGGTCGAACCGCCGCCGCCGAGTGCCCGGCGCAATGCCGCCGGGGCGAGCAGCCGGGCCATGGCCGCCAGCCAGTAGTAGCGCGGGACGTAGCGCTCCGCCTTGCCACCCGGACCCGCCTCGAGGATCGCCTCGGCGACGGCCTCCGGGGTCGAGACCATCCATCGGGTCCGCCCGCTCTCGCGCAGCTCCGCCTGCGGGAAGCCCTCGGTGGCGATGAAGCCCGGCAGGACCATGCCGACGTGGACGCCGTTCTGGACCTCCTCCAGATGCAGCCCGTCCGTCCATCCGATCAGCGCGAACTTGCTGGCCGAGTAGGCGGCCGATTGCGGCCTGGAGACCCGGCCCGCGGTGCTGGCAACGTTGACGATCGAGCTGGGCGCGGAACTCCGCAGCGCCGGTAGCAACGCCTCCGTGAGGCGGACCACCGCGTCGAAGTTGAGCTCCATGTGGCGCCTGACGTTCTCCCAGCCCTCCTCCTCAAAGCTCCCGCGCCAGGCGGCACCGGCGTTGTTGACAAGCATGTCCAGCCGCCCTCCCTCGGCCTCGACCGCCTCCGCAACGCGCGCCGGCGCATCCTCCTCGGTGAGGTCGACGGCGACGGTCGCGGCGCCGCCGCATTCCGCCGCGATCGCCTCGAGCCGCTCCGCGCGCCGAGCCACCAGAATGAGCCTCGCGCCGGGCTCGCGGGCGATCCGGCGGGCGGCGGCCTCGCCGATCCCACTCGAGGCGCCGGTGATAAGCGTGACCATCAGCGCAGCCTTTCATCCGGGCGCCCTGTAAGGTCGCGCCTCGGTGCCTCCCGAGGAGCAGGAAAAGATCGAGCTCGTCCTCGCCGACGACCACGGCGTCGTGCGAACCGCGCTCAAGATGCTGCTCGACGCCGAGCCCGACTTCGAGGTCGTCGCCGAGGCCGAGGACGCGGACGGCGCCGCCCGCTTTACCGCGGGTCACAAGCCCGACGTGCTGGTGCTCGATCTGAATATGCCGGGCGAATCCGGCCTGCAGGCGCTGCCGCGGATCTTGGAGGGCGCCCCAGAAACCCAGGTCGTCGTTCTCACGATGCAGTCGGAGACCGCGTTCGCGCGGGAGGCGATGCAGAAGGGAGCGCGCGCCTACGTGCTCAAGGAGGCGGCCGAGTCCGAGCTGGTGAAGGCGGTGCGGATGGCCGCGGCCGGCGAGACCTACCTGCAGCCGGAGCTCGGCGCAAAGCTCGCCTCGGAGCGCGAGCCCACGGACGACGACGACCTCTCGGACCGCGAGCTCGAGGTCCTGCGGCTGATCGCGCTGGGCCACACCAACAACGAGATCGCCGATCAGCTCTACCTGAGCGTGCGCACGGTCGAGTCGCACCGCGCCCACATCCAGCAGAAGCTGCGTCGCTCGACCCGCTCCGAGCTAGTCCGCTACGCGCTCGAGCGGGGACTGCTCGAGGGCTGAGCGCTCGGTCGGGAGCCGGGCCTCCACCCGCGCTCCCCGTCCCGGCGCCGACTTGATCTCGATCGTGCCGCCCGCCATGGCGACGCGCTCGCGCATCCCGAGCAACCCGAAGCCATCGTTCGGCACCTCGGGCTCGAACCCGACACCGTCATCGGTGACAAGCACGTCGACGTAGCCGTCGCGCTCGCTCACGCGCAGGGTCACCTGCTCGGCTCGGGCGTGCTTGCCGATGTTCGAGAGCGCCTCCTGGACGAGCCGGTACACGGTGCTCTCGAGCTCGGGAGCAAGCCTGCCGACGTCGTCTCCCTCGCTCGGCCCGACATCGACGTGGGTGTCCATATCCAGCCCGATCATGCTCGCGCTGCGATCGCTGAGCGCTTCGAGCGCGGCGGCTAGCCCGAGCTCGTCCAGCGCCGCGGGTCGCAGCTCGGATATCAAGCTGCGCAACGACCGGATCTCCTCCGCGATCTCGTCGACCGCGGTCGCGACGACCTCCCGGAGGCTCTCCATGGAGCCGCCGCGCAGGGCGGATGCGAGCGCCACCCGGAGCGCCCCCAGGCCCTGCAGCGTCTCGTCGTGGAGCTCACGCGCCCAGCGCTTGCGCTCGTGCTCGGCGGCCTCGATCGTCCGCCGCAGGCGGTCCTGGGCGACGTCTCGGGCCGTCGCAACGGCGGTGGCCGCGCTCGCGGCAAAGGCGAGCAGCAGTCGCTCGTCCTCCTCCGAGAAGGAAGGACCGTCGCGCCGGTCGAAGGCGGCGACGACGCCAAGCGCCGAGCCGCGGAACTCGAGCGGGACCACGATCGCGGACGTGGGGCTGCCCCGAGCTTCCTGGCTGGCCATTCCCGGCAGGCCCTTCAGCTCGTCCACGCGCTGCGGTTGCAGCGAGCGGACCGCGCTTGCGGTCATCCCGGCGAGCGGGACCTGCATGCCGCGGATCTCAGAATCGACGTTGCCCGCCGTCGCGGAGACGATCAGGCCGTCCCCCTCGACGAGCATCACGACCAGGCCGCGTGCCTCGACCAAAGCCCGCCCTCGCTCGACAATCGCGTCGAGGACCGTCTCGAGCTCGGTCTCGCCCCCGATCGCGCGCGCGATCTCCGTGGTCGCCTCGAGCCTGCGGAATGCCCGGCGGAGCTCCTCGTCGGCGCGGGTTCGCTCGGTGACGTCGCGAATCGCCGCGAGCGCGATCGTCCCCCGCCCGGTCTCGAGCGCCGAGAGCGAGATCTCGCACGGGAACTCGTGGCCGAGCCAGTGCTTGCCGCGCAGCCCGAGCGCGACGTTGATCGGCCGCGTTCGGGGGCTCTGGAAGAAGTCGCGGACGTAGTTGGGGTGGTCGGGCCGCACCTCGTCCGGGATCAGCGTCTCGATCGGCATCCCGATCAGCTCCTCGCGGTCATAGCCGAAGAGGCGCTCAGCCTGTGCGTTGACGAGCACGATCGTTCCCGGCTCGTCGACCCCGACGAGCGCGTCAGGGGCGGACTCGATCAGCTGGTTTTGCACGTGGCGGGCCTGACGGGTGCCCGCGGAGAGGGCGCCGACCGCGACGGCGACGCCGCCGAACGCGATGGCGCGCGAGAGGTACCCCAGAAGGGAGATGTCGGCGTCCTCGAGGACGTCCCAGAGACCCACCCCGGCGAGGGACAGGGCTGCGGTCAGGAGGCCGCCGATGGTCCCGAACTCGATTGCGATCAGGGCGACCGGGATCACGAAGAGGATCGAGACCAGTTCGCTCTCCTCGGAGGTGGCCAGCCGCAGGGCGAGGATGGCAGCGAAGATCAGCCCGGCGAGGACGAGCACCGACGTACGGCGCTCTTGCTGCAGGATTCCCCGCGTGGGGCGGGACGTGACGCTCGCGAGACCTCCACGCGCGCCCCTCCACCGGGTATCACCCGTCATGGCTTAAATCTAGACCGGATGAACGGGTTTGGTGCTAGGCAGCGCCCGGCGCAACCCGCTGGCCGTCCGGGCCGAGCTCGACCTCGACCTCGACCGAGTCCTCGCCGGAGGGCGGCCGCAGGGGCAGCTTGGCGCCGATGTGCGCGGACAGATGCTCGCCGGCGAGTTGCTCAGGCGGCCACCAGAGAAGCGCGGATCCGGACGGCCCGCTGCCGTTCCCCGACTCGCCGGTGCTCGTAGCCGTGCGCGAGCGCAGCATGCCGCGAACCACCGGGCGAAACGGCTCGGAGGCGACCTCGACGCCCGCCTCGGCCGCGATCGACGCAGCGACGACCCGAGCCTGCTGGGCGGCGATCCCGGCCTGACGCACGGGGAAGGAGGTGACCTCGCCGGCCGCCCAGATCCGTGTCGCCCCCTGGACGCGGCCGAATGCATCGACCGGCAGGAAGCCGTCGGGATCGCGAGGAAGTCCGCCGATCCGGGGCCCCTCGACGACCGGCATCGCGAGCACTCGATCGGCCTCGATCGCGCCGTCAGGCTGGAGCACGAGCTTGCCCTCGGCGAAGGCGACCGGCTCGCGACCGGTGACAAGCTTGATCCCGGTTTCCTCCAGCCGGGTGACGATCGCCGACTCAGCGGCGGCGCCGAGGAGCTCGACCGCTCGGTTCTCGTACGTGGCGACGGTCAGCTCGAAATCGGTGAGGTCCTCGCGCCGCGCCCGCCGGACCGTGGTCAGGGCGAGCTCGTAGGTCGGCAGCGTCCAGCGGATCGCCCGGGGAATCGCGAACGCGACGCGGCTCACCGAGCGAATTCGCAGCTCGTCCAGCAGTCCCTCGAGCGCGCCGGCGTCGCCCGCACCCCAGCAGGTGGTCACGCCGGGGATCGCTCCCCGCGGCCGGGCGCCGAAGGCGATCACCAGGGCGTCGTAGCGCATCCGCGTGCCGGTGATCGTCCGTGCCTCCCGGGCGACGTCGTCGACGGCCACGATCGCGTCAGAGCGAAAGTCGAGGCCGTGCTCGGAGGCGATCGCGCCGAGGTCGAACCGGGCGGGACGGCCCTCGGCGGGCGGCGCGCCGGCGGCGTGGGTGCGGACGGGCAGGTCCCGGACGGGAGTCAGCAGCATCACGCGGCAGCGATCGCCGCAGAGCCGGCGCAGCGAAAGCGCCGTTTCGAGCGCCGCGAGATCGCCGCCGTAGACGATGACGCGCAGGGGTGGCTTGACCGACTCTGAGTCCACGCCTGCAACGTAAGCCTCCGGACGCCCCGTTACATCGGTGGCATCTACGCAACCGATCGCGGGAAAGTACGGACTTTGGAGCGGTCCCTGCGTGGCTGAATCCGGCCCCAGACGCAAGATAGGGCGGCCCGAAGGCCGCCCTATCTGGAGGGGGATGCCTAGGCGTATTGCCTAGGGTTCCTAGGTGGGGGGTGTACCTAGGTATTTAGACGGAGCGACCCAATCCGTGGATCACCTTTCGGGCTCGACTCCGTTCGAAGCTCCGACTGCGGTAATCCTGCCCGCTGGGCAGGCGCCGCGCATCCGTCCTTTCCCGCCGATCGGTTGCGGGTAACTACTGATTCCGCTGAGGAGGGAAAAGAGAGAGGCGGCCTCTCGGCCGCCTCTCTCGAACGGTGCTTGTCCTGCTCGCTACTTCTTCTGCTTGCAGGTGACCGCGTCCGTGGGCGAGAGCGATGTAACGCCCTGCGGGTTCGCGTTGTAGTCGAACTTCCCGTCGACCGAGATCGACTTGTCCTTGCACGTACCCGTGATGTAGTTCTTGGTCTTCTTGTCGGTCTCGCCCTTGCCCAGCGTCGCGTTGAACAGCTGGATCGAGCAAGCGCCGCCGGCGAGCGGCGGAACGGTGAACGTGATCACATTCCCCTTCAGCGATCCGGGGATGATCGTGATCGTCGAGGTTCCACCCAGGTTCGCGTCCGAGTGCAGCAGGATCCCGTCCTTGCTGTTGAACGCGAGCACCTTGATGCCCGTGATGCCGGGAGGCCCGGGAGCGCAGGACGCAGCGGCGGCGCCGCTACCGACCACGGCCTTCTTGCACGCCGACTGCGCGTCCGCGTTGTTCACGCCTTCGATCTGGGTCTGATCGCAGGTCGCCACGCCCTTCCGGTTGAACGTGAGGTCCTTGTCGTAGGTGAGGGTCACCTTGTTGGCCGACGGGATCTTGTTGACCGCGTCGGTGCTGGAGATCTCAACCTCGGTGAACAGCGAAACTTCCGCCGGCTTCTTCTTGTCCGCCTTCTTGGGCAGCTTGCTCGGGCTGACGCCGAGTTCGATCCCCTGGGTAACGGTGCCCTGGGTCGCCGTGTCAGCGAACGAAGTTGTGCCGACGACGAGGGCCGCAATGGCTGCGAGGGCCCCGATCAGGCTTAGCTTGCGCGATGTGCGCATGTATTGACTCCTTTTCTCTCTCCCGGCGCGCTGCGCCTAGGTACTTGTGTAAATCCCCGGTCCTTGGGGATCCTTTCATTCAACACAGTTCAGTCAAGTCCGATGCGGCGAAGGTGAATAAGCAATTGCTAAGAGTCGATCAGGGCTGTGGCCGCACGTGCTGGAAATCGGTGTTCTCCTGCGGAGGCTCGCCGATCGACTCGAAGGTCCCCGCCTTCGTGCACTGCGTCTGCGGCACGTTGTTGGAATCGAGCTCGCCCGCGAACGCGTATTTGAGGTAGCGGGCGAAGAACTCGGTGTTGCCGGGCTCGCGGTTGGGCAGGTCGGGCGAGTTCGCCGTCGCGGGATCGAGGATGTTCGCGCTGCCGGCGGTGCAGTTGGCCGTGGTGAAGACCGGCAGGTGCGTCGCCAGCGCGTTGTAGCCCTCCGGCCCGATGTAGGGGTTGCCGCGACTCCAGCGCAACCGCTGCGGCGAGGGCGCGGCCGTCGAGGGGTTCAGGTTCGTCAGCGTGCGCAGGTAGTGCGGCGACGTTCCATCCGGCAGGCCCGTAATGGCCTGTGTGCTCGCGGTGACGTTGCCGAGGAAGGAGGTGAGCTCGTGGCGGTAGTCGCCGACCACCTCGAGGATCGAGTTGAAGTAGCGGAATAGGGGGTTGACCTCACCGAGCAGGCGCGGCAGGTCCTCCCCGACCAGCCGCGCGGTCGCGGGGAGGCCGCGCTTCGAGGCGTTGACCACCGGCCCGAGCCCGTTGAAGAAGCGCTCGAGCCCTGGCGCCGCCTTGCCGAGCGCGATCAGCGTCGGGCTCAGCTCCACGGCCGCCGGCCGCAGCTGCTGCACGAGCGGATCGGTGTCCGTCGCGAAACGGTCGAGGCGGTTGAGGGTGAGTCGTGATTCCTCGAGGAAGGTGGGCAGGATCGTGAAGGTCTGCGCGAGCTCGGTGTCGCGCCTCGCGGTCGTCTGGAAGACGGTGTTCGTGTTCTCGATCAGGCCGCGGAGCTGGCCCTGGCGCTCGGAGAGCGCGTCGAAGACCTGGCCCGTGTCGCGAACGAGCTGACGGGTCGCGAGCCGCTGCGAGTCGAGAACCCTCAGGACATCGTTTGTTTCCTCGGCGAACGGGTCGAGGTTGCCGAGCGCGGCGTTCAGGTCGTATCCGCGGCCGCCGAGAACCGATTGGGACTGGTCCTGCATCCAGACCTGGAAGTTCTCGCGGGTCTCGTCGTTGAAAGAGCGGAAGATCTCGTCGAGCTGGACCGACTCGGAGATCTGCATCTCGGGCAGTTGCCCGCCCTCTTCGATCGTCGGGAGGCCCTCCTCGCCGGGCGTCAGCTCTACGTAAGTCTCCCCGAGGAGCGTCTTCTGGCGCAGGGTCGCCCGCGTGTTCTCCGGGATCGGTGCGTATGGCGCGTCGAGCTCGATCGTGGCGATCGCCATGTCGTCGTACTCGCCGCTGCCGAGCTCGACCGACTTCACCTTGCCCACGGGGACACCGGAGATGCGCACGTCGGACTCGACCGCCAGCTGGGTGGCCTCCACGAAGGGGACCTTCACCCGGTAGCCCTCCGAGCCGAGCGGTACCGGGCCACCGAAGGCGAGCCAGAGGAAGAGCAGCAGGCCGAAGCACGAGAGCGCGAAGGCGACCGCGATGAAGATCTGTCCGAATGTCGGTGCCTTCTTCTGCATTACTCGGTGCGGTCGGTGGTGGTAGCGTCGCCGGCTGCGGGGCTCGCGTCGGGGCGATCAGGTTCGGGAACGTGGTCGTGGTCGGCTGGAGGCTCGCTGGACCTGTCGGGTCAGACCCCGTCTGGCGCTGTGGGCTCCGGCGTTTCCTCCGGGCTCGGGTCAGACCAACCGCGCCCGGTCGACCTCCGCGTCCGGTTCATCCGTGTCCGTCGGAATCCGCCTCGCCCTCGAGGCTCCTCGCTCTTGAAGGGCAGGCTCCCGGCCGGGCAGATCTCCGAGGCGAGTGGGACCAGTGTGCCGTCGTAGAGCAGGCGCAGGAAGGGCCGCTGGCTCGCCACCTGCTCGGAGAGGCGGGTGTTGCCGCAGGTGATCATCACGACGCCGCGCAGGAGCGGCCCGTTCGCGTCCTGCAACGTCGCCGTCGCGTTGGCGTTGTGGTTGAGCCAGGCGAGCCAGAAGATGTTCCCCTCCTGCTGGGCGCCCGGCGGGTTGTAGGCGATCGAGTTGAAGAGGATGTTGAGGTCGCCGAAGGCGCCCTTCAGGTCAGGCGTCGCGGAGGCGAGGCCCTTGGCCGTCGTGTTCAGGCTGCGGATCGGCTCGCGGACCTGCTGCACGAAGGGCCGGATCTGGTTCTCGATCGGCCCGACCGTGTTGCGGAAGAGCGGCTGGACCTGGCGCAGCGCCGGCGCCAGCGCCTGGGCCGCCGGGATCAGGTCCGTGGCAGCCGGCTTGACGACCCGGGCGAGCGCCTCCGAGCTGCGCAGCGTCTCCTGCGTCTCGGTGAGCGCCGAGGGGAACTCCCGGAGCGACTCGCGGATCGCCGCCTCCTGATTGGCGAACGAGCCGAGGACCGCGTTCGATGAGTCGACGAAGCGGTTGAGCTGGGTGTCCTTGCGGCCCAGTTCCTCGGTGAGCGCGCCGAAGTTGGTGATCACGTGCTCCAGGTTCTTGCGCCGCGACGCGATCGCACCCTGGAACTTGGCGAGGTCTCGCGCGGTCGGCTCGAACCGCTTGAGGAGCGCCCCGAACACCCGGCCGCGCGTGCCGAGCGCCTTGGCGCCGTCGGCGAGCAGCAGGCGGAGGAAGGCCTGGGTGTCGGCGTCGAGCGAGGCGAGCACCTCGTCGGGGTTCACGTTGGGCGCCGTCTGCGAGTTGGGGACGACCGACCCTTCCGCCATCTGTGGCGCGTCCTCAGACCCGACGTTCAGCTCGATCGTCATGTCCTGGAGGCCGGTGCGCGGCCGCAGGAGCAACGTCGCGTCGTCGTGGATCAGCGGGCCGTACTCGTTCTCGATCTCCATCGTCACGACGGCGTTGCCCTGCTCGACCTGGACGTCGGTGATGTTGCCGACGCGGATGCCGGCGATGTTCACGCTCTGGCCCTGGCCCGGCGTGACCGCCTGCGCGGAGGTGAACTCGGCCTTGAGTTCGTAGCGATCGCCGCCCAGGAAGGGCAGCCACTCCGGGAACGACGCGCGCTGCTGAGAGAGGATCGCGAACGTCACCGCGAGCCCCAACACGATGAGCGCGATGATCGCGATGAAGCTGCGGGCGTGCTCGCGGATCGCCTTGGTCATGGCGTCACCGCCGGGCTCGCGGGACCGACCGCCGCGGCGATCCCATTGACGTCGGGGACATCGTTCGTGTGGCAGGCGACATCGCCGCGGAACGGCGTCGGCTTGCCGACGACCGGCTGCGAGCCGGTGGTCGGGACCACGAGGTTGGAGGCCATGAAGTCGTTCGGTGCCGGTACGCCGGGGTTGTTCGTCCTAGCCGGGATCTCACCGCCGCCGGGGTTGACCCGCGCCACGACGCCGTTGCCGTCGAAGGCCTGGATCGCGCCGGCCGTGTCGACTGCGTTGTAGAAGAACTCGTTGAACGTCGGCTGGCCGGTCGAGAACTGGTCGTTGATGACGGCGTCCCCTGCGGGGACGAGCACGTCGGTGACACAGCGGCTGAACGCCTCGATCTCGGGCATCAGCTCGGTTCCGGCGGCCGTCGCCACGGCCAGGTTCGGGGTCGACTCGGCGGTCAGCCTGGCGACATCGCCAAGCTCTTCCGGCCTCAGCAGGGCCGCCGTCTGGATCAGCCACGGGGTACCTGCCTCGATCGTGGCCGGCAGCTCCTCGAAGCCCGGGGTCGACTCGATCGCGAGGCGGCGCAGCGGTGGCAGCGACTCGTCGACCGCCTGCAGGGCCGGGGTCGCCTCCTCGAGCGTCGGCGCCAGCTCGCGGATCGTCGCCGAGAGGTTCGAGGACTCGTCGGCGAGGGCGCCGGCGAAGACGTTGAAGTTCGAGATCAGGTCCTGCAGGTTGCGCTCGCTGTTGCGCAGCTTGCCGGTGGTCTGGGCCAGCCCCCGGACGAGGCGGGAGAGGTCGTGCGGCGCCTCGCCGAGGAACGCGGTGTTCGCGATCGCCGAGAACTTTCCGGCGTCGCCACCGTAGATGAAGGAGTCGTTGATCGCCTTCGCTGCGGTCTCCCCACGCACGCTCGGGTCCTGGTCGGCGTCCTCGGCGGCGGTCGGCTGGGCGGTGAGCGCGGTTCCATAGCCCTCGAGCAGCTCCCTCAGGTTGGCGCGGGCGGGCTGGTTGAGGGCCGAGAGGACCTGGTCGAGCTGGACCGCGGTGGCCGTCTGGGTCACCTCGAGGCTCTCGCCGTCGCCGAGCTCGGGAGCGCTCGGGCTGCCCGGCTGGAGGTCGAGGAAGAAGTTGCCTTCAAGGAAGAGGCGGGGCCGGATCTCCACCGCCGCGTCCTCGTGGATCGGCTGGCCCTCCTCGTTGACCGTGAAGACGACCTCGGCCTGATCGTCGCCGAACTTGTTGACCGCGGTCACCTCGCCCACGTTCACGCCGGCGATCCTCACGGGCGAGTTGGGCGACACGGTGGCGGCGTTCTCGAAGACCGCGCGCACCGTCTGCCCGGGCGGTGTGAAGGGCCACAGCTTGAGCATCTTCGCGGAGGCGACGTAGACGCCGGCCACCACGAGCACCACCATCAGCACGCCGAACCAGACGCTCCGGCGGCCCTCTTGTTCGAGCGTTCGCCGTGCCATTAGTCCTGCCCTGCCGTCGCTGTGCCTTGGTCGCCGGGCACGTTCCCGATCACCTGCTGGCCGGCGATGTACGGCTCGTTGCCGGCCTCGCACTCCTTCGGGTCCTGACCCGGCGCGGCGGTGTTCGGATACGGGTTCACGTGGAGGAAGTTCGCCTTCGAAGGCCCGTTCGCGGAGATGGCCGACGGGATGCCCTCGTTGCTCGCCTCATCGGCGCCCGTCGGCGGGTTGAAGGTGAGGAACCGCTGCCAGGTACCGATGCCGTCGGTCCCCTCGAAAGCGCTGTCGAGGTTGCGGAAGAGCAGCGTCCCGTAGTTGCAGACGGTCTGCGCGGGGGTGACGAAGTGCGTGGTCCGGTCGAGCTGCGACACCGTCTGCGTCAGGCGGTCGATCCCCTGGCGGGCGGCGGCATCGTCGTTGAGCGTGAGCAGGGCCTCCGCGACCGGCACGAGGCGGCGGTTGAACGCGGGCACGCCGGGCAGGTTCTCGGCGCCGGCGATCGACGCGGCCTCGAGGGCTGGAGCGTTCTCGGCCAGAGCCTGCGCGCCCGGGCGCAGGTCGTGGAAGAGGACGGCGGAGTGGGAGAGGAACGTGCGGATGTTCGGCCCGGTGTCGATCAGCGCCTGCTCGGCGGGGACGGACCGCGAGATCGTCTCCTGGATGAACGGGCGTGCGACGCCGGCGAGGGCGGCGAAGGTGTCGTCGAGCGCGACGAACATGTCAGCCTGGGTTGCGGCGACCGGGGCGACCTCGGCCGCTGACTGGGCGAGCGCGGGGAAGAGCTCGTCGAACTGGGTCTCGGGCGCGGCGATCAGCTTCGCAACGGGCTCGAGCTGCTGGACCAGGGGAACGAGCTCCCCGATCGCCGAGTTGAGGTCGCCGCCGCGGCCGGCGAACGTGTTGCCGAACTCGCGCAGGTTGGTCTGGATCGCGGTCCGGGTGGGCGCGTCGAACATGCCGAGGAACTGGTCGATCTCAACCGGCTCGGGCGTCGCGGCATCGATCGGCATCAGCGATCCGGCCTGGTAGCCCTCGGTCGAGTCGCCGGGCTGGATCTCGAGGTACTTGATCCCGAGCGCCGAGCGCGAGCGCACGATCACCGTCGAGTCGATCGGCAGCGGCTCCACCTCGGGGTCGAGACGCAGGTCGAGTCTCGCGTTCGCGACCCCTTCCTGCTCCTCGTCGGCGACCGCCTGGATCGCGTCGATCTGGCCGACGCGCACGCCGCCGATCCGGACCTCGTTGCCCGGCACGAGCGTGTTCGCGTTCGGCACCTGGGTCGCGATCCTGTAGGTCGGCGTGAACGGGAGGCCGCTGTTCGCGTTGTAGGCGAGGAAGACCGTGAGCACGGCGATGATCACGGTCAGGGCGCCGATCATCACGGGGCTCGCCGTAATTCTGGACATGCCGCGGCTCATGCGCCGTCCTCCATCAGGAAGCGCATCAGTTCGTCCGCGCCTCGCAGGGATTCCTCGGCGTCGCCCGCGCTTTGGCTCGCCGGGCGGGATCCGCCCTCGAGCCGGCCGTCGACGCCAAACAGGTCCTCGAAGCCGACGCTGGGCGGCTTCGCGAGCGGAGGCGCGCCGCCGCTCTCCTTCTGCGGAGTGGCGAGCTCTTTCCGAGCCTGCTTGCGCAGCTCACTCGCGGACGGCATGTCCTCCACCCCGAACGTGTCGGCCGACGGCGTGGACGCACGCGTACCGCTGGTCTGGATGAAGTTCGCCGAGCAGCCGGTGAGCGGCGCGGTCACGTAGTCGGTGCAGTTCGAGGCGAGGAACTGCGTGCGGAGGAAGTGGCCGTACTGGTCCATCCCGTTGAGGGCACCGGAGAAGTTGGGGATCATGCTGTTGAGGAACTCGTAGCCGCCGGACTCGCGCAGGCTCTTGAGCAGGTCCTTCAGGTCCCTCGCGGGCTGCGTGGATCTGCTGGCGAGCTTGCCGAGATCCTGAATGACCGGATTGGAATCCTGGAGGTCGGGCCCGATCACCTCGCCCACATCGCCGAGCGAGATCAGCGCCGGCTCGGTGGCGTCCGCCAGCGGGCCGAGCGCCCTGGTGGCGCCCGCGATCGACGGCGCGGCGGAGCCGAGGTCGGCGAAGACCGGCCGCGCCTCGTCGGAGAAGCGGCGCAGCTCGATCATCAACGAGCGCAGCTCGCGCAGGCTCGGCGGCAGCAGCTCGAGCTGGGCCTCGATGTCGGCCCGGCGCTCAGCCGAGGCCTCGGCGGTGTCGCCCGAGTTGTTGATGAAGCCGGCGACGTTCTGGCGCTGGCGGGCAAGCGGGGCGAGGACGATGTCGGAATCGCGGGTGAGCTTCGAGAGCGTCTGGCTCTGGCTGGCGAGGACGTTGAGGATGCGGTCGGTCTCGCGGAGGGCCGGGTTCCCGCGATCGATGACCTCGCCCAGCTCGTCGCCGCGAGCCGCGAGACCCGCGCCAAGTTCGTTCAGGATGATCGTGAAGCGCTCGGCGTAGGGGCGGCGCATGATGTTGTTGACGAGGTCGAGGTCGACGGCCTTGCCGTTCGCCTCGAGCGGCAGCAGGCGCTGGCCGGCGCCCTCCTCGCCCTCGGGTATCTCGCCGAGCTCCGGGGGCGGCTCGGATCCCGGCGCGCGCGGCTGCGTCGGCTCGCAGTCGACGAAGCGCTCACCGAGCAGCGACTGCGGGCGGATGATGCAGGAGGCGTCCTCGCGGAAGTCCTGGAACGCCGGGTCGTTGATCGTCATCTCGACGATCGCCTTGCCGGGCTCCGCGTGGGGCTCGGGGTCGAGGCTGACGATCTCGTCGTCGGTGCTGATCTCGGTCGCCGTGATCTCGCCGACGTCGGCGCCGGCGACCCGGACGACCTCGCCCGGGACCAGGAAGCTGCCGTTGTCGAAGGCGGCGCGGACGACGTAGCCCTGTTCCTCGTCGGCGCCGACGCCGAAGACGAGCAACGCCGAGGCGGCGAGGGCGAGGATGGCTGTGGTCGCGATTCGGCGCATTACCTAGGGCGGCGGCGGGATGTCGGAGGGATCGCACTGGCCGTTCAGGAAACCGCCGGCGAGGAACGGGTTGGATCCGTCGGGCGCGGCCTGAGTCGCCGAGCCCGGGCACGGCGCAAGCGAGGGCTCCTCGATGAAGCCGTTGTAGCGCTGGCTCGCCGGCTGCGGCGTGAGCAAGCCGGTCGCCGCGTTGCGAGAGAAGACCGAGAGCGCCGGCAGGGTCACGCGGGCGTAGTGGCCGTTGGCGTCGTAGAAGGCCGTGGCCTGGCCGAACACTCCGATGAAGGACATCAGGTCGGGCGCGTAGGGCGTCGCGAACTCGATGTCGGGCTGGGAGTCCTGCATGGCCTGGATCGCGGGGCCGACCGCGGCGCGCGTGTTCTGCTGGAACTGCGGCGTGGCGCGCAGCAGGTCGTTCAGGTCGTTGTTCGGCCCCGGCCGGTAGACGCTCTTGCCGAGGTCGCTGAAAACGGGGATCGAGCGCTCGGCGACGGGGCGCAGGTCGCGCAGGAACTGCGGCAGGTCGGTGGTCGATTCCAAGGCGGCGGCAACGAATGGGTCGAGGTCGTCGAGCGTCGCGCGGAGGTTCACGAACGTCGTGTTCGACTGGCGCAGGGCGGGCGGCAGGGCGACGAGGACGCGCTCGAGCGAGCTGTTCTCGTCGGCGATCGCGCCGAGCCCCTGGTTCGCGTTCGTGATGAGGGAAGTCAGGTCGTCGCGCCGCTCCGCTACCGAGTTCATCACGCTGCCTGTGTCGACGACGAAATCGGTGAGGATCTGCTGGTCGCGTGTGAGCTCGGCGAACAGGCGCTCGGTGGACGAGAGGGCCGGGCTGAGGAACTTGTAGGCGCGGTTGGCCTCGGGCCCGCGGTCGACGTAGATCCCGGCCTGGCCCTCGATCACCTGCTGCAGCGCCCGCCGCGCCCGGGGCCGGAAGGTGTCGAAGAGCTGATCGATGTCGACCGGCGCCGTCGTGTTCTGCTGCTGGACCGGAACGTCGGGGTCGAGCTCTTCCTCGTTGCTCGGGCCGGGGATGATCGAGACGTAGCGGTTTGCGATCCCCGAGAGCGAGGTCTGGCGGATGATGGCCTCGGTGCCCTCCGTGAGCGGCTCCTCGGTCGTGAGCGTCACCTCCGCCTGGTTGTCGTCGGTGAGGATGATCGATTCGACCGATCCGACCGGCACACCGCCGATGCGCACCTCGTTGCCCTGGACCAGCTGCCCTCCGGTCTCGAAGAGCATCTTGTACTTATTGGCGGAATCGCCACCTGAAAAGAGCAGGTAGAGGACTAGTACGAGGGCGGCGATCAGGGCGCCGAATGCGGCGATCCGGGCAATCCGGGATTTCGACTCTGTCATTACTTGGAAATGACGACCTTCCCCCCGGGCATGGGCACTCCTCCCAACGCCCGATTTCGTGCGCATGCTATCCCGGCAGGGAGGCCGCACGAAATCGCGTAACGCGAACTCAACTTAGGCGCACGCCGGATTGGACAAGCGGACTAATCGCGCTTGTCCACGAGGAGTGTCTGCGCGGCGCGGCCGATCCTGCCGCGACGGTCGCGCAAAAGGGTGTCCGAGAGGCCCAGGCCGGTCGGCTCGGGCAGGGTCAGGGCGTCGAGGCAGACCCACTCCCCCTCGGGCTCGCGATGCAGGTGGACGCTTAGGTCGACGTTGATGAAGAGGTAGCTGCGCCAGTCGAGGGCAGCGCTCACGCCGTTGCCCGAGTCGGCGGCGGCCATCACCCGCACGAGGGGCGTCGGCTCCTCGCCGGCGATGAGCGGAACCCGCATGCGCATCCAGACCAGGGCCGGGCCCGCTTCCAGGAAGCCGCCGTGGACGAAGCGGTAGTCCATCGCGGTGTGGTAGCCGACCTCCTCGCCCGTCGGGAAGAACTCCCCTGGCTCGGCCTCATCCGGGCCGGGCGGCGGATCGTCCTCGAGGCCCGGAATCTCGTCAGGGAGTTCGACGGGATTCGTGCGCAGTCGCCAGGCCCGCGCCCTGATGACCTCACCGCGCTCGTCGGAGAGCGTCGCCTCGCAGTGCTCGACCCGGCGACCCGGTCGCACGATCCGTGCCGAGACCTCGAGCGGCGCGATCGGCACCGAGCGCAGGATCTCGTAGGTGATCCGCCCGACGCGGGCACGGGGCCCGTCGGGGTCGTTCGGAAGGCGCTCGATCTCGCGAGCGATCAGGGCGGCGGGCGGCCCGGCGTGCTGCGCCCCCGGATCCCACGGGCCGCGCGTCAGCTCGGTCGAGCGGTAGCGCTCGCCGTCGGGCTCGTAGAAGGCGTCGGGCACCGCTGGAGCCTATGCGTGGGCGCGTAACGAACGAGGCGCCCTGCGAGCGACTAATCTGCGAGAGAGAAGCCGGAAGGAGAAAGAGCGTGGAAAAGGTTCAGAAGACGGACGCGGAGTGGCGCGAGCAGCTCAGCGAAGAGGAGTACGAGGTCGCCCGCAAGAAGGGCACCGAGCGTGCCTTCACGGGGCGCTACTGGGACTCCAAGGAAAAGGGCATGTACCGCTGCGTCGGCTGCGGGCAGCCGCTCTTCGAATCCGAGACGAAGTTCGACTCCGGCACCGGCTGGCCCAGCTTCTATGCGCCGGCGGAGGACGAGAACGTCGAGACCGAGGAGGACCGCAGCCTGTTCGGGCGGCGGACCGAGGTCCACTGCAGCCGCTGCGACTCGCACCTGGGCCACGTCTTCGAGGACGGGCCCAACCCGACGGGCCTGCGCTACTGCATCAACGGCTGCGCGCTCGACTTCGACAAGGGCGAGGGCGAGGGCGAGGGCTAGCGCACCGGGCGTAGCTGCGCCGGCGCGCCCGCCGCGACCAGGGCCGGGGGCATCGTCACGCCGCCCTCGGCGTCCTGGCCGTTCTCGATCAACGCGATGAGGGTGCGGCCGACCGCGACCGCCGTCCCGTTCGCGGTGTGCAGGTGCTCGGGTGCCGCCTCCGCCTCGGGGCGGAAGCGAGCGTTCAGTCGACGCGCCTGGTAGTCGGTGGTGTTCGAGGTCGAGGTGACCTCGCGATAGCGCTCCTGGCTCGGGATCCACGCTTCGCAGTCGAACTTGCGCGCAGCCGGGGCGCCGAGGTCGCCCACCGGTATGTCGACGACGCGGTAGGGAATTTCGAGGGCGACGAGGATCCGTTCCTGGATCTCGAGCAGCCGCTCATGCTCGGCCCGTTGAATGCTCGGGCTCGCAGAAAGTGAACATCTCGACCTTGTCGAACTGGTGGACACGGAAGATCCCGCGGGTGTCCTTGCCCGCCGCCCCGGCCTCGCGGCGAAAGCAGGTGGAGATGCCGACGTAGCGCAGGGGCAGCTCTTCGACGGTGACGATCTCGCCGGCATGGAGGGCGGCGAGTGAGACCTCAGAGGTACCGACGAGAAAGAGCTCGTCCTGCGGAACCTCGTAGATCATCTCCCGCTCGGCTGGGAAGAAGCCGGTTCCGTAGAGGGCCTCCTCGCGGACGAGCACTGGCGGCGTGACCGGGACGAAGCCCTCGGGCGCCAGGACGTCGAGGGCGAAGCGGACGAGAGCCAGCTCGACCAGGACCAGATCCCCGAGCAGATATGCGAAGCGGGCACCCGAGGCCTCGGCGGCCTTCTCCATGTCGATCAGGCCGAGCTCGCCGGCGAGCTCGAGGTGATCGCGGGGCTCGAAGCCGAAATCGGGGCGGTCGCCGACCTCGCGGACGACCACGGCATCCTCCTCAGCCTCGCCGTCCGGCGCCTCCTGCTCGGGCACGTTGGGGAGCAGGACGGCGAGGGCATCGAGCGCGGCCTCGACCTCGGCGAGCTCCGACTCGAGCCCCTTGATCTCGCCGCCGAGCTCGCGCATCGCTGCGATCTCCTCCTCCGCGTCCTCGCCGGCGCGCTTGCGCTCGGCGATCGCGTCGGAGGCCTGGTTGCGGCGCGCGCGGCGCTCCTCGATCCCGGGGAGAAGCTCGCGGCGGCGTGCGTCGAGCGCGAGCAGCTCGTCGAGCTGCTCGGCTGCGCCACGGCGGGCGAGTGCCTCCCGGACCGGGCCTGGGTCCTCGCGGATCCGCTTCAGGTCGAGCAGGGGTCCCGCTCCGGGCGCCCGCTACTCCGACTCGGCCGCGTCCGACGCTCCGGGGACGAGCGGATCCTCGACGTCGGAGCCCGAGTACTCGGAGACGAACTCAGCGACGCTCTCGGCCTCGTCGCCGACGACGATGTTCTGCGGCATGATCGCGCCGGAGAAGCCGCCGTTCCGGATCGCGTAGAGCGCGTCCTCGTAGTCGACCGCCCGCTGGTCGAGATTCGGGCCCTGGATGCGCAGCTCGCGCTCGCCGGAGCCCTCCGCGCCGGCCGCGCTCAGCGTGTGGCATCCCGAGCAGCGCTTCGAGAAGAGCTCGGCCCCGGCGTAGGCCGGGTCGTCCTCCGGCACGGTGATCCCCTCGCTCCCGCAGGCGGCGAGGAGGAACGCCGCGGCAAGCGCGGCGAGAACGGCTGGCACTCGGCGGTTGGTGGATCGCACGGCGGCGGCATCATACTTCCGGCTCTTGCGCAACGAACCGCTCGACCCCTCGCCGGCCCCCGGCCTCGATCAGGCGGGTTTCCGCTCGGCGATGGCGATGCTCCCGACCGGCGTCTCGGTCGTGACCTCGCTCGCGGGCGGCGAGCCGGCTGGAGCGACGGCCGGAGCCGTCTCCTCACTGTCGCTCGAGCCACCCCTGATGCTCGCCTGCCTCGACCTCGGCTCGCGCACCCTCGACTCGGTCCGCGAATCTCGGCGGTTCGGCGTCAACGTGCTCGCGGCGGCGAGCGAGGACCTCGCCCACCGCTTCTCGACCAAGGAGCACCCGACGGTGAAGTGGGGCGGCGTCGAGTGGTCCGAGCGCTCGGGCGTCCCGTGGATCGGCGGCTGCGTGCTCAACGTCGCCTGCTCCCTGCTCGAGCTGCACGAGGGAGGCGACCACGTGATCGCGACCGGTGAGGTTCTGGAGCTAGAAGCCCCCGGCGGCGACCCGCTCGTGTTCCTGGGCGGGGAGTACCGCCCGCTTCGCTCGGACTAGCGCGGGGCGATCAGCACGCCGGCAAGGTGGCAGAAGTTCTGCGTGGGATCGGGGTCGTTGGCCTTCCAGCGCGAGGAGAGGAAGAGCTTGCCCTTGGACGGCCCGAAATCGGCCACGACGAGGCCGTTGTTCGGCATGTCGTAGCGGAACGGGCCCTGTGACTGCGAGCTGGTCGAGGGCACCGATCCCTCGTACGCGGTGAAGTCGGCGCTGGTCACGCCTGCGGCCGGGAAGAGGGTGAAACGGCGGATCCCGTTGACGCCGGGCTGGCAGTCGACGCGAGCGCTGCCGAGGCCGGGCAGGTCGGCGGTCCAGGCGCCGTTACCCGAGGACGCCCCTTCACCCCGCCAGTTGACGACGAGCGAGCGGGCCACTGGCGGGTCGGCGCCGGCGGCCTCGGTTGTGAAGTTGGCATCCACGTGGCAGCGCGACTTCGACCCGTCTGTGAAGTCCCACTGCCAGGAGAGCTCGACCGCGGTCGGCGGGCCACCGACGCCACCGACCGCGCCATAGGGCATGCGATCGGAGATCACCCCGGTGAGGGTTCCCGTCGACCGTCCTTCGGGGGTGGGCCCGAACTTGTTGAAGCCGAGGTTGAACTCGATCCCACCGAAGGCATTCGTGGAGGCTTCCTGGACCGAGCCCTCCTCGAAGGCGTCGTCCCAGCGCCGGTAGGTGAATGCGACGATCGCAGTTTCGCGATTCGGGTCGTCGGGGATGACGCGGATCCACTGGGTGTCGGGCCGGCAGACGACGACGCCGCGGCCAACCCCCGGCACGTTGAAGTCCTTGACGTCGTTGCCCTCGAAGTTGCCACCGGACCAGTCGAGCGTCAGCCCCTGGAAGTTCGCACCGGGAACGCCGGGGATTCCCGGGTCGCCGCTCGGGCCGCCACCGGTGCCACCACCACCGCCGCTACCGCCGGCGTCGAAGAACGTGACCGGCTTCGTCGCAGCCTTGCGCTTGTCGCAGCCTTTCGATGTGCCGGAGGCAACGAGGTCGTAGCCCTCCTCGGCCTCGAGCGGGGCAACGAACTCCAGCGGCACGCTCTGCCTGCCGGTGATCTTGCCCTCGGCCGTGCCGAAGGCGACCATCGTCCCGCGGAGCTTGACCTTCACCTTCACCCCGCGCAGCTTCGCCCCATCGCGGGGCTTGACGTTCACGTAGGCGCGGCGCTCGAACTCGTCGACCTCGTTGGTCGGAGAGGAGACCTTTGCCGGCAAACCATTGCCGCACGCCCGGGCCTGCGCCTGCGGCGCAGTCGTGAGCATCGTGAGCGCCGCGAAAGCGAGAGGTACCGCCGCCACGGCCGCAATCGGCCGCCGGACCATGCATCCAGGGTAGTTACGGAGGGTTCCCACTACCTAAAGGAACGCAGGCCGCGCGGACGGGTTGCGCACCGAGGTGAAATCAGGCACCGCGACGGCGAACGCGCTCGCAGCCACGCACGCGGTCGCGCTGGTCGGCGATCGCCCTGTCGCGGCCTCGGCCGCAGTCGAGGATGTCGCGGCCCTGCCCCCCGCGAAGGCAATCGCGGCCGCGCCGGCCCATGAGCCGGTCCCGCCCGGCGAGGCCGACGAGACGATCCGATCCCCGGGTGCCGCGGAGCCTGTCCGCCTCGGCGGTACCCGCAACACGATTGGCGCAGTCGGCCGCGCCGCCACTGCCGCCGCCGCCGCTCGAGGCCGCGTTGCAACCGCGCGCCTCGAAGTCGGTCTTGGTCGTGTGGGTGCCGACGGGGAGGTACTCGCCGATCACATCGGTCTCCGTCCCGGCCTCGGCGACGTTCTGGATCGCCTGCGCGAAATCGACCGAGGGCAACATGTGGCGGAGCAGCGGCAGGCCGTCGGGCTGGGCGCCCCAGCGAAGGAAGTTGACGCCGCACTCACGGGTTGCGTTGTCGGGCCTCGTGCCGGGCGTGGACATGACGATCGTGTAGCGGCCCTCCTCGTTCTTCACCACCTGCTCGTCGTAGAGGCAGTCGATCACGCGCTGGCTCGCGAACTCGTTCTCGCAGAGTGACCAGTAGCGGACCTGCCCGGACTCCATCACCGGGTTGCCCTCGAGGGTGCGCGGTGTCGTCGGCGCCTTGCCCTCGAGCACCAGCACAGGCCCGATGCCACGGCTGGCCAGAGCGAGCGTGTAGGCGTTGTCGACGTTGGAGAGGAAGCCGCCCTGCGGATCGCGGGGCACGATGTCGCGGCCGGCACCTGCCGGGGTGGCCTGGAGCGGATACGAGAAGGCCTGCGCGTAGTTGAAGAACGCCTCCCAGCGGATCGGGTCCTCCGCGCCCGGGTTCGCGGGCGCGGCGCCCAGGCCGTCGAGGTCCGCGTGCAGCCCGTCGATCGTCGGGCCGACGACCGTGTCCCGCGCCGCGCAGGTGAGCGGCTGGTCGAGCGTCGTGCCGTCCGGGAGCTTCAAGGAGACCTCGGGCAGGTCGACGCCACCGTCGACCGGCAGGCCCTTGTCGGGCACGTAGACGCGGTAGATGATCTGCCCGAAGACGGCGCCCTGGTCGGCGGTGTTCAGGTAGACCGTGTTCGGCTCCCGTTGCTCGGGCGGCACGCCGGAGACGACCCGCACCGTGTAGTCGCGCGACTCGCCCGTCCGGGAGGCGCCGGCGACGAACGGGTTGGCGGATCCGGGGTCCGGCCCGATGTCGACGTCGGCGAGGGCGTCGGTCGGGCGCAACGCCGGGTCGTAGACGTTGAACGAGAAGTAGCGAGAGTGCGGGTAGCGGCCCTTGAGGATCAGCTCCGCGCCGGGTGGCAGCGGGAAGGCCGACACCCAGTAGCGGGCGCCCAGATCCGGGTAGGCGATGTTGACCGCGCGGCTGCCGCCCTGCCAGAAGCAATCGCGGTCCGCGGCCGGCGGCTCGTCCTGCCCAGACGCGATCGGCGCAAACGCGAGCAGCGCGAGCACGGCGAGGCCAAATGTCGAGATCCCCCTCAAGATCGTTTCCTCGCCGGAAAGCCTAGAGACCGCCGCTGATCGCGGCGGCACGTAGGGCGAGGCCGAAGACGACCAGCATCGAGAGGGCCATGATCCCCGTCTCGTCGCGAGTGATCGCCAGGGCGACCTCGCGCTTGCGGCCGTCGGGCAGAGCGTCGAAGTCGAGGCCCTCGAGCTCGCGGTCTGCGACGCCAGAGCGGGCGCCCTCGCCGAGGAAGGAGACGAGTAGCGGGAGCAGTCCGTAGACATAGTGCAGGCCGTCCGCGGGCTCGCGGCCGATGACGAGGAGCAGGGTGCCGAGCAGGATCTGGACGACGATCAGGACCTGCGCGGTGCGGAGGACGTACCAGAAGCCGACCGACGGCCGGCGGCGGAGCCAGCAGACGCCGCCCCAGACGCCGGCGACGAGGGATGACGCGACGACCGCGATCCCGGTCCACATGTGCAGATCTGCCTCGGTCAATTCGGCTTTCTAATGCGAAAAATCACTATGTAACACCGTGCCACAAAGTAGATAGGCTCCGCACGCGTGCTTCAGGGCTACCTACCCGTGATCGTTTTCACCGGCCTGGGCCTGGTCGTCGGGTTAGCCCTCATCACCCTCAACCACCTGCTCGGGCCCAAGCGGCCCAGCGAGGTCAAGTCCGAGCCCTATGAGTGCGGCCTGCCCACCGAGGTCACGCGGACATTTCGCTTCGGGATCAGCTTCTACATGGTCGCGATGCTCTTCATCCTCTTCGACATCGAGGTCGTCTTCCTCTACCCGGTCGGGGTGATCCTGCAGGGCGCCGACTCGTTCTTCGTGCTCGCGGAGATCCTCATCTTCGTCGCCCTCCTGCTCGTGGCGCTGGTCTACGTCTGGCGTCGTGGAGCCCTCGATTGGAGGTAGTCCGCCGAGAGAAGCTGCGGGCGGCCGCCCCGCTCGAGCAGCCCAAGACACGGGAGGAGCTGCGGATCCGCCAGCTGCGCGCCCGCGACCTGCTCCGCGGCGACCTCGAGGGGGAGGAACTCCAGGCCCACGTCGAGGAGTCGGTGCTGACGACGACGCTCGAGAAGGCGCTCAACTGGGGGCGAGCGAACGCCATGTTCCCGGCGACCTTCGGGCTCGCCTGCTGCGCGATCGAGATGATGTCGATCGTCTCGCCTCGATACGACATCGCCCGCTTCGGCGCTGAGGCGATGCGCGCCTCCCCGCGCCAGGCGGACTTCATCATCCTCTCGGGCCGGGTCTCGATCAAGATGGCGCCGGTCGTCCGCCGCATCTACGACCAGATGCTGGAGCCGAAGTGGTCGATCTCGATGGGCGCCTGCTCCTCCTCTGGCGGGATGTTCGCCAACTACGCCGTTGTCCAGGGCGCCGACAAGTTCATGCCGGTCGACATGCACGTCCCCGGCTGCCCGCCGCGGCCGGAGGCTCTGCTCTACGGGTTCAACAAGCTGCAGAAGATGATCCTCGGCCATCCCGACCCGGGCTGGCGCCAGCGCTACAACGCCGAGGGGACCGAGGAATGGGCGCGCGGCGCCGACCTGGCGTCGCCCGAAGAGCTGGCGGCATACGAGAAGGCCCGGGAGATCGCGAAGGCATCGACCCCGATGTCAACACGCGCCGGCAGCGGTCCAGGGGCCTGACGTGGGCCCGACGGGAGCGGACGCGAAGCGGAGCATCCCGGAGGTGTTTGTTCTTGCCTGATGCGCCTGGGCTCGAGCTCATCTCGCAGGACCTGAACGACGCGCACGAGGGCGCGATCCTCGGCACCTACCACGAGCGCGGCCAGGCCTGCCTGATCGCGGATCCCGAGCAGATCGTCGAGGTGCTGACCTGGCTGCGCGACACGCCGGGCCAGGAGTACCGCTTCCTCGCAAGCGTCCACGGTGTCGACTACCTGCCGGCCGAGCCGCGCTTCGGCGTCCACTACGAGCTGCTCAACATGCCCCGGGTGGAGCGGCTGCGGGTCCGCGCGGCGCTCGCCGACCCCGGCGAGCCGGAGTTGCCCGAGCTGGACTCGGTCGTTGATCTGTTCCCGACCGCGGACCACCAGGAGCGCGAGGTCTACGACTTCTTCGGGATCGTCTTCCGCGGCCACCCCGATCTGCGCCGCATCCTGATGCCCGAGGACTACGTCGGCTGGCCGCAGCGGCGCGACTTCCCGATCGGCGGCGAGCCGGTCACCTTCACCGTCCACGAGCAGGAGGCCGGCTGGTACCAGGACCCGAGCGTCACGCCCTCCGCGCCGAAGGGGATCGGCCGATGAGCACGATCGCCGACCGCGAGACGCTCGAGCGCAGCGAGGACCCGGTCGGGCAGAGCCCGGTCGAGCGCACGGCGCTGACCGAGGACCTCGAGCAGGAAGTGATGACGATCAACATGGGGCCGCACCATCCCGCGACCCACGGCGTCCTGCGGCTGATCCTCACCCTGCGCGGGGAATACGTCGAGGAAGTGAAGCCGGTGATCGGCTACCTCCACACGGGGATCGAGAAGAACTGCGAGGCGAAGTCCTACTGGAAGGTCATCCCGTTCGTCGAGCGGATGGACTACATCTCCTACTTCTTCCAGATGGAGGCGTTCTGCGGCGCCGTCGAGAACATGCTGGAGCTCGAGGTGCCGCGGCGAGCTCAGTGGCTGCGCACGCTCCACCTGGAGCTGAACCGGATCCACTCGCACCTGGTCTGGCTCGGCACGTCGGCGCTCGACCTCGGCGCGATGTCGATGTTCTTCTACTGCTTCCGCGATCGCGACCGGATCCTCGACCTCTTCGAGATGTCGACCGGCCAGCGGATGCACACGCGCTATTTCCAGGTCGGCGGCGTGATGGAGGACATCCCGACCGACTTCGCCGAGCGCGTGCTGGCCTTCTGCGACGAGATGCCCTCGCGGGTCGATCAGTTCGAGGCGATCCTGAACAAGAACGAGATCTTCCTGCAGCGGACCAAGGGGATCGGGATCGTGTCGCGGGAGCGGCTGCTCGAGTTCGGCGTGACCGGCCCGCTCCTGCGCGCCGCCGGCGAGCCTTGGGACCTGCGCAAGGTCGCTCCGTACGCGGCCTACGACGAGGTCGAGTTCAACGTCCCGGTGGGCACGGTCGGGGACGGCTACGACCGCTACCGCGTCCGGGCCGCGGAAATCCGGGAGTCGGTGAAGATCATCCGCCAGTGCGTCGAGGGCCTACCCGAAGGCCCGTACATCGCCGACGACCGCAAGATCTGTCTGCCCCCGCGCAACGAGCTCTCGACCTCGATGGAGGCGCTCATCCACCACTTCAAGCTCGTCACCGAGGGCTTTCGGGTCCCGCCCGGCGAGTACTACAACCCGATCGAGTCGCCGCGCGGGGAGCTGGGCTGCTATGTCCTCGCCGACGGCTCGGCGAAGCCGGCCCGGGTCCATTTCCGTGACGCCTCGTTCGTCAACATCCAGGCGCTGCGCGAGATGTGCGTCGGCGGCCTGATCGCCGATTTGATCCAGAACCTGGCGATGCTCGACCCGATCCTCGGGGGAATCGACCGCTGATGGCGGAGGTGCGACCGACCAATGCGATGACCGGACCCGAGCGCGAGGCGCTGATCGACAGCATGCGCCCGGAGGACGCGGCGAACGTCCCCGAGCTGCACGACGTCGATGTCCCGGATGACCTGCGCACCGAGATCGAGACGGCGATGGCGAAGTACCCGCAGATCCGCTCGGCCTCGATCCCGGCCCTGTGGGCGGTCCAGCGGCGCTACGGCTGGTGCTCGCCGGAGGGCATGCGCGAGGCGGCCGCGGTGATGGGCGTCAACCCCGCCTACCTCGAGTCGGTCGCGACCTTCTACGACCTCTTCGCGACCGAGCCGGTCGGCCGCCACCGGGTCCTCGTCTGCACCAACATCGCCTGCTGGATGAACGGCGGCGACGAGCTGCTCGACGCGTTCGAGGGCGCCGCCGGTGACGACGTTGAGTTCCACGTGAGGGGCTTCGAGTGCCTGGGCGCCTGCGACATCGCCCCGATGGCATCGCTCGACGACGTCTACTACGGCCCGCTCGAGCCGGGCGACGCGGCGACCGCGCTCGACCAGCTGCGCTCCGGCGAGGACGTCCTGCCCGACAAGAAACTCTCGAGTCGCCCGTTGGCGGGGGGCGACGTGCCACCGGACCCACGGGTCGCCGCCGGAACCGGACGCGAAGCGGAGGATTCCGGCGGAGGTGTTCCCTCCGATGCCTGAGACGCGGATGCTCTACGTGGGGGCCGACGACCCGCGCACCGCGACGCTCGAGGGCTACAAGGCTCTGGGCGGCTACACCGCGCTCGAGAAGGCCTTCCGCGGGCTCGACCCCGGCGACCTGCTCTCCGAGCTCGAGGACTCCGGCCTGCGCGGCCGCGGCGGGGCCGGGTTCTCGATGGGGAAGAAGGCCGGGTTCCTGCCGCGTGGCGAGATGTCCAAGTACCTGTGCTGCAACGCGGACGAGTCCGAGCCCGGCGCCTTCAAGGACCGCGAGCTGATGATGCGCAACCCGCATCAGCTGATCGAGGGCGTCGCGATCGCCGCCCTCGCCGCCGGCGCCGGCAACTGCTTCATCTTCATCCGCGGGGAGTACTGGGAAGTCGCTGACGTGCTCGACCGGGCGGTCGAGGAGGCCTACGGGGCCGGCTACCTGGGCCAGTCGATCCTCGACAGCGGGGTCAACGTCGACCTGGTTGTCCACCGCGGCGCCGGCGCGTACATCTGCGGCGAGGAGACGGCGCTGCTCGACTCGCTCGAGGGCAAGCGGGGCAACCCGAGACTGAAGCCGCCGTTCCCAGCGATCCAGGGCCTCTACGGCGGGCCCACCCTGATCAACAACGTAGAGACGCTCTCCAACGTCCCGCACATCGTCAATCGCGGCGCCGACTGGTTCAAGCGCTTCGGCACCGAACAGTCGCCGGGGACGAAGGTGGTCTCGGTCTCCGGTTGCGTCCAGCGCCCGGGCAACTATGAGGTCGAGCTCGGGATCTCCTCGCGGGAGATCATCGAGGGGCTCGCCGGCGGGCCTCCGGAGGGACGAAAGGTCAAGGCCTGGTACCCGGGCGGCTCCTCCGCCCCGGTCCTGACCGAGGCGGAGCTCGACCTTCCGTACACCTTCGAGGACATGGCCGAGGCCGGCTCGATGCTGGGATCCGGCTCGATCATCGTTGCCGACGACACGGTCTCGATCCCGCACATGGCGCTGCGGACGGCGCGCTTCTACCACCACGAGTCCTGCGGCAAGTGCTCCCCGTGCCGCGAGGGCACGAACTGGACCGTGAAGATGCTCGAGCGGGTCGTCGCCGGCGAGGCGACGCCGATGGACCTGGACCTGATCGCCAACGTCCAGGAAAACATCATCGGCCACTGCCTCTGCGTGCTCGGCGACTCGATGGCGATGCCGGTGGGCTCGATGGTGAAGAGGTTCCGCGGCGAGTTCGAAGACGTGATCCGCCGTGCGAGCGAGGTGCCGAGCGCACCGCTCACGGAGGCCGGCGAGGAACCGATCCCGGTGGGACAAACATGAATAACGCCGAATCCTCCGCTTCGCGTCCGGTTCGGCTCGATCGGATCTGCATCCGATGACGCCGAAGCGCGAGCGCGAGGAGATCACCCTCGTCGTCGACGGCGTCGAGGTGAAGGCGCCGGAGGGCGCGATGCTCGTCGACGCTGCCAAGCACGGCGACGTCGAGATCCCGGTCTTCTGTTACGAGCCGAAGCTCGGCGAGCCGGTCGGCGCCTGCCGGATGTGCCTGGTCGAAATCGAGGGGATCCCGAAGCTGCAGACCGCCTGCTCGACCCCGGTCCGCGACGGGATGGTCGTCTACACGCGGACCGACCGCGTCGTCTCCGGTCAGGAGGCGGTGGTCGAGTTCCTGCTCGTCAACCACCCGCTCGACTGCCCTGTCTGCGACAAGGGCGGCGAGTGCCCGCTGCAGGACGTAGCGATGGGCTGGGGCCCGGGCAAGTCGCGGGTGACCGACCCGAAGCGCCACTTCCAGAAGCCGATGCCGTTATCGCCGCTGGTGCGGATCGACCGCGAGCGCTGCATCCTCTGTTACCGCTGCGTCCGCTTCAGCCAGGAGGTCGCGGAGGACGAGCAGTTACAGCTCTTGGACCGCGGCGATCGGACCTTCGTCGGCACCTTCGACGACCGCCCCTACATCGCTCCCTTCCACGGCAACATCATCGAGCTCTGCCCGGTCGGGGCGCTCACCTCCGAGGAGTACCGCTTCCGCGCCCGCCCCTGGGACATCGAGGACGCGGGGACGATCTGCACCCTCTGCCCGAGCCAGTGCAACATCAAGCTGACGATCCGGGACGAGCAGGTGGAGCGGGTGCAGGGCCGCGACAACCTGGAGGTCGACGACGGCTGGCTTTGCGACAAGGGGCGCTTCGGCTTCGAGATGATCAACTCGCCCGACCGGATCACCGAGCCGATGATCCGCCAGGGCGGTGCCCTGCGCTCGGCGACCTGGACCGAGGCGATCGAGAAGGCGGCGAACGGGCTGCGCGAGTCGGGTGAACGGACGGCGGCGATCGTCGGCGGGCGGTCGTCGAACGAGGAGGGCTACCTGGCGCAGCGGATCGTCCGCGGGGCGCTCGGCTCCCCGCACGTCGACAGCCGCCGGGGCGGCGCGGTGCCGGCCGAGACGCTCGCCGCGCTCGGCGACGCCTCGCTCTCGGTCCCAATTCACGGTCTCGACGGCGCGGACACCGCGCTCGTCGTCGGCTGCGACCCGCTGCACGAGATGCCGATCCTCGACCTGCGGCTGCGCAAGGCGATCCGCCGCGACGGCCTGCGCGTCTGGATCGCCTCCGACCGGCCGACCTCGCTGGACGGCGGCGCCGAGGAGACGGCCCGTTACGCGCCGCGGGACGGCGCCCGCTTCCTGACCGAGCTGGCCGCCAGCCTCGCCGGCGACAGCAGCGACGGCTCGGGTGAATACTCGGAGGAGATCGAGAAGGTCACCGACCTCGGCCGCGAGCGAAACGTCGTCGTCATCTACTCCGAGCGACTGCTGCGCGACGAATCGGCCCCCGAGGTCGCGGATGCCCTCCTCGCTCTCGCCGGTGCGCTGAAGCTCTCCGACCGCGAGGGCGCCGGACTGCTCGAGATCCCCGAGGAGACGAACGGTCGCGGCCTGCGCGAGGCCGGCTGCATCCCCGGCGCCGGCCCGGGCTTCTCCGCCGCCGACCCGGGCAAGTCGACGCAGGAGATCCGCGACGCGCTGGAGGAGAAGGAGCTCACCGGCCTGCTCATGCTGGAGTCGAACCCCGTCCGGGACCACCCGAACGGACCCGCCTGGGGCCGCGCGCTCCAAGCCGCGTCCTTCGTCGTCTCGGTCGCGGCCTTCGAGGACGAGTCGACCAAGCACGCCGACGTCATCTTCCCCGCGGAGACCCACGCGGAGAAGGACGGCGTGATGACCCACCCGGACGGCCGACTGCAGAGAGTGCGGGCCAACCTGCCGAACCCGGGCGAAGTGAGGCCAACGTGGCAGGTGCTTGTCGAGCTATCGGCGGCTCTGGGTCACGAGACCGGATATCAGTCGTACCCGGAGGTCTGGGAGGGGCTTGTAGGGGAAGTGTCCTTTTACGAAGGACTCGATCTCGACGCGATCGGGGGACTCGGAACGCGCTGGCCGGAAACAGCCGCGTCGACTGTGGGGTCGGTACCCCGGCGCTTCGCAGGACATCGCGTCGCCTTCTACGGGTCAGACCCCGGCCGTGCCCCGGCGCCGTCGAATAGCGCGCTGCGGCTCGGCACGTACAGGGACCTCTGGGCCGACGAGATCACGGAGCTCAACCCCGCCCTTCGCTTCCTCACCCCCAAGCAGACCCTCGAGATCGCGGTCTCGGATGGGGAGAAGCTTGGGCTCGAAGACGGCGACCAGGTCGTCGTCTCGTCCAACGGGGATTCGGTTGAGGCCAAGGTCGCGCTGCGGGAGCGGCTCCGACCCGGCGGTGTCTTCTTGATCGAGGGTCTCAAGGAGCAGAACGCAAACCTGCTCGCCGGCGCTGTGACCGTTGAGGTGGAGAAGAAGTGATCCCGCTGATCGCCGAGGTCGACTACTTCCAGGGCACCCTGCTGCTGATCGTCAAGTCGATCATCATCTTCCTCTTCATCATGGCCATCGTGCCGGTGCTGACCGTGGTCGAGCGCAAGGTCCTCGCCCGCTTCCAGCACCGCTACGGCCCAAACCGGATCGGGCCCTTCGGGCTGCTGCAGCCGCTCGCCGATGCCGCGAAGCTGCTCGGCAAGGAGTCCTACCGGCCGAAGAACGCACAGCACCTGCTCTGGGCGCTCGGCCCGCTGCTCGTCGTCTTCTCCGGCGATCGCGACGATCGCGATCCTGCCGTTCGGCAACGTCGAGGACGGGATCGGCCTCTACGGGATCGACGTCTCGATCGGGGTCCTCTACTTCTTCGCCTTCAGCTCCTTCGCCTTCTACGGCCTGCTGCTCGGCGGCTGGGCGTCGGGCTCGAAGTACAGCTTCCTCGGCGCGATGCGCTCGGCCGCGCAGCTGATCTCCTACGAGATCTCGATGGGCCTCGCTCTGCTCGGCGTCGTGATGATGGCCGGCTCGCTGTCGCTCACCTCGATCGTCGACGCGCAGGGGGAGATCTGGTACGTCATCCCCCAGATCCTCGGCTTCATCATCTTCATGGTCGCCGGGTTCGCCGAGGCATCACGGGTGCCATTTGACCTCCCGGAGGCCGACGCCGAGCTCGTCGCCGGCTACCAGACCGAGTACGGCGGCATGCGCTTCGGCTCGTTCATGCTCGCCGAGTACATCGAGATGTTCGTGATCTCGGGCATCGCCGTCACCTTCTTCCTCGGCGGCTGGCAGGGGCCGGGACCGCCGGTGCTCGACCCGGTCTGGTTCGTCTTCAAGACCCTCTGCCTCGTCTTCTTCTTCTTCTGGATTCGTGCGACCCTTCCGCGGCTGCGCTACGACCAGCTGATGAGCCTAGGGTGGAAGGTGATGCTTCCGCTGGCGACCCTGAACGTGCTGATCACGGCGGTATTGGTGGTGGTCTGGTGAGCGAGAACGGCTCCCCCAAGGAGTTCCCATATCTGCCCGATCAGTCCGTGATCGAGGTGCAGCGCGGGCCCGAGCCCGGCGGTGCCGGCGGTGCGTACCGGGCATTCGGGGAGACGCTGCGCGGCATGAAGACGACCTTCTCGCGGATCATCGAGGGTCCGGTCACCGTCCAGTACCCGGAGGAAAAGACCCCTGTCTACCCGCGCTTTCGCGGCCGCCACAAGCTCCACCGATTCGAGGACACCGGCTTGGAGAAATGCGTCGGCTGCTCGCTCTGCGCCGCCGCCTGCCCGGCCGACTGCATCCGCGTCGTCGCCAAGGAAAACGACCCCGAGAACCGGATTTCCGCCGGCGAGCGCCATGCCGAGATCTACGAGATCAACCTCAGCCGCTGCATCTTCTGCGGCTACTGCGAGGTCGCGTGCCCATTCGACGCGATCACGATGGGCCACGAGTACGAGATGGCCGACTACAACCGCTCCGACCTGATCTTTACGAAGGAGATGCTCCTCGCCGAGCCGATCGAGCGGGTCCCACTGCGCCGCGAGGGCGAGTAGCGCCCCCTTCCGATACGGATCCGTTACATGCGGGGCGTAGCGTCCCGCCGCGTGGCATTGAGGATGACCAAAATCGTCTCAGCGGCCCTCCTCCTGGTGCTGCTCGCGGCGTTCACCCTGGCGCACGGCGACTCCGCCGCGCCGGCCGAGCGGGACAGCCTCGAGTTCCCGCTCCAGCTCGAGCTCGACGACGCGGCCGCCGAGCTCGGCATCCCCGCAGCGAGCGCCGCGGTTGTCGACGACGGGCAGATTGTCTGGTCCGGGGTGACCGGAGTGAAGACCCTCGGCGGCGAACCGGTTGTGCCCTCGACGCAGTTCGTCACCGCCAGCTCAGGTAAGAGCGTCGTCGCCGCGATCGTCTTCCGCCTCGTCGATGAGGACCGGCTCGCGCTCGGCGATCGGGTCTCCAGATACCTGCCCGACCTGGATGGCGCCCGGCGGATCAGGATCCGCGAACTGCTCGAACACTCGAGCGGGCTTCCTGACTATCTGAACTCCCGGGAGGTCAACGACCTCTTCTACGACGACCCGCAGCGCGAGTGGAACCGCGACGAGGTCCTCGACGCGATCCACCGCCTGCGCTTCCGGCCGGGCAGCCGGGTCAGCTACTCGAACACCAACTACATCGCCCTCGGCGGAGTGATCGAGGAGATCACGGGAGATCGCTTCGAGACGGTGTTCCAGCGCGAGGTGGGCGTGCCGCTGGAGCTGACCGAATCGAGCTGGCTCTACGACCCAACGCTCTTCGACACCGGCGCCCACCCGTACTACGAGCGCCGCGGAAAGCCGCCGCTCGATGGATGGCGGAAGGGCTTCGTCTCGACCGACTACACCGGCGACGTCTGGACCGACGGCGGTCTCGCGACGACCGGCGCGGACCTCGCGACGTTCGCGAACGAGCTGGTCGCCGGCGACCTGGTCTCACCTGCGAGCCGGCGGGCGATGACCGACTTCCGCGAGGAGGGCTACGGCCGCGGCGTCTTCCGCTATCGCTTCGACGGCGACACGATCATCGGCCACGACGGCCTCTACGGCGGCTTCTCGGCTCAGCACTGGACCGATCCGCGCAGCGGGCTCACGGTGGCGGTCCTCGCCAACCTCGAAACGCGTTCCTACAGCGACGACTCCTCGTGGTTGATCTGGAAGCGGCTCTACCGGATGGCGGTCAGTGGGGAGGGAACTCCAAGATCTCCCTGGTAAGGAGGTCGGGGTCGTCGAAGAACGGCGTGTGGCCCAGGCCCGGGAGCGGCTTCAGCTCGGCGCCGGGGATCGCGCGCTCCCACCGCGGGCCCTGGCGCGGAAAGAGGAGTGCGTCGCGGGAGCCCCAGAGGACGAGGACGGGGCAATCGATCTGGTGCAGGTTCTCGGGCCGGTGGCTGAAGAGCCAATCGACCGCGGGGAGGAACGCCGGCGCCTCGGCGCCCATTCGAAAGGTTTCGATCGCGTCCTCGGCGCTCACCGCCCAGGCGCGGCCGAAGTAGGGATAGAGCGAGATCGTCCGCCCGACCGGGTTGCTCAGGACGAACGGGACGATGGGAGCCAGCATCTCCCCCTGGCGGCGGCCCATCCGCATCGTCGCGGCCGAGTAGGCGGCCTCGCGATCCGTGTGCATTCCCGCCGGCGAGATCGCGACCACGGAGGAGGCGCGTCCGCGCCGGGCGAGCTCGCAGGCGATCCACCCGCCCATCGAGTTGCCGGCAATCTGGGGGCGCTCCCAGCCCACGTCGTCGAGCGCCGCCTCGACCGCGTCCGTCAGCGCCGGCACGCTCGCCTCGTTCCCCGGCAGGGGCGCCGAGCGGCCGAAGCCCGGCAGGTCGATCCCGAGCACGTCGCGCTGAGCCTCGAGCGCCGGCAGCATCCTGTGAAAGGCCCGCCAGCTCGAGCCGAGGCCGTGGATCAGGAGCAGCTGATCGCCGGCGCCTCCGCGATGGTGATCGAGCCCGCCGCTCATCCGCTGCGCACGACCTCGAACTCGGCGAGGTCGGGGCGACGGGTCCGGCGGCGATACTCGAGCTGGAGCAGAGGCCAGTTGTTCGTCACCTTGCCCGACTCCGTGCGGTACCAGCTCGTGCAGCCCGCCGTCCAGACAGAGTCCTCCAGGGCGTCCTGGATCTCGGCGTTGAAGGCGCTCTGGACCTCCGGGCGCACGTCGATCCACGACGCACCGGTCCGCTCGAGCGCACGAACCGATTCGAGCACGTAGGCGATCTGGCTTTCGAGCATGAAGACGATCGAGCCCGCGCCCAGGTTCGTATTGGGCCCGTAGAGGATGAACATGTTTGGGAAACCGCTCACGGTCAGCCCGAGGTGGGCCTCGGCCCCGTCCCGCCAGGCCTCGTTCAGGTCGCGGCCCGCCACGCCGCGGATCGCCATCGGTGCGAGGAAATCGTTGGCCGCGAACCCGGTTCCGAGCACGAGGACGTCGGCTCCGTGTTCGGCACCGTCCTCCGTGACCACTCCGCCGCGCGAAATCTCACGAATGGGCTCGGTGACGACGGAGACGTTGGGCCGGCTCAGCGCCGGCAGCCAGTCGTTCGAGATCAGCACGCGCTTGCAGCCCGCCGGATAGTCGGGGATCAGCTTCTCGCGAAGCGCCGCGTCCGGCACCTCCTTCTTCAGCCGGCGGCGATAGTCCATCTCGTACAGCCGGCGGATCGGGGTGAGGCGGGTGAAGACCAGGATCGCGTACTCGAACTTCAGGAACGCCCAGGCGCGGCTCAGCGACTGGATCTGTGGCAGGCGCCGAAACAGCTCGCGCTCCCGTGGGCGGTAGGGACGGTCGGGCTTCGGAACCACGTAATTGGGCGAGCGCTGGAAGAGGGTCATCCGGCTGGCGAGTGGAGCCACCTCCGGCACGAACTGGACCGCGCTCGCACCTGCTCCGATCACGGCGACGTCGCGGCCCTCGATCGGGACGTCGTGGTTCCACCGGCCTGAGTGGAAGACGTCTCCCTCGAAGTCCTCGAGCCCCGGGATCGACGGTGTCTGGGGTCGGGAAAGCTGCCCGGTCGCCGAAACGAGGACGTCGGCCACGATCTCCTCGCCGGCTGTGGTGAGGACCCGCCACACGCCGGCCGCCTCGTCGAAGTCGGCCCGCTCGACCTCGGTGCCGAGGCGTAGGTGTGACCCGAGGCCGTACTTCTCGGCGCAACCCTCGAGGTAGGCGAGAATCTCATCGCGGGCGGGGTAGCGCCGCGACCAGTCGTGCTTCGGCTCGAAGGAGAACGAGTAGAGGTGCGAGGGGACGTCGCAGGTCAGGCCCGGGTAGGAGTTGTCCCGCCAGACCCCGCCGACCCGGTCCGCCTTTTCGACGATCGTGAATGAGTCGTGGCCGGCCTGCCGCAGCCGGATCCCAAGCCCCAGCCCCCCGAAGCCGGCGCCGATGATGCAGACGGACGGGCGCGTGCCGCTCATCGGGCGAGAGGATAGTCAGGGCAACCTGCGTGCAGCCTGGACTGTTTCTGGCGGATCGCGCCGCGGACGCGTAGTGTTGGCGAGCGATGGAGGCGAAGACGACGGCGCCGAAGCGGCGCACACAGGCGGAGCGGCGCGCGCGGACGCAGGCGGCGCTTCTCGACGCGACGATCGAGTGCCTCGTCGACTACGGCTACGCCGGGACGACGACGGGGCGGATCGTCGAGCGGGCGGGAGTGTCGCGCGGCGCCCAGGTGCACCACTACCCGACCAAGGCGCAGTTGGTGGCCGAGGCCGTCCGCCATCTCGCGTCCCGACGGCTCACCGAATTCTTCGAGGACGTGGCGACGGCCGTCCCACCGGGCCGCGACCGGATCGCCCAGCTCCTCGACCGCGTCTGGGCGATCCACCTGAGCCCGCTCTTCGCCGCTTCGATGGAGCTGATCGTCGCCGCCCGGACCGATCCCGAGCTGCGCGAGCGGATGGTCGACGTCGAGCGCGACGTCACCGCCTCCATCTCGACAGCGCTCGCCGGCCTCTTCCCCGACCTCGCCGCCGACCGCGAGTTCCGCGAGTCGATCGAGACGGAGCTGGCCGCCGCCCGCGGCATGGCCGTCCTCAGCTGGGTCACCCCAGAGGCGGAGGTTGAGGCCCGCTGGGTCGGAGTGAAGGCCCGCCTCCTGCTGATACTCGAGGACGCGGCCGCCTAGAGCGACCGCGCGATCAGCTCCTTCATGATCTCGTTGGTCCCGCCGTAGATCTTCTGCACGCGGGTGTCGGCGTAGGCCTGGGCGATCGGGTACTCGAGCATGTAGCCGTAGCCGCCGTGCAGCTGCAGGCAGTCGTCGACGATCGCGCACTGCCTGTCGGTCAGCCAGTACTTCGCCATCGATGCGGTGGGCGCGTCGAGCTCGCCGGCGAGGTGCTTCTCGATGCAGTTGTCGAGGAAGACGCGGGAGATGGTCGCCTCCGTCTTCGCCTCCGCGAGCTTGAACCGCGTGTTCTGGAACTTGAAGATCTCGCGGCCGAAGGCCGTTCGATCCTTGGTGTAGGCGATCGTGCCCTCCACGACCAGGTCCATCACGGCGACCGCGGTGACGCCGATGATCAGCCGCTCCTGGGGAAGCTGCTGCATCAGCTGGATGAACCCCTCGCCCTCGCCCTGGCCGATCAGGTTCTCAGCGGGGACGCGGACCTCGTCGAAGAACAGCTCGGCGGTGTCCTGGCCCTTCATGCCGATCTTCTCGAGGACGCGGCCGCGCTCGAATCCGGGCAGGCCGTCGGGCGGGATCTCGACGACGATCAGCGAGACGCCGCCGGCGCCGAGCTCCGTGTCGGTCTTCGCGGCGACGATCACGAGGTCGCAGAGCAGGCCGTTCGAGATGAACGTCTTCGCGCCCGTGATCACGTATTCGTCCCCGTCGCGGACCGCCTTTGTCTGAATCGCCTGGAGGTCCGACCCGGTGCCGGGCTCCGTCATCGCGATCGCCGCGACCAGCTCGCCGCTGGCCATCCTGGGCAGCCATTGCTCGCGCTGCTCCTCGGAGCCGTAGTTGAGGATGTAGTGGGCGCAGATCGCGGAGTGGACGGCGCCGCCGAAGGCGCTGTCCATGGCCTTCGCCTGCGACTCGATGATCACGGCCTCGTGGGCGAAGGTGCCTCCCGCGCCGCCGTACTCCTCCGGGACCGAGGCGCAGAGCAGGCCGACGTCGCCCACCTTGTTCCAGAACTCCCGGTCGACGTGCTGCTGCTCCGACCAGCGCTTCTGGTGCGGCGTCGACTCGCGCTGGAAGAACGCGGTCGACATCTCCGCGAGGTCGGTGAGCTCGTCGTTCATCCAGCTGGTGCGGTGCGGCGTCAGGGTCAGCATCAGCCGACCTCCGCCAGGCCGTCGGTGACCACGACGTCGCCAGAGTCGGAGGTGGTCTCGAAGGCGAGCGCCCTCGTCTCCTCCGCCTGGCCCGTGTCCCAGACCCGCGTGGTGATCGTCTGGCCGGGGAAGGCGATCTTCGAGAAGCGGACCGCGAGCCGCTTCAGGCGGGCGGGGTCGTCGGGGCAGGTGCTCTCGATCACCGCGACGGAGGCGAAGGCCATCGTGCAGAGGCCGTGGATGATGATCCCGGGCAGGCCGACCGACTTGGCGAACTCGTCGTCGGTGTGGACCGGCATCGGGTCGCCCGATGCGGCGGCGTAGCGGAAGGTCTGGTCGTCGTCGTAGGTCTGCGCGACCTCGGCGGCGGGATCGGTTTCGCGCAATGCGGCGTCGAGAGCGTGGCTCGGTGCCTCGTCGCCGAGCGAGCCGTCGAACTGCGCACCGCGGACGAAAGGCACCATCACCTGTTCGTTCAGTAGCTCGTCCGATCCCTTGTCGCGGGTCTCGGAGACGACGGTGACGGTCACCCCCGAGGAGCGGCCGCGGATGCCGACGGCGCGAGCCCGGGTGACGAGGGTCATCCCAGGCTCGATCGGCCGGTGGTAGGTGAAGTCCTGCTCGCCGTGGAGGATCGCGCCGATCATCTCGCCCGGGATGACCCCGACGCTCGCCATCGACAGCGCCTGGAAGGCGGGGACGATCGCGAACACCGGCGGTGCCAGGTCTCCGGCCGCGTGCGCAGCGATCGGGTCGTTGGTCGCCTCCGCGTAGGCCGTGATCCGGTCGCGCTCGACCTCGAACTCGACCGGCTCGCCCCAGGTGCCGATCGCGTCCGTCTTGAATTCCTGTGTCGCCGTGCTCATCGCTCCTCCTCGTGTTCGCCGGCCGCGATCTATAGCAGATACATACCGGGCTGACTGTTTCTAGTTAGCTACTCTCCCCATCGGTGAAAGGCGCCGATCTCCTCCGCCTGCCGGCCAATGCCGCGACGCGCGCGGGTCGCGAGGCCCGAGCGCTTCGGTATATCGCCCGCTCCGGGCTGGTCGGCTTCGAGACGCCGCGGAAGACCGCCGGGATGGTTGCCGCGCTCCACCGCTACGGCGGGATCGGCGCGCTGCCGGCGCGTTCGGCGATCCGCGATCCGCAGGGCACCGCGATCGTCGACGAGCTCGGGGCGCTCACCTTCTCCGAGCTCGACCGGCGCACGAACGCGCTGGCGAACGAGTGGCGGGCCGCCGGGATCAGGGCCGGGTCCGGGATCGCGATCCTCTGCCGCAACCACCGCGGTTTCCTCGACGCCACCTTCGCCGCAGGGAAGCTCGGCGCCCGGATGCTCTACCTGAACACCGACTTCGCCGGACCCCAGGTGCGCGACGTCTGCGCGCGAGAGGGAACGGAGGCGATCGTCTTCGACGAGGAGTTCGCCGGCGTCGTCGCGGAGGCGGAGGCGCCGCTTGGCCGCTTCGTCGCCTGGCACGAGGGCACCGTCGAGGAGACGACTTTGGAGGAGCTGATCGGCTCCGGCGACAAGGGAAGGCCGCCGGCGCCGGACGAGAGCCCGTCGGTCGATAATGCTCACGAGCGGCACGACCGGGACGCCGAAGGGCGCCGAGCGCGAGCAGCCGGCGTCGTTGGTACCGCTCGGCGCGCTGCTTTCGATGGTCCCGTTCCGCGCCGGCGAGTCCACCTACATCGCCGCGCCGATGTTCCACGCGCTGGGCTTCGCCCACACGCTGCTGGCCGTCGGCCTCGGCTCGACGATCGTCGCCCGCCGCCGCTTTGACCCGGCCGCCGTGCTCGAGGAAATCGAGGGCGAGCGATGCAGCGCCCTGGTCGTCGTCCCGGTGATGCTCCAGCGGATCCTGGGGCTGGGAAGACGAGGGGATCGCCGCCCAAGACCTCTCCACGCTCCGGATCATCTTCTGCGGCGGCGCCCAGCTGGAGGCCGACCTCGTCGAGCGCGGGATCGAGGCGTTCGGCGACGTGCTCTACAACCTCTACGGGTCGACCGAGGTCGCCTACGCGACGATCGCGACGCCCGAGGACCTGCGCGCCGCCCCGGGCTGCGCCGGCCGGACGCCGATGGGCACCACCGTCCGCCTTTACGACGACGACGGATCTCCGGTTTCCGGCGCCGGCGTCACCGGCCGGATCTTCGTCGGCAACGGGTTCGAGTTCTCCGGCTACACCGGTGGCGGGACGAAGCAGGTGATCGACGGCCTGATGTCCAGCGGCGACGTCGGCCACTTCGACGCGGAGGGACGCCTTTTCATCGACGGCCGCGACGACGAGATGATCGTCTCCGGCGGGGAGAACGTGTTCCCCCATGAGGTCGAGGACCTGCTCCATCACCACGCGGAGATCGACGACGTCGCCGTGATTGGGGTGGACGACGAGAAGTTCGGCCAGCGGCTCGCGGCGTTCGTCGTCCTGAGCGAGGGCGCCGAGCTCGACGCGGACGGGATCAGGGACCATGTCAAGGAGAACCTGGCGCGGTACAAGGTCCCGCGGGACGTCGAGTTCGTGGACGAGCTGCCGCGGAACCCGTCGGGCAAGATCCTGAAGCGCCAGCTCGCCTCGCGATGAAGCCGATCGAGATCGCCAGCAGGCTGATGAACATGCCGGTCGGGGTCCTGCGCACGCACCGCCCGTACGTGCCGGTCATCTCCGACGCCCTCGGCGGGCGGCGCACCCTCGAGGAAGCGATCGAGGGCCGGGTGGCGGTGGTCACCGGCGCGTCGTCGGGGATCGGCGAGGCGACCGCGCTCCGGCTGGCCGGCGCGGGCGCCGAGGTCGTGATCGTCGCGCGGCGCGAGGAGAAGCTCGCCGAGCTCGCCGAGCGGATCGCCGACGACGGTGGGATCGCCCATCCGCACGCGTGCGACCTCGCCGACGGCGACGCGGCGGAGGCACTGGGCCACGAGGTCGTCGAACGACATGGTGGAGTCGACGTGCTGGTCAACAACGCCGGCCGCTCGATCCGCCGCTCGATCGAGCTCTCCTACGACCGGGCACACGACTTCGAGCGCACGATGGAGCTCAACTACATGGGCGCAGTGCGGATGATCCTCGCCTTCCTGCCGGGCATGCGCGAGCGCGGCGGCGGCCAGATCGTCAACATCTCGACCGCCGGCGTGCAGACGAAGGCTCCCCGCTTTTCGGCGTACATCGCATCGAAGGCCGCGCTCGACGCGTTCTCGGAGTGCATCCAGGCTGAGATCGGCGACGACGGGGTAAGGATCACGACGATCCACATGCCGCTCGTGCGCACACCGATGATCGCGCCGACCAAGGCCTTCCGCGGCATGCCGTCGATTTCGCCCGAGCAGGCGGCGGGCTGGATCGCCGACGCGATCGTGCACCGTCCGGCAAGGGTCGGGACGCCGTACTCCGAGGCGGCGGCGATGATCAACGCGGTCAGCCCGGCGTCGATGAACCGGATGCGGAGCGCCGGCTACCGGCGGACGCAGGACTCGCGCGCGGCAGGGCGCGACTGAGCCGATGTCCTGGGTAGCCGCCGCGCTGCTCCTCGGCCTCGGCCTGGTCGCGACGATCGGCGGGCTCAACGCGCTGCGGCCGGCGCGGCACTGGGCGGTCGTCCTGGTCAGCTGGGCGGCGGCCTGGGTAACGATCGAGCTCGCTCCCCACCTGATCCTCCTCAGCACGCTCGCCGCCGGGGTACTGGTCGCGCTCGGCGCGCTGGATCACGAGATCGGGATCGCCGGGCTGGCGCTGCTGGTGATCGCCGACCTCTGCGGGCTGGTCTTCACCTGGCGGGCGCTGCGCAGCGTGGTCGCCGCCCGCGACGCCATCGCCGAGCTCGATCCCGGACCGGACGTGCCGAGGTTCCCGCGCAGCCATGTGGTCTTTCCGTTCCTGATGCGGCGCCGGCGCGGCGTCCACCACAAGCGCGGCGTCGCCTATGCGCATGACGGCTCCCTCCCGCTGAAGCTCGACGTCTACCTGCCCGACGAGCCGGCGACCGCACCGCGCCCGGCGATCGTCCAGGTGCATGGAGGCGGCTGGGTCAGCGGCACCCGCAAGGAGCAGGGAATCCCGCTGCTCAACCACCTCGCCGCGAACGGCTGGGTTGGCTTCAACATCAACTACCGGCTCAGCCCCTACGCGACCTGGCCCGACCAGGCCGTCGACGTCAAGCGGGCGATCGCCTGGGTCCGCGAGCACGCTGACGAGTACGACGTCGACCCCTCCTTCGTGGCGCTGACGGGCGGCTCGGCCGGCGGTCACATCTGCGCGTTCGTCGCCCTCACGGCCGACGACGAGAGCTTGCAGCCGGGCTTCGAGGACGCGGACACGTCGGTCGCTGCCGCGATTCCCTTCTACGGGGTCTACGACATGCTCGACGAGGACGCGATTCACATCCCGATCCTCAACTGGGTGCTCGAGCGTTACGTGTTCAAGGCCTTTCGGGACGACGACCCAGAGGCGTTCAGGGCCGCCTCGCCGACCTACCGGGTCCACCCCGACGCGCCACCGTTCCTCGTCGTCCACGGCGATTCCGACTCGCTCACGCCGGTTGCCGACGCCCGGACGTTCGTCGAGCGCCTGCGGGCCGAGACCGACTCCCCGGTCCTTTACGCCGAGATGCACGGCGGCCAGCACGCCTTCGACATCATCCCGTCGTTCCGCACCGCGCCGGTGATGGAGGCGATCGAGCGGTTCCTGCACACGGTGCGCAACCGCGGCGAATCGATGGACGACGACGCCGAGCGCGAGTACGAGGCCGCGCTACAGAGCTAGGCGCGGAGCCGCTGAATCGCGACGTTCGCCGCGTTGTAACCGCACATCCCATGAGCGCCGGCGCCCGGCGGTGTCGCGGCGGAGCAGATGTAGACCCCGTCGATCCCGGTCGCGTACGGGTCGATCGAGATGCGCGGGCGGAACGCCATCTGCAACGGCGTGTTGGCGCCGGTGACGATGTCGCCGCCGACGTAGTTCGGGTTGTGCTCCTCGAGCGCGGCGGCCGAGCAAACATGCCGCGCGATCACCCGCTCGCGGAAGCCAGGCGCGAAGCGCTCGATCTGCGCCTCAATCTGTGCCGTCGCGTCGCCGGGCCACCCACTGGGCACGTGCGCGTAGGCATATACCGGGTGGACACCGTCCCGCGCCCGGCTCGGGTCCGCGAGGCTCTGCTGGCAGACCAGCACGAACGGCCGGTCGGGCATCCGCCCGCCGTTCACCTCGCGCTCGGCCAAAGAGATCTCCTCCAGCTCACCCCCGACGTGAACGGTTCCGGCTTCCCGCGAGGGGCCGTGCTCCCAGGGCACGCCCTCCGCGACGGCGAAGTCGACCTTGAAGGCCGCAGGGCCGTGACGGAAGCGCCGCAGCGATCGCGCGACTCGCTTCGGCATGCGCTCGCCGGCGATCTGCGCCGCGGCTGCCGGCGCGACGTCGAGCATCACGACGTCGGCGTCCCCGAGCTCGTCGAGCGATTTCACCGCCGCACCCGTCTCGAAACGGGCGCCTCTCGCCTCGGCCGCCGCGATCATCGCGCGAGCGATCGACGCCGAGCCCCCCTCCGCGACGGGCCATCCGACGCTGTGGGCCGCGGCTCCGAGCGTGACCCCGATCGCCGAGGACATCGGCGAGCCGAACGGTCGCCATGCGTGCGCTGCGACGCCCGCAAAGAGGGCGCGAGCCTCATCGGTCCGCCAGCGGCGGCTGAGCAGCGAGGCCGGAAGCGCCGAGCGCAAGCCAAACCGCGCGAGCTTGAACGGGTGGGCTGGGACGTGCACCAACGGCCGGACGATCTCCTCCACCAGGTCACCGAAGTCCTCGGAGAGAGGCCCGAAGAGCGTGCGCCAGCTTCGCCCGTCGCGATCCGGGAGCCGCTCCTCTGTGGTGTCCACCGAACGCCAGGCGGCCGCGCCTCGCCCGCCCTCGAGCGGGTGCGCGTACTCGACCTCGGCCCATCGCCACTCGAGGCCGTGGGCGGCGAGGTCGAAGCGCCGGGAGAACGGGGTGCTCACGGCCAGCGGGTGAGCGGCGGAGCATTCGTCGTGGAGCAGGCCTGGCTCGGTCAGTTCGCTGGAACGCAGTCCGCCGCCCAGCGTGTCGGCGCGCTCGAGCACCCGGACGTCGAGACCCTCGTCGGCCAGGGTCAGCGCCGCGGCGAGCCCGTTGGGCCCGCTCCCGACGACGACCGCGCTCGTCAGCGGGCTGGGCAGCCGGTCCTGGGCCCACCCCTGCCCCGCTATGGCTCACTCGTTCGTATCCCTGCTCTCGCCATCTCACGTCGAGCTCGACCGGGCCGTTCGGAAGCCAGGGCTGCTCGGCGACGACGTCCGCGACCGCCCAGGAGCCGCGCTCGACCACCCCGCGAGCAGCGTCGATGACCAGGTATTGCTGGCGGCCGTTGCCGAGCGGCTCGGACTCGACGTACACGACGATGAACTCCCCGGGCTCGAAGCCGCACCGCGTCTGCACGGCCTCGACGAGTGCCGGCCCGTGGAGGTGGCCGTCACCGAAGTTCCAGCCGAGCATCGCGTTGCAGCAGACCTCGCCCTCGCGCAGGTCGTAGCGATCGAGGTCCGCCCCGAGCTGGTTCGCCATCACCGAGTTGAGCCCCCGGCCCTGGCTGTGAAGGGCCCGCCAGCCGAGGTATTGGTGCAGGGTCACGACCGCCGTGCCCTCGTCGAAGAGCTCGGTGAGCTGATCCTTCTGAATCGGCGCCGGCTTGACGATGTGCTCGTTCAGCTTCTCCTCGGCACCGGGCGCAAACGCCCACATCGACGAGGCCCAGTTGCCCGAGTACTGGCGCAGGGACGGCAGGAACGAGACGAGGCGGGGCCGCAGCTCGCCCAGGATCGGGAAGAAGAGGAGGGCCGCGGCCGTGATCACGAGGAGCGCTGGATCCATGTCGCCCAGCCCGTAGCCGTCGTAGTTCGGGAAGCCGAGGAAGAGGAAGCCGGTGATGTAGATGAACATCAGGTTCCACTCGAGTGGCACGGCCAGGGGGAAGGTCGAGGTGATGAAGACGTGGTAGGCCATCATGAAAACCGCGGCGATCGCCGTCACCGTCGGGTCCTGCGAGAACAGCAGGATCCATGGCGGGATCAGCTCACCGACCGCGCCGACGAAGTGCGACAGCCGCTTCGCTCCCTTAGACGGGCGCAGGTCCTCGGGGAAGTCCGCGTAGTGCATCCGCTTCACCCACTTGAGCGGGAGCCACGGTGTGTTGCTGACCATCGGCGGGATCACGTTCTCGAAATGGCGGTTCAACTTCGAGACCCCGGCGCCGAACCAGACGGCCACGATCAGCAACTTCGCGGCCACGATCATGTCCACGAACGGGAAGAACGCGAAGAAGACGAGCGCGGGAAGCCACTGCTCGCTTCGCGCGGCGAGGAAGATCGTCTTGTCGCGAAGCCCGACGATGATGAGGAGCGCGATGATCGGGATCACCGCCGCGGGCGCGACCAGGCCCTCGTTCGCCCCGACCGCCGCAGTCAGGTCCGCGCTGTCAACGCCGGGGAGCACCATCGCCACGAGGCACGCGGCGATCAGCGCGGCGTAGAGGGCCACATCGACTGGCGTTCGTGCGTCGCCCTCGGTCAACGGCACCTTGCCGGGCCATGGCGGCAACCGGATCGTTCCCCGGCGAAGCCAATAGGTGAGTCCTCCCGTCATCGGCTTGAAGTGCCCGCAGAGCGGCCCCCACGCGCCGCCGACACCCAGGGCCTCGACGAGCAGGACCCAGATCACGAGCTTCTGCCAGACGATCGGCTCTGTGAACCAGGCGGAGGGATCGAACGGATCGAGGCCCGAGGTGAGCGTTACGACCGCCACCCCGACGGCAGCGAAGACGATCATCTTCGCGATGTAGATGAACATGATCAGCTTCGGGTTCCCGGCGCCGTACTCGACCCAGTGCCGGGTCAGCGCCTTGATGCGCTCCAGGTACGGCATCTCCATGAACTTCTCCGGATCGACCGGGGGCGCGTCGGGTGTCGTCAAGCCCATCTACCGGCACCCTAACCGCGGCCGGCGCTCGCCGCCAAGAAGCTGACACACTCTCGGTCGATGGCCGATTACTCACTTCAGGGCAAGGTCGCGCTGGTCACCGGCGCGGCGCGCGGGATCGGGTTCGAGACCGCGAAGCTCGCCCATGAGCGCGGCGCCTCGGTCACGGTGATCGACCTCGACGAGGGGGCTGCCACCGAGGCGGCCGAGAAGATCGGCGGGCGGACCCTCCCGCTCGGCGTCGACGTCACCGACGGCGACGCGATGGCAGACGCGGTCGAACGGACGGTCGCCGAGTTCGGCGGCCTCGACGTCCCGGTAGCCAATGCCGGAGTCGCCCCGCCGCTCGCGACAATGCGGGTCACCGACCCCGATGCCTTCGAGCGGACGATCGAGATCGACCTGCTCGGGGTCTGGCGCACGGTGCGGCCGGCGCTCGAGCAGGTGACCGCAGCGCCGCGGCCAGGTCGTCGTCATCTCATCCGTCTACGCCTGGGTGAACGGCGGGGCCGCCGGGCCCTACGCGATCAGCAAGGCCGGAGTCGAGGCGATGGGCCGGACGCTCCAGACCGAGCTCGCGCCCCACGGCGCCGGCGCGACGATCGCCCACTTCGGCTTCATCGACACGGTCATGGTCCGCCATTCCTTCGCCGACCCGCTCGCGAAGGAGTACGAGGACACCTTCCCGGCCTGGGCGCGCAAGCGGCTCACCCCCGCGCAGGCCGCGAAGGGGATCATCAACGGCGTCGAGAAGCGCGCGCCCCGCGTGATCCTGCCCCGCTGGTGGTGGGCCTGGTTCTGGTTCCGCGGGATCGTCAACCCGATCATGGACCGGGGCATGCAACGCGAGCCGCGGCTCGCCGAGTTCATGCGCCGCGCGGATTCGGACGAGCGCTCCACGCACCAGGGCGGGCTGGAGACGACCGCCGGCACCGAGGCCGGCGACCACTTCGAGAAGACTCCGGTCTAGGCGGGCGAGGGACCAAGCGCTGCGTCCGCGCCGCGGGGCGCCGAGGTCGCGGGCACGTAGGGCAACGGATCAGGGGCTCGTGCGTCGGATCCGAGCCGCTTGGACACATAGGTAGTCCATGGCGTACTTAGACGTCCAAGCGGCGGGAATCCAAACCAATTGGACACTTGACCACACCATCGTGTGGTCAGACGTCCAAGCGATGGCCGCCGACGCCTCGCGTCCCTAGCTCCGGCCGATCCCACCTTCCCTACGTGCCCGCGACACCGGCGTCTCGCGTCGCGCCGGGAGCGCTTCCGTCCCTAGCGCGTCAGCTACGCCTCGCCGCGGATGCTGTCCGCAGCCGCCACGCACAGCCGCGCGCATTCCTCCACGAACTCGTCGCGGGAGAGCTTCAGCTCGCCGTCGAGCCAGGCGATGGTCGCCTCGCTGATGCCGCCGATGATCACGGTGGTGGCCAGGGCGATCCGGGCTCGGTAGCGCTTTGCGCCGAGGCCGTAGAGGTCGCGGATCTGCTTCGCGAGGAGGGCGGCGTAGGCGCGGCCCGACTCGACGCGGCGCTCGCGCAGGGCCTGGGAGCCCATCGCCTCGACGTAGGCGCGCGCCTTGCGCGGGTCCTCGCTGAGGACGTCGACGATCGCGCCGGCCGGGGCGCGGCAGCGGGCGAGGAGGTCGGGCGGGGCGGCCTCGAGCGCGGCGAGGGCGGCGGCGTCCGTCTCCTGGGTGATCGCGTCGAAGACCGCGATCAGGAGCTCGTCGCGGTCGCTGAAGCTCTCGTAGAAGTAGCGCTCGGTCAGGCCGGCCCGGGCGCAGACCTCGGTCATCGTCGTGCGGGCCAGCCCCTCGTCGCCGAGCACGTCGAGGCCTGCCTCGACCAGCTGCGCCCGGCGCTGGGCGCGGCGCTCGTCGGCGCTGACTCCTCTGTACGGACGGACTACCTGACCCATCGGACCATTCTGACAGGCCGCCCTGTCAGTTCTTGTATTATCTCGGCCGATGGGCGTCGACTCTCTGCGCGACCGCGTCATGGTCATCTCCGGCGGCAGCCGGGGAATCGGCCTGGCCATCGCCGTCCGCGCCGCTCAGGACGGCGCCAAGATCGCCCTGATCGCGAAGACCGCCGAGCCCCACCCGAAGCTGCCGGGAACGATCCACACCGCCGCCGCCGAGATCGAGGAGGCCGGCGGAGAGGCACTGGCGATCGTCGGCGACGTCCGCGACGACGCGCTCGTCGAGAGCGCCGCGGCCCAGGTGGCAGAGCGATTCGGCGGCATCGACCTGGTCGTCAACAACGCGAGCGCGATCAACCTCGCGCCGATGCGCGACCTGGAGCCGAAGCGCTACGACCTGATGCTGGACATCAACGCCCGTGGCACCTTCGTCCTCACCCGCGCCTGCCTTCCCCACCTGCGCGAGTCCGACCACGCCCACGTGCTCACCCTCTCGCCGCCGCTGAATGCGGACCCGAAGTGGCTCAAGGGCCACTCCGCCTACACGCTCTCGAAGATGGGGATGACGATGCTGACCCTGGGCCTCGCGGCCGACGAGGCCGAGGCCGGGATCGCCGCCAACTGCCTGTGGCCGCGCACGATCATCGCCACCGCGGCGGTCCAGAACCTGCTCGGCGGCGATGAGGCGATGAAGCGCGCGAGGACGCCGGAGATCTACGCCGACGCCGCCTACGAGATCCTCAAGCGCGACCCCCGCGAGTGCACGGGCAACGCCTACATCGACGACGAGGTCCTCGCCGAGGCGGGCATCACGGACCTCTCGAAGTACTCCGACTCCGACGAGCTCGCGCTCGATCTGTTCGTGGACGAGTGGAAATGACAACCGCCGAATGCTCCGCATCGCGTCCGCTTCGGCTCGATCTCCTCTGCAGGAGATGAGTGAAAACGGCGGCGAGCCCGCGGTCCTCTGGAGCCAGGAAGGTGGCCTCGGCCGGATCACGCTGAACCGGCCCGAGTCGCTCAACGCCTGGAACATCGCGCTCGGCAAGGACCTGGGCGCGATCCTCTCCGGCGAGGCCGCCGACCCCTCCGTCCGCGCGGTGCTCGTAACGGGCGCCGGGCGATCCTTTTCCTCCGGCGCCGACCTGAAGTCGACCGCCGAGGTCGAGGTCTCAGACGACGGGATGCCCGACATCGGCTCCCGGCTGCGCAACCTCTACAACCCGGTCATCACCGGGGTCCGCGAGCTCCCTAAGCCCGTCGTCGCGTCGGTCCAGGGCGGCGCCGCCGGGATCGGCTGCTCGCTCGCGCTCGCCTGCGACCTGATCGTCGCGGCCGAGGACGCCTACTTCCTGCTCGCGTTCGCGAAGATCGGGCTGATGCCCGACGGCGGCGCGACGCTGACGCTGCCGGCGCGGATCGGCAAGGCGCGTGCGACCGAGCTCGCGATGCTCGCCGAACGGCTGCCCGCGCCGACCGCGCTCGAGTGGGGCCTGATCAACGCCGTCCACCCGCCCGACCAGCTCGCCGCCGAGGCCGACGCCCTCGCCGAGCGGCTTGCGGCCGGCCCGACCCGCGCGTTCGCCAAGGCGAAGGAGGCGATCAACCTCGCCGTCTACGGCGGGCTCGACGACCAGCTCGAGTTCGAGGCCGAGAACCAGCACCAGCTCTTCCGCACCCAGGACGTGATCGAGGGGGGGATGGCCTTCATGCAGAAGCGCGATCCCGAGTTCACCGGCGCATAGTCCGCGCCGCACCGCCAACCTAACGAGGGGGACCAGCCATGCCGACGTTCACCGACACCACCGAGATCGCCGCACCGCCCGAGGAGGTCTTCGCCGTCCTCACCGACCCGTCGCGCTCGCCCGAGTGGCAGGCGACGCACTCCGGCTGGCCCGATGGCGAGCCCGGCGAGATGGACGCCGGCGAGAGCTTCAAGCAGCAGGTGACGATGATGGGCATGCCCGCCGAGGTCAGCTGGACCGTGAAGCGGGTCGAGTCCCCGTCGGTCCTGGAGCTCCAGGGCGAGGGGCCGATGGCAACGACGCTGCGCACCGTCTTCGAGGTCGCCGGGGAGGGCGAGGGCTCGAAGCTAACGGTGGAGAACGAGCTCTCCGGCGGCGCCCTCGACGGGCCGATGGGCGCGACCGTTGCCCAGGCCTCGCAGACCGCCCAGCAGCAGTCGCTGGAAAAGCTGAAGAATCTGTTCGTCTAGACAGGAGAAGATGAGAACCATGGCTACCTCAAACGGAAACCGCACCTTCGTGATCGGTGTCGGCATGACCAAGTTCGACAAGCCCGGCACCAAGGAGGGCGACTACCCGGACTGGGCGAAGGAGGCGGGCGAGAACGCCCTCGCCGACGCCGGCATCCCCTACGACGACATCGAGCAGGCCTACGCGGGCTACTGCTACGGCGACTCCACCTACGGCCAGCGGGCGCTCTACCAGCTCGGACTGACCGGGATCCCCGTCGTCAACGTCAACAACAACTGCTCGACCGGTTCCTCCGCGCTCTTCCTGGCGCGCCAGGCGGTCAAGGGTGGGATTGCCGACTGCGCGCTCGCGCTCGGCTTCGAGAAGATGGAGAAGGGTTCGCTCGGCGTGAAGTACACCGACCGCACGAACGCGCTCGACAAGCACGCGATGGCGATGTTCGCGATCCGCGATCCCGAGGAGTCGCCGGCCGCGCCGCAGATGTTCGGCAACGCGGGCCGCGACCACATGGAGAAGTACGGCTCCGAGCCCGACCACTACGCGTGGATCGGCTACAAGAACCACAAGCACTCGGTCAACAACCCGTACGCGCAGTTCCAGGACGAGTACACGATCGAGGAGATCAAGGACGCGCGGATGATCCACTCGCCGCTGACGAAGCTCCAGTGCTCGCCGACCTCGGACGGCTCGGCCTGCGCGATCGTCGCGTCGGAGAGCTACGTGGACGAGCACGACCTGTGGGATCAGGCGATCGAGATCGCGGGCCAGTCGATGGTCACCGACCTCAGCTCGACCTTCGCGGACGACACCGACTGCATCAAGATCGTCGGCTATGACATGTCGAAGGAGGCCGCGGACAAGGCGTATGCCGAGGCCGGAGTCTCGGCCGAGGAGGTCGACGTCTGCGAGCTGCACGATTGCTTCTCCGCGAACGAGCTGATCACCTACGAGGCGCTCGGCTTCGCCGCCGAGGGCGAGGGCCACAAGCTCGTCGAGGCCGAGGCGACGACCTACGGCGGCGACGGCCCGGTCGTCAACCCGTCGGGCGGCCTGATCTCGAAGGGTCATCCGCTCGGGGCCACGGGCCTCGCGCAGTGCTCCGAGCTCACCTGGCAGCTCCGCGGCGATGCTGACAAGCGTCAGGTCGACGGCGCCAAGATCGCGCTTCAGCACAACATCGGGCTCGGCGGCGCAGCCGTCGTGTCGGTCTACAAGCCGCCGGCTTGAGTAAACCGGCGTTCGCGATAGCGCTCGCGGCGGTTGCCGCGGGTGCCTTCGCGGCGCCGGCTCTCGCCTCCCAATCGGCCACCGTCGTCGACGGGGCGGCGCGCTTCCAGGTCCTCACCTCGTCGCTGATCCGGGTGGAGTACGCGGCGGACGGGGCCTTTGAGGCCCGGCCCTCGCTGAACGCCGTCAACCGCGACCTCGCCGCGAAGCGGGTCGAGGTCACGAAGGACGCGGAGACGCTCGGGATTCGCACGAAGCGGCTGACGCTTCGGTATGACCGTGGCTCGGGCGAGTTCGGGCCCGAGAACCTTTCGGTGAAGGTCAAGGACGGCGGAAAGGCGCGACCGGCGTTCTCGCCGGAGCCGCCGCCCAGCGCGGGACCTCCGGCGCTGGAGGTCAGCCCTTACACCGTCGCCCAGGACCCGGGCTACCGCTCGCCGACCGAGGGCAACCTCGGCGGCTGGTACCGCGCGCTCGACCTCGCCGGTGCCGCGGTGCCGCTTCACGACGGCCTGCTCTCCCGCGACGGCTGGTACCTGCTGGATGACAGCCACACGGCGCTGCTCACGGATCAGTCGCCCGGGTACGCACCCCGGCCGGCAAGCGACGGCGCCTACCAGGACGGCTACCTGTTCGGTTACGGCAGTGACTACAAGCGGGGGCTTCGCGACCTGCGGAAGCTGACCGGCCCTGCGCCGCTTCTGCCCCGGCAGGCCTTCGGCGTCTGGTTCTCGCGCTACTTCAACTACAAGCAGTCGGACTACCCGCCGATCCTCGAGCGCTTCCGCGCCGAGAAGGTCCCGCTCGACGTCCTGATGGTCGACACCGACTTCAAGTCGCCGCACGCGTGGAACGGCTGGAACTGGGACCCGGCGCTCTTCCCCGACCCGCCCGGCTTCTTCGACTGGGCGCACCGCGAGGGCATCGCGGTCTCCCTCAACACCCACCCGTCGATCACCGCCGAGGACCCCAGGTTTGCCGACGCGCAGGCGGCCGCCGGCCGCGATCTACCACCGGACCCGACCACCCGGTGCCGCACCTTCGTCGAGATCGGCGACATCTACGGCAAGCAGATGCCGGGGGCGACCAACGACTGCCGGGTCTTCGACTGGGCGCGGGCCGGCGACCTCGAGTCCTACATGTCGCTGCACGAGCCGTTCGAGCGCGAGGGGCTCGACTTCTGGTGGCTCGACTGGTGCTGCGACGAGTCGAGCGCGGTCGCGCCCGGGCTGACGCAGGACACGTGGATCAACACGGCCTACGCCGAGCGGAACTTCGCCCGCGGCAGCCGCTGGCCGGTCCTCTCGCGGATCGGGGGCGGCGTCTTCGACCCCGATGAGGCCGGACTCGCGGTGTGGGGCGAGCACCGCAACGCAATCCACTTCACCGGCGACGCCCGGCCGACCTGGGAGATGCTCGACTTCCAGGCGACCTTCACGGCGTCCGAGGGCGCGATCGGTATGCCCTACGTCTCCCATGACATCGGCGGCTTCGGCTCGATCACGAGCGACGGGCTCGCGGGCCGCCACCTGGACGAGGAGCTCTACGTGCGCTGGGTCCAGTCCGGCGCCTTCCAGCCGATCCTCCGCCTGCACTCCGACCACGGCGACCGGCTGCCGTGGGACTACCCGGGCCGCGCCGAGGAGATCGCCACCGAGTTCCTGCAGCTGCGCGGCGAGCTCGTCCCCTACACCTACACGCTCGCTCGCCGAGCCCACGACAAGGGCCTGCCGATCGCCGAGCGCGCCTACCTGCGCTGGCCGCAGAAGGACGCCGCCTACCGCTTCGACCGCCAGTACATGCTCGGGCCGCAGCTATTGGTCGCACCGGTGGGCACCGCCGGCGACCCGGCGACGAAGGAGGTCTGGTTCCCGCCCGGGACCTGGACCGACATCTTCACCGGCGAGCGCCACCGGGGCCCGGCGGTCGAGGAGCTTTCGGTCCCGCTCGACCGGATGCCGGTATTCGCCAAGGAGGGCGCGATCGTCCCGCGACAGGCATACCGGCCAGAGGGCAACGTTGAGCCGCCGGAGACGCTCGTCGTCGACGCCTATCCGGGGAAGCGCGGCAAGTTCACGCTCTACGAGGACGAGGGCGACGGCCTCGGCCACGAGCGAGGCCGCTTCGCCAAGACGAAGATTTCGCAGCGGCGCAAGGGCGACAAGGTGACAATCGAGATCGGCGCGGCCAAGGGCGATTACCCGGGCATGCCGACGCGACGCAGGTACGAACTCCGCTTGTACGAGGGCGGGACTGAACCGGAGGAGGTCGTCCGCACGGGCCGGGTTCCTACGGACCGCCGCACACGAATCAGGGTCGACGTGCGCTGAACGTCCCGGAGTGCACGCCATGGCAGGCACTCAGGGACGTTCGGTGCTGTGAGAGGGTTCGCTCGTGACTGAGCTGACCGGCCGAGTCCGGGCCTGGCGCGACTCCGGCGCGATCGAGGATGCCGCCGGGCGGCGGATCTTCGCGCGCCGCCGCGACAGTGATGGCCCGCTGCTGCTGTTCGTCCACGGCTTCCCGTCGAGCTCGTATGACTGGCGCTTCCTGCTGGCCGAGCTCGGCGAGCCGCGCTCGCTCGCCTTCGACTGCCTCGGCTTCGGCCTCTCGGAGAAGCCGCGCGGCAAGGACTACTCGCTCTTCGAGCAGGCGGACATCGTCGAGGCGCTGGTCGGTGACCACGACGGACCGGTCGTCGCCGTCGGCCACGACATGGGCACGTCCGTTTGCACCGAGCTGCTCGCTCGCGACGTTGACGCGAAGCTCGGCTTCGACCTCGCCGGGATGCTGTTGTTCAATGGCTCGATCGTCGCCGAGCTGGCGTCACTGACGCTCGCGCAGAAGATTCTGCTGAGCCGGGCGGGGCCGATCGCGGCGAAGCTCTCTACCAAGCGCTTCTTCGTCCAGCAATTCGGCGGCGTCTTCTCCGAAGCCCATCCGCTGAGCGACGAGGAGGCCGACGACCAGTGGGCGCTGCTCGAGGCCGGCAACGGCCGCGGCCTGGGTCACCACCAGGTCGCCTATTACAACGAGCGGATCGTGAACGCCGAGCGCTGGCACGGCGCGCTCGGCGAGTGGCCGGGCGAGCTGCACTACGTCTGGGGCCTAAAGGACCCGGTCGCAACGACGGTCATGTTCGAGGCGGTCAAGAAGATCCGGCCCCAGGCGCCGGCGACCCCGCTACCCGAGCTGGGCCACTACCCACAACTCGAAGACCCGCCGCAGATCGCGGAGGCCGTACGGGACTTGGTGGCAAGCGCGACTAAGTAGGCCGAGGGTGCCTGGCACCTGAGGTGCCAGGCACTTAGGATGCGCGCCGCATGGTCGAGGTCGCGTTTTTCGCCGGAGCGATCGGGGCGCTTGGCGGCGCGATCGCGGTCATCGCGCTGCGCAATCCCTTCTACAGCGTCCTCGCGCTGATCGTCCACCTCGTCTCGCTCGCGGGGCTCTTCCTGCTCCTCTACGCGCAGTTCGTCGCCGCCGCTCAGATCGTCGTCTACGCCGGCGCGGTGGTCGTCCTCTACCTCTTCGTCTCCGCCTACGTGGGCGGCATCGAGGAACCGATCTGGGAGCCGATCGCCGGCCAGCGGATCCTCGCGATCCTGCTCGGCGGCGCCATCTTTATCGAGCTCTCGATCGCGATCATCGGCACCGGCCTCGTCGCGCTCAGCGAGGAGGGCCCGGTCGTCCAGGAGAGCTTTGGCACGCCGGAGGCGATCGGCGAGCTGATGCTCGAGAAGTTCCTGATCGCCTTCGAGGCGTCAAGCCTTCTGCTGCTAGTGGCCGCGATCGGCGCTGTCGTCCTTGCGGGGCGCGGCCGTAAGAAGCCCGAGTCGCCCGCGCCCGCCGGCCGCGGACGCGAAGCGGAGCAGCCGGCGGAGGTGTCTTAGTGGCTATCGAGTGGTATCTGGTCCTCTCCGCATTGCTGTTCGCCACGGGCGCGGCCGGCGTCCTGATCCGCCGCAGCCCGCTCGTCATCCTCCTCTGCCTGGAGCTGATGCTGAACGCGGGCAACCTGGCCATCCTCGCCTTCTCGCGCAGCCTCAACAACCAGGACGGTCAGATCTTCGCGATCGTCGTCATGGTCGTCGCCGCCTGCGAGGTGGTCGTCGGCCTCGGCCTGATCGTCGCGATGTTCCGCCGCAACCTTTCGCTCAACGTCGATGACATGCGGGAGCTGCGCGGGTGAACGCCACCACCTACGCCTGGCTCGGCCTCGCGGCTCCTCTGATCGGCTCGATCGTCATCGCGCTCGGCTACCGCCACCTGCCAGGTCGTAGCTCCGGCTGGATCGCGACGGGGGCGCTCGCGATCTCGTTTGGCTTCGCGATCGCCACGCTCCTCTCGCTCACCAGCCTGCCCGGCGAGGAGCAGCACCTCGCCGACTCGCTCTACGCCTACGCCGACGCCGCCGGGCTCGACATCGACCTCGGCATCTTCATCGACCCGCTCTCGACCTGGATGTTCCTGATCGTCAGCGGCGTCTCGACGATGATCCACCTCTACTCCGTCGCCTATATGAAGTCGGACCGCGGGATCGCGCGGTACTTCTGTTACCTCAACTTCTTCGTCTTCTCGATGCTGTTGCTGGTCCTGGCCGGCAACTACGTGCTGCTGATCGTCGGCTGGGCCTTCGTCGGTTTCGCCTCCTATGCGCTGGTGAGCTTCTGGTACCGCCGCCACACCGCGACCACGGCGGGGATGAAGGCCTTCGTGATCAACGTGATCGGCGATGTTGGCCTGGTCCTCGCCGCATTCCTGATCGTCGGCCAGGTCGGCACCTTCGACTACGAGGCCGTCTTCTCTGCGGCGCCCGGCGCCTGGTCGGTGAACGAGGGCGAGATCGTCGCGATCTGCCTGCTCCTCTGCGTCGGCGCCTTCGCGAAGTCGGCACAGCTCCCGCTCCACACGTGGCTCCCGGACGCGATGGAGGGCCCGACCCCGGTCTCCTCGCTGATCCACGCCGCGACGATGGTCACCGCCGGCGTCTACCTGATCGCCCGCTCGCACGTCCTCTTCGTCCTCGCCCCCACGGCCGCCGACATCGCCGCGTTCATCGGCCTCGCGACGCTGATCTTCGCCGCGACCGTCGCCCTGGCCGTCACGGACCTGAAGCGGATCATCGCCTACTCGACGGTGAGCCAGATCGGCTACATGATCGTCGGCGTCTCGATCGGGGCCTACATCGGCGGCATGTTCCACCTGATGACGCACGCCTTCTTCAAGGCCCTCCTCTTCATGGCGGCCGGCTCGATCATCGGCGCGATGGCGGGAGCGCAGCACATCGACAAGATGCACGGCTTCCGCAAGGCGCTCCCGTTCACCGGCCTGCTGCTCTTCATCGGAGCGTTATCGCTTGCCGCCTTCCCGCCGACCGCCGGCTTCTTCTCGAAGGACGAGATCCTCGTCTACGCGGCCACCCGCGGCGGCATGTACTGGGCGTTCGCGATCGGCGGTTACTTCGCCGCGTTCCTGACCGCCTTCTACGCCTTCCGGATCACCTTCCGCGTCATGACCGGGCCGCCGTGCGAGGAGGCGAAGGAGCTCGAGGGCGGCCACCTCGCCCACGCCGAGCATCCGTTCAACCCCGGGACCGGCGAGGAGGAGGACACCGACGTCGGCTTCCCCGGCCCCGGCCACTACATCGCCGAGCGCGAGTGGCCGATGAAGATCGCGATGAGCGTGCTCGGCTTCGGCGCGCTCTTCGCCGGCTTCCTCCAGATCCCGGGGGTGACCGAGGTCGTCGACCACTTCCTCGAGCCGACCTTCGAGGATTCGCCGCTGTTCGCGATCCACCCCTCGGCCGCCGCCGAGTGGAAGGGCCTAGGGATCGGCACGCTGCTCTCGGCCGGCGGGATCGGCCTCGCCTACTACATGTATGTGGCGAAACCGGGGACGACGACGCGGCTGCGCGAGCGCTTCCCGCGCATCCACCTGTTCCTGCTCAACAAGTGGTACTTCGACGAGCTCTATGACGTGACCGTCTACCGGCCCGTGCTCGCGATCGGCCGCTTCTGCAACAACGTCTTCGAGCGCGTCGTCGTGCAGGGGATCGTCAACACCGTCGTCGGCGTGGTCCGCGGGACCGGCGCCGTCGTCCGCTCCGCCCAGTCGGGCTTCGTCCGCGCCTACGCCCTGCTCCTGATTGCCGGCTTCGCCTGCCTCGGCGTCTACTTCCTGGTGGTGGCCTCGTGATCCAGGTCATGCTCTGGCTGCCGCTCGCCGTCGGGCTGCTCGGCCTCGTCCTGATGCCGCGGGCGGTGCCGATCGTCGCCTCGATCGGCGCGGTCGTGACGCTCGTGCTGGCCGTGATCATCGCGGCCGGCTTCGACCCCGACATCGCGGGCCTCCAGCACGTCGTCGACGAGGAGTGGATTCCCGACCTGGGCGTCCGCTACCAGCTCGGAATCGACGGGATCAGCGTCTTTCTGGTCGTCCTCACTGCGCTGATCTGGGCCGGGTCGGTGATCTGGTCGGCGTTCTTCGGAGCCGAGCGGCCGAAGACCTATTTCATGATGCTGCTGCTCGCGGAGACGGCGACGCTCGGCGCGTTCCTCTCGCAGGACCTCCTCCTCTTCGTCCTCTTCTTCGACCTGATGCTGGTCCCGTTCTTCTTCCTCTTCGGTGGCTGGGGGAAGGAGAACGAGGGGGTCAAACCCGTCCCGGCGACGATGAAGATGATGGTCTACACGCTCGTCGGCTCGCTGCTGATGCTGGTCGGCGCGATCGCCGCGGCGATCCTCGCGACGCCCGAGGGCGGGCAGATCACCTTCTCGATCGCGACCCTCAGCCAGAACCTGCTGCCGGAGGGAACCCAGGACTGGATTTTCTGGTTCTTCGCCGCGGCCTTCCTGGTCAAGATGCCCGCGGTCCTGCTGCACGGATGGATGCCCGACGCCTACCGGGTCGCACCGCTGCCGGTGCTCGTCGTCTTCTCCGCGGTGCTCTCGAAGGTCGGCGCGTACGGCTTCCTGCGGGTCTCCCTGCCGCTCTTCCCCGACGCGGTGGAGAACTACCAGGAGATCGTCCTGCTGATCGCGCTCGGCTCGATCCTCTACGGCTCGTTCATGGCGTTCACGCAGACGAACGTGCGGCTGGTCGCCGGCTTCTCGTCCGTGGCCCAGCTCGGCTTCATCACGCTCGGGATCTTCAGCCTGCGGCCCGACGGCGCTGACGGGGCAGTGCTGCAGATGGTCAACCACGGGCTCGTCGTCGCGCCGCTCCTCTTCATCGTCGCGATCCTCTACCGCCGCGCCGGGACCGAGGACCTGCGCGAGATGGGAGGCCTCGCGATGCGGGCGCCGGTCCTGGCGGCGTTATTCCTGATCGTCACCCTGGCGACGCTCGCGATGCCGGGCTCGTCGAACTTCGTCGGCGAGTTCTTCATCCTCAACGGCGTCTTCCAGGACGACACCGCGTACGCGGTGGTGGCCATGATCGGCGTCGTCTTCGCGGCGTTCTACGCGCTGCGGCTCTATCAGCGCACGATGCACAACCGCAAGCCGGAGGGCTATGAGTCGCGGGAGATCACGCTGCGCGAGTCGCTGGTCCTCGTCCCGCTCGTGGCCTGCATCATCGCGCTCGCGCTGTATCCCGGGCTGATCCTGAAGAGCGGTGAGAAGTCGGTGGAGGCCGCCCTGGCCCCTGACGAAACCGCGGTGGTGAGCACCGAATGACCGACTTCACCGCCCCCCATATCGACTACGCCGGGCTCTCGCCCGTGATCGCGCTGACCGCGGGACTCGTCGTCGTCCTGCTCGTCGGCCTGGTCGGCCGGGCGCAGCGGATCTTCGTCTCGGCCTGCACCCTGATCACCCTGGCGACCACCGCCGGCCTATGTATCTGGCAGTGGGGCGAGGAGAAGGACCTGGTCGCCGGGGCGCTGCGGCTGGACGACCTGGCGATGGCGATCATCCTCATGGTCCTCGCCGCCGCGGCGTTCGTCGTCCCGCTCTCCTGGCGCGAGGAGGCCGCCGAGGCATCGGACGACGATCCGCGCCACGGCGAGTTCCAGGCGCTGCTGCTCGGCTCGGTGCTCGGCATGGTCCTGCTCGCCCAGGCGCAGAACCTGGTCAGCTTCTTCGTCGCTCTCGAGCTTCTGTCGGTGCCGCTCTACGTCCTCTGCGGCGCAGCGATCCGCCGCCGCTCCTCGCTGGAGTCCGGTCTCAAGTACCTGATCGTCGGCTCGCTCGGCTCGGCGACGCTGCTCTACGGGATGGCGTTCATCTACGGCGGCTCGGGGTCGACCGACTTCACCGCAATCGGCGAGGCGCTGGCCGCCGGCGTCTTCGACGACCCGCTGATCCTGATCGGGATCGCGCTCTGCGCCACGGGGCTCGCGTTCAAGATCTCGATCGCGCCCTTCCACCAGTGGACTCCCGACGTCTACCAGGGCGCACCAACCCCGGTCACCGCGTTCATGGCGGTGGCGACGAAGGCCGCCGCCTTCTGCGTCTTCCTGCGCTTCTTCGAGGTCGCCCTGGGCCCCGCCGTCGAGGACTGGGACACGGCGCTCGCCGCGCTCGCCGCGATCTCGATCGTCGTCGGCAACGCGGGCGCGATCGGGCAGGACTCGCTGAAGCGCCTGCTCGGCTATTCGGGCGTGGCGCAGGCCGGCTACATGCTGGTCGGCATCGTCGCGTTCTCGGAGACGGGGACCAGCGCACTGGTCTTCTACCTCGGCGCCTACACGCTGATGAACCTCGCGGCGTTCGGCGTGATCACGATCCGCGAGCGCCAGACGCCCTATGGCGACGACATCAAGTGCGTCGAGGGCCTCGGCCGCGAGCGGCCGGTGCTCGCCTGGCCGCTGACGATCGCGATGCTCGCCCTCGCCGGGCTGCCCGGCACGACGGGCTTCATCGGCAAGCTCTTCCTGATCGAGGCCGCGGTCGAGTCGGACTTCACCTGGCTCGCCGTCCTGATCGCGATCGGGACGATGGTCTCACTCGCCTACTACCTGCGGGTGCTCGCCTACGTCTGGATGCGGCCCGGTGAGGACGAGGAGCGGGAGGAGGCGAAGACGCAGGCCCTGCCCGCCCTCGCCGGCGGCTCGCCGGAGGCCGACGCTGAACTAACGCCCGCCGGCGGGCCCAACCGCGGCATCCGCTGCAAGACCATCATCGCGGCGACGGTCGTCGTCGCGGCGGCGACCGTCTTCTTCGGCGTCTACCCCGATCCGCTGGTGGACTTCGCCGAGGCGGCGGGCGAGTCGCTCAGTGCCTCAACCGGTCGTTAACGCGTCGGGTCCCACTCCGCTCGGCGAGGCGCTCGACCGCGCACCGATGAGCCGTCGCCACATGCGCTTCTGGCTGCTCGCCGGGCTCGGGATCATGCTCGACGGGTTCGACTTCTTCATCATCGGGGTCGCCAATCCGCTGATCGCCGAGGACTTCGCGACGAGCGACGCGGTCAAGGGGCTGATCTCCGCGGCTGCGATCGTCGGTGCCATCTTCGGGGCCGCGCTGCTGGGCCCGATCGCGGACAAGGTCGGGCGGCGGCGGATCTTCAAGATCGACCTCTGGCTCTTCGTCGTGTTCTCGGTCGCCTGCGTGTTCGCCTGGGACGCGGCGTCACTGATCGCGTTCCGCTTCATGCTCGGGATCGCGATCGGCCTCGACTACCCGATCGCCGCCAGCTACCTGGCCGAGGTGCTGCCCGCCCGCGACCGCGGGCGCTGGCTCGTCGGCGCCTTCAGCCTGCAGGCGGTCGGGATCCTGCTCGGTGCGCTGGTCGGCGTCGTCGTCCTGAACCTGCTGCCCGAGGTCGACTCCTGGCGGCTGATGCTCGGGTTCGGCGCGATCCCGGCACTGGTGATCATCTGGCTGCGGCGAGCGGTCCCGGAGAGCCCTCGTTGGCTCGCCCAGAACGGGCATGAGGAGGAGGCGGTCGAGGTGACCTCGGCCCTGGTCGGGGTGCCGGTGGTCTGCACGGACGCGGACACACGAAGAACCGAGCCCCCTCCAGAGGGGATCAGGGCGCTGATCCAGCCCCGCCTCTTCCGGCGCGACATGATCAGGCGGACGATCTTCACGGCCGTCCCGTGGTTCCTGATGGACATCGCGGTCTACGGCGTCGGGATCTTTACGCCGACGCTGCTCGCGGCCTTGGCGCTCGCCGGGTCCGACGCGACCTTCATCGCCAACGACATCGCCTCGACCGAGGGCACGGCGCTCCTCGACCTGTTCCTAGTTGTCGGCTTCGTCGGCGCGATCTTCTTCGTCGAGCGTGTGGGGCGGCTCCGGCTGCAGCTGTTCGGCTTCGCGATGATGGCGATCGCGCTGGCCCTGCTCGCATACGCGGAGGGCCTTCCCGGTGGCGGCGAGGACCACATCGCCCTCGTCGTGATCGGCTTCGCGATCTTCAACACGTTCATGAACGCCGGCCCCAACGCGACGACGTACGCGCTGCCGGCCGAGGTCTTCCCGTCCGAGGTGCGGGCGGCCGGCCACGGCTTCGCCGCCGGCTGCGCAAAGCTCGGCGCGGCGATCGGCGTCTTCTTCTTCCCGATCCTCCTGAACGACATCGGCACGAGCGCCCTGCTCTACATCATCGCCGGGGGCTGCCTGATCGCCCTGATCGTGACGAAGATCTTTGGCATCGAGCCGAAGGGCAGGTCGCTGAACGAGGTCTCGGGGGAGGCAATCGCGGAGGTCGCCCCGCACCCCGTCCCGCCCTGATCTAGGCGGGCTCGACTCCCAGGGCCTCGAGCAGGTCGGTGGAGCTTTCGTCTCGGTTCAGGTCGGCCTGAAGGACCTGCCCGCCGGCCCTAAGCGTCAGCCGGGCGAGCTCATTGGTGCTGTTCCCGCCGACGTCGCCGTCGGCGTACATCGTGGCGGTGATCGACTCCTCCTCCGTCGCCGATCCCTGGACGTCGGCGCGAGGCCAGTCGACGAGCTGATCGACGGGGACTGAGGCCGCGCTTGCGGTTGAACTCGGCGGTGAAGCAAACGAGACGCGTGGCCGTCAGCCTCGTCGGACATGGCGGGGATTGTTTCAACCCGGGAGGATTGCGCGCCTTGATCGCGATCGTCGCCGCCATCGTCCTGTCGGTCGCCGCCGGTGCCTGGGCCGAGCGGCGCTATGGCGAGCGCGCCGGGGAGGGTTCCCGGCGGTCGCTCCTCTTCGTCCTCTACGTCGTCCTGCCGCCGACGACGTTCTTCAATATCGCCGCCGCGGACATCGACGTCAACGCGGGGGTCGGGATCGCGCTCGCGTGGATCGCTCTGGGCATCGCCGTCGGGGTGGCCTGGCTGGTCGCGACGAAGGTGCTGCGGCTCCGGCGCGCCGCCGTGGGGGCGGTGCTGGTCTGCATCCTCGTCGCCAACACCGGCTACCTCGGCTACCCGGTGGTCGCGCTGCTCGAGGGGCTCGACGCCCTCTCGGTCGGCGTGGCCTACGACATCCTGGTCGGCGCGCCGGCGCTGTTGCTCGGCGCGTTCTCGATCGGGGCGGCGTTCGGCGACCGGGCCGGTGAGACGCGGCGCGAGCGCGTGATCGCGTTCTTCGCCCGGAACCCCCCGCTCTATGCGGCGATCCTCGGTCTGCTCGCCCCGGATTCGTTCGCGCCGGACGTCGCGGTGGACGTCTCGCGCATCGCGGTGATCTGCATCCTGCCGATCGGGTTCTTCGCGGTCGGCGTTGCGCTCGCGGAGGAGTCCGAGCACGGGACCTTCGCCGGGATCCCCAGGCTCGACGGCCCGGTCGCGCTCGCGATCGGGTGCCGGATGTTGCTCGCGCCGGCACTCCTCGTTGCGCTCGCGGCGCCGCTGATCGACCTGCCGGAGCCCTATCTGCTGCTGGCGGCGATGCCCTGCGGGCTCAACTCGATGATCGTCACGCACGCGTACGGCCTGGACGTGCGGGTGGCTGCGTCGGCGATCGCGTGGTCCACGGCCATCGCCATCGTCGCCCTCGTCCCGCTCTCACTCGTTGCCTGATCAAGCCATGAGATGCTTGCTGGGTGCTTCACCATGTGTCCATCGAGATTCACCCCGACTCCGCAGACCGCGTGCTCGAGTTCCTCGGGCTGATCGGGTTTCAGGCGGTCGAAGCGCCCGCCGAGATCGCCGAGTACGTCGACTGGGTCGAGAGCGAGGGGACGCAGGTCCACCTGATCCGCACGCCCGAACCCGCGCTCCAGCACCTCGGCCACCCGGCCTTCGTCGCCCCCGAGTTCGAGACGACCGTCGCCGCCGTCACCGGCGCCGGCTTCGAGTTCGACGAGTCACGCGAGCTCTGGGGCGAGCGCCGAGGCTTCGCGACGCTTCCCGGCGGTCAGAAGGTGGAACTGATGGCGGCCCCGCCGCAAGCCTCGGTCTAGGCGCCGGCGGTCGTGGCGACCTTCGGGCCCGAGCCGTTCGTGGAGATCTCCGCCATCGCGCCCCGGGAGAACTCGATGCCCTCGTCGTCAAGCGCGCTGTGGCGCATCATCGCGATGTCGCGCGGATAGTTCTGGTAGAGCCGCCACGGCGCCCTGCCGCCCTGCTTCGGTACCTGGTCGAGGACGCGCTGCACGTAGCCCGAGTTCAGGTCGATGAGCGGAGCTGTGCCGACCGAGGGGTCGGGCACCACGGGCGTCGCCACGCGGAAACCGTTCTCGTCCATGTGGTTCAGGATGCGGGCGACGTACTCGCTGACGAGATCGCATTTGAGGGTCCAGGAGGCGTTGGTGTAGCCGACGGCCATCGCGGCGTTGGGGACCCCGCTGAGCATCGCCCCCTTGTAGACGATCGAACCGGGGATGTCGAGTGGCTCGCCGTCGAGCTTGACGTCGATCCCGCCGAGGAGCTCCAGGTTGAGCCCCGTCGCGGTGATGACGATGTCGGCCGCGAGCTCCTCGCCGGACTCGAGGGCGATGCCACCCTCGGTGAACCGGGTGATCCGGTCGGTGACGATCGTCGCCTCGCCGCGGCGCAACACCTTGAAGAGATCGCCGTCCGGGGCGAGGCAGATCCGCTGATCCCAAGGGTCGTACTTCGGCCGGAAGTGGGGGTCGGTCGGGAAGTCCTTCGGCAGGTTGAGCGCCAGACCGCGACGGATGAACCACTTGACGACCTTCGGCCAGCGACGCGCGACCGCGAAGCTCGCCTGGGTGAACAGCGCGCCCTTCCAGCGCATGATCGGCCAGACGATCCGATGCGGCAGGCGGAGTTTGAGCAGGAGCGTCGCGAGGGGGTCGGTCGCGGGCATCGCGACGACGTAGCCCGGCGAGCGCTGGAGCATCGTGATGTGCTCGGCGCCCTCGGCCATTGCCGGCAGGAGCGTGATCGCGGTCGCGCCGCTGCCGATGACGACCACGCGCTTGCCGGAGTAGTCGAGGTCCTCGGGCCAGTGCTGCGGATGGATCACCTCGCCGCGGAAGCTCTCGATCCCCTCGAACTCGGGGGTGTAGCCCTCGTCGTAGCGGTAGTAGCCCGTGCAGGCGTAGAGGAAGTTGCAGGTGAGCGACTCCCGCTCGCCGGTGTCGGTGTGCTCCACCTCAACGGTCCAGAGCGACTCGGCCGTGGACCACTCGGCGCCGGCGACGCGGCGGTTGAAGCGGATCGCCGAGTCGACCCCATATTCGCGCGCGGTCTCCTGGATGTAGGTGCGGATGTCCGGCCCGTCGGCGATCGCTTTCGCCTCCTGCCAGGGCCGGAACGCGTATCCGAGGGTGAACATGTCCGAGTCGGACCGGATCCCCGGGTAGCGGAAGAGGTCCCAGGTGCCGCCCATGGACTCACGGGACTCGAGGACCGCGAACGTCTTCTGCGGACACTCGTCGCGAAGCCGACAGGCGGCGCCGATTCCGGACAGGCCCGCGCCGACGATCAGGACGTCGAGGTGTTCGGTCGGGCTGTGGAGATCCTGGCTCATCAACTGATCATTACATCAATCGATGACAAGGTTACACCGGTTATGCAACATCCGGTGCACTGGGAGGAGTCGAGCCGCTGCCCGGTTAGCGTGAATGGTCGCCCGGTCCCGGCATGCGTGGAGTGGGCGACGGATGCGGACCGAGCTCTCCCACAACCCTGCCGGCGCCAGGCGTGGCGCCGCGATCGCTACTGCGTCGCTGCTCGCGGCGTTGTCGCTGGTGATCGGTCTCGGCGGCGGCGAGGCCCCGGCTCAGTCGCAGATCGAGGAGATCAACGGCAAACAGAGCGATCTGCAGGCCCAGATCGACGAGCAGAACGAGCAGATCAACTCCCTGATCGCCGAGGAGGCGGAGCTGCGCGCCCAGGAGGCGGCGGTCGCCGAGGAGCTCGCGGCCAAGCAGGCCGAGCTCGACGAGGCAACCGCGGAGCTCCACGCGGCGCAGGACCACCTCGAGGAGGTCAAGGCGCAGCTGGAACACGCCAAGGTCGCGCTGCGCAAGATGCTCGTGCAGATCTACAAGTCGAACCCGGTCGACGTGGTCGACATGGTGCTCTCGTCTGAGACGTTCACCGATGCGATCGCCGAGGCGGAGTACCTCGAGCGGGTCAACGCCCACCAGGACGCCGTGATCACGCGCGTTACCGATCTTCGCGCGGATCTCAATGCGACGGTCGAGCAACTGACCGTCTCGCGCGCGCGGATCGAGGCCGCGACGGACGAGATCGAGGCGCGGCGCGACGAGCTCGCCTCGGCCAGCGCCGACCTTTCTTCCCAGCATGCGGAACTCGCCGCCGCCAAGCAGGAGCGGCAGGCGACGCTTACCCAGCTCCAGGACCGCGAGCGTCACCTCGAGAGGCAGCTCGCCGCGAGCCAGCAGCCTGCGGACACCGGCAGCGGCACGGCGCCTTCGGCACCCCCGCCTGGCGGCTCGACTGCGACGCTGGCGGACGACGGGAGTGCGATCGCGCCGGCCAACGCCCCGGCGGCCGTCACGGGAGCGATCGCCGCGGCCAACTCGATCAAGGACGCTCCCTACGCCTGGGGCGGCGGCCACGGCTCGTTCGAGTCATCGGGCTATGACTGCTCGGGTGCCGTCTCGTACGCGCTCCACGGCGGCGGGCTGCTGTCCGCCCCGCTCGACTCCGGCGGCCTGATGAGCTATGGCGATCCCGGGCCGGGGAACTGGATCACGGTCTACGCCCATTCCGGCCACGCCTTCGTGGTGATCGCCGGCCTGCGCTGGGACACGAGCGGCGACTCGAGTGGCACGGGCCCTAGCTGGTACAGCGGGCCCATTCCCTCGGCGGGCTACACGGTCCGCCACCCGCCGGGCCTCTAGGAGCCGCCGCCGCGATCAGTTCTAGGATGCCCGTCCCGTGCGATACCCGGTCGAGTCCTTCACCCCCGCCGAGCAGGAGCTCCTCGCCCCGCACTTCACGAATCTCGACCTCCCGGTCTTCGCGCTCGTCAACCTGCCGGAGACTGTGAAGGGAGCGCTCTTCGCCCGCTACTCCCGCTACCAGGGCTCGGTTCGCCGGCTCTACCTCGACGAGTTCGCAGAGGACGTGCCGAGCGGCGGCAGGCCGTTCGAGGGCGAGGAGGGCGAGCGCGCAGCGGGGCTCTACGAGCGGGTCTTCATCGGCTACGGCGACGACTCGATCGCCCAGGTCGGCGGCGCGCACCTTGCCTGCGAGTACGTCTCCAACATCCTCACGAAGATCCTTCAGCGCGGCCGGCTCGCCGCCTACCTGGAGCAGTCGACCCGGTACATCGCCTACGACTCGCCGCTCGAGGATCGGGTCGACGACGAGAGCGGGCGCTGGCGCTACTTCCGCGACCCCGAGCTCGGACCGGAGTACGTCGCCGCCATGGACGAGCTGTTCGACATCTACTCGGCGGCGCTCAAACGGGTCCAGGCCTGGGCGGAGGAGCGCTGGCCGCGCGGCGAGGAGCCCGAGGCGGCGTGGCGGCGCTCGATCAAGGCCAAGGCACTCGACCTGCTGCGCGGCCTGCTGCCGGCGGCGACGCTGAGCCACGTCGGGATCTTCGCCTCGGGCCAGGCCTACGAGCAGCTCCTGCTGCGGATGCTCGCCTCGCCCCTGCCGGAGGCCCGCGACTTCGCGGCGATGATGCTCACGGAGCTGCGCAAGGTGATCCCGAGCTTCGTCGCCCGCGTCGAGCGGCCGGACCGCGGGGGCGAGTGGGTCTCCTTCCTCGAGCAGCGGCGCCGAACCGCTGAGGACTGGGTCTCCCGGCTCGGCCTCGACCGCCGCGAGGAGCGCGACGTGCCCTCGGTCGAACTGATCCACGTCGACGGCTCGGAGGACAACCTGCTCGCCTCCTCCCTCTTCGAGTCCTCGGCCCTCGGCGAGGCCGACGTGCTGGAGCGCGTCCGCCTGCTCGACCCGACCGAGCGTGCGGAGATGCTCGCTGAGCTCGTCGGTGAACGCGCCAACCGCCGCCACCGTCCCGGACGCGGCTGGGAGTCGATCCGCTACCGCTTCGAGATCGTCTCCGACTACGGCGGCTTCCGCGACCTGCAGCGCCACCGGATGCTGACCTGCCAGTGGCAGAGCCTCAGCCCGGACCTCGGGGCGGGCGTACCGGAGGAGGTCCGCGAGGCGGGCGCCGGTGACGAATACGAGCGTGCCCTCGAGCTCTCGCGGAACGAGTTCGAGCGCCTCACCGACACCGGCCACGCTGACGCCGCCCCCTACGCGCTCTGCCTCGGCTACCGGATCCGCTACATGCTCGACATGAACGCCCGCGAGGCGATGCACCTGATCGAGCTGCGCTCGGGCCGCGAGGGGCACCCCACCTACCGCGCGGTCGCGCAGGCCATGCACGACCGGATCGCGACCGTGCATCCCAACGTCGCCGCCGCGATGACCCACGTCGACGCGACGACGGAACCGCGCCTCGAGCGGATCATGAGCGAGATCCGCACCCATCGGAAGCGCGTGGCCGCGGGCGCCTGAGCCGCGGACGGTCGGGGATACATAACCCGGTGGGCGCGAATTTCGCCTGCTCGCAGGCATTTGTGAATACCATCGGAGCATGCGGGGAAGCAGCGCAGCACTCGTGGCAGGGATCGCCATGATCGTGGCGGCCTTTGCCGGTCCCACGCTCGCGGCCGACGATTCCGGGCGCAGCGCGCCGGAAGCAGCCGTCAGCGCCGTCGGCGACGAAGGCACCTCCTCCCCCGCCGAGCCCGCCCAGGACGTCGTCCCGGTCGTCCCTGCCGGCGAGGACGGCGAGCGCGTCCAACCCGAAGTGGAGACCGAAGCCGTCGAGGACGGCGACGAGGCCGAGGGCGCCGAGAAGCGTGGCGACGGCCGCGGCTCCAAGCGCCAGGACGATGCGCGAGACAAGAAGGAGCCCCGCGCGAAGGTCTCCGTGACGATCGAGGACTTCGAGTTCAAGCCGAAGACCATCAACATCGAGCCGGGTGACGAGATCACCTGGACCAACAAGGACACCGCACAGCACGACGCCACCGGCGAGGGCAGCGCGGACTTCAGCACGGGCCTCCTCGAGACCGGCGAGAAGGCGACGGTTCCGATCAACGAGACCGGCACCCTGAACTACTTCTGCAGCGTCCACCCCGACATGACGGCGAAGATCGTCAGCAGCTCGGGTGACTCGGGGGGCGACGGTGACACGGGCGGCACCGGCTCCAGCGGCAGCAACTTCGACTCGAGCACCGGCTCAACCTTCCCGTCGAGCACCGGCAGCGATTTCGGCTCGACCGGATCGACGGGTGGCGGCAGCCTCCCCAACACCGGCCAGCCCGAGCTCCCGCTGCTCCTGCTCGGCATGGGCCTGATCGTGTTCGGCCTGCTCGCGCGGGCCTTCCACGAATACTGGATCTGGCGCTAGCGGCTAGGCGCAAGCCCAGCGCGGATAGTCGCGACAACCAGGCTCGGCTCGTCCCGCAGCTGCCGCCAGGTAATCCGGATCGTCCGGTAGCCGGCCCGCAGCAGGAGGGCATCCTTCGCCCGGTCGCGCTCGAAGGCCTGGCGGGTGCCGTGGGTCTCCCAGCCGTCTGTTTCGAGGACGAGGCGTTCGGTGCGCCAGAGGAAGTCGGGGTGGACGGTGCGGTTCTCGAGGATCAGGGTGGGGTTGATTTCTGGGAGGGGGAGTCTTCCGTGCGCAACAGCTCAAAGAGGCGGCGTTCGAAGCGGTTCTTCGAGCGCTTCGTTTGCGGGTGAAGGGACGACAACAGCGCTTGTAGGGAGGGAAGGCCGTGGCGGCCGGGGTTGTTCGCGAGAACGCGCTTTAGGTCGGCTAGGTCGAAGATCCTGAGGATCTCGGCGCGGTCGAGGGCCTCGGCGAGGGCTTCTGGGTGGAGGACCTCGGCGAGATCGAGCAGGGTGCGGGCGACGGTGGTGGTGGGGATGCCGTCGACGAGGGTGATCTCCTCGGGCCGCAGGGTCGAGCGGTGCGCGCGGATGCCATCGAGGCCGCGGCCGGCTCCGGTGGGGCTGGTGACGTCGATCACGGTCGCGCGCTCGCCCGGATGCCGAGATTGGCGCCGGCCGCTGCATGGGAGAGCGCAGCGCGTCGCCGCAGGCGAGCACGGCCGCCATCCGTGCTCGACGGGCTCGTAGGGGGGCGGCCGAGGGAGTAGATGCCGGGGTAGGAGCGGTGCAGGCGGCCCGAACGCACCCGCTGTCGGACCCCGCCCGTCGCTGAGCCCGGCCGAGCGCAACTGCGGGAGGGTGAGCTGTTCGTGCTGCATGCCCGCGATCGCGAGCGATCTCAGCCTCCCGATCCGCCCAATCACGCGACGTGTGGCGCCTCAGGGTTCGTGGTGAACTGCTCAGGCGCCACACGTCGGATGCTGAGCGGTTTCGTGTCGCGTGTGGCGCGCGGGGTGTCACGGAAGCGTCACGAATTGCACTCCTTTATTGCCGCAGTTTTTCGACCCGAGGACCTCCGCGCGCCGCGATCAGCGCGTCCGCGCGCCGCTTCGCGCCCTCCGTAACCGGCCGACCGAAGGCCATGCGGTTGCGGGCGACGAATCGGTAGACGGCGTCAACGACGCCCGGGATGCGCTCGGCCAATGCCGCCGGCGCCCCTCCCCCGGGCAGCAGCCGGAGGGTCGGCGCGGCGAGGGCGCCACCTGAATGGCGTTCGCCCGACGGGGAGACGAGGTGCGCCGATGCCATCCGTTCATCTTCGTCGAGGTCGGCGAGCAGGCCGCGCGCCGGCGCGTCCTGGATCGCGAGCGGCTCGAGGGCACGCCGGCGATCGAGCCGGAGCACCCAGGCCATCGACCAGCGGCAGAAGCCGCAGTCGCGGTCGTAGAGGAGCAGATGCCGGGAGGAGTTCACAAGCACGAAAAAGGGTAGGTTCGAGGAGAGAAGCCTTGAAGATCGGAATCGGATTACCGAACGCGGTCAAGGACACGACCGGCGCGCAGCTCACCGAATTCGCCCGCAGGGCGGATGAGCGCGGCTTTTCCACCCTCGGGACGATCGACCGCATCGCCTACGTCAACCACGACCCGTTCGTCGCGCTCGGCGGCGCAGCGGCGGTGACGGAGCGGATCGGCCTGATGACCACGGTCCTGATCGGGCTTCCCCGCGGCAACGATGTCCTCCTCGCGAAGCAGGCGCTGAGCGTGCAGGCACTCTCGGACGGGCGCTTCACGCTGGGCCTCGGCCTCGGCGCCCGCGAGGACGACTACGAGGCGAGCGGCGTGTCCTTCTCGGGCCGGGGCAAGCGGTTCGACGAACAGCTCGAGACGATCCACAAGGTCTTCGGCCGCGAGGACTACGGCCACGAGGGGCCGGTCGGGCCGCTGCACGAATCGCCGCCGATCATCATCGGCGGTACCGCCGACGCGACCTTCAAGCGGGCGGCGAAGCATGCGGACGGCTGGATCCTCGGCGGCGGCCCGCCGGAGGTGTTCACGCAGATGGCGGACAAGGTCCGCGCAGCGTGGAGAGAGGAAGGCCGGGAGGGAGAGCCCCGCCTGATGACCCTCGCGTATTTCTCGCTCGGCCCCGACGCCGAAGCGAACGCGAAGGAGAACTTCGGCCACTACTACTCGTTCCTCGGCGAGGAGGCCGCGGCGATGATCGCCGACGGCGCCGCAAAGGACGCGGAGACCGTCCAGCAGTACGTCGCCGGCTTCGCCGACGCCGGCTGCGACGAGGTGATCTTCTTCCCCGGATCCGCCGGCGCGGAGCAAGTCGACCTGCTGGCCGAGGCGGCCGGCATTTAGGAGGGATCGATAGATGAGTGAAGACGGAACCGGCGGAGCGGAGCTCGACGTACTGCTCAAGACCGAGCAGACCTTCGAGCCGCCCGCGGAGTTCGCCGCGGAGGCGAATGCATCCGATCCGGAGATCTACGAGCGCGCCGACGCCGACCCGGAGGCGTGGTGGGCGTCCTGGGCGGAGAAGCTCGAGTGGATCGAGCCGTGGGACGAGGTGATGGACTGGTCCGACCCGCCGTTCGCCAAGTGGTTCGTCGGCGGCAAGCTGAACGCGTCGGTCAACTGCCTCGACCGTCACGTGGAAGCGGGCGCCAAGGATCGCGTCGCGTTCTTTTGGGAGGGCGAGGACGCGAGCCGCCGCGAGGTCACCTACGGGGAGCTGCTCGACAGCACGCAGCGGTTCGCGAACGCGCTCAAGGACCTGGGCGTCGGCAAGGGTGACGTCGTCGGCATCTACCTGCCGATGGTCCCGGAGGCCGTCGCCGCGATCCTGGCCTGCGCCCGCATCGGCGCGATCCACAACGTCGTCTTCGGCGGCTTCTCGGCGGAATCGGTGCGCGAGCGCATGGAGTTCTCGGAGGCGAAGGCGCTCGTCACCGCCGACGCGACGATGCGTCGCGGGGAACCGATCCCGATGAAGGCGAAGGTCGACGAAGTCTTGCCGGGAATGTCATCTGTGGAGACGGTCGTCGTGGTCAACCGCGGCGACACCGACCCGCCGATGAAGGACGGGCGCGACCACTTCTGGCACGACGTCGTGGAGGCCGCGGACCCCGAGTGCGAGCCCGAGCCGATGGACGCCGAGGACCCGCTCTACATCCTCTACACGTCCGGCTCGACCGGCAAGCCGAAGGGCATCCTGCACTCCACCGGCGGATACCTGACCCAGGTGAGCGCGACCCACAAGCTGGTCTTCGACCTGAAGGACGACGACGTCTACTGGTGCGGCGCGGACATCGGCTGGGTCACCGGCCACAGCTACATCGTCTACGGGCCGCTGGTGAACGGCGCGACCAGCGTCATGTACGAGGGCGCGCCCAACTTCCCGGCGGAGGACCGCTGGTGGGAGATCATCGAGCGCTACGGCGTGACGATCTTCTACACCGCCCCGACCGCGATCCGCGCCTGCATGAAGTGGGGCAAGGAGCACCCGGAGAAGCACGACCTCTCGAGCCTGCGCCTGCTCGGTTCGGTGGGCGAGCCGATCAACCCGCGCGCATGGCTCTGGTACCACGAGGTGATCGGGGGCGGGAACTGTCCCATCGTCGACACCTGGTGGCAGACGGAGACCGGCGCGATCATGATCTCGCCACTGCCGGGCCTGACGACGACCAAGCCCGGCTCGGCGACGGTCCCGTTCCCCGGGATCGAGGCGAAGATCTACGACTCGGAGGGCGAGGAGATCGAGGAGGGCGGCGGCAATCTCGTCCTGACCCGCCCCTGGCCGTCGATGGCGCGGACCCTCTACAAGGAGGAGGACCGGTTCATCGAGACCTACTGGGACAAGTACGGCAAGGACACCTACCTGGTCGGCGACGCGGCCCGGCGCGACGAGGACGGCTATTTCTGGATCGTTGGCAGGATCGATGACGTGATCAATGTCTCCGGCCATCGGCTATCGACGATGGAGGTCGAGTCGGCGCTCGTCTCCCACGAGAAGGTCGCCGAAGCCGCCGTGATCGCGGTGCCCGATGAGGACACCGGGCAGGCGATCTTCGCCTTCGTCACCCCCGAGGGAACGGAAAAAGGCGGCGACGAGCTGGAGGCCGAGCTGCGCGACCACGTGGCCGACAAGATCGGCAAGCTCGCCCGGCCAAAGCGGATGGCCTTCGCAGACGACCTGCCGAAGACCCGCTCAGGGAAGATCATGCGCCGGCTGCTGCGCGACATCGCCGCGGGCAACGACCTCGGCGACGTCTCCACCCTGCGCGACCCCGACGTCGTCGAGACGCTGAAGGAGCAGGTGGGCGGGGCGGCCGACGGGGCTGGCGAACCTAAAGGGGTCTGACCCCTTTAGGTTGCGAGCGCCTCGATCAGCCCCGGCGTGAGGTCGACGGGGCTCTCGATCGTGCTCGCCGCGAGGGTGAGCGCATCCGGGTCCGGCGGGTAGTGCGGATTCGGGATTGCGATCACGGTCATTCCGCCGCTGAGGCGGCGCGGATTCCGTTGCTCGAGTCCTCCACCGCGACGCACTTCGCCGGGTCCGCTTCGAGCCGGTGCGCGCACTCCAGGTACACGTCAGGCGCGGGCTTGCCCCGCGCCACCTGCTCGGAGGAGAGCGTGACCGCGAAGTCGTCCTCCAGCCCGGTCAGCTCGAGGAAGTGGTCGATCACCTCGCGGTTGGAGGACGACGCCAGGCCGAGCGGCCAGCGCTCGCCGAGGGCGCGGACCGCCTCGACCGCGCCCGGCAGGAGGGGAAGCTCCTCGGCGTAGCTCGCGGCGAGCCGGCGCACCACCTCGTCGTTGATCGCCTCCGCGTCCATCGGGACGCCGAGCTCGTCGCGCATGTAGGTCGACCACTCGGGGGAGCTCATGCCCATCATCCGATGCGGCGCCTCGTCGCGCCACCGCCCGCCCGCGTCCTCGGCGACGGCGCGCTTGATCTCGTTCCAGCGCTGCTCGGAGTCGAGCAGGACCCCGTCGAGGTCGAAGATGACGGCGTCGGGCATGGGCGCCGCTAGCTGCGGCGCTTGCGCTTCTGAGGACCGGAGCCCTCGTCCTTGCGGCTCGCCTTGTCGACCTCGTCGGCGATCGAGCCCGGCTCGAGCTGTTCGGGCTCCGAGCCGTCATCGTCGGCGGCCTCCGGGAAGATCTCGTCGGCGCGGCCCTCGACGGCCTCGGGCTCGGCCTGGTCGGCGCGCTGCTGCCCCGGGCTCGGCCACGGAATCGCCTCGCCGGCGTCCCAGGCGGGCGGCTTGCCGCCCGGCGCGACCCCGAGGAAGAGGAAGCCGAGGGCGATCATGTAGAGGACGACGAAGAGGGGGCCGAAGAAGAGGCTGGCGACGCCCACCGCCATGCCGAGCGTGCCGAGGAAGCGGGTGAGCAGGCCGACCCGCATCGCGTTCAGCGACGTGTAGATCATCCCGAAGACAAGCGCAAGGCTGCCCGCGAGCGTGATCCCTCCGGAGATGGCGTAGAGGCTGTCCTCCGCGATCAGGTCCTCGACGCAGGTGTCGGCCGATACGGCGGTGTCGAACTCGGCACCTGTGCAGGGGGTCGGGGTAGCTTCGAAGAAGTCGACAGCAATCGCGTCGTAGGCATACGCCTGGAGGACGATCGCGAGCGCGAGGAAGATCGGGCCTGCCACCGCGATCCCGATCAGGCCGCTGCGCATCCGATCCGAGCGGGCCTCGGCGGCCTTGAAGAGGTAGTAGAGGGGGAACGCCGCGAGCCCGAATCCGATCCCCTGAAGCACCGCGGCCAGGGCAAGCGTCGGGCTGTCGAGCGCGTAGGCCCTCAGGAATTCCGCCTCGTTGTCGCCCCGGGCGACATCGGATCCGCTCGAGACGAGGACGCCCCCGATGATGAAGATGAGCACGCCAAAAGCCGCGATCGCGGCAGGGCGCGCCAGGCGGCGCTCGCGGTCGATGATCTCGGAGGGCCGCAAGGGGCGATTATCTTAGGGGCGTGGCGTGGGAGAGCCCTTCTTGAGCGAATTCGCCGTCACCGCGATCGGCCGCGACCGCCCCGGGATCGTCGCCGCGGTGAGCGGGGCGCTGCTCGAGCTCGGCGGGAACGTCGAGGACTCGCGGATGGCGATCCTGCGCGGGCACTTCGCGGTGATGCTGATCGTGGAGGTCCCCGGCGAGTCCGGCCGCGAGCGGCTCGAGGCCGAGCTCGAGGCGGTGCGAGAGCGAATGGGCCTCGAAGCTGTGACCGTCAGCGAGGTCGAGCGGCTCGAGGGCGCGGGCGACGGGCCCACACACGTGCTCACCGTCTACGGGGCCGACCGGCCCGGGATCGTGCACGGGATCGCGACGCTCCTCGCCGAGCGCGGCGTCAATGTGACCGACCTCGAGACCCGCGTGACGGGCGCCGGCGCGCCCGTCTACGTGATGGTGATGGAGCTCGCGATCGGTGAGGCCGGTGCGGACGAGCTGGAAGCCGCGCTCGAGGAAGCCGCGACGGCGCTCGAGGTCGACGTCAGCCTGCGGCCGATGGAGGCAGAGCAACTCTGACGGTCCGCGAGGTCCTGCTCTACCCCGACCGGCGCCTGAAGCAGGTCGCGAGCCCGGCGCAGGCGGACGAGATCGACGCGATCGGCACGGACCTGGTGGAGACGATGCTGTCCTTCGGGCATTGCGTCGGGATCGCCGCAACCCAGCTCGGGCTGATGTCGCGGATGGTCGCGGTCGATGTGAGCGGCCACCCGAAGGCGGAGACCTCGAACGGGCTGCTCGTCCTCGCTAACCCGCGAATCGCCGAGCGTGAGGGCTCGGAGGTCGGGCGCGAGGGCTGCCTCAGCCTCCCCGACCTGACCGCGAACGTCCGGCGCGCCACGCGGATCGTCGTCGAACATGCCCGCGGCACCGTCGCGTGCGAGGGGTTCGAGGCCCGCTGCGTGCAGCACGAGCTCGACCACCTCGACGGCATCCTCTTCCTCGACCGGGTCGAGTCGCTGACGGACGACGTATTCCGCCGGCGCAGCTACTCGGCCAGCTCGGAATCGGAGCGCTCGGACTCGCCGGGCAGAGTCCCCGCCTCGGATCCGGAGCGAACCGGGTAGTACTCGTGGTCCTCGGGCTCGGCGATCCGCGAGATCCGGTCGCCGACGCTGAGGAGCAGGTCGAGGGCGGGTGCCGCGAGGGCGATCATGCCCTCCACGCGGCCGCGCCAGGCCGTCTGTTGAGGATTCAATCCAGCCATTCCCTACGACTACCCGCGCTCGTGGAAGAAGAACTCGGGCAGGGCTCCCTCGATGACCTCCTGGGTCATCCGCTGCGCCACCTCGAGGTTGCCCGTGCGGACCGCGATGTCGTCGAGGGTGACGATCCCGACGAGATCGTCGCCGGCGACGATCGGCAGGCGGCGGACCCTGTGCTGGACCATCAGCGCGGCCGCCTCCTCGAGGTCCATCTCCGGCTCCCCCGTGACGAGGGGACGCGTGGCGTGATCGCGGACCTCTTCGGAGATCTCGAGGCCCTCGGCCATCCCGCGAACCGCGAGGTCGCGGTCGGTGATCATCGCCGCCGGGTGGCCGTCGGAATCGCAGACGATCACGGAGCCGACGTGCTTGTCGCGCATCAGCGCCGCGACCTGACCGAGGTCCGTCGAGGCGTCCGCGGTGACCACTCCCGTGGTCATGATCTCCTGAAGCTGCATCGCTGGCTAGCCTAGTTGAGTGGTTCCGGATCCGGCTCATGTGAGCGCCGACGAGCCCCCGCTGCGAACGGTCGAACCGGACGCGGGATCAGAGGGCGATTGCCCGGCGTGTGGTGGCCCGCTGTTCGGCTGGGTCAAGGCCCATGCCTTCGACTCCCGCCGCGACGAGACCTACATCCTCGACCGCTGCGAACGGTGCGGAGCGGGCGTGGCCCGGTCCTCCGCGGCTCACCCGGGATCGGGGCCCAAGCCCGAGGCCGCCGCCGACGCAGAGATCGAAGACCTCCTTTCCGAACCGGCCGCGGACGGCTCGCGTGAGCTTCGTACCCCGAACCGGCGCAGCCTGCAGGCGGCGATCGGCGAGGGCAACTGGGCCGCGCTGGAGCTGCCGGAGCGCTCGCTCCAGCCCACGGTCGCGGCGCTGGAGGCGGTGCTCGCCCGTGAGGGACTCGAGCTGGGGGACGTCCGCTACCCCGCCTTCGGCCAGAACCAGCGCTGGATGTGGCAGACGCTGCTGAACGCGCTCACCTTCAACCCGAATTTCGCCCGCGAGGCACTCGCGGGCCGGCTGCGGCCACAGGGTGGCGCCGACACCGCGAAGTTCGTCACCGATCTCGTCGTCAGCATGCTCGCAACCCCGCTCGTCGGCCTGGTCTCGGTTCCCATGGAGGCCGTGGCCGCGCTTGTCCGGCGCGGCGGGGAGGTCAGGGTGACGGTGTGGCCGCTCGATCAGATGGAGCCGAGCTCCGCGAGCGCGGCCGCAAGCTCAGCCGAGCCGTCGAGCTGAGGCAGGCCCGCCGCTGACAGCTCGCGAAGGTCCGCACCCGGGAGCCTTGGCGCGAGCGCCTCGGCGGCCCGGCGGACGAACGGTGGCGTGGATCCGGCCACGACCACGGTGACCGGCATGGGAAGCGTGGGGAACTGCGCCAGCGGCAGGGTCCAGGCGGACATCGCCGCCACCTCCGCGAAGAGAGCGAAGGGGCTCGCGCCGTCGGACTGGCGGAGGTCCGGCGGGATGCGCTCCGCGCCGGCTCCCAGCACGGCGAGGCCACCGCTCAGGTAGAGCTCGAGCGCCGCGCGGGCACCGGTCACCGCCGCCTCGCTGGGCTCCGCGTCCTCGCCGAGCCGGGCGCCGCTTTCGACCGTCGTCCGCCTGATCGCCTCGACGTCGGTGCCGATCGGTCCGGTTGCCTCGGGAATCAGGGCGAACAGCGGCGGCTCGATCAGGATCGCCGCCGCAACGAGCTCGGGGCGGCGGACGGCGAGCTCCAGTGCGATCACCGCCCCGATCCCCGCGCCGCAGAGGATCGCCTGCTCGGCGGCCAGCTCGTCGAGCACCCCCTCGGCATCGCCCGCCTGCTCGGAGATCGTGGTCCGCCGATAGTCGGGCGGCGCCCCGGAGGACCCCCAACCGCGGCGGTCGTAGGCGGCGACGCGAGCGTCGCCCGGAAGGTTCTCCGAAAGCCGCCGCCACACGGCCCCGGACGTGGCGCCCTCGTGCAGGCAGAGGATGGTTTGCGAGTCAGCGGGGCCCGAGGCCCATCCGCTCAGCTCGAAGGCTCCCCTGTCGACGACCAGGTCCGTGGCTTCGGACACCGGACCGCGGACTATTGGGCGCGGCGCCAGATGCCGCGGGTTAGGCGCAGCGCGATCGAGTGCGGCGAATGCTGTCCCGCGAGGCTGGTGGCGCGGTTGAGCAGGCCAGGCACCACGACGCGACTGCCGCTCTCCGCGCCGGAGATCGCGGCCTCCGCAACCTGTTCGGGCGTGAGCCAGATGAAATTCGGCGTCCGGTCCTCTGCGCCGCCGATCCCGGCGACGTCGGCGAACTCGGTCTTGACCGGCCCCGGACAGACGCTGGTCAGGGTGACCCCGGTGCCGCGGAGCTCCTCGTGGATCGCCTCGCCCTGGCTGAGCACGAAGGCCTTGGTCGCCGCGTAGGTGGCGTTCTCCGGGATCGGCTGGAACGAGGCGGTCGAGGCGAGGTTGATCACCGCGCCGCGGCCGCGCTCGACCATGCCCGGCAGGTAGCGGGCCTGCAGGTCGACGACCGCCTCGATGTTCAGCCGGACCATCTGCACCTCGCGCTCGCGCTCCTGCTCGGCAAAGACCCCGAAGCCGCCGAAGCCGGCGTTGTTCACGAGGATCTCGACGGTGAGGCCGAGCTCGGCGATGCGGGCCTCGAGCGCATCGCGCGAGGCCGCGTCCGCGAGGTCGGCGGAGATCACCTCGATCCGCAGGCCATCCTCGGCCAGCTCGTCGGCGACCTCGTGGAGCTTGTCCTCGCGGCGCGCCACCAGGGTCAGGCCATGGCCGCGGGCGGCGAGCTCGCGAGCGATGGAGATGCCGATCCCCGCCGAGGCGCCGGTGACCAGCGCGGTCGAGTTGTCGCTTGGAGGGGGGAGTGCCAAGGGGCGGCGAAGCCTACGTGTTCCCTACCATTGGAGGCATGGAAGGCACCGATCCATTCGGCGGGATGTTCGGGGATCCGGACGAGCTCCGAAACCGGCTCACCGAGATGGCGGAGCAGATGCAGGCGTCGCAGCAGGTCGCCTGGGCGGACAACGCGATCAAGCTCGCGGTCGACATGACCGTGGCGTCGATCAACCGGCTGAATCTGCAGGGGACCAGCGACGACCAGGCGACGCAGGTCCGCGACGCGATCCGGATCGTCTTCCCCGAGGCCGTCACGCTCGTGCGCGAAGCGCGCGAGGGCCTCTCCTAGGGTCTATTCGCAAATCCGCGTGCGCCCGGGGCGGTCCAGGACCGAGCGGGACGGCGCCGGCAGGTTCCCCGCATGGCAGAGCCATGTGGGGGTCTGACGGTGGCGTATCCGCGAAGCGTCCTGGGCCGAAGCCGGGTGCGCGGGGGGTTGCGAAACAGACTCGGCACGCTCTGCGCGCCACACGCGCGACTTGCCCGCCTAGCTTGCCGGCGTGGACTGCCGGGACCGTGGAGCGGCGAGCGTCGAGAGCATCGGCCTGGCGCTACTGATCGCCCTGCTCGTCGCGGCGACGGCGGCCGCCGTTATCGCCGGGCCACTGGAAGGTGGGCGGGAACTCGCCTCGACGCTCGGCCGGAAGATCCGCTGCGCGACCCAACTCCCCGGGCCCTGCTGGCAGGACCCGCTGACGGTCGCCTACGGCCGCCCGCTTGCCGGTCTCGTGCGCTCGCTGGCGTCCAACCCCACCGCACGGCCGGGTACGTCGGGCGCGCTGCTCGTGCCGGTCGACTTCCGTACCTGCCGCTCGGCGAGCTGCGCGACGTCGACCGGTAGCCCGCGCCTCACGGCGTCCAACCGGAGGATCACGGCCTTCACGTCGGTCCACGACGAACGGGCCGGTGACGGGACGGTGACCGTGACGTACTGGCTCTACCGCCCCACTCTCGGCTGGGATCGGATCGACCGGCAAGCGACCTCAGGCGACGTGGCTGCAGCGGCCTCGACCCCGCTGCTCGAGGAACAGGACCCCGCGCTGGTCCCGCTCGAGACGCTCGACGGCCGCAACCACTACGAGTTCGCCAGAGGTGAGGAGCCCCCCTGGCGCTGGCGGATCACCAGTGCGCGTCGTGGAATTCCATGACCCCGAGCCCGGAGGCGAGCTCGATGCCGCCGGCAAGGGTGCCGGAGAAGGTGCCGAATGGCTGGCGGTATTCGTAGCTGAGGAGCGGCAGCTTCTGCGAAGCACGGCGCTCCTGTTCAGCTGAGAACTCGAGGCGGGCACCGTCGTCGAAGTCGATCGCGTCGAGATCGTCGAAGGTGACCGGGCCAGGTTCCGAAGGCTCGCCGGCGAGCCAGATCGCGCGCTCGGAATTCTTCGGCGGGTCGTTGATCCCGCTGACCAGGTTCCACCCGACCGAGCGGCCGTCGGTGGCCGTCCCGACCCCGGCCGACCAGCTCCAGACCGTGTGCTTCGGGTGGTAGCCGGCAGATTCGTCCTCGACCCCGCGGGCGTCGACCTTCCACTCCCGGTCGCCGACGCGGATGTGGCAGTGGATCGGGACGTCGCAGCGCTTGCGGGTCCAGACGTAGGCGCCGCTCTCGACCGGGCAGATCGACTCCGCCCAGCGACCCTCGCCGGGTCGCAGGCGAACGCGGACGCCCTCGGTGGCGATGTGGTCGACGAGTCCCTCGTCCTTCTCGCGCCCGAGGTTCGGGGCCGGACCGCCACCGGGCCGCTCGCGCCATACCTCGCCGCGGGCGCCGGGGGGACGGGTGCGCGTGTTCTCGTGGATCTCGCCGCGCTCGCGGTCGACGATCACCCAGAAGGTCTGGCCGAATGGGCCGACCTGCACGCGGGCCGCGCAGACGTGGAACTCGTCGGCGAATGCGGCCACGTAGCGCCACTGCTTGCGCCATGACCCGTTTCGCAGCGGCATCTTGCTCGGCGGCAGGGGCAGCTCGGGACGATCGTCGCCGGGGCCGCGCCACGGAAGGGCCTCGAGCGGGTTCGTCTCGAGCGCCTCGTCGATGGGATCGCCCATGGCGGTCAGGCCATCTCTATTTGATGACGGCGAGGACGTCGCCGCTCGAGACGGAATCGCCCTCCGAGACCTTGACCTCGGCGACCTTGCCCGCCTTGTGGGCGGTGATCTCGTTCTCCATCTTCATCGCCTCGATCACACAGACCAGCGCGCCCTCCTCGACTTCGGCGCCCTTCTCGACGGCGACCTTGAGGATCGTGCCCTGGAGGGGGGCCGGCAGGTCGTCGCCAGTCGGCGCGCTGCCTCCGGCCTTGCGCTCGCGCTTCGGCGGGCGCTTGCCTCCGGCCGCCGCGCCGGCGGGTGCCGCAGCCGCGGCGCCGATCACCTTGACGCCGTACAGGCGGCCGTCCACCTCGACCTTGTAGTCACGCTCAGTAGTTTCTTCCTCCTCCTGCTCGACCCGGATGCCGCCGGCTGTCGGCGAGGCGCATCGGGCGCTGAGGGTCTTCAGCCACTTCTTGTCCTCGGTGAGGTCGCGGCAGGTCTCGCCCTTGGCCCACTGCTCGGTGGCCATGATCGCCGTGTGGAAGGGGATCAGGGTGGTGAGCGGCTCGATCCGGTACTCGCCGAGCGCGCGCAGCATCCGGGCGGTCGCCTTCTCGCGGTCGACGTCCCAGGTGATCAGCTTCGCGACCATCGGGTCATACAGCGGGGTCACCTCGCCGCCTGCCTCAAGCCCCGAGTCGACGCGGACGCCCGGGCCGGCCGGCTCGATATAGCTCTCGATCTTGCCCGGCGCGGGCGCGAAGTTCTTGTGGGCAGCCTCGGCGTTGATCCGGCATTCGATTGCGTGCCCGCGGATCTCGAGGTCGTCCTGGGTGATCGAGAGCTCCTCGCCCGCGGCGACGCGGACCTGCTCACGGACGATGTCGATCCCGGTGACCATCTCGGTCACGCAGTGCTCGACCTGGACGCGGGTGTTCATCTCCAGGAAGAAGTAGTCCTCCCCCACCTGGAGGCCCTCGATCGTGCCGGCGCCGCGATAGTCGACGGCGCGGGCGGCGTCCGTGGCGATCTTGCCGATCCGCTCGCGCATCTCGGCGTTGACGTGAGGGCCGGGAGCCTCCTCGATCAGCTTCTGGTGGCGGCGCTGGATCGAGCAGTCGCGCTCGCCGAGGTGGATGACGTTGTCGTGGGAATCGGCGAGCACCTGAACCTCGACGTGGCGCGGGTCCTCGAGGTAGCGCTCGAGGTAGACGCGGTCGTCGGAGAAGAACTTTTCGCCCTCGCGGGCAGCGCCCTCGAATGCCTCCTCGAGGTCGTCCTCGGTCTGGGCCACGCGGAAGCCCTTGCCACCCCCTCCCCCGGCGGCCTTGCAGGCGACCGGAAAGCCGATGTCCTCGGCCTGCTTGCGGGCGGCATCAACATCCTCTGCAGGTTCGGTGGCCCCGGGAACGATCGGAACTCCGGCCTGATCCATGATCTCGCGGGCCCTGGTCTTCGAGCCCATCGCGTCGATCGCGCTAGCCGGCGGGCCGATGAAGACGATGCCCGCGTCGTCGAGAGCGCGGGCGAACTCGGCGTTCTCGGCGAGGAAGCCGTAGCCGGGGTGGACCGCCTGGGCGCCCGCCTTCTCGGCGGTCTCGATGATCTTCTCGATGTTCAGATAGCTCTCGGCGGGCGTCGCCGGGCCGAGCAGGAAGGCCTCGTCCGCCTCGCGGACGTGCGGGGTCTCGCGGTCGGCCTCGGAGTAGACCCCGACCGACTGGATCTGCATCTCCTTCAGCGCCCGCATCACGCGGATCGCGATCTCGCCGCGATTGGCGACCAGGACCTTCTCGAACAGCTCACTCATCTCATGCAGATGAGATCCAGGCGAACCGGACGCGAAGCGGAGGATTCGACGGGGTCATTCGCGGGGCAGTCTATTTGGGGCGCTGTCAGGCAGCGCGGAGGTTCGGCTCCGCGCCGGTCCAGATGACCTGGTCGCGGGCGGGGCCGACGCCGACCAGGCGGACCTCGACGCCGGAGAGCTCCGCGATCGCGTCGATGTAGTCGCGGGCGGCGGCGGGAAGCTCGGCGAGCGAGCGGGCGCCGGTGATGTCGCCCTCGAAACCGGGCAGTTCCTCGTAGGTCGCCTCGGCCGTGTGGAGGATCGACTGGTGGTACGGAAACTCGTCGAAGCGCGCGCCCTCGGGGTGGCGGTAGGAGGTCGCGATCCGCAGGGGATCGATGCCTGAGAGGACGTCGAGCTTCGTGATCGCCAAGGCCGTCATCCCGTTCAGCTTCGCCGCATAGCGCAGTCCAACGGCATCGAGCCAGCCGCATCGGCGCGGCCGGCCCGTCGTCGTGCCGAACTCGCCGCCGGCCTCGCGAACCCGCTCGGCGAGCGCGTCGGGCTCCCCGTCGGGGCCGAGCATCTCGCTCGGGAACGGCCCGGCGCCGACCCGGGTGCAATACGCCTTGGCGACGCCCCATACCTCGTTGATCGAGGCGGGGCCGACGCCCGCGCCGACGCAGGCGGCCCCGGCGATCGGGTTCGAGGAGGTGACGAAGGGATAGGTGCCGTGGTCGAGGTCGAGCATCGCGGCCTGGGCGCCCTCGAAGATCACCGTCTCCTCGCGGTCGAGAGCGTCCCAGCAGAGGCGGGCGGTATCCGCGATGTGCGGCTCGAGCCGGTGTCCGTAGGTGAGGAACTCCTCAGTCAGTGCGTGCAGGTCGAGGCGGGGGTCGAGCTCCACTTCCGAGTCGGCCCCGCGGTCCTTCAGCTTCTTCTGGTGGACTTCGATCTGCTGGAGCGCGTACTGCTTCGGCTCCATCGCGGCCTTGATCTTCTTGCGCAGGATCTTTGCGTCGAGCAGGTCCTGGACCCGGATGCCCAGCCGCAGCGCCTTGTCGGCGTAACAAGGGCCGATCCCCCGCTTGGTGGTGCCGATCGAGAGCTTCCCCAGCTTCGCCTCCCCGGCCGAGTCGAGCAGCACGTGGTAGGGCATGATCAGGTGGGCGTTGGCGGAGATCTTGAGCGAGCTCATGTCGATCCCGCGCCGCTTCAGCCCGTCGATCTCGCCGATCAGGACCTTCGGGTCGATCACCACGCCGTTGCCGATCACGCAGGCCTTGCCGGGATAGAGGATCCCCGACGGGATCAGGTGGAAGGCGAACTTCTCGCCGTCGCGGACGATCGTGTGGCCGGCGTTGTTGCCGCCCTGGAAGCGCACGACCATGCCGGCCTGCTCGGCGAGCAGGTCGACCACCTTCCCCTTGCCCTCATCGCCCCATTGGGCACCGACAATCGCGATTCCTGGCATGAGCGGGGGATTCTAGGGTCGGGGAGGACGGGTCGGGCCAGGTACTCAGCCGGTGAGGCGCATGTCCTCGCCGTACATCGGGACCATGAACTCCTGGCCGCACATCTCGACGATCCGCGAGACGGTGCGTGGCCCGATCTGCTCCTCGAGCTGCGTCTGGTCCAGGTTCGAGGTGAGCAGGATGGAGCGCCCGGACTCATAGCGCTCGTTGACCACCGCGTAAAGCTGCTCGAGGACCCAGTCGGTGCGCTTCTCGGCGCCGACGTCGTCGAGGTGCAGGAGGTCGACCGAGGTGAGCCGGCCGAAGAACTCGAGGTAGCCCTGCTCGCCCGCCTCGGCGTCGTAGGTGCGCCGGATCCGCGAGAGCAGGTGCGGCAGGGAGTAGATGGCGGTCGTGAAGCCGGCCTCGAGCGCGGATTTCGAGACGAGCATCGCGAGCGTCGTCTTGCCGGTGCCGACGTCGCCCATCAGCCAGAGGCCCTTGCCCTCGCGGATGTGCGTCGGGAGGTCGTCGACGTACTTGCGGACGACCCCGAGCACCGTGCGGTCCATCGAGGTCACCGGCGGCCGGTCGAAGGAGACGCCGCGGTACTTGGCCGGGATCACGGTGTCGATCCCGCGTGATCGCGCGTGCGCCACGCGGCGCTCGCGACACTTGCAGGAGCGCGCGACGTTGGCGTCGTCGACGATCCAGCCGGTGCCCTCGCAGGTGCCGAACGGGCACATGGGCTCGACGTTCCCTCCGGCCATCAGCCTTCCTCCGCGACGTCCATGAGGGGCGGCTCCTCTACCTCGGAGCGGCGGGCACCCTGGTGCTCGGGCGCGAGGTTGGCGAAGGAGGCGAAGCGCTCGTTGAAGGCCAGGCGCACCGTGTCGGTCGGGCCGTGGCGGTTCTTGCGCACGATGAGCTCGGCGATGCCCTGGTCCTCGGTCTCGTCGTCGTAGTACTCGTCGCGATAGATGAAGGCGACGAGATCGGCGTCCTGCTCGATCGACCCGGAGTCCCGCAGGTCGGAGAGGATCGGCCGGCTGTCGCCGGGGCGCTGCTCCGGCGCGCGTGAGAGCTGCGAGAGGGCGATGACCGGAATCTCCAGCTCACGGGCGAGGATCTTCAGCCCGCGGCTCATCTGCCCGACCTGCTCCGTTCGGCTCGACCGCATGTCCTCCGGCCGCATCAGCTGCAGGTAGTCGACGATGACGCAGGCGAGCCCGTCACCCTCGCCGGCACTCTCCGAGGCGTGGAGGCGCCGCGCCTTGGCGCGGAGGTCGAGCATGCCGAGGTCCGAGGAGTCGTCGATCCACAGCTTCGACTTCTCCAGCTCACCGCCGGCCTTCAGCACCCGCTTCCAGTCCTGCCGGGCGACCGCGCCCTTCCGCAGCTTGTCGCTGGAGATCTTCGCCCGGCTCGCGATCAACCGCTGCGCGATCTCCATCTCCGACATCTCGAGCGAGAACATCGCGACCGCCTTGCCCTTCTCCCGAGCGAGGTGGTCGGCGATGTTGATGACCATTCCCGATTTGCCCATGCCAGGCCGTGCAGCGATCACGACCAGGTTGCCGCCCTGGAAGCCGCCTGTGATCGAGTCGAGCTCCGTGAAGCCGGTGGCGACTCCGGTGACGGAGGCGTCGCCCTTGGAGAGCTTTTCGAGGCGGTCGACCTCCTCTTCGAGGACGTCGCTCAGTTGGCTGAAGTCGCCTGCCTGCTCGCGGTGGGCGGCGTCGAAGAGGAGGCGCTCGGCGTGCTCGGCGAGCTGTTGCGGCTCGCCTTCGCGGTTGTGGACGGAGGACTGAATCTGCTGCGAGGCGGTGAGCAGGCGGCGAAGCAGCGCGTTCTGCTTGACGATCCGGGCGTAGTGGCGGGAGTTGCCCGGCGCCGGGACCTGATCCGGGAGACTCTGGACCTCGGCGCGGCCGCCGGCTGCGTCGAGCTGGCCCGTCTGTGTGAGGAGCTCGGTGACTGTGAGTGCGTCGACCGCCTCGTCGCGGTTGTAAAGCGTCTTGATCGCCTCGTAGACGACCCGATGGCGCTCCCGGTAGAAGTCGTCGGAGGCCAGCCGGACGTCGGCGAAGACCGGGTCGAGCGAGGAGGCCGAGACCATCATCGCGCCGAGGACCGAGACCTCGGCGTCGAGGTTCTGCGGCGGAAGGTTGGCTGGTGCTTCGGCGGTCGCCATGCGAACGTCCAAGGTGCCACACGGACCGGCGGTCCGCGAGGCGTGATCTGGCTATTTGCGCCCTCTTGTTACGAAGGCGCGATGGTGTGTGCGGGAATTGATTCGGAATGGTCTGACCCCCTTGCTGCCAGAATCGAATTCGTGCGACCAACTTCGGATCAAGTCAAGATTTGGAAGAACGCCGTCGTCCACCTCGAAGGGGTGGCCGACCCAACCGTCTACAAGAAGCGCCGCCAGGCGTTCACGAATCAGGCCGAGCGCATTCGCCGAGATGAGCCCCCTGAACCGTCGGGTGAATCGTCCGCGCACACCGAAATCCGAAAGCAGGGCACGGGTCTCTTCATTGCCAGCGAAGGTCGCCGGTATCTCCTGACTGCCCGGCACGTCGTTACGGATGAGGTCGCCGCGCTGGTCGCGGTACGCCAATACGCGAAGAGCACCGAGGCAGTTGCACGGAACTGGGTCTTTCCCTACGTCTATCGCGTGCCGACGCTCGACGAGGCGCACGAAGGTCGTGCAGGCTCGATTGACCTGGTCAACGTTGGATCGTCAGCTGGGTCCCGAAGCGGGCACATCACCTATGCGGACCCCGTAATCGACCTTGCCATCTTCTCGCTGGACCATCGTGCCAAGAGTCCGCAACGCGCTTTTGCGGACGAGCTCGAGGCGATCGGCCATCGGCCAATTGAGGCCGACACCGTCGCGGATGGACCGACCCAGGAGAGCTCGGAAATATTCGCCGTTGGGTATCCAGATGAGATCGCGACCTATTGGCAGGGGGAAACGCCGAGCGGGCCCCGGCGAGGTTCGGATTGGGCTTCGGCTCCGGTTTTCTCATTCGGCCACGTGGCGATGGTTCACGCGCGGCTTGCGTACTTCTGGGCCGACATAAGCATCTATCCCGGCAACAGCGGTGGCCCTGTGGTCGAAGGCGACCGGCTCGTCGGAGTCGTTTCGGGCCAGGCTCTGGTTGAGGATGTGCGCGTCCCGTTCGCACGGGTCGTCCCTGGAGCGGAGGTCAAGAAGCTCCTACAACGGCAGCGGGAGAAAGACGAGCGTTTCTGACGACGTGGTCGACGGGTTATCGATCGGGCCGTTGGAGGACGGGGACGAGGAGGCGCTGCGCCGGGCATTCGAGACCGTCCTCGAGGAGGGCGGCGGCTACCCGCACTCGCCGCCGCTCACCGTTGGCGTCTTCCGTGAGGTGTGGATCGACTCGCCGGTCGCCGTTCGCGTCGCGCGGCTCGAGGGATCGTTCGCCGGCGCCTATTACCTGAAGCCCAATTTCCCCGGCCGCTCATCCCACATCGCGAACGCGGGCTACCTGGTCGATGGCGAGCTGCGTGGCCGAGGCGTCGGTGAGGCACTCGTCCTCGACTCGATCGAGGAGGCGCCGAAGCATGGCTTCAGGGCGCTGATGTTCAACCTGGTGTTCGACTCGAACCAGGCCTATCGCCTGTACGAGCGGCATGGGTTCGAGCAGATCGGCCGGGTGCCGGACGCCGGGGAGGGCGAGGGCGCGCGGATCTACTGGCGGGAGGTCTGAGCGGGAGCCGAGCTAACGCTGCTCGGCGATGATCGTCTTGACCTTGGCGACTTCGCCACCGGCGACCTCGATCTCGACCAGATAGGTGCCGGTCTCGTGGATCGGCTGATCGAGGCGGATCTTCTTGCGGTCGACGCGCAGGCCGCGGGCGTCGTTGATCGCGTCAGCGATCTCCTTCGTCGTCACCGAGCCGTAGAGCTTGCCGTCCTCGCCGGCGCGATGGGTGATCGTCAGGACGGTCTTGGAGAGCAGGGCGGCCGTCTCCGCGGCGCGCTCCTCCGCCTCGCGCGCCGCCTTTTCGGCTGCGGCCTGGCGGCGCTGCGCTTCCTCGAGCGCGCCCTTCGTCGCCGGCTGGGCGAGCTTGCGCGGGACGAGGTAATTGCGCAGGTAGCCGGGCGAGACGTCGACGGCCTGGCCGGCCGCGCCGAGGTTCTCGACCTCCTTGAGCAGGATCGCCTGGGCCATCGCTCGGTCTAGTTTTCGCCGACGTAGGGCAGGAGCCCGACCTCGCGGGCCCGCTTCACCGCCAGGGCAAGCTGCGTCTGGTGGCGGCGGGAGAGGCCCGTCACGCGGCGGGAGCGGATCTTGCCGCGGTCGGAGATGAAGCGGCGGATCGTGTTCAGATCCTTGTAGTCGATGTTGTCGACGTTGATCCGCGTGTACTTGCGCGGCCGGAAGCGGTCGCGCGGGCCGCGGCGACGCTGCGGTCCGCTACTGGAGCTACCGCGATCGGACTGGCTGGTACCGCCCTTGCGGGCCATTAGTTCGGCGACCTCATCGGTGGCCAATATAGCCCGCGCCGCCGGCAACACCGGCGCGCGTGGCGCGCTACTGCTCCTCGTCCTCCGCGTCCGCGACGGCCTCGAGGACCACCGCGTCCTCGGCGTCCTCGAGCGCCTCCTCGTCGAGCACGTCAGCGACGGCTTCCTCGACTACCGCTTCGGCCGCCAACTCCTCCGCGGCCTCAGCAAGCTGCTCCGCCGCGACGGCCTTCTCGGCTGCATCGACGTGCAGTGCATCGGCGACGACAGCTTCTTCGATCGCTTCGACCGCCTTGTCCTCCGCTGCGTCGTGAAGGTTCTCTTCCATGTTGCCTCCAATCGTCCCCGCGCTCGCTTTCCCTTGCGGAGCAACCATAAATGACTGAGCCCCCGGTGAACGAGGGCTCAGAAACGGCTTCGTTGCCTGCGCGGCTTAGAACGGGATGTCGTCGTCTCCGCTGCCGCCGCCGCCACCGGCCGTTGCGCCGGCGGGCTCGAAGTCGGAGTTGTCGGTCGGGACATCGGTCTGCGGCGTGAAGCCGTTGCCGTTGCCGCCACCGCCCTGACCGCCACCGTCGCGGGAGCCGAGGAACTGGACGGTCTCCGCGATGATCTCGATCGACTGCCGCTTCGAGCCGTCCTTCGCCTCCCACTCACGCCAGTCAAGGCGACCCTGGACCGCCACCGGGCGGCCCTTCGAGAGGTAGGTGGCGCAGTTCTCACCCTGCGCGCCCCATACGGTGACGTCGAAGTAGTTGGGCTTGTCGACCCACTGATCGCCTTCCTTGCGACGGGAGTTGACCGCGACGCGCATGCCGCAGACCGAAGTCCCGCTCGGGGTGTTGCGAAGTTCGGGGTCGCGGGTGAGGTTGCCGGTGATTACCACCGAGTTGATATTCGAGGCTGCCATTCGAAGACTCGTCCTTCCTGATTGTTTAGACGTTCTCGATGATAAGTCGCGCTCCGGCGCGATCTCTCCCCCCGAGTTGGAGCGGGCAAGGCGAAGCCGGAAGCTGCGGGTTTAGCGAGTCAGGTCGACTCGGGCTCGGCGGGCGCTTCGGCCTCAGCCGGGGCCTCGCCCTCGGCGGCGGCGGGTGGCTCCTCCGGCGGGGCGGGCGCAGGCTCTGCGGGGGCCGGAGCCTCCTCGGGCGCGGGGGCCGGAGCCTCCTCGGGCGCGGGGGCCGGGGCCTCCTCGGGCGCGGGCTCGACCGGGGTCTCCGGCGCGACCGGTGCCTCCGGGGCGGCGGGGGTCGTTTCTGCCGCCGGCGCAGGCGCCTCCGCCGCAGCGGCCGCAGCGGGCGCCTCCTCGGCGGCAGGACGGTCGTCGTCGCGGCGCGGGCCGCGCCCGCGGGGGCGGTCGTCCTTACGGCCGCCGCCGATGCCGAGCGACGTTGCGGCGGGAGGCTCGATCAGCGGCGACCGCGGATCGACCTTGAAGAGTCGGAAGCGAAGGATCCCGTCGGTGATCTTGAGCGTGTGGTCGAGGTCGTTGAGGAGCGCCGGCTCGCTCTCGAAGCGGTAGAAGCGGTAGTCGGCCTCGTTGCGCTTCTTCACCTCGTAGGCGAGCTTTCGGACGCCCCACGTGTCGCTGTGGCGCAGCGAGCCGTCGCTCTCGATCCGCTGCTTCGCGTTGCCCGCGATCTCCTCGCGGCGCTCGTCCGGAACCTCCGGATCGAGCATCAGAATCAGTTCGTATTCGGCGCTCAAGGCGCGCTGACTATAGCCGGGGGCCTGTAGCTGCCCGGGGGGCGGAGCGGCTGCCTCCGGGCTTGTAAAGGGCATGCGAGGAAAGCGCTTGAGCCGGGACGCCGCCGTGAGGATCGGGGCGATCGGCCTCGCGGTTGTCGCGGGGGTCCTCCTGTTGCCGGGGTTGCTCTCGCCGCCGGAGCCGCCGCCGCTGGCGGCGGATATCGGGTTGGGGGCGACTGGGGCGAGTGGGGCTGTGGGTGGCCCATGAACCTGAGCGAAGGGACGCCGGCGGTGGGCGAGGGTTCGAAGCGGGCTCGTAGGGGAAAGGGATCGGCCGAGGAGTCGCTCGTCAGGCAGGGGGATGGCGCGAAGGATGAGAAGGCGAGCAGGGACCATGAGGACTCGAATCGCGACCGCGACCGCCCGGATCCGCCGCCGCCTGCTCCTCCGGCCCCCGCCCCAGCGCCTGCGCCAGCCGCTCCCGCTCCCGGTCTACGTCGCCCCAGCCCCCGCGCCTCTCCCGCCGGCCGAGCCCCCACCCGGCGAATTCGGCCCGTGATTCCAATCGTCTTGCAGTTGACCACCGTATGCGTGGTGAACTGCAAGACGTTGCTCAGTAGCCCCCGCCGCCGCCCGGGACCTCCAGGTCGTTCGCCGTCTGTGACGGCGGGAGGGCCTTGTCGTCGATGCCCCCGCAGCGGCCCGGGATGTATTTGCCGCTCTTCTTCACGTAGACGACCGTCGACGCCTCGTTGTTGTCCTCGTTCAGTTCGAAGATCCCGTTCTTCGGGTCCGCGACGTGGACGTAGGCGTAGCAACCGGACTCCGGAACGTGGTCGAGCTCGATCCAGTTCTGGTGGTAGCTCGACGGGTAGACGTCGGACCAGCCGACCGAGGTCCCGACGGTGACCTCCTTGCGGTTCGGGTCCTGGCTGCAGCTGGGGAAGACGCGGCGGTTCGGCGAGCCCGCCATCCGCGGATTGGTGTGCTTGAGGTCGCGCAGGCAGTAGATCTGCTTCGGGCCGACCTCGACGCGGCGGCCCCGCTCGCCCTCGGCGTTCAGCTCCCAAAGCTCGAAGTGGGCCGCGTCCTGGAACTTCCAGTAGCGACCCTGAGCTGGGATGAACTTGAACTTCAGCTTCGCGCCGGTGGCGTAGGTCAGGCGCTTGCCGCCATCGGCCGAGATCCGCTGGCGGGCATCCATCGAGAGTGGCCCCTTGCGCTTGCCCTTGAGCTCGGCCGGGCCGTCGCCGACGCTGTCGATCGAGTTCGCGGCTCGCAGGATGGGCACCCCGCTCGCGGTGCGGTCCCGCTCGAGGTCGAACGGCGGGCGCATCCGCAGGTCGGGGCAGAGCAGGCCCAGCGCTTCGATCGCGGCCGGGTCCAGGCAATCGTTCTGCGCAGCACGCGTCTCAGCACTGCCGCCACCGGGCAGCGCAACGAGCGTGGCCGCGGCCGCCATCGCGGCCACCGATCGCAGGCGCATGCCGCTCAGCTTCCCCAACCGCACCCGCTCGAAACCACGCTTAGGCGAGCGCCTTCGCCTCGCGCTTCGCCCGAATGTCCTCGAGCTGGTCGTCGATCCAATCGCCGGGATCGCGGCCGTCGACGATCTCGCGCAGCCGCGTCGCCCGCAGCGAGCGCTCCTCGGGGTCCATCGTCAGCGCCCGGTGGATCACGTCCGCCTGCTCCTGGATGTCGAACGGGTTGACGCTCAGGGTCACCTCGCCGATCTCCTCGTGCGAGCCGGTGTTCTCGGAGAGCATGATCACGCCGTCACGCTGATTCACCGCCGGCGCCTCCTTCGCGACGAGGTTCATCCCGTCGAAGATCGAGTTGACGATCAGCAGGTCGTACTGCTTGTAGCGCGCGACGGCCTCGTAGAAGTTCTCGTAGATGCGCAGGTCGATCGGCATCCAGTCCGTCGTCCCGTGGCGGTGGTTGACGACCGCGACGAGAGCCTCGATCCGCTCGAGGTACTCGGCGTACTCCGGCACGTCCTGTCGCGACGGCTGGAGGTGGGCGATGAAGGTGACCCGCTCGCGGAACTCAGGGTGCTGCTGCAGGAAGACGTCGAACGCGGTGAACCCGCGCAGCACGTTCTTCGACAGGTCGGCTCGATCGACACGGATGATCAGGAACTCGCGGCGGCGCTTGAGCAGCTCCTCCTCGTGGCCCGCGACCTGCGGCGAGGCGGCGGCGTCGCGGAGGCGGGCGGCGTCGATCCCGAGCGGGTAGTTGCGCACCCAGGTCTCGCCGCCGTCATGGGCCACCGACTTACGGTCCCAGTCGATCTCGAGCTCCATGAGCTCCTCGCAGCAGTGCAGGAAGTTCCGCACGTAGGCGGAGGTGTGGAAGCCGATGATGTCGTTGGCGAGCAGGCCGCGGTAGATCTCCTCGCGCCAGCTCTGCGGCAGGACCCGCCACGAGTCCGGCTGCGACCACGGGATATGGACGAACTGGTGCAGGAAGGCGTCGGGCCGGGCGGCGCGGATGATCGCCGGGCAGGTGTAGAGCTGGTAGTCGTGGATCATCACGAGCGGCTCGTCCTGGCCCTCGATCTGGCCGAGCACCGCCCGCGCGATGTCCTCGTTCACGGTCTTGTATCCGTGCTCCCAGGCCTCGGTCTCCTCAATGCGGATGTCAGGCGCGTTCGAGAGGTCCCAGAGGTAGTGCTGGATGAACCAGAGGATCGGGTTCGCGATGACGTTGTAGAAGCGGTCGTAGGCATCGGGGTCCGACTCGACCATCAGCACCTCGTAGTCGATCCCGCCGAGCGTCACATCGACCGGTCCGTCCGACTCGCGCGCGACCTGGACATCGCCGTCGGTCATCGCGGACGCGACCCAGAGGGCCTTGCGGTGCGAGACGAGTCCCGAGAGGGCCGTGACGAGGCCGCCCCCGCCCCTGTCGACCGTCCGTTCCCCGTCCTCGGACAGCTCGAACTGAGCAGGGCCCCGGTTCGAAACGATGATCAGAGGCTGTGAGTCCGGCATCCCCTGCCAGGGTAACCCGGTGGCTAGGCGCCGACGTCGCCGAACAGCTTCAGCCAGTCACGCAGCAGGCGCGGGCTGAGGAAATGCTGCCGAGCGTGCTCCTTGCCCGTCTTGCCGAGCCTGCGGCCAAGCTCCGGGTCGCGGAGTAGCTCGAGCGATCGCTGCGCCGCCTCCTCGGGCGAGTTGACGAGGAATCCGGAGACGTTGTCCTCGATCTGAAGAGGGATCCCGCCGACCGCCCCGCCAATCGTCGGGCGACCCTTCCACAGGCCTTCGGTGACGGTCAAGCCGAAGCCCTCGCGGATCGACTTCTGGATCAGGACGTCGGACTGCGACTGGAACGCGTTCACCTCGATCGCGCCGACGTTGTTCAGGTTGTTGAGGATCTTGACGTCGGGATCGCCACCGGCGTGCTCGAAGGTCTTCTGGAAGAACTCCCAGCCCTCCGGGTCGTCGGTGGCCATCGAGCCCACGAGCGCCAGCTGGACCTCAGGGATCTCCTCGTTCACCAAGCGGTACGCGTCGATCACACCGTTCGGGTCCTTCCAGGGATCGAAGCGGGAGACCTGCGTGATCAGCGGGCGATCGACGTCGATCCCGAACTGCTCGCAGACGAAGGAGGCGTCGTCGGGAGAGAGCGCCATGTTCTTCGGCGAGAGCGGGTCGATCGCCGGCGGGATCAGGTTGACGGAGCCGTTCGCCGACTCGGCGAGCCCCTCCGGCACGTACTGCTGCATGTGCCATACCGACGCGTCGTACTCCTCGACCAGCGGCTTGATCCGCCCGAGCGTGACCTCGTTCGGCGTCGAGAGGTCGATGTGGCAGCGCCAGATCCACTTCTTCGAGGCCTCGGGGGAGTTGTGACGAAGCCCGACCGGCTGAGGGTCGTGGACGATGATCACGTCCCAGGCGCCCTCGGCGAGGCTCTGGGCGTTCATCCAGTTGTAACGCTCGAAGAGCTCCCACTGCTCGTCGGAGATCGCCTCCGGGTCCCCCTGGAGGGAGTTGTGCATCAGCTTCGTGACGTTGAAGAACTCCTCGCGGCCGAGGATCACGTTCCAGTGGGCATCGAGCCCGACGTCCCGCATCAGCGGCACGATCGTGTAGAGGATCTCCGAGACGCCGCCGCCAAAGGCGGTGGCGCTGACGTGCAGGACACGCTTTCCCTCGAGCGGTCCGGCGAGCTCCCGGATCGACTCCACGAGGTCGCGCCCGACGAGGTGGGTGTAGTCCGCGAGGGACTTGTGGCCTAGGGGGACTTCCGTGAGCACGAGCGTCGAAAACCTACGGCAAACGAGCCGTCGCCAACCTCTCCATGCCGGCGTCGAGCGCCTCGCAGATCTGCGAGTGGAGCTCCGGGGTCGAGGCGGTGATGCACGAAATCTGGAACTCGGCGCCGGAGCCGAGCAATCTCTGGTCGCGCAACGGTGTCCCGTACGCGTCCGTGACGAGCGCGCCGCCCTCGGCGCAGATCAGCGCCACCGCGGCCAGGTCGTACGGCGAGTTGTTGAGCACGGCCCCGCCGCCCAGCTCCTCGAACGCCTCCCGCATGCCCGGGACGTCCGCGACGATGCGCGGGCCGGGCTCGATATAGGCGTCGAGCTGGCCGGTGACGACCCGGCTCATGTCATAGGTCGCCGAGCCGAGGTCGAAGGTGCCGCCGCCCACCGATGAGGCATCGATCACGTCCGCGAGGACCTCGGCGATCACCCTCACGGGGCGCCCGCGCAGGCCGTACGCCCAGAACATGCGGCTCAGATCGGTGTTGGCCGAGAGCCGCGGCCCGGGCTCGGTGCCCTTGCCGCGCTCGGCGACGAACTCGGCGCCGCTCTTGATCTCGATCACGCAGCCGACCTCCACGTCGGCGATCGTCGGCTCCGAGTCGAGCCGGGCCGCGGCGACCGAGACACAGGCGGCCTCGAACCCCGCCATCGCCGGCCGCGTGCCGTCGATCGGGTCCACGATCAGGACCCACTCCGGCTCGCCGGCCGGCGTGACCATGCCGCGATCCTCCGAGTAGAAGGCGACGCCGGGCGCCTCGCGGGCGAGGTGCTCCTCCATGAACGACTCCGCCATCTCGTCGATCGCGAATGTGACGTCGCCGCCCTCGCCTGTGGCGGCGTGCTCGCGACCCGCGTGGCTGCCGAGCTCGGGGAGGACCCGCTCGCGCAGCCCCCGCGCCAGCTCCAGGACGGTCTCGCGCATGCGCCCTAGTTGAGCGTGTCGGGACGCGGCTCGAGCGTGATGGTGATCTCCTCGGACTCGCCGTCTGAGTGGATCACCTCGACCTCGATCTCCTCGCCCGGCTCGTGCTCGGCGATCAGCCGCGGGAGGTCGGCCTCCTGTTCGAGCTGCTCGCCGTTCACTGCGACGATCACGTCGCCCCCGGCGCGGATCTGCTGGCCCTGGAAGCGAAGCCGGCGGTTGCCGCCCTCGAGCCCGGCCTTGTCCGCCGGGCTGTCCGGGACCACCTCCGCGAGCAGCGAGCCCACGTCGGCGTCGATGCCGAGCTCGTCGGCGAGCTGCGGATAGAGCGGCTGCGCGGAGACCCCGATGTAGGCGTAGTCGGGCTCCCCGTCCTCGCGCAGGCCCTCGAGCGAGCGCGTGACGAGGTTCGACGGGACGGCGAAGCCGACGCCCTCGTTGCCGCCCGAACGGGTGTTGATCTGCTGGTTGATCCCGATCACCTCACCCTCGGCGTCGAGCAGCGGGCCGCCGGAGTTGCCGGGGTTGATCGACGCGTCGGTCTGGATCGCGCCGTCGATCTGGAACTCGGTGAGCGACTCGATCGACCGGTCCGTGGCCGAGACGATCCCGACCGAAAGCGACTGCACCTGGCCGAACGGGCTGCCGATTGCTGCGACACCCTCGCCGACCTCGACGTGGTTGGAGTCGCCGAACTGCAGTGGCTTCAGGTCGAGACCGTCGGGATCCACCTTGAGCAGGGCGACGTCGGCGAACGGATCGAAGCCGAGGACCTCCGCCGGCACGTTGTTGCGATCGGGGAACTGGACGTAGACCTCCTTCGCCGCGTCGAGGTCCTCGTTCGGCCCGGAGGCCTGAGCGTCGGTGACGACGTGGGCGTTGGTGATCACCTCGCCCTCCTCGGAGACGACGAAACCGGTGCCCTGGCCGGCGGCCGGACCGCCGCCGCCGCCGAACAGGCCGCCGACGTCAGAGTTACCACCGAAGATCGAGGTGACGGTGACGACGCCGGGCGAGACCTCGTCGAAGATCGCCCGCGGATTGAAGGCGCCGCCGGACGACTCGACGATGACGCGCTCGCGGCTGCCGGTATCGGACTCGACCGTGGTCGTCGTCGAGGCACCTTCGTCATCACCGCCGCATGCCGCGATCAAGAATGCCGCAAGCAGCGCGAAGAGGGTCGCGAGCGCCGGGCGCGCTTGGCGGCGCGCCCGCGGGGAGGTGAGGGGGCTCACGCCGTCGCCCCTGAGGGCGCGCTGCGGGTAACCGCGCTCGCCGGCGGCAGGGCAAGCGTGAAGTCGGTACGGCCGGGCGAGGAGTCGAGCTCGAGCGAGCCGTTCATCCGCACCGCAAGCTCCTGCGCGATCGCGAGGCCGATGCCGGTCCCGCTCGTCTCGTCGCCGGTGAAGAAGCGGTCGAACGCGCGCGTGGCGGCGTGCGAGTCGATCCCGGGTCCCTCGTCCTGGACGACGACTCGGGCGGTGTTCTGGTCAATCGCGGTGGTCAATCTGATCGGGGTCCCCTCCGGGGTGTGGGTGAGGGCGTTGTCAATCAGGATACGAAGGATCTGCTGAATCCTGTCCGGGTCGCCGCGGGCAATGGCGCCATCGCCGGCTTCGACCTCGATCGGGGAGCCGTGGCGCTCGGCGGTGGGCCTGAATTCCTCGGCCACCTGAGCACTGAGCCGCCCGAGGTCGACCGGGGTCGCTCGCAGCGCGAGCGCTCCCGCATCGATCTTCGAGAGCTCGAGCAGGTCGGTCGCCAGCTTGCCCAGGCGCTCGACCTGCTCGCGCATGTTGCGGACGAACTCGCGGCGGGCCTCCGGATCGGGATCCTCCTCCTCGAGGAGCTCGATGAAGCCGCCCAGCGAGAAGATCGGGGTGCGGAGCTCGTGCGAGGCGTTAGCGATGAACTCCTTTCGCGCCGAGTCCAGCCGCGCCAGGCGCTGCTGCATCTCGTCGAACGTCATCGCCAGCTGGCCCACCTCGTCGGTCGAATCGATCGGGATCGGCACCGAGAAATTGCCTTCGGCGACCTGCTCCGCGGCGTCCTCCAGCCGCCGCAGCCGGCGCGAATGGGCGCGAGCCGCGAAGAACCCGATCACCGTCGCGACCGAGATCGCGATCGCTCCCGCGATCAGGATCTGGCGGCGGATCAGGTCGACGTTCTCGTCCACGTCCTCGAGCGGCGTCGAGAGAACCGCGACCCAGCGCGGCTCGCCGTCCTCGGTCAGCGCGACGGCGGACTCGCCCACGCGCTCGCCTCCGATCCGCTCGACTCCCGATGCGACCCGGCCCGATGCCGCCGCTGTCGCCGCGGTGAGGTAGTTGGGCAGGACGGCCGTCCGCTCGAACTCGGAGTCGGCCACGACGAACTCGGGCTCGGCGCCGGCCGCGCCGGGGCGAACCCCGAGCACGGTCACCCGCGCGTTCGATTTCTGCGCGAGCCGGCGGACGAGCCTGCGCAATTCGCTCTGGCCGATGCCCCGCTCCATCACCTGCCCCAACCGCTGCGCGCGCGTGACGCTCACCGCCTCCAGCCGCCGCAGCTTCTCCGACGTCAGGCTGGAGTTGAGCTGCGGGACGACGTAGAGGTAGACGAAGCCGACGGCGGCCGCGGTGATCGCGAAGAAGAGCAGGACGAGGCGGTTGCGGACGCTGTTGAGCGGGAGCGCGCGCCTCAACTCTCCGTCTGCTCCCGGAAGCGGTAGCCGACGCCCCGCACGGTGAAGAGGTACTCGGGGCGCTTCGCATCGAGCTCGAGCTTCTCGCGCAGATGACGGATGTGGACGTCCACGGTCCGCGGATCGCGGTACGCCGAGTCGCCCCAGACGTGCTCGAGGAGCACCTCGCGGGTCAGGACGGTTCCCGGGCTCGATGCCAGGACGGCCAGGATCTCGAACTCCACGTAGGTGAGCTGGATCGCCTTCTCGCGGACCTCGACCGCCCGCCGGTCGAAGTCGATGCGCAACTCGCCGGCGACGATCGGCTCGCCGCCCGCGGGCCGCAACCGGACCATCTCGGCCCGCCGCAGGGCCGCCTTCACACGGGAGCGGAACTCGCGGACCGAGAAGGGCTTGGTGATGTAGTCGTCCGCCCCCATCTCGAGACCGAGCACCTTGTCGATCTCGTCGTCCTTCGCGGTGAGCATGATGATCGGCACCTGGCTGCGGCTGCGCAGGCGGCGGCAGACCTCGATCCCGTCGAGCTTCGGCAGCATGATGTCCAGGACGACCAGGTCGAAGCGCTGCTCGGCGAAGCGGTCGAGCGCCTCCCGGCCGTCGCGGGCGGCGACGACGTCGTACCCGTCCTTGCGCAGCGGGTAGCCGAGGAGCGTCTGGACGGCGGTTTCGTCGTCCACGAGCAGGATCCGCGCACTCGGCTCAGCCACTCACCAAGCCTAGACTTCCGCGCCCCGTGGTCGACCCTCGCATCTACCGGCTGGCGTTCGCTCCCGCGCTGGTCGCACTGGTCGTCCTGATGTTCTCGGTCGAGCCGATCCCGGAGCCGGTGCAGGCACCGGAGACCTTCGCCGCCGACTTCGACGGCCGCCGAGCGGCCGCGACGGCGCGGCGGATCATCCAGCTCGCGCCGGAGCGGACACCCGGCTCCGAGGGCGACCAGGCGGTCGCCGACTCGATCGCCGAGAGGTTCGGCGAGATCGAGGCGGGCAAGGTCACCGAGCAGGACTACGAGGGCAGCTTCGACGGCGAGGACGTCGAGCTTCGCAACGTGGCGCTGACCCTCCCGGGCAATTCCTCGAAGACGATCGTCATCGTCGCCGGGCGCGATTCGGCGCGCGGCTCGGGCGCGTCATCCAGTGCGGCGGCGACGGGAATCCTGCTCGAGATGGCCGACGAGCTCGGCCGGACCAGCCACGAGAAGTCGATCGTCCTGCTCTCCGCGGGCGGGACCTCGGACGGGGCGAGCGGCCTGCGGGAGTTCCTAGACAGCTACCCGACGCTCGATCAGGTGGACGCCGTCGTCGGCATCTCACAACCCGGGACGGGATCGCCGAGCCCCCCGCACGTCCTGCAGTGGTCGACCGGCCCCGAGAGCACGTCCTCCCAGCTGGTCGAGTCGGCGAAGCTCGCGCTCTCCGAGGAGACCGACTACCCCGCCGGACAGGGCGGCTTCCTGGGCGGGCTGTTCAGGCTCGCGATCCCAGCCGGCCTCGGCAACGAGGCCGTCGCGATCTCCGAGGGGCTCGACGCGGTCTCGATCTCCGGCGCCGGCGAGCGGCCCCTGGAGCCGGCCGACGACGACACCGCCTCGCTCTCCGAGGAATCGATGGGCGAGTTCGGCAACACCACGCTCGCCTTCGTCCTCGCGCTCGACTCACAGGAGGGCGAGCTGACGCACGGTCCCGCGGTTCACCTGACGATCGCGGGCAACCTGATTCCCGGCTGGGCGATCGGGCTGCTCGCGCTCACCCTTCTTCTGCCCGCGCTGGCCGCGTCGATCGACGGGATGGCCCGGGCCTCGCGCCGGCGGGAGCCGGCGCTCGGCTCGCTGGTCTGGGCCCTCTCGCGCGCGCTGCCGTTCCTCGCCGCCCTCGCGCTGCTCTACCTGCTTGCCCTGGTCGGGATCGCGCCCAGCCCTGACTTCCCCTTCGACCCCGGGCGCTTCGATCTCGGCTGGCGGGCCGTCGGCGTGCTCGTCGCGCTGCTCGCGGCCTTCGCGGGGGTGGCGGTACTGCTTCGCCCGTTCGCCCTGCCGCCGGTGCCGATGCGGGAGACGCTGGCGACCGCGCTCGGCGTCGTCGCCTCGCTCGCCGTGCTTGGGATCTGGCTGATCAACCCCTATCTCGGCCTGCTCTGCGTCCCGCTCGCCCATGTCTGGCTGCTCGGCGCCCGACCGGCAACCGCCGCAAGCATCGCCGGCACGCTGGTCGCGGCGGTGATCGCACTGGCCCCATTGACGGCCGCCGTCATCCACCTCGGGTCGAGACTGGACCTGGGGTCCGACACGCCGTGGACGCTGATGTTGATGGTGACGGACGGGCAGATCGGCCTTTTGCAGGCGTGCCTGGGCTGCCTGGTGGCCGGCAGCCTCCTCGGCCTGCTCGCCCTCGCGGTGCCGAGATCGCCAAATCAGTCAAGGGCTAACGGGATCAGCGCGATCGGCCGATAGGGGGTTGGGTCCCTGGGGGGAGCGCATTTTGGAGGCACGGATGCAAGAGAACAACGAGTGACGAGAGACTCAGTGGACGAACTGAGACAGCGAGTCGCGCGGGGGGATTACTCCGTCGACTCGCAGCGCGTGGCAGGCTCGCTCGTGACGAAGATGCGGCTGCTGCAGCTGGCGCGGAAGCGGCTCGAGATGCCGCCGCAGCGCCACAGCGGCCACGGACACGCCTAGAGCGCCGGTCAGGCCAACTGATCGAAACCGCGGGCGACGCGGAGGGTCCCTCCCTGCTCGCGCAGGCGCAGACCCTCGCCCTCGGTCACCTCGCCGATGGCCGTGAGGCGCGCGTCCGCCCGCTCGAGCGCCTCCGCCGGCAGGCAGGCGAGCAGCTCATAGTCCTCGCCGCCGGAGACGGCCAGGTCGAGCGCATCGCGGCCGGCGGCCTCAGCGACCTCGGCGACACCCTCGAAAAGGGGTAGCCGATCGAGCTCGATCTCGATCGCGACGCCGCTTGCGCGGGCAACGTGGCCGGCGTCGCCCGCCAGGCCGTCGGAGAGGTCGATCATCGCGGTCGCGCCCGCCTCGGCGAGCGCCCGTCCCTCGCCGAGCCGGGGCGTCGGCTCGAGCTGGCGCCGGCGCAGCGCTGCCGCGGCATCTTCGCCAAGAGCAGCGGCGAGGTCGGGGCGATCGAGCAGCAGCAGGCCCGCCGCTGCGCCGCCCAGCTCGCCGGTAACCGCAACGAGGTCGCCCGGCTGAGCGCCGGCGCGGGTGACCCCTCCGCCCATCGCGAGCGAGCCGATCACGGTTACCGAGACGAACAGGACCGGGGCGCGCACGACGTCTCCGCCGGCGAGCACCACCGACCATTCGCGCGCGGCGCCGGCGAGGCCGTCGGCGAGCTCCGCGCAGCCCGCTTCGTCCAGATCGCCGGGCACGCCGAGCGCGACCAGCGCCTCCCCGGCGGTTGCGCCCATCGCCGCCAGGTCGGAGAGCGCCGCGGTCAGCGCCTTCCGGCCCACTGAGCCGAGTGGCGCCGTCTCGCGCCGGAAGTGGACGCCGTCGACGAGCGCATCGACCGAAATGGCGCTCGCGCCCGTCGCGTGGATCACCGCGGCGTCGTCACCGCTGCCGAGGGCCACCCGCCCGCCGGCGCCCACCCCGGCCTCGGCCAGGCGCGCGCGCATCCGATCGATCAGCTCGAACTCATCCACCCTGCGCAGTCTTGCGCGAACGAGCGGCGCTAGGGGGTGGCGACGTCGCGGACCGGGCTGACCTCGGTCCGTTCGGCGACGAACTCCGGCAGCTGGGCGAGCGCCGAGACCTGGTCCTCCGCCTCGACCGTCCACCAGATCCGGTGCATGCCGTTGGCGCCGCCGTTCGAGGCGCACGAGCCGAGGGCGTGATCGTGGCGCAGTGGGCTCTCGAAGCCTCGCCACGCGGCGAAGGCGATCCGGCACTCCTCAGGCCGGTGTGTGTGGCTGAGCATGTAGGTCGCCATCGTGTGCCGTGGGCCTACTTGCCCTTCCCCCCGCCGGCCTCGATCGTCAGCTTCGCCGGCGTCTCGTCGGCGTTGCCGGCGGAGTCGACCGCGCGGATTTGGACCTTCGTCTTGCCCTTCTTGAGGTTCTTCACCTTGAGTGGCGAGGCGCAGGACTTGAACTCGCCCTTCTTGCCGACCTTGCACTCGAAGGTGGCCCCGTCCTCGTCGGACTCGAAGCTCACCTTCGCGGTGTCGCCGGCCTTCAGGCCCTTCTTCGGCGACTTGGTGATCTCGGTCTCGGGGTCGTCGGTGTCGGGGGTGGCGCCTCCGCCTCCGCCCCGAGCCGCCGCCACCGGAGCCGCCGCCTCCATCGCCTCCGCCCCCGCCTCCGCCGGTGTCGACCGGCAGCGGGCAGCCGTTGTTGGAGGACGGGCCGGCCTGGGACGGGCAGGCGTCAGTCACGTCCGGTACACCGTCGCCATCCGCGTCCGGAGCAGCTTCGGTGAACTCGTCGGCGCCGATGTCCGGCGCCGTGCCGAGGGTGCGGAGCTCACCGTCGACGTCGCCGGCACCGAGCCCGGCGCCGCCGATGCCCGCGTTGCGGGTCGGCGAGCCGGCCGCCTGGTGGAAGTCGCCGCCCGCGGCGTTCACGAACTGCGGCGCAGCCGTCTGGTTCGTCCCCGAACCGGGGTCGGTGATCGTCGTCCCGGCGAACTGGTTCTCGACCGCGTAGTTCGAGTGGTCGAGGTTGATCGTCACGGCCACTCCCCCGCCGAGCTGAGCCTCGACGTCCGTTCCGAGGCCTCGCGCGATCACGTTCGTCGCGTTCACGGTCACCGACTCGCCGGCGTGCCCACGTTGGCGAAGAAGGCATCGTCGCTGGCGCGCGATTGCGGTCAGGTTGCGGGCCGTCGCCGTCTGGGTGCCCGCGCCCGGGTTGAACTCGATGGCCGTGCCGGTGACGTTCTGGAGGCAGAGGGTGTCGCGGATCACCGGGACCGTCGTGAAGCCGTTGACCCTGCATCCCGCGGCGTTGGTGTCGGCACCGTTCGAGCGGACGATCACCTGCTCGACGATGCCCGCGGACATGTTGAGGCCGCCGATTGCATTCGGCCGCGTTGTGGACGACCTCGAACCGTCGCAGGGTCGCTCCTGCATTCGTGACCCCGACTCCACCGCCGGTCGAGGTCGAGTTGAGGACGGGCCGCGCCTGCCCCGGAGCACCGCGAACCAGAGATCGCGTCGTCGATGTCGAGCGAGGTCGATCGCCGCATACGAACCCGGCAGGACCGTGACGACGTCACCGTCGATGGCTGCGCTCTCGACCGCGAACTCCAGCGTGCAGGCGATTGCCTCCGTATCGCAGGCACCGCTGGCGATGCCGGCGGTCGAGGCAAAGCGCTCGACCGCGAACGCCGGGGCGGCGAAGCGCCAGGGTCGCGGCGGTCGCAACGGCCGCCGCGAGTGTGATCCGGATGCGGGTCATCGGTTGTCCTTTCCGTTGCCCGCTTCGATCGTCAGCTTCGCCGGCGTCTCGTCGACGTTGCCGGCGGAGTCGACCGCGCGGATCTGGACCTTGGTCTTGCCCTTCTCGAGGTCCCTGATCCGAAGCGGCGAGGTGCAGGCCTTGAACTTGCCCTTCTTGCCGACCTTGCACTCGAAGGTGGCGCCGTCCTCGTCGGACTCGAAGCTCACCTTGGCGGTGTCGCCGGCCTTCAGCTCCTTCTTCGGCGACTTGGTGATCTCGGTCTCGGGGTCGTCGGTGTCGGGGGTGGCGCCTCCGCCGCCGCCGCCATCTCCCCTCCGGAGCCGCCGCCATCACCCGAGCCGCCGCCGTCACCTCCGCCACCGCCGGTGTCGACCGGAACCGGGCAGCCGTTGTTGGAAGGCGGCCCGGCCTGGGACGGGCAGGCGTCGCTCGCGTCGGGGACGCCATCGCCGTCGGTGTCAGGCGGCAGCGGGGCCTCGGTGAACTCGTCGGCGCCGATGTCGGGCGCCGTGCCGAGGGTCCGCGCCTCGCCGTCGATGTCGAGGCTTCCGAGCCCGGCGCCGCCGATGCCAGCGTTGCGGGTCGGGGAGGCAGCGGTCTGGTGGAAGTCGCCGCCCCCGGCGTTGACGAAGACCGGCGCGGCGGTCTGGTTGGTGCCCGTGCCGATCGGCGTCACCGATGCCCCACCGAGGTGCGTCTCGTTCGAGTAGTTCGAGTGATCGAGCGTGAAGGTCGTCGTCCCCGCCCCCTGGGCGAAGATGTCGGCGCCTGACGGGGCGTCGGCGATCACGTTCGTGGCGTTGATCGTGGCCGTTTCGCCGGAGCCTGCGTTCGAGCCGATTGCCGTCTGGCCCGCGAACCCGATCGCGGTCACGTTGCGGAGCGTCGACACCGACGTCGTCCCGTCGACGTTGATACTCAGGCCGTCGCCCCCATTGGTGGCGAAGCAGACCGAGTCCCTGATCAGGAAGTTGCCCTCCAGACCGGAGGTTCCGCACGCGCTCGCGCCCGCATTGGTCGAAGCCGTGGAGGCGATTACCTGCTCGAGCGTTCCACCCTCGTCGTCGATCGAGACGGCGTTCTGCGGGGAGGCGCCGGGGCTGGAGACGATGCGCATGCGCCGAATCGCCGCGTTTGGGTCGCCGATCCCGATTGCCGAGCCTGCGAAGGTCGAGTTCAAGGTCGGGAAGGGCTGCCCCGCCGGTCCCCTGATCTCGATCGCCTTGTTGGTGAAGATCGCGGTGGTCTCCGTGTAGGTGCCGGCCAGGACCTTGATGACGTCTCCGTCAGCCGAGGCGGTCTCGATCGCGAACTCCAGATCGCAGGCGGTCCCCTCGGTCAGGCAGGTTCCCGAGACGGGGCCGCCGGGCGTGGCGAAGCGATCGACCGCCTGCGCCGGCGCGGCGAGCGCGAGCGAGGCGAGCAGCAGGGCGGGCAGGATCAGGCGCGGCTTGATTCCATTCATGCGACGAGCTTGATCGCCCGATGGCTCCACCGGTATCGTGGAAACCACGTAATTTCGGACGCGACACGCTGTCGTGGCCGTATACAGGGAGCGGAATGACCGCGAGCGGACCCGGGCGCGAGGCGCTCGTAGGCAGGGATGCGGAGCTCGAAAGCCTCGCCGCGATCGTGCGCGACCTTCCGGCGGCCCGGGGCAGGCGCCGCGGGGGCGACCGGCAGGCCCGCACGCTCGTCATCACTGGCGAGCCGGGTATCGGCAAGAGCGTCCTGCTCGGCGAGCTGAGCACCATGGCGGACCAGGCGGGCGCGCTCGTCCTCGAGGGAAGGGCCGCCGAGTTCGAGCGCGAGGATCCATTCGCCGTGCTCGTCGATGCGCTCGACGACTACCTCGCGTCGCTCAATCCGCGGCACCTCGAACCGCTGCCGGACCCGCTGATCGCCGAGCTGTCGCGGATCTTCCCTTCTGTCGACGCTCCCGATTCCGCCCCCGAGCGCGCCAGCGCCGAGGAGCGCTATCGAGCCCACCGCGCCTTTGCCGCGCTGCTTGAACGCCTCGCGGCGAAACGGCCGGTCGTGGTGATCCTGGACGACCTTCATTGGGCCGACGAGGCATCGGTGGAATTGCTCTCGCAGTTGCTTGGCGGCATGCCGGGCTCCGGCGTCTTGCTCGCGATGGCGCACCGCAACGGACAGGAGCCAGAGCGGCTGCGCGCCGCAATCGACAGCGCCGAGGCCGACGATGCCGTCACCCGCATCGAGCTCGGGCCACTCGGTCCCGAGCAGGCCGCGGCGATCCTGGGTGAACCCTCCGGGAGTACGCGGGTCGGCGAGCTCCACCGGATCAGCGGCGGTAACCCGTTCTACCTGGACCGGCTCGGCCGCGCGGGCGCCGCGGCACCGGCATCCACCGAGGAGCTTGACCGTGGCGGGGTCCCGGCCGCGATTTCGGCCGCGCTTCGTGCCGAGACCGAGCTGCTGCCCGGCGACACCGCCGATGCTCCTGCGCGGGGGCGCCGTGGCAGGCGAGCGGTTCGACCTAGACGTCGCAGCCGAGATCGCGGAGGTGAACGAGGACGGCGCGCTGGCGAGCCTCGACGAGCTGCTCGCCCACGACCTCGTCCGCACCACCGACGCGCCGCGCCAGTTCCGCTTCCGCCACCCGATCGTCAGCGGCGCCGTCTACGAGGCCGCCCCCGCCGGGTGGCGGCTGGCTGCCCACGCGCGCGCCGCCGAGGTCCTCGAGCGCCGCGCCGCGCCCGCCGCGACCCGCGCTCGCCACCTCGAGTGCTGTGCCCAGCCCGGCGACGAAGCGGCGATCGCGGTGCTCTCCCAGGCGGCGGAGGAGGCGGCTGCCAGGGCGCCCGCGGTCTCGGCGCACTGGTTCGCGGCCGCGCTGCGGCTGGTCCCGGCAGACGACGCCGGCGCCCGGATCGGCCTGCTGGTGGCGATGGCGCGCGCGCTCGGCGCCGTCGGGCGCTTCCGGGAGGCGCGCGAGGCGCTGGCCGAGGTCCTCGCCCTGCTGCCCGCCGACCAATACGCGATCCGCGGACAGGTGGTCGCGGCGTCCTCGAAGCTCGCGCACGTCCTCGGCGAGCACGAGCGGGCGCACGAGCTTCTGGTCGGCGCGATGGAGGAGCTGCCCGAGCAGGACTCGCCTGAGGCGACGGCCCTCAAGCTCGAGCTCGGCTCGGACGCGTTCTTCTCGGGCAACTTCGACGGCTTCCGCCATTGGGCCGCGGAGGCCCTCGGCGACGCGGACGCGAGGGGCGATCTCTCCGTGCAGACCGCTGCCACCGGGCTGCTCGGCTGCGCCGAGTACCTCGCCGACCGGGTCGACGAGGCCCGAGCCCGCTTCGACGAAGCGGAGGAGATGCACGGCCGGCTCGAGGACGCCGACCTCGCCCGCCATCTCTACTCCCTCACCTGGTGGTGCTTCGGCGAGGTCTTCATCGAGCGCTTCGAGCCGGCGATCGCCCGGCTCGACCGGGGCATCGCCTCCGCGCAGAAGACCGGTCAGGGGTTCGCGCCCACGCCGATGCGGATCACCCAGGCGTTCGCCCTGCTCTGGCTCGGCAGGCTCGCCGAAGCCGAGGAGCGCCTCGACGCCGCGATCGAGGCCTCGAGCCTCTCGGGGAATGCCCAGGCGCTCTCCTGGGCGCTCTGGGTGCGGTGCTGGGGCGCAACGCTGGCCGGCGACGGGCCCAGGGCGATCGATCTCGGCGAGCGCGCGGTCGCCGCCGGCGGCGCCGTGGTCGACCCGATCTCGGCGATCGCGGGCGGATACCTGGCCGAGGCCCGGCTCGAAGGCGGCGACGCCGAGGCCTGTCGCGACGGCATCCTCGCCTCGCTCGGCGGGCCGGAGCTTCGGCTGGTCGAACGGGGATTCAAATCCCGCTGGTTCGAGATCCTCACCCGCGCCGAGCTCGCCCTCGAGGACGTCGACGCCGCCGAGCGCTGGGCCGGGGAGGCCGAGCGGGCCGCGGAGGGGCTCGGGATCCGCGGCCGGAACTCCGAGGCTCTGCGGGCCGCGGGCCGCGGTGCTGCTCGCGAGCGGAGCGCCGTCCGACGCCGCGAGGCGGCCGCGGCGTCCGTCACCGAGGCCGCGGCCGCCTCGCTGCCGATCGAGGAGGGCAGGGCGCGGATCCTTTCGGGGCGGGCGCTCTTCGCCGCCGGCGATCGCGCCGGGGCCGAGGCAGAGCTGAAGCGCGCCCATGAGACCCTCGTCGCGTTCGGCGCGAGCCGCTACGCCGACGAGGCGGCGCAGGAGCTGCGCGGGCTCGGCAAGCGTGTGACGAGGTCGCGGGCGGCGGCAGCCACGAACGGCGACGGCCTCGACGCGCTCAGCAAGCGGGAGCGCCAGGTGGCCGAGCTGATCGCCGATGGCCGTGCGAACAAGGAGATCGCCGCCGAGCTTTTCGTCAGCGAGCGAACGATCGAGACCCACGTCACGCGGACCTTCGCCAAGCTCGGCCTCTCGAAGCGGGCCCAGCTGGCCGCCCTGGTCGCCCAGGAGCGAAGCTAGGCGTCAGTTATCGACGTCGGGCGGGGGAGGCGCGGGGTCCTGGCCGGCGCCGGGCGCGTAAAGGTCGGGGTCGTATCCCGCCCCGCCGCCGCCCGGGTCGGTCGTGGTGTCGGGCGCCGGGGTGACCGGCGCGGGCGCGGCCGTGCCGTCGTCATAGCTCGAGTTCTCCGCGCCCTCGCCGGTCGTCGCGTGATCGCTGTAGAAGGGCGAGAGGTCCGCGGGCTGCTCGGGCTCCGGGAAGTCGTCGCACGGCTCCGCGGCCGCGGTGGTCATGTAGTCGTGCCAGATCGGCGCCGAGAGGTCGGCGCCGTAGCCGGGCAGCGGCACGCGGGCGTTCGGGTTGCCGGTCCAGACCGCCGTCGAGACGTGCGGCGTGTAGCCGACGAACCACGCGTCGGACTGCTCCTCGGTCGTTCCCGTCTTGCCGGCAGCGGGGCAGGCGATGCCATGGCCTGCCGCGGTGCCCGAGATCAGCGTGCCCTTCATCACGTCGGCGACCGTGTAGGCGACGCCGTCGCTGACGATCCGCTTGCCCTCCTCGTCCTCGAGGACGTCGGTCTCGCCGTCGGGGAACTCCACCCGCTCGATCCCGGTCGGGTCGTGATGGACGCCGCCGTTGGCGATCGTCGCGTAGGCGTTCGACATCTCGAGCACGGTGCAGCACTCGGCGGTGCCGCCGAGGGCGTAGGCGGGGAACGGCTCGAGCGGCGAGGTGATGCCCATCTGCTTCGCCATCTCGGTGAAGTTGTCGGCGCCGACGTCGAGCCCCACCTGCGCGTAGACGGTGTTGACCGACTGCGCGGTCGCGTCGCGCAGGCTCATGCTGCCGCCGCCACCGCCGCTGACCGTCCACGGGGTCAGGCCGCCGGTGTCGAGGGAGATCGTCGACGGGGCCGAGTAGTAGGTCGAATCGGGGTCGATCCCCTGATCGACCGCGGTCGTCAGCACGAAGGGCTTGAAGGCCGAGCCCGGCTGGCGGCTGCCCTGCGCGGCGAGGTTGAACTGGCTCGAGCCGTAGGCCTCCGAGCCTCCGGAGGACGCCATCGCCAGGATCTCGCCGGTCTCGGTGTCGGTCGAGACGAGCGAGTTCGCGGCGTCGGTGACCGGGTGCGCGGCGATCGCGCTCTCGGCCGCGTCCTGAAGCTGGGGATCGATCGTCGTGTAGACCTGGAGCCCGCCCTGGCGCACGGTGTTGACCCCGTACCGGTCGATCAGCTCGGCCTCGACGTAGTCGAAGAAGTAGGGCTCGCGGATCTCCGAGTACTTGGTGCCGGGCTCGAGTCCGAGGCCGGCGGCCTTCGCCCGCTGGGCGGCCTGGGGCGTGATGTACCCCTGCTTGGCCATGTTGTCGAGCACGTTGTTGCGCCGCTTCAGGGCCTGGTTTGGGTCGGTGAACGGGTTGTACTCCGAGGGCGCCTGCGGCAGGCCGGCGAGGAGCGCCGACTCGGTCAGCTTCATCTCCTCCGCGGGCTTGTTGAAGAAGGTCTGCGCGGCGGCCTCGACGCCGACGGCGGTGCGCCCACCGACGGTGCCGTAGGAGGCGGTGTTCAGGTACTGCTCGAGGATCCACTTCTTGGTCTTCTCCTGCTCGAGGTCCTCGGCGAGCGCCGCCTCGCGGATCTTCCGCTCGAGCGTGTCCTCCGGGTCGTTGATGTAGAGGTTGCGAACCAGCTGCTGGGTGATGGTCGAGCCGCCCTGCCGGGTCTCGCCCGCCTCGATGTTCTCGATCGCGGCGCGGACCACCGCCTCGACGTCGACGCCGTCGTGCTCGTAGAAGCGCTCGTCCTCGATCGCGATCGAGGCCTCCTGGAACTCCTTCGGAATCGCCTTGAGCGGGATCGGCGTGCGGAGCTCGTCGTTCTGGATGTAGCCCAGGCGGGTGCCGTCGGACGCGAAGACGACCGAGTTCGCGCCCTTGTCGATCGGGCGGAGCTCATCGATCGGCGGCACTTCAGCGGCGACGTTGAGCACCCAGATCCCGAAGCTGAGGACGGCGATCGCGACGAGCGAGAAGACGATGCCGATGCCCAGCAGGATCTTGCTGCTCTTCCGCCGCCGCGTGCGCCGCTGCCTTCTGCGCTCGCGGGGGGTCATGGGCTAAAGGGAAGGTTAGACGCCTACCTAAAGGAACCTTTTGGTTTTCCGCTACGAGAAGTCGAGCAGCCCCGCCTCGCGCAGCGCCGAGTGCGCCTTCTCGCGCAGGGCGGCCTCCTCGCCGCCCACCCGGGTGCGCTCGCCCTCGATGTTCTGGCGCAGCTCGAGCTTCACGCCCTCGTGGGTCTGCTCGTTCACCTGGACCTGCTCGGCGATCCCGTCGAGCGCCCTGCGCGCCGCCGCCGATGTCGCCGCCCGGCGGCAGCCAGACGTAGACCAGGATCGGCGCGCCGAGGTTGCCGGTCGAGTGGTTGAAGATCTCCGAGCCGACGATGTGCTCGTTCGGGATCACCATCAGGCGGCCGTCGCCGGGGTCGAGGAACGTGTAGGCGAGGGTGATGTTCTCGACCCGGCCGGTGGTCTCGTCGAACGTGATCCGGTCGCCGATCCGGATCGGCTGGGTGACCGCGATCGAGATCCCGGCGACGAGGTTCGCCACCGACTGGCGCGCGGCGAGACCGACGATCAGGCCGAGCAGGGCGCTCGAGGCGAGGATGCCCGGTGGCGAGCTCGCTTGACCCCGTCGATCTGGGTCAGCGCCAGGGCGATCCCGATGAAGATGATCAGCAGGAAGACGAGGCGGCGGACGACCCGCAGCCGGGTCACGGTGACCCGCGAGACGCCGCCCTCGGTGAACCGCGTCGCGACCTCGGTGCCCCGGCCGATCACGAAGCGGTCGACGACGTAGGCGATCAGCAGCGCGCCGCCGAACGTGATCGCAGCCGAGATCCAGTCGCCGTATTGCTCCCAGAAGGTCTGCTCCATACCCCCTGTCTACAAGAATCAGCGCCTATGCCTGCACCCACCCGTGCCGTCCTGCTCGACGCCCTCGGCACCCTGGTCGAGCTCGAGCCGCCTTTCGAGCGGCTCCGCGAGGCGCTCGGCGGCGAGCCGTCGATCGAGGAGGTCGAGGCGGCGATGCGCGCCGAGATGTCCTACTACCGGGCCCACAGCCACGAGGCGCGCGACGAGCGGTCTCTTGCGGAGCTGCGCGAGCGGTGCGCCGCGCTGCTCAGCCATGAGCTTGGCCGCGAGGTCGACGTCGAGACGATGATGTCGGCGATCCGGTTCCGCGCCTACCCCGAGGCGCCGCGGCGTGCTGGCCGCGCTGCGCGAGAGCGGGCTTGGGCTCGTCTGCGTCTCGAACTGGGACTGCTCGCTGCCGCAGGTCCTCGACCGGGTCGGGCTCGGGGAGCATCTCGACGGCGTCGTGGCATCCGCGACGGCAGGGGTCCGCAAGCCCGACCCGGAGATCTTCCGCCGCGGCCTCGAGCTCGCGGGCGTCGGCCCCGAGGAGGCGCTGGTGGTGGGCGACACCGAGGAGGAGGACATCGCGGGAGCCGAAGCGGCCGGGATCCCCGCGCTTCTGCTCGCTACGGGGACGGAGGGGACGGAGCCCTCGCCCCGTAATCTCGTCGCTCGCACAGATCCGCGACCACCTCGCATGACCGCCTACCCCGCAGCCCCGCCTCCCCCTGTCCCGCCCGGCCCCCGCGTGCCCGCGACCTGGTCGGTCGGCACGATCGCTCTCGGCGCCGTGCTCGCGATCGTCATCGGCACGGTGCTCGGCGTGATCCCGTTCGTGATCGCCGGCGATCCGGAGAACGACGTGGCCGCGATCGTCGCGCAGGCGTTCTTTGCGGCGGCGCTCTTCGCCGTGCCGCTCGTCCTCCTGCCGGCGTTCGGGGTCCGGCCGGCCGCCCTGCGGCTAGGCCTGCGCCGCTTCCGGTTCTGGAGCGGGATCGGCTGGATGTTCGCCGCCTACGGGATCTTCATCGTCTTCACCCTCCTGTACTCGGTCGTCGTCCAGACCGACACCGAGCAGCAGGTCCTCCAGGAGCTCGGCGACGAGCAGAACACGATCGAGCTGATCGCGCAGGGGATCCTCATCGTGATCGCGGCGCCCGTCTCCGAGGAGCTCTTCTTCCGCGGCTTTCTGTTCGGCGGGCTGCGCAGCCGCATCTCCTTCTGGCCGGCGGCGCTGATCTCCGGGGTGATCTTCGGCTCGATCCACCTCGTCGGCGGCTCGTGGGAGGTGATCCCGCCGCTCGCGGTGTTCGGCGTCCTGCTCGCCTGGCTCTACGAGCGCACCGGCTCGCTCGGGCCGCCGATCATGTTGCACGCGCTGCAGAACGCGATCGCGTTCACGGTCGTGACCGCGGGCATCTGAGTTCCGGCGCGGAAAGGCCGGGTTCGCGCCTGGCTACAATTTCGCGGCCGTGCAGGGACCTACCCGCCTTCTACTCCTTCTGATCGTGGCGACAGCCGCGATGCTTTCGCTCGCGCCGGCGGCCTTCGCACAGGACCCGGTGCCCCCGGTCGATGATCCTGAGCCGGAGCCCGTCGAGCAAGCGGACGCATCGATCACGCTGGACCTGAAGGGCATCAAGGGCAAGAACGTGCGGGTCAACAAGCGGGTCGTCACCTTCGCGACCGTGAGGCCGTTCGTCCCCGGGCAGGAACTTCAGATCGGCGTCTACCGCAAGGGCAAGCCGGTCAAGCAGGAGCGCAAGACGATCACCCGCAAGAAGGGTGCGAACGCCGGCATCGTGAAGCTGAAGTCGCCGCGCTTCATCGAGCCCGGCAAGTTCTCCACCCGCGCGGTGAAGGCCGAGACCGACGAGCAGAAGGGCGCTTCGAAGTCGAGCAAGCGATTTGGCATCAAGTATCCGAAGCTGGGTGGCAACGACAACGGCGAGGTCGTCCAGCTCTTCCACCGCCTGCTCGCCAAGGAGGGCTACGGCAACGCCCCCGACGGCAAGGACTTCAACGAGGCATCCGGCCGGGCGGTCCACGCCTTCCGCAAGGTGAACGGGATGGCGCGGACCTTCTCCGCTTCACCCGACATCTTCAAGAAGCTCGCCGACGGCAAGGGCGCCTTCAAGCTGAAGTATCCCGGCGCGGGCCACCACGTCGAGACGGACATCTCACGCCAGGTGATGGTGCTCGCCGACAACGGCAAGCCACAGCGGACCTACCACATCTCCTCCGGCGCGCCGGGAACTCCCTCCGACCGCGGCCACTACACCTTCTACCGCAAGGACGCCGGCTTCAACGCCATCGGCATGTACTACTCCGTCTACTACAACCGCGGCGAGGCGACGCACGGTTACAAGTCGGTCCCCGACTACCCGGCGAGCCACGGCTGCCTGCGGAACCCGATCCCTGATTCGGTTGACATCTACAACTGGATCAACCTCGGGGACGACATCTGGGTCTACGACTAGCCCGGCCGGTTTGGGCTAGCTTCCCGCCCGTGGTCAGCGAATCGGCGCTGCGGGTAACTCTTTGGATCGTCGCGGCGATCCAGCTCGCCTTCGGTCTGCTGATGGTCTTCTCGCCCGAGACCTTCTTCGAGCAGATCGGCGAGTACGGGGTTCGCAACGACCACTACATCGGCGACGTCGCCTCCTTCTACCTCGCGTCGGCGTTCGGGGTGGCGATGGCGGCGGTCCGGCCGGAGTGGCGGGTGCCGATCCTGACCGTGGGCGCGGTCTGGTACGCCCTCCACGGCCTGAACCACCTGTTCGACATCGGCGAAGCCTCCAGCGACGCTCGCGGAGCCTTCGACACGATCTCGCTCTTCCTGATCGCCGCGGGCTCGCTCTACCTGGCCTCCGCGTCGAAGAAGCTCGCCGCGCGATGAAGGTCTTCGTCGCCGGGGCGAGCGGCGTGATCGGGCCGCACCTGTTGCCGCTCCTCACGGAGTCGGGACACGAGGTGACGGCGATGACCAGGACCGAGTCGAAGGTCGAGCGGCTGCGGAGCGCCGGCGCCGAGCCGGTCGTCTGCGACGTACTCGACGCGGGCGCCGTTCGCGACGCGGTGGCCGCCGCGGAGCCCGAGGCCGTGATCCATCAGCTCACCGACCTGCCGCAGCGGATGACCCCCGGGGAGATGAAGGCGGGGCTCGAGGCGACCAACAAGGTGCGCACCGAGGGCACGGCGAACCTGCTCGCCGCCGCCCGCGAGGCCGGCGCCAGGCGGGTGGTGGCGCAGAGCATCGCGTTCGCCTACGCGCCGAAGCCGACCGGCCTCTACGACGAGTCCGACCCGCTCTTCGTCGACGCGCCCCCGCCAGGCGGCGACGCCGCCTCCTCCGTCGCCGAGCTCGAGCGCCAGGTGACCAACACCGAGGGGATCGAGGGACTCGCCCTGCGCTTCGGCTTCTGGTACGGGGCCGGGACCGCCTACGCAGGCGACGGCCACTGGGCCGAGGAGGTGCGCAAGCGCCGCCTGCCGATCGTCGGCAACGGCTCCGGCGTCTGGTCGTTCGTCCATGTCGACGACGTCGCGGCGGCGACGGTCGCCGCCCTCGAGCGCGGCGAGCCCGGGATCTACAACGTCGTCGATGACGACCCGGCGCCTTCGCGCGAGTGGATCCCCGCCTACGCCGAGGCGGTCGGGGCGAAGCCGCCACGGCGGATGCCGACGTTCGTGGTGCGGATGGTCGCCGGCCGCTACACGGTCTACCTGGCGCGCGACATGCGCGGCGCGTCCAACGAGAAGGCGAAGCGGGAGCTGGGCTTCGAGCCGCGCTGGCCGAGCTGGCGCCAGGGCTTCAAGGAAGCGCTCGGGTGAGCGACGCGAACGGCTCCGCCCGCGACGTCCTGATCGCCGAGCTTCGCGAGCACGCGCTCGTGATCGGCGAGGTGACGCTGTCGAGCGGCCGGACAGCGTCCTACTACGTCGACGCGAAGCGGGCCCTGCTGCGCCCGCCGGCCTTCCTTGCGACGGGCGAGCTCGTCGCGGAGCGCGCTCGCGAGCTGGGCGCCGGCGCGATCGGCGGCCTGACGATGGGCGCCGACCCGATCGCCTGCGCCGCGCTGGCCGCCGCCGGGGCCGATGGCGACCTGCTCGCATTCTTCGTGCGCAAGGAGCGCAAGGAGCACGGCCTTCAGCGCTGGGTGGAGGGGCCGCTGCTCGAGCCCGGCACCCCCTGCCTCGTCGTCGAGGACGTCGTCACCACGGGCGGCTCGACCGTCAAGGCGATCGAGCGGATGAGAGAGGAGGGGCTCGAGATCCGCGGCACCGTCGCCGTCCTCGACCGGCTTGCCGGCGGGGCCGAGGCGATCGAAGCGGCCGGCGGCGGCCCGTACGAGCCGCTCGCAACGATCGACGACGTCTACCCGGAGCGGGAGGAGTAACTCAGCCCGGCGGGCGGCTGCGCAGCGAGGCGATCATCCGCCTGATGTCCTCGTCGTAGATCTTCGTGTCCTCGTCCGCGTTGCGGGCGACGAGAACGGTGAATGTGACCAGGTCCTCGCGCCGCAGTACGACCAGGTCGACGTGCTGGCGGATGTCCTTGGCGCCCCCGACGCCCTCGGCGTCGATCACGACCGCCTCGTATCGGTGGTCGTACTTGCGGGTCTGGCCGGGCTCGAGGCCGCGGATACCCGCGACTCCCGTGATCGCCGTCTCGGCGAACTCGTCGAGCGGGAACTCGAGCGCCTCGTTGGAGCGGTCGGCGACGATCGTCGCCGCGACGAGCTTGTCGGGCGAGCGGACGGTGGAACGGATGCCGTCGTTGCTAGCCGTCCAGCCAGGGGGCACGCCGAAGCCGAAGCCGGCGTTCGTGTTGCGGTTGACCGTCCAGCCGGCGGGCAGCTCGGGGACCGGCTCGGCCGATTCGACCGGTGCCTCGACTGGCTCGTCGCTCTCCTCGGAGCCGCAACCGGCGGCGAGAAGCGCCACGGTGATCAGAAGAGCGACTGAGTAGCCTCGAAACATGGACCAGGTCGTACAGATCGTCGGTGCGCTGTTCATTCTCGCCGCTTATGCGGCGGCGCAGTTCCACATGCTCGATCAGGACTCGCGCGTCTACCTCGTGCTCAACCTTGTCGGCGCGTTCATCCTCGCCATCCTCGCCGCGGTCGAGGAGCAGTACGGCTTCCTCCTGCTCGAGGGTGTCTGGACGATCGTCACCGCCTACAGCCTGATCCGCAACATGCGCGGCGGCGCGCCGCAAGCGGCTCGGTGACTAGGCTTTCTCGCGGCAGCCCGCAAAGCTTGGAGGAACCAGCGATGGAGCAGAGCACCGCGACGCGCAAGGGCACGTCGTCCAGCAACGGACACGGCACCGCGAAGACGATCGACGTCACCAATCCGGCGACCGGCGAGCGAGTCGCGACCGTTCCAGCCCTGACCCCGAAGGGTGTCACCGAGGTCGTCGAGCGCGCCCGCGCCGCGCAGCCGGCCTGGCAGGCGATGGGCTTCGAGGGCCGCGCCAAGGTCCTCCGCCGCGCGCAGAAGTGGGTCCTCGACAACGAGGAGCGGATCGCCCACACGATCATCGCCGAGACCGGCAAGACCTATGAGGACGCCCTCCTCGCCGAGGTCGCCTACGCCGCATCCGCCTTCGGCTTCTGGGCCAAGAACGCCTCGAAGTACCTGGCCGACGAAAAGATCCGACCCTCCTCCCCCTTCGTCCTCGGCCGCAAGCTCATCGTCCGTCGCGAGCCGATCGGCGTCGTCGGCGTCATCGGCCCGTGGAACTACCCGCTGACCAACTCCTTCGGCGACTGCATCCCGGCGCTCGCAGCCGGGAACGCGACCGTGCTGAAGCCCGCGACGATCACCCCGACCACGTCGCTCCTGCTGCTCGAGTGCCTCCAGGAATGCGGGCTGCCCGAGGACGTTCATCAGGTCGCGATCGGCGAGGGCTCGAAGGTCGGCAACGCGCTGATCGACGCGGTCGACTTCGTCATGTTCACCGGCTCCACCGAGATCGGGATCAAGGTCGCGGAGCGCGCTGCGAAGACCCTGACCCCGGTCGGCCTCGAGCTCGGCGGCAAGGACCCGATGATCGTCTGCGCGGACGCCAACGTCGAGCGTGCGGCGAACGCCGCCGTCTTCTACTCGATGCAGAACGGCGGCCAGACCTGCATCTCGATCGAGCGCGTCTACGTCGAGGAGCCGGTCTACGACGAGTTCGTCACCAAGGTCACCGAGAAGGTCGGCGAACTGCGCCAGGGCGTGCCCGGCGATCCCGGATCGGTCGACGTCGGCGCCGTCACCTCGCCGCCGCAGGTCGATGTCATCGACTCCCACGTGCAGGACGCGAGGGAGAAGGGCGCGAACGTGCTCGTCGGCGGGCGCCGCGGCGAGGGCGCGGGCGACTTCTATGAGCCCACCCTGATCTCGGACGTCGACCACTCGATGGAGTGCATGACCGAGGAGACGTTCGGGCCGACGCTGCCGGTGATGAAGGTGGCCGACGTCGACGAGGCGGTGAGCCTCGCGAACGACTCCCCCTACGGACTCCAGGCCTCCGTGTTCACCAAGGACACGGAGAAGGGCGAGGCGATCGCCCGCCGGCTCGAGGCCGGCGCGGTCTGCGTCAACGACTCGGGGATCAACTACGTCGCGCTCGAGCTGCCCATGGGCGGCTGGAAGACCTCCGGGGTGGGCAGCCGCCACGGGGTCGACGGGATCAAGAAGTACACGAAGCCGCAGACGATCCTGATCACGCGTCTCGCGCCGAAGAAGGACATCCACATGTACCCGTACAAGGCGCGGACGACTCGACTGCTCAGCCGGATGCTGAAGCTGGTCTGGGGTCGCGGCAACCGCGACTGATCAGGCGGCGCCCGCTCAGCAGACGGTGAGGCCGCGGGTCGCGCCGATGGCGCAGTAGGCGGGCTTCGGCGAGCCGTTCGACAGCACGCTGCCGTAGCCGGGCTCGAGCGCGTTGTCCCCGTTCGCATCGCGGAAGCGGTGGAAGATCAGCATCTCGACCAGCGGGACCCGGCGGACCAGCTCGTAGATCCGGACCAGCGACTCGGCCTGCTGTTCGGGGGTGTAGCCGTCCAGCGTTGAGATCCCTGTCTCGGTGATCACGAGCGGGCGCTTGAAGCCGCCGCCGTCCGTGATGTCGCCAGCGTTGGACATGACCTGGTAGAGGTCGCCGAGGCGGATCGACACCTCCTGCTCGAGGTTCGCGTCCTTGCCGGGATAGGGATGGGTGGCGATCCCGTCCGACATCTGCACGGCGCCGAGGTCGTAGCCCTGGGCGAGGAACTCGGCGGCCGACACGGTGTTCTCGTCCGACTCGCGGTGCGGGCTCATCGATCCGAAGTAGATCGGGAGGCCTGGATCGGCCTGATCGACCGCCTTCGCAACCTCCTTGAACATCTCGGCGTAGAGGTCGGGCTCGGGGACACCGCCCCAGTACTTGGCGATGTTCGGCTCGTTCAGGACCTCGAAGCCGCCGATGTCGGGATAGCGCCTGGCCGCGGCGGCGGCGAAGTTGCCCATCTCGTCGTAGAACTGGGGCCCGGGACGCGCCTTGCCCTTGCACGCGCCGTCCTGGTAGAAGCAGGGCGCGTTGCCGATCGTCCAGAGCGGCATGATCCCGCGGGCCCGGAGCTCGCCGTAGACGCGGTCGTAGATGCTCCAGTCGTAGTTGCCTCGGGTGCGCTCGACGGCGGCCCAGTCGAAGCCGAAGCGGGCGTAGATCCGGCTGGAGCCGGTCGAAGGAGTTGAAGAGGGCTGCGTCGGCGTTGTGCCACTCGTCGTTGTAGCCGAACGTCGGCTCGTGGGTGGGCGCCGGCGCGACGGGGATCTGCACCGGTGCCTTGTTCAGGCAGGCGGAGATCCGGATGAACCCCGGGCGGCCGTCGGAGCGCTTGCCGTGAACCGAGTCGCCATGGCAGCGATAGGGCTGCGGGCCGGGCAGCACGCCCTCGGCGTACCAGGTGCACTCGACCGCCTTCTTGCCGTTGACCTTCTTCGGCGCGATCAGGCAACGCCGCACGTCCACGTTGTCCAGACCGCGCGCCTTGAGGCGCTTGTCCAGCTGCGACTTGATGTGCTTCGCCTTCTTTCCCGGCGGGCGCAGGCGGTCGGCCGAGGCGGTGGGAGCCATGGCCACGGCGAAAAACGCTGCAAGCAGCGTGAGTACGGCGAATCTGTTCATTCGGCCCGCCATGGTTGAAGGACGCGGAAACCCGCTCCGCGTCAGAAGCATTATCGACATATCTCTCTAACGGATAAATCCGCTGTTACCCGCAGAGTTGCGTTTATCCGCAAAAGATCAGGGTCGCCTCCCTGACGACAGGAGGAGTCTGGGCGTCGATACTGCGTGGTGTGATGCTCGATCGACGCCTGCCACCCTCTCTCGCGATCTCGCTGGCGGCGCTCTTCGCGGCCCTCGCGCCGTATGCGTCCGCGCAGACTCCGTCGCCCACGACGCAGACCCAGACCGCCGCCGCGCAGCTCGTCGCCGAGACGAACGCGCTAACCGACGCCGACGCGCCCGCGGCCTCGCGGGCGGCGTTGGCCAATGACGCGACCCGCGCGCAGTCGCTGTTGTTGGACGACCCGTGCCGCGCGATCCGCTACATCGAGAGCTACCGCGACTCGCTCGGCGAGGTGGACCAGACGACGCCGGCGACCGCGCGAGGCGAGCCGGGCCCGCCGTCGACGCAGGGCCGGCTCGACCGGAGCGCCCTGGCCGTCGACGCCGGGCTCAGGCAGTTCAAGAGCACGCGCCGCTGCGGCGGCGGCGCCGCGGCGTCGCGCACGCCGTCGCTCGACTCGAACGTCGGACGCAGCAGCAAGCAAATCCTGCAGCTGCACGTCAAGCTGCCGCGCGCCCGCTGGGACGCGTTCAGCGGCGGTGGCGCAGACTTCATCGGCCTGAACATGGACGGCGCCGACGCGACCGGCGGCGTCGGCGACCCGGGCGTGCCGGCGTTCACGCGACTGCTCGCCGTGCCACGCGGCGCAGGCGTGTCGGTGAAGGTGTCGAACGCGCGCAGCTACACGCTCAACGACATCGACGTGATGCCGAGGCAGGAGCAGGCCGTCGACCAGTCGCCGCAGGACGAGCTGCCGCCAGAGACGTTCGCCGACAAGCCGTTCGAATCGACCAGGGCGCCTACAGCGCGCGCGGCAAGGTGCCCGCGCGGCTGGCGTACGTGACGACGCTCGGGCGGCTGCGCGACCTGACGGTCGCCGGGGTGCAGGTGCCGGGCGCGCAGTACGACCCTCGCCGGCGAGCGCTGCAGGTGTTCACGTCGATGGACGTCACCGTCACTTTCAAGGACGGCGGGCGCTGGCTGGCGAACCGCGTGCGCACGTCTTTCGAGGCGCCCTTCGAGCAGATCTACGGCTCGGCGGTCGAGAACTATCGGACGGTCGCGCGGTCGCCGCGGGTCCGCAAGGCCGCCGGCGACACCGACGAGGACGCTCAGGAGTTCGTACCCGCCTGCGGCGAGGAGTACCTGATCGTCACCTCATCTACCTTGCGTCCCGCCGCCGACTCGCTCGCCGCGGCCAAGGAGGCCGCCGGCTACATCGTCGGCATCCACGAGGTTGCGCCCGGCACCGCGGCCGCCGACGTGCGCACGTTCATCCGCGGCGAGATGAACAACGACAACTGCGCGCGGCCGACGTACGTCGTGCTGCTGGGCGACACGTCCCACGTGCCAACGTTCCAGGAGGCGTGGTGCAACGACCCCCCGACCTGCACGGTGTCGAGCGACCTGTCGTACTCGCTGGACGGGATCGGGAACGACCTCTTCGCCGACGTGATGCTGGGACGCATCCCCGCCAACACGCTCACCGTCGCCCAGCAGACGGTGGACAAGATCGTCAACTACCAGACCCAGCTACCCGCGCCCGCCGGCGACGACTTCTACAACCACGCGACCGTGACGTCGAACTTCGAGGGTCTGGGCCCCCGCGACGCGCGCGGCTTCACGATGTCGGCCGAGCGGATGCGCGCCGGCCTGCTCTCACGCGGCCACGTCGTGACGCGTCTGAACACGGCGCAGGCCACGGCCGACATCCAGCTCTTCAAGGACAACACGCCCATCCCGGATGAGCTCAAGCGTCCCGCCACGCCCTGGACCGACGGCCGCGACCAGGTCGTCAGCGAGCTGAACGCCGGGCGCTTCATGTTCGTCCACCGCGACCACGGCAGCCGGCTGAGCTGGGCGAACCCCGGCTTCAACATCAACGACATGGGGCTCCTGAACTCGAACAGCACCGAGCTGCCGGTCGTCTTCTCGATCAACTGCTCGAGCGCGGGCTTCCAGTTCCCTGGCAACCCGAGCCTTGCCGAGCGCCTGCTCCAGCGCCAGGGTGGCGGCGCCGTCGCGATCATCGGCGACACCGACGTCAGCCCGACCGTGCAGAACGACCAGCTGACCGTCGGCTGGGCCGACGCGATGTTCCCGGCCACGGTGCCGACGTTCGGGTCGGCGCAGCCGATCACGCGACTGGGCGAGATCCTCAACGCGGGCAAGGCGTACATGGCCGCCCAGGCGGGTCCGACCCAGCAGCTGACCGGGCAGGTCCTCCGCGAGCACCTGCTCTGGCACCTGCTCGGTGACCCGAGCATGGAGATGCGGACCGCCGTGCCGACGGCGTTCGACACCACGAAGTTCACCACGAAGTTCCTGCACCGCAGCGGCTCGTTCCCGGTCGGCGACCCGTCCTTCCAGGTGCGGGTCACGTCGACGCAGCCGGGCACCGATGGGACGATCGCGACTCTCAAGCACGCCGGCCAGGTGATCGGCCGCGGGACGATCACCGGTGGCGTCGCCACGATCACGCCGACCATCCGCACCGACTCCGCATCGCTGTCGGTATCGCTCGAGCGCGAGGGCTTCCTGTCGTCGACCGAGCTACCGGTGTCGGCGCCCGTGCCGGACCTGACGATGAGCTGCCCACCCGAGGTCGACGTGCCTCAGGAGGACAACATCCAGGTCAGCGGGACGGTGTCGCCGAAGGTCTCCGGGGCGACTGTCAGGTTGCGCGTGACGCGTGCGAATGGTGTCGTGACGACGCACTCGACGACGACGGACGCGAGCAGCAACTGGCGGGTCAAGCTGCCGCCGATTACCAGCTCGCACCTGGGCGTCGCCAAAGTCGAGGCGTTCTTCGACGGCGCCGGCAAGTACGGCGCCGATCAAGTCGTCTGCATGGTGCCGGTCGTCTAACTGGGGACGCCCCGACCAGGATTCGAACCTGGGGCCTACTCCTTAGGAGGGAGTCGCTCTATCCAGCTGAGCTATCGGGGCGGGATCGGAGATTGTGGCTCCGACCGCATTTCAGCGTACCTGCGGCTCAGCGGCCCCCGGCGCGCACCAGAAAAACGGCGTCCTCGGCGATCGTGGTCCCGATCGGCTCCGATGTCTGCGCCTCGGCGGTGGCAAGCAGCGTGCCTCGGCTGGCGTCCAGCAGCTTCTTGCCCGCCTTCGACAGCTTGACGCGGACATTGCTGAGCGTGTTCGGACCGAGGGCGAACGCGCCTTCGCCGATCGGCTCGTTGCGCGCGAAGAGGACGACCTGGCCCGTGCACGGGTTCGCCTCTTCGGCGGGGCACTCGACCAAGACCCTCGTCCTTCCCTTCCGGCTCACGGTCGCCGTCCCGCCCTCGACCTCGGCCCCGGTGCGCTCGCATTCGGCGCCGACGGAGTCGCGTGGATCGACGGTGGCGGTATCGAAGCTGTCTCCGCACCAGAGGTCGTCCCGTTGGGGGCCGCCGACGAGCCCGTCGTCGCCCGCGCCGCCGTCGAGAACGTCGTTGCCCTCCAGGCCGGAAAGCAGGTCGTTGCCGTCGTTGCCGTCGAGCCGGTTCGCGCCCGCATTCCCGGTGAGAACGTCGTCTCCGTCGCCGCTCTCGACCTGCTCGGCGATCACGTTGTCGCCTTCGCCCGCGAAGCCGTCGTTGGGCTGGCCATCGAGGCTGACGTTGACCGCGCCATCGCGGAAATAGGAGGCGCTGTCCACCCCGCTCTCTCCGTCGAGAACATCGGTGCCACCGGTCGAAAAACCGAAGCCGCCGCCGTTCAGGAAATCGTCCCCGTCTCCTCCGCGGAGGCTGTCATTTCCATGGTCACCAACGAGGTCGTCGTCACCCGGTCCACCGGTGAGCACGTCGTCGCCGAGGCCGCCGTTGGCGAAGAACCCGAGCGGAACGGCGCTCGCGGCACTGTCGTTCCCCTCCAGGAGAGACACGCCTACGGCGAACACGGGGCCGGTCGGGGCGGCCGGGGGCGCGGGGTCGGGCGAGTCGAGCGGGCAGGTGACCGCGGTGGCGCCCGCGGTGGCGCACTCCGGAGCAACGGTGGTGATCCCCCCGGTCCCGGTGTCCGCGATCGTGATCGTGTTGTCGGCGAGAGTGATCGCTATGGCGTCGTCATTCGCCTCCCCGTCCACCTGGATCGAGGTTCCTCCCTCGTTCGGGAAATAGAGCACCTCGGTTGCGGCGCCCGCCGAGGGCGCGGCGAGCAGGAGTCCCCCGATCGCGATCGTGCCCGTCCGAACCAGCAACCGGGCCCCGCGGCCTATCAGCGTGTGCGTCCTCATCCAACGCTCCTCACGAGTAGGGATCATCGATCGCCCGCCCCAGCCCCCGTGGCCGCTTGCTTTTTGCCGACGACCCTGAACTCGAGCGTCTCCGCGCGCGACACGTTCCCGTCGAGGTCCGTCACGACCAGGTTCGCGCGGTAGCGGCCGGGGCGCAGGTTGCGGTCGGCGATCTTGCCGCTGAAGACGATCGCGTTGGGGCCCGCCGACACCGGCTGCTCGATCCTCCCGATCTCCTTCCACGCCCAGCAGCGCCGCTTCTTCAGCTTCCGCTTCAACGCCTTGCCGCTGTACTTCTTCGCGAGCTGCCGGCGCAGCTTGCGGAAGCGCTTCTTCGTCCGCGGCTTACAGGCCTGCTTCTTCGCCTGCTTCGACTTACCGAGCTTCAGCCCGCGCAGGCGCTTCTCGATCGCGAGGACGGCGTTGCCGGCCTCAGAGCTCGAGAAGGTGAAGACGGCGCCCTGGCCGGGGGTCAGCGTCGGGTCGTCGATCGCGAGATCGGTCACCTCCGGCGGCCCGGCCGCGGACTCGGGTAGCGGCTCGAGAGCGACGACGCGGATCGGTGAGTCTCCGGAGCCTTTCCAAGCTGCGAAGCCGGCGCCGCTCGGCGCAGCCGCCACGGTCGGATCGACGACCGTCTCCTTCGCTGCCAGGGTCGCCGCAGCGCCGAAGCTGATGCCGCCGTCGTCCGAGCGCGCGTACCGCAGACGCCCGCCGTCGTAGGAGCTCGACCAGACCACATGCAGGCGCCCCGCACCATCCTGGGCGTGATCGGGGTCGCGCAGGTCGTAGTCCTCGATCGGATCGGACCCCTGGGCGTATACCGGGAGCCCGAACGCGTTCGTCGAGGAGTCGAATCGGCGCACGCCCACGCTGGAGTCGTTGGGGACGAGTGCCAGGTAGCTGAGGAATGCGCCGCTGGGGCCGCCACTCAGGTGGGTCTCCCCGTTGTCGCCCTCGGCGGCCGCGAGCGCGTTTCCCGTGTCCCAGTTGGCGAGCGTGTTGAGCTCGGGCACCGTGATCGGCGGAGCGCCGGGGTCGTCGAAGACGGCGAACTTGACTCCGTCCAAGTTGGCGACGGCGTGCACGACCTTGTCCGTCCCCGGCACGGCGACGACCGCCGGCGAGTAGACCGAGATCGGGTCGCCACCGAGGTCGATCGGGTCGGCCGCGCCCGGCGGCATCGCCTGGAACTGACGGCCCTCGACGCCGAGGATGGGGTCGCCAACGCCGAGGTACCCCGCCTGACCGTCGATCGCCTGGTCGCCGATCAGGGACGGGCCGGTAAAGGTCGCGCCGTTGTCCGTCGAGAACCAGCGGAAGGTGCTGCGACCCGCTGGGTCGCCCGATCCGGCACCGCAGGAGATGCAGGACCCGAGGATGATCACCGAGTTCGGGCCGGGGGTGAAGACCTGTGTCGCCGACCCGAAGGTGTCGGCGCTCAGGGCCGGCCCGGGGAAGTCGAGCGTCCTCGAGGCCGCGTCGCACGCCGCGCCGCCGGCCGGCACGCGGCAGTAGTGGAGGCGGTCTGCGGGCGCTTCGTCGGAGTACCAGGCGACGTGCCCGGTGCCGTCGTCACTTACGGCGAGATCGTGGGCGCCACCGACGCCCGCGGTGAACGGAGTCGCGGCGAGCACCGTGGGGACGAATGCAAGCGAGATCGCGATCGCGACCACGGCGGCGCCGACCTGCTTCGTGCACCTCACGAGGGCAAGCCTTCCTCTCTCCGGCCCGGCTTCGCATCGGGCATCCCCCCAAGACCGCACCCCAAACTTTTCGGGTCGATCGCCGCCGCGGGCACCCGAGCTTGAACCGTCCTCGCCCCTCGTCTACGCTCGCTTCACGAAACCGCCGATGATCGAGGGACCAAGGGGGGTCTTGCTCGAACGTGAGGTCGAGCTCGCGCATCTGTGCGCCGCGGTCGAGACCGTTGCCGAGGGAAGTGGCGAGATCGTCCTGATCGAGGGACCGGCCGGAATCGGCAAGAGCGAGCTCCTGGCCGCCACCCGCGCCGCGGCCGGGGAGAGGGGCGTGCAGGTCCTTGCCGCACGCGGTGCCGAGCTCGAGCGCGAGTTCTCGCATGGGGTCGCTCGCCAGCTCTTCGAGCAGTCGCTGGCCACCGTTTCCACGGAGGATCGAGAGCAGCTTCTTGCCGGCCCCGCAAGACCCTGCCGCGGCTTGTTCGGAGCCGAGGCGGTGGACGGGGCCGCCGCCGATCCGTCCTTCGCGATCCTGCACGGGCTGTACTGGCTCACCGCCAACCTTGCCGAGTCCGGACCCATCCTTCTGGCGATCGACGACCTGCACTGGGCGGATCGGCCCTCGCTGCGCTTTCTCGAGTACCTCTCGGGCCGGCTCGAGGGTCTCGCGATCCTGCTCGTCGCCACATACCGGCCGGCGGAGCCCGGTGCCGAGACCCTCCCGCTCGCCTCGATCGGCGCCGGCGGGCCGGTGGATCGCATCGAGCCGGCCCCGCTGAGTGAGCGGGGATCGGCCGAGTTCGTCCGCCGTCAGCTCTCCGCCGAGGCCGACGCCACGTTCTGCCACGGTTGCCATTCCGCAAGCGGTGGCAACCCGTTGCTGCTCCAGGAGCTGACCCGGGCGATCTCCGAGGCCGGTGTCGCCCCCAGCGAATGGCAGGCGGGGGCGATCCTCGAGCTCGGCTCGAGAGCGCTGTCGCGCACGGTGGAGCTGCGGCTGGGCCGCCTCGCGACCGAGGTCCGCCGTCTCGCCGAGGCGGCCGCCGTGCTCGGCGACGGCTCCGCGCCCATGGACGTGGCGGCCCTGGCCGAGCTCGACGAGAAGCCGGCGTTCGACGCGATCGCCGTCCTCTACAGGCTCGAGATCCTCCGGCGCGAACCCGTGATCGAGTTCGTCCATCCACTGGTGCGGGCGGCTATCTATGACTGCCTCGATCCACATGAACGGGAGCGGGCGCATGCAGCCGCCGCGCAGTTGCTCGTCCAGCGCGGGGCGGCGCCGGAGCGGATCAGCGCGCACCTGTTGCTCGTCGCGCCCGCCGGCGACTCCACGGTCGTCGACGTGCTCCGTGATGCGGCCCGGAAGGCGCTCTCCTCGGGCGGCCCCGAGATCGCGAGCGAATACCTGCTGCGGGCACTGGCCGAGCCGGCGGCGGCAGGCGAGCGCGCGGAGATCCTCTTCGAACTCGGCGCGGCGGAGGCGCTGACCGCGACGAGCGCATCGACCGAGCACCTGGAAGAGGCGTTGCGCCTGGAGACGGAGCCCGGTAAACGGACCACGATCGCGACCCTCCTGGCCCGGGGCCTATTCCTCGACGGACGGCCCAGCCGCGCGGTCGAGGTCTGCAGGCAGGCGCTCGACGACCTTCCGGATGGTGATCGCGAGCAACGGGCGCGACTCGAATACGCGCTGATGATCACGGCGACCTTCGAGCCCGGGCTGGCAACTCTTGCCGAGAGCCTCGCCGGACGCGCGCGGGCGATGATCGGAGCCGAGGGCTTCGGGGCGAAGGCGCTGCTCGCGGTCGGGACTTACCACGACGCCGCGGGGGGCGCGGAGCCGGCCGAAGTGGTGATGGCAAGAGTCAAGGAAGCATTGAGCGGGGGCGTGTTGATGTCGGAGGAGCCGGAGGGCCTCGCCGTCCAGAGTGCCGCCGCCGTCGCCGCGATGTCCGACTCCGACCTGGCGCTCGAGGTCCACGCCGCCGGCCTCGAAGCGGCACTCCGGACCGGCGACGCGCTCGCTGTCGCGCAATCCAACACCGGGAGTTGCTTCGCCCACCTGATGCGCGGCGAGCTCCTCGACGCGATCGCCCACGGCGAGGAGTCGCTCGCGGCCCACACGGGGATTTCGACCGGGCTTGCCCTCCCGTACATCTGCGCGTTCCTCGGTGCAGCCCTGATCGAGCATGGCGACCTGCCCGCCGCCGAGCGGACCGTGGAGCAGGCCGGGGACCCAGACGGGATTCCCGGCGGACACGCCTATTGGTTGCTGAGCTCCCGCGCCCAGCTGCGCATCGCACGGGCCGACCTCCGAGAAGGCCTTGAGGAGACGATGGAATGCGGCCGCCGCTTCGAGGCCGTCGGAGGGCGCAATCCAGCGTTCATTCCGTGGCGTTCGAGGGCGGCGCTCTGCCTCACTCAGCTGGGAGAGGAACCCGGTCTTGCGCAGGAGCTCGTCGCCCAAGAGGTCGAGCTGGCCCGCGCTTGGGGAGTTCCTCGCGCGGTAGGCCTGGCGCTCAGGGCACAGGGGCTCGTCACCGGTGGCGAAGAGGGCCTGGAGATCCTCACCGAGGCCGTGGAGACTCTCGACGGATCGCCCGCCAGGCTCGAGCTGGGGCGCGCCCTGACCGACCTGGGGGCCGCGTTGCGCCGGGCGAACATGCGCCGCGATGCTCGGGCGAGGCTGCGTCGTGGCATGGACCTCGCCCACGCCTGCGCCGCGACTCCATTGCGCGAACGAGCGCGGCGCGAGCTGCGCGCGGCCGGGGCCCGGCCGCGGCGCTTCCAGCTCACCGGCCCGGCATCGCTCACGCCGAGCGAGCGCCGGGTCGCCGAGATGGCCGCCGACGGCCTCACCAACCGCGAGATCGCCGAGCGCCTCTTCGTCACCCCGAAGACGGTCGAGGTGCACCTCTCGAGCAGCTATCGCAAGCTGGAGATCGACTCGCGGAGGGAGCTCTCCGCAGCGCTCGAGGCAACCACCGCCTAAGCGGTGCGCGGGGCGCCCCTCAGGCGGCGTCGGCGAATCGCTGCGGGGGAGCCGCGAGGACGAGTCGTGCCTTCACCTCGGCGACAAGATCGGCCGGGATCCCCGGGACCTCGTCGAGCTCGTCGAGCGACTCGAGGCCGCCGCGCTGGTCGCGCCGGGCGATCACCCTGAGCGCTTGGGTCCGCGAGAGGCCGAGCGCGATCAGGTCGTCCGCGCGCGCGCTGGCCAGGTCGACGGATTCACCGGCCCGTGCATGGGCGGGGCGGACGATCGGGGTGACGGTCGCGACCGGCGCGGCCTCGACCCGCTTCTCGGCCTCGGCCACCAGCTGCTCCGCCTTCGCCTCGGCTTCGCGAATGAGCGCATCGGCGGTGGCGCCGGCCAGCTCGAGGTCGCGCCGGATCATCTCGGCACGCACCTCGTCGCCCCCGCCGGATTCGAGCCAGTCGGCGAGCCTGTCGAGGAAGCGCTCGACCGCCCGCTTGTCGTAGCCGCCACGCCGCGAGATGGGAAACGAGGCGCTGCGGATGCGCGCGATGCTGTCCGGGTCGGTCTCCGAGCGAGGCCGAAGCTCGTCCATCTGGCGCGCCACCGTAAGGCGGCCGCCAGACGTTACTCCTGCAAATCCGCCTTTTCAGGCTCTTCGGCGGCCTCGGGCTCGTCGTAGAGGCTCTCCGCCGCAACCTCGCGAAGTCGCTTGTCCCAGAGGTGGATCTTCATGAAGAGGTCGTCGCCGAACCCGGTGACCGCGTCGACCGCGATCAGGGTGAAGCGGCCTTCCTCGACCGCGGTCTGGTCGAGGACCTCGCCCTCGAGCTCGGCCGTGGCCGCAAAGGCCCCACGGACGAGCGGCACGCCCCAGACCAGGGTGACGTCGCCGCCGCGGCCGGCGTCGGCCTTCCACTGCCCGATCACGTCGTCGTTCAGGTCGATCTTCCAGCCAGGGTTGTCCTCCACGGTGACGTCGGTGAAGTCGGCGGTCGCGTGCAGGTCCTCCGGCTCGCCGTCGTCATTGCGGCGGTAGGACACGTGCCCGAAGTATTCGATCGCATCGCCGGCCTCGTTCGTCGTTCTGGAGGTCGCCGGCACGTAGACACGGCCGCCCCAGGCTCGCTCCGGGAACCAGCGGACGGCCTCCTTGTCGAGCGGCGCGCCCGCCTCCTCGGCGAGGGCCTGGCAGCGATCCTCGAGCGCCTCGAGCAACCGCTCCTCGTAGCGGCCGTGCGGCAGCGGCTCCTGGGAGCTGTCGGCGACGAAGCGGGGAAAGGGCTTTGAGGTGGGCGGCACGAGCAGGGCAGACTATCCCCGTGATGGAAATCGCATACGTGAAGACAGGCGAATCACATGACCGGATCCACATCCGGCGTGACGACGACAGCGAGGCCGCGTGGCGCTGGAAAGCGGGCGGGCCGCCGCACGACCTCGTGCATCTGGTCGTCGAAGACGCACTCGGGCTGGAGCGAGGTTTCTGGGGCCTTGTGTCGCAGGGGGCCGATCCCGCCGCCGGCCTCGAAGGACCCGAGCTGATCCAGGCCGAGGCGGTCGTCAACTCGATCCAGCAGGGACTGGCGATGGAGCCGCGCTGGGGCGACCTCGAGTGCCTGCGCTGGGCAGCGACGTGGTGCGAGCAGGGCCGCGTCGAGCTACCCGCCGGCCTGGATGTCGAGCGCTACGGCGAGATCCGGGCCGAGGCCGAGGAATGGGTCGCGCGCTACCAGGCACTCGGTTCCGGCGAGGCGCTGCACGTGAACTACCCGATGACCTCGCGCAGATCGGACGCGGCGCGCTCGGGGGGATAGACGTTGATCGGTGCCCCGGTGCCGAGCTCGAAGCCGGCGAGCACCGTCAGTCGCGGGACGATGTCGACGTGCCAGTGGAAGTGGTCGGCGCCGCGCGGTGCGGTGCGGACCCAGAGGTTGAACGGGGGCGGCCCGAAGAGCTTCGCCAGCGCGCCGATCGCCCGGCGGATCATCGCGGTGCCGACCTCGCCGTCCTGCTCGAAGCTCGGCGAGGACGCGCGCGGGACGACCCGCATCTCGAACGGAGAGCGCGACGCCCAGGGGCAGAGGAGGACGGCCTCGTCGTCGACCGCGACGACCCGTTCGCGGCGGCGGATCTCCTCGGTGACCACGTCGAGCAGGAGGTCGCCGCCCATCGTGCGCTCCCAGTAGGCCTTGATCCGCTCGCGCTCGCGGGCGATCTCCGCGGGAACGAAGCGGAGCGCGTAGAGCTGCGCGTGGGTGTGCTCGCGAGAGGCCCCGGCCTCGGGGCCCTCGTTGACGATCAGGTGCAGGTAGGCGGACTCATCCGCGTAGGCGCGCATCCGCTCGCGCCAGAACGAGACCGCGGTGCCGAAGCGCTCCTCCGAGAGCTCCGACATCGAGACGACGTGCTCGGGAGCGTTGACGAGGACCTCGTGGGCTCCGTCCGCCGGGCCACTCGCGAAGAGGTCGGGCGCGTTCGAGCGGGTGGAGGCGCGGAGGGGGTCGATGGATGCGGAGAGGCCGGTTTCGAGGGGGCGGGCGCGGGCGACTTGGCCGCGCTGCCGCTGGCGACTGTGGGGTCGGACCCCCCGGTGGCGCCAGGTTCAGGCGCCGGCGACGGGAGCGGGTCAGACCCCGCGCCTCCTTGTTCGATCGTGAGTGGTGACTCGCCCAGCACCGGGTAGAGGTTCGGCATCGAGCGGGCCACCCAGCCGGGGCCGTCGGTCTCGCCGCCGGCCGGGCGGAAGGCCCAGGTCTCCGGTGGGGTTCGCTCCTCGCTTCCCTCGCAAAACGGGCAGCCCTCCAGGCCCTTCGGGGTCAGGTCGCGGGCCGCCTTCGCGAAGGCCTCGGGCCGCTCGGCGCGACCGGGGGCCAGGATCGCCCGCAGCCCCGTGAGCTGGTCGATCCGGATCTCGGGGTGGGTCAAATCAGACGAGTGCGCTCGCGCTACGCGCTCACGCTGGGCGGATCGGAGTGGCTCCGCCGCCACCGTCCACCGGAACCGCCCTCGTCCGCCGGAGCGATCGAGGAGGGCGCGCCGGGCTGCAGGAACGGCTTCACCAGGTCGAGCGGGATCGGGAAGATGATCGTGGTGTTCTGGTTGACGCCCATCTCGAGCAGCGTCTGCAGGTAGCGCAGCTGCAGCGTCGCCGGGTTGCGGCTGATGATGTCGGCGGCCTCGGAGAGCTTCTGGGCGGCCTGGAACTCGCCGTCAGCGGCGATCACCTTGGCGCGCCGCTCGCGCTCGGCCTCAGCCTGCCGGGCGATCACGCGCTGCATGTCGGCCGGCAGCTCGACGTCCTTGACCTCGACCGTCGAGACCTTGACGCCCCAGGGCTCGGTCTGCTCGTCGATGATCTGCTGGAGCTCGACGTTGAGCCGCTCGCGCTCGCCGAGCAGGGAGTCGAGCTCGACCTTGCCGAGCACCGAGCGCAACGTGGTCTGCGCGATCTGGGACGTCGCGAGCAGGAAGTTCTCGACCTCGGTGATCGCCCGGTTCGGGTCGATCACCTTGAAGTACGCGACCGCGTTCACCCGCACGGTCACGTTGTCCTTCGTGATCACCTCCTGCGGTGGGACGTTGAGAGTGATCGTCCGCAGGTCGACCCGGACCATCTGGTCGACGAACGGGATCAGCAGGATCAGGCCCGGTCCCTTCTGGGCGATCATCCGGCCGAGCCGGAAGATGACGCCGCGCTCGTACTCCCGCAGGATCCGCACCGACGCCGCGACGAGGATCAGCAGGAGGAGAACAACGACGGCGAGTATCGCTATGGCAACGCCCATCGGTCCGACTCTACAGCGGCTCGACCAGCAAGGTCAGGCCGTCGACTTCCCGGACGCGAACTCGGGCGCCGACCGGCGCCGCCTCGACGCCGTCGTCGACGCGCGCACGCCACAGCGCCCCCTGGATGTAGATCTGCCCCTCGGGCGCGAGCGCCACCCGGACGTCGCCCTCGTCGCCGATCAGCTCCTCCCAGCCGGTCATGACCCGCTCCTGCTTTTGCGCCTGCCAGACCTTGCGGCCGAAGGCGAGGCCGAGCGCGACGATCACGACGACGAGGAGGACGATCACCGCGACGGGGATGTCGAGCAGGATGCCCCCCGCCACCATCGACCCGATCCCAAGGATCCCGACGAGGCCTCCGGTCGGCGCGAGTGCCTCGACGAAGAAGAGGACGACCGCCGTGCCGAGCAGGAGATAGCCGAGTACGTCGGAGTCCATGTTTCTGATTATCCGCCTATCTACCGCGCGTAGCGCTCGATGTCGGCCTCGAGGGCCGCTTCGTCCTGGTAGCCGCCGCGATGGACGTAGGCGATCTCGCCGTCTGAGCCGTAGAAGATCGTCGCGGGGAACTCGCGCTCCGCGTCGAGCGCCTTCGAGATCTCGAGGTCCGGGTCGCTGTAGCTCGGATAGGGCACCGGCAGCTCCTCGAGGAACGTCGCCGCCGCGTCGTCGGAGTCCTGGGCGTCGACGCCGAGGAACCCGATGCGCTTGCCCCGCTCGGCTGCCTGGCGCTGGAAGAACGGGAACTCCGCGCGGCAGGGGCCACACCACGAGGCCCACTTGTTGACGACGACGGGGTGGCCTTCGAGTCCGGCGATGCGCTCGTCGTACGCGGGCAGGCCGCCGGGCAGGATCTCGTTCGCCTGCGCGTAGAGCGCGGCGAGGGGCTCCGGAGCGCCGGCGAGCTCCTTCTCGTAGTCGGCTGCGGCGGACTCGGGGTTACCCGGACCCTGGGCCTGCTCGGAGTCGCCACAGGCCGCGAGCCCGGTGGCGAGGGCGAGGATCGCCGCTGCCTGCGCGATGCGATTCGACCGAATTCGCATGACGCCGATCATTTCCGCGCTCACTTTGCCTACAATAAAGGCGGTCCAATCAACTCCTGGACCGCGGGGACGTTCGAGTCGGCCGGCAGGTGGCCGACTTACTGGGAGCGATACCCCCCAACCATTCAGTACGTGCCCCCGCCCGCATTGCGTGCGGGCCGGGCGCGGGAGGAAAAGCCGAATTGGCTGACATCACCGAATCTGCCCCCACGCGGGGGAAGGCGCCGAGCGGCGCGGCTCTATCGAGCGATGAGCTCGAGCGCGCGAGCGAGTTCTCGCGCGAACCGATCCTGCTCGAGGGCGAGAAGCCTGCGGACCTGGCGCCCGGCACCGCCCGCTACATGGCGGTCCGCGACGCGCTCGCGGAGCTGGACGAGGGCGCCGAGCACCCGTCGATGAAGTGGCGCAGCGATTACTCGCTGTTCCTCGGTCTCGAGCGCGTCCTCGACGAGGACACACCGACCCTGAACGACGGCGCCGAGCTCTCCGCCCACCAGATCGACGCGCTCTCCGGCACGCTCGCGGCGCTCACGCTGGAGCTCGAGTCGCGCAACGGCAACGGCTCAAACGGCGCCGCGAAGCGCGCGAAATCGAACGGCGACGCAGCCGAGTCGGAAGAAGTGAACGGCGAAGAGCCCGGTAACGGCGTCGCCCTGGCCGATCCCGAGGACCTGCTCGAGGAGGACGAGGAGCCCCAGGACTGGGAGGAGCAGGAGTCCGAGGTGGACGAGGACGCCCCGATCGACGAGGCGCCCGAGGACCCGGGCGCGAACCGCCGCTTCTGGTTCGAGCACGCGACCGGCGCCGGCAAGACGGTCGCCGCGGTGGGCTTCGTCGCCGCCTCCCGCACCGGCGGGATCCTGATCCTCACCCACCGCCGCAACCTCGTCGACCAGTTCATCGGTGAAATCTCGGACCGCGGATATGCCGACCGGCTCTCCCCGCCGCTCCTCGGAGACTCCGACCATCCCTACGGCCCGGTCACTGTCGAGACCTACCAGTGGTTCGTCCGCAATGCGGGCAAGGTCTCGGACGCCTACTCGATCGTCATCTGCGACGAGGCCCACACCGCGCTGGGCGAGAAGACGAGCGCCTGCATCCGCAACTGGCAGAGCCCGGTCTTCATCGGAATGACCGCGACCGGCGCGCTGATCGCCCGCCACGTCGCCGACCTCTTCCCGACCCAGACATCGCGCTTCGACCTCGCTCAGGCCGCACGCCGCGGCGTGATCGCACCGCTTCGCTGCATCCGGATCCCTCCGGGCCCCGGCGTGCGGACGATCGCCAAGGTGCCGCTGCGCAAGGGCGAGGTGGACCAGGACTTCGACCAGGAGGAGCTCGCGAAGCTGCTCGACCAGGCGCCGTTCAACGTCGCGATCGCGGACCTCTACCGCTCCCGTTTCCGCAAGGTGCCCGGCGTCGTCTACACCGCCGGCGTCAAGCACGCGAACAACGTCGCCGCGGCCTTCCGCGATGCCGGGATGAAGGCGAAGGCGGTCTCAGGCGAGACGCCGAAGCGCGAGCTGAACGAGATCCTCGCGGCCTTCGAGCGCGGCGAGGTCGACGTCCTGTGCAACGCGATGCTGCTCGCCGAGGGCTGGAACTCGCCGCGGGCGACGATCTGCATGCACCTCGCGCCAACCGCCTCGCGGCGCATCTACCAACAGCGGGTCGGCCGCGTGACCCGGAGGAATCCGGGCAAGGAGGCCGGCCTGGTGATCGACCTCGTCCACCCGGCGACGACCCACGACGAGGCGGTCGTGAGCCTCCACAGCCTGCTCGATCGCGACGTCTACCGCGGCGGCGCGATCGTCGTCGGCCCGGTTCGCCGCGGCCGCGGCCGCCGTGTCCGCGTCGAGCGCCGGATCGTGCCCGTCTCGGCCGATCCCGAGCGCCGCGTCGCGGTGCTCGAGCGGGAGCTCTGGCGGATCGCCGTCGAGCACCTCGACTACTCCGAGCAGCACGTCTGGGCAGCGCTCGCGGGCGCTCGCGTCAACCCGCAGGGGTGGCGCCGGGCGAAGGCGATGCTCCAGCACGACGCCTCGAAGGAGCTGCGCCGCCGCTTCCTGCTCACCTGCCTCCAGCGCAACCGCAACCACCAGCTTCGCCTCAAGGCCCTGAGCGAGATCACCGCGCTCCGCGATGCAGAGGCGTTCGACGACGCGATCGAGATCGTCGGCACCTGGCCGCGCGACGAGAAGCGCGGCGGCGTGAAGATCCTTCTGCAGTCGCTCGCCGAGCGCCGGATCGGCCGTCGCGACCAGGCGCAGGCCTGGGTCTGGCGACTCGCCGAGTACACCCGCGACCTGCACGAGGAGTACGCCGTCCAGCGCTGGCCGGAGACGAAGCGACTGCTCGGCCTGTTCGTCAACTCCTCGGGACGCGCCCACGGCCGCAATGCGCGCCGGCTCGTCCACGCGGCGCGCCAGCAGGATCGGCGCCTGGCGGTCGCTCTGCTCGCCGCCGCCGTGGCCCATACGCCCGAGGCCGAGGAGGTGCTGCGCGGCGCGCGGATGCGGACGGCGCGGAAGCCGTCGGCGGTCGCGCGCGAGCTGTTGCGGAACTTCCCGAAGTCGGGTGGCGGGAAGCGACGCCGGAGACGGCGTGGTGGCGGTGGTGGTGGCTCGGGTAAGGGTTCTGGCCGGGGCAGAGGAGCGCAAAACAACGCTCGTAAGGGAGGGCGGACCAAGGGGAAAGGCAACGCGCAGGACGTTGCGCCCGACGATGAAGTCGAGGTCGTCGACGTGGAGATCGACGACGACGTCGAGGACGCGGCGGAGGCCGAAGGGTCCGAAGACTCGAACTGACTGGAATCCGTTCCGGCTGCCGGAACTGGAACCAGACAGTTGGCGCTAGGGCAGGCTCAGGTGGACCTCGCCGGAGCCTAAGGCGAGGCGTTCGCCGTCCGGCAGCTCGACGAGCAGATTCCCGCTCTCGTCGACACCCCTTACAAGCCCCGTCCCGTCGGCGACGCCTGAACCCTCCCACCGAATCTCCCGCCCGGCCAGCGCATCGCGCCGCCGGTACTCCTCGAGCACCTCGGCGTCAGGCGCCCCAACCCACCTGTCGAGCCCGTCGCACACCGCCTCGAGCGCCTCGTCGACCGTCCCCTCACCCACCGAAACCGCCGTCTCGCGGAGCTCCTCCGGGAACTCCTCCCGCTCGATCGACAGGTTGAGGCCGATTCCGACGACCGCCCAGTCCGGCGGGCGCGCCTCGATCAGGATCCCGGCGAGCTTGCGCCCGTCTAGCCAAACGTCGTTGGGCCACTTCACCAGGCACTCGCCGGCGCCGAGGCCTTCCGCCGCTTCGCACACCGCCAGCGGGACCGCTAGCGGCAGCAGGCCGTGCTCGCTCGAGAGCGGGCGGACGATCGCCGAGCAGAGCAGGGCCTTGCCCGCGGGTGCGGTCCAGGTCCGGCCCTGGCGGCCGCGGCCGGCGCTCTGCTCGGCGGCGGTGACCACCGTGCCGCCGGGCGCGCCCTCCGCGGCCAGCTCCTTCGCTCGCTCGTTCGTCGAACCGATCAGCGCGTGGTGATGACGCGGCCGGCCAAACGCGTGAGGGCCGGCCTCGCTCACGCCTGGCGGATCAACAGCTGATCGTCGACCTCGAGACCGAGGACGGCGCGGGCGCTCCCCCGGTTGACCGCGACGGTGACGTTGCCGATCGCGTTCTCGTAGACCAGCAGGCCACCCTCCTCCGCGTCGCCGAACGTCCGGGCGAACACGGCCTCGTGACGGTCGCCGCCGCCGTCGACGACGATCGCCGTCCCCGGTTCGGCGAGCCCGTCCGGAATGCGGTCGGCCGCCAGGTCGAGGGTGGCGTTGCCGAAGTGGTCGATGTAGGCAATGTGGGCGGCGACGTGGTCGGTGCCGACGACCGGCTCGCGCGTGGCGATGCTCGCGAGGGAACCTTTGTCGATCGGCTCGCCGGCGTCGCCGACGGCCGCGCCGAGCGCGATGTGGGCGGCGACCGGGGCGAAGACGTCGCGACCGTGAAAGGTCGCCGAGACCGGGTCGAGGTTGAACTGAGAGGCCGCGAGGTCGACCGCTTCCCCGGCCCCGCCGAGCCGCTCGATCGCCAGCGAGAGGAGGCCGTTGTCGGGGCCGATCAGGACGCTTTCGCCGGCCGCAACCGCGACCGGCCGCCGGCTCGTGCCAACGCCCGGGTCGACGACCGCGACGTGGACGCCGGGGGCCGCGTACCGAACCGCGGCAGCGAGCGCGAACGCACCCCGGCGAACGTCCTGGGGAGGGATCCCGTGGGTCAGGTCGATAACTGTCGCACCGGGAGCGATCCGCTCGATCACGGCGCGGCAGACGCCGGCGAACTCGTCCTCGTAGCCGTAGTCGGAGAGGAAGGTGATGGGCTTCATCGGATCTCATTTCTCGCACTTGCTGACCGTGTCGCGCTTGTCCGCGACGACCTTGTCGAAGCCGCCTCCGCACTCGATGATGTCCGGCTTCGTCCCCCCGCCGACCCGGTCGTCACCCGGTCCGGCGAGAATCGAGGCGAACACCTTCGCCGGCGCGAAGCCTGGGTCGTGGTAGGCGGAGAAATCGATCTTGTCGTCGCCCTTTCCCCCGCGAATCAGCATGTTTCCCGTGCCGGTGGCGGCAACCTCGAGATCGCTCTCGGGGACTGAGACGAGCGAACCAGAGAGGTTGCCGAATTCAAGGACATCCTCCTGACGCGTGCCGCCAATCCCGAACGATCCATTGACCCACGAGATCTCGAGCGGAGGGATCGAGCCCTTTGCGAGATCCACGTAGAGGCTGGTCTCCTCCTGCTCGGTGCGGAGCTCGATCGCGTCGACGGACGAGACGGCGGGCGGTCCGCCTGCGCAGCTGACCGGCAAGCCGGTCCGATCGTCGGTCACCGCGATCTGGTCGCCCTCGCGAACGATCGCGACGCCGTCAGCGAATGCGGTCGTGCTGATCTGGACCTCGCGATCGACCACTCCGCACTCCACCGCCGCGCTCGCCGAGCCCGGGAGGGCGAGCAGGGCCGCCGCGGCGGCTGCGAGCGCGATGCGCATGGCCGGAGCCTACGGACCGAAGTCGAGCCGCGGCGCCTTCAGGTCGATCGTCAGCTTGACCTCGCAGGAGCGCAGGCGGTCGCCGCGGTCGGCGTCGTAGCCGTCGCGGCCAGGGCCGCAGTCGACGACGTCGCGGCCTCCCCCGGCGACGTCGACCACGTCGACTCCCTTCGCCGTGTCGATCCGGTCGCGTCCTGTGCCGCCCATGACGATGTCCTTGCCGACCTCGCCGGTGACGACGTCGTCGCCCGGGCCACCCACGAGGACGTCGCGGGCCGCGCCGCCGATCAGCTCGTCCGCGCCGGAGGAGCCGATCAGGGCGTCCGACTCGCCGGCGCCGTCGAGCAGGTCGGCGCCCCCGCCGCCCTCGATGAAGTTGAGCGCCGTGTCGCCGGTGATCTCGTCGTCGAGCGGGCTGCCGAGCGCGCCCTCGATCGAGACCAGGCGGTCGCCGCCGCCCCCACCGCTCACCACTCCGCTGCCGAGCGTGGCGACGACGCCGCGCTTGGTTCCCTCAGGGAGCAACCGGTAGTCCGCGAGGTCGTCGTCGTCACCGCCGTCGAGCCGGTCGGCGTCCGGGCCGCCGGCGAGCACGTCCTCCTCGCCTTCGCCGAGCAGGACGTCGCGCTCGGCGCCGCCCTCGAGAAGATCGTCGGCCGGGCCGCCGTGGATCAGGTCGCGAGCGTCGCCGCCGCGCAGGACGTCCCCGCCATCGGCGCCGAAGAGCTCGAGCTCACCGCCGTATGCGGTGGCAAAGCTGGTCGCGCCGGCCCCGTCGAGCCGGTCGCCGAGCGCGCGCCCGTCGGAGACCGTCCGCTCGACCCCCCCGATGATCGCGTCGGCGTCGGTGCGGCCGTCCTCCGAACGCGCGTTGAAGTTCGCCGAGGGCGCGCCCTGGAGCACGCCGAGCTCGTAGCGATCCTCTGTGTCACCGCCCGCTGCCTCCAGTCGGAGCACGTCGCCGGGGCCACCACCGAGGTCGATGCTGAACTCCATCTCCGAGAGGTTGTCGCCCTCCGCGGTCAGGCCCGGTGCGAACCCGGCGGGGTCGGCGATGCGGACGTCGACCGGCCCGCCCGAGGCGTCGTTGACGAAGACCGCGTCGGTGGTGCGGGTCGTGGCCGTCTCACCGAGGAGGGCCGAGGTGACGCAGGGCGTCCCGTCGACCGCGATGGTTCCGCCGGCGGCCGAGATCGTCGCGGTATCGCCCGGGGCACCGAGCGTGACCCCGACGACTCCGGGCGACGAGCCCGACGTACCCGTGAACACACAGGTGACCGAGGCCGCCGCGGGTGCGGCCAGGCCAAGCGAGGCGAGGGCGATCACGGCAGCGACGATCCCCGCCCGCCTCTCCCTGGCATCCGTGCCGATCACCTACCTAAGGATGACATCCTCGAGGAGTGCCTCGACGAGCCCCTCCGGGTCGTGGCGGGAAGCCTCGACGTCGACGGTGAGGCCGCACTCCCGGGCCGTCGCGCTCGTCACGGGCCCGATCGAGACCACCCGCGCCTCCGCCGGCAGGCCACCGCCGATGACTTCGAGGAGGTTGCGAACGGTGGAGGAGGAGGTGAAGGTCACGTAGTCGGCGGCGGCTGCCCGCTCCAGGGCCTCCGGCTCGGGGTCCTCGCGGACGGTCTCGTAGAGCGCGACGACATCGACCTCTGCCCCGCGCTCGCGCAGGGCGTCGGGCAGGACCTCGCGCGCCTCCGCCGCGCGCGCGATGAGGACCCGGCGGCCCTCGACCTCCACCTCGGCAAGCGCCTCGACGAGCGCCTCGGCGATCGAGCGCTCGGGGACGACGTCGGCGACGACCCCACGCTCGCGCAGCGCTCCGGCCGTTCCCGGCCCGATCGCCGCGACGGTCGCGCCGGCGAGGGCGCGTGCGTCGAGGTCGCGCTCCGCCATCGCCTCGAACAGCAGCCGGACGCCGTTCGGGCTCGTCAGGCAGACGAGCGCGTAATCGCCCAGCCGGTCGATCGCCGCCGCGACCTCGGGCTCGCCGATGCGCGGCTCGATCCGGATCGCGGGCAGCTCGACGACTTCGGCGCCGAGCCCGGCCAACGTAGCCGCGATCCCGCTCGCCTGCGCCCGCGCTCTGGTGACGACCACCTTGCGGCCGTACAGCGGCCTGCGCTCGAGCCAGGCGATTTCCTCGCGGCGCGCGGCAACACGGCCGACGATGACGATCGCGGGTGGCCCGATCCCGGTGTCGAGCACCTTCCACGGAAGCTCGGAGAGGGGCGCCGCGACCGTTCGCTGCGACACCTGCGTGCCCCGCTCGACCACCGCCGCGGGCTCCGTCGGGCTACGGCCGGCTCGGATCAGCTCGGCGACGATCGCCTCGAGCCGCTTCACGCCCATGTAGAGGACCAGCGTCCCCGGAAAGCGCGCGAGCGCGTCCCAATCGATCGCGGACTCATCCTTGTCCGGATCCTCGTGGCCGGTGACGAAGGCGACCGCCGAGGCGTCGTCGCGATGGGTCACGGGGATCCCGGCGTAGGCCGGCGCGGCGATTCCCGCCGTGACCCCTGGCACGACCTCAAAGGGCAAACCAGCTGAGACGAGCGCCTCGGCCTCCTCGCCGCCCCGGCCGAAGACGAACGGATCGCCGCCCTTGAGCCGGACAACGCTGTGGCCCTGGCGCGCGCGATCGACGAGCAGCCGCTCGATGTCCTCCTGCTCCACCGACGGCTTGCCGGGCCGCTTGCCGACGTAGATCAGCTCCGCGTCCTCCCGTGCGCCGTCGAGCGCTCCCTCCGGGATCAGCCGATCGTGGATGACGACGTCGGCGGTCGCGATCAGCTCCAGCGATCGGGCGGTCATCAGGCCGGGGTCGCCGGGGCCGGCGCCAACGAGGTAGGTGACTCCCTTGCGTGCGCTCACGCCAGCGCCTCGGCCTGAGCCGCAGAACCTGCGCCGCGCCCGCGCTCAGCATCCGCTCGGCCAGTTCGAGTCCCAGCGAGCCCGGCTGATCGGGCCTACCCCAGAGCGAGTCCCGAACCCAGCGACTGCCGTCGGGCATGCCGACGAAGCCGTCGACGTCCAGCCGGTCGGGACCGAGCCGGGCGCGGATGCCAACCGGTGTGTTGCAGCTCGCGCCCAGGGCACCGACCGCGGCGCGCTCGGCGGTCAGCTCGATCAGCGCGGCCTCATCGGTGATCACCGCCGCGGCGGCCGCGGGTCGCTCGTCTCCCTCCCGGGCCTCGATGGCGAGGGCCCCCTGGCCCGCCGCGGGTGTCATCTCGTCCTCCGAGATGCGGAACGCGATCTCGGCCTCGCGCCCCAGGCGGCGCAGCCCGGCCGCAGCGAGAACGATCCCGTCGAGGTCCTCGCTCTCCAGCTTCCCCAGTCGGGTGTCGACATTGCCTCGCAGCGGCACCACATCGAGATCGTCGCGCTGGGCGAGGAGCTGGGCCTTCCGGCGCAGGCTCGAGGTCCCGATCCGCGCGCCATCGGCGAGCTCGGACAGCGATCTCGCGGAACCGCAGAAGGCGTCGGCCGGATCCTCGCGAGCGCTCACCCCAACGAGCGCAAGGCCACCCGGGATCTCGCCGGGAAGGTCCTTCGCCGAGTGGACGGCGAGGTCGACCTCCTCGTCGAGGAGCGCCTCCTCGATCTCCTTCACGAAACGGGCCTTGTCAGAACAGCGCCGCCCGCCTCCTCCGCTTCGCGTCCGGGGGCGGTCGGTCCATCCCCGAGGTCTCGATGACGACGATCTCCGCGCCGCCGATCGCGGACGCGATCGACTCGGCCTGGGCGAGGGCGAGGGCGCTGCCGCGGGTGCCCAGCCTCAAACGATCGGGCAATGGCTCAGCCGCTGTGGCGCTTGCGGCGCGAGTCGAGCTCGGTCACCTGCGCCTCGTCGCTGCCGAGCGGCTCGGTGCCGGTGTCGAGCCCGAAGAGCTCGCGCAGGGCGCTCACGTACAGGTAGGAGTCGTCGTCCCCCGAGGAGCGCTTCAGGCGCAGCGTCGGCTCATGGAGCATCCGGCTCGCGATCGCCTTTGCGAGCACCGCGACCCGTTCGCGATCCGCTTCGCTGAGCGACTCCCAGCGGCCCTCGTTCTCGGCAAGAACCCGCTCGACCACCTCGTCGCCGTGGTGGCGGAGCGCAGCGACCGTCGGGACGAGCTCGAGCGAGCCGATCCAGCCCTCGAAACGGCCGAGCTCGGACTCGACCACGCGCTCGGCGCGGCGCGCCTCGGCGGCGCGGCCGGACGCGTTGCGCTCGGCGATCGCCTGCACATCGTCGACGTCGTGGACACTCACGCCCGGTACCTCGCGGCAGCCGGGCTCGATGTCGCGTGGGACCGCGAGGTCGACCATCAGGAGCGGCCGGCCCTCACGCGCGGTCATGACCAGCTCGAGCTCCTCGCGCTCGATGATGTGGTGCGGGGAGTTCGTCGAGGAGACGACGATGTCCGCCTCCTCCATCCGCGCGGGGAGCTCCTCGATGCGGACGGCACGGCCGCCGAACCGCTGGGCGAGCCCGATCGCCCGGTTGTGGTGGCGGTTGGCGACAAAGACGGTCTGGACGCCGCGGGCGGAGAGCGCGCGGGCGGTCAGCTCCGCGGTCTCACCGGCACCGACGAGGAGCACCTCGCGATGGGCCAGGTCGCCGAGGGTTCGCTGCGCGAGCTCCACCGCGACCGACGGGATCGAGACGCCGCGCTGGGAGATCGCGGTCTCGGTGCGGACCCGCTTGCCGGTAGCGAGCGCGCCGCGGAAGAGGCGGTTGAGGACCGGCCCGGTCGCGCCCTCGACCAGGGCCAGCTCGTAGGCGCGCTTGACCTGGCCCTGGATCTCCGCCTCGCCGATGATCATCGAGTCGAGCCCGGAGGCGACGCTGAAGAGGTGGCGGGCGGCCTCGGTCTGCGCGGAGCGAGTAGAGGCTCTCGACCAGCTCGGTCGGGCGGATGTCGGCCTCACGGGCGAGCACCCCGAGCGCGAGCGACTCGGCCTCGACCGCGTCGGCAGCAAAGAGATAAAGCTCGGTCCTGTTGCAGGTCGAGATCGCGGCGGCCTCGTGCACGTGGGCGGACTCGACCAGCTCGCCGAGGACGCCGACGGCGCGGCCCTCGGTGAGCGCCATCGTCTCGCGCAGCTCGAGGGGAGCTGTGCGGTGCGAGACACCTAATGCGATTAGCTCACTCATATACCCGACCGAACAGGACGCGTAGCGGAGGATTTGGTCGGTTTTGTTTAGTCATGGCGCGATTCTCTCCCCGATCGAGCGCTTTGGGGCGTCCGCGGTCTCGCCGGTCTCGCCGTTGCGCCGGCTCTCGACCCTGTCGGCGAGCTCGGCGATCTCACGCTGGAGCCGACCAAGTCGAGCAGCCATGATCCCGACGTAGACGAGCAGGAGGACCGCGAACGCCACGTAGGCGGCGGCGACGTACTTGCCGGCTTCGTCGAGGGGAAGCGCCGGCATCAGGTTGCCTCCGCGAGCGCGCGACGCAGGCGGCCCAGGTCGGCGCGGGTGCGCTTCGCGCTCAGCTCGAAGGAGACCAGCGTCGTCCACAGCAGGGCGACGCCGACCAGGCAGACCAGGAAGGTGAACATCATTTCCCCGGGCAGGCCGCCCGCGGAGGAGAACGTGCGCGGATGGATCAGCGGCTCGGCCAGCCGGACGGCGAGGAAGTTCAGGGGCACAAAGGCGCCGGCGGTGATCGCGAAGACCGACGCGTAGCGAGCCTGGCGGTCGCGGTCGGGGATCGCGAAGCGCAGCGGGTAGTAGGTGCAGTAGAGGAGAAAGACGATCAGGAAGCTGACCAGGGTCGGCTCGCGCCACTCCCACCACACGCCCCACTGCGCCTTCGCCCAGATTGCTCCGGTGACGAGGACGACGACGCCGAAGATCACCGACATATGGATGGAGACGTAGGCCCGGTAGTCGTGCACCGGGTCGCCGCTCCGCAGGTGGCGGATGGCGTGGATCGCGGCGACGATGAAACCGCCCAGAGCGACGATTGCGAGCGGCACGTGCAGGTAGAAGATCTTCTGGATGAAGCCCTCGCGCTCGAGCGGCGCGTAGAAGAACACCAGCGCGAAGCCCGCGCCGAGGACGAGCGCGGTCGCGATTGTGAGTGTGCGTAGGCGGCTGGGGCTCATGCGGGCCGAGCCTTCAGTCCTCGAGCAGGTAGTCGTAGACGGCGTACCCGATCAGGAGGAAGACCACATCGTAAAGCGCGAGCACCGCAATCCAGCGCCCGAAATCACCGTAGTCCGGCCCGCCGAGCTCGAGCAGCGGTGCAGCGCCGCCCGCCGCGGCGATCATCAGCGGCACCGAGAGGGGCAGCAGGATCAGCGGCCCGAGCAGATCCCGGGCGCGTGAGCTGACCGCGATCGAGGAGACGAGGACGCCGATCACGGCGAGCCCGAGGTCGAGCAGGACGAGGATCACGCAGAGCGGCGCGAGGCCGGCCCACTCCTCCAGGAAGAAGACGCCGAAGGCGGGAACGGCGATCAGCTCGAGTACGACGAGGTAAATGATCAGCGCGGCGACCTTCGCGGCGTAGAGGGCCGACCCGTCGACCGGCGCCAGGCGGATCGCGTCGAAGCCGCCCTGCTCTCGCTCGGCGACGAAGATCCGGTTGATCGCGAGGATCCCGGCGAAGAGGATCGTGACGAGCAGGACGCCGGCGGCGAGGCTGCCGGCCAGCTGCTCGCGGTCCAGGCCGAAGCGGAAGACGATGAAGGTCGTGATCGCGAACAGCGCCATCGCCGGCACCGACTCGAGCGTGCGCAGCTCGACCCGCAGGTCCTTCGCGAGGATCGCCCGGAACGCGTTCATCGCTCGTACACCTCGCGGAGCTCGGCGGTCGCGACCTCCGCGGCTGCGCCCGCGAACGCGACCGAGCCGTTGCGGCGCAGGACGAGGGCATGATCCGCTTCCTCCAGGCCGGCCTCGGGATCATGGGTGACGACCACCCGGGTCGGGCCGGAGCCGGCGCCGATCAAGGGCTCGACCAGGGCCGAGGCGCCGGGGTCCAGGTGGGCCTGCGGCTCGTCGAGGAGGAGTAGGTCGGGCTCGTGCAGGAGTGCCCGGCAAACCGCGACGCGCTGGCACATCCCGGCCGAGAGCTCATGCACCCGCTCGCTCGCAGCCGCGCCCATGCCGACCCGCTCGAGGAGCTCGCGGGCCCGCTCGGCGCCGCCCGGTCCGAGACCGTGCAGGCGCGAGTGGAACTCGAGGTTCTCGGCGACGCTCAGCTCGCGATAGAGGAGCGGCTCGTGGCCCAGGTACCCAATCCGGCCGCGGACACGCCAGCCCTCGCGCGGAAGCTCCGCGCCGAGGACGGAGACCTCGCCCCCGCTCGGGCGCAGCAGCGTTGCGAGGACGCGCAGCAACGTGGTCTTGCCAGCGCCGTTTGGGCCGAGCACGACGAGCGTCTCGCCCGCGGCGAGCTCGAGCGAGACCTCGCGTAGGGCGAGGCGGTCGCCATAGGCGCGCGAGAGCCCGCGCAGCTTGATTCCGTTCGGGTTGGGCACGGGGGCATCTTTACGGGCGTGACTACTCTGAGCCGCAACCGGGGAATCAACGGAGGGTTGAGAGAGACATGAGGCGGATCGTTCTTGCAGTGGCAGTCGCGGCGCTCATCGTGCCCTCGCTCTCCGGTGCGCAGGGCACAACGGTCGAGATCGCGACCGGCGACGACTTCTTCGAGCCCGAGGACCTGAAGTCCGACGTCGGCACGCAGAGCTTTCACTGGCAGTGGGGCCCGCCGTCGACGCAGAACGAGCACAACGTCCGCCAGGACGACGAGTTGTTCACCTCCGGCAACCTCGTCACCGCGGGCGAGTTCACCGTCAACCCATCGGCCGGCACTTTCCACTACTACTGCGACGCGCACGGTTTCGAGAGCGGTGGGATGGACGGCGAGCTGGCGATCAAGCCGACGGCCACACCGCAGGGCAAGAAGACGCTGATCACGTGGGCGACCGAGACGACCGACACGGGCAGCCAATTCGACGTGCAGCAGAAGACCGGCTCGAAGAAGCCTGTGATCGTCGAGTCGAAGACGAAGGCGGTCGAGGGCGCCTTCAAGCTCAAGTCGGGGACGAAGTACCAGTTCGAGGTCCGCACCCGCAAGGGCAAGAAGACCAGCGACTGGTCCCCGGTGCTGAAGCTGAAGGGCTAGTCCGGCTGGTCGCCGCCGCGCAGCGCCTTGGCGGCGCGAGCGACACTGAGCCAGCCGAGCACGTTGAAGGCGATCGCGCCCGCAATGGTGCCGTCGACCTCGCCGCGGGCGCGGAACTCCTGCGCCATTGAGACCATGTCCGTCGCCTCGCAGGACGCGTTCAGCATGACGGCCTCGCGCTCGCGGCCGGCCTGGACGAGGGCGAGGGTTGCAATGGCGATCGAGATGTCCCGGCCGCCGAAGAGCGCGTTGAAGTAGCGGGTGTCGGGCGCGGTAGGCCACTTGCGGGCGGGCGCGAAGATCGCCTTCGGCGCGAACAGGGAGAGCAGTCCGTAGATGGTCCGGACGACGACTCCCTGGTAGAGCACTCCGCGGGCTGAGGACACCTGTCGAGCCTATCTGCCCTTGCGCAGCGTGCGGGCGCCTGCCTTGACGAGTGGCTCGGCGCCCTCGCGAAGGGCCTTCACCCGGCTGCCGTTGCGGCCGTAGAGCAGGCGGGCCGTCGCGCGCATCGCGTCTCCCAGCGTCTGGTCGTAGGGCTGCCACCAGAGGTTGCGGGTGTGCCCCGGCTCCCAGGTGATCGTCTTCACGTCGACGCACTCGTAGAAGCCGAACTTCGAGTGCGAGCGGCCGACGCCGGACTCCTTGACGCCGCCCCACGCGCACTGGCAGGCGCCGTGGGTGAAGGAGTGGTCGTTGATCCAGACCATCCCGGACTCGATCTCGCGTGCAATCCGCTCGCCCTTCTGCCGGTCGCGGGTCCAGACCGACGCACCGAGGCCGAAGTTCGAGTCGTTGGCCTGCTCGAGCGCCTCGGCCTCGGAGGCGACGACGGTGATCGGGAGCACCGGGCCGAAGATCTCCTCGCGCATGATCCGCATCTCCGGCTCGACGCCGGCGAGGACGGTCGGTGCGATGAAGCGCCCCGGGTAACCCTCGAGCTCGGTCGGCCCGCCGGTGAGCCGGTCGGCGCCGGCGGCGAGCGCGTCGTCGACGAGGCCGGTGACGAGGTCGGCCTGCTCGGGTGAAACCATCGGCCCGATCTCCGTCGTCCACTCGAGCGGGTCGCCGACGGTGAGGCGCTCGGTCTCGCGGACGACGCCCTCGAGGTAGCGGTCGGCGACCTCCTCGACGACATAGACCCGCTCGATCCCCGAGCAGGTCTGGCCCGCGTTGGCGAAGCCGCCCCAGACGGTGCCCGAGATGGCGTTGGCGAGGTCCGCGTCGGCGCAGACGATCGCGGGGTCCTTGCCGCCCAGCTCGAGGACGGAGCCCTTCAGCTGGCGGGCGCAGATCTCGCCGACACCGCGGCCGACCTCGACCGAGCCGGTGAAGAAGATCTTTCCGGTCGACGCCTCGCAGAGGGCCTGACCGACGGCGCCGCCCCCGTGGAGGACGCGGACGAGGCCCTCGGGCAGCCCCGCCTTCTCGAAGGTCTCGCGGATCCGCTCGCCGAGCAGCGGGGTCAGGCTCGCCGGCTTCAGGACCACGCCGTTGCCGGCGGCCAGCGCGATCGCGACCTCGCCGAAGGGGATCGACCACGGGTAGTTCCAGGGGGCGATCACCCCGACCACGCCGATCGGCTCGTAGGAGAAGAAGCTCCGCTTGGTCTTCAGGAAGAGCTGCGGGAACGGGATCTTCTCGTCGGCGAGAATCTCCGGCCCGTTCTCCGCGCACCAGTGCAGGAGGTCGACGGTCGGCAGGATCTCCATCGTGTAGCTCTCGAGCCGTGGCTTCCCCTGCTCGCGGGTGAGGAGCTCGGCAACCTCGTCGATCTCCTCGACCAACACATCGGCTGCCGCGCGCAGATAGCGACCGCGGTCCTCGTGGGAGAGCTGACCCCAGAAGGGCTGGACCTCGGCGACCTCGTCGACGACTCCCTGCACCTCGTCGGGCGCGACGGTCTCGACCGTTCCGACCAGATCCCCGGTGGCCGGGTTGAAGGACTCGAGGTTGCCCATCCCTGCGTCGATCCTACGCTTCGCATGTGATCTATCGCTTCTGCCCCACCTGCGCCACCGAACTCGAGCCCCACCGCGAACGGCCCGAGGATCCCGAGCGGCCGCACTGCCACGCCTGTGGCTTCGTCCATTACGAGAATCCGGCGCCGACCGTGCAGGCGTGGATCGAGCGGGACGGCAACTACCTGTTCCTGCTCCGCGCTCGCGAGCCCCAGCAGGGCCTGTGGAACCTGACCGGCGGCTTCGTCGAGCCCTTCGAGTCGCCCGAGGACGCGATCCGCCGCGAGGGCCACGAGGAACTCGGCGTCGAGATCGAAGTCGGCGAGCTGATCGGCGCGTTCTCCTCGGCCTACGCGGACACCGGGCGCTCGACGCTCGACCTCGGCTACCGCTGCGAGCTCGCCGACCCGTCCGCGGAGCTCCGGGTCTCCGACGAGTCCGAGGAGGCGGGCTGGTTCTCTTTGGGTGAGGTGCCCGAGCTCGCGTTCGAGGGGGAGCGGCTCGCGCTGGAGGCGCTCAAAGCGCTGCACGAATCGTCGCGACTGACCAGCTCCGGCTCGTCCCGCAGCTGCCGCCACGTGATCCGGATCGTCCGGTAGCCGGCCCGCAGTAGGAGGGCATCCTTCGCCCGATCGCGCTCGAAGGCCTGGCGGGTGCCGTGGGTCTCCCAGCCGTCTGTTTCGAGGACGAGGCGTTCGGTGCGCCAGAGGAAGTCGGGGTGGACGGTGCGGTTCTCGAGGATCAGGGTGGGGTTGATTTCTGGGAGGGGGAGGTCCGAATCCGTGCGCAACAGCTCAGAAGAGGCGGCGCTCGAAGCGGTTCTTCGAGTCGCTTCGTTTGCGGGTCGAAGGGACGACAACAGCGCTTGTAGGGAGGGAAGGCCGTGGCGGCCGGGGTTGTTCGCGAGGACGCGCCGAAGGTCGGCTAGGTCGAAGATGCGGAGGATCTCGGCGCGGTCGAGGGCCTCGGCTAGGGCTTCTGGGTGGAGGACCTCGGCGAGATCGAGCAGGGTGCGGGCGACAGGTGGTGGTGGGGATGCCGTCGACGAGGGTGATCTCCTCGGGCGGGAGGGTCGAGCGGTGCGCGCGGATCCCATCGAGGCCGCGGCCGGCTCCGGTCGGGCTGGTGACGTCGATCACGGTCGCCGCGCTCGCCCGGATGCCGAGATTGGCGCCGGCCGGCTGCGTGGGAGAGCGCAGCGCCGATCGCCGCAGGCGAGCACGGCCGCCATCCAGTGCTCAGACGGGCTCGTAGGGAGGGCGGCCGAGGGAGTAGATGCCGGGGTAGGAGCGGTGTAGGCGGCCCGAACGCACCCGATCGGACGCGGTCCGGGCGCTGAGGCCGGCGTTCCTTAGCTGGGTGAGGGTGAGTTGGTTGTGCTGCGCTCCGGCGATCGCGGCGATCCGTGCCTCCCGATCCGCCCAATTCGGCGACGTGCGGCCGGAAACGGCACGTAGTTCGCCGCTATTCGCCACACCCCCAAGGCTGAGCGGTTTCGTGTGGCGTGTGGCGCGCGGGGTGTCACGGAAGCGTCACGAATCGCTGCCCTTATTGCGCCGTTGTTGCAGTTTTTCGAGCCTCGCCAAAAGCTCCGCCTCGAAGCCGCGGTCGGTCGGCTCGTAGAAGCGCTCTGCCTCGACGCCTTCCGGCGCAAGCGGCTGATCCGCCACCCCGCCCGGCTCGTCGTGCGGGTACACGTAGCCCTCGCCGCGGCCGAGCTTCTTTGCGCCGGCGTAGTGCGCGTCCTGGAGATAGGGCGGCGGCGGTTGGGCGCCGTGCTCGCGGACGTGGCGGGTGGCGGCAGAGAGGCCTCGCATCGACGCGTTCGACTTCGGCGCCAGCGCCAGGTAGACGGCGGCCTGGGCGAGATTGAGCTGGCATTCGGGGAGGCCGACGCGGTCGACCGCTGCGCCCGCGGCGGTGGCGACGACGAGGGCCTGCGGGTCCGCGTTGCCGATGTCCTCGGAGGCGAAGATGACCATCCGCCGGGCGATGAAGCGGGGGTCCTCGCCGCCCTCGAGCATCACCGCCAGGTAGTAGAGCGAGGCGTCGACGTCTGAGCCACGCGTCGCCTTGATCCAGGCCGAGATGTAGTCGTAGTGGCGGTCGCCGCCCTTGTCGTAGAGGACGGCCTTGCGCTGGAGCGCGTCCTCGGCGATCGCGACGTCCACCCCGCCACCCGCGGCGCGAGCCGTCTCCACCGCTCGTTCCAGCGCACCGAGCGCCGCTCGGGCGTCGCCGCCGGCGCGAGCGGCGATCAGCTCCAGGGCGTCGTCGGCGACCTCGGGCGGGTCGGCGATGACCGCGCTCGGTATCCGCCAGCGCCCGGCGCAGGAGCTCACCGACCTCCGGCTGGCCGAGCGCCTGGAACTCGTAGACCTGCGATCGCGAGATCAGCGCCGAGTTGACCTCGAAGTACGGGTTCTCCGTCGTCGCCCCGATCAGGACGACGAGGCCCTCTTCGACGGCGGGCAGGAGAGCGTCCTGCTGTGCCTTGTTGAAGCGGTGGATCTCGTCGAGGAAGAAGATCGTCGCCTGGTCGGACGCGCGGCGGCGCTCCGTCGCTCGCTCGATCATCGCCCGCACCTCGGCCCGTCCAGCGTTCACGGCCGAGGCCTCCTCGAAGGCGCCGCTCGCCCGCGAGGCGACGATCCGCGCCAGCGTCGTCTTGCCTGAGCCCGGCGGGCCGTAGAAGATCGCCGAGTGGGGCTCGCCGGCCTCGATCGCGGCGCGCAGCGCCGAGCCGGCGGCGAGCAGGTGCTCCTGGCCGACGAGGTCATCGAGGTCGCGCGGCCGCATCCGCACCGCGAGCGGCGCCTCGCTCTCCGGCACCGCCGTGCGGCGCGGCTCCGCTCCTCCCTCGTCGCCGAACAGCTGCTGCATGGGACCAGTATGCGAGACGCACCCGCGGATTGACCGGCCTGGGTAACCTGGCTCCCATGGAGAGTTCGGCGGCGGTCGGAGACGTCAGCGGGGTCGGCGCCGAGGCGACGGAGCTGCTGCAGAGGCTGATCCGCTTCGACACGACGAACCCGCCCGGTAACGAGCGTGAGGCGCAGGAGATGCTGGCCGGCGAGCTCGGCGAGGCGGGCTTCGAGTGTGAGCTGCTGGGGGTCGAGCCTGAGCGCCCGAACCTGATCGCCCGCCTACGCGGCGAGGGCGACGGACCGACGCTGTGCCTCCTCGGCCACGTTGACACGGTCCCCGCCGATCCCGACGACTGGACGCATGATCCATGGAGCGGGGACCTGGCCGAGGAGATGGTCTGGGGCCGCGGCGCGCAGGACATGGAGGGCCAGGTCGCGGCCGAGATCGCGGCGGCGATTTCACTCGCGCGCTCCGGCTGGCGCCCCGCGGGGGAGCTGCTCGTGATCGTCACCGCCGACGAGGAGATGGGCGCGCACAAGGGCGCCAAGTGGCTCTGCGAGGAGCACCCCGAGAAGGTGCGCTCGGACCTCGTCGTCAACGAGGGCGGCGGGATGAGCTTCGAGCTCGGCGGCCGGCGCTTCTACACGCTTTGCGTCGGCGAGAAGGGCGTCTTCCGCTTCAACGTCCACGCGAAGGGCCGCGCGGGCCACGCATCGGTCCCCGCGCTCGGCGACAACGCGCTCCTGAAGCTCGCGCCAGTCCTCGACGCGCTGCGCGAGCAGCCCGCGCCCGAGCCGACGCCGGAGGGCCTCGAGTTCCTCTCGATCCTGCTGGGTGAGACGGTCGAGGCCGACGGGCTTTCCGGCGCCCTCGACCGGCTCGCCGAGCTCGACCCGCTGCTCACCGCATTCGTCGCCGAGCCGATGCTGCGCGTGACCCTCACGCCGACCATGGCCAAGGCCTCGCCGAAGGAGAACGTCATCCCGGCGCACGCCCAGGTCCTCGTCGACTGCCGGGTGCCGCCGGAGCTGACTCAGGCCGACGTGCGCGAGCGCGTCAGCCCGCTGTTCGCGGAGTCGGACGACGTCGAGCTCGAGTTCGTCGAGGACGCGGTTGGCAATCGCTCCCCGTCCTCCTCGCCGCTGGCCGATGCGATCGCGGCGACGATGGAGGAGCTCGATCCCGGCTCCGGCCTCGTGCCGATCGTGATGGCCGGGTTCTCCGACAGCCACTGGTTCCGCAAGGCGTTCGACTCCGCCACCGTCTACGGCTTCTGCCCGCAGCGAGACATGAGCCTGGCCGAGGCCGGGCCGCTGATCCACGGAGCCGACGAGCGGATCAAGGTCTCCGACATGGAGCTTGCCGCCGAGTTTTATGTTCGGCTGGTGCGGAGGGTGTGCGGTGGCTGAGGGGTCAGACCCGACCCCTCCCCTTCGCCTCGGCGGCATGGCGATGCAGAACGGGCTGCTCGTCCACGGGCCGACCTCGTGGGCGGCGGCCGCCCGCGCGCCCGGGGGCGAGATCGACGTCGCCTCCGGCACAAAGCCCACCTTTCCCGGACCGGCCTCTTCGATGCCGATTCTGCGCGGGCCGCTTCGCCTCGCCGAGGGCTTCGCATTCATCCCGCTCGCCCGCAGGCGCCTGCCGGCGGCCCGCCTTCCGTTCGAGAACCCGCGGGTGATCGCGATCGCGATCGCCGCCACCTTCGCCAGCTCCGCGCTGCGCCGGGCGCGCGTCCCGGTGGCCCTGCGCGAGACGCTCGCGGCCGGAATGGGCCTGATGCCCGCCCTTGTCGCCCTGCGCGGCTCCGACCTTGCCGCCTACCACGGGGTCGAGCACAAGGCGATCGGCGCCTACGAGCGCGGCCTGGACGACCCGCGCGACGTCGCCAAGGAGCACGAGCGGTGCGGATCGCATCTGGTCGCGCCGATGCTGGTCCTCTCGCTCGCCGCGCAGCTGGTGCTCGAACGCCTCGTCGAGAAACCGGGGCGGGTCGCCCAGGGCACCGCCGCCCTTGCCGGCGTTTCCGGCGCCGTCGAGGTGTTCGCCTGGTCGGAGCGCAACCCGGACCACCCGCTGGCCCGCGCCTTCCGCCGTCCGGGGACCGAGATCCAGCGCCTTTTCGCCACCCGCGAGCCCTCGGCGGAGCAGATGGAGGTCGGCGGCGCGGCGCTCGAGGAGATCCTCCGGGCCGAAGGAGTGAAGTGATCGGGCATTCCTGCCGATACGAAACGAGCGTGCCATGACCCTGACCGCGATCACGTATGACACGTTTCTCAACGACGTCCTGATCCCGTGGGCGCCGGTCCTGCTGCTCGCGGTGATCGTCTACTTCATGTGGCGCACGCTGAAGCTGATGCCACGCACGAAGCCGCAGGAGATCAGCCCGAAGTCGAAGGAGGCGATCACCTGGGACGACATCGCCGGAGTCGAGGAGACGAAGGACGAGCTCCGCGAGGTCGTCGACTTCCTCTCCGACCCGAAGCGCTTCAAGCAACTCGGCGCGAAGGTGCCCAAGGGGATCCTTCTCCACGGCCCGCCCGGGACCGGCAAGACGCTGCTCGCCAAGGCGGTCGCCCACGAATCTGGTGCCCAATTCTTCAGCCAATCCGCCTCCTCGTTCGTCGAGATGTTCGCCGGGCTGGGCGCGGCGCGGATCCGGCGGCTGTTCAAGGAAGCGCGCGAGAGCGCGCCCTCGATCGTCTTCATCGACGAGCTGGACGCGGTCGGAACGGAGCGCGGCTCGGACATCTCGGGCGAGCGCGACCAGACTCTGAACCAGCTGCTCGTCGAAATGGACGGGTTCCAGGCCCGGCATACCGTCGTCGTGATGGCCGCGTCGAACCTGCTCGACAAGCTCGACAAGGCGCTTCTGCGTCCCGGCCGCTTCGACCGCCAGGTCTTCGTCCCGCCGCCCGACATGAAGGGACGCGAGCAGATCCTCGGCGTGCACTCGGCGGACAAGCCGCTCGCGCAGGACGTCGACCTCGAGCGGGTCGCGCGGCACACCGCGGGCCTGACCGGCGCGGACCTCGCCAACCTCTGCAACGAGGCGGCGATCCTGGCCGGGCGCAACCGGCGCGACTTCATCGCCCAATCCGATTTCGATGACGCCTTCGAGCGGGTGATCGCCGGGCTCGAGTCACGCAAGGTGATGAACGACCACGAGAAGCGCGTCGTCGCCTGGCACGAGGGCGGGCACGCACTCGTATCGGAGCTCCTGCCGACCGTCGACAAGGTCGAGAAGGTCTCGATCGTCCCCCGCGGCAAGGCGCTCGGCTACACGCTGAACCTCCCGCAGGAAGATCGCTATCTGAAGTCGCGCGAGGAGCTGATCGACTACATGAAGGTCCTGCTCGCCGGCCGGGTGGCCGAGCAGATCGAGTTCGGAAAGGTGACGACGGGTGCCTCAGACGACCTGCGCAAGGTGACCGACATCGCGCGCGCGATGGTTTACGACTACGGGATGGGGACTTCGATTCGCGCCCACCAGATCCCCGGCGACGACTTCACGATGTCCGAGTCGCTGCGGAAGACGCGCGACGACGAGGTGACCGCGATCGCCGAGGAGGCCTACCGCGGCGCCCACCGGCTGCTCTCCGATCACCGCGACCTGCTCGACGAGATCGCCGAGCGGCTGCTCCGGACCGAGGTGATCGAGCACGACCAGATTCGCTTGATCATGGACCGGTCGCCAACCCCGCGGCCACCGACGCCACGGCCCAGCGACCCCGCTCCCGCCCCCGGCAATCCGGCCGAGGCGCTCGCCTCGAAGCCTCCGCCGCCGGATACCGACCGGGACTAGGCGGTCTAACCGACCAGAACCTCGGCGTCGCGGTGCGGCGTCTCGGTGATCGCGCGCCGGTAGACGCGTTCGTCGCCGCGTCGTGCCGGGCTCAGCGTCCGCAGGCGAACCAGCTCGGAGAGCACCACCTTCATCTCGTACTGCGCGAAGGCGCCGCCGATGCAGCGGCGCACGCCACCGCCGAACGGGATCCAGGTGTAGGTCCCCGGCGAGTTCTCGAGAAAGCGCTCCGGGAGAAAGCGATCCGGCTCCGGGTAGATCTCCGGCCGGCGGTGGAGGAGGTAGATGCAGGGCGCGATCTTGACCCCGGCCGGCAACTCGTAGCCGCCGAACTCCATCGGCGCCTTCAGGGTCCGGTTGACGAGTGAGATCACGGGACGCAGGCGGAGCGTCTCCTGGATCACCGCGTCGAGGTAGGTGTCGTCACCGTCGGCGACCTCGGCGGCGAGCCGGTCGAGCTTCGCCGGGTGGCGCACGAGCCGCTCGACCGCCCAGGAGAGCGCCGTCGCCGTGGTCTCGTGTCCGGCGACGAGGAGGGTGACGAGCTCGTCGCGGATCTCGGAGTCGGACATCGGGCTGCCGTCCTCGTGGCGCGCCTGAATCATCAGGGAGAGGACGTCATCGCGCTCGGCCAGGTCGCCGGCGCCGCGATGTTCGGCGATCTCGTCGGCGATCAGGCGGTCGACGCGGTCCACCTGGCGCTGGAATGGCCCGAAGTCGCCGATCTTCTCCGGCCCGAGCGCGATCAGGAAGAGTGCCTGACGGGGGTTGGTGACCGTGTCCAGCAGGCGGCGAAGGGCGGCGCGAAGCTGCTCGAGCCGCTGCCCCTCCCGCACGCCGAAGACAGCGCGCAGGATGATCTCCAGCGTGATTGCCTGCATCCGGGGACGCAGCTTGTACGGCTCGCCGAGCGGCCAGCGCTCGATCTCCTCCGCGGCGATCTCCGCCATCAGCTCGCCGTAGGCCTTCATCCGCTCGCCGTGGAAGGAGGGCAGGAGGAGCTTGCGATGCTCGAGGTGCTCCGATTCGTCCAGCAGCAGAAGTGAGTGCGGCCCGACGACCGGCAACAGGATCCGGTTCGCCTCGCCGGCGTGCAGCAGCGTGGGATCGCCCGTGAAGGCCTTCTTCACGTCGTCGGGGTGGGTGAGGAAGACCCACGTCCCCTCGTAGGCGATCTGGAGCTTGAAGGTGTCGCCGTAGCGGGCGTGGCAGCTGCGCAGCATCCGCTGCGCGTTGCGGAACCAGATCGCCGTCTGCAGGCCGCGGCCGAAGGGAGGTCCGGGCGGCAGGTCGTTGCTCGAGCTCTTCACCAGCACGCCCCTAAAGGTATGCCCAGGCCGGGATCCGCGCCTCAATAGACTGCCGCGCCCGATGGCAACTCTCGATCGGATCGACCATGTCGGCGTCGCGGTGGAGGACCTCGACGCCGCGATCGCGCTCTACGAGGGCGCCCTCAGGATGCCGCTCGTCCACCGGGAGACCGTTGCCGAGCAGGGCGTCGAGGCGGTCCTGCTCGACGTCGGCGACGGCCATGTCGAGCTGCTCAGCCCGCTCGGGCCCGAGACGCCGGTGGGGAAGTACCTGGCGAAGAAGGGGCCTGGGCTCCATCACGTCGCATATGCCGTTGGCGACATCGAGGCTGCCCTCGCTGAGCTTGCCGACGCCGGGGTGGAGCTGATCGACAAGGAGCCGCGAACCGGGATCCGCGGCAGCCGGGTCGCGTTCGCGCATCCGAAGTCAACCGGCGGCGTCCTGACCGAGATAGTCCAACCAGCGGAGGGTTCCCACTGATGGCTGACAAGAACAAGGTCGAGATCGGGCTCGGAGTCGCTCAGGTCGTCTCGGCACGGCTCACCGACGACGAACTCAAGAAGCTACGCGAGGCGGTCGAGCTAGGCGAGGGCTGGTTCGACGTCCAGACCGATGACGGCACGCTGGTGATCAACCTGGCGGTCGTCGTCTTCCTCAAGGTCGCCGGCGCGCCGCATTCCGTGGGCTTCCGCCAGGAGTAGTGCCTTAAGCTCAACCTAGAGGTTCGATGGAACGAACTCTGGGCATCGAGGAGGCGCGCGCGAGGCTCGGCGAAATCGCCGAGGAGGCCTCGGGCAACCATGAGCCGGTGGTGCTCGCGAAGCGCGGAAAAGCGCTCGCCGTGATCGTCGACGTCCACGAGTACGCGCGCTTCAAGGAGCACTCCTCCAGAACGGCAAGGGCCGAGCTGCAGAAGCTCCTGCCCAGAATCCAGACCGAGATCGAGCGGGCTGGCCTCGACCGCCGCATGATCCGCCAGGCGATCGACGCGACCGAACGCCTCCGGTGATCTGCGCCGTCCTCGACAACCCAACCCTGATCTCGGGGCTGGGCTGGCACCGCGCGCCCGCACGGAAGGTCGTGAATGCCGCTCTGGCAGGCCGTTTTGTCCCGGTCACGAGCCCCGAGCTGCTCACCGAACTGGAGGAGGCGATGGGCCGTCCCGAGCTCGCCCGCGCATTCCGCCAGCCGATCTGGATCACGAAGCTGATCGAGCGGATGTCGATCGTCGTCGATCCGGGAGCCGCGCCGAGGGCCGTCGCCGAGCCGAGCGCCAACCGGTTGCTCGCCATCGCGGACGCGGCGCAGGCCGCGTTCGTCGTCACCGGCGACATCTCCCTGTTGCAACTCGGCCGGTACCGGGACGTCCGCATCGTCCGCCCGCGATGAGGGAGGGGATGCGAGCCCGGCGGATGGGCGATCTGACCGAGAGGCGGATTTAGGGGTAACGCGACCTTGACATGCCAGGCGAGCCAGGTATGAACCATGGCGACGGGGGGCTGTCAATCAGAAGGGAGAGCCATGGCTCTGGAAGCGAAGGACCGTGAGAGCTTCGTCCGCTCGTGGGGCAACGTCCTCACGCGCACATGGGAGGACGAGGAGTTCCGCTCACAGCTCAACTCGAACCCGGCCCAGGTTCTGAACGAGAACGGGGTCTCGATCCAGGAGGGCGCCAGCGTCAACCTCGTCGAGCCGCCGGCCGACGCAGGACCGGACCTCGAGGCGCAGATCCGGGAGTACGAAAACGGCCAGGAGAGCGGCACCTACACGTTCTACGTGCAGAACGAGACTCAGATCGAGACCTCGGAGGTCTCGGAGTCAGAGCTCGAGGGCGTATCGGCGGGAGCCTGTTGCTCGTCGATCCTGAGCTGCTGCTGCTGCTGATTCGCACGATCAGAACGACAAGGAGGAAACACACATGGCACTAGAAGCAAAGGAGCGCGAGGAATTCGTTCGCGCCTGGGGCACGATCCTGATGAAGACCTGGGAGGACGACGACTTCAAGTCGCGGCTTCAGGACGATCCGAAGTCCGTCTTCGGCGAGAACGGGCTCCAGGTCCAGGACGATGCCGTGATCAGCCTCGAGACGCCGCCGGAGGACGCCGGCCCGGATCTCGAGCGCCAGATCGACCTGTACGAGGAGGGTCGCGAGAGCGGCAACTACACCTTCTACGTCCAGGAGTCGAGCCAGGTCCAGACCCAGGAGGTCTCGGAGTCCGAGCTCGAGGGCGTCGCTGCGGGCGCCTGTTCGTCGTCGATCATCTCCTGCTGCTGCTGCTGCTGAGATAGGTCGAACCCCTTCGCGGCCGTTCGGCCCAGCTCCTCAAATCTGGGTCGGGCGGCCGCGGGACTTTTCATGATCGATAAACCACGCCTGAAGGCGCACCTGAGCGCCCACACCGTCGGGAAGGACGAGCTCTTCCTGCTCGGCGACGACCGCCAGCACCTGCTGAAGAGCGAGGCCGCGGTCAGGCTCGCCCCGCTCCTCGACGGGACCCGCTCGGTCACCGAGATCGCGATGGAGCTCGGTGGCGAGTTCGCGATCGGCGACGTGATGGGCGCTGTGCAGGCGCTTCAGCGGGGTGGGCACCTTGCCGAGGGAAACCATGTACCGCCCGAGGCGGCCTGGTGGGAGGCCGCAGACCTCGATTCGCATGCCGCGGCGGAGCGCGTCGCGAAGGCCGACGTCCAGATCGTCGCGGTGGGAGAGGTGGAAAACGCCGCGGACGTCGCCGATGGGTTGCGAGCCGCGGGGCTCAGCTTGCCGGGCTCGATCACCCACGGCCCCGCCGACGGCGACATGTCGCTGATTGCAAGCGACGACACACTGCTCGTGTTCGCCGAGGACTACCTGTGCTCGACGCTCGGCATCGTGAACGACGCGATGCTCGAGATGGAGAAGCCGTGGCTGCTCGCGAAGCCGGTCGGCGAGACGATCTGGCTCGGTCCCTGGTTCCGGCCGGGCGAGACCGGCTGCTGGGCCTGCCTCCAGTTCCGGCTCGAGCGCAACCGCCACGTCGAGACCTACATCCGCCTGCGCGGCGGAGAGCGGCCACGGCGCCCGGCGGCGACTCCCCCAGGCGCGGCTCAGCTGGCCGCCGGGATGCTGGCCCGAGAGCTCGAGCAGATCGCGGCAACGGGCACCTCGATTTCGCTCGAGAGCAGGGTCGTGACGATGCGGCGTGACCTCGGGACGCTCGAGCACACCCTGATCCGGCGGCCGCAATGCCCTGTCTGCGGGGCCGGCTCTGAGGCCTACGGCGGTCCCGAGGTGAAGCTCTCGCCCGCGCCGAAGCGGTTGAAGGCCGGCGGCGCGTGGCGGACGATGACCGCGGAGCAGACGCTCGAGCGGCTCGAGAAGCACGTCAGCCCGATCACCGGGGCGGTCGCCTGGCTTTCCGACCTCTCGGAGCCCGGCGAGTCGGGGTTCACCTTTTGGGCCGGCCACTGGTTCCCGATCCTCTCCGCCGAGGGCGGCGCGGCGGTGCTGCGCCAGAACGTGCGCGGGCGCAGCGGCGGCAAGGGCCCGACCCGCGAGCAGGCGCGGGCGAGCGCGATCTGCGAGTCGCTCGAGCGCTTCAGCGGCTGCTTCTTCGGCGACGAGCAGCGCACCCGCGGTACCCGGACCGAGATGGCGGACCGGATGATGGACTTCGAACAGCTCGCGCAGTACTCCGAGAGCCAGTACGTCACGCGCGAGGAGTGGAACCGCAACCAGAACTCGGAGCTCCAGTTCGTCGGCGTCCCGCTGGCTCCCGATCGCGAGGTCGACTGGAGCGAGGCCTGGTCCCTGACCAATGGAGGGACGAGGCTCGTGCCTTCCGCCTACTGCTACTACGGCCATCCCGATATCGCCGACTTCTCGCAGTTCTTCTGCACCGGCGACTCGAACGGCCAGGGCGCGGGCAACACGCTCGAGGAGGCCGTCATCCAGGGGCTGATGGAGCTCGTGGAGCGCGACGGCGTGGCGATCTGGTGGTACAACAGCCTGCGGGTGCCGGAGGTCGACATCGACTCCTTCGCGAACCCGTGGCTCGACCAGATCAGGGCGGAGTACGCGGCGGTCGGCCGGAGGGTCTGGGCCCTCGACCTGACGACAGACGTCGGCATACCGGTCTTCGCCGCCGTGTCGTCTCGGACCGACTCGGAGAACGAGGACCTGATCTTCGGCCTCGGCTCCCACCTCGAGCCCGAACTGGCGATGGCCCGGGCGTTCTCCGAGATGAACCAGTTCCTGCCGGCGGCCCGCCGCGATCCCGAGACGGATGAGCTGATCATCTGGGACGACGCAGCGAAGGACTGGTGGAACAACTCGAGCCTCGAGAACGACCCCTACCTGCTGCCCGACCCGGAGGCCCCGGTCCGCCGGCTCGTGGATTTCCCCCAGCGCGGCAGCGACGACCTGGCGGGGGACATCCGCACCTGCGTCGACCTGATCGCCGACGTGGGGCTCGAGACGTTCGTGGTCGACCAGAGCCGGCCGGACATCGAGCTGCGCGTGGTCAAGGTCCTCGTCCCCGGCCTGCGCCACTTCTGGCGCCGGCTCGCACCCGGCCGCCTCTACGACGTGCCGGTGAAGATGGGCCGGCTCGAGCGGCCGCTGGGCGAGAACGAGCTGAACCCGAAGAACATCTGGTTCTAGACCCGTGGCCGCCGGGCATATGTTGAGGCTGCGGCGGGGCGCGGAGCTCGTCGACGGCGGTACCGCGCTCACCTTCGGCTTCGCCCGCCTCGGCCTGAAGGAACCCGACGAGTTCACCCGCTCGGCACTCGAAGCACTCGCCGGCGACGGCCTCGACGCCGAGGGGCTCGCGGGCAGCCCCGCGCTCGGGATGCTCGTCCACCAGCTCGAATCGGCGGGGTGGATCGCCCGCACCGTTCGCGCCGGCGATCGCGAGATCGCGACCCTCGAACCGCTTGGCTTCGCGGACGTCCTCGTCCGGCGCGGGCTCGAGTCGGACCTGCCGCTGAAGGCCTCGCGGTTCGCGATCGTGCACACGGTCGACGGGGTGCCGACGATCGAATCGGGGCACGTGAAGTCGAGGGTGGCGCTGCAAGAGGCGCGCCTGGCGGCGCTGGTCGCGCGCCTCGCCGATCCCGCCGCGCGCGACGAGCTCGACGCCGCCGACTACGGCCTCGAGCCGGATGAGCTCGACGCGGCGATCCGCCTGCTGATCCAGGCCGGAGTCGTGGTCCGGGCCGGCGACGAGGACCCGGAGAGCGGCGAGCAGGCGCTCGCGCAGTGGGACGCCGTCGACCTGCTCTTCCACGCGCGGACCCGGCTCGGGCGGCGCGGGGACGGATACGGCGGCACCTACCCGTTCAAGGACCGGTTCCCGGACGTGCCCGCCATCCGCGAGCAGCCCGCCGAGGCGCTCGAGCTGCCGAAGCCCGACCTGGACGCGGCGACGGCCGCCGACCCACCGTTCACGTCGGTCCTCGAGCGGCGCCAGTCGGTGCGCGAGCACGACGACACGGCGCCGATCGACATCGCGCGGCTCGGCGAGTTCCTCTTCCGCTCCTCCCGCGTACGGCACACCGTCGACTCGCCGGAGCACGGGACCTTCGCGCTGCGCCCTTATCCGAACGGCGGCGCGCTGTACGAACTCGAGGTCTATCCGCTGGTCCGGCTGTGCGAAGGGGTGCCGGCCGGCCTCCACCGCTACGACCCGGTGGGGCACGCGCTCGTCCCGATCTCCGAGCCGACCGCGTACAGCGAAGGCCTGCTTCAGCACGCCCGGGTCGCGGCGCTGATGGAGGCCCCGCCGCAGGTCCTCCTGGTCATCGCCGCGCGCTTCGGCCGGGTGAGCTGGAAGTACGAGGCGATGCCCTACGCGCTCACGCTCAAGCACGTCGGCGTCCTCTACCAGACGCTCTACCTCGTCGCGACCGCGATGGGGCTCGCGCCGTGCGGCCTGGGCGGCGGCGACTCGGACCTCTTCGCGAAGGCCGCCGGGACCGAGTACGAGGCCGAGACGAGCGTCGGCGAGTTCATCCTCGGCAGCCGCCCGGCCGGGAGTACCGGCCCGGGGATCGCCGAGGTCGCCGAGCCGATCCCGAAGTACTGACCCGCGTAACCTGCGGCCCATGTCTGAGAACGCGACGATCTATCCCAACCTTCTCTATTCGGACGCGCCTGCTGCGATGGAATGGCTCGAAGGCACCCTCGGCTTCGAGCGCCTGCAGGACCACCGCGACGACGACGGCGCCGTGATGCACGCGGAGCTCGGCCTGGCCGGCGCGATCGTGATGTTGGGCAGTGCCGGGAAGGGCCGCGAGCCGTTCAAGAGCCTCCCCGCCGGCGGTTCCCTCGTCTACATCGCCGTCGACGACGTCGACGACCTGTACGCGCGCGCCAGCGAGGCCGGCGCCGAGATCGCCCTCGAGCTGACCGAGACCGACTACGGCTCCCGCGACTTCACCGCCCGCGACCCTGAGGGCAACCTCTGGGCGTTCGGGACCTACCGGCCGGAGTAAGAGCTAGAGGACCTGCACCGTCGGGTCGCCGTCGGCGACTCGGAATGACTTCAGCGTCGACGCCTTGCTGCCCTCGGTGAGCGCGTCCACGGCCTTGAAATCGCAGGTGAGGTCCTTCTTCGTCGCCGTGACCACGGCGTAGCCGCGGGCGTCGAATTCGACGTACTTGATGTGCGGGTCGTTGGGCTCGGCGAGCGGGTAGAGCGAGGAGCTCGGCACGCCCAGGAACTCGGGCAGCCCGAGCGACGTCGTGGAGCCGCCGACCAACTCGACGCCGGCGGGCTGGCCGTCATCACGCCCGGTCGTCGTCATGTTGCCGGCGATGAACGTGTGGATGTCCCCGGTGAGCGCGACCAGGTTGTCGACCCCGGAGGCGATGAAGCCCTCGAGGATCTCCTGGCGCTCGGCCGCGTAGCCGTCCCAGGCGTCGACCAGCGCCGGGGAGCCCTTCGGCAAATCGAGGCTCATCAGCATCACCTCGGAGCCCCAGAGCTTCCAGTTCGCCTTCGAGTTAGCCACCGCCTTGGTGAACCAGGCCTTCTGCTCGGCGCCGAGCAGCGTGCGCCCGGGGTCATCGGCCTCGGGACAGGGCTCGAGGATCGCGTCGTCGCAAGGCTGAATGTCGCGGTACTGGCGCTGGTCGGTGAAGAAGAGCTCCGCCGCGCTGCCGAGCTTGGCCGAGCCGTAGATCCGGGTCGGGTCGTCCTTCACCTGGATCTTTGGCATCGCCTCGAAGTAGGCCTTGTAGGCATTCGCGCGCCGCTCCTCGAAGGGGACCCGGCGGGCGTCGCCGCCGTTGTCGAGGTCCTGGTCGCCGGCGTAGTTGTCCTCGACCTCGTGGTCGTCCCAGATCATCACGAACGGATGGGCCGCGTGCAGGTCCTGGAGGTCCTTGTCGCTCTGGTAGAGGTGGTACTTCTCGCGGTACTCGTCGAGCGTCTGCACGTCACCGTCGCCGTTGACGCCGGTGGTGTCGGTCCGGGGGCCCTCGTACGTGCCCTTCTCGTAGATGTAGTCGCCGAGGCAGATGACGAGGTCGATGTCCTTCTCCTTCGCCAGCGCGGCCTGGGCGTTGAAGAACCCGGCGTTGTAGTTCTGGCAGGAGAAGTAGCCGATCCTGATCGTCTCCTTCGAGTCGGCCGGCGGCGCGGTGCGGAACCGGCCAACCCTGCTCTCCTCGCCCCCGGTAAAGAAGCGGTAGAAGTACTCCTCGCCGGCCTTCAGCCCCTTGATCCGGTGATGGACGGTGAAGTCGCGGCCCTTTTCGGCGCTCACCGACGCCGACTCGACCACCTTGCGGAACTTCTCGTCGGTCGCGACCTCGACCTTCAGCTTCGAGCTGCCGTCGAGCTCGGAGAGCCGGGTCCAGACCGTGATCGCCTTCGGCGAGGGGAAGCCCGAGGCGACGCCGTGCGCGAACTTGCCGCCCTTGGCGAAGGGAACGCGCTTCGCCCGCGCCATCGCCGCGTAATTGATCGGACCGGCGAGCGTGATCCCCGCAGCTGCGCCGGCAACGAGGAACTCCCTCCGGCGAAGTCCGTTTCGCTCGGTCACTCGATGGCAGCGTATCAACCGTTGATAACAGGCCTAAGCCAGCTGTCGCTGGGCGAGGCGGCGGAAGACGCCGTCGATCTCCATCAGCTCGTCGTAGGTGCCGGTCTCGGCGATCCTGCCGTCGCGCATGACGATGATCCGGTCGGCGTCGCGGATGGTGGTGAGGCGGTGGGCGACGACGACCCGGGTCGCGTTCATGCGGCGCATCGACTCGATCACCTGCTGCTGGGAGACGTTGTCGAGGGCGCTCGTCGCCTCGTCGAGGAAGATGATCCGCGGCTTCGAGACGAGCGCGCGAGCGATCGCGATCCGCTGGCGCTGGCCGCCGGAGAGGGTGCCCGCGCCCTCGGAGAGGACGGTGAACATCCCCATCGGCATGCCGGCGATGTCCTCGTCCATGCCGACGGCCTCGATCGCCTCCCAGGCGTCGTCCGCCGTGTAGACGCCGGAGCCGACGACGTTGGAGAGGATGTCGCCGGCGAACAGGGCCGAGTCCTGCATGACGACGCCGCACTGGCGGCGCACCGCCGAGACGTCCAGGTCGCTCAGGTCCTGCTCGTCGTAGATGACGGCGCCGACGTTCGGTGACTCGAATCCGAGCATCAGTCGCATCACCGTCGACTTGCCCGATCCCGAGGGGCCGACGATCGCGACGAACTCGCCCGGGCTGACGCTGAAGGAGACATCTTCGAGGACCGCCGGGCCGCCCTCGTCGTAGGAGAAGTCGATCCCCGAGAGCTCGAGAGCGCCGGTGAGCTCACCGGGGTCGGAGAGCTGGTCGGAAACCTCCGGAACCTCTCGGAGGATCGGGGACATCCCCTCCAGGAGCGGCACGACCGGCAGCGAGTTGACCGCGGTGACGACGACCAGCAGCACCGCGGCAAAGCCCTGGCCGAAGGCGACGCTGAAGACGAAGAAGGTGGACTGCGGGACCTCGATCAGCTCGCCGATCGCGAAGAAGACGACCGTGTACGAGATGAGCATGAAGGCGGCGGCGAACGCCGCGATCCGGTTCTGGATGTGCCGCGCCGCGTAGGTGAACTCGCGGCTGCGGGCGAAGGCGTCGGTCCACCAGGCGAAGGCTCGCTCCTCGGCGGCGGCGGAGCGCAGCTTGCCGACATGGCCGATCAGCTGGAACGCCCGTGAGTTGAGCTCGCGCTGATGGTTGAACGACTCGCGCTGAAGGTGCAACGACCTCCGGCCGGCGATGACGCAGACGGACGCGACCAACACAAGGAGCAGCAGGGTGATGATGCCGAGCTGGACGTCGTAGACGCAGATCAGGGCGATGTTCGCGATCGCGGTTACCGCCGCCACCGCCATCTTGATCCCGAGGTTCCCGATCAGCTCCTGGACATGGGCGAGAGCAAGCGCGCGGGTCGCGAGATCGCCGGTCGAGTAGCGGCGGAAGAACGCGGGCGAGAGTCGCATCACCCGGCCCCAGATTCCCTCCTGGATCTGCGCCTGCGTCCGGCCCTCCACCCGCAGCGCGGCCAGGTTCATGACCGAGGCGAGGAGCAGGGCGATGAACGCGACCCCGAGGAGGCCCAGGCAGATCTGGGTGATCAGGTCGTCCTGCGCGTCCGGGATCAGCGTGCCGAGGATCTCGCCGCTGGCGATGGGAACGAGCAGGCCCAGGCCCGCCACGACGAACGCGGCCACGATGAAGACGATGAGGTCGCGGCGTGTCCCATGGGCACCGAAGCGGATCAGGTCGATCCCGCTCAGCCGGCGATCGGGCAGCTGCCGGTAGAGGCTGCGGGCATGCGGTTGGAGGCGGGCGGCGACGCCGGCGTCGACGCGGACCGACTCGTTCGTGACGGGATCGCGAAGCTGGTAGCCGAAGGCGGTGCGCACCAGCGCCACCGCCCGGCCTCTTCCCTCCGGGGCAATGCCATTTGACTCGCCCTCTTCCTCCTCACCCCGCAGGAAGGCGACCATCGGCCCGGCGTCCTCCTTCCACCACTGGCCACGCAGAGTCACCTCGCGCGAGTACAGGCCGGAGGCGCGGACGATCTCGACCAGCTCGTCGACCCGCGGCGCGAGCCGCGCCGAGGGTGGCGGACGCCTGGCCTCGACCCCGAGATCGTTGGTGACGATGCGCACCGCGGCGAGGAGCGGGTCCCGCGATGCCCGGCCCACCCGGCGCTGGTCGAGCGGGTTCATCAGGTCGGCGAACTCGGTCTCGGTCTCGGCCTTCAGCTCGGCGTCGCGGCTGGCGCGAAGCGCCATCTGTTCGAGCTCCGCCTCCTCCTCCTGGGCGATGCCGACGCTGAGCGCTCGCACGGCCTGCTTCGAGACGCGCTCCTCCCAGTGCGTCCAGAACTCACCGGCCTCCACGAGCTGGGCGGTCGAGTAGCCGCGCAGGGACAGCTCGCCCTCCGCGATCAGCCAATCGCCCTCGCCGACGGGAGCCGTCTCCCCCGCCTTGAGGCGGCGGCTGCCGGCCCGTCCGCGCAACCGGACCCCGGGCCCACTGACCCAGAGGATGTCCCCGACGGGCCGCACCGCTTCGCCGTCGGTCAGCTGGACCTCCTCGCCGGCCTCGATCGGGGTGAATTCGCGTGGGGGCAGCTCCGCGCCGCCCAAACGTTCCAGCACCGGTCGCAGCCAGCTCTCGACGGCCTCGGCGGCAGCTGCGGGATCGGCCTCGGCGATACGGCGGAGCTCGCCGCGGTCGATCCGCTCGACCCTGGCCCCCGGCGCCGGTCGGATCACGGTCGTGAACCGGTCTGGCTCGAGTCCGGGGATCAGCGTCCCGGCGCCGGCCGAGCTGAGCGGCCGCCAGCGGCCCTCCTCGTCGCCCTCGTCTCCCTTGACAGCCATGAACACGTCGGCGTGGCCCTCGGCGACGTACCACCAACGATCGACATCGTCGGCGGCGATCGTCGCCGCCTCGACGTGCGTGCCGGCTGTTCCGAGGTCGAGCATCGGCGGCGCCCTCAGACCGTCCGGATCAGGTCGGCGTAGGTGCCCTCTGCGGCCATCAGCTCCGCATGACGGCCGCGCTCGACCACCTTGCCGCGGTCGAGCACGATGATCTCGTCGGCGTCGCGGATCGCCGAGAGCCGGTGGGCGACGATCACCGCCGAGCAACCGCGGCGGCGCATCGCCCCGTCGACGCGTTCCTCGGAGACCGGGTCGAGCGCGCTGGTCGCCTCGTCGAGGATCAGCATCGCCGGGTCGCCGGCGAGCGCCCGGGCGATCTCGACCCGCTGGCGCTGGCCGCCGGATAGGTCTCGCCCGCCCTCCCCGACGGCACCGCCGAGCTTGCCCGGGCGGCCCATGATCTCGTCGTGGATGGCCGCGTCGCGAAGCGCTGCGATCAGGACGTCGTCGTGGACGCCCTCGTCCCAGAGGGTCAGGTTCTCGCGGATGGTCCCCGCGAAGAGAAAGGGCTCCTGCTCGACCACGCCGACCGAGGCGGCCAGGATCTCGCGCGGGATCTCTCCCCGGCGCAGGCCGTCGAAGAGGATCTCCCCCGACCAGGGCTCGTGCAATCCGGCGATCAGGCGGGCGACCGTGGACTTGCCGCTGCCGGAGGGCCCGACGAGCGCGATCCGCTCGCCCGGGCGCAGCTCGAGCGAGAAGTCCTCGATCAGGGGATCGACCAGCGGGTTGTAGCCGAACGTCACGTTGCGCATCTGGAGATGCCCGGAGAGCCGGCGACGACGCTGAGCGGCGCCCTCGCGCGGCTTCGTCGAGCGGGCCAGGGGGTAGCGCTCGACGTCGTCGAGCCTGGCGATGTCTGCGGAGGCCTCCTGCGCCCGGGTGCCGACGTCCGCCAGCTCGATGATCGGCTTCTGGAACTGAAGGACCAGCGTCTGCACTGCGAGCAGCAGGCCGACGGTGATCGTGCCTTCGATCGCCGCGTTGCCGCCGACGAGGAGGATCAGCGCCCCGGAGACGATCCCCAGCACGATCGGCACGACCCCGAGCAGCTGGGTCGGCACGCCGAGCTTCTGGACGCCCGTGACCATGTTCGCCTGCATCCCGGCCCAGCGCGCGTAGTAGTCCGCCTCGCGCCCCGACGACTTCAGCGTCTCCATCAGCGCGATGCCGTTGTAGGTCGCGGAGATCACCTTGCCGCGGTCCTGCTCGAGCCGCGACGTCGCGTCGCGCCGGACGCGCCCGACCACGCGGAGGGCGATCAGGTTGACGACGGCGGCGCCGATCCCGATCAGGCCGAGCAGGATGTTCGTCGTGAGCAGGACGATCCCGAAGAACGTCGCCATCACCGTGCCGACGAGCGCGGTCGCGAGGTCGCGCGAGAGGATCTGGGCGACGCGGTCCAGGGCGAGCATCCGCGCGGCGATGTCGGCGGGCTGGCGCTGGGTGAAGAACTCGACCGGCAGGCGCAGCACGTGGCGCAGGAACCCCGCCGAGTCCGTGATCGCCATCCGCGTCTCCAGCCGCAGCAGGTAGTGCTGCTGGAGGGCGGTGAGCACGTACATCAGGAGCGCCGCGAACGCTGCGCCGAGCGCCAGCGGGATCGCCCACGACTCGCGTCCGGTGACCAGTACCTGGTCGACGAAGACCCGCTGGAGGCCCGGTAAGGCGAGGCCGGGGACGACGATCAGGAAGCTGAGCAGGAGGATCAGGTAGAGCCCTGATCGCCCCTGGTCCATCCGCGACCACAGGCGGGCGAGCGTTCCCGACGGCTTCGAGGTCTGCTCGACCTCGTCCTCACCAGGCTCGAAGACGAGCGCGATTCCCGTGAACGATCCGTCGAACTCCTCCCAGTCGACCTTCCGCGGCCCGGTCGCCGGATCGTTGAGGTAGACGGTGTCGCCCTTGAACCCCTCGACGACGACGAAGTGGTCGAAGTTCCAGAACGCGATCGCCGGCAGCGGCGCGTTGCGCAGGACGTCGGCCTCGAGCTGAAATCCGCGCGCGGCGAGGCCGTGCGACTTGGCTGCGCGCAGCAGGTTGCCCGCGTTGGTTCCGTCGCGGGAGACGCCGCACTCGATCCGCAGCTGCTCCAGCGGGACGTGGCGGCCGCGGTGGGCGAGGACGATCGAAAGGCAGGCGGCACCGCACTCGACGGCCTCCATCTGCAGGACCGTCGGCGTCCGGACCCGGCGCGTGTCGCCTCCGTCGCCCTCCAGCATCGGGTGCGGGGACTTCGGCTTCGCCTCGGCTGGTTGGTCGCGCTCAACGGTCGCCGAGGATCACGTCGAGCACCGGCTGCTTGCCCTGCTGGACGTCGGCGGTGACGATCGTCCCCGGCACGAGCGGGAACTCAGGGCCATCGCCCTTGGACCATTTCAACCCGCTTGGATTGTCGGCGCGCTCGAGGGCCACCGTCGCGAGGATCGGGGGGCCGTCCGCCGAGAACTGCTCGACGAGCCCGTCGTTGGAGAGCAGCACGTCCATCTCTTGCGGGGAGATCGGAGCGCCGGAGACCGAAGCCACCTCCCCGCGCACAACTCCGAATGTCTCGGACGGCGCGGTGGATACGTCGACGTCCACATGCATGCCCGGCGCGACGCCGGCGGCCTCGTCCTGGGAGACGAACAGGTAGACGCCGGTCGGCCGCTCCCCTGGCTCGCCGGCAAGGGTGACGACCTCATCGCCGGGCTCGAGGACGCGGCCCTCGGCGGTCCGCAGCTCCAGCACCGTGCCGGTGAAGTCGGCGTTCACCTCTTCCCGGGCGCCGGCCGCCGTCGTGATCTCCGCGACCGGGGTATCGGGGGTGACCTCCTCGCCGATCTCGACCAGCACCTGATGGACCTCGCCGGCCTGGTGGCTCTGCACCTCGAGCACCCCGCCGCGGGAGCTGAGCACGCCGTCCGCCTCGACCCGGCGCGGGATCTCACCGGCGATCGCGTAGCCGACGACGCCGAGGACGACGACCGCCAGCGCAAGCGCCGCCAGCCAGCCTCGCGGCTTCGCGACCTCGGGCAGCCGGTCGAGCTCCTCGGCCTGCCTTCGCTTTGCCAATGCCTTCGTCCTGAAGCGCACTGATCGGAGGATATGCATCAGGGACGGCGCGCTCGAGACGGTAGGCTGAGCGCGTGGACCAAGGTCCCGAAAAGGCGATCCAGGAGGCCCTCGAAATCGCCCGCGAAGCGCTCGGCATGGAGGCCGGCTACGTCGCCCAGTTCAAGGACGGCGAGCAGGTCTACCGCGAGGTCGCCGGCGACGCCGATTCGTTCGAGGTGATGGAGGACGAGGGCTACGCGCTCGACGGCAGCTACTGCAAGCGGATGGTGATGGGCGAGATCCCGAACATCGTCGCCAACTCCGCCGAGACCGAGCAGGTCCGCGACCTCGCGATCACCAAGCTCAGTGGCATCGGCGCCTACATCGGCGTGCCGATCACCTTCTCCGACGGAACGGTCTACGGCACCCTCTGTGGCCTCAGCCACGAGGCTCGCGACGACCTGTCGAACCGCGACGTGCTCGTGCTGAAGGCCGTCGCAAAGCTGATGGCTTCCGAGCTCGAGCGCGCCGCGGCCGACGAGGAGGCGCGAAGGCTGGAGGGCCGGGTCGGGGAGCTCGAGCAGGAGCTCGAAGAGGTCAAGGAAGCGCTGCAGACGGCCGAGTCCAGCGCGGGTGGCGGCGAGTTCCTCGACGCCCGCTGGCGCCCGGACTGATCAGGCCTTGCGCGAGGGCTGCCCAGAGCCGTTCCTCGGCCTCGAGCACCGGCTTCACCGCGTCGCTGACCGCGGACCAGAGCTCCGGCTTCGGCTCGTCGTCCTCGCTTGCCGTGTGCAGCGCTCCCGCCAGCTCTGTCCAGCGCGCCGAGGCCTCCGCGGCGAGCTCCGATTCGGAGTAGCCCGCCTCGGCGAGAAATCGCGAGTACATCGCGCGGAAGTTGCCGCCACCCGTGCCGCGGCGCTCGATCACCTGGTAGTTGAAGCGGGCGCACCACTTCCAGTCCTCGGTCGCCGCCGGCCAGTCGCCGACCTCGCCCGCAAAGCGTCGGAGCGCCGGCAGGCCCTCGTACTCGCCGAGCGGGGGCTCGATCATCCGCTTCGCGCAGTACTCGATCGCGCGCGGCGCCGCCTCGCGCAGATCGCCGAGCTCGGCGCCGTCGGCGAGGGCGAACATGTGGCCGTCGAGCGGGAAGACCGGCAGCTTCTCGTGGCGGGCCTTGGCCAGGTTCTCAAGGCGCGTCGTCTGCAGCTCCTCGAAGCCGGTGTCGGACAGGTAGGCGACCTCGTCGTCGTAGCCCGCGAGGACGACGGCGTGCCCGGGGAAATGGGCCGAGTTGCCGTAATGGTCGAGGAAGTAGAGGTCGGAGAGGAGGATCGCCGGGTTGCCGGCGTCGACCGTCTCGCGGGCCCCCGCCCAGCTCGCCTCAGGGTCGTCGAACGTGCGGAGCTCCAGCGGCGCTCCGCTCAACTCGACGAACTGCTCCTCTAGCCGGGAGACGCGGCCGTTCGTGAACCGCGACGGTGACTGGCCATCGAGGACGATGTAGTAGAAGCAGGCCCCGGCGCCGAGGCCGAACGCCATCTCCTCGGTGAGTTCGAGCCCGTGGAAGGCGAGCAGGTTGCGCAGCGCCGTCGAGCCGCAGTGGTTGCCCGGGACGTGGCTATAGCCCGGCACCATCACGGCGCCGGCGGTCGCCTCGGTCAACCGCTGCTTCCTCGCGCTCCTTCTCGACCAGCTTGCGGCGGAGGATCTTGCCCGAGGCCGACTTCGGGATCTCGTCGATCTCCTCGATCAGCCGGATCTTCTTCTGGGGCGAGACCTGGTCCGCCACCCAGACTTCAGCTCGTCGTGGTCGAAATCCTCACCGGGCACGATGTAGGCCTTCGGCAGCTCGCCTGCCTCCTCGTCCGGGACACCGATCACCGCGACGTCCTGGACCTTCGGGTGATTGATGATCAGCGCCTCGAGCTCCGCCGGCGGGACCTGGAAGCCCTTGTACTTGATCAGCTCCTTCAGGCGATCGACGATCTCGAAGTTGCCCTCCTCGTCGACGACGGCGATGTCGCCGGTGTGCAGCCAGCCGTCGTCGTCGACGGTCGCCGCGGTCGCGTCCTCGTTGTTCAGGTAGCCGGCCATCACCTGCGGGCCGCGGATCCACAGCTCGCCGCGCTCGCCCTGGGCGACGTCCTCGCCCGAGTCGACGTCGACGATCCGGCACTCGGTGTTCGGCAGCGCCGGGCCGATCGTGCCGGCGCGGCCGCCCTCTGCGGTGACGGTGTGCGTGACGGGACTCGTCTCGGTCAGGCCGTAGCCCTGGATCGTGACCGCACCGGTCCGCTTCTCGACGGCCTCGGAGAGCTCGGCCCCCAGCGGCGCCGCGCCCGACATGATCACCTCGAGTGAGGAAACATCATGGTTCTCGACCTCGGGGTGCTTGGCGAGCGCAAGCGCGATCGGCGGGACGACGAAGGCCCGCGTGACCTTGTGTTCCTCGATCAGGGAGAGGAACTGCTCGAGGTCGAAGCGCGGCATCGTCACCACGGTTGCCCCGCGCCATAGCCCCAGGTTCATGATCACCTGCATCCCGTAGATGTGGAAGAAGGGGAGAACGCCGATCACCACCTCGTCCTCGCTCAGCTGCTGGGTCACGACCGTCTGGTTCAGGTTCGCGACGAGGTTGCGATGGGTCAGCATCACGCCCTTCGGCAGGCCGGTCGTGCCGCTCGAGTAAGGAAGGGCGGCGAGGTCGTTGGCCGGGTCGATCTCGACCTCGGGTGCCTCGTCGGGATCGCCGAGCAGGTCGGTGAACGGCTTGGCCCCGTCGCCTTCGAAATCGCCGATCACGTAGATCTCGTCGCCGATGCCAGCCTTCTCGGCGCCGGCGGACGCGGCCTCGAGGAAGGGGCCCACGGTGATCAGCAGCTTGGCGCCGGAATCCTCGAGCTGGTGGGCCACCTCGTTGGCGGCGTAGAGCGGGTTCATCGTCGTTGCCCTGCCTCCCACCGAGGTGGCGCCGTGGAACGCGATCGCGTACTCGGGCAGGTTGGGCATGTAGACGGCAAGCACGTCGCCCTTGCCGAACCCGCGCGAGGCGAGGCCGGCGGCGAGGCTCCGAATGCCGCGCTCGAGCTCGCCGTAGGTGAGGGTGCGCCCGCTCGGGCCGTCGATCAGCGCCGGCTTGTCGGCACGATCCGCGGCGTTCTCGAAGACGAACGAGGTGATGTCGACGTCGGGGATCTCGACGTCGTCGTGCGGGCTCTCGATGATCTGGCTCATGCTCTCCTCCTGAGGGGCTCCGGTCTCCCGCAACCCTATGCGGAGCGCTCAGGCGGCGCGGAGGCGCAGGTACGCGGCGCGCGCCTCGAAACTTGCGCGCATCTCGGAGGTCAGCTCCTCGAGGAACTCCTCGCGGTAGGTCGAGTCGGTGAGCATCGCGATCGCGAAGTAGAAGCCGGAGAAGGCGCCGAGGCCGATCGAGACCCGGAGGAGCTCACGGGTGACCTCGATCTGCTCGCCGAACAGCTCGAACTCGAGCCAGACCTCGCCGCCCGAGCCGATCCAGTCGGTTCGCGGAGCGATCGTCGATCGCGAGCATCCCGAAGATCGCGAAGAAGAGGGCGATCACGAGGCTGACGATGAGGACCTGGACCGCCTGGCTGACGAACATCACCAGGCCCACGTTCAGCCGCTGGCGGCGCCGGAGCGGGACGTCGTCGGCCTTGGCCTCCCGCTCGAGGGCGCGCGCCTCCCGCGGCAGGCGGACGACGAGAAACGCCGTGCCCAGGAGTACGAAGAGCCCGATGATGGTCCAGAAGATCCCGGAGGTGAGCGACGAGAAGATCTGCCACATCTCCTGGTTCGTGAACGAGAGCAGGGCGAAGATCGCGAGCAACGGGACGGCTCGGGCAATCAGCTCGAGTGAGCCGCGCAACTGGCTCATCAGGCGGGCGAACACCCAGCGCAGGATCGCGGCCAGCCCCAGGCCGAGGAACGCGTAGATCAGCGCCAGGAAGAGGAGGTTGGCGCCGGCGATGACGAGCGCGCTCCGCCACTGGCCGCCGAAGATCAGCGGCAGCACGGCGGGCACGAGCACGAAGAGGGCCAGTTCGATCTTGCCCACCGTGCGCGGCACCGAACGGAACGGCCGCCCGCGGAAGCTGTTCAGCAGCCCGACCGCGACGAGCAGGATCGCGAGGCCGCCGACGAGCGCGGCGACGTTGCCGGCGACGGACCACTCGAGGTTGAGTGCGTTCAGCATCTCCGCGATGAAGACCAGCCCGAGCAGGGGCACGACGCGGTTGAAGACGTTGGTCGAGGCGCTGAAGTCCTCGATGAAGAGCGGCAGGCCGGCGCGGCGGAAGCGCCGCTCATACGCGCGCAGTTCGTTGTCCACCCCGCCATTTCACCGGCGGCGGCGGACGGTCCGGCCAGCCCCGCCGCCGCCCTAGTGGCGCGTGCCCACGGAGAGCAGGTACTCCTGCTCGAAGCGAGCCTGTTCGGCGGTGCCGAGGTTCCACTCGTCGCAGAACTCGTCGACGACCTTGTCGAACTCCTCGTCGCGACCGTCCTTCTCGGCGTTCTTGCGGGCGGCGATCGTCGGGCCGTAGTAGGCCTTGAAATGAGCTCCGTAGTCGCGAGGCCGCTCGAACACGGTGATCTCGAGCATCTCGCGGCGGAGCGTCTCCCACCGGACCCGATCGCCGAAGAGCGATTCGACGTGCTCTTCGCTGCCCCAGAGTGGCGGGGGCTGAGCGCCGGGCGGCGGTGCGGGGGCAAAGGGTCCCATGGCGCGGAAGAGGCCGCCGATCATGCCCTCAGGCGTCCAGCTGAGGAGCCCGATCGTCCCGCCTGGCCGGCAGACGCGAACCAGTTCGTCGGCGACCTCCTGATGGTGCGGCGCGAACATGCATCCGATCGACGAGATCACGATGTCGTAGGACTCGTCCTCGAACGGCAGGTTCTCCGCGTCCGCCTCGGCCCAGTCGAGCTCGACGCCCAGCTCCTCCGCGCGCTCGCGCCCGGCGGCGAGCAGCTCGGGGGTCAGGTCGCTCGCGGTCACCTCGGCGCCGGTCTGCGCTGCGGGGATCGCTGCGTTGCCGGTTCCGGACGCGACGTCGAGCACGCGGATGCCCTCGCGGATCCCGGCCGCCTCGACCAGGCGGGGGCCCAGCGGGAGTAGGAACGTGGTGACCATCTCCGGGTAGTCCCCGGTCGCCCACATCTTCCGGTGTCTTGCCTTCAGCTCGGTGTCTTCGCTCGTCGCCATCTCACCCTCCGGTCGCTTGTGCAGCCAGCCTATGCTCCGCCGCCGTGAAACTGCTCTCAGAGCTTGATCTAGGCGTCCTGCGCTTCCTGCGTACCACGGGCCATCAGGCGCCGCTCGAGCGGGCGATGGTGGGGCTCGGCTGGGCAGGCGAGTGGGGCGCGATCTGGTCGGCGACCGCGCTCGTCGCCGCCGCCGCCGACCCAAGCCGCCGCGGACGCTGGGCGGCTGTGGCAGTCCTGCCGGCGGCGTCGATCATCGCCAACTACCCGGTCAAGCGGGTGATGCGGCGCAAACGCCCGGTGATCAAGGGCCTCCCTCCGCTCGGCCACGCTGCGGCCTCCTCACTCTCCTTCCCGTCGGCCCACGCCACCTCGTCGGTCGCCGCGGCGACGGCGATCGGCCGAATCGCACCCGGCGCCCGCCCACTCGTCTACTCCCTCGCCGCCCTCGTCTGCATCGGCCGCCCCTACCTGGGCATGCACTACCCCTCCGACGTGCTCGTGGGCGCGGTGCTGGGCTTCACGATCGGGAAGCTCGTCCCCGGTCTGGACGAGCCGGCTGAGCTTCCGCCCCCCTCGCCCGCCCCATGAAGGTCGGAATCGTGGGCCTGCCGAACGCGGGCAAATCAACGCTGTTCAACGCGCTCACCCAGGGCGGTGCCGAAACGGCCGGCTACGCCTTCACCACGATCGACCCCAACGTAGCGATCGCCGCCGTCCCCGACGAGCGGCTCGCAGAGGTCGGCCAAGCCGCTCGGAGCTCGGAGCTCGTGCCGGCGACGATCGAGTTCCACGACATCGCCGGGCTCGTCCGCGGCGCCTCGCAGGGCGAGGGCCTCGGCAACAAGTTCCTTGGTGCGATCCGCGAGACCGACGCCATCTGCCACGTCGTTCGCGCCCACTCGGACTCCGGCGTCCCCCACCCCGAGGGCGCGATCGACCCCGGCGCGGATATCGAGACGATCGAGGCCGAACTCCTGCTCTCCGACCTCGAGCAGGCCGAGCGCAGGCTCGCGCGGGTCACCAAGCAGGCTCGCTCGCTCGACCCCGAGGCGGTCGCCGAGCACGAGTGGCTGGAGCGGGTTGTCGCCGCGCTCCAGCGTGGCGAGCCGGTTCGCTCTGTGCCGGCATCAGGAGCGGCAGCCGGTGCGCCTCGAAAACTGAGCGCGCTCACCTCGAAGCCCGTCTTGTTCGCTGCGAACGTCGATGAGGGTGACGCGGAGGTCCCGGCGCAGATCGCGGAGCTCGCCGCCGAGCGCGGAGCCACCGCGGTCGCCGTCAGCGCCCGGGTCGAGGCCGAGCTGGGCGAGCTCGAGCCAGCGGAGGCGGCCACGATGCGCGCCGAGCTCGGCCTGCCGCCCGAACCGGGCCTCAACCGCCTGGTCAGCGCCGCCTACGAGCTTCTCGGCCTGATCACGTTCTTCACGGCGGGCCCCGATGTCGAGGCCAACGCTCGCTCGATCCCCCGCGGCTGGACAGCCTATGAGGCAGCGGGCCGGATCCACGGCGAGATCCAGGCCGCCTTCATCCGCGCGGAGATCATCGGCTGGCGGGACCTGGTCGACGCCGGCGGCTATACCCCGGCCCGCGACCGCGGCATGCTCCGAACCGAGGGCCGCGACTACGTCGTCGCCGACGGCGACGTGATCACGATCAAGGTCTAGCCGAGCGCTAGTTCGGGGGCAGCGTTCCTCCGAGCTCGGTGATCATCACGGCGGCTGCCGGATTGATCGCGAGCCGGGGGGTGCGGCACGGGACCGGCCCGGAGTCGATTCCGAAAATGACGTTGACCGTCATCTTGCCGGGGTCGACCTCCACCACGCGAAAGGCCTCGCGCGGCCACTCGGCGACCTGCTTACCGATCTGCCTTGGCTTGACAGACAGCGGGTGATCCGGGTTGCGCGTGTTGAACTTGAAGACGAGCGCGTCGGTCTGAGTTAGGGCGAGGCAGAAGTTGGCCGGGAGCCCCGTGCCTCGCGCCGTGTAGTGGCGCTGGAAGGGCGCGGCCAGCTCGATCTGGACCTCAAGATTGCCCTGGGCGGCATCACGCCAGATCGCCACGACCTTCTCCGCCTTCTCGGCCCCCATCTCCCCGCCGAAGTGGATCTTGTAGTCCTCGATGCGCTCGGCGATGCTCATGGAGCCAAGTTAAAGGGTCAGACCCCTGGCAAGTATCAGAGCGCCACACGTACCGCCCGGCCCTGGGAAGCCGGAGATTGCGCCTTGCTCAAGGACAGCGCTACCGAAACCTCTAGGAAGTCCATAGAGCCTGCTAGGGTTATGCCCTAGATGAACCCCAGCGAAGACCTTCAGATTAACCTCACGGACGACGCCGACATTCGCGCGAAGCTTCCGCATGCGGAGGCGATCCTTGAAGTCAAGCGCCGCGAGGCCGAAGCCGCAGATCGGGAAGTCAGCTATTGGTTGGACTTGGTCACCTTCCTCGCCAAGCGCGGGGGCGAGATCCGCCCAAGGTCAAGATTCGCGAGGTCTTCCCCGGCGGCAGGGTGCGAGCGGCCAACCCTCCCCGCAAGGCCGCTCCGGGACAGGACAAGGCAGTTGAAGCTCTGGAAGCGCGGGGCGTCCGATGGGGCCAACCGCACTCTTTCGGTTTATGAATGCGGAGGGCTTGGAGACCCCCACGAACGTGAACGCCCTCGGAGCGAACCTCTGGGCTGCCCACAAGAACGGGCGGGTCAAGAAGACCTCGGACGGCGACTACGCCCCCCTTGACTGGGAGTCCACGGACGAAACTCTTCTTGCCTCGGAGGAGGCGAACAAGAAATGACGCCAGTGGCGTGCGGGTCCAAACCGCATTGCACCAGGCGGCAGAAGCCCCCGGGCGAGGAGATCATGGTTCCTCGCCCGGGGCAACCCACTTACTTGGAGCCCGCTTCCGGTGTGCTGTACCGGACTCCCCTTAGAAGGGATGGAAGCGTTGCTAGGCGCCGATGGGTCGGATTCCCACGGGCTCCGTTTACTTTCAGTAGCACATGATATGCGCTTAACGTGACGTGTTCAATGGCTGAGAGAAAGCGTCCGAGAAGCACGAGCCCACCCCGCCCCGCGAGGACGTAGGCCCTTAGGTTTCGTCGAACGCCTCGCGCAGGCGCTTCGGCGCACGCTGGCGCCAGGACTCGGTGAGTAGCTCGGCGAGCTCCGTTGGGTCGACCGTGGTGAGGCGGACGAGGATCATCGGGTAGTCCTCGGAGTGCGGGGTGATGAAGAACGTGTCGTCGTCCGATTGGAGCAGGGCCTCGCGCTCGTCGGGATCGGTGAAAAGCACGAGC